>JAEWIF010000044.1 GCA_023387335.1 Pseudomonadota bacterium | reverse complement strand
GCCTACGACCGCCTCGCGCCGCGCCTGGCGCATCGCGTGCTGCCGCTGCTCGCGATCGAGCGCGCGCGCCGCGTGCGCGAAACGGCCGCCGTCGCCGTCAGCGGCGTGGTGGCCGCGCTCAGCCTGGCCGTAGCGCTCACGGTGATGGTGGCGAGCTTTCGCGACTCGATGCTGCGCTGGCTCGACGTGGTGCTCCCGGCCGACCTGTACGTGCGCACCGCCATCGGTTCGTCGGCCGGCGACACGGCCTTCCTCGACGAAGGCCTGGTCGCGGCCGCAGCGAAGTTGCCCGGCGTGGAACGCGTCGCCACGCAGCGCGCGCGATCGCTGCTGCCCGATCCGCGCCGTCCGGCCGTCGCGCTGCTCGCGCGGCCGCTCGGCGATGCCGCGCGAGAGTTGCCGCTGGTGGGCTCGCCCGCGCCGGTGCCTCCGGGCCGCGTGCCGGTGTTCGTCAGCGAGGCGATGGTCGATCTGCACGGCGCGCGACTGGGCGCCGGCCTGCCGCTGCTCGATGCCGCGCTCGGCCTGCCGCGCACCGACGACGGCGACAGCCGCTTCGTCGTGGCCGGCGTGTGGCGCGACTACGTGCGCCAGAGCGGCGCCGTGATGCTGCGCCAGGCCGACTACCAGCGCCTCACCGGCGACCGCCGCGTCAACGACCTGCAGCTGTGGCTCGCGCCGGGCGCGGACGCGTCGGCCGTGCAGGCGCGCTTGCGCGAGCTGGCCGGGCCGGCGGGCGCGCTGCTGGAGTTCGCCTCGGCCGCCGAGCTGCGCGCGACCTCGCTGCGCATCTTCGACCGCAGCTTCGCGGTCACCTACTGGTTGCAGGCGGTCGCGATCGGCATCGGCCTGTTCGGCGTGGCGGCCAGCTTCAGCGCGCAGGTGCTGGCGCGCCGCAAGGAGTTCGGCCTGCTCGCGCACCTGGGGCTGACGCGGCGGCAGATCCTCGCGGTGGTCGCCGGCGAAGGCGCGGCCTGGACGCTGGTGGGCGCGGCGGCCGGCGTCGCGCTCGGCCTGGCGGTGTCGGTGGTGCTGGTGCACGTCGTCAATCCGCAGAGCTTCCACTGGACCATGGACCTGCTCGTGCCCTGGCTCCGCTTGCTCGCGCTCGCGCTGGCCGTGGTCGCGGCCGGCACCGTGACGGCCTGGCTGGCCGGTCGCGCCGCCGCCGGACGCGACGCGGTGCTGGCGGTGAAGGAGGATTGGTGATGCGCCGCCGCGAGCTGATCGCCACCCTGCCCGCCCTGGCCTGGCCCGCCGCGCACGCGCTGCCGCCGCGCACCCTGCAATTCCCGCGCGACCACGGCGCGCATCCCGACCTGCGCACCGAGTGGTGGTACATCACCGGCTTCGCCGGCAGCGAGGGACGCGAGTTCGGCTTCCAGCTCACCTTCTTCCGCTCGCGCGTCGATGCCACGCAGGCGATGGACTCGAAGTTCGCCGCGAAGCAACTGGTATTCGCGCACGCGGCCCTCACCGACGTGCAGGGCCGGCGCCTCTGGCACGACCAGCGCATCGCGCGCCAGGGCTTCGGCGTGGCGCAGGCCGGGGAAGGCGACACGCGCGTGCGTCTGCGCGACTGGCAGCTGGAGCGCCGGGCCGACGGCCGCTACGTCGCGCAGCTGCCGGCCGACGGCTTCGGGCTCGACCTGCGCTTCGAACCGTCGCAGCCGCCGCTGCTGCAAGGCGCGCAAGGGCTCTCGCGCAAGGGGCCGCAGGCCGAGCAGGCCAGCTACTACTACAGCGTGCCGCAACTCGGCGCGACCGGGACGATCCGCCTGCAGGGCCGCGCCTTCGAGGTGCGCGGCAAGGCCTGGCTGGACCACGAGTGGAGCGAGGCGCTGATGCACCCGGACGCGGTGGGCTGGGACTGGATCGGCATGAACCTCGACGACGGCGGCGCGCTCACCGCCTTCCAGCTGCGTCGCAAGGATGGCTCGGCCCTGTGGGACGGCGGTTCGTTCCGCGCGGCGAACGGCACGACCTACATCGCTTCGCGCGGCGAGAACCGCTTCAGCCCGCAGCGTCGCTGGAGCAGTCCGCGCTCGGGCGCGAGCTATCCGGTGGAATGGATGGTGCAGACGCCGGCGGACATCTACACCGTGCGCGCGGTCATCGACGCGCAGGAACTCGACAGCCGGCAATCGACCGGCGCGGTGTACTGGGAAGGGCTGTCCGATTTGCTGGACAGCAACGGCCGCCGCGTGGGCCGCGGCTACCTGGAGATGACCGGCTACGCGCAGCGGCTGCGGCTGTAGCCGGCCGCGTCAGTCGTTCTGCGCCAGCAGCGTCTCGCGCAAGGCCTGCGCCTTGTCGCGATCGAACGGGCCCTGCGCGCGGGCCAGCACGTTGCCGTGGCGATCCAGCACCAGCACCGACGCGTGGTCGGTGCCGGCCAGGCCGGCGGCGCGCGCGAAGGCGTCGCGGTCGTTGTGCACCGGCACCTTGATCCACTTGATCGAGGCATCGTTGCGCAGCTGCAGCCCGTCGATCCAGCTGTGGGCCTCCTCGCGCTGGTGGCCCTGGAACACGACCAGGGCCAGCGTGCGGCCCGACAGCTCCTGCGGCAGCTGCACGGGCGTGTGGTCCAGGCGCTTGGCCAGGATGCTGGGCACCTTGCCCAGGACCGCGCTTTCGTGCGGCATGGCGACCGCGAGTGCGAAGGCCGCGCCGGCTGCGGCCACCCATCCCATCACCGGCGTGAAGATCGGCGACATGGCAATCTCCCCTGATGTGCGGCAGTGTTCCACGCTCGTGCATCCGGCGTACGTCAGCTTTGTAAAGAGCTGCTGCGCAACGAGGTCTCCCGTGAACTTCCGGGTGACAGCCGAGGCGAAGTTGCACGCTCACGGTGCGCCGACCTATAGTCGCGCCGCCCATCCGTACATGGAGTGCCCATGAAACTGCGCAGGCTCGCCGCCACCATCGCCGCCGTCGTCGCGGCACTGGCCTTCCCCGTCCAGGCCCAGGACGCCCAGACCCTGCAGGCCGCCGGCCTGGCCGCGACGTGCGCCAACTGCCACGGCACCCAGGGCCGCACCGTCGGCAATGCCCTGCCCCCGCTGGCCGGCATGAACAGGGACGCGATGCTGGAGCAGCTGCGCGCCTTCCGCTCGGGCGCCAGGCCCGCGACGATCATGCACCAGCTCACCAAGGGCTACAGCGACGCCCAGCTGGAACAGATCGCCACCTATTTCTCGCGCCAACCCAAGTGAGGGAGACCCGCATGCAACGTCGAACGATTCTGAAGATGTCCGGCGCCGCGGGCGTCGCCGCGCTGGCCGGTTGCGCGAACGTCGTCGGCTCGCGGCCGCAGGTGGTGGTGGTCGGCGGCGGCTACGGCGGCGCCACCGCGGCCCGCTACGTGCGGCTGTTCTCCGACCGCAAGGTGGACGTCACGCTGCTCGAGCCGCAGGCCGATTTCATCTCCTGCCCGCTGTCCAACCTGGTGCTGGGCGGCAGCGCGACGATGCAGCAGATCACCACGCCGCTGTCCGGCCTGGCGACGCGCCATGGGGTCACGCTGGTGCGCGACTCGGTGCGCTCCATCGACACCACGGGCAAGACGGTGACGCTCGCGGGCGGCCGGCAGATCCGCTACGACAAGCTGGTGGTCTCGTCCGGCGTCGACCTGCAGCTGGATCGCATCGAAGGCCTGGCCGCGGCGCAGGCCTCGGGCGCCGTGCTGCAGGCCTGGAAGGCCGGCCCCGAGACCGTGGCCCTGCGCCGCCAGCTCGAGGCCATGCCCGATGGCGGCGTGTACGCCATCGCCATCCCCGAGCAGCCCTACCGCTGCCCGCCCGGCCCGTACGAGCGGGCCTGCCAGGTCGCGTTCCATTTCAGGAACGCCAAGCCGCGCAGCAAGGTGCTGGTGCTGGACGCCAACCCGGACATCACATCCAAGCCCGCGCTGTTCAGGAAGGCCTGGGCCGACCTGTACCCGGGAATCGTCGAATACCGCGCCAGCCACAAGGCGCTGGGCGTGGACGTGGCGAACAAGAAGATCAGGTTCGACCTGCAGGACGACGTGCGCGCCGACGTGATGAACGTGCTGCCGCCGATGCGCGCGGGCCTGGTCGCCGTGCAGTCGGGCCTGGCCAACCAGGCGTCCAACCGCTGGTGCGGCGTGGACTACCAGACCTTCGAATCCACCGCGGCGAAGGACGTGCACGTGGTCGGCGATTCCATCCTCGCGGCCTCGGGCATGCCCAAGAGCGCGCACATGGCGAACAACCACGCCAAGGTGGCGGCCGCCGCGATCGTGGCCCGACTGATGGGCTGGGAAGTGCCGGCCGCGCCGATGCTCACCAACACCTGCTACAGCTTCGTGGACGACAAGCGCGTGATGCACGTGGCCAGCGTGCACGAGTACGCCCCGGCGGAGAAGACCTGGCGCGTGGTGCCGGGCTCGGGCGGCCTGTCGCCCGATGCCACCGAGCTGGAAGGCGTCTACGCCTGGAGCTGGGCGCGCAACATCTGGGCCGACGCGCTGGCCTGAGGCCATCGGTTTGCCCGATACCAGCATCGCGCATCCGTAGTTTTCCGCCGCGGATCCCCGGGCTACCATGCCCCGATGCAAGCTGAGAACGGACCGCGCGCCGGCATCCAGGTGCAGAGCGACGACGGCGTCGCCACGATCACCATCGCCAACCCCGGCAAGCGCAACGCGCTGAACGTCGCCATGTGGCAGGCCCTGGAGCAGGCCTTCCGGGAACTGAACGCCGACCCCGATCTGCGCTGCGTCGTGATCCGCGGCGAGGCCGGCGAAGGCTTCGCCGCCGGCGCGGACATCACCGAGTTCGAGACGGTGCGCAGCACGCGCGAACAGGTGGCGCATTTCCACGAGACCGTCGTCTACGGCGCGCTGTCCGCCATCGACGAATGCCCGGTGCCGGTGGTGGCGCTGATCGAAGGCGCCTGCGTGGGAGGCGGCCTGGAGATCGCCTCGGTGTGCGACATCCGCATCGCCGGGCTCGGCGCGCAGCTGGGCATCCCGGTGAACATCCTCGGCTTCCCGCTCGCGCCGCATGAGATGCAATGGCTGTTCCGCCTGGCCGGCCCGGCCGTCACGGCGGAGCTGGTCTTCGAAGGCGCGATCCTGTCGGCGAAGGAAGCCTTCGCCAAGGGCCTGCTCACGCGTGTCGTGGACGACGGCGCGGTGGCCGAGACGGCGTTCGCGTGCGTGCGGCGCATCGCGCGCGGCGCGCCGCTGGCCGCGCGCGCCAACAAGCAGCAGCTGCGCCGCCTGATGGCCGGCCGGCCGCTCACGCGCGAGGAGCGCCTGGCCAGCTACGCCTTCGCCGACACCGAGGACTACAAGGCCGGCATCCAGGCGTTCCGCGACAAGACCACTCCGGTGTTCAGCGGCCGCTGAGCCGGCGCCCTCCTCCCGTTTCCCGACCGAATCCATGAGCCATTCCCTGCCCCTGTCCGGCCTGCGCGTGCTGGACCTCTCCCGCGCGCTGTCCGGCCCGTTCTGCGCCATGATCCTCGGCGACCTCGGCGCCGAGGTCATCAAGGTCGAGCCGGCCCCGGGCGGCGACATGGTGCGCGAGTGGGGCCCGTTCGCGGGCGACACCAGCGTGTACTACCTGTGCGGCAACCGCAACAAGAAGAGCATCGCGGTGAATTTCCGCAGCCAAGACGGCCTGCGCATCCTCAAGGACATGGCCGGCCGGGTGGACATCCTGGTCGAGAACTTCCGGCCCGGCGTGATGGACCAGATGGGCCTCTCGCTGGAATCGCTGCAGGCGGTGAACCCGGGCCTGATCATGGGCACCATCACCGGCTTCGGCAGCGAAGGCCCGAAGGCCAGCTGGCCCGGCTTCGACCAGGTGGCGCAGGGCTTCTCGGGTTTCATGAGCTTCACCGGCACGCCCGACTCGGGTCCGCAGCGCGTGGGCGTCGCGATCGGCGACCTCACCTCCGGGATGTGGACCGCGCTCGCGATCCTCGGCGCCGTGATCCAGCGCCACGGCAGCGGCCGCGGCCAGAAGGTCGAGACCTCGCTGCTGGCCAGCCTCATGGGCCTGCTCAGCGTGCAGGGCCAGCGCTACCTCTCGCTGGGCGAGGTGCCCGGCCCCGCGGGCAACGTGCACCCGGTCATCGCGCCCTACGGCGTGTTCGAGGCGAAGGACGGTCCGCTGACCGTGGGCGCGGCCACGCAGGACCAGTGGGTGAAGCTCGCGCGGATGATCGGCCTGGACGAACTCGTCGCCGATTCGCGCTTCCTCACCAACGCCGACCGCGTGAAGCACCGCACCGAGCTCAAGGGCCTGATCGAGGAGCGCCTGCGCGATCAGGACCGCGCGTACTGGACCCAGCGCATGGTGGACGTCGGCATCCCCGCGGGCCCGATCAACAACCTGGCCGACGCCTTCGACGAGCCGCAGGTGCGCCACACCGGCCTGGTGGAGCAGTTCGAGCATCCGACGCTGGGCAACGTGGAGCAGGTCGGCAACCCGATCCGCATGGACGGCCTGCGCGACGGCAGCATCCGCATGGCGCCGCCCCTGTTCGGCCAGCACACGCGCGAGGTGCTGTCCGAGTTCGGCTACTCTCCCGGCCAGATCAAGGAATGGGTGAGCGCGGGCGTGGTCATCCAGCACGGCGAAGCGGCCACGCGCTAGCTTCGCGCCGCTGCTGCCACCGAGCCGCCGCCCGCGGCCAACAGCAATGGAACTTCGGCAGCTGCGTTATTTCGTCGCGGTGGTGGACTCGGGCTCGGTCTCGCGGGCCGCGTCGCTGGTGCACGTGGTGCAGCCGGCGCTCAGCCAGCAGATGGGCCAGCTCGAGCAGGAGCTGGACGTGCAGCTCCTGCACCGCAGCGTGCGCGGCGTGAAGCCCACGCCCGCGGGCCTGGCGCTGTACAGCCACGCCAAGCAGCTGCTCAAGCTGGCCGACGACGCGCCCAACGTGGTGAAGAACTCGGTCGAGGAGGTCGGCGGCCCGGTCAAGCTCGGCCTGCCCAGCAGCCTGGCGCTGGTGCTCGTCGGTCCTCTGGTGGCGGCGCTGGAGCGGCGCTTCCCGCGCATCGTGCTGGAGGTGTACGAGAGCCCGAGCTCGTTCCTGGCGGCGCACCTGATCAACCAGCACGTGGACCTGAGCGTCCTGGTGGACGACAGCGCCCTGCCCGGCGTTCACGGCGAGGCGTTGCTGGAAGAGTCGCTGTACTTCGTGCAGCCGCGCCGCGCGCGGGTGCTGCCGCCAGGCGAAGTGCAACTGCCGATGCTCGCCGGTGTGCCGCTGATGCTGACCACGCACGCGACCACGCTGCGCCACCTGGTCGACCGCGCGTTCGCGGAAGCCGGCGTGGTGCCCGTCGTCAAGGCCCAGGCCAGTTCGATCCAGACGCTGCTGCTGATGGTGGCCCAGGGCGCGGCGGGCACCATCGTGCCGCGCTCGGCGCTGGCCTCGCAGGCGTCGGCGCAGGAGCTCCAGGCGACGCTCATCACGCCGCGCCTGGTGCGCCGCGCGACGCTGGCGCATTCGCGCCTGGCCTACGTCTCGCCCGCCGCGATGAGCGTGCGCGAGGTGCTGCGCGAAGTCGTCGAGGAACTCGTCGCTTCCGCCGACTGGGACCGGCCAGCCATCGCGGCGGACGATACCGATAGCGGTATTTCGTAGTGGTGCGGCGCGGCGGGCCTTCCTATAGTCCCGCGGACAACGATGGAGACACCGCATGAGATCCCTGAACATCGCCCTGCTCGCGCTGGCGGGCCTGGCCCACGCCGTACCGGCCTTCGCGCAGACTGAATTCCCGGCGCGCCAGCCCGTGAAGCTGGTCGTCACCTTCGCGCCGGGCGGCGGCGCGGACGCCGCCGCGCGCGCCATCAGCGACAAGCTGTCGGAGAAGCTCGGGCAGTCGGTGATCGTGGAGAACCGGCCGGGTGCAGGCGGCACCATCGCCACCAGCTACGTCGCCAAGTCGCCGGCCGACGGCTACACGGTGCTCTTCACCGTTTCGTCTCACAGCATCAACCAGGCGCTGATGCCTTCGCTGCCCTTCGACACCGAGAAGGACCTGAAAGGCGTCACGCTGGTCGGCCAGCTGCCGCAGGTGCTGGCCGTGCATCCGTCGGTGCCGGCCAGCAACCTCGCGGAGTGGCTGGCGCTCGGCGCGAAAGACCCCAAGTTCCGCCAGTACGCCACCGGCGGCGTGGGTTCGCCGGGCCACTTCGCGGGCGCCGTGCTGGAGTCGATGAGCAAGCATCCGCTGACCCACGTCGGCTACAAGGGCGCGGGCCCGGCGATGACGGATGTGATCGGCAACCAGGTGCCCGCCGTGCTCGGCACGCTGGGCGGCATCGTTCCGCACCTGAAGACCGGCAAGCTCAAGGCCATCGCCATCACCTCGCAGAAGCGCACCTCGCTGCTGCCGAACGTGCAGACCATGGGCGAGACCGTGTCCGGCTACGAGGCCGACACCTGGGTGGGCATGTTCGTGCCGGCCGGCACGTCCGCCGCCGTTATCGGCAAGCTGCACGCCGCCACCGCGGCGGCGCTGGCCGACCCGGCGGTGAAGACGCGCCTGGACGGGCAAGGCATCAACGTGGTCGCCGGCCCGGGTGCCGAGCTGGACAAGCTGGTGTCGCAGGAGATCAAGCTGTTCACGCGCGTGGTGCGCGAACAGGGCATCAAGGCCGAGTGATCGGCCCGGGGCCTACTGGATCGGGCCCTTGAGGGCCTTGGGGATGGGCAGCGGCAGCACGCCGATGCCCTCTTCCAGCAGCTCCTGCGTCTGCTCGGCCGAGGCCTGGCCGCGGATGCCGCGCTCCTCGCTCTCGCCGTAGTGGATGCGGCGGGCTTCCTCGGTGAAGCGCTCGCCCACGTCCTCGGTGTTGGCCATGACGTGGCGCACCATCTTCAGCCAGGCGGCCTGCATGGCGGCGGGATCGGGCACGTTGGCGACTTCCTGCTGCTGCTTGCCGGCCGCCGGCGCGGGTTGGGCACCCAGGTTGAGGCGCGGCGCGCTGGGCAGCTTGGCGACCGCCGTGTCGCCGCAGATCGGGCACTCGACCAGCCCACGCTCCAGCTGGGCCTGGAAGTCGTCTTCCGAGCCGAACCAGCCTTCGAAGGCGTGCTGGTGGGCGCACTGGAGGTTCAGGACCTTCATGGCCGGGATTATCGGCGCCAGTCCAATGTCCACGTGCCCGCCATGACGTTCTGCAGCCACAGCAGTCCGATGAGCGTCTTGGCGTCGGTGAGCTCCCCCGATCGGGTCCAGTCCATCAGCTGCTGCGGCGTGGCGGCGAACACGTCGAGGAACTCGCCCGCGTCCAGCCGGCGCTCGCCCGGCGTGAGGCCGCGCGCGAACCACACGTCGATGAACTCGGTGGAATACGAGATGACGGGATGCAGCTGGCCGGCATGGGCCCACTCGCGGGCCGAGTAGCCGGTCTCCTCGCGCAGCTCGCGCCGCGCGCAGGCGAGGTGGTCCTCGCCCGGATCCAGTTTGCCGGCCGGGAACTCGATCATCACGCGGTCGACCGGATGGCGGTACTGGCGCTCCACCACCAGGCGGCCGTCGTCCAGCATCGGCACCACCATCACGGCGCCGGGATGGACGATGAATTCGCGCGTGGCGTGGCCGCCGTCGGGCAGCTGCACGTGGTCGCGCACCGCCTTCAGGAAATGGCCCTGGAACAGCGGCTCCGACGAGACCGTCCTCTCGCGCAGGTGGCCGTCGTCTGGTTCGTCAGCCACGGCGATGCTTGCGCAGGTAGCGCCAGACGAAGCCCGGGAAGGCGAAGGTGAGGAACAGCGCGCCGGTGATGGCGTAGAACTCCCAGCCCTGCGGGGCGATCTGCCCCGCCCGCTGCTCGAGCGCGAGGCCGACCCCGCCCACGATGAAGTACCAGGCCACCAGCTCGCCCAGGCGCACGGGCAGCGCCTTGGACGCCTTGAGCGGCCACACCGCGAGCAGGTGGCGGTCGAGGATGAACGGCAGGTTGGCGGCCACGAAGGCGGCCACGATCACCAGCCAGATGGAGGCCGTCTGGGACACGCCGGCCGGATCAGGTCGCCAGGGTCTTGATGACCGCGTCGGCGCACAGGGCCATCAGCCCGCCGGGCAGGATGCCCAAAACCAGGACCAGCGCGCCGTTGAGCGACAGCACCACGCGCACGTCGGCCGGCGCCGAGACGGTGGTGGCCGTGATCGGCGAGTCGAAGTACATCACCTTGACCACGCGCAGGTAGTAGAAGGCGCCGATCAGCGAAGCGATGACCGCGAACACCGCCATGCCGATGTAGAGGGCCTGGCCGGAAGCGACCAGCGACTGCAGCACCAGCAGCTTGGCGTAGAAGCCCACCAGCGGCGGCACGCCGGCCAGCGAGAACATGCAGATGGCCATGATGCCGGCGTACAGCGGGCTGCGCTGGTTCAGGCCGGCCAGGTCGGCGATCTGGTCGCTCTCGAAGCCCTCGCGCGCCAGCAGCAGGATGATGCCGAACGCACCCAGCGTGGTGAGCACGTACGTGACGATGTAGAACATCGACGCGCTGTAGGCGTACTGGGCGTTGGCGGTGTTGCCGCCGACGACGCCCGCGGACAGGCCCAGCACCACGAAGCCCATCTGCGCGATGGTGGAGTAGGCCAGCATGCGCTTGAGGTTGGTCTGCGCGATGGCGGCCAGGTTGCCCACCAGCAGCGAAGCCACGGACAGCACCAGCAGCATCTGCTGCCAGTCGATCGCCAGCGGGATCAGGCCTTCCACCAGCAGGCGGATGGCGATGGCGAACGCGGCCAGCTCCGGCGCAGAGCCGATCATCAGCGTGATCGCCGTGGGTGCGCCGGTGTACACGTCCGGGATCCACATGTGGAACGGCGCGGCACCCAGCTTGAAGCCCAGACCGGCGACGATGAACACCAGGCCGAACACCAGCACCTGGTGGTTGATGCGGCCGCTGGCGATGGCGGAGAACACCTCGTTGATGTCCAGCGAGCCGGTGGCGCCGTACAGCATGGACATGCCGTAGAGCAGGAAGCCGCTGGCCATGGCGCCGAGCACGAAGTACTTCATGGCCGCCTCGGTGGCCACGTCGTTGTCGCGGCGCAGCGCCACCAGGGCGTAGCTGCACAGCGTCATCAGTTCCAGGCCCAGGTAGATCACCAGGAAGTTGCTGCCGGAGATCATCACGTACATGCCCAGCAGGGAGAGCATGGACAGCGTGAACAGCTCGCCGCCGCGCAGCATGTCGCGGTCGGCCGCGTACGGCCGCGCGTACACCAGCGTGACCATCAGGGCGAGCGTGGCGAAGCACTTGAGCCAGTTGCCCATGGGATCGCTCACGACCATCTTGCCGAAGGCGTAGAAGGTGCGGCCGTCCATCGCCATGTCGGCGGTGGCGAAGGCCGCGGCGGCCAGCGTGGCCAGCGTCAGCCAGTAGGTCAGGCCGCGCAGGCGGCTCTTCACGCCCAGGTCGACCAGGGCGATGACGCAGGCCATCACCAGCAACAGGATCTCGGGCGAGACGACGACCAGACTCAGTTTGTCGAGCATGTGGGCGGTTCCGTCAGTTCAGTTTGGTCACGGCGACATGCTTGAGGAAGCCGGCGACCGAGGCGTCCATGATGTCGGTGAAGGGTTTCGGGTGGATGCCCATGTACAGCACGGCGACGGCGAGCAGGCCCAGCATCAGGAACTCGCGCGCGTTGATGTCGGTGAGCTGGCGCACGTCGTCGTTGGCCACCGGGCCGAGATAGACGCGCTTGAACATCCAGAGCGTGTAGGCGGCGCCCCAGATCAGCGCGCTGGCGGCGGCCAGGCCCAGCCAGAAGTTGGCCTTGACCGCGCCCAGGATCACCATCCACTCGCCGACGAAGCCCGCGGTGGCCGGCAGGCCGCAGTTGGCCATGGCGAACAGCAGCGCGAACGCGGTGAAGTTGGGCATGGTGTTGACCACGCCGCCGTAGCTCGCGATCTCGCGCGAATGCACCCGGTCGTACAGCACGCCGATGCACAGGAACATGGCGCCGGAGACGAAGCCGTGGGCGATCATCTGCACCAGGCCGCCGGCCACGCCGAGCGGGTTGAAGATGAAGAAGCCCAGGGTCACGAAGCCCATGTGCGCGACCGACGAATAGGCCACCAGCTTCTTCATGTCCTGCTGCACCAGCGCGACCAGGCCCACGTAGAGGATGGCGACGACCGACAGCGCGATGATGAACCAGGCCCACTCGCGCGAGGCGTCCGGCGCGATCGGCATCGAGAAGCGCAGGAAGCCGTAGGCGCCCAGCTTCAGCATGATGGCCGCCAGCACGGCGGAACCGCCGGTGGGCGCCTCCACGTGCACGTCGGGCAGCCAGGTGTGCACCGGCCACATCGGCACCTTCACCGCGAAGGCCGCGAAGAAGGCGAAGAACAGCAGCGTCTGCGCGTTCATCGGCAGCGGCAGCTGGTGCCAGGTCATGATGTCGAAGCTGCCGCCGGACTTGCTGTACAGGTAGACCAGTCCGACCAGCATCAGCAGCGAACCGAGCAGCGTGTACAGGAAGAACTTGAACGCCGCGTAGATCTTGTTCGGTCCGCCCCAGATGCCGATGATCAGGTACATCGGGATCAGCGTGGCTTCGAAGAACACGAAGAACAGCATCGCGTCCAGCGCGCAGAACACGCCGACCATCAGCCCCGACAGGATCAGGAACGCGCCCATGTACTGGTTGACGCGCTCGGTGATCACCTCCCACGCCGAGATCACCACGACGACCGTGATGAAGGCCGTGAGCAGCACGAACCAGAACGAGATGCCGTCCAGGCCCAGGTGGTAGTTGACGTTGAAGCGCTCGATCCAGGGCGTGCGCTCGACGAACTGCATGCCGGCGCTGGCGCGGTCGAAGCGCTCGAACAGCGGCAGCGTAACCAGGAAGCTGATGATGGAGCCGATCAGGGCGATCCAGCGGACGGCGCGCGCGTGCTCGTCGCGCCCCATCGCCAGCAGCACCGTGCCGAACACGATCGGCGTCCAGATGGCTAGGCTCAGAAGACCCACTTTCTTGTTCTCCTTATCGGGCGAGCCAGACGAACCAGGTCATCAGGATGAAGACCCCGACGATCATGGCCAGTGCGTAGTGATAGATGTAGCCGGACTGCACGCGGCGCACGACGCCGGCGAACGCGGCCACCAGGCGGGCGCTGCCGTTGACCATCGCGCCGTCGATGACACCCTGGTCGCCGCCCTTCCACAGGCCGATGCCCAGTCCGCGCGCGGCGCGGGCCAGCACGTTCTCGTTGATCCAGTCCATGTAGTACTTGTTGTCCAGCAGCCGGTAGACCGGGCGGAACATCGCGGCGATGCGCTCGGGCAGCGCCGGGTTGACCATGTACATGTAGTAGGCGAGCGCGACGCCGGCGATGGCCAGGTACAGCACCGGCGTGGAGAAGGCGTGCAGCGCCATCTGCAGCGGGCCGTGGAACATCTCGCCCAGCTCCTTCATCGCCGGGTGGCGGGCCGCGTCCACGAAGATCGCGTCCTTGAAGAAGTCGCCGTGCACCATCGGGCCGATGGTGAGGAAGCCGATCACCACCGAGGGGAAGGCCAGCAGCAGCAGCGGCGCGGTGACCACCCAGGGCGACTCGTGCGGGGTGTGGTGCTCGTCCTGGTGGTGGTGCGGATCGGGCTCCTCGGACGGATCGTGCTCGTGCGCCGGCACCTGGTCGAAGCGCTCCTTGCCGTGGAACACCAGGAAGTACATGCGGAAGGAATAGAACGCCGTGACGAACACGCCGATCAGCACCGCCCAGTAGGCGAAGCTCGCGCCCGGCAGGTGGCTCTCGTGCACCGCCTCGATGATGCTGTCCTTGGAATAGAAGCCGGAGAACAGCGGCGTGCCGATCAGCGCCAGCGAACCGAGCAGCGAGGTGATCCAGGTGATCGGCATGTACTTGCGCACGCCGCCCATCCAGCGGATGTCCTGGTTGTGGTGCATGCCGATGATCACCGAGCCCGCGGCCAGGAACAGCAGCGCCTTGAAGAACGCGTGCGTCATCAGGTGGAACACCGCCACCGAGTAGGCCGAGGCGCCCAGCGCCACCGTCATGTAGCCCAGCTGCGAGAGCGTGGAGTACGCGACGACGCGCTTGATGTCGTTCTGGATGATGCCCAGGAAGCCCATGAACAGGGCCGTGATGGCGCCGATGACCAGGATGAACGACAGCGCCGTATCGGACAGCTCGAAGATGGGCGACATGCGCGCCACCATGAATATGCCGGCCGTCACCATGGTGGCGGCGTGGATCAGCGCGGAGATCGGGGTCGGGCCTTCCATCGAGTCGGGCAGCCACACGTGCAGCGGGAACTGCGCGCTCTTGCCCATCGCGCCGATGAACAGGCAGATGCAGATGACGGTGACCAGCATCCACTCGGTGCCCGGGAACTTCATCGCCGCCAGTTCGGCGGTCTTGGCGAAGGTCTCGGAATAGCTGAGGGTGCCCGCGTAGGCGGCGATCAGGCCGATGCCCAGGATGAAGCCGAAGTCGCCCACCCGGTTGACCAGGAAGGCCTTCATGTTGGCGAAGATGGCCGAGGGCTTGTTGAACCAGAAGCCGATCAGCAGGTACGACACCAGGCCCACCGCTTCCCAGCCGAAGAACAGCTGCAGGAAGTTGTTGCTCATGACCAGCATGAGCATCGAGAAGGTGAACAGCGAGATGTAGGCGAAGAAGCGGTTGTAGCCGTCGTCCTCTTCCATGTAGCCGATGGTGTAGATGTGGACCATCAGCGACACGAAGGTCACCACGCACATCATCATGGCCGTGAGGCCGTCGACCAGGAAGCCGATCTCCATCTTCAGGCCGCCGACCACCATCCATTCGTAGAGGGTCTCGTTGAAGCGGGCGCCGTCCAGCGCCACGCTCTTGAGCGTCATGGCGCTCAGGATGAACGCCACCAGCACGCCCAGGATGGTGAAGGTGTGCGACAGGCGCCGGCCGATCCAGTTGCCGCCGAAGCTGGTGCCGAAGATGCCCGCGATCACCGATCCCACCAGCGGAGCCAGCGGGACGGCGAGCAGGGTCGATGCGGAGAGTGTCTGACTCATGTTTCTTTTTCGCCCAGGGCTTCCTGGGTCAGCCCTTGAGCGCGTTCAGTTCTTCGACGTTGATGTTCGACTTGTTGCGGAACAGCAGCACCAGGATGGCCAGGCCGATCGCCGATTCGGCGGCGGCCACGGTGAGGATGAAGAACACGAACACCTGGCCGTGCATGTCGCCCAGGTAGTAGGAGAACGCCACGAAGTTCATGTTGACCGCCAGCAGCATCAGCTCGATGGCCATCAGCAGCACGATCAGGTTGCGGCGGTTCAGGAAGATGCCGACGACGGACAGCGCGAACAGGATCGCGCCGAGCGACAGGAAGTGGCCCAGGGTGACGCTCATGCCTTGCTCCCTTCGGCGGCGGCCGCGGCGGGTTCCGGCTGCGGCGCCGGCGCCACCACCGGCGGCATCTTGATGACCTGCAGGCGGTCGCGCGCGCGCACCTTCACCTGCTCGCCGGGGTCCATGTGCTTGCTGTCCTTGCGCTGGCGCAGCGTGAGGGCGATGGCGGCGACGATGGCCACCAGCAGGATCACGGCCGCGATCTCCAGCGGGTACAGGTACTCGGTGTAGAGCAGCTTGCCCAGCTCCTTGGTGTTGGAGACCTGGGCCACGCCGTTGGTCGCGACCTGCGTGGCCGCCTGCACGGCGGCCGGGCCCGCGCGCGGTTCCTCGACGGTGCGGAAACCGCCCATCAACACCCACGCCATCTCGAGCGCGATGATCACGCCCACGGTGCCCGCGATCGGGAAGTGCTTCCAGAACCCGGCGCTCAGCGAGTCGAGGTTGATGTCCAGCATCATCACGACGAAGAGGAACAGCACCATCACCGCGCCGACGTACACCAGCACCAGCGAGATGGCCAGGAACTCGGCCTTGAGCAGCATCCAGACCGCGGCGGCCTGGAAGAACGCCAGCACCAGGTACAGCGCGGCATACACCGGGTTGCGCGCGGTGATGACGCGGAACGCGGCGAACAGCAGCACCGCCGAGAAGAGATAGAAGAAGCCGGTCTTGATGTCCATGGTGTTCTTGTCGTCCGGCGTTCAGCGGTACTTGGCGTCGGCGGCCTTGCGCTCGGCGATCTCGGCCTCGTAGCGGTCGCCCACGGCCAGCAGCATGTCCTTGGTGTAGTACAGGTCGCCGCGCTTTTCGCCGTGGTACTCGAGGATGTGCGTCTCGACGATCGAGTCGACCGGGCAGCTCTCCTCGCAGAAGCCGCAGAAGATGCACTTGGTGAGGTCGATGTCGTAGCGCGTGGTGCGGCGGGTGCCGTCGGCGCGCTGGTCGCTCTCGATGGTGATGGCCAGCGCGGGGCACACGGCCTCGCACAGCTTGCAGGCGATGCAGCGCTCCTCGCCGTTCTCGTAGCGGCGCAGCGCGTGCAGGCCGCGGAAACGCGGCGACAGGGGCGTCTTCTCTTCCGGGAACTGCACCGTGATCTTGCGGGCGAAGAAATACTTGCCCGTGATGCGCAGGCCCTTGAACAGCTCCACCAGCATGAAGCTGGAGAGGAAGTCCTTGAGCGAGAAGGCCGAGGGGCGGCTCAGGGTTTCGGTAGACATCCGCTTACTTCCAGATGTTGTAGGAGGTTTGCATCCAGGCGCCGACCACGACCAGCCAGACCAGCGTGACGGGGATGAAGATCTTCCAGCCCAGACGCATGATCTGGTCGTAGCGGTAGCGCGGGAACGTGGAACGCACCCACAGGAACACGGTGACGACCGCGAAGGTCTTGAGGCCGAGCCAGATCCAGCCGGGGATCCAGTTGAGCAGCGGCGCGTCGATCGGGGGCAGCCAGCCGCCCAGGAACATGATCACCGCCAGGATCGAGACCAGCCACATGTTGGCGTACTCGGCCAGGAAGAACATGGCGAAGCTCATGCCCGAGTACTCGATCATGTGGCCCGCGACGATCTCGGACTCGCCTTCCACCACGTCGAACGGGTGGCGGTTGGTCTCGGCGAGGCCCGAGATGAAATAGACCACGAAGATCGGCAGCAGCGGCAGCCAGTTCCACGACAGGAAGTTGATGTTGCGGTCGGCGAAGTAGCCGCGACCCTGCGACATCACCACGTCGGTCATGTTCAGGCTGCCCGTCACCATCAGCACCACCACCAGCGCGAAGCCCATGGCGATCTCGTAGCTCACCATCTGGGCCGACGCGCGCAGCGCGCCCAGGAAGGCGTACTTCGAGTTGGACGCCCAGCCGGCGATGATGACCCCGTACACCTCCAGCGAGGTGATGGCCATGATGAACAGCAGGCCGGCGTTGATGTTGGCCAGCGCGACCTCGGGGCCGAAGGGGATCACCACCCACGCGGCCAGCGCCGGCATGATGGTCATGATCGGGCCCAGCAGGAACAGGCCCTTGTTGGCGACCGTGGGAAGGATGATTTCCTTGGTCAGCAGCTTGAACGCGTCGGCGATCGGCTGCAGCAGGCCCAGCGGGCCGATGCGGTTGGGGCCGACGCGGATCTGCGTGAAGCCGATGGCCTTGCGCTCCCACAGCGTGAGGTACGCGACGGCGCCCATCAGCGGCAGCACCACCAGGACGATCTTGATCAGCGTCCACACCACCGGCCAGCCGGCGGCGGTCCACCAGGGCGCGGCGATCAGGCCGTTGCCGAAGCCGTAGATCGTGTCGATCATGCGAGCACCTCCGGTTCACGGCGCTCGTGGACCGCACGCTGCGACGGCGGCAGCGCGGCCTGGCCGTCGGCGGTGAGCTGCAGCGATTCGGCACGGCGCACGACCGAGTCGAGCTGGTAGATGGCGGCGGCGACCGGCGTGCCGGCGGCGGCCGACAGGTCGACGGCGGCGGAGGTCCGGTTGGACAGCGCGGCGCCCTGCACCATCGGCTGGTCCTTGTCCTGCGCACCGCGCGCGGCGGCCAGCACCTCGTTGGCGGAGTCGAAGTCGAAGCCCGGCAGGCCCGCCAGGTTGCCCAGCACGCGCAGCACCTTCCACGCCGGACGGGTCTCGCCCAGCGGCTTGACCACGGCGTGGAACGACTGCACGCGGCCTTCGGCGTTGACGAAGGTGCCGGGCGTCTCGGTCCAGGGCGCGATGGGCAGCAGCACGTCGCTGAATTCCATGTTGGCCATGAACGGGCTGAGCGTGACGACCATCTCGGCCTTCGCCAGCGCCTGCGCGGCGGCGGCGCCCGCGGCGCTGTCGTGCACCGGCTCGTTGTTCAGCAGGATCGCGGCCTTGAGCGAACCGGAGAGCATCTGCGCGGCGTTCAGGCCGCCCTGCCCCGGCATCGCCTTCACCAGCTGCGCACCGACCGTGTTGGCGGCTTCGGTGAGGAAGCCGACGGTGGCGCCCGTCGCCTCGCCGATCCACTGCGCCAGCGCCAGCAGCGTGGACGCGTTGGCGTGGTGGGCGGCGGCGTTGCCCAGCAGGATGGCCTTGCGCTCGCCGGACAGCAGCGAGGCGGCGATGGCCTTGGCGCTGTCGGTGGCGTTGCCCTGCGCGGGGGCCGGACCGCCCTTGGACTGCGCGACCGCGGCGGCCACGTCGGCCAGGGCCTGGGCCCACTGGCCGGCCGGCGCGGTGACGGACGAGGCCAGCGGCATCGCCCAGTCGTGCGCCGCGTCATGGATGCGCGAGACCTGCGCGCCCTTGCGGGCGGCGGCACGCACGCGCAGCGAGAACAGCGGATGGTCCTTGCGGAGGTTGGAGCCGACCACCAGCACGCGCTGCAGCTCGGAGAGCGAAGCGATGCTCGTGCCCAGCCAGCGGACGCCCTCGGAGGACGCCGCGAACTGCGCGTTGCGCAGGCGATAGTCGATGTTCTGCGAGCCCAGGCCGCGCACCAGCTGGCCGGCGAGGAACAGCTCCTCCACCGTGCTGTGCGGGCTGGCCAGCACGCCGATGCTGCCAGCGCCGTGGTCGGCCTTGATCTGCTTCAGGCCGTTGGCCACGTACTCGAGGGCGGTCTGCCAGTCGACGGTCTTCCACTCGCCGCCCTGCTTGAGCATGGGCGAGGTCAGGCGGTCGTCGCCGTTGAGGGCTTCGTACGAGAAGCGGTCGCGGTCGGCGATCCAGCATTCGTTGACGGCCTCGTTCTCCAGCGGCAGGACTCGCATCACGCGGTTGTTCTTGACCTGCACGATCAGGTTGGCGCCCGAGGAATCGTGCGGCGCCACCGACTTGCGGCGCGACAGTTCCCAGTTGCGGGCGCTGTAGCGGAAAGGCTTGCTGGTGAGCGCGCCGACCGGGCACAGGTCGATCATGTTGCCGGACACCTCGGAGTCGACCGTATCGCCCAGCACCGTGGTGATCTCGGAGTGCTCGCCGCGGTGGACCATGCCCAGTTCCATCACGCCGGCCACTTCCTGGCCGAAGCGCACGCAGCGGGTGCAGTGGATGCAGCGGCTCATCTCCTCCATCGAGATCAGCGGGCCCACGTCCTTGTGCAACACCACGCGCTTTTCTTCTTCGTAGCGCGAGGAGGAGCCGCCGTAGCCCACGGCCAGGTCCTGCAGCTGGCATTCGCCGCCCTGGTCGCAGATCGGGCAGTCCAGCGGATGGTTGATCAGCAGGAACTCCATCACCGACTGCTGCGCCTTCACGGCCTTGTCGCTGCGGGTGTGGACCACCATGCCGTTGGTGACGGGCGTGGCGCAGGCCGGCATCGGCTTGGGCGCCTTCTCCACGTCGACCAGGCACATGCGGCAGTTGGCCGCGATGGAGAGCTTCTTGTGGTAGCAGAAATGCGGGATGTAGGTGCCCGCCTTTTCGGCCGCATGCATGACCATGCTGCCGTCGGCGATCTCGACCTTCTGCCCGTCTAGAGTGATCTCGGCCATAGGTTCTTTCAGGCCCGTGCGCCCGCGGGAACGGGCTGCGTCGGGTCGGGCACGGGGTTCGGGCGCGTGATCTTGGCCTCGAACTCATGCCGGAAGTGCTTGATCATGGCGCGCACCGGCATCGCCGCCGCGTCGCCGAGGGCGCAGATGGTGCGACCCTGGATGTTGTCCGCCACCGAGTTGAGCAGGTCGATGTCGGCCGGCTTGCCGTGGCCGTTCTGGATGCGGTCGACCACGCGCCACAGCCAGCCCGTGCCTTCGCGGCAGGGCGTGCACTGGCCGCAGGACTCGTGCATGTAGAAGTACGACAGGCGCAGCAGGCTCTCGACCATGTCGCGCGTCTCGTCCATCACGATCACCGCGCCCGAGCCCAGCATGGAGCCGGCCTTGGCGATGGAGTCGTAGTCCATCGTGCAGTTCATCATGATGTCGGCCGGCAGCACCGGCGCCGACGATCCGCCCGGGATCACGGCCTTGAGCTTGCGGCCGCCGCGCACGCCGCCGCACAGCTCCAGCAGCTTGCTGAAGGGCGTGCCCAGCGGGACTTCGTAGTTGCCGGGCATCTCCACGTCACCGGACACCGAGAAGATCTTGGTGCCGCCGTTGTTCGGCTTGCCGCACTCGAGGTAGGCCTGGCCGCCGTTGCGGATGATCCAGGGCACCGCCGCGAAGGTCTCGGTGTTGTTGATGGTGGAGGGCTTGCCGTACACGCCGAAGCTGGCCGGGAACGGCGGCTTGAATCGAGGCTGGCCCTTCTTGCCTTCCAGCGATTCGAGCAGCGCGGTCTCTTCGCCGCAGATGTAGGCGCCGAAGCCGTGGAAGGCGTGCAGCTGGAAGCTGAAGCTGCTGCCCAGGATGTTGTCGCCCAGGTAGCCCGCCGCGCGCGCTTCTTCCAGCGCCTCTTCGAAACGCTCGTAAGTCTGGAAGATCTCGCCGTGGATGTAGTTGTAGCCCACGCTGATGCCCATCGCGTAGGCGGCGATGATCATCCCCTCGATGACGATGTGCGGGTTGAACTGCAGGATGTCGCGGTCCTTGCAGGTGCCCGGTTCGCCCTCGTCGGAGTTGCACACCAGGTACTTCTGCCCCGGGAACTGGCGGGGCATGAAGCTCCACTTCAGGCCCGTGGGGAAGCCCGCGCCGCCGCGGCCGCGCAGCGCCGATTCCTTGACGGTGGCGATCACCTGGTCCTGCGTGAGGCCCTCGCCGAGGATCTTCCTGAGCGCCTTGTAGCCGTCGCGCGCCTCGTAGTCCTTCAGGCGCCAGTTGGTGCCGTCCAGGTCCTTGTAGATCTGCGGGTTGATGTGGCGGTCGTGGAAGCAGGTCTGGACGCCGGTGGCCTGGAACTGCTGGAGAACCTGTTGGGCGTTCATCGATTGCCCTCCGCGCGAGTCACAGGAGCAGCACCGCCTTCGGCGCTGCGGAGGCCCTCGACCAGCTGGTCGAGCTTGTCGTTGCTCATGAAGCTGCACATGGTGCGGTCGTTCACCAGCATCACCGGCGAGTCGGCGCACGCGCCGAGGCACTCGCTCTGCTGCAGCGTGAACAGGCCGTCGGGCGTGGTCTCGCCCATGTGGATGCCCAGCTTCTTTTCCAGGTGGTGCAGCGCCTTGGCGCCGTCACGAAGCTGGCACGGCAGGTTGGTGCACACGTTCAGCTTGTACTTGCCGACCGGCGCCTGGTTGTACATGTTGTAGAAGGTCGTGACCTCGTGGACGGCGATGGCCGGCATGCCGAGGTAGTCGGCGATGGCCTTCTCGGCTTCCTTGCTCACGTAGCCCTGCTCGTGCTGCACGATGGCGAGGCACGCCATCACGGCGGACTGCTTCTGTTCCGCGGGGTACTTCGCCACTTCGCGGTCGAAGCGGCTCTTCATGCTGTCAGTGATCATCGATCGATCTCTCCGAACACGATGTCCATCGTGCCGATGATGGCCACGGCGTCCGCGATCATGTGGCCCCTGCCCATCTCGTCGAGGGCGGCCAGGTGCGGGAAGCCGGGCGGACGGATCTTCAGGCGATAGGGTTTGTTGGCACCGTCGCTCACGATGTAGATGCCGAACTCGCCCTTGGGATGTTCCACCGCGGCGTAGGCCTCGCCTTCGGGCACGCGGAAGCCTTCGGAGAAGAGCTTGAAGTGGTGGATCAGCTCCTCCATGTTGGCCTTCATGCTCTCGCGGTCGGGCGGCGCCACCTTGTGGTTGTCGGTGATCACCGGGCCCGGGTTGGCGCGCAGCCAGGCCACGCACTGCTGGATGATGCGGTTGGCTTCGCGCATCTCCTGCACGCGCACCAGGTAGCGGTCGTAGCAGTCGCCAGTCCTGCCGAGCGGGATGTCGAAGTCCATGCGGTCGTAGACCTCGTAGGGCTGCGTCTTGCGCAGGTCCCACGCGATGCCGGAGCCGCGCAGCATCGGGCCGGTGAAGCCCAGGCTGAGCGCGCGCTCGGGCGTGACCACGCCGATGCCGACGGTGCGCTGCTTCCAGATGCGGTTGTCGGTCAGCAGCGTCTCGTACTCGTCGACGTAGCCGGGGAACCGCTGCGTGAAGGCCTCGATGAAGTCCAGCAGCGAGCCCTGCCGGTCCTCGTTCATGCGCTTGATCTCGCGCTCGTTGCGCACCTTGCTCGCCTTGTACTGCGGCATGGTGTCGGGCAGGTCGCGGTAGACGCCGCCCGGGCGGAAGTAGGCCGCGTGCATGCGCGCGCCGGACACCGCCTCGTACATGTCGAAGATGTCCTCCCGCTCGCGGAAGGTGTAGATCAGCATGTTCATCGCGCCGCAGTCCAGACCGTGCGCGCCCAGCCACAGCAGGTGGTTGAGCAGGCGGGTCAGCTCGGAGAACATGACGCGGATGTACTGCGCGCGCTCGGGCACCTCGATGCCCATCAGCTTCTCGATGGCCAGGCAGTAGGCGTGCTCGTTGCACATCATCGAGACGTAGTCCAGCCGGTCCATGTAGGGCAGCGACTGGATGAAGGTGCGGGTCTCGGCCAGCTTCTCGGTGGCGCGGTGCAGGAGGCCGATGTGCGGGTCGGCGCGCTGGATCACCTCGCCGTCCAGCTCCAGCACCAGGCGCAGCACGCCGTGCGCGGCCGGGTGCTGCGGGCCGAAGTTGAGCGTGTAGTTCTTGATTTCAGCCATGGTTGTCCAGGCCCCGTCCCGGCTGGATGCCGCCGTAGTTCTCTTCGCGGATGATGCGCGGCGTGATCTCGCGCGGCTCGATGGTCACCGGCTGGTAGATGACGCGCTGGCGCTCCGGGTCGTAGCGCATCTCCACGTGGCCGGAGACCGGGAAGTCCTTGCGGAACGGATGCCCGATGAAGCCGTAGTCGGTGAGGATGCGGCGCAGGTCGGGGTGGTTCAGGAAGACGATGCCGTACAGGTCGAACGCCTCGCGCTCGAACCAGTTGGCAGAGTTCCACAGCCCGTTGAGCGACTCCACCTCGGGCAGGTCGTCGTCGGCGCAGAACACGCGCAGGCGCACGCGCTGGTTCAGGCTGACCGACAGCAGGTGCGACACCACCGCGTAGCGCGGGCCGTCCCAGCCGCCGTTGCGGTAGTCGGAGTAGTCCAGGCCGCACACGTCTATCAGCTGCTCGAACTTGCAGCCGGGCGCGTCGCGCAGCAGTTCGGCGGCCTTCAGGTAGTTGTCGGGCGAGACGGTGACCGTCACCTCACCCAGGCGCAGGTCGACGCGCCTGGCCAGCGCGCCGAGCGCATCGGTGATCGTCTTTTGCAAGGCCGCGGGATCGACCGCGTACGGAGAGTTGGCGGTCATCGGTCAGGCGCGGGCGATGGTCTGGGTGCGGCGGATCTTCTGCTGCAGCTGGATGATCCCGTAGAGCAGCGCTTCGGCCGTCGGCGGGCAGCCGGGGACGTACACGTCGACCGGCACGATGCGGTCGCAGCCGCGAACCACCGAATAGCTGTAGTGGTAGTAGCCGCCGCCGTTGGCGCAGGTGCCCATGGAGAGCACCCAGCGCGGCTCGGGCATCTGGTCGTAGACCTTGCGCAGCGCCGGCGCCATCTTGTTGCACAGCGTGCCCGCCACGATCATCAGGTCGGACTGGCGGGGGCTGGGACGGAACAGCATGCCGAAGCGGTCGATGTCGTAGCGGGCCGCGCCCGCATGCATCATCTCCACCGCGCAGCAGGCCAGCCCGAACGTCATCGGCCAGAGCGAACCGGTCTTGGCCCAGTTGATGACGCTGTCCACGGTCGTCGTGACGACGCCCTTGTCGAGGATGCCTTCGTTAGCCATTGCTTTGTGAGTCCTTGGGAAGAAGCGCGACGGGGATCATTCCCAGTCGAGCGCGCCCTTCTTCCACTCGTAGATGAAGCCGACCACCAGGATGGCCAGGAAGACCATCATGGCCCAGAAGCCCACGGGTCCGATCTCCTTGAGCGCCACGGCCCAGGGGAAAAGGAACGCGATCTCCAGGTCGAACAGGATGAAGAGGATGGCCACGAGGTAGTAGCGCACGTCGAACTTCATGCGCGCGTCCTCGAAGGCCTCGAAGCCGCATTCGTAGGGGGAGTTCTTGGCGGCGTCCGGCTTGTGGAAGCCCGCCGCGCCCGCGAAGACCCAGCCCAGGACCTGCGGCGCGACCCCTACTCCGATGCCCACCAGGATGAAGAGAAGGACCGGGAGGTACTGATCGAGTTGCATCTGGGGCTCTGGCGCTTGAGTCGCGGGTGTAGCTACCCGCAACTCTTTGTGTTGGTGCCGTCGGCGAGACTCGAACTCGCACAGCTTTCGCCACTACCCCCTCAAGATAGCGTGTCTACCAATTTCACCACGACGGCCGTGTGTTGCTTGCCCGGACAGGCATGAGGAATCTGTGTTGTTTTTGGCTTTCCGGGCAGCCTTGGAGTTTACTCCGAATTGACAGCGTCTTCGCCGCGAGCGCGACGATAAGACGCGATCAGCGGGTGGGAATCTGCGCGGCGCCCGATGCGGGCGTGGCCGGCGCCGACGGGACCGCGGTGCCCGGGATGGCCGCGGGCGCGGTGGTGCCGGGGATCTGCGCGGCGGGCGTCGAGGCGGCCGGCGCCGGAGCGGCGGCAGGAGCCGCGGCACGGTCGAGCACCGAGCCCGATTCGGCCGGCTTGTGCGAGCTGCCGAAATACGCCAGCGCCAGCGTGCAGACGAAGAACACCGTGGCCAGCACGGCCGTGGTGCGCGACAGGAAGTTGGCGCTGCCCGAGGCGCCGAACAGGCTGCCCGAGCTGCCGCTGCCGAAGGCCGCGCCCATGTCGGCGCCCTTGCCGTGCTGGATGAGGATCAGGCCGATCATGCCCAGCGCCGTCAGGATCTGGACGGCCAGGACGAGGGTGAGGATCACGTTCATTGTTTTGTCGCTCCGGGGAACTTGGGTGGCGAAGGCGCTTTCAGCGCGCCGCCGCGATGATCTGCAGGAAGTCGGCGGCCTTGAGCGAGGCGCCGCCGATGAGCCCGCCGTCGATGTCGGGCTGGGCCAGCAGGCTGGCCGCGTTGGCCGCGTTCATGCTGCCGCCGTAGAGGATGGAAATGCGGTCCGCGTGCTCGGTGGCGGCCTGCAGCTGCGCGCGCAGCACGTGGTGCACCGCCTGCGCCTGCTCGGGCGTGGCCGTCCTGCCGGTGCCGATGGCCCACACGGGCTCGTACGCGACCACGATCTCGCTGATGCAATGCCCGTTGGTGTGGATCACCGACGCCAGCTGGCGCTTGACCACCTGCTCGGTCTGCCCCGCCTCGCGCTCGGCCAGCGTCTCGCCGACGCACACGATCGGCGTGATGCCGTGCGCGAGCGCCGCCTTGGCCTTGTCGGCCACCAGCTGGTCGGACTCGGCGTGGTACTGGCGCCGCTCGGAGTGGCCGACGATGGCGTAGCGCGCGCCGAACTCCTTGAGCATGGCGGCCGACACCTCGCCGGTGAACGCGCCCTGCTCGTGCTTCGACACGTCCTGCGCGCCGAGCTCCAGCGCGCTGCCGTGCCTGAGCATCTGCACCTGCGCCAGGTAGGGCGCCGGGACGCAGACCGCCACGTGGCAGGTGGCTTCCTTCATCCCGGCGATCACGGCGCGCACCAGCGCGTCGTTGGCGGCGATGCTGCCGTTCATCTTCCAGTTGCCGGCGATCAGCTTCTTGTGGGGCATGGACTTTGTGTTGGGACTCACCAGGTCAGGACGATCTTGCCGATGTGCTGGTTGGACTCCATCAGCGCGTGGGCCTGCGCGGCGTCGGCGGCCGCGAAGGTCGAATGGATCACCGGCCGCACGGCCATCGATTCCAGCAGCGGCCACACCTTCTCGCGCAGCGAGCCGGCGATGGCGGCCTTGAACGCCACCGGCCGCGGCCGCAGCGTGGAGCCGGTGATGACCAGGCGGCGGCGCAGCACCAGCCCGGCGTTGAACTCGGACTTGACGCCGCCCTGCACCGCGATGATGACCAGCCGGCCGTCCTCGGCGAGGCATTCCACCTCGCGCGCGACGTACGAGCCGGCCACCATGTCGAGGATGACGTCCACGCCCTTGCCGCCGGTCAGCTTCTTCGCCTCTTCGACGAAGTCCTGCGTGCGGTAGTTGATCGCGTGGTCGGCGCCCAGCTTCAGGCAGGCGGCGCACTTGTCGTCGCTGCCGGCGGTGGCGATGACGCGGGCACCGAAGGCGCGCGCCAGCTGGATGGCGGTGACGCCGATGCCGCTGGTGCCGCCCTGCACCAGCAGGGTCTCGCCCGGCTGCAGGCGACCGCGGTCGAACACGTTGCTCCAGACGGTGAAGAAGGTCTCCGGCAGCGCGGCGGCCTCCACGTCGGACAGGCCCTGCGGCACCGGCAGGCACTGGCCCACGGGCGCCACGCACAGCTGGGCGTAGCCGCCGCCGGCGACCAGCGCGCAGACCTTCTGGCCGACCTTGAGGCCGGCCTGGGCCATGGCCTGGGCGTCGCCCGAGACGATCTCGCCCGCGATCTCCAGGCCCGGCAGGTCCGAGGCGCCGGGAGGCGGCGGGTAGTGGCCGGCGCGCTGCAGCACGTCGGGGCGGTTCACGCCGCTCGCGGCGACGCGCACCAGCACTTCGCCCGGCCCCGCGACGGGGTCGGGCCGGTCACCGAGGCTCAGCACCTCGGGCGCTCCGGGACGGGTGATCTCGACGGCTTTCATGGCGTCGGCGCGGTGCAGCGGCCCGCATCACGCGGGCCGGCCATCACTCCTGCGGGTCCACCAGGGTGGCCTGCGGCTGGGGATCGCGCGGGGGACGGTCGCCGCCCTCGCCACGATCGCCGCGGTCGCCACGATCGCCGCGGTCACCACGATCGCCACGCGGCGGGCGGTCGCCACGATCGCGGCGCTCACGCGGGGGCTGGTCTTCCATGCCGGCCGGGCGATCGAGCAGCGCCTTCATGGACAGCTTGACGCGGCCCTTGTCGTCGGTCTCGAGCACCTTCACGCGCACCACCTGGCCTTCGCTCAGGTAGTCGGTGACCTTCTCCACGCGCTCGTGCGCGATCTGGCTGATGTGCAGCAGGCCGTCCTTGCCGGGCAGCAGGTTGACCAGCGCGCCGAAGTCCAGCAGCTTGGTGATCGGGCCTTCGTAGACCTTGCCGATCTCCACTTCCGCGGTGATCTGCTCGATGCGCTTCTTCGCTTCCTCGGCCTTGGCGGCGTCGGTGGCGGCGATGGTGATCGTGCCGTCTTCCTCGATGTTGATCTGGCAGCCGGTCTCGTCGGTGAGGCCGCGGATGACGGAGCCGCCCTTGCCGATCACGTCGCGGATCTTCTCCGGGTTGATCTTCATCGTGTAGAGCTTGGGCGCGAAGCTGCTGATCTCGGCCTTGGCCTCGCCCATCGCTTCCTGCATCTTGCCCAGGATGTGCATGCGCGCTTCCTTGGCCTGGGCCAGGGCGACCTGCATGATTTCCTTGGTGATGCCCTGGATCTTGATGTCCATCTGCAGGGCGGTGATGCCGTTGGTCGTGCCGGCCACCTTGAAGTCCATGTCGCCGAGGTGGTCCTCGTCGCCCAGGATGTCGGTCAGCACGGCGAAGCGGTTGCCTTCCTTGATCAGGCCCATGGCGATGCCCGCCACGTGCGCCTTCATCGGCACGCCGGCGTCCATCATCGACAGGCAGCCGCCGCAGACGGAAGCCATCGACGAAGAGCCGTTCGACTCGGTGATCTCCGACACCACGCGGATGGTGTAGGGGAACTCTTCCTTGCTCGGCAGGCACGCGACCAGCGCGCGCTTGGCCAGGCGGCCGTGGCCCACTTCGCGGCGCTTGGTGCTGCCCATGCGGCCCACTTCACCGGTGGCGAAGGGAGGCATGTTGTAGTGGAACAGGAAGCGGTCCTCGAACTCGCCGGCCAGCGCGTCGATGCGCTGGGCGTCGCGCTCGGTGCCGAGCGTGGTGACCACCAGGGCCTGGGTCTCGCCGCGGGTGAACAGCGCCGAGCCGTGGGTGCGCGGCAGCACGCCGTTGCGGATCTCGATCGGACGCACGGTGCGGGTGTCGCGGCCGTCGATGCGCGGCTCGCCGGCCAGGATCTGGCTGCGGACGATGCGGGCTTCGACGTTGAACAGCAGCTCGTCGACCTTGACGGCGTCGAAGTCGGCGCCCTGCTCCTTCAGGCCGGCGTGCACGGCGGCATTGGCTTCGCGCAGGGCCTGGGTGCGGGCCTGCTTGCTGCGGATCTGATAGGCGGCGCGCAGCTTCTCCTCGGCCAGCTGCTCGACGCGGCCGATGAAGGCCTCGTCGCGGGCCGGCGGCTGCCAGTCCCACACCGGCTTGCCGGCGTCGCGCACCAGCTCGTGGATGGCGTTGATGGCGATGCGGCTCTGCTCGTGGCCGAACACCACGCCGCCCAGCATCACTTCCTCGGGCAGCTGCTGCGCCTCGGACTCCACCATCAGCACGGCGGCTTCGGTGCCGGCGACCACCAGGTCCATCAGCGAGTCCTTGCGCTGGGTCTGGCCCGGGTTCAGGACGTATTCGCCGTTGATGTAGCCCACGCGCGCGGCGCCGATCGGGCCGGCGAACGGGATGCCGGAGACGGCCAGCGCGGCGCTGACACCGATCATCGCGGCGATGTCGGCATCCACCTCGGGGTTCAGCGACAGCGTGTGGATGACCACGTGCACTTCGTTGAAGAAGCCCTCGGGGAACAGCGGGCGGATCGGACGGTCGATCAGGCGGCTGGTCAGGGTCTCCAGCTCGCTGGGCTTGGCTTCGCGCTTGAAGAAGCTGCCGGGGATCTTGCCGGCGGCGTAGGTCTTCTCGATGTAGTCGACGGTCAGCGGGAAGAAGTCCTGGCCCGGCTTGGCGCTCTTGGACGCGACCACGGTGGCCAGCACCACGGTGTCGTCGATGTTGACCACCACGGCGCCGCCGGACTGGCGGGCGATCTCGCCGGTCTCCAGGGTGACCGTGTGCTGGCCCCACTGGAAGGTCTTGGTGACTTTGTTGAAGATGCTCATGTTCTCTCTCGGTTATGGGGAGACCGGAGCCGAACACGATGCCATTCCATCAAGGGCCCGCGGCCGCTGGTGGAATGACACAGCGCGTATCCGGTTCGTGTCTCCGATGTGCAAAGCGCCTGAGCCAGCGTCAGCCAACCCAGGCGCCCTTGCGGATTCGTCGTGGCCCGCTTACTTGCGCAGGCCCAGCTTGCCGATCAGCGCCGTGTAGCGCTCGGCATCGTTGTCCTTCAGGTACGCCAGCAGGCTCTTGCGGCGGTTCACCATGCGCAGCAGGCCGCGGCGGCCGTGGTGATCCTTGGCGTGGGTCTTGAAGTGGGGCGTCAGCTCGTTGATCCGGGCGGTCAGCAGGGCGACCTGGACTTCGGGGCTGCCGGTGTCGTTGGCGCCGCGAGCGTGCGCAGCGACGATCTCGGCCTTGTTGAGGGCGGTCATCTGGATTTCCTTTGTAGGGGGTTTGACTTGCGTTGGGGCTGGAAGGGCTCCAACGTGTGGCTCCACGCCCGTGGGGCGCAGAACCCGGGGATTATAGCGGACGCCCTACCGCTGCCGCTCCAGCCAGCCCTGCAGCCGCTCCACGCCCTGCCCCAGCCGCGCCAGGTCCTTCGAAGCGAAGCACCAGCGCAGCCAGCCCTGGGCCTCCTCGGCGAAGGCGTTGCCCGGGGCGATGCCCAGCCCCGCCTCGGCCACCAGCCGCTTGGCCAGGGCCAGCGAGTCGCCGAAACCGTCGAGCTTGAAGAAGGCGTACATGCCGCCCGCCGGCATCGCCAGCTCCACCCGCGGCATCGCCTGCAGGCGCGGCACCAGGGTGTCGCGGCACTGCTTGAGGTGGGCGACCACCCGCGGCGTGACCTCGTCCGTGCGCTGCACCGCCGCCAGCGCCGCGCGCTGGGTGAACACGCTGGCGCAGGAGGTGTTGAACTCGATGAGCTTGCCCATCGGGTGCGTCATCGCCGCCGGCATCACCAGCCAGCCCATCCGCCAGCCGGTCATCAGGAAGCTCTTGGAGAAGCTGTGCGCCACCACCAGCCGGTCGTCCGGCGTGGCCACGTCCAGGAAGCTCGGCGCGCAGCCGGTCTCGGTGGGCTCGTAGTACAGCCGCTCGTACACCTCGTCGGCCAGGATCCAGGTGCCGGTGCGGCGGCAGTGCTCCAGGATCGCCTGCTGCTCCGGACGGGTCAGCGTCCAGCCGGTCGGGTTGTTGGGCGCGTTGATGATCAGCAGCTTGGTGCCCGGACGGATGGCCGCCAGGAGCTCCTCCACGTCGAGCTTCCAGGCCCCCGCCTGCGGCTTGAGCGAGACGCGCCGCAGCTTGCCGCCCAGGATCAGCGGCTGCGCCGTGAGGTTGGGCCACACGGGCGTCACCGCCACCACGTCGTCGCCGTCGTCCACCAGCGCCTGCACCGCGAGCATCAGCGCGTTCACGCCGCCCGAGGTGATGGCGATGCGCTCGGCGCCCACCGGGCCGTGCAGCCGCGAGGTGTACGCGGCCACGCCCTCGCGCAGCTCGGGCAGGCCCAGGTTGTGCGCGTAGAAGGTCTCGCCGCGGCGGATCGACTCGATCGCGGCCTCGCGGATGAAGTCCGGCGTGACCTCGTCGCTCTCGCCGAACCAGAAGGCCAGCACGTCGGAGCGGCCCATGCCGGCGTTGGCGACCTCGCGGATCTTGGATTCCTCGAGGTTCAGGATGGCTTGTCGCATGGCATCGATCCTCAGTCGTGGCGCTGCATCTTGCAGCTGGTGGGCATCTCGGCTTTCTCCGGCGAGACCACGCGCACCACGCGGAAGCCGTAGCCCGAGCCCTCGACGTCGAACTTCACGCCCGGCGCGCCCTGCCTGTCCATCACGCCCACCACCAGCGTCTGCTGGAACTGGTGGTCGCTCGCGCGCATGCGGCCGCTCTGGCCCCACAGGCTGACGTTGGCGCGCTCGAGCGCGGTGGCCACGGGCGCGGCATCGACGCGACCCGCGCGCTCGACCGCCTGCGCCAGCGCCTCGACCATCAGCTGCATGCGCATGTGGACGTAGTCGTCCTGGGGGCGCGGGAAGCGCTGGCGGAACGCCTGGTAGAAGGCCTCGCTTTCCTTGGTCTGCACGTTCGGCAGCCAGTCGGCCACCGCCACCACGCGGCCGATGCCGGCGTCGCCGATGGCGGCCGGCGCGCCCAGCGCGTTGCCGTAGAAGGTGTAGAACTTGCCGTCGAAGCCGACGTCGCGCGCCGCCTTCACCAGCAGCGTGAGGTCGTTGCCCCAGTTGCCGGTGATCACCGCGTCGGCGCCGCTGGCCTTGATCTTGGTGGCGTACGGCAGGAAGTCCTTCACCCGGCCCAGCGGATGCAGTTCGTCGCCGGCGATGCGCACGTCGGGCCGCTGCGCGCCGAGCTGGCGGCGCGCCTCGCGCAGCACCGACTGGCCGAAGCTGTAGTCTTGGCCGATCAGGTAGGCGTTGCGCACGCCCTTGTCCTGCGCCAGCACCTCCATCAGCGCCTGCATGCGCATGTCGGCATGGGCGTCGAAGCGGAAGTGCCAGAAGCTGCAGCGCTCGTTGGTGAGCACCGGGTCCACGGCCGAGTAGTTGAGGAACAGCACGCGCTTCGAAGGATCGCGCTCGTTGTGCTTGCCGATCGCGTCCAGCAGCGCCGCGGCCACCGCCGACGAGTTGCCCTGCAGCACGAACTGCGCGCCGTCGTCGATGGCCGAGCGCAGCGCCGCGATGGCCTCCTCCGCCTGCCCCTTGCTGTCGTAGCGCTCCAGCACCAGCGGCCGGGCGCCGCCGGGCAGCTTGACGCCGCCGCGCTGGTTGACCCGCTCCACCGCCCACAGCAGGTTGCGGAACACCGCCTCGCCGGTGTTGGCGAAGGCGCCCGAGAGCGCCTCGATCAGCGCCAGCCTGACCGGCGCGCCGGTGGCCTGGGCGCGAGCCAGGGCGGGAGCAAATAGCGATGCGGCCAGCGATTTCAAGACCAGCCTGCGCGTGTTTTTCAAACCCTCTTCCTCTCTTGAAAACGTGCGCCGCAATCGCATGTTCGATGCAAGCGGCGAACGATGAAAGCCGCGCAGTTTAAGGTTCAACCCAGGAGTCCCATCATGTTCTTCGCACCCGTCGTCCGCACCCGCGCCGCCGCGCCGGCCTTCCGTTCGTTCGACCGCAACTTCGAGCGCTTCGTCAACGACGCCTTCTTCGGCCCCGGTTTCTCGGGCGTGCAGCTCAAGCAGGACGACAAGTCCTGGACCGTGACGCTGGACGTCCCCGGCATCGCCCGTGACGACCTGGCCATCAACATCGAAGGCGCCATCGTGCGCATCGAGACCAAGGCCGAAGCCGCGCGCCAGTACAAGGCCGCCTACGAGCTGCCGCAGGAGATCGACGTCGACGCCACCGCGGCGAAGCTCGAGAACGGCGTGCTGACGCTCACGCTGGCCAAGAAGCAGCCGGTGAGCACCGCTCGCACGATCGAGGTCAAGTAAACGTTCAGCGAGCGCGCAGCTCGTCCAGCGGCCACCGGGGCTTCACGTCGAAAGCGTAAGTCCTGGTGGCCTTTTCTTTGCCCGTCGCCAGGCGCAGCGCCGCGGCCATCGCGATCATCGCGCCGTTGTCCGTGCACAGCGACAGCTCCGGGTAGTGCACGCGCACGCCGCGCTTCGCGCACGCGGCATCCAGCTGCTCGCGCAGCAGCCGGTTGGCGCCCACGCCGCCGGCCACCACCAGGCGCCCGAGGCCCGACTGCTTCAGGGCCGCCAGTGATTTCTTCAGCAGCACCTCCACGATGGCCGCCTCGGTCGACGCGGCCAGGTCGGCCTTTCGCGCCGGCAGGTCGCCGCCCAGCTTGCGCGCCTGCGTGAGCACCGCCGTCTTCAGGCCGGCGAAGGAGAAGTCCAGGTCGCCGCTGTGCAGCAGCGGCCGCGGCAGCGCGAACGCCTTGGCGTCGCCCTGCTCCGCCAGCCGCGACAGCGCCGGCCCGCCCGGGTAACCCAGGCCGAGCAGCTTGGCGCTCTTGTCGAAGGCCTCGCCCGCGGCGTCGTCGATGGTCTCGCCGAGCAGCTCGTAGTCGCCTACCGACTCCACCCGCATCAGCTGCGTGTGGCCACCGGAGACCAGCAGCGCGACGAACGGGAACTCGGGAGGATCGGCGCTGAGGAAAGGCGACAGCAGGTGCCCCTCGAGGTGGTGCACGCCCATGACCGGCCGGTCGAGCGACGCGCCCAGCGCGCAGGCCACGCCCGCGCCCACCAGCAGCGCGCCCGCCAGGCCCGGCCCGCGCGTGTAAGCAACGGTTTCGATATCGGCCAGCGAACGCCCGGCCTGCTTCAGAACGTCCTGGGTCAGCGGCAGCACGCGCCGGATGTGGTCGCGGCTGGCCAGCTCCGGGACGACGCCGCCGTAGGCCTCGTGCATGCGCACCTGGCTGTGCAGCGCGTGGCCCAGCAGGCGCGGCACGCCCGGCCCGCCGGCGTCGACCAAGGCGACGCCGGTTTCATCACACGAAGATTCGATCCCGAGCACCAGCATCGGGCGAGTTTATCGACGCGCACCTCGGCACGAGAGTTGCAGGGCCATGCGCGTGAAGACCGGATTCGACTTCCTGCTCGCCGCACGGCAGTGCGAGATCGCGGAGCTGGAGCAGCTGGCGCGCACCTGCGAGCTGGTGGGCGTGATCGCGCGCTTCATCCACGTGCTGCAGCGCGAGCGCGGGCTGACCAACATCTACCTCGGCTCGCACGGCGCGCAGTTCACCGAGCAGCGCGCGCAGCAGATCCAGGAGTGCGATGCCGCGCAGGCCGAGGTGCGCCGCCACCTCGACGCGCTGGAGACCGCGTCGTGCGAGGCGCGCAACGGCGCGCGCCTGTTCAGCCGCGTGGCGGTGGTGCTGCATGCGCTGGAGGGCCTGCCCGCGCTGCGCGCGCGCATAGCGCGCCAGCAGCTGTCCGCGGCGGAGGCCACCTCGGCGATCGGCAAGATGGTGTCCGGCCTGCTCGGCGTGGTGTTCGAGGCCGCGGACACGGCCAGCGACCCCGCGGTGACGCGCGCGCTGGTGGCGATGTTCCATTTCATGCAGGGCAAGGAGTTCGCGGGCCTGGAGCGCGCGCTCGGCGGGCGCGTGTTCGCTGCCGGCCATATCGACGGTGGCGGCCTGCAGCTGTGGCACCACCTCGTGGAGTCGCAGAAGGGCTGCCTGCAGGTCTACGCCGAGTGCTGCGATCCGCGCGTGCTGCAGGCCGACCTGGCCGCGCGCGATCCGGTGGTGCCGTCCGAGATCGATCGCCTGCGCCGCGTCGGCTCCACCGTCGGCGGCGAACTGGACACCGCGCTCAGCCGCGACTGGTACTACTGGTGCACGCGCCGCATCGACGAGATGAAGGCGGTGGAAGACCGCCTGGCCGCCCACCTGCGCGAGCTGTGCGGCCAGCGCGTCGTGCAGGCCCGCGCGGAACTGCGCGACCAGCGCGCAGCGCTCGATTCGCTGTCGGCGCGGGAGGACACCCCGGACGGCGCCACGCCGGTGGCCTGGGGGCCGCACCTGGAGCGCTCGCTGTTCGCGATGGTGCAGGAGCAGTCGCGCCGGCTGCAGTCGATGGCCGATGAACTCGAGGCGGTGCGCACCAGCCTGAACGAACGCAAGCTGGTCGAGCGCGCCAAGGGCCTCCTGATGGCGCACCGGCAGATGAGCGAGGACGAGGCGTACAGGGCGCTGCGCCAGATGGCGATGAACCAGGGACGGCGGCTGGTGGAAGTGGCGGGCAACGTGCTCGCGCTGGCCGAGGTGCTGCCGGCTCGTTGAGTGCACCGCGCCAGTGCGCCAGCCCCTGGCACGGTCCCTGCTAACTCTCCGTTGCACGGGCGCCAACGGCGGCGCCCGCTCAACGATGAACCTGGACAACGGCGTCCATCTCCTGTCAGCCCGCAAGGCAGGCAGTGCGATGGACGCCGTTTCTTTTCAGCCGGCCAACCTGGAGGACCGCACATGGACAGCAGCAACCGCACCCCGATCAACTCCTCTCGCCGCACCGTCATCAAGGGCGCCGCGGCCCTCGGCGTCGCCGGCGGACTTTGGCCCGTCCACGCGATGGCGCAGGGCACGGCCCTGGAGACCAAGACCGCCAAGCTCGGCTTCATCGCGCTGACCGACGCCGCCCCGCTGTTCGTCGCCGACGAGAAGGGCTTCTTCAAGAAGCACGGCATGACCGAGGTGGAGGTGCTCAAGCAGTCGTCCTGGGGCACCACGCGCGACAACCTGGTGCTCGGCTCGAAGAACAACGGCATCGACGGCGCCCACATCCTGACACCGATGCCCTACCTGATCTCCACCGGGGCGGTGACCGCCAACAACGTGCCGGTGCCGATGAACATCCTGGCGCGCCTGAACCTGGGCGGCCAATGCATCTCGGTGGGCAACGAGTACAAGGACCTCAAGGTCGGCCTGGACACCACGCAGTTCGGCAAGCAGCTGCTCGCCAAGCGCGTGAAGACCGGCAAGCCGGTGAACGCCGCCATGACCTTCCCCGGCGGCACCCACGACATGTGGATCCGCTACTGGATGGCCGCCGGCGGCGTGGACCCGAACAAGGACATCACCACCATCGTGGTGCCGCCCGCGCAGATGGTGGCCAACATGAAGGTGGGCAGCATGGACACCTTCTGCGTCTGCGAGCCCTGGAACCGCCAGCTGATCAACCAGGGCATCGGCTACACGGCGATCACCACCAGCGAGCTGTGGATGAACCACCCCGAGAAGTCCTTCGCGATGCGCAAGGACTGGGTGGACGCCCACCCCAACGCCGCCAAGGCGCTGGTCAAGGCGGTGATGGAAGCCCAGATGTGGTGCGAGGACCCGAAGAACCGCGCCGAGGTGGCCGAGATCTGCGCGCGCCGCCGCTGGATCAACGCGCCGGTGGCCGACGTGATCGACCGCGTCAAGGGCGACTTCGACTACGGCACCGGCCGCGTGGAGGCCAACAGCAGGTTCCAGATGCGCTTCTGGAAGGACCACGCCAGCTACCCGTTCCAGAGCCACGACCTCTGGTTCCTGACCGAGAACATCCGCTGGGGCTACCTGCCGCCCAACCTCGACACCAGGGCGCTGATCGCCAAGGTCAATCGCGAGGACCTGTGGAAGGCCGCCGCCGCCGAACTGGGCGTCGACAGGAAGGACATCCCCGCCTCCACCTCGCGCGGCGTCGAGAAGTTCTTCGACGGCAAGGTGTTCGACCCGGCCAACCCGAAGAAATACCTGGACAGCCTGTCGATCAAGTACCTGAAGTCCGCTTGAAGGAACGCGCATGAACCCCGTCGACACCATCGAACCGATCCGGCTGGCCCCGCCCGCCGAACCCGGCGCGCTGCGCACCGCGCTGATCAACGCTTCGCGCGGCTTCGCCACCCACGTGCTGCCGCCGCTCCTGATCCTGTCCGTGCTGCTGTTCATCTGGCAGCTGCTGGGCAGCCGCCCCGGCGCCGCCCTGCCCCCGCCCAGCAAGGTGGTGCAGGACACCTGGCAGCTGATCGTGGAGCCCTTCTACGACAACGGCGGCAACGACGTCGGCATCGCGTGGCAGCTGCTGGCCAGCCTCAAGCGCGTGGCCTACGGCTACTCGCTGGCGGTGATCGCGGGCGTGAGCCTCGGGGTGCTGGTGGGCCAGTCGACCTGGGCGCTGCGCGGCCTCGATCCGCTGTTCCAGGTGCTGCGCACGGTGCCGCCGCTGGCCTGGCTGCCGATCTCGCTGGCGGGCTTCCGCGATGGGCATCCGTCGGCGATCTTCGTGATCTTCATCACCTCGATCTGGCCGATCATCATCAACACGTCGATCGGCATCCGGAACATCCCGCAGGACTACCGCAACGTCGCGAAGGTGATCCGCCTCAACGGCATCGAGTACTTCGTGAAGATCATGCTGCCGGCGGCCGCGCCCTTCATCTTCTCGGGGCTGCGCATCGGCGTCGGCCTCTCGTGGCTGGCCATCATCGCCGCGGAGATGCTGATCGGCGGCGTGGGCATCGGCTTCTTCATCTGGGACGCGTGGAACTCCTCGCGCATCAGCGACATCATCCTGGCGCTCGTGTACGTGGGCCTCATCGGCTTCGCGCTCGACCGCCTGGTCGCCTTCATCGGCCGCAAGGTCACCCGCGGCACGGCCGCCAGCTGACACCCGGAGCGCACATGAGCCAACCCTATCTCTCGATCTCGCGCGTGGACATGAGCTTCCCCGGCGCGAGCGGCCCCGACCCCGTGCTCAAGGGCATCGACCTGCAGGTGGCACGCGGCGAGTTCATCTCGCTCATCGGCCACTCGGGCTGCGGCAAGAGCACGGTGCTGAACATCGTGGCCGGCCTGCTCAAGGCCACTTCGGGCGGCGTGATCGTCGACGGCCGCGAGGTCAACGCGCCCGGCCCCGACCGCGCCGTGGTGTTCCAGAACCACTCGCTGCTGCCCTGGCTGACGGTCTACCAGAACGTGGAGATCGCGGTCGACACGATCTTCCGCGGCACGCGTTCGGCGGCCGAGCGGCGCGAGTGGGTGCTGCACAACCTGGCGATGGTGAACATGTCGCACGCGCTCGACCGCCTGCCCTCGGAGATCTCCGGCGGCATGAAGCAGCGCGTGGGCATCGCCCGCGCGCTGGCGATGGAGCCCAAGGTGCTGCTGCTCGACGAGCCCTTCGGCGCGCTGGACGCCCTGACCCGCGCGCACCTGCAGGACGAGGTGATCCGCATCCAGTCCGAGCTGGGCAACACGGTGATGATGATCACGCACGACGTCGACGAGGCGGTGCTGATGTCCGACCGCGTGGTGATGATGACCAACGGGCCGGCCGCCGGCATCGGCCAGGTCATGCCGGTGCCGCTGGCGCGCCCGCGCAACCGCATCCAGCTGGCCGAGGACAAGGTCTACAACCACTGCCGGCAGGAGATCCTGACCTTCCTGTACGAAAAGCAGCGCAAGGTCGAACCGATCTCGCCCGCCCGCAGCAGCAAGGCGGCCGCGCGTCCCGAAGCGGCGCTGCGCGCCTGACCGCCCCCTCCACCGGAGAACCGCTTGGCCGCCGTCCTGCCCCTCGATCCCCGCGCCGCCGCGCCAGCCGCCGGAGCGGCGTCCGCGCGTGTCCGCCCGCGCAGCTTCAGCTTCGGCAAGTACCGCGAGATCATCATCGCGGTCGCGTTCTTCCTGCTGTTCGACCTCGGCGTGCTGGTCCTGAACTTCTACACGTCGTTCAAGATCGACCAGGACACCGTGGCCATCAACCTGGCCGGCCGCCAGCGCTACGTGTCGCAGCGGATCGCCCGGACCCTGCTGGAGCTGGACGCGGCCCGCGCCGCCGGCCAGCCCTACAAGCCCGAGACGCTGGCCGAACTTCGCGCCGGCGCGAGGATCTTCGACATCTCGCAGTCGGCCTTCAAGGGCGGCGCCACCATCCCCGGCGGCGACGGCAGGCCGGTGTTCCTGGACGCGGTCACCTCGCCGCGCGGGCGCGAGCTCGAAGCGCAGGTCGACGCGGTGTGGAAGCCCTATTTCGACAAGCTGCAACCGCTCATGAAGGACGGCTTCGCGCCCGAGGAGCTCGCCACCGCCCTCGCCTACTCGCAGGCCAACAACATCCGGCTGCTGAACACCGCCAACGACTTCGTCACCGAGACGCAGAACCTGGGCGCATCGCGCGCCAGCACGCTGCGCCTGGTGCAGACCGGCGGCATCGTGCTGGCCCTGCTGAACTTCGCGTTCATCCTGTTCAAGTTCCTGCGCCGGCTTCGCACCTCCGACGCCGCCATCGAGGCGGCCAACGACGAGAACCGCGAAATCCTGGCCGCCGTGCGCGAGGGCCTGTTCCTGCTCACTCCGGATCACCGGCTGGGCTCGCAGCTGTCGGCCTCGGCTTCCGCCCTCTTCGGCCGCCCGCTGATGCCGGGCGACGACTTCTTCACCGTGCTGCAGCCGCTGGTGTCGGAGAAGGCGCTGAACGACGCCCGCGACTACGTGGAGCTGCTGTTCGCGCCGCACGTCAAGGAAGGCCTGGTGCAGGACATCAACCCGCTGTCCGAGGTGGAACTGCTGGTGCGCAACCGCCTGGGCAAGGAGACCCGCCGCTACCTGTCGTTCCACTTCAACCGAGTGCAGGAAGCCGGCGGCGTGCGCCACCTGCTCGTGACGGTGCAGGACGTGTCGGACGGGATGGAGCTGCAGAACCGCCTGGCCAGCGAGCGCCAGCAGTCGCAGCGCGAGTTCGGCACCCTGCTGCGGGCGATGGACGCCGATCCCGCCCTGCTGCGGCAGTTCGTCGCGCGCGCCGAGTCCACGCTGCTGGAGGTCAACGACCTGCTGCGCGGCACCTCGGCCCAGCAGGGCGAGGCGGCCCTGTTCAAGCGCCTGGACGAGGCCGCGCGCCGCGTCCACGCGATCAAGGGCGATGCCGGCACGCTGGGGCTGGACACCATCGCCGGCCTGGCCCACCAGTTCGAGACCGAGCTGGCGCGGGTGCGCGAGGCGGGCGGCGGCGACGTCGGCGCGGCCCTGCTGGCCCTGCCGCTGCCGCTGGAGGACCTGCTGACCAAGGTGGGCGCGCTCAAGAGCATCACCGGCCTGCAGCGTCCCGCGGCCGCCTCGTCGGCGGACGCCGCCAACGCCGCGCTGGCCAAGCTGGCCGTCGACGTCGCGACGGATTGCGGCAAGAAGGTCGTGCCGACGGTGCGCATGGGCGCGCTGTCCGACCTGGCGGGGGACACCGCCACGCTGGTGCGCGAGATCGCGGTGCAGCTGCTTCGCAACGCGATCACGCACGGCATCGAGTCGCCGATGTCGCGCCGCGCGGCCGGCAAGGACGCCGACGGCAAGGTGGAAGCGCAGCTGATGCGCACCGAAGGCGAGTGGACCCTGTCGGTGCGCGACGACGGCGGCGGCCTCTCGGCGGCCCGCGTGCGCCAGCGCCTGCTGGAACTGCGCTGGTACACGCCGGAGCAGCTGGAGAGCTTCGACGACCGGCAGATCGTCTCGCACATCTTCCGGCCCGGCTTCTCGACGGCGGGCGACGTGTCGATGCATGCCGGCCGCGGCGTCGGCCTGGACCTGGTGCAGGCCAACGTCAGCCGGCTGGGCGGCCGCGTGCTGCTGTCGTCCACGCCCGGCCAGAACACCGAGTTCCGCATCAGGTTCGCGGCATGAGCACCACTCCCCACGTCCGGCTGATGGTGGTCGACGACTCCAACATGATCCGCTCGCGCATCTCCCAGGTGGTGCAGGGCGGCGGCCTCGGGCCCATCCACCTGGTCGGCCTGGCGCGCAACGGCGCCGAGGCGGTGCGCATGGCGCGCGCCACCCAGCCCGAACTGGTCACCATGGACCTCACCATGCCGGAGATGGACGGCATCGAGTGCATCGCCCAGCTGCTCACGATGAATCCCAGGCTGAACATCCTGGTGGTCAGCGCGCTGTCGGACAAGAGCACCGCCATCGCGGCGCTCAAGCGCGGCGCGCGCGGTTTCCTGGCCAAGCCGTTCCCGGACGACGAGCTGCGCATGGCCCTTCTCGAAGTGATGGAGGCACGCTGATGGCGGACAACGCGCTGCACGAAGCCGAGCTCAAGCTGTTCGTGGATTCGGTGCGCCGGTATTTCCAGGCGACCACGAAGCAGGAGCCGCAGATCACCTCGGCCTTCCTGGGCACGGGGGACATCGAGGGCCACGACTTCAACGGCATCGTCACCTTCTCCGGCAGCCACAACGGCCACGTGATCGTGTCCATGCCGGGCGCGCTGCTGCGCGAGCTGCTCCTGCTGCAGAAGGAGACCGACCTCTCGGAGAGCAACCTGCTGGACGCCGTGGGCGAGATCGCCAACACGCTCGCGGGCAACGCCCGCGGCGTGCTGGGCGCGGACCTGAACATCGGCGTGCCGGTCAAGCTGCACGGCACCTCGGGCATCAAGGCGCGGGTGCGCAAGCACCCGTGCGTGATCACGCTGCGCTGGGGGCGGCAGCCGGCGCTGGTGTGCGTGGATATGGAGCGGCGGGCCTAGGGACCGATCAGGACCTGGATGCTGTGCTGGTACGCCGCGGTCAGGCCGTCGAACGTTTCCAGCAACTCCTCGCTGGCGGCCGCCACGTGCATCCGGCCCGCGGCCTGGCCGGCCTTGGGCGCCGCCGCGCGAAGCTGGCGCCAGGCGGCGTCGCCGCGGTCCAGGATCTCGCGGATCTCGGGCGTGGACAGCGGGGCCTTGCGCAGCTGCGCCAGGCCTTCCTCGAACGCGGCCGCCGTGTCGGCCAGGGCGCCCTCGCCCGCGTGCAGCAGGGCCTGCTTGGCCATGCGCTGCGACAGCATGCGCTGGCGGCCCGCGGTGTTGATCACGCCCACGCGCGCCGCCAGGCCCGAGGACTCCAGCGCCAGCACCAGGGCATCGGCCTGGGCGAGCACCGCCTCGGCCAGCACGTCCAGCCGCGGCAGTTCCGACGCGCGCGGTTCGGCCTGCAGAAGCGGCCGCAGCGCCTGCCACCCGGTGCGTGCCGCGGCGATCAGGTCGCCGTAGGTCGCGCCCGAGAGGGTGGATTCCAGCGCCGCGAGGTTGTCCTCGAGCCGCGCCACCGATTCGCGCATCAGCACTGCCACCGCCGCCGCCTCGGTCCGGCTGCAGGCCAGCGCGTACAGCTTGACCAGCCGCTGCGACAGCATGCGCTGCTGGCCGGCGCGGTTGATCGCCTCGGCGACGCGCGCCGCATCGATCACCTGCCGCGACAGCTGGCCGACCCGCTGGTTGCCCTGCATCGACTGGGTGCGAAGGAGCTGGAAGGCCTCCTCCTCGCTCAGGCTCCGGGCGCGCATCAGGATGCCCTTTGCCTTGTCGACCCACTTGCGCTCCTCCAGCTTCTCGTGCGCCTCGGCGAGTTGCGCGCGCAGCTGCTTCTCGTGCGCCGCGCGCTCCTGCGCCAGGTGCACCAGCGGTCGCAGCCGCTGCGGCGCGTAGCCCTGCACCACCCAGGCGTGCACGCCCGCTTCCAGTGCATCGCGCAGCGACTCGACGGCGGCGTCCTGCGTGAACACCAGCACCGGCACCGCCTGCTGGGCCTGCAGGGTGGTCACCGACTGCAACAGCCCGGGGTCGGGGCGCGGCGCCCAGCAGACGAGCACGTCGGGCGCGGCGCGCAGGGTCTCGCGCACCAGATGCGCGCAATCGGCCGGCCCGAGCACGTCGAAACCGGCCGCGCGGAAGTCGGCGGCGAGCGCGGGTGCACCCGGATCGGGCATCTGGAGGATCAGGACGGAGGTCAAGGGGAGAAAGCGATCGATGGACTGCACCGATTGTGCAAGCGGCGCGCCACGCCGCTGGCACGGTCCCTGCATCAAGGCGTGCATCGGGTGTGATGCCGCACCCGGGCCGTGCACCGTACCGCCGGCCGTGCGCACAACGTCGTGTGCTGTCCTGTACCTCCCTTCTTGGGGCGAGGCCCGCCGGCCGCGCCCCGGTCCAGACACACGATGAGCACCTTCAAGACTTTTCTTTCGTCCGGCCATCCGCCCACGCTGTTCGCGGCGTTCCTCTACTTCAGCTTCTCCTGCGCGATCTGGGTGCTCAACGGCGCCATGGCGCCGTTCATCAAGGAGGCCTACCACCTCGACGCGGCGCAGATGGGCCTGATGCTCTCCGTGCCGATCGTCGCCGGCGCGCTGATGCGCTTCCCGCTCGGCCTCCTGGCGCAGTACATCGGCCGCAAGTCCGCCACGCTGGTGGAGATGGGGATGATCTGCGTGGCCATGGGCTTCGGCCTGTTCTTCGTCGACAGCTTCGGCGACCTGCTGGCCATGGGCGTGCTGCTGGGCATCGCGGGCGCGAGCTTCGGCGTGGCGCTGTCGCTCGGCTCCGGCTCGTTCCCGCCGCAGCACAAGGGCCTGGCCATGGGCCTGGTGGGCGCGGGCAACGTGGGCACGGCGGTCTCGGTGCTGGTGGCGCCGCCGCTGGCGCAATGGCTGGGCTGGCAGGCGGTGTACGGCGTGGCGGCGGTCGCCATCCTCGTGCCCGCGCTGGTGATGGTCTTCATGGCCCGCGAGCCGGCCGACGTCAACCCGAAGGCCGGCCTGCGCGAGCACGTGGCCTGCCTGTTCGAGAAGGACGGCTGGGTGTTCAGCGTGATCTACGCGATCACCTTCGGCGGCTTCATCGGCCTGACCAGCTTCCTGCCTTCCTACTACTTCGAGCAGTTCGGCGTGAGCAAGGTGCAGGCGGGCCAGCTGACCATGCTGGCCGCGTTCATGGGCGCCGCGCTGCGCGTGTGCGGCGGCTGGCTGGCCGACCGCTGGGGCGGCATCAACACCCTGACGCTGGTGCTCGCGGTGGTGGCCGGCTCGCTGGTGCTGATCGGTTTCGCCGGCACCTCGCTGGTGCTCACCACCCTGCTGATGATGCTGTGCTTCGCCGCGCTGGGCGCGGGCAACGGCGCCCTGTTCCAGCTGGTGCCGCTGCGCTGGCCCGCCTCCACGGCGGTGGCCGGTTCCATGATCGGCGAGATCGGTGCCCTGGGCGGCGGCCTCGTGCCCAGCGCCATGGGCTTCTCGAAGCAGTACCTCGGCACCTTCGGCTGGGGCTTCCTGTTCTTCGCGGCGCTGGCCCTGCTGGTGCTGGTGCTGCTGCGCGTGATGCAGGGCGGCTGGACCCGCCGCTGGGTGGCCGCCGGCGGCCGCGCCCGCGCCCATGCCTCCGGCGCGACCGCCTGGCCTTCCGGGCGCGCGCATCCGCAACCCCTTTCCCATGTTTCGCAGGAGTAAGCGATGAAGAAGATGAAACTGGTGATGGTCGGCAACGGCATGGCCGGCGTCCGCACGCTCGAGGAGCTGCTCAAGATCTCGCCGGAGCTGTACGACGTCACCGTGTTCGGCGCCGAGCCGCATCCGAACTACAACCGCATCCTGCTGTCGCCGGTGCTGGCGGGCGAGCAGACGCTCGACGAGATCGTGCTGAACTCCTGGGAGTGGTACGAGCAGAACGGCATCCGCCTGCATGCCGGCAAGAAGGTCGTGGAGATCGACCGCGTGCGCCGCGTCGTGCGCGCCGACGACGGCACCGAGGAGCCGTACGACCGGCTGCTGCTGTGCACCGGCTCCAATCCCTTCATCCTGCCCGTGCCGGGCAAGGAGCTGGGCGGCGTGATCGCCTACCGCGACATCGCCGACACCAACGCGATGATCGAGGCCGCGGCCAAGTACAAGAAGGCGGTCGTGATCGGCGGAGGCCTGCTCGGCCTCGAAGCCGCCAACGGCCTGATGAAGCGCGGCATGGACGTTACCGTGGTGCACGTGATGCCCTGGCTGATGGAGCGCCAGCTGGACGACGTCGCGGGCAAGCTGCTGCAGAAGTCGCTGGAGGAGCGCGGCCTCAAGTTCATGATCGGCGCCCACACGCAGGAGCTGGCGGGCGGCGACGACGGCCGCGTGAAGTCGGTGAAATTCAAGGACGGCACCGTGGTCGACGCCGACCTGGTGGTGATGGCCGTCGGCATCCGCCCCAACACCGAGCTGGCCGAGAAGGCGCGCCTGCACTGCAACCGCGGCATCGTGGTCAGCGACACCATGCAGACCGTCACCGACGCGCGCATCTACTCGGTGGGCGAATGCGCGGCGCACCGCGGCATCGCCTACGGCCTGGTGGCGCCGCTCTTCGAACAGGCCAAGGTGGCGGCCAACCACCTGGCGCAGTTCGGCATCGGCCGCTACACCGGCTCGCTCACCTCCACCAAGCTGAAGGTGACCGGCATCGACCTGTTCTCGGCCGGCGAGTTCATGGGCGGCGAAGGCACCGAGCAGATCGTGATGAGCGACCCGTTCGGCGGCGTCTACAAGAAACTGGTGATCAAGGACGACAAGCTGGTGGGCGCCTGCCTCTACGGCGACACGGTGGACGGCAGCTGGTACTTCAAGCTGCTGCGCGAGGGCCGAACCATCGGCGACCTGCGCGACAAGCTGATGTTCGGCGAGTCCAACCTGGGCGACGCCGGCCACCAGGGCCAGAACAAGGCCGCCGCGATGGCCGACGCCGACGAGGTGTGCGGCTGCAACGGCGTGAGCAAGGGCTCGATCTGCAAGGCGATCAAGGAAAAGGGCCTGTTCACGCTGGACGAGGTGCGCAAGCACACCAAGGCCAGCGCTTCGTGCGGCTCCTGCACCGGCCTCGTCGAGCAGATCATCATGTTCACGGCCGGCGGCGACTACTCCGCCACGCCGAAGAAGAAGGCGATCTGCGGCTGCACCGACCACAGCCACCAGGAAGTGCGCGACGCCATCCGCGCCAACAAGCTCGTCACCATCGCCGGCACCCTGCAGTTCATGGAATGGCGCACGCCCAACGGCTGCGCCACCTGCCGGCCGGCGATCAACTACTACCTGATCTCCACCTGGCCGAAGGAAGCCCGGGACGATCCGCAGTCGCGCTACATCAACGAGCGCAGCCACGCCAACATCCAGAAGGACGGCACCTACTCGGTGATCCCGCGCATGTGGGGCGGCGAGACCACGGCGGCCGAACTGCGGCGCATCGCCGACGTGGTGGACAAGTACAGGATCCCGACGGTCAAGGTCACCGGCGGCCAGCGCATCGACCTGCTGGGCGTGAAGAAGGAGGACCTGCAGGACGTCTGGAAGGACATCGGCATGCCGTGCGGGCATGCGTACGCCAAGGCGCTGCGCACGGTGAAGACCTGCGTGGGCAGCGAGTGGTGCCGCTTCGGCACCCAGGACTCGACCCAGATGGGCAAGGACCTGGAAAAGGCGCTGTGGCGCATGTACGCGCCGCACAAGGTCAAGCTGGCCGTGTCGGGCTGCCCGCGCAACTGCGCCGAGTCGGGCATCAAGGACGTGGGCGTGATCGGCGTGGACTCCGGCTGGGAGCTCTACGTGGCCGGCAACGGCGGCATCAAGACCGAGGCGGGCCAGTTCTTCTGCAAGGTGAAGACCAGCGAGGAGGTGCTGGAGTACAGCGGCGCCTTCCTGCAGCTGTACCGCGAGGAAGGCTGGTACCTGGAGCGCACCGTGCACTACGTGAACCGGGTCGGCCTGGACTACGTGAAGAAGAAGGTGCTGGACGACCACGAGGGCCGCAAGGCGCTGTGGGGGCGGCTGCAGTTCGCGCTGGACGGCGAGCCCGATCCCTGGTTCGAGCACGACAAGGCGCAGGTCGACACGCGACAGTTCACCAGGCTGCAGGCGGAAGGGCAGGAAGCATGAAGATGAACGACTGGAAGGTGATCTGCCGGGTGGAAGACATCCCGGTGCTGGGCTCGCGCCGCGTGGCGCGTCCGCGCGGCATGGACGTGGCGGTGTTCCGCAGCGACCAGGACCAGGTCTTCGCCCTGCTCGACCGCTGCCCGCACAAGGGCGGCCCGCTGTCGCAGGGCATCGTGTTCGGCACCAGCGTGGCCTGCCCGCTGCACAACTGGACGATCGGTCTGGACGACGGCTGCGCGAAGGCGCCGGACGAAGGCTGCACGCAGCGGTTCTCCTGCCGCGTCGAGGGCGGACACGTGCTGCTCGACCCGGTGGAGCTGGCCACGCTGGCGCTGGACGTGCAGCCGCCGCGCGCCGGTCCCTGCGGGGAATGACGGGGATGACGGTCCAGGAAACGCGTTCCACCTGTCCCTACTGCGGCGTCGGCTGCGGCGTGATCATCGAATCGCGCGGCGCCGAGGTCGTGGGCGTGCGCGGCGACCCGGCGCACCCCGCCAACCTCGGCCGGCTGTGCACCAAGGGCTCGACCCTGCACTACACGGCCGCGCCGGCGATCGCGCGGCAGGCGCGCCTGCTGCAGCCGATGCGGCGGGCGCAGCGCGGCCAGGAGCCGCACCCCGTTACCTGGGACGCTGCGCTCGACTTCGCCGCCGACACCTTCGCGCGCGTGGTCCGCGAGCACGGCCCCGACGCCGTCGGCTTCTACGTCTCCGGCCAGCTGCTCACCGAGGACTACTACGTCTTCAACAAGCTGGCCAAGGGCCTGATCGCCACCAACAACATCGACACCAACTCGCGCCTGTGCATGAGCAGCGCGGTGGCCGGCTACAAGGCCACGCTGGGCGCCGACGCGCCGCCGGCCTGCTACGACGACGTCAACCACGCCGACTGCCTGTTCATCGCCGGCAGCAACGCGGCCTGGGCGCATCCCGTGCTGTTCCGCCGCATCGAGGAAGCGAAGGCGCGCCGGCCCGGCATGAAGATCATCGTCTGCGACCCGCGCCGCACCGACACCTGCGAGCTGGCCGACCTGGTGCTGCCGCTGCAGCCCGGCACCGACGTGATGCTGTTCAACGGCCTGCTGCACATCATGCTGTGGGAAGGCTGGACGAATGCCGAGTGGATCGCCCGGCACACCACCGGCTTCGACGCCCTCAAGTCGCTGGTGCGCGAATGCACGCCGGAGGTGGTCGCCGAAGTCTGCGGCCTGCGCAAGGAGGACCTGTTCACCGCCGCGAAGTGGTTCGCGACTTCGCCCGCGACGCTCAGCCTGTACTGCCAGGGACTGAACCAGTCGAGCAGCGGCACGGCCAAGAACACCGCGCTGATCAACCTGCACCTGGCGACGGCGCAGATCGGCCGTCCGGGCGCGGGGCCGTTCTCGCTCACCGGGCAGCCGAATGCGATGGGCGGGCGCGAGGTGGGCGGACTGGCCAACCTGCTGTCGGCGCACCGCGATCTGTCGAACCCCCAGCACCGCGCCGAAGTGGCGGCGCTGTGGGGCGTGCCCTCCGTGCCGGAGAAGCCGGGCAAGACGGCGGTCGAGATGTTCCAGGCCGCGGCCGACGGCGAGATCAAGGCGCTGTGGATCGCCTGCACGAATCCGGCGCAGTCGATGCCGGACCAGTCGACGGTGCGGCGCGCGCTGGAGCGGGCCGAGTTCGTGGTCGTGCAGGAAGCCTTCGCGACCACGGCCACCTGCGACTGGGCCGACCTGCTGCTGCCGGCGACGACCTGGGGCGAAAAGGACGGCACGGTTACCAACAGCGAGCGGCGGATCACTCGCGTGCGGCCGGCGGTGCCGGCGCCGGGAGAGGCCCGGCACGACTGGGCGATCGGCGTGGATTTCGCGCGGCGGCTGGAGCGGCGCATGCCGGGGGGTGGCGGCACCTTGTTTCCCTACGAGACGCCGGAAAGCATCTGGCTGGAACACCGCGAGTCCACTCGCGGCCGCGACCTCGACATCACCGGCCTGAGCTACGCGCTGGTCGAAGCGTCGCCGCAGCAGTGGCCCTTCCCTGCCGGCGCGGCACAAGGCCGGCCGCGCCTCTACGAGGGCGGCGTCTTTCCCACGCCCGACGGCAAGGCCCGCTTCGTCGCCAACGCGTACAAGCCGCTGGCCGAACCGCGCGAATCGCGCTATCCCTTCTCGCTCACCACCGGGCGCCTGCGCGACCAGTGGCACGGCATGAGCCGCACCGGCACGCTGGCCCGCCTGTTCGGCCACGTCGCCGAACCGACCGTGCAACTGCACCCGCAGGACATGGAGCGCCGCCAGCTGAAGGAAGGCGACCTGGTGCACCTGACGTCCAAGCGCGGCTCCATCGTCGTGCCGGTGCAGGCGAGCACGGACATCGGCCTGAACCAGGCGTTCATGGCGATGCACTGGGGCGAGGAGTTCCTCTCCGGCTGCTCCAGCACCGGCTACCGCCTCGCCGGCGTGAACGCCATCACCACTTCGGCGTTCTGCCCGCAGTCCAAGCAGCCCGAGCTCAAGCACGCGGCGGTGAAGATCGTGAAGGCGGAGCTCGGCTGGTCGCTGCTGGCGATGGGCTGGCTGCCGGAAGACGGCGCCCTGCGCGCCCGCGACTCGCTGCGCAAGCTGATGGCGGCCTTTCCCTTCGCGACCTGCGTGCCGTTCGGACGCGAGCGCAGCGGCGTGCTGTTCCGCGCGGCCGCGTACGACGCCCCGCCCGACGACATGCTGGCGCGCATCGAAGCCGTGTTCGGCCTCGCCGGTCCGCAGGTGCTGCGCTACGCCGATGCCCGCCGCGGCCAGCGGCGCGCCGCGCGGCTCGCGCGCGAGGGCCAGGACACGCGGGTCGAGGCCTTCCTGCTGGCCGGCGACACCCGCGCGGAAGCCTGGCTGCGCACGCTGCTGCAGGAAGAGCGTCCCGCCCAGGCCTACGGCCGGCTGCTGCTGGCGCCGGGTGCCAAGGCCCCGGTCGCGCTGGCCTCGCGCGGCAAGCAGGTGTGCACCTGCTTCAACGTGGCCGCGCCGGACATCGTGGCCGAGCTGGCCGGCTGCATGGGCGACGAAGGCGAGCGGCTGGGCCAGCTGCAGTCGCGCCTGCGCTGCGGCACCAACTGCGGCTCGTGCATCCCCGAGCTCAAGCGGCTGGTGCGCGCCACGCCGCCGATGCGCAAGGCGGCTTGAGCGCGTCATTGGGCTTATAGCTGCGAGTGCTAAGCGCTTTGGGACAATCGCCCGGTGGGCATCAGCCAGTACATCAAGGAAATCGGCCGCGGCAAGCAAGGCGCGCGGCCGCTCGACCGCGCGCAAGCCGCCGACCTGTTCGGCCAGCTGCTCGACGGCACCGTCACCGACCTGGAGATCGGCGCCTTCTGCCTGGCCATGCGCATCAAGGGCGAGACGCCCGAGGAGATGGCGGGCTTCCTCGACGCCACGCGCGCGCGGCTGAACCTGCTGCCGCGCTCGGAAGCGACCGTGGTCGTGCTGCCCAGCTACAACGGTGCACGCCGCCTTCCGGTGCTCACGCCGCTGCTCGCATTGCTGCTCGCGCGGCGCGGCCTCTCCGTGCTGGTGCACGGCACCTCGACCGAGAGCACCCGGGTGTTCATCACCGAGGTGCTCGGTGCGGTCGGCATCCCCGTCCTGGACACGCTGCGGCCGCTGCGCAAGGGCGAGGCGGCGTTCGCGCCGACCGAGCTGCTGCACCCGGGCCTCAAGCGCCTGCTCGACGTGCGCCGCGTGGTCGGCCTGCGCAACTCCTCGCACAGCCTGGTGAAGCTGATGGACCCGTGCGAAGGACCGTCGGTGCTGGTGGGCAGCTACACGCACCCGGAATACGCGCAGTCGATGGGCGCGGTGTTCGAGCTCATGGGCTCGACGGCCTTGCTGCTGCGCGGCACCGAAGGCGAAGCGGTGGCCGATGCGCGCCGCATGCCGCAGATGGAAGGCTTCGTCGCCGGCAAGCGCGTGGTGCTGCAGGAGCAGCGCCGCGGCACGCTCACCGACCTGCCCGGCTGGCCCTCGGGCGTCGATGCGCACGCCACCGCCGCGTACATCCATGACGTGATGAACGATCGCCAGCCTTTGCCCGAATCGATCTCGCTGCAGGTGGAACACATCTTGCGTCTGGCCTCGCCATGATCAGGGAGAACAACGCCATGAATGACACGCAAGGAAAGGTCACGCTGGTCGGCGCCGGTCCCGGCGATCCCGAGCTGCTCACCGTCAAGGCCGTGAAGGCGCTGCGCGCCGCGACGGTGGTGCTGGTGGACGACCTCGTGAGCCCCGACATCGTCGCGCTCGCGCGCCCCGGCGCGCGCATCGTGCACGTGGGCAAGCGCGGCGGCTGCAAGAGCACGCCGCAGGCCTTCATCGAACGGCTGATGGTGATCGCCGCGCGCGAAGGCGAGAACGTGGTCCGCCTGAAAGGCGGCGACCCGTTCATCTTCGGCCGCGGCGGCGAGGAGGTAGAACACCTGCGCGAAGCCGGCGTGGCCGTCGAAGTGGTCAACGGCATCACCGCGGGCCTCGCGGCCGTCACCAGCCTCGGCGTTCCCCTCACCCACCGCGACTACGCGCAGGGCGTCGTGTTCGTCACCGGCCATGCGCAGCGCGGCGGCGAGGCGCCGGACTGGCGCGCGCTGGCCGAGGCCGCGCACCAGGCGCGCCTCACCCTCGTCATCTACATGGGCGTGAGCGGCGCGCAGCAGATCCAGGACCAGCTGCTGTCCGGCCTGCCGGCGGGCACGCCCGCGGCGGTCGTGCAGCGCGCCACGCTGCCGGACCAGCGCGAAGCCGTCACCACCCTCGGCGACCTGGCCGCCACCATCGCGCGCGAGCAGATGGGCAGCCCGGCCGTCATCGTGGTCGGCGATGTCGTGCGCGGCGTGGCGGCGGTGCGCCACGAGCAGCCGCTGCAGGCCCGCGCGGCCTGACCGTGCGCGGCGGCGGGGCACAATCGCCCCTCCGATGTCCAGCATCTACAGCTCTCTCGCCGACGCCGTGCTGGTGCTGCACCTGGGCGTGGTGCTGTTCGTCGTCTTCGGCCTCGTGCTCATCCTGGCCGGCAACGCGCTGCGCTGGACCTGGGTCAACCGCCTCTCCTTCCGGCTCGCGCACCTGGCCGCCATCGCCTGGGTGGTGGCCCAGCAATGGCTGGGCGCCGACTGCCCGCTCACCACGTTCGAGAGCTGGCTGCGCGTGAAGGCCGGCGAGGACGGCTACGCGGCCGGCTTCGTCGAGGACTGGGCCTCGTGGCTGCTGTTCTACGAAGCGCCGGGCTGGGTGTTCACGCTGGCGTACACGGCGTTCGCCCTCGCGGTCGCGGCGGCCTGGATCTTCTTTCCGCCGCGGCGTGGCCCGCGGCTGCGCGGGGGCTGACGCGCGGTGGAGCGGTTCGATGCGGTGGTGATCGGCGCGGGCGCGGCCGGCCTGTTCTGCGCGGGCGTGGCCGGCCAGCTCGGCCTGAAGGTGCTGCTGCTCGACCACAGCGAGCGCGTGGCCGAGAAGGTGCGCATCTCCGGCGGCGGCCGCTGCAACTTCACCAACCGGGATTTCGATCCGCGCGCGCCGCAGAAGCACTTCCTCGGCGACAACCCGCATTTCTGCCGCAGCGCGCTGTCGCGCTACACGGCCGCCGATTTCATCGCCCTGGTGCAGCGGCACGGCATCGCCTTCCACGAGAAGCACAAGGGCCAGCTGTTCGGCGATCGCAGCTCGGAGGACTTCATCCGGATGCTGCAGGCCGAGTGCGGCGCGGGCGGCGTCACGCATTGGCAGCCCTGCCGGGTGTCGGGCGTGCGGCACGGCGCGGACGGCTACGAGCTCGACACCGACCGGGGGCCGGTCGCCGCGCCGCGCGTGGTCATCGCGACCGGTGGCCTGTCCATCCCCAAGATCGGCGCCAGCGACTTCGGCTACCGCGTGGCCCGGCAGTTCGGCCTGCGCGTGGTCGAGCCGCGGCCGGCGCTGGTGCCGCTGACCTTCAAGGGCGAGGACTGGACGCCCTACGCGGAACTGGCCGGGCTGGCGCTGCCGGTGCGCATCGCCACCGGCGCGAAGAAGTCGGCGATGGCTTTCGACGAGGACCTGCTGTTCACCCACCGCGGGCTGTCCGGCCCGGCCGTGCTGCAGATCTCCAGCTACTGGCAGCCGGGCACGGCGCTGCGCATCGACCTGGCGCCCGGCGCCGACCTGCCGGTCGCGTTGCCGGCGGCCAAGGTGCGGTCGCGCAAGCTGATCGCCAACGAGCTCGCGGCCTGGGTGCCGTCCCGGCTGGCCGACGCCTGGGCCCGGCGCGATCCGGCGTGGCAGCGGCCGGTCAACGAGGCTTCCGACAAGGCGCTGGCGGCGCTGGCCCAGCAGCTGGCCGGCTGGGAGCTGGTGCCCAGCGGCACCGAGGGCTATCGCAAGGCCGAGGTGACGGCCGGGGGCGTGGACACGCGCGAGCTGTCGTCCCAGACCATGGAATCGCGCCAGCCCGGCCTGTACTTCATCGGCGAGGTGGTCGACGTGACCGGCTGGCTCGGCGGCTACAACTTCCAGTGGGCCTGGTCCAGCGGCTGGGCCTGCGCGCAGGCGCTGGCGGCCGGTCGCGGCTGAGCTTTCCGGGCACCCCGGTTGCCCGTTGGCCGCAAGTGGCTATAATCGCGGGCTTTGCCGGCATACCCCGACGGCCTGATCACCTTCAGTCGGGGACCCCCAGTTGCAAGCCCGATCTTCTTGCGACACCTTTGAAATCCATGGATTCATGACGACCATTCGTGTTAAGGAAAACGAGCCCTTCGACGTGGCCCTGCGCCGCTTCAAGCGCACCATCGAAAAGCTCGGCCTGCTGACGGAACTGCGCGCCCGCGAGTTCTACGAAAAGCCCACCGCCGAGCGCAAGCGCAAGAAGGCCGCGGCCGTGAAGCGCCACTACAAGCGCGTGCGCAGCATGCAGCTGCCCAAGAAGCTCTACTAAGACGAGAGAGGCGCCGCCCAGCGGCCGCCATCCAAGCCTGCCCCGGGGACGCTCGCGGCAGGCTTTTTTCATCCCCGACACCCGACAAGAGGACACGACATGAGCCTGAAGGACCAGATCACCGAGGACATGAAGGCCGCCATGCGCGCCAAGGACACCGAGCGCCTGGGCACCATCCGCCTGCTGCAGGCGGCGATGAAGCAGAAGGAAGTGGACGAGCGCGTGGAGCTGGACGACGCGGCCGTGGTCGCCATCGTCGACAAGCTCATCAAGCAGCGCAAGGACAGCATCGACGCCTTCGAGAAGGCCGGGCGCCAGGACCTGGCCGACAAGGAAGCGGCGGAGACCCAGGTGCTGCAGGCCTACCTGCCCGCCCGCCTGTCGGCCGACGAGGTCGCCGCCGAGATCAGGGCCATCGTGGCCGAGCTGGGCGCCAAGGGCCCGGGCGACATGGGCAAGGTGATGGGCGCCGCCAAGCAGCGCCTGGCGGGCAAGGCCGAGATGGGGCAGGTGTCGGCGGCGGTGAAAGCCGCGCTGGCGGGCTGAGCCGCCGCGGGGTTCAGGACCCCGCCACCTTCATCCGGTTCACCAGCACCGACCCCACGGTCTTCGCGCCGTAGTTGTAGGTGTCCGACCCCACCGCGCCGATGTCCTGGAACATGTCCTTGAGGTTGCCCGCGATGGTGATCTCCTGGACCGGGTAGGCGATCTCGCCGTTCTCCACCCAGAAGCCGCTGGCGCCGCGCGAGTAGTCGCCGGTGACGTAGTTGACGCCCTGACCCATCAGCTCGATGACGAACAGGCCGGTGCCCAGCTTGCGCAGCATCTCCACCAGGTCGTCTTCGCGCCGCGTGTCGCGCGACACCAGCGACAGGTTGTGCGAGCCGCCGGCGTTGCCGGTGGTCTTCATCTTCAGCTTGCGGGCCGAGTAGCTCGACAGGAAGTAGCCCTCGACGCGGCCGGCGTCCACGACCTTGCGGGCCGAGGTGCGCACGCCCTCCTCGTCGAACGGCGCGCTGCCCTTGCCGCGCTTCTGGTGCGGGTCCTCCAGCACGTCGATGTGCGGCGCGAACACCGTCTTGCCCAGCGAATCCAGCAGGAACGTGCTGCGGCGATAGAGCGAACCGCCGCTCACCGCCTGCACGAAAGCACCCAGCAGGCCCGCGGCCAGCGGCGATTCGAACAGCACCGGGCATTCGCGCGTGCGGATCTTGCGCGACTTCAGGCGGGCGAGCGCGCGCTCGGCGGCGTAGCGGCCGATGGCCTCGGGATCGGCCAGCTCGCCCGGCGCGCGCATCGACGAATACCAGGCGTCGCGCTGCATGTCGTCGCCCTTGCCCGCGATCGGCGCCACCGAGACCGAATGGCGCGAGCTGGCGTAGCCGCCGCGGAAACCGCGCGTGTGGGCGCTGAAGAAATGGCTTTGCTGCGCCGAGACGCCGGCGCCTTCGCTGTTGGTGATGCGCTTGTCGGTGGCGAAGGCCGCGGCCTCGCATTGCAGCGCCAGGCGCGCGGCCTCCTCGCTGTCGATGCTCCAGGGATGGAACAGGTCCAGGTCGGGCTGCTCGGCGGCCCCCGCGATGTCGGCCGCGTCGGGCAGCCCCGCCACCGGGTCCTCGGCGGTGAAGCGCGCGATGTCGTAGGCCGCCTGCACGGTCTGCGCGATGGCGGCTTCGGAGAAATCGGAGGTGCTGGCGTTGCCGCGGCGCTGGCCGATGTAGACCGTCACGCCCAGCGACTTGTCGCGGTTGCGCTCGACGTTCTCGAGCTCGCCCTTGCGGACGGAGACCGAGAGGCCGCAGCCTTCCGAAGCCTCGGCCGCGGCGTCGGTAGCGCCCAGCTTCTTCGCATGGGCCAGCGCCGTATCGACGAGTTGCTCGAAAGTGGCGCGGCTGTAGGAAAAGCCTTGTCCTGATGCGTTGGAAGCGCGGGAGGGTTGTGTCATGGCGGGGGCTATGATACTTGCGGCCGTCAGCGCCACAGGCCCTCGCGCCGCACCTTTCCCGCCATGTCACGCAAACCAAAAAAGGGCTACTTCGTGCGCGGCCAGTTCGTCGCCGAAGGCAGCGAGCTGGACCTGCAGCTCAAGTCCGAACTCAAGCATTTCCAGGAAAACAGCAAGACCGAGCTCAAGCGCGAAAGCACCGAGCTGCAGAAGCTGGGCGAGGCGCTGCTCACGCTGCGTGCCGACCTGATGGAGGGCCTGAACCTGCCCGACAAGCTGCTCGACGCGCTGGACGAGGTGCGCCGCATCACCAACTTCGAAGGCCGCCGGCGCCAGATGCAGTTCATCGGCAAGCTGATGCGCGGCCTGGACGAGGAGACGCTCGCCGCCGCGCGCGAGGCGCTGGACACCCAGCGCCAGGGCTCGGCGAAGGAAAGCATGGCGCTGCACGAGGCCGAAACCTGGCGCGACCAGCTGATCGAGGACGACCAGGCCCTGCAGCGCTGGCTGGACGCGCATCCGGACACCGACAGCCAGCAGCTGCGCGCCCTGATCCGCCAGGCCCGCAAGGACCGGCAGCCCAGCGCCGACGAGGTTTCGCGCGGCCTGGTGCCGCGCCACGGACGCGCCTACCGAGAGATCTTCCAGCTCGTGAAGGAGCAGCTTCAGCATGAGTGAGACGTTCGACCCCGTGCGCATCGGCATCGTGTCGGTGAGCGACCGCGCCTCCAGCGGCGTGTACGAGGACAAGGGCCTGCCCGCGCTGCGCGACTGGCTGACGCGCGCGCTGAAGAACCCGGTCACCTTCGAGCCGCGCCTGATCCCCGACGAGCAGGAGCGCATCAGCGCCGCCTTGATCGACCTGGTGGACCAGGTCGGCTGCAACCTCGTGCTCACCACCGGCGGCACAGGACCCGCGCGGCGCGACGTCACGCCGGAAGCCACGCTGGCCGTCGCGCACAAGGAGATGCCCGGCTTCGGCGAGCAGATGCGGCAGATCAGCCTGAAGTTCGTGCCGACGGCCATCCTCTCGCGCCAGGTCGCGGTGGTCCGCGGCGAGGCGCTGGTCATCAACCTGCCCGGACAGCCCAAGTCGATCCAGGAGACGCTGGAAGGCCTGAAGGACGCGGAAGGCAAGGCGATGGTCCCCGGCATCTTCGCGGCGGTGCCCTACTGCATCGACCTGATCGGCGGGCCTTACCTCGAAACCAACGACGACGTCTGCAAGGCGTTCCGTCCCAAGTCGGCGGTGCGCCCGCCGCGCGCGGCATGAGCGCGCGCGCGGGGCTGGAGCAGGCGCTCGCCGCCATCGCCGCGAGCGACGGCGAACTGCGTTCCTTCGTCGCGGTGCACGACGCGGCCGCGGCCGCGCGTGAGCTGGATCGCGCGCTGCCCCACGGCGGCGCGCTCCAGGGCCTGGCGGTCGGCGTCAAGGACATCTTCGACACCGCCACGCTGCCCACTTCGTACGGCTCGCCGCTGTACCGCGGCCACCAGCCGCGCAGCGACGCCGCCATCGTGCAGGCGGTGCGCCGCGCGGGCGGCGTGGTGGTCGGCAAGACCAGCACCACCGAGTTCGCGTTCCTGAATCCGACCGACACACGCAACCCCAACGCGGAAGGCCGCACGCCGGGTGGCTCGTCGGCCGGATCGGCCGCTTCGGTGGCCGCTGGCCTGGTGCCGCTGGCCGTCGGCACGCAGACGGGCGGCTCGGTGATCCGTCCCGCCAGCTATTGCGGCGTGGTCGGTTTCAAGCCGACGTTCGGCGCGCTGCCCACGCCGGGGCTGAAGCCCTTCTCCTGGTCGCTGGACACCGTGGGCCTGTTCACGCGTTCCGTGGACGAGATGGCGACGTACGCGTCGGCCATCGCGGGCCGCGACTGGAAGGCGCAAGGCAGCGCGATGCCGGTGTTCGGCGTCGCCTGGGACTACCCGTGGGAGCCGCTGTCCGCCAGCGGCCGCAAGGCGCTCGAAGCCGCGGTCGCCGCCTTGCGCGCGGCAGGCGCCGCGGTGCGCGACGTCACGCTGCCGGCGTGGCTCGGCCCGGTTTTCAAGGCGCACGACCAGGTGCAGGGATGGGAAGCGATCCGCGCGCTCGCCGACGAGTTCCAGTTCCACGCGGATGCGCTCTCGCCCATCTTGCGCGACTACCTGCAGCAGGCACGCGACGTCACCGATGCGCAGTACGAGGCAGGCCATGCGCAAGCCATCGCCGGCCGGCGCGACCTGGGCGCGCTCTTCGACGGCATCGACGTGCTGCTCACGCCCAGCGCGCCCGACGAACCGCCCGCGGGCTTGGGCTCCACCGGCGCCTCGACCTGGAACCGCGCCTGGACGCTGCTGCACGTGCCCTGCCTGAACGTGCCGGGCACGACCGGCGTCAACGGCTTCCCGATGGGCGTGCAGGTGATCGCGCCGGTGCGCGAAGACGCGCTGTGCCTGCGCGCCGGGCGCGTGCTGGAGCAGGCGCTGGCGAAGCCTCGCTGAGCTCGCACCCGTAGAGCGCCGCGCCCTCGCGCAGGCGCCGCAGCACCGCCGCGCGCAGGGCCGGCGGTCCCAGCACCTCCACCTCGGGCGCCAGCCGCAGCAACTGCGCCGCGGCCTGCGGCTCGGCCTCGGCGGGGATCTCGATCTCGATCCGTTCGCCTTCCGCGGGCGGCGCCACGTCGCGCAACGCCCGCGCCACCGGCGCGCCCATCTGCCGCAGGTGCGCCAGCCCGCGAGCCGTGGCCGCGACGCGGGCACGGCCGGCGTGCAGCTCGCGCTCGAACCGCGCGACCGATTCGCGCCAGTACGCGGCCAGGTCGAAGCGGCGCGGCCGCGTCGCGCGCGCCGGCAGCACCTCCAGCGACTCGATGCTGCCCACGCGGAAGGTGCGCACCTTGCCCTCGCGGAGCGCCACCAGGTACCAGACGCCGGCCTTGAGCACCAGCCCGAGCGGATGCACGACCTGGCGGGTCGACCGCGTCCAGCTCGCGTAGCGGATCGCGAGCTGCCGCTCCTCCCACACGGCACCGGCCACCTGTGCCAGCCAGCGCGGCGGCTCCGATTCGCGGTACCAGTCCACGGGATCGAGGTGCAGCCGCGCGCTCACCCGCTCGGCCTGGCCGCGCCAGTCGGCGGGCAGCGCGGTGAGCACCTTCAGTTGCGCGCTGCGCACCTCGCCGCCCAGACCGAGTTCGGCGGCCGGGCCGGCCAGGCCGCCCAGGAACACGGCCTGCGCCTCCTGCGGCGTCAGCCCGGTCAGCGTGGTCTTCCAGCCGGGCAGCAGCTGGAAGCCGCCGGCGCGACCGCGCTCGGCATAGACCGGCACGCCGGCGGCGCTGAGCTGGTCAACGTCGCGGTACAGCGTTCGCACCGAGACCTCCAGCGTGCGTGCCAGCTCGGTCGCGCTCATGCGGCCGCGCGACTCCAGCAGCATCTGGAGGTTGAGCAGGCGGGAAGCGCGCATGCCGCGGAGTCTAGGCGCAAAACATGACATGCCTTGGCAGGTATGGGGGAGCAGAGTCGACTCCTTTCACGGAGAACCCGATGACCGCTTCCCTTCTTCGCCCCGCCCCCGATGCCGCCGTGTGCGCGGTCGTGGAGCTTCGCCAGTACACGCTCAAGCCCGGCCGGCGCGACGAGCTGGTCGCGCTGTTCGACCGCGAGTTCGTCGAGACCCAGGAAGCGTTCGGCATGAAGGTGCTGGGCCAGTTCCGCGACCTGGACGCGCCCGACCGCTTCGTCTGGCTGCGCGGCTTCGCCGACATGGCCGGGCGGCTGGCCAGCCTGCAGGCGTTCTACGGCGGCCCCGTCTGGGGCGAGCACGGCCCGGCCGCCAACGCCACCATGCTGGATTCGGATGACGTGCTGCTGCTCAAGCCGGCCTGGGACGGCGCCGCGGTGCGCGTGCGCGAGCCACGGGTGGAGCCCGCCGCGGGCTTCGTCGACCTGACGGTGTTTCCCTTGCGCGAGCCTGCATCGCCCGAGCTGATCGCGCTGGCGCGCGAGCGGCTGGCGACCTGCCTCATGGCGGGCGGTGCGAGCCACACGGCCTGGTACCTCACCGAGCCCGCGCCGAACGACTTCCCGCGGCTTCCGGTCCGCGAAGGCGAATCGGTGCTCGTCGGGCTGGCGGTGTTCGACGACGAAGGCGCGCACACGCGGTTCGCGCGCGGCGGTGCGTGGCAACGCGAGGCCGCGCCCGTGCTGGTTCCGTACCTCGCCGGCCCGCCCCAGGCGCTGCGCCTGGCGCCGACCGCCCGCTCCGCGATCCGGGCCTGACCGTGGAAGCGCTCTGGCTCTTCACGCTGCTGGCGTTCGGGATCATGGTGGTCCCGGGCATGGACATGGCCTTCGTGCTCTCCAGCGCGCTGGCGCACGGCCGCCGGGCCGGGTTCGCCGCCGTGGCGGGCATGGTGGCGGGCGGCGCGGCGCACGTGGTCATGGGCACGCTGGGCATCGGGATGGTGCTGCAGCTGTTCCCGGCCGCGTTCAACGCCGTGCTGGTCGCGGGCGCGGCCTACGTCGGCTGGATGGGCTGGTCGCTCTGGCGCTCGCCGGCGACGTTCGGCGGTGCGACGGCTTCGACGCCGGCGGGCGCCGCGCCGACCTTCCTGCGAGCCATGGCCACCTGCCTGCTCAATCCCAAGGCCTACCTGTTCATGGTGGCGGTGTTCCCGCAGTTCCTGCGTCCGGACCAGGGGCCGGTGCTGCCGCAGGCGATCGCGCTCGGGGCCATCATCGCGATGGCGCAGGCGACGGTGTATGGCGGCGTGGCGGCCGGCGCGAGCGGCCTGCGCACGACGCTGGCGCGAAGCGCTTCGGCCCAGGTGGCGTTGTCGCGCGCGGTCGCGGCGCTGCTGATGGCGGTGGCGGCGTGGTCGCTGCTGCACGCCTGGCGAAGCTAGGCCTTGCCCTTGGCCGCCTGCTCCATCGCCTTCGCCACCCCCCGCAGGATGTGGATCTCCTCCGGCGTCGGATGCGCCCGGTTGAACAGCCGGTTCAACCGCGGCATCAGCTTCTTGGGCGCGGCCGGGTCGAGGAAGCCGATGTCGACCAGCGCGCGCTCCCAGTGCTCCAGCATGCCGGCCACGGCCCGCGCATCCGCGAGCTGCGAAGCCGGCACCGCGGGCTCGACCGCGAAACCGCCCAGCGCCTGCCGCCATTCGTAGGCGACCAGCTGCACGGCGGCCGCGATGTTGAGCGAGCCGTAGTCCGGCGCGGTCGGGATGGTGAGCGCGACGTGGCAGCGGTACACGTCCTCGTTGCGCATGCCGTAGCGTTCGGAGCCGAACAGGAAGGCCACGCCCCGCGAACGCGACGGCAGCGGCGGCAGGAACTCGCGCGGCGTCGAGGTGGGCGGGCCGAAGTCGCGCGGCGTCATCGCGGTGGCGCACAGCGTGTCCACGCCGTCCAGCGCCTCGTCCAGCGTGGCCACGATGCGGGCCCGCTCCAGCACGTCGGTGGCGCCGCTGGCCCGCTCGACCGCCTCGGGCCGGGTCAGCACATCGGGCCAGCGCGGCGCCACCAGGACCAGGTCGTCGAACCCCATCACCTTCATCGCGCGCGCGGTGGCGCCCACATTGCCCGCATGGCTGGTCTGGATCAGGATGAAACGAGTCTTCACGAGGGCGGGGGCCGGTAAAATCGGGTGATTGTCGCGCCCCGCATCGTCGGGGCCTTTCGCACCCCGGTGCCGCGCTCTTAACAACCCATGTCGTCCAACCTGCACCCCATGCTGAACGTGGCCATCAAGGCCGCACGCGCCGCCGGCGCCATCATCAACCGCGCCGCGCTCGACATCGAGGCGGTCCGCGTCTCGCAGAAACAGGTCAACGACTTCGTGACCGAAGTCGACCACGCGAGCGAGGCCGCGATCATCGAGACCCTGCTCACCGCCTACCCCGACCACGGCATCCTGGCCGAGGAATCCGGCCAGCAGCATGGCCGCCAGGGCTCCGACTTCACCTGGATCATCGATCCGCTGGACGGCACCACCAACTTCATCCACGGCTTCCCGGTCTACTGCGTCAGCATCGCGCTGCGCGTGAAGGACCGCATCGAGCAGGCCGTGATCTACGACCCCACGCGCAACGACCTGTTCACCGCCACCCGCGGCCGCGGCGCCTACCTGAACGAGCGGCGCATCCGCGTGTCCAAGCGCACCGAGCTGTCGCGCTGCCTGATCTCCACGGGCTTCCCGTTCCGCCCCGGCGACAACTTCAACAACTACCTGCGCATGATGGCCGACGTGATGCAGCGCACCGCCGGCCTGCGCCGCCCGGGCGCCGCGGCGCTCGACCTGGCCTACGTGGCCGCGGGCTTCACCGACGGGTTCTTCGAGACCGGCCTGTCGCCCTGGGACGTGGCGGCCGGCTCGCTGCTGGTCACCGAGGCCGGCGGCCTGATCGGCAACTTCACGGGCGAGTCCGATTTCATCGAGCAGCGCGAGTGCCTGGCGGGCAACCCGCGCGTGTACGGCCAGCTGGTCGGCCTGCTCGGCAAGTACAGCAAGTTCGCCTCCGCCGGCGAGAAGGCCCAGGTGCGCGCCGCCGAGAGCCTGGTGCCGCCCGAGACCACGCCCAGCACCCACCTCACCGACGCCCCCGACGACCGGTCGGACGATCGATGACGGGCGCGTTCGCCGACTTCCTCAACCAGGATCCCTGGACCGCGACGGCGCTGCTGGCGATGGCGGCGGTGGTCGCGTCGCTGATCGTCCACCGCGTCGCCGATTCGCTGCTGCGGCGCGCGACGCGCGGCGCGCCCGTCCTGCACGCCGTGCTGCTGGAGGTGGAGCGCCCCGCCGGCGCCGCCCTGCCGCTGCTGGCATTGCAGGCCGTGTGGCAGGCGGCGCCCAACACGCTGCCGCTGATCGACAACACGCGCCACGTCAACGGCCTGCTGCTGATCGGCGCCCTGACCTGGCTGGCGATGTCCGCCATCCGCGGCCTGGCCATCGGGGTGATCAAGCAGCATCCGGTGGACGTCGAGGACAACATGCAGGCGCGCCGCATCCACACGCAGGCGCGCGTGCTCGCGCGCAGCGCGATGGTGGTGGTGCTGCTGGCCGGCATGGCGATGGCGCTCATGACCTTCCCGGGCGCGCGCCAGGTCGGCGCCAGCCTGCTGGCCTCGGCCGGCGTGCTGGGCATCATCGGCGGCCTGGCCGCGCGGCCGGTGTTCAGCAACCTGATCGCCGGCCTGCAGCTGGCGCTGGCGCAGCCGATCCGGCTGGACGACGTGCTGATCGTGCAGGGCGAATGGGGCCGGGTCGAGGAGATCACCGGCACCTACGTGGTGCTGCGCATCTGGGACGAGCGCCGGCTCATCATCCCGCTGCAGTGGTTCATCGAGAACCCGTTCCAGAACTGGACCCGCAGCAGCGCGCAGATCCTGGGCACGGTGTTCCTGAACGTGGACTACTCGCTGCCGCTCGAGGCGCTGCGCGCCGAAGCCAGGCGGGTGGTGGAGCAGACGCCGGAGTGGGACGGCCGCGTGTTCGTGGTGCAGGTCACCGACGCGACCGAGCGCACCATGCAGCTGCGCATCCTGGTCTCGGCTTCGGATTCAGGCCGGGCGTTCGACCTGCGCTGCAAGGTGCGCGAAGGGCTGATCACGTGGATCGCGCGGGAGCATCCGGATTGCCTGCCGAAGCTGCGGCATGAAGGTGAGCGTCATTCCCGCGACGGCGGGAATCCAGAGCTCCCGCTTTCGCCGGCCGTCATGGGAAGCACTGGATCCCCGCCTTCGCGGGGATGACGGAGCTGAACTAGTTCCCGTCCCAGGCCAGCGAAGGCCCTTGCGGCGGATGCCGGCGGAAGGCCGACACGTACAGCTGTCCGAAGAACAGCACGATGTTCATCTTCTGGATCGCCTCGCGGTGCAGCCGCCAGACGTGCTGCAGCTGGGCGGGGTGGAGGCCCGTGGCGACGGCGTCGGCGAGTTCGGCGCGCGCGGTCGTGGCGGATTCCTGGGCCTTGGCGGCGGCGCGGCTCGCGGCGGCGCAGATCACCTTCAGGTAGCCCAGCTGGTGCTCCGGCACCACGACGAATTCGGCTTTCTTGCCCGGCATGTTGGAACGCCTCCCTGCGCTGCGGATTTCCCAATGGATGAAGCATCGTGGCAAGCGTGACGGCACGCCCATGTAGGACGCGCACGACGAGCGCTGTGGGCTGGGGTCAGCGCAGTCCCACTCGAGCAGGGCCCGCGCGCCTACGCCGCCACGGGATGGCCCAGCAGGACGGACTCGGCGGTGCAGCCCCAGCATTGCCGCGCGGCGCATGGTGCGCCGGGAGAGCCTCTTGAAAGTTCGAATCCAAGCGCTGCGGCCCAGGGCCGCGGTGCTCGCCACGCTCACCACGCTGTTCCTGGCCGCCTGCGGCGGCGGCGGCGGTGGCGGCACCGGCGACGTCGTTCCCCCGCCGGGCGCAGGCGGAGGGCCCGGGCCCGCCCCCTCCGGCGTGCAGATCAGCTCCAGCCTCACGGCCACGCCGAACACCCGCTACACCGTGGTCGCGGACGGCACGTCCCCGATCGACATCTCGCTCGGGATGCCCGACCCGCTTCAGCTCGGCGACACGGTCGGCGCCACCGGCTCCGGCACCGCACCCTGGCGCCTGACCACGGGCTGGCTGCCGAACTCGGCCACGCCGGTGGTGATCGACACCCGCAACCTGGCCGGCAACCCGGCGCCGGGCACGCAGTGGACGGCCCGCCTCGCGCCGATGGAGTGGCACTGGATCGCCTCCGACCGGCTGAGCCGCGTGCTGGTGGCGATGGACAACCCCGGGCAGATCCATGTCTCGCGCGACGGCGGCCAGAGCTGGGACCCGGGCAACAGCCCGGTCGAGAACTGGGTCGGCGCGTCGGTCTACCACACCACCTCGTCCAGCGACCCCCACGGCCTGCGCAACGTGAACGTGCTGGCCGCGGGCTTCGGCGGCGGGCTGTTCGAGACCGATGCCAATGGTGCCTGGGTCCCCGTGCAGTCGGGCATCCCGGGCGTGTCGTTCGCGCCCCGCGACTGGGAATCGGTGTCCACCATCGACCAGGGCGTGGCGATCGTCGCCGCGCTGGGCGCGCCGATCTACTACCGCGCTTCGGCCACCGGCCCCTGGGTCGAGACCGTGTTCCAGGGCACGAACCAGCCGGCCGTCAGCGGCTGGCGCGGCATCGCGCTGGCGCAGAACGGCGTGGCGGTGGCGGGCTCGCAGGACGGCGACCTGGTGGTCTCCACCAACGTCGCCAACGGCTGGGTGCGCCGGCCGGTGATGGTCAACGGCGCCGAGCTGCGCGATGCCTGGTACCGCGCCGCGATCAACCGCGACGGCAGCCTGATGGCGATCGCCGGGCGCTTCAACTCGGGCCTGTACCTGTCGCGCGACCGCGGCGTCACCTGGACCCGGGCGAACACGCCGACCGGCGACTACACGGCCGTGTCGATGAGCGGTGACGGCAGCGTGGTCGCCGCGACGCTGACCAACGCGACGACGGGAGCCGGCGCTCCCACCGGCAGCGTGCAGGTCTCGCGCGACGGCGGCGCCAGCTTCGCTCCGCTGGCGATGCCGGGCACCGACACCAACTGGCGCGCGGTGGCGCTGTCGGAAGACGGCAACGCGCTCACCGTGGCGGCCGGCACCTTCACCGCCGTCACGGGCCAGCTCTACACCTCGGTCGGCAACCGCACGAGCTACGGCGCGGGCAGCCTGTCGGGCGGCCAGGGCGCGTCGGTGGACCTGGTGTACGAAGGCACGACGCCCGAAGGCGCGGCGCGCTGGAGCGTGCGCTCGTCCGGCGGGACGGTCACCGTCCGTTGAGGAGGAAGGCGCGGCTCAGCGGGCCGCGCCGCAGCGCTCGATCGCCCGCGCGGCGACGGGCGCGAGTTCCGCGACCAGCCGCATCTCGGCCTCGGTCGGCCGGCGCGGTTCGCGGAAGTAGGTGCCGAACGTTCCCAGCACGCGGCCGGCGGCGTCCTTGATCGGCATGCTCCATGCGCCGCGGAAGCCGATCGACAGCGGCAGGTGCCGCAGCTCGGCCCACTTGTCGTCCCGCTGGAAATCGGGCGTCAGCGTCACCTCGCCGGTGGCCGCCGCCGAAGCGCAGGTCCCCAGGCCGGGGTGCGGACGCAGCCGGTCGATCTGGTCCAGGTAGTCCGCCGGAAGGTTGGGCGAAGCGCCGTTGCGCAGCAGGCCCTCGCGGTCCAGCACCAGGATGGAGGCGACGGTGCGGCCGTCGGCGAACTGCTCGACGGCCGACGTCAGCTGCGACAGCGCCTCGCGCAGCGAGTGGTTCCCCGCCATGAGGTCCGTCACCCGCCCGGTGGCGCGACGGATGAGTTCATTCATGCGAAGGGCGCAGTCCATTGATCCAGTCTATCAGCGGGGGACGGGCCCTTCGGCGCACACCGGATAATCGCGGGCCACGAACGAGAGCCGCCGCGCAGCCCGCAGGAGAGTCCCCTGACCACCGAAGAGATGGCCCTCAAGGCCGACGGCCACACGCCCATGATGGCCCAGTACCTGGCCATCAAGGCCCAGCATCCGAAGACGCTCGTGTTCTACCGGATGGGCGATTTCTACGAGCTGTTCTACGCCGACGCCGAGAAGGCCGCGCGGCTGCTGGACATCACGCTCACCCGCCGCGGCAATTCGGCCGGGCAGCCGGTGGTGATGGCCGGCGTGCCCTTCCATTCGGTCGAGAACTACCTCGCGCGGCTGATCAAGCTGGGCGAGTCGGTCGCCATCTGCGAACAGGTGGGCGACGTCGGCGCGAGCAAGGGCCCCGTGGAACGCAAGGTGGTGCGCGTGGTCACGCCCGGCACGCTGACCGACACCGAACTGCTCTCCGACAAGTCCGAGGCCGTGCTGCTGGCCGTGCACCAGGGCTCGCGCCATCGCTGCGGCCTGGCCTGGCTGTCGGTGACGCAGGGCGCGCTGCAGCTGGCCGAATGCGCCGGCGACGAGGTCGAGGCCTGGGTGGCGCGCATCGCGCCCAGCGAGCTGCTGTTCAGCGCCGACGCCACGCCCGCCTTCAGCCAGCGCCTGAACGCGCTGCGCTTTTCCACCAGCGTGTCGCTGACCGAGCGCCCCGCGTTCCAGTTCGATGCCGGCCTGGGCCTGCGCAAGCTGCTGGAGCAGCTGAACACCGCCACGCTGGCGGCGTGGGGCGCCGAGGAACTCACGCAGGCGCATGCCGCGGCCGCAGCGCTGCTCAGCTACGCCGAGCACACGCAGGGCCGCGCGCTGTCGCACGTGCAGAGCCTGCAGGTCCAGCGCGACGACGAGCTGATCGACCTGCCGATCACCACCCGCCGCAACCTGGAGCTGGTGCAGACCCTGCGCGGCGAGGACTCGCCCACCCTCTTCTCGCTGCTGGACACCTGCATGACCGGCATGGGCAGCCGCCTGCTCAAGGGCTGGCTGCTGGAGCCGCGGCGCGACCGCACGCAGGCGCAGCAGCGGCTCGACGCCATCGAGCTGCTGCGCGGCGGCGCCTGGCAGCGCCTGCGCGCCGAGCTCAAGGGCACGAGCGACGTGGAACGCATCACCGCCCGCACCGCGCTGCGCCAGGTGCGCCCGCGCGAGCTGGTCGGCCTGCGGCAGTCGCTCGAGAAGGCGCTGCAGCTGGCCGGCGCGCTGCAAGGCGGCACCGAGCTGCTCGGGCGCCTGCAGGCCGACCTGGCGCCGCCGCCCGGCTGCGCGCAGCTGCTGGCGGGCGCCCTCATGGAAGAGCCCGCCGCGCTGGTGCGCGACGGCGGCGTGATCGCCCTCGGCCACGACGCCGAGCTGGACGAACTGCGCGCCATCCAGGAGAACGCCGACGGCTTCCTGCTGGAGCTGGAACGGCGTGAGCGCGAGCGCACCGGCATCGCCAACCTCAAGGTGCAGTTCAACCGGGTGCACGGCTTCTACATCGAGGTGAGCCAGGGCCAGCTGGACAAGGTGCCCGACGACTACCGCCGCCGCCAGACGCTGAAGAACGCCGAGCGCTTCATCACGCCCGAGCTCAAGGCCTTCGAGGACAAGGCGCTGTCGGCGCAGGAACGCGCCCTGGCGCGCGAGAAGTTCCTGTACGAGCAGCTGCTCGACCGGCTGCAGCCGCACATCCCCGCCCTCACCCGCCTGGCGCGCGCGCTGGCTTCGGTCGATGCGCTGTGCGCGCTGGCCGAGCGCTCGCTGACGCTCGGCTGGTGCCGCCCGCAGTTCATGAAGGAGCCGGGCATCGAGATCACGCGCGGCCGCCACCCGGTGGTGGAAGCGCGCCTGGCCGAGACCTCGGGCGGCGCCTTCATCGCCAACGACACCCGGCTCGGCCCGAAACAGCGCATGCAGGTGATCACCGGCCCCAACATGGGCGGCAAGAGCACCTACATGCGGCAGGTGGCGATCGTCTGCCTGCTGGCGGCCATGGGCTCGTACGTGCCGGCCGCGGAATGCCGGCTGGGCCCGATGGACGCGATCCACACCCGCATCGGCGCGGCCGACGACCTGGCCAACGCGCAGTCCACCTTCATGCTGGAGATGACCGAGGCGGCCCAGATCCTGCATTCGGCCTCGCCGCAGAGCCTGGTGCTGATGGACGAGATCGGCCGCGGCACCTCGACCTTCGACGGCCTGGCCCTTGCTTCGGGCATCGCCGCCCACCTGCACGACCGGACCCAGGCCTTCAGCTTGTTCGCCACGCACTATTTCGAGCTGACCGAGTTCCCCGCGAAGCACCACTGCGCGGTGAACGTGCACGTCAGCGCCACCGAATCGGGCGCCGACATCGTGTTCCTGCACGAGATCCAGCCCGGTCCGGCCAGCCGCAGCTACGGCATCCAGGTGGCGCGGCTGGCGGGCATGCCGGCGGCCGTGGTCAACCATGCGCGCCATGCCCTCTCCGCGCTCGAGCAGCAGCAGGAAGCGGCGCGCGAGCAGGTCGACCTGTTCGCCCCGCCGCCCGAAGCCGTGCAGCAGGGGCCCAGCCCGGCCGAGGCCGCGCTCGCGTCGCTGGACCCGGATACCATGAGCCCGAGGGAAGCACTGGATGCGCTGTATGCGCTGAAGAAGAAACTGGAATCGAGATGACCTACTGCGTCGGCATCAAGCTCAATGCGGGACTGGTGTTCCTGTCCGACTCGCGCACCAACGCGGGCGTGGACCACATCAGCACCTTCCGCAAGATGATCGTCTACGAGCGGCCCAACGACCGCTTCATGGTGCTGCTGACGGCCGGCAACCTGTCGATCTCGCAATCGGTGCGCGAGATCCTGCAGGTGGAGCACCTCAAGGACCCCGAAGGCGGCGACCCGATCACGATCTGGAACGCCCGCAGCATGTTCGACGCCGCCCGCGTGCTGGGCCAGGCGGTGCGCCGCGTCTACGACCGCGACGCCGAGGCGCTGAAGTTCGCCGGCGTGGAATTCAACATCTCGATGATCTTCGGGGGCCAGATCAAGGGCGAGGGCATGCGCCTCTTCAGCGTGTACTCGGCCGGCAACTTCATCGAGGCGACGCCGGAGACGCCCTACTTCCAGATCGGCGAGTCCAAGTACGGCAAGCCGGTGCTCGATCGCGTGCTCACGCCCGAGACGCCGCTGGACGAGGCCGCCAAGTGCGCGCTGGTGTCGATGGACTCCACCATGAAGTCGAACCTGTCCGTCGGCCCGCCGCTGGACCTGGTGGTGTACGACGCCAACCGCTTCCAGAGCGAGAAGCTGGTGTGCATCGACATGGCCAACCCCTACTACCGCATGCTGCATTCCAGCTGGGGCCAGAAGCTGCGCGAGGTGTTCGACAGCCTGGAAGACCCGGTCTGGGACGATGCCCACACCGACACGCCGCTCAAGGTGGCGGAGGCGCAGAACAAGCCGCTGCGCAAGATCTCGAAGCCGGAAGAAAAGCTGATCTGACGGTGTCGCTCATCGTCTTTTCCCACGCCAACAGTTTTCCCGCCGCCACCTACGGCGTCCTGTTCAAGCAGCTGCGCTCGCGCGGCTTCACCGTCAAGGCGGTCGACCGGTTCGGCCACGACGAGCGCTATCCCGTCACCGACAACTGGCCGCACCTGGTGCAGCAGCTGCACGACTTCGCCGAGCGCGAGGTCGCCAAGGCGGGCGAGCCGGCGTTCCTGGTCGGGCATTCGCTGGGCGGCCTCCTCGGCCTGATGTGCGCGGCGCGGCATCCGCAGCTGGCGCACGGCGTGCTGCTGCTCGATTCGCCTGTGATCGGCGGCTGGAAGGCCACCGCGCTCGGCGCAGTGAAGTCGGCGCAGCTGGTGGGCTCGGTGTCGCCGGGCCGCATCAGCCGCAAGCGCCGCAACCGCTGGCCGACGCGGGAAGAGGCCCTCGAACATTTCCGCCACAAGAAAGCCTTCGCCAGGTGGGACGAGCAGGTGCTGCACGATTACGTGCACCTGTGCACCCACGACGAGGACGGCGAGCGCGTCCTGAGTTTCGACCGCGACGTCGAGACCGCCATCTACAACACGCTGCCGCACCACCTGGAGCGCGTGCTCAAGCGCCATCCGCTGCGCTGCCCCGCGGCGTTCATCGGCGGGTTGCAGTCGCTGGAGTTGAAGCAGGCCGGCTTGGGCCTGACCACGCGGGTGACGCAGGGGCGCATGGCCATGCTGGATGGCAGCCACCTCTTCCCGATGGAAAAACCGCTGGCCACCGCCGCCGCGATCGAGGCGTCGCTGCGTTCGATGGAAAGCGCCTAGCCCTATTCCGACAGCGGCCGGTCGGGCGACGGCTGGTCGTCCGTCTCCACCACCCGGCTGCGGCGGGCGCGGTAGTCGTGGCGCCTCAGGTTGTCCAGCGCGCTGGCGGAACCCAGGCCCCAGTTGCTGTCGTTGGCGGATTGCTGCTCCGCGCGTCTTAATCCCTGAGCCGGTTGCTTGTCGTCGGTGGATGCCTGCGACTTGTCCGGACCTTGATCCTGCTGGTCCATCTGCTTGCTGCCTTGGTGGCCGCCACTCGCGGACGGCCTGTGCGAGCCATGATCATGCGCACCGCATGCCATGCATGTCGGACGCCCACCCGCAGCGCGGGTAGGACATCGCTCTCACGGTCGCGCAGTGCGCACGACCTCACCCATGCCACTCGACCCAGCCCATGGACCAGGTGAGCAGCACCACGATGCCGAAGGCGATGCGGTACCAGGCGAACGGCGTGAAGCTGTGGCTGGAGATGTACCGCAGCAGCCAGCGCACGCAGGCCCAGGCGCTGATGAAGGAGAACACCAGGCCGACGCCGAACATCGGCAGGTCCTGCCAGCTGAGCAGGCCGCGGTCCTTGTACAGGCTGTACGCGCCCGCGCCGATCAGCGTGGGGATGGCCAGGTAGAACGAGAAGTCGGTGGCCGCCTTGCGCGACAGCCCCAGCAGCATGCCGCCGATGATGGTGGCGCCGCTGCGGCTGGTGCCCGGGATCATCGCCAGGCACTGCACCAGGCCCACCTTGAGCGCGTCGAGCGCCGACATCTGGTCGACGTCCTCGATGCGCACGGCGCTCTGCTGGCGGCGCTCGGCCCACAGGATGACGAAGCCGCCCAGGATGAAGGTGGTGGCCACCACGGCGGGCGTGAACAGGTGCTCCTTGATCGCCTTGCCCAGCAGCAGCCCGAGCAGCACCGCCGGCAGGAAGGCGATCAGCACGTTCAGCGCGAACCGCTGCGCCTGACGCTGCGTCGGAAGCGCCACCACCGTGGTGCGGATCTTGTGCCAGTACACGATGATCACCGCCAGGATCGCGCCGGTCTGGATCGCGATGTCGAACACCTTGGCCTTGGCGTCGTCGAATCCCAGCAACGAGCCGGCCAGGATGAGGTGGCCGGTGCTGGAGATGGGCAGGAACTCGGTGAGCCCCTCCACCACGCCCATGATCGCGGCCTTGACCAGCAGGACGACATCCACGCGCTATTCCTTCCCAGTGAGCAAAGCGCGGATTATCGAATGCTCAGCAGTTGCGCACGGCCGCATGGCCCGTTCGGCCCAGTAAAAAAGATCGCGGCGGCGTGCGCCTACATCAGCCGGGTGGCGGCGGGGATGAAATGAACGCATCCGCATCCCTGCAAGGAGCTCAGCATGGAACGAGACAAGCCAGCGGCTCGTGGCACGCTCAAGGGCCCGGCGGCCCGCCAGCAAGAGCGCGAGATCGAGCGCGAGGAGCAGCGTGAACGCGAAGGCAAGGCGCTCGGCCCGCACCCGGTGGGCACGGCGGCCGGCGGCGTGGCCGGCGCGGTGGCCGCAGGCGCGGCGGCGGGCAGCGTGGCCG
>JAEWIF010000036.1 GCA_023387335.1 Pseudomonadota bacterium | reverse complement strand
TGAACTTGCAAACAAGTGAACCCGTGAACTCACGGAACTTCATTTCACTATCCCGCTGCATCTTTGTTGCCCAAAAACAAGAGGCATGAAAACAACCACCATCTGGAAAGGCGGCACCGCTTATGATTCGTTTCAAAACAACGCTAAGATTGAATTGAACTCGGCTACCGGGTTTAGCCCCAAGGCATTGCTCCTGTCTGGACTGGCCGGTTGTACGGGCATTGATGTCGTGGACATCCTGGAAAAGATGCGGGTGCCGTTTGCCGGTGTTGAGATCAGTGCCGAAGCCGATCAAACCGATGAAAATCCAAAAGTATTTAAAACCATTCACCTTACCTACACCGTAAAGACAGGTGAAGAAAATCGTGATAAGGTTCGCAAGGCAATTGACCTTTCGCTGGAAAAATATTGCGGTGTTGCGGCCATGCTGCAGAAAAATTCTGCCATTGAATATGAAATCGTTCTTGGAGAATAACCGTATTTTTAAAACAAAAAACGAAAGATATGAGCTTACGTTTAGGCGATGCCGCCCCCAATTTTAAGGCCCAAACCACCGAAGGCGAAATTGATTTTTACGAATTTCTTGGCGATAGCTGGGGTGTCCTGTTTTCGCATCCTGCTGACTACACACCCGTATGTACCACGGAACTTGGCCGCACGGCACAACTGAAAGACGAGTTTGCCAAACGCAATGTAAAAGTGCTGGCCGTTAGTGTTGACCCGCTGGACAAGCATTTTGGCTGGCGTTCGGACATCAACGAAACACAAAACTGCAATGTTGATTTTCCCATCATTGCCGACGAAAGCCGTGAAGTGGCCACCCTGTATGATATGATTCATCCCAATGCATCAGCTACGGCTACGGTGCGGTCGCTGTTTGTGATCGGACCCGATAAAGCCGTGAAGCTGATGATCACTTATCCTGCCTCTACGGGCAGAAACTTCAATGAAGTGTTGCGTGTTATTGATTCGCTGCAACTAACGTCGAAGCATAGCCTGGCAACACCAGCCGATTGGAAGCAAGGTGAAGACGCTATTGTGGTGCCGGCTGTTTCTACCGAAGACGCCATGAAGAAATTTCCCAAAGGTGTAAAAGTGATCAAGCCTTACCTGCGCTATACACCGGTGCCGGACCAGGAGTAAAAGACGGCCCCTGTCCTCCGCCTGAGGCGGAGAACTTAGGTCAACCCTTTACTTTTTTCATACCCAAACGTTAGGATACAGAACAGGACACGCTGAAGCGTGTCCTGTTTTTCTTTTATGAGATACCATAGCATTTCTCACTGCTGCGCAGTGTGAAATGGTCGCACGGAGCTAAGGAGGAAAGGTGAAGGACAATTGGCAAGAGACAATATGCAATGTGCAAACTGGAAGACTGACAAATAAAGTCCTCCTTGTTCTCTTTTTCTCCTTTTCTCCTTTGCTCCATGCGAAAAAGAACATTGGCGCAGCCAATGCAAAAGTTTCACCTAAAGAAAGTTTGTAAATAGTCAAGATGCTCCTTCCTAAGTGCCCCACCGGGGGACAGGGTGCGCCGCTACTTTTTTTGCTTCCCCAACTGGTTGAGGCTTGCCCGCAGGTCTTTGGGCAGCGGTGCTTCCAGCACAATGTCTTCACCACGCATGCCTTTAAAGCTCAGTTGCGACGAATGCAAAGCCAGCCGGGAAAGAATAGGACGTTCTTCGTCCTCCGACTGCGAAAGCTTGTAATTGCGCTTGATCTGCGAGATCAGGAGCGGCTTTCCATCGCCATACAAGGGGTCGCAGGCGATGGGATGACCAAGGTGTTTCATGTGCACACGAATCTGGTGGGTACGGCCGGTAAGAATGCGGAACTCCATCCAGGAATAATAGCGGAAATTTTCCACCATCTTGTATTCAGTGATCGATTCCTTGCCTTTGCGCCACACCGTCATCAGTCCTTTTTTATTCGGATGTTCGGCAATGGGCTCGTTGATCACACCTTCCTCCTGTGCCGGTTTTCCCAACACAAGCCCATTGTATATCTTGCGGGTTTCACGGGCTTCAAATTGTTGCGAAAGGTGTTTGTGCATGGCTTCATTCAACGCAAAAACAACAATGCCGCTCGTGTCCCTGTCGAGGCGGTGAACGGTAAAAACTTGTCCAAACTGCTCCTGCAGAATGGTTTTCAGTGAAACCTCTTTGCCCTCCCTGTCGGGAATTGTCAGCAAGCCCGCGGGCTTGTTGATAGCGATATACGATTCGTCTTGTAAAAGAATATGATCTGCCAGCTTGAATGCCATGCGTTAACTTAGTTTGGTGTATACAAAAGGAAGTTTGAACCTGACGGAATACTGTCTCACCTTTCCCGCTTCACGTTTTACGTCTGTTTTATTTTCCTTTGGTAAAGAACTTCAGGTTACGAACTTCTTTCTCAGTGAGAAAGCGCCACTTGCCACGGTTGACATTTTTCTTGGTTAGCCCGGCAAAGACAACGCGGTCCAGCGCCTTTACATCATAGCCAAAATGTTCAAATATGCGGCGCACCACGCGGTTGCGGCCACTATGCAGCTCAACGCCTACCTGTGTCGGGTCCTGCGCATCTGTAAAGGCCAGTACATCTACATTGGCCACACCATCTTCAAGCGGAACACCTTTGAGAATGGCATCAAAATGTGCTCTTGTTAGGGGCTTGTCTAACGTTACCGCGTACACTTTTTTGATCTCGTTACTCGGATGCGTGAGCATTTGCGACAGGTCGCCATCATTGGTCAGCAGCAGTACACCGGATGTGTTCCTGTCCAGGCGGCCAACAGGGTAGAGGCGTGTGTCCGGCGCATTTTTCAAAAGATCCAGCACCGTTTTGCGTTGTTGAGGATCGTCGGTGGTGGTAAGATAATCTTTCGGTTTGTTGAGCAGAATATAGACCAGGTCTTCTACCGGTGCAATTTTCTTTCCGGCTACCGAGACCGTATCTGTCAGCTTTACTTTATGACCGGGTTCCAGTACCAGCGTACCGTTCACCTTTACTTTGCCGGCCTTGATAAGGTCCACCGCATCGCGGCGCGAACAAACACCACTGTGGGCAATGTATTTGTTCAGCGGCATGTCCTCGTTCATTGGCTTTGCCTTTTGCACTTTGAACCTTGACTTCGGCGCTTCCATGTTGTACTTTGGGGCTTCGGCTCTTTTTTCCGATGCGTTGTCACCTGCTTTGGTTACGCCAAAGCGTGACCGTGACGGGCCCGATGGCTTCGCCTGTTTGACTTGCTTGAAGCGTTCTTCTCTTTCTTTTCTCGCTTCGCGTTTTTCTTTGCGGAATTCTTCTTTTTTAGCGCCACCTTTTTTGGGACCGCCTTTGTAAAATTTCTCGAAGCCTGAGCCTTTTTTCATGTTGGGGAGTTTTGCTGTTTTGCAACAGGATGCGGTGCAAAAATAGAAAAGCCCCGCCATCGGCAGGACTTATCAATTGTTATTTTTCAGTAGGGGTTAACGATTTCTGTCTTTTTTCGGCATACGCTTGCTGCGCATCTCGTCAAATTTTTTGGCTTGCTCCGGCGTCAGCACGGCTTTTCCCTGTGTCATGTACTGCTGTGCCAGCGATTGAAACTGTGTTCTTTTTTGCTCCTGGCTCAGGTTATTATTTGCACGGATGTCTTTTGACTTTGTTTGAAACTCTTGAAAAATGCCTTTCAGCTTTGTCTCCTGGTCGGTTGTCAGGTTCAGTTCTTTTTTAAAGAAAGCCGCCTGCTGACCCATGTTTCCTCTTTTACCATAGCCTTTACCTTTTTCACCTTTCTGGCCTCTTTCTTTCAGCGCTGCCCTGTTCTTTTTCATCTCTTCCTGCTGGGCAGGTGTAAGAATGGACTGGTACTGTGTTCTGTACTTTTCCTGGAGGGCTTTGCGCTGCTCAGGCGTTACGCTGCCGCTTTTTTTCAGGTCCTGCATTTCCTTGCGCTGGGCTTCGCGGAGGCTTTGCATTTTGGCCTTTTGATCGGCTGTCAGGTTCAGGTTATGAAAGGACTGTTCTTTTCTGTCGCCTTTGTGGTGACGGCCTTTGTCTTCGGTTGTTTGTGCCTGTGATACACCTACAAAAAGCAGGATTGCGAATGCTGTTGACAAAATCTTTTTCATAGTATTATTTATTGTCTTTGTTAACTGGAACGGTATAAAGACGAACCGCTTCGTTTGAAGTTTAAAACGGCCATGGTTAATTATGGTTAAAGGCCCCCTGTCCCCCGGTGGGGGAACATAGGCCGGTGTGGGTTTATCTCTTACAATCTTTCTCTAGCAATATCTTTTACGCTGGCTTCGCCAGCTTTTTTATTTCGCACGGAGCCAAGGAGGAAAGGAGAAAAGGAGTTTTTTAAGTCTTCCCTTTGCTTATTGCCGATTGTATATCGCCAGTTGTCCTTCTCCTTTCCTCCTTGGCTCCGTGCGATCATTTCTCACTGCGCAGCAGTTAGAAATGCGACATTATCTCCTAAAAGAAAAACAGGACACGCTGAAGCGTGTCCTGTTCGATATCCTAACGTTTGGATAAGAAAAAAAGAAAATAATTGACCTAGGTTCTCCGCCTCAGGCGGAGGACAGGACTCCTAGTTCTTATTCGCCAATTGCCCGCAAGCGGCATCGATGTCCTTTCCGCGGCTGCGGCGAAGACGGGCATTCACCTTGTTTTTGGCCAGGTAGTCCATAAACTCCGTCATGCGTTGTTCGGTGGGCTTTTCAAACTTGGCAAAATCGATGGGATTGTATTCAATGATGTTCACCAGGTCGGCCGGTACCTGCCGGTACACTTTTATCAATTCATCGGCGTCCTTTTGGCTGTCGTTGAAATTGTTAAAGAGAATATATTCCAGCGTGATCTCGTTCTTTGTCTGTTTGTAAAAATGGTTCAGCGCATCAATGATCGCTTTCAGGTTGTTGGTCTCATTGATCGGCATGATCTCGTTGCGCTTTTGATCGTTGGCCGCATGCAGCGAAAGCGCCAGCTTGAACTTCACATTATCGTCGCCCAACTGTCGGATCATCTTGGCCACGCCGGCCGTAGAAA
>JAEWIF010000015.1 GCA_023387335.1 Pseudomonadota bacterium | reverse complement strand
CTGTAGCACCGCTTATCCCGCTTAAAAAACTTTATCATCTCTTTTTGTTTGATATTTTAGCGGCAACACTTAGATTTGCACACTTAAATTTTATTGTTTCACCGCATTTAAATTTCTATTTAAGATGCCAGTTAAAATCCGGTTACAAAGACACGGGTCTAAAAAGAGACCCTTCTACTTCATCGTTGTTGCTGATGCGAGAGCTCCCCGCGATGGTAAGTTCATTCAGAAATTAGGTACCTACAACCCCCAAACGCAGCCTGCCACCATTCAGTTGGATCGTCAGCGTGCACTGGACTGGTTAGGCAAAGGCGCCCAACCTACGGACACCGTTCGGAAGATTTTATCGTACAAAGGCGTGTTGTACCTGAAGCACCTGCTTCGTGGTGTAACACTGGGCTTGTTTGACGAAGCAACGGCAATGACGAAATTCCAGACATGGCATACTGAGCATGAAGCGCAGATTCGTCGTCGTCAGGATGAAGCTCAACGGGAAAGAAGAGCCAGAAGAAACCCTGCTTACCAGCGCCGCGACAGAAGACCGGCCCCAGGTGGTGCGGAATCCGAAGGATAATTCATCATCCGAGACCTTCAATTTTTTTAAGTCCTCCGCCTTTGGCGGGGGACTTTTTTTTGGCCCCCTGTCCCCCGGTGGGGGCACTTAGGCCGTTGTTTCTTTTTCTCTGCAACATTTCCTACAGCAAAATGATTTTTATTGCTGCATAGAATTACCAGCCGCACAAGTGTGCGACGCAACGTATGCCAAATAGCAGTACTTCCGCTTAGTACATAAAAAAGAAAAATGCCTGTTGTTGAAACAGGCATTTTTTATTGCAAGAAAAGTATTACTAAAGGAAAGAATGAAAAAGAAAGATGGCATCGACCTAAGTGCCCCCACCGGGGGACAGGGGGCCGTTACCTTTTCATTCCCGGCATTCCTGGCATCATGCGGCCCATCGGCATCTTGTTCATCATCTTCATCATTTCCCGCATTTGCTCAAACTGTTTCATAAAGGCATTCACTTCGCTAATGTCTTTACCACTGCCCTTGGCAATGCGCTTGCGGCGGCTGCTGTCGATCTCATCGGGATTGGCCCGCTCGAAAGGCGTCATGGAATTGATGATGGCTTCCACGCCTTTAAAAGCGTCGTCGCTGATGTCGATGTCTTTCATTGCCTTGCCTACGCCAGGGATCATGGCCATCAGGTCCTTCAGGTTACCCATGCGCTTGATCTGCTCCAGTTGCTGCTTAAAATCGGCAAAGTCAAACTGGTTCTTGCGGATCTTTTTTTCCAGCTTTTTGGCCTGTTCTTCGTCAAACTGGGCCTGTGCTTTTTCTACAAGGGTTGTAATGTCACCCATGCCCAGGATACGCTGTGCCATCCGCTCGGGATAAAACACATCCAGCGTATCCATTTTTTCGCCGCTGCTGATAAACTTAATGGGTTTGTCAACCGTGTATTTAATGGAAAGTGCCGCACCACCACGGGTATCGCCGTCTAATTTGGTGAGAACAACACCGCTAAAGTCAAGGCGGTCGTTAAAGGCCTTGGCCGTGTTCACGGCATCCTGGCCGGTCATGCTGTCCACCACAAACAGGATCTCGTTGGGGTTCACGGCCGACTTGATGTTGGCCACTTCGGTCATCATTGCCTCGTCAATGGCCAGGCGGCCGGCCGTATCAATGATCACAACATTCTTGTTTTTGCTGCGGGCATCGCGAATGGCATTTTGTGCAATCTCCACCGGGTTTTTGTTCTCCAGCTCCACGTGCACATCCACCCCGATCTGCTCACCCAGCACCCGTAACTGCTCCATAGCTGCAGGGCGGTAAACGTCGGCCGCAACCAGGATAGGAGAGAGCTTTTTTTGCTTTTTAAGGTAGGCCGCCAGCTTGGCGCTAAAGGTGGTTTTACCCGAACCCTGCAAACCGGCAATAAGGATAACGGCCGGTGCGCCTTTGGCATTAAAATCGGCAGCTTCGTTGCCCATCAGCTCTACCAGTTCGTCCTTCACGATCTTCACCATCAACTGGCTGGGAGAGATGGCGTTGATCACTTTTTCACCGGTGGCCTTGTCCTTTACCTTGTCGGTAAATTCCTTGGCAATTTTATAGTTCACGTCGGCATCTACCAGGGCACGGCGAATTTCCTTTACCGTGGTGGCAACGTTCAATTCGGTAATACGGCCTTCGCCTTTGAGGCCTTTAAAGGCCGACTCGAGACGGTCACTTAAACTTTCAAACATAAATCACAGATTTCTAGTCGCTATTAAGATAAAAACCAACGAATAACCGTTGGAAAAAATCTGCGCAAAGATACAGCGTGTCCGGTACTACGGAAACAGAATAAAAAAGTGCCATGTGTCGTGGTTGTGCAGTTTTCACGAGTCTTGGGAGGTATAGTTTATTATACGTGGCAAGTCTCTTTTCACTATAGGTATAGACATGCAATAAAAAAGAGTGAACAAATCTGTTCACTCTTTTAATTAAGTAAGGCAAAATTTGAGGATGGCTGTTGTGTAAAGTTTAGGCGCCTAAAT
>JAEWIF010000075.1 GCA_023387335.1 Pseudomonadota bacterium | reverse complement strand
TCAGGTCCTTCCAGGTGCCGGCCACGCCCTGCACGTCGGCTTGGCCACCGAGCTTGCCTTCGGTGCCCACCTCGCGCGCCACGCGCGTCACTTCCGAGGCGAACGAAGAAAGCTGGTCCACCATCACGTTGATCGTGTTCTTCAGCTCCAGGATTTCGCCCTTCACGTCCACCGTGATCTTCTTGGACAGGTCGCCTGCCGCCACGGCGGTCGTCACGTCCGCGATGTTCCGCACCTGCGCCGTGAGGTTGGACGCCATGAAGTTCACCGAGTCGGTGAGGTCCTTCCAGGTGCCGGCCACGCCTTGCACGTCGGCCTGGCCACCCAGCTTGCCTTCGGTACCCACTTCGCGCGCCACGCGCGTCACTTCCGAAGCGAACGAGGAGAGCTGGTCCACCATCACGTTGATCGTGTTCTTCAGCTCCAGGATTTCGCCCTTCACGTCCACCGTGATCTTCTTGGACAGGTCGCCCGCGGCCACCGCCTTGGTGACGTCCGCGATGTTCCGCACCTGGGCCGTGAGGTTGCCGGCCATGAAGTTCACGTTGTCCGTCAGGTCCTTCCAGGTGCCGGCCACGCCCTGCACGTCGGCTTGGCCACCGAGCTTGCCTTCGGTGCCCACCTCGCGCGCCACGCGCGTCACTTCCGAGGCGAACGACCGCAGCTGGTCCACCATGGTGTTGATGGTGTTCTTCAGCTCCAGGATTTCGCCCTTCACGTCCACCGTGATCTTCTTGGAGAGGTCACCGGCCGCCACCGCGGTCGTCACCTCGGCGATGTTCCGCACCTGGGCCGTCAGGTTGCCGGCCATGGAGTTCACCGAATCGGTCAGGTCCTTCCAGGTGCCGGCCACGCCCTGCACGTCGGCCTGGCCGCCCAGCTTTCCTTCGGTACCCACTTCCCGCGCAACGCGCGTCACCTCGGAGGCGAACGATCGCAGCTGATCCACCATCGTGTTGATGGTGTTCTTCAGTTCCTGGATCTCGCCCTTCACGTCCACCGTGATCTTCTTGGAGAGGTCACCGGCCGCCACGGCGGTCGTCACCTCCGCGATGTTCCGCACCTGGGCCGTGAGGTTCGAGCCCATGGAGTTGACCGATTCGGTGAGGTCCTTCCAGGTGCCGGCCACGCCCTGCACGTCGGCCTGGCCACCGAGCTTGCCTTCCGTACCCACTTCGCGTGCGACACGCGTCACCTCGGAAGCGAACGAAGAGAGCTGGTCCACCATGGTGTTGATGGTGTTCTTCAGCTCGAGGATCTCGCCCTTCACGTCCACCGTGATCTTCTTGGAGAGATCACCGGCGGCCACCGCCTTCGTCACGTCGGCGATGTTCCGCACCTGGGCCGTCAGGTTGCCGGCCATGAAGTTCACCGAATCGGTGAGGTCCTTCCAGGTGCCGGCCACGCCCTGCACGTCGGCCTGGCCCCCCAGCTTGCCTTCGGTGCCCACCTCGCGCGCCACGCGCGTCACCTCGGCGGCGAAGGTGCCCAGCTGCTGCACCATCTTGTTGATGATCATGGCGGTGCGCAGGAACTCGCCCTCCAGCGGCCGGCCATCGGCTTCCAGCGCCATCGACTTGGAAAGGTCGCCCTGCGCCACCGCGCCGATCACCCGCGCCACTTCGGACGTCGGGTGCACCAGGTCGCCGATGAGCGAGTTGATCGACTCGGCGGAATCGCGCCAGAAGCCGGTGGCGTTGGCGATCTGCGCGCGCTCCTTGAGCTTGCCTTCCTTGCCGACCACGCGAGACAGGCGCGACAGCTCCTGGGCCATGCGCACGTTCTCGGCCACGACGTCGTTGAACGCGTCGGCCACCTTGCCGAACACGCCGGCCCAGTCGGGCGGCAGCTGGGCCTTGGTGTTGCCCTTCTTGAGGTCGGTCAGCGCCTTGAGCAGCGCGCGGGTGTTCTCGCCGGAGACGTCCAGCTCGTCCACGAGCAGGTTGATCACCGCGACGTTGTCCTGCCAGAAGCCGGTGAGACGCGAGTCCTCGATCCGCCGGCTGGCCTTGCCGCCGAGCCGCGAGACGGTCTCCACGGACTTGAGCTTGTGGGAGGTGCGCGCGGTCTGCGAGGACAGCTCGTTGAACTCCGCCGCGAGCTTGCCCCAGACGCCCTCCCAGTCGGTCGGCAACGTCACTCCGCCTTCTCCACGCCGGAATGCACCCAGCGCCTTGAGCAGCAGAGCCAGTTCGGTTTCGCGCTGCTCAGTGACCGGGAGTTTTGCCACTACTTCCATCGATTCGGTCCCCAATACGTAAGCGCCCGTCACGAATGACGGGAAGGTGGCGCAGGGTAGTGAATCGCGACGGATGAGGCAACCTCGTCCATGCACGGATGGCCCGGAGAGCCAGTACTGGCGCGGGTCGTAGGAGAGCACCTACAGAAAGAGGGCTAGCCGTACTACAGCTCGGCAGGAGCACGAAATGACGCGAAAGTAGGCGTGCTTCGCCTTGCGCCGCGCATTAAAAAAGGCCGCCTCGCGGCGGCCTTTCGATGCACGAGGCAGGCGCTGCTTACAGCGGAGCCTTCTTGCCGCCCTTGTAGGTGTACAGGGTGGTGGCGGGGTTCTTCAGTTCGCCGTTCGGCTCGAAGGCGATGGTGGCGGTCACGCCCTTGTAGCTGGTCTTCTTCAGCTCGGGGATGTACTTCTTCGGATCCGCGGAGTTGGCACGCTTCATCGCGTCGACCAGCACGAACGTGGCGTCGTAGGTGTACGGGCTGTAGACCTGGAACTGGTTGGGGTACTTGGCGTCGTACTTCTTCTTCCAGGCTTCGCCGCCGGGCATCTTGGCCAGCGAGGCGCCGCCTTCGGCGCAGATCACGTTCTCGAGCGTCTTGGCGCCCGCGGCCAGCTTGATGATCTCGCTGGTGCAGATGCCGTCGCCGCCGAAGTACTTGACGTTGGACAGGCCGAGCTGCTCCATCTGGCGCAGCATCGGGCCGGCTTGCGGGTCCATGCCGCCGTAGAAGATGGCATCCGGAGCCTTGGCCTTGATGGCGGTCAGGATGGCCATGAAGTCGGTGGCCTTGTCGGTCGTGAACTGCTCGTCCACGATCTGCATGCCCTTGGACTGCGCGGTCTTCTTGAAGACGTCGGCGACGCCCTGGCCGTAGGCGGTGCGGTCGTCGATGATGGCGACCTTCTTCAGCTTCAGCTTGTCGGCGGCATGCAGGGCCAGCGCCGCGCCCAGCGCGTTGTCGTTGGCGATGATGCGGTACGTGGTGTCGTAGTTCGGCTTGGTCAGGTTGGGGTTGGTGGCCGCGCCGGTGACGTGCGGGATGCCGCAGTCGTTGTAGACCTTGGAGGCGGGGATGGTGGTGCCGGAGTTCAGGTGGCCCACCACGCCGGCGACCTTCGAGTCGCACAGCTTCTGCGCGGCGGCGGTGCCCTGCTTCGGATCGGCGGCGTCGTCTTCGGCCTGGATCTCGAACTTGACCTTCTGGCCACCGATGGTGATGTTCTGGGTGTTCAGTTCCTCGATCGCCATGCGGACGCCGTTCTCGTTGTCCTTGCCGTAGTGCGCCTGCGCACCGGACAGGGGAGCGACGTGACCGATCTTGATCACCTGCTGCGCCGCGGCGGCGCCGCACACGGCGGCGATGGCGGCGGCAACCGTCAGCTTCATCTTGATTTGCATAGAGAGAACCTCCGAAAGTAGGGAAGGGGTTGAGATATGTTGTGAGCTCAACGGGCGCGAACATATCGCAATTTCCGGACCCGGAACATAGGGGAAAGCGCCGGACAACCGGCGAGCGCTCTCGCGCGTTGGCGGCGGCTCAGCGCGGCTCGGCAGGACCGCGAGTCGAGGCTGCGAGTTCCTCGGCCAGCGCCTCGGAAACGGTCTTCGCGACGACCTCTTCGACCTGCTCGCGCAGCGCAGGCGCCAGAGCCCGGCTGTGCTCCAGCACCACGCTGGCGATGGCTTCGCGCAGGCGCCTGTCCAGCGTGAGGTCGACCCGCTGCATCACGCGATGCACCAGCTGCTCCTCGTTCAGCGCAGTGGCGGCAGGCGCCGCGACGGTGCCCGGCACCACCTCGGTGAGCGTGGGCACATAACGGGGCGGCGTGCGGCTGGCCATCAGCGTTGCTGTCCGAGGTCGTGCCGCACGATCGCGTAGCCACGGTCCGAGTAGTGCTTCCAGCGCTGGCGGGCCTGCGCGCGGTCGTCGTCTTCCTGCGTGACCACTTCGATCAGGCGTTCGAACCGCTCGAAGCCTTCGGGCACGCCGGCGCCCAGGTTGACCAGCACCTCCTGGTGCGGCGCGGAGCGCGGCGCTTCGGCCAGCACGATCGGGCTGCGGGCCTGCACTCGCTCGCCCTGCGTCCCGTCATGGCAGTGCGGAAGGAATTCGAGCGCGCCGAAGGTCCAGAGGGAGACATCGAGTTCGCGAAGCAGCTCCGGGCCGCCGGTCACCACCACCCGCGAGCCGGTGCCGAAGGCTTTCCGGAGCAAGCGGCACGCGTAGCCCAGCTTGTCCGGCGCGTTGAAGTGGAACGCGACCTCCGTCATGGATCGATCAGGCGGTGGCTTTGCGGCGCGCCGGGGTCTTGGCCGACTTGGTGGCGGCCTTGGCCTTCACGGGCCGCGCGGCGCCGTTGGCCTGCGCCATGAGGTATTGCACGAGCAGTCCCACCGGCCGGCCGGTGGAGCCCTTGGCCGCCCCGCCCTTCCAGGCGGTGCCCGCGATGTCCAGGTGCGCCCACGGGTACTTGGATGCGAAGCGCTGCAGGAACTTGGCGGCCGTGATGGCGCCGCCGGGACGGCCGGCCACGTTGGCCATGTCGGCGAAGTTGGTCTTCAGGCCCTCGCCGTATTCGTCGTCCAGCGGCATGCGCCAGCACAGGTCGAAGGCCGCGTCGCCCGCCTGCTGCAGCGCGCCGGCGAGCGCGTCGTCGGTGGAGAACAGGCCGCTGCGAACGCCGCCCAGGGCGATCATGCAGGCGCCGGTGAGCGTGGCGATGTCCACCACCGCGCGCGGCTTGAACTTCTCGGCGTAGGTCAGCGCGTCGCACAGGATCAGGCGGCCTTCGGCGTCGGTGTTGAGCACCTCGATGGTCTGGCCGCTCATGCTGGTGACCACGTCGCCGGGCTTCATGGCGCGGCCGTCCGGCAGGTTCTCGCAGCTGGGGATGAGGCCGACCACGTTGAGCGCCGGACGGATGTCGCCCAGCGCGCGGAACGTGCCCAGCACGCTGGCCGCGCCGCCCATGTCGAACTTCATCTCGTCCATCTCGCCCGCGGGCTTGATGGAGATGCCGCCGCTGTCGAAGGTGATGCCCTTGCCGACCAGCACCACCGGTGCCTCGGACGCCGCGGCGCCCTGGTAGCGCAGCACGATGAACCGCAGCGGTTCCTCGGATCCGCGCGCCACCGCCATGAAGGAACCCATGCCCAGGCGGGCGACTTCCTTCGGGCCCAGCACTTCGACCTGGAAGCCGTGCGCCTTGGCCAGCTTCTTGGCTTCCTCGCCCAGTCGGGTGGGCGTGGCCAGGTTGGGCGGCAGGTTGCCCAGTTCACGGGCGAGCTCGATGCCGTTGGCGGCGCCGCGGGCCGCATCGAAGGCGGCACGCTGCGAGGCGGCGTCCTGCGCGACGCCGATGACCACGCGATCCAGCTCGCGCCCTTCCGGCTTGCTCTTGGTGGCGACGTAGACGTAGCTGGCCTCGGCCGTGGCCGCGACCGCGGCGCGCACCGCTTCGTCGGCCGCGCCATTGGGCAGGCAGATCAGGAGGCGCTTGACCGACTTGGAGCGCAGCGCCATCACGGACGCCTGCACCGCGGATTGCACGCGCTTGCCCGAGCCGTCGCCGGCGCCCGCCAGCACCACGCGCGTCGCGGCGACGCCTTGCACGCGATAGGCCTGCAGCAGCTTGCCCGGCTTGGGCTCGAAATCGCCGGCCTTGCGCGCGTCCTGCACCAGGCGCGACAGCGGATCGGCCGACCCCTTGAAGTCCTCCGGAACCACCACCACCAGGGCATCGCATTTGTGTGCGGCCGCCTCGGCGAGCCCCAGGGTCTTGAGTTCGAAGTCCATAATCGACGGTCTTTTTTCGTTCGCGAGTTCAGCGGTCCGCGCCGATGTTATTCCATTCCTCCCTGCGCAAAGAGCTGGCCCGCAGTTTCGGCGCGACCCTGGTCGTGCTGGTCACCATCGTGATGACCATGACCCTGATCCGCACGCTGGGCCAGGCCAACCGCGGCAGCGTGAACCCGCAGGAGATCCTGATGGTCATGGGCTACACGGTGCTCGGCTACCTGCCGCCGATCCTCACGCTGTCCCTGTTCATCGCCATCGTCGGCACGCTCTCGCGCATGTACGGCGACAGCGAGATGGTGATCTGGTTCTCCGCCGGCCGCGGCCTGTCCGCGCTGCTGCGTCCGCTGATCGGCTTCGCCTGGCCCATCCTCGCCGCCGTGGCGGTGCTGGCGCTGCTGATCTGGCCCTGGGCCAACCAGCAGACCCAGGAACTGAAGGAGCGCTACGGCAGCCGCGGCGACCTGGAGCGCGTCGCGCCGGGCCAGTTCCAGGAATCGGCCAGCGGCACCCGGGTGTTCTTCCTGGACAAGGACACGCCGGACAACAAGTCGGGCAAGAACATCTTCATCTCCACGGTCGAGAAAGGCCGGCAGACCGTGATCTCGGCGCGCACCGGCCAGGTGGTGACGCAGGGCGAGCAGCAGTTCCTGGTGCTGTCGAACGGCCAGCGCCTGGAGACCGAGGCCGACACCGGCCAGCTCAAGGTCAGCGAGTTCAGGGAGATGGGCAACCAGGTCGGCAGCTCCCAGCTGGGCCCGCAGGACAGCCTGCCGGCCAAGGCGCGCTCCACCATGGCGCTGCTGGGCGACCCCACCCGCGCCAACCAGGGTGAACTGGCCTGGCGATTCGGCCTCGCGCTGGCCGCCTTCAACTTCGTGGTGATCGCGATCACGGTCTCCAGCGTCAACCCGCGCGCGGGGCGCAGCGGCAACCTGGTGTTCGCGCTGTTCGCCTTCATCGTCTACTACAACCTCCTGAACCTGGGCCAGAGCTGGATCGGCTCCGGCAAGGTCGGCTTCGTCGCCTTCATGCTCGGACTGCACGGCGGCGCCTTCCTGCTCGGCGCGCTGTGGCTCGGCAAGCAGCACAACAACTGGATGTGGCCCCGGCTGCAGCGCGGCACCGCGAGGGCCGCCGCTTGAAGACGATCCGACGCCTGGTCTACCGGGAGGTGCTGGCCGCGGTGCTGTTCGTGGTCGCGGGCTTCCTGGCGCTGTTCTTCTTCTTCGACTTCGTCGAGGAGCTGTCCGAGGTGGGGCGTGGCGGCCCCAATCCGTACCGGCTGACGCAGGCGCTGCTGTACGTGGGGCTGCTGATGCCCAGCCACCTATACGAGCTGCTGCCGATCGCGGTGCTGATCGGCACCATCTTCGTGATGGCGCGGCTGGCGCAGAGCTCCGAATACACCATCCTGCGCACCAGCGGCCTGGGACCGGGCCGCGCGTTGCGGACGCTGCTGGTGCTGGGCATGGCGTTCACCGCCCTCACCTTCGCGGCCGGCGACTACCTGGCCCCGGCCGCCGACAAGGCCGCGCAGCTGCTGCGCGCGCAGTCGCAGGGCCGCATCAGCATCGGCCAGACCGGCGCCTGGCTGAAGGAGCGGCAGGCGCAATCCACCTACAACGTCAACGTGTCCGCGATGGCGCCGGACGGGTCGATGCAGAACGTGCGCCTGTTCGAGGCCGACGATCGCGGCTTCCTGGTCAGCATCACTTCGGCGCCCCGCGCCAATTTCGCGGGCGGCGCGTGGCAACTGCATCAGGCCGAGATCACGCGCTTCGCCACCCGCACCGACATGCCGCGCGTGGAACGCAGCACGGTGCCGCAACTGCGCTGGCGCACCGAACTCACGCAGGAAATGGTGTCGGTGGCGCTGCTGCGGCCCGACCGCATGAGCACGCTGGACCTGTTCTCGTACATCCAGCACCTGGAGGCGAACGGGCAGACGTCGCAGCGCTACGAGATCGAGTTCTGGCGCAAGGTGTTCTATCCGCTCAGCTGCCTGGTGATGGTGGTGCTGGCGCTGCCGTTCGCCTACCTGCACTTCCGATCGGGGACGATCACCACCTACGTGTTCGGCGGCGTGCTGATCGGCATCAGCTTCTTCCTCCTGAACAACGTGTTCGGCTACATCGGAAACCTGCGCAACTGGTGGCCCTGGCTGACCGCGGCGGCGCCCGGCCTGCTCTACTCACTGCTGTCGCTGGGCGCCTTCAGCTGGCTGGTGCTGCGGCGATGACGCGGGGCGTGATCCTGTTCGGGCACGGCTCGCGCGACCCGGCCTGGCGCGAACCGATGGACGCGGTGGCGCGCAGGATCGTCGAGAAGGCGCCCGGCACGCTCGTGGCGTGCGCGTTCCTGGAACTGCAGGCGCCGGACTTCGCCGCTGCGGTCGCGCAGCTCGCGAACCAGGGCGCCGGCCACGTGACCGTGCTGCCGATGTTCCTGGGCGTCGGCAAGCACGCCCGGCAGGACCTCCCGGCGCTGGTCGAAGCGGCGCGGGCGTCGCACCCGGATCTGGCGTTCGCCGTGCTCCCCTCGGTCGGGGAGCTTGCGGAGGTCATAGAAGCCCTGGCGGAGGCGCCGCTGCGCGGACTCCCTTAGACGAATCCTGCATAATAGGCTCTGGCTTAATATGCATTCGGCATGAACCTCCACCAGTTCCGCTTCGTCCAGGAAGCCGCCCGCCGCAACCTCAACCTGACGGAAGCCGCCAAGGCGCTGCACACCTCGCAACCGGGCGTGTCCAAGGCGATCATCGAACTGGAAGAGGAACTGGGCGTGGAGATCTTCGCCCGCCACGGCAAGCGCCTGAAGCGCATCACCGAACCCGGCCAGCACGTGCTGCGCAGCATCGAGCTGATCATGCGCGAGGTCGGCAACCTGAAGCGCATCGGCGAGCAGTTCAGCGCCCAGGATAGCGGCACGCTCTCCATCGCCACCACCCACACGCAGGCGCGCTACGTGCTGCCGGTGCCGGTGGCCAACCTGCGCGAGGCCTATCCCAAGGTGAACGTCAGCCTGCACCAGGGCTCGCCCGACCAGGTGGCGCGGATGGTGATCGACGAGATCGCCGAGATCGGCATCGCCACCGAATCGCTGTCGGACTACCAGGAACTGGTCACCCTGCCCTGCTACGAGTGGCAGCACGTGCTGGTGATGCCGCGCGACCATCCTCTGGTGAGCAAGGAGCGCATCAACCTCGAGGACCTGGCGGCCGAGCCGATCATCACCTACCACCCCTCGTTCACCGGCCGCACGCGCATCGACACCGCGTTCGCGCATCGCAAGCTGCAGCCGCGCATCGCGCTGGAGGCGATCGATTCGGACGTGATCAAGACCTACGTCCGGCTGGGCCTGGGCGTGGGCATCGTCGCCGAGATGGCGGTGCGCGACGACGCGCAGAACGCCGACCTGGCGGTGCGTCCGCTCGGCACGCTGTTCGGCCAGAATGTCGCCCGCGTCGCCTTCAAGCGCGGCGCGTACCTGCGCAACTTCGTCTTCCAGTTCGCCGAACTGCTTTCCAGCCGCCTGGACCGGCACCTGATCGCCAAGGCCATGAGCGGCCACGTCAACGACTATGAGCTCTGAAGTCATCGCCGTGCGGACGCCGTCCGTACAGACCAAGCTGCCCTCCGTGGGCACCACCATCTTCACCGTGATGTCGGCCCTGGCCACCGAGACGGGCGCCGTCAACCTCGGTCAAGGCTTTCCCGACTTCGAGTGCGACCCGAAGTTGGTGCAGTCGGTGACCGACGCGATGACGAGCGGCCTGAACCAGTACCCGCCGATGACGGGCGTGCCCTCGCTGCGGGAGGCGATCGCCGGCAAGGTCGAGGCGATGTACGGCCATCGCTACGACCCGGTGTCGGAGGTGACGGTCACCGCGGGCGCCACGCAGGCCATCATCACCGCCATCCTCGCGGTGGTGCGGCCCGGCGATGAAGTGATCGTGCTGGAGCCCTGCTACGACAGCTACGTGCCCAACATCGAGCTGGCCGGCGGCACCGTGGTGCGCGTTCCGCTCACGCCCGGCACCTTCCGCCCCGACTTCGACCGCATCGCCGCGGCCATGACGCCGCGCACGCGCGCCATCATCATCAACTCGCCGCACAACCCCAGCGCCACCGTGTGGACGCGCGAGGAGATGCTGCGGCTGCAGGACCTGCTGGCGCCCACCGACGTGCTGCTGATCAGCGACGAGGTCTACGAGCACATGGTGTTCGACGGCCAGCCGCACCAGAGCGCGGCGCGCTTTCCGGGCCTGGCAGCTCGGGCCTTCATCGTGTCGAGCTTCGGCAAGACCTACCACGTGACCGGCTGGAAGGTCGGCTACGTGGCGGCGCCGGTGTCGCTGAGCGCCGAGTTCCGCAAGGTGCACCAGTTCAACGTCTTCACCGTCAACACGCCGGTGCAGCACGGCCTGGCCGCGTACATGGCGGACCCGAAGCCCTACCTGGAACTGCCGGCCTTCTACCAGCGCAAGCGCGACCTCTTCCGCGAAGGCCTGGGCCGCACCCGGCTGCGCGTGCTGCCCAGCGAAGGCACCTACTTCCAGTGCGTGGACATCTCGGCGGTGAGCGACCTCTCCGAGTCCGACTTCTGCCTGTGGCTCACCCGCGAGATCGGCGTGGCGGCGATCCCGCTGTCCGCCTTCTACGGCGACGGCTTCGACCAGCGCGTGGTGCGCTTCTGCTTCGCAAAGAAGGACGAGACGCTGCACAAGGCGCTGGACCGGCTTGCGCGCCTCTGAGGCGCCGGCTGACACCGCCGGGCTCCCGGTTTCCCAACAATCCCCGCGCAGTACAGCTGTGGGGATCACATGCAACGAAGAATGGCGCTGGGGGCGCTCGCCTCCATGGTGCTGGCCGCTTGCGGCGGCGGCGGCGGCGGCGGCGGTGGAGTCGATAGCTCGGCCGGCACGGACGCCAGTGCGCTGGCCGGCACGCGCGACATCGCCGCCTGGGGCGATTCGCACACCACGGGCCTGCCGGACCGCCCGGACGTGCCGGGCTATGCCGCGCAGCTGAGGCAGATCGCCGGCTCGCGGCAGGTGTTCGGCGGCGGCTTCGCAGGCCTCACGTCGACCCAGGTCGCCGACCTGCAGATCCGCGAAGACGCGCATGACGACTGGGTCAACGTCTTCTGGTACGGCGGCAACAACCAGACCGACGCCGAGGCGATCAAGGCCGACCTGGCGCGCTCGATCGCCTCGCTCGCGCCGGGCAACAACCGGTTCCTGGTGCTGGGCGTCGTCAACCAGGCCGCGCCGGCGGAGCGCCGCGGCGGCGCGGACTACGCCACCATCGTGCGGCTGAACGCGGACCTGGCGGCGATCTACGGCGACCGCTTCTTCGACATCCGCGAGTTCCTGGTCGGCCTGGCCGATCCGGCCAATCCGGCGGACGTGATCGACAGGCAGGACGACGTGGTGCCGACTTCGCTGCGCGCCGATGGCGTGCACCTGAACGCGGCGGGCTCGGCGGCGGTCGCGCGCAAGGTGCTGGAGCTCATCGCCGCCAAGGGCTGGTAGTCAGCGCCAAGGTGCGCGCACCATAATCGGCCCGTCTTTCCAGGAGGACGGCGTGGCCCAGTATTGGCTGATGAAATCCGAACCCGACGACGTGTCGGTCGACGACGCGCTCGCCGCGCCCAGGTCCACGGTGCCCTGGACCGGCGTGCGCAACTTCCAGGCGCGCAACTTCATGCGCAAGACGATGAACATCGGCGACGGCGTGCTGTTCTATCACTCGAGCTGCGCCGAGCCGGGCGTCGTCGGGATCGCGGAGGTGGCCTCCGAGCCCTATCCCGATCCCACCCAGTTCCAGCCCTCGTCGCCCTACTTCGACCCGGAGTCCAAGCGCGAGTCGCCCCGCTGGTACCTGGTGGACGTGAAGGTGCTGAAGAAGACCCGCAACCTCAGGCTGCCCGAGATGCGCTCCATGCCCGAGCTGGCCGACATGGTCGTGCTGAAGAAGGGCAACCGGCTGTCGATCACGCCGGTGGAGGAGAAGCACTGGCGGTTGATCACCGGGCTGCTGGACGCCTAGCGCCGCGTTCGCGCCGCCGCAAAGGAAAAGCCGCCCCAAGGGGCGGCTTCTTCGTTTCGAGGCCGGACGCCTCACTCGCTGGAGATTTCTTCCGGCTCCGGCTTGGCCTTGCCTTCCTTCTTCGGCAAGGGCTGGATGTCGAGCACGACCTCTTCCTTGTCGTCCAGGTCCACCGTGAGGCGGCCCCCTTCCGTCAGGCGGCCGAACAGCAGTTCGTCGGCCAGCGCGCGGCGGATGGTGTCCTGGATCAGGCGCTGCATCGGGCGGGCGCCCATCAGCGGATCGAAGCCCTTCTTGGCCAGGTGCTTGCGCAGCTGGTCGGTGAAGGTGACTTCCACCTTCTTCTCGGCGAGCTGCTGTTCCAGCACCAGCAGGAACTTGTCGACCACGCGCAGGATGACCTGCTCGTCCAGCGCCTTGAAGCTGACGATGGCGTCCAGGCGGTTGCGGAACTCGGGCGTGAACAGGCGCTTGATGTCGGCCATCTCGTCGCCCGACTCGCGCGGGTTGGTGAAGCCGATGGTCGCCTTGTTCATGGTCTCGGCACCCGCGTTGGTCGTCATCACGATGATGACGTTGCGGAAGTCGGCCTTGCGCCCGTTGTTGTCCGTCAGCGTGCCGTGGTCCATCACCTGCAGCAGCACGTTGAAGATGTCCGGGTGCGCCTTCTCGATCTCGTCGAGCAGCAGCACCGCATGCGGCTTCTTCGTGATGGCCTCGGTCAGCAGGCCACCCTGGTCGAAGCCCACGTAGCCCGGAGGCGCGCCGATGAGGCGCGACACCGCGTGGCGCTCCATGTACTCGGACATGTCGAAGCGCAGGAGCTCGATGCCCATGATGTACGCCAGCTGCTTGGCGGCTTCGGTCTTGCCGACGCCGGTGGGGCCGCTGAACAGGAACGCGCCGATCGGCTTGTCGCCCTTGCCCAGGCCCGAGCGCGCCATCTTCACGGCGCCCGCGAGCACTTCCAGCGCCTTGTCCTGGCCGAACACCACCGACTTCAGGTCGCGCTCGATCGTCTGCAGCTTGCCGCGGTCGTCGTTGGAGACGTTGGCGGGCGGGATGCGCGCGATCTTGGCCACGATCTCCTCGACCTCGGCCTTGGAGATGGTCTTCTTGCGCTTGCCCGCGGGCAGGATGCGCTGGGCCGCGCCGGCCTCGTCGATCACGTCGATCGCCTTGTCGGGCAGGTGGCGGTCGTTGATGTACTTGGCGCTGAGCTCGGCCGCCGCCTGCAGGGCGTTGGCCGCGTACTTCACGCTGTGGTGCTCCTCGAAGCGCGACTTGAGGCCCTTGAGGATCTCGATCGTCTGCTCGACGCTGGGCTCGACCACGTCGACCTTCTGGAAGCGCCGCGACAGGGCCGCGTCCTTCTCGAAGATGCCGCGGTACTCGGTGAACGTGGTCGCGCCGATGCACTTGAGCTGGCCGCTGGAGAGCGCCGGCTTGAGCAGGTTGGACGCGTCCAGCGTGCCGCCCGAGGCCGCGCCGGCCCCGATCAGGGTGTGGATCTCGTCGATGAACAGGATGGCGTTGGGCTTGTCCTTCAGGGACTTGAGCACGCCCTTCAGGCGCTGCTCGAAGTCACCGCGGTACTTGGTGCCGGCCAGCAGCGCGCCCATGTCCAGCGAGTACACGTTGGACTCGGCCAGGATCTCGGGCACGTCCTTCTGCACGATGCGCCAGGCTAGGCCCTCGGCGATGGCGGTCTTGCCCACGCCGGCTTCGCCCACCAGCAGCGGGTTGTTCTTGCGCCGGCGGCACAGGATCTGGATCACGCGCTCGACCTCGTACTCGCGGCCGATCAGCGGATCGATCTTGCCGTCCTTGGCCTGCTGGTTGAGGTTGACGGTGAACTGCTCGAGCGGCGAAGCCTTCTCGCTCTTCTCGCCGCCCTCCTCGCCGTCGCCGGACGAGGATTCGCCGCTCTTGGCGGGCTCGGGCGGATCGCTCTTCTTGATGCCGTGGGCGATGAAGTTCACCACGTCCAGGCGCGTCACGCCCTGCTGGTGCAGGTAGTAGACGGCGTGCGAATCCTTCTCGCCGAAGATGGCCACCAGCACGTTGGCGCCGGTCACTTCCTTCTTGCCGTTGCCGGTGGACTGCACATGCATGATGGCGCGCTGGATGACGCGCTGGAATCCCAGCGTGGGCTGGGTATCGACGTCGTCCGTCCCCGCGACCTGCGGCGTGTTGTCCTTGATGAAGTTGGACAGCGACTTGCGCAGGTCGTCGATGTTCGCCGAGCATGCCCGGAGCACTTCCGCCGCGCTGGGGTTGTCCAGCAGGGCCAGCAGCAGGTGTTCCACGGTGATGAACTCGTGGCGCTGCTGCCGCGCCTCCACGAATGCCATGTGGAGGCTGACTTCCAATTCCTGGGCAATCATGAACTTTCCTTTTCGCCTAGCTTGCTTGATTCACGTCTGAGCGTTTGGACCCGCATTTACTCAACGGGTTCACTGACGCATTGCAGGGGGTGGCCCGCCTGCCTGGCGGCTTCCTGCACCTGCTCGACCTTGGTGGCTGCCACATCCCGCGAATACACGCCGCAGATGCCTTTTCCGTCCAGATGGATCTTGAGCATGATCTGCGTGGCGGTTTCACGGTCCTTGTTGAAGAACTCCTGGATCACCACCACGACGAACTCCATGGGGGTGTAGTCGTCGTTGAGCATGACGACCTGGTACATCTGCGGCGGCTGGGTTTTCTGGGTCCGCCGCTCGAGCACCACGGAGCCGCCGTCGTCGTCCGTCGGCTGCGCCTTCGGCGCTACCGGTGCGGGCACGGGTGGTTTGCTGGCCATGAAATTCATTCTATCGAGCGGCCCTGGGCACTGCACCGCAAAAGTGAAATGGTGACGACGGCGCGACATTCAAGCGGCTGCTTCACGCCGCCCTCCCGCGGCAGCCCAGACCAAGACACGCGCCGCTTCATTGTCCCAGCGCGAGTGGCCCAAGCCCTGTCGGATGGCCCTTCCAGGCCATCAAAACTTTAGTATGTGAAAATGTTGACAGCGTCCGGCCGAATCCCGGACACTCGCGCACAGGTTTCAAGAAGGACAAGAAAGAGGGCCTCCAGATGGCGACCGGTACAGTCAAGTGGTTCAACGACGCGAAGGGCTTTGGGTTCATCGAGCCCGACGGCGGCGGCACGGACGTCTTCGCGCATTTCTCAGCCATCTCCATGGACGGCTTCAAGACGCTCAAGCAGGGCTCGCGCGTCACGTTCGACATCACGCAGGGCCCCAAGGGCCAGCTGGCGCAGAACATCCATGCCGAGGTGCAGCCGATCCAGACCCAACCGCCGCAGGGCGAGCGGCCGCCGCGCCAATCGAAGGTGCGCGCCCCGCAGTTCCACGCGCCATCGCAACGCCCCGACCTGCCGGCCGAGTAAGCCGCCGCAGCACCAAAGCAAAAAGCCGCCCGAGGGCGGCTTTTGTCTTGCTCCAGCCTCCTCGCGGAGGCCGGATCGGCGAAATCAGCCCTGCACGGCCGCCAGCGCCGCGTTGAAGGTCTGGCTGGGGCGCATCGCGGCGCTGACCTTCTTGCGGTCGGGGAAGTAGTACCCGCCGATATCGACGGGCTTGCCCTGCACGGCGTTCAGCTCGTCCACGATCTTCTTCTCGTTGTCGGCGAGCGCCTTGGCCAGCGGCGCGAACCGCGAGGCCAGCTCCTTGTCCTCGGTCTGCGCGGCCAGGGCCTGTGCCCAGTAGAGCGTCAGGTAGAACTGGCTGCCGCGGTTGTCCAGCTGTCCCGTCTTGGGGGACGGGCTCTTGTTGTTGTCCAGCAGCTTGCCGGTGGCCGCATCCAGCGCGTCGGCGACGATCTTCGCCTTCTTGTTGCCGGTCTTGATGCCTTCGTCTTCCAGGCTCACCGCCAGCGCCAGGAACTCGCCGAGCGAGTCCCAGCGCAGGTGGTTCTCCTCCACCAGCTGCTGCACGTGCTTGGGGGCCGAGCCGCCCGCGCCCGTCTCGTACATGCCGCCGCCGGCCATCAGCGGCACGATCGACAGCATCTTGGCGCTGGTTCCGAGCTCCAGGATCGGGAAGAGGTCGGTGAGGTAGTCGCGGAGGATGTTGCCGGTGGCCGAGATGGTGTCCAGGCCGCGGACGACGCGCTCGAGGGTGTACCGCATGGCGCGGACCTGCGACATGATCTGGATGTCCAGGCCCTCGGTGTCGTGCTCGGGAAGGTACTTGTGCA
>JAEWIF010000063.1 GCA_023387335.1 Pseudomonadota bacterium | reverse complement strand
CGACGGGCGGGCGCGGGCGGCGCGGCCGGTGAAACGGCCACCTGGCGGGCAGCCGACGCCGGCTTGACGGCGGGTTGCGGGACCGCGGTGGCGCTGGCGGCGACGAGGCTCGAACTGGAAGCCGGGGCGGTGGCGACCGGCGCGCTGGCCGAAGCCGCGGTGGGCGCAGCGGCCGCCGAGGTCGCGACCACGGCGTTGGCATTGCCGGCCTCGGTGCCCGAACCCCGCGCCCAGAAGAGCACGGCGACGAACGCCAGGCCGACCACCGCCGCGGTGGCGCCGGCCCAGCGCCGCGCCGGGATGCGTCGCGGCAAAGGCAACGTCGAGTCGTACGAAGGCGACGAGCGAACCGATGCGACCGGCTTGGGCTCAGGCTTTTCGATCGGCTGCGGCATCGCGGACGTCAATACCTGCCAGGCGCGCTCCTCTTCGCCGCCATCCTCGCGGTGAAGCGGGAGCGTGGCGGTGTGCTCCTCTCCTCCCTCCGGCGAGGCGAGCCGCTGGAGGCGAAGGCGCGCCAGGTCGGCATAGATGCCTTCGGGGAAGCGCTTGAGGAAACCTTCGAGCTCGCGCCGGTCGCCGGAATCGCGCACGGCGCGCCAGTATTCGAGCTCGAGCTCCTGCGTGATCTGGCCGCCCGGCAGCGTGTTCGCGCGGCCGGCCGACGGCGGCAGCGTGATGGTGGGCGGACCGCTGCGCGGAGCCGGAGGCGCGACCGTGATGGCGGGCAGGTCGATGTGCGAGAACGCCTCGCGCAGCCCCTGCCAGAAATCGCCGGCGGTGGGGAATCGCTGGTCGCGGTCCTTGGCCATCGCGCGCGCGAACACCCCGTCGACGGCGGCCGGCAGTTCCGGCACCAGCGAGGTCGGCGTGGCGGGCGTGTGGCCGATGACCTGGTGGATGATGGAGAAGTCGTTGTCGCCGTCGAACGGACGCGCGCCGGTGAGCAGCTGGTAGGCGACGACGGCGGCGGAGAACAGGTCGGCACGCGAATCGACCTTCTGGCCCTGCACCTGCTCGGGCGCCATGTACTTCAGCGTGCCGATCATGCTGCCCTGCGTGCGGGTGGCTTCGCCGGCGATGCGCGCGACGCCGAAGTCGGTGAGCTTGACGCGACCGCCCTTCTCCACCAGCAGGTTGGCCGGCTTGATATCGCGGTGGATCACGCCCTGGCGATGCGCGAATTCGAGCGCGGCCAGCATGTCGTGCACCAGTTGGAGCGCGTGCTCGGTCTCGTAGCGGCCGCCGGAGTCGAGCAGCTGCTTGAGGTCGTCGCCGGCCACGAACTCCATCACCAGGAAGGCGGTGTCGCCGTCGCGGTCGGAGTCGTAGACGGTGACGATGTTGGGATGGAGCAGCCGCGCGGCCGATCGGGCTTCGGTGCGGAAGCGCTCCTCGTACTCCGCGGCGGCCACCGGGCTCAGGCCGTCGACCATGATGGTCTTGATGGCGACCTGGCGGTCGAGGTTGGGATCGCGGCCTTCGTAGACCACGCCCATCGCGCCCTTGCCGAGCACCCGAACGAGGTCGTAACGGCCCAGCTTCTTGAGATGCACGTGGATATCCGTGGCCGCTCGGCCTCAGGCCAGGACGGCGAAGTCCACCCGCGGGGCGGCCTCTGCCTCACGCTCGCAGCCCAGCGTGATCAGGCCGTTGCCGACCAGGTAGCACTCGGTCCTCCGCAGGACCAGGGGAGTGTTGCCGCCGCCCATGTAGACCCAGGTGCCGAAGCTGGACTGGTCGCTGAGGACGAAGTGCCCTCCCTTCCAGTCGACCGTGGCATGGACGCGCGACACGCGGGAGTCGTTGACCGAGAGCGTGGCCGTGGCGGCGCGGCCCAGCGTCACGGAACTGCCGTGCGGCTCCATGCGCAGCGTGCGGCCCGCGCCCGTGAGTTCCAGGTGGGCGTTGGGCGAGGCCTTGAACATCGAAGCGCCCATCATGGTGGCGTCGGCGTCGCGCTCGGGTTGCCACTGCACGCGATAGACCTCGGTCTGCTCGTTCTTGCCGCGCAGGAACATCGGGCCCAGGCTGCGCAGCTTGGCCTGCAGATCGGGGCGAAGCGACTCGCGCACGCGGCTGGTGGTGAGGATCTGCTCGGCGCCGGCCAGGTCGGCCAGGCGGGCGGCGCTGTTGACGGCGTCGCCGTAGCAGTCGCCTTCGATCTCGACCACCTCACCGGATTCCACGCCCATCTGCATCTGCACGGGCTTGCCGGTTCCGCCCGGATAGACCGGCGTTTCCTGGAGGCGTTTCTGGATGCCGACGCAGGCGGAGATGGCGTCCGACTCGTCGGGGAACACCACGAACAGGCCGTCGCCCAGGAGTTTCACGACACGGCCGCGGTGCTGTTCGAAGCTGCGGGACAAGGCCGTCGTCAGCTGCGTGACGAACCGTCCGGCGGTCTCGTCGCCCAGCCGCTCGAAGATGCCGGTGCTTCCGACCAGGTCAGCAAAAACAACGGTGGCCATGTCGCAACCATTGTATGCGCCAGCTCAGCTGGAAACAAAGAAGCCGGCGCGACTGGTGTCGCGCCGGCCCCTATGGACGTTAAGGAAAATGGTCGGCGTGGCGGGATTCGAACTCGCGACCCCTTGCACCCCATGCAAGTGCGCTACCAGGCTGCGCTACACGCCGAGCCCGCCATTATATGCCGACCGTCAGTGGTTGGCCGACAACAGGTCGCGGATTTCGAACAGTTCGCGCCGAACGAGCAGCAGTTGCTCGGAGACCTCGGAGAGTTCGCCGGCATCGGGCATGACCGTGGTGTCCTCGAAGTCCTCGAGCGTGGAGTCTTCCACTTCCATGACCTCCACGCCTTCGAGCATGACTTCGCCGGAGCGGCGCTTGTCGCGTTCGAGCTGCACCAGCTCCTGCAGCTTGTTGCGCGCGCCGCTGATGGTGAAGCCCTGGTCGTAGAGCAGGTCGCGGATGCGGCGGATCATCAGCACCTCGTGGTGCTGGTAGTAGCGCCGGTTGCCGCGCCGCTTCATCGGTCGCAGCTGCGTGAATTCCTGCTCCCAATACCGCAGCACGTGCGGCTTGACGCCGCACAGGTCGCTGACCTCACCGATGGTGAAGTAACGCTTGGCCGGGATCGCGGGAAGAGCTTTCTCCACTTAAATCAATGCGGTAGGAGAGAAAGCTCCGAGGTTACTCTAAGAAGTGCGAGCCGCAAAGCGGACGCGAGCGGCCCGCAGGGCCGTTGCTCAATCGCCGGACGAAGTGTCGGCGCCCTGCCCCTGGATCTGTTCCTTGAGCTTGTGGCTGGCGTGGAAGGTGACCACGCGCCGCGCCTTGATCGGGATGGCTTCGCCGGTGCGCGGGTTGCGGCCCGGACGCGGCGCCTTGGTGCGGATCTGGAAGTTGCCGAAGCCGGAGATCTTGACGTCCTTGCCCTCGACCAGGCTGCCCGCGATCAGGTCGAAGAACGCGTCGATCATGTCCTTGGACTCGCGCTTGTTGAGGCCGATCTGCTCGAACAGCAGCTCCGCGAGCTGCGCCTTGGTGAGCGCCGGCGTCTCCAGGCTTTCGACGGTGAACTCCATCGTGGGCTCTTCCCTTGTTGTTGTCAGCATGCCGATCCCCTAGCTCCTCAACCGGCCGCCGAGGCGTTCGCCGATGCGGTCGACCACGGCCCGCACCGCCGCTTCGATCTGGTCGTCGGTCAGTGTGGCCTCGGGGCTGGCGAGCGTCAAGCGCACGGCCAGGCTCTTCTCGCCCGCGGCCATGCCGGCCGCCTCCTGCTTGGGTTTGTAGACGTCGAAAAGCAACGCCTCGCGCAGCAGGCCGCCGGTGTCGGCCGAATGGATCGCGTCCATCAGGGCCGCGTGCGTGACGGCGTCGGCGACGATCACCGCGATGTCCCGTTCGGCCGGCTGGAAGCGCGGCACCGGCTGGAACGAAGGCACGTCGCGCGCGAGCACGGCGTCGAGGTCCAGCTCGAACAGCACCGGGGCGTGCGGCAGGTCCCAGGCCTGGCGCCAGCGCGGATGCAGTTCGCCGACGAAGCCGACTTCGCGGCCGTCGACCTCCACCACCGCGCAGCGGCCCGGATGCAGCGCCGGATGCGTGGCCGCGCGGAACACGCCCTTGCGCGGCGACAGCAGCGCCTCGACATCGCCCTTGACGTCGTAGAAATCCGCGCCCGGACCCTTGCGGGCCCACTGCAGGCCGTCGGCCTCGCCGTAAGCCAGGCCCGCGACACGCATCGGCTGGCGCACGCCGCGCACGGTGCTCTCGCCCGTGGCGACCGAGGCGTCGCGCACGAACACGCGGCCGGCCTCGAACACGCGCACGCGTTCGGCCTTGCGATCGAGGTTGAAGCGCAGCACCTGCAGCAGCGAGCCGAGCAGCGAGGAGCGCATCACGCTCATCTGGCTGGCGATCGGGTTGAGCAGCTTGATCGGATCGGCGTTGCCGGCCAGGTCGCGCTCCCAGCTTTCCTCGACGAAGCTGAAGTTGATCGTCTCCTGGTACCCCAGCGCGGCGAGCAGGCGGCGCACCGCGAAACGCGAGCGGCGCGACTCGGCCGGCAGCTTGGCCGTGATCGGGGCCAGCGGCGGCGTGGTGGGCAGGTTCTCGTAGCCGACGATGCGGGCGACTTCCTCGATCAGGTCCTCCTCGATCGAGATGTCGAACCGGTACGGCGGCGGCGTGACGGTGACCACGCCTTCGGAAGCGCGCGCGGGCAACCCCAGGCGCTTGAAGGCGTCGAGGCATTGCTCCTGAGAGACGGGCATGCCGATCACCTTGGCCGCGCGCGCCACGCGCATCGCGACCGGCTTGAGCTCGGGCGACGACAGCACCTGGTCGTCCATCGGGCCGGGCTCGCCGCCGCAGACCTCCAGGATCAGGCGGGTGATGTGCTCGATGTGTTCGACCGTGAGGCTGGGATCCACGCCGCGCTCGAAGCGATGGCCGGCGTCGGTGGAGAAGTTGTAGCGACGCGAGCGGCCCTGCACCGCCTGCGGCCACCAGTACGCGGCCTCGACGTACACGTTGCGCGTGTCGTCGGAAACCGCCGTGGCGTCGCCGCCCATGATGCCGGCCAGCGATTCGACCTGGACGTCGTCGGCGATGACGCCGACCTTCTCGTCCACCGTGATCGTGTTGCCGTTCAGCAGCTTGAGCTGCTCGCCCGCGCGGCCCCAGCGGACCTCGAGCCCGCCGTGGATCTTGTCGTAGTCGAAGATGTGCGAGGGACGGCCGAACTCGAACATCACGTAATTGGAGATGTCCACCAGCGCGGTGACGCTGCGCTGGCCGCAACGGGCCAGGCGGTCGACCATCCACTGCGGCGTCTTCGCCTGGGTATCGACGTTGCGCACCACGCGGCCGGAGAAGCGGCCGCACAGGTCGGGCGCGGCCACCCTCACCCTCAGCCTGGCGTCGTTCACCGGACGCACGGGCTCGATCTTCGGCTGCTTCAGCGGCGCACCGGTCAGCGCGGAGAGTTCGCGCGCCACGCCGTACACGCTGAGCGCATGCGCCAGGTTGGGCGTGAGCTTGAGCGTGAAGACGTGGTCGTCCAGCTGCAGCACGTCGCGCACGTCGCCGCCGATGGGCGTGTCCGGCGGCAGTTCGAGCAGCCCGGCGTGGTCCTCGGACAGCTTGAGCTCGCGGGCGGAGCACAGCATGCCTTGGCTCTCCACGCCGCGCAGCTTGCCCAGCTTGATCTGGAACGGCTTGCCGTCCTCGCCCGGCGGCAGCTCGGCGCCGACCAGCGCGGCCGGCACGCGGATGCCCGGACGCGCGTTGGGCGCGCCGCAGACGATGTTCAGCAGCGCGCCCTGCCCCACGTCCACCTGGCACACGCGCAGGCGGTCGGCGTTGGGGTGCTGGACGGCTTCCTTGATCTCGCCCACCACCACCCGGGTGAAGGGCGGCGCGACGGGGCGCAGGTCCTCGACCTCCAGCCCGCCCATGGTGAGCACGTCGGCGATCTCTTTCGTGGACAGCGGCGGGTTGCAGAACTCGCGCAGCCAGGACTCGGGGAATTGCATGTTGTCTAGTGGCTCAGCGGAACTGGCGAAGGAAGCGGATGTCGCCGTCGAAGAACAGGCGCAGGTCGTTCACGCCGTAACGCAGCATGGTCAGGCGGTCCGGACCCATGCCGAAGGCGAATCCGATGTACTTCTCGGGGTCCAGCCCCATGTTGCGCACCACGTTGGGATGCACCTGGCCGGAGCCGGCCACTTCCAGCCAGCGGCCGGCGAGCGGCCCGCTCTGGAACTGGATGTCGATCTCGGCGCTGGGCTCGGTGAACGGGAAGAAGCTCGGGCGGAAGCGCAGCGCCAGGTCGTCGCTCTCGAAGAAGGTGCGGCAGAAGTCGGTGAAGACGACCTTCAGGTCCTTGAAGCTCACGTTCTCGCCCAGCCACAGGCCTTCGCACTGGTGGAACATGGGCGAGTGCGTGGCATCGCTGTCCACGCGGTAGGTGCGGCCCGGCGCGATGACGCGGATCTCGGGCATCTCGCGGCCGGCGTACTTCTTCACGTGTTGCCGGGCGTAGCGCACCTGCATCGGGCTGGTGTGCGGCCGCAGGTTGTAGGGAATGCCGTCCTCGCCGTCGATGTCCACGTAGAACGTGTCCTGCATCGAGCGCGCGGGATGGTTGGGCGGGTTGTTCAGCGAGGTGAAGCTGTGCCAGTCGCTCTCGACCTCGGGGCCGTCGGCCACGTCGAAGCCCATGCTGGCGAAGATCAGCTCGATGCGCTCGAGCGTCAGGCTGACCGGATGCAGCCCGCCCGGCTCGCGCACGCGGCCCGGAAGCGAGACGTCCAGCGCCTCGGCCTTGAGCTGCAGCTGCAGTTCGGCGTCGGCCAGCGCCTGGCGGCGCTCGGTGAGCGCGGCCTCGATCGCCTGCTTGGCGACGTTGATGGCGGCGCCGCGGCTCTTCTTCTCGTCCACGGAGAGCGCGGCCATGCCTTTCATCAGCTCGGTGATGCGGCCGGCCTTGCCGGTGAACAGCGCCTTGGCGTTCTCCAGGTCGGCCGGCGTGGCGGCCTGGGCGAACGCGTGCCGCGCGCTCTCGACGATCGAATCCAGTTCTTGGGTCATTAGAAGAAAACAGGGCTAGCGCCTTGCGGCCCTAGCCCTGCCTTTTTTTAGTTGCACCGGACGCCGCGGGAAGCGGCGCCACCGCGAACTCAAGCAGCCAGCTTGGCCTTCACCTGGTTCACGATGCCGGCGAACGCCGCCGGGTCGTGCACGGCGATGTCGGCCAGGACCTTGCGGTCGATGTCGATGCCGGCCTTGCGGATGCCGTTGGCGAACTGGCTGTACGTCAGGCCGTTGGCACGCGCTGCGGCGTTGATACGCGCGATCCACAGCTGGCGGAACACGCGCTTCTTGGCGCGGCGGTCACGGTAGGCGTACTGGCCCGCCTTCATCACCGCCTGCTTGGCGATGCGGAAGACGTTGCCGCGGCGGCCGCGGAAGCCCTTGGCGAGGGCGAGGACCTTCTTGTGACGGGCGCGAGCCGTTACACCACGTTTGACGCGAGGCATGTGAGTTCTCCTTGTCCGTCAGTTATCAAAGGCCCGCGAACGGGAGCATCTGCGCCATGTGGCCCATGTTGGTCTCGTGGACCGCGGTGGGGCCGCGCAGGTGACGCTTGTTCTTGGTGGACTTCTTGGTCAGGATGTGACGCTTGAAGGCCTGGCCGCGCTTGACGGTGCCGCCGGGACGGACGCGGAAGCGCTTCTTGGCTCCGCTCTTGGTCTTCATCTTGGGCATGTGAATGCTCCTTCTCTCTCGTTCGTGCTCGTGAGGCGCCGCGAATACTTCGCGTCTTGATGGCCCCGAGCCACTTGTCGGCGAGTTTTCAAGTTCGCCACTTGTTCGGAAAGGCACGAAGCCTTCCCTTCACCGGATCGCGCCGGCGATCAACCGATGCGATCCGAGGATCCTCCTTAAGCCGTCGCCGCTCCGGCGGCTTCGGCGGCGGGCTTGCCCTGCCCCGCCTTCTTGCGGCCCGGCGCGATCATCATGATCATCTGCCGGCCCTCGAGCTTGGGGAACTGCTCCACCAGGATGGTGTCGCCCAGCTCGTCGCGGATGCGCTGCAGCAGCGCCATCCCGATCTCCTGGTGCGTGATCTCGCGGCCGCGGAAGCGCAGCGTGATCTTGCACTTGTCGCCCTCTTCCAAGAAACGCCGGATGTTGCGCATCTTGATGTTGTAGTCACCGTCGTCGGTGCCGGGGCGGAACTTGATTTCCTTGACCTCGATGACCTTCTGCTTGGACTTCGCTTCCGCGGCCTTCTTCTGTTCCTGGTACTTGAACTTGCCGTAGTCCATCAACCGCGCCACAGGCGGGTTGGCGGTCGCGGCGATCTCGACCAGGTCCACGTCCAGCTCGCCGGCCATCCGCAGCGCTTCCTGGAGGCTGACGATGCCCAGCGGCTCATTCTCGGGCCCGGAAAGGCGGACTTCCGGGGCCATGATTTCCCGGTTCAGGCGGTGCTTGCGTTCCTCGCGGTGGCGGCGGTCGCGAAAGTCAGTAGCGATGGTCTCGATCCTTCAAAAACGGTTGGCTGCTTCTTTGAAGCAGCAAAGCCGCCTCAGTTCACGCCTGGGCTACAGCTGGACTTCGGATGGAGGTCAGCTCTTGCTGGCAACGTCCCCGGCCAGCCGATCGGCGAAGGCCTGGAGGGGCATTGCACCGAGGTCCTGATTGCCCCGGGCGCGCACTGCGACGGCACCTGCTGCCCTTTCCTTGTCGCCTACGACAAGGATGTAAGGCAGCTTCTGCAACGAATGCTCCCGTATTTTATACGTAATCTTCTCGTTGCGAAGGTCGAGCTCGACCCTAAACCCTTGATTCTGCAGAGTTTTCGCAACCTCGCGGGCGTATTCGGCCTGTCCATCCGTGATGTTGAGCACCGCGACCTGCACCGGCGCGAGCCAGGCCGGCAGGGCCCCGGCGTGGTGTTCGACCAGCATGCCGATGAAGCGCTCCAGGCTGCCGACGATGGCCCGGTGCAGCATCACCGGGTGGGCGCGACCGCTGGTTTCCGTGACGTATTCCGCGCCCAGGCGCTCAGCCGTATTGAAGTCGACCTGCATCGTGCCGCACTGCCACTGGCGGCCCAGCGCGTCCTTGAGCGTGTACTCGATCTTGGGTCCGTAGAAGGCGCCGTCGCCGGGCGAGACCACGAAGTCCACGCCCGAGCGCCGCAGCGCTTCCATCACGGCGTGCTCGGCCTTGTCCCAGAGTTCGTCGGACCCGACCCGGTTCTCCGGCCGCGTCGCGACCTTGTAGAGGATGTCCGTGAAGCCGAAATCGCGGTAGACCGCCTGCAGCCTGGTCGTGTAGGCCACGCATTCGTCGAGGATTTGGTCTTCCGTGACGAACGCGTGCCCGTCGTCCTGCGTGAAGCCGCGCACCCGCATGATGCCGTGCAGCGCGCCGGAGGGCTCGTTGCGGTGGCACTGGCCGAACTCGCCGTAGCGCAACGGCAGGTCGCGATAGCTGCGCAGCGCCGACTTGAAGATCAGCACGTGGCCCGGGCAGTTCATCGGCTTGAGCGCGTAGTCCCGCTTCTCGCTCTCCGTCGTGAACATGTTCTCGCGGTAGTTCTGCCAGTGGCCCGTCTTCTCCCACAGGCTCTTGTCGAGGATCTGCGGGCCCTTCACCTCCTGGTAGCCCGTTTCCTTGTAGACCTGCCGCATGTACTGCTCAACCTGCTGCCAGACCGCCCAGCCCTTGGGATGCCAGAACACGACGCCGGGCGCGACGTCGTCGATGTGGAACAGGTCCAGTTCGCGGCCGAGCTTGCGGTGGTCGCGCTTCTCGGCCTCTTCCAGCATGTGCAGATACTGCTGCAACTCTTCCTTCGTGGCCCAGGCCGTGCCGTAGATGCGCTGCAGCATCTCGTTGCGGTGGTCGCCGCGCCAGTAGGCGCCGGCGACCTTCATCAGCTTGAAGTGCTTGAGCTTGCCCGTGCTGGGCACGTGCGGGCCGCGGCACAGGTCCTCGAAGCCGCCTTCGCGGTACAGCGAGACTTCCTCGTTGGTCGGGATGCTGGCGATGATCTCGGCCTTGTAGTGCTCGCCCAGGCCCTTGAAGTACTCGACCGCCGCGTCGCGCGGCAGCACGCGGCGCACCACCGGCTCGTCCTTGGCGGCGAGCTCGGACATGCGCTTCTCGATCGCCTGCAGGTCCTCCGGCGTGAAGGGCCGCTTGTACGAGAAGTCGTAGTAGAAGCCGTTCTCCACCACCGGGCCGATGGTGACCTGGGCTTCGGGGAACAGCTCCTTGACCGCGTAGGCCAGCAGGTGCGCCGTCGAATGGCGGATCACCTCCAGGCCGTCGGCGTCCTTGGCCGTGATGATGGACACGGGCGCGTCGCGGTCCACCGTGTAGGCCGTGTCGACGACCTTGCCGTCCACCTTGCCCGCGAGGGCGGCCTTGGCCAGGCCGGCGCCGATCGAGGCGGCGATGTCGGCGACCGTGACGGGGCCGGGGTACTCCCGGCGCGAGCCGTCGGGAAGCGTGATCGAGATCATGAAGGAAGCTCCAGCGAGACGAAAAACAAAAAGCGCGGCCTGTAGCCGCGCTCTTGCTGGAAACCGAGGTTCTTGCGAAACGCGCGACTACGCGGCCACTACGGGGCCGTTCCTTGCGGAGTAGTTCGCGGTGTCATAACCGAAGCTGCCTTTCTCGCCCTTGTTGTTGCGTCGAGGGAAGGCCCGATTCTACCCGTCCGCCGGCAAGCGCGGCAGGACCAGCACGAAGGTCGCGCCCAGGCCCAGGCCTTGGCTGCTCGCCTGGATGCGGCCGCCGTGCAGTTCGGCCAGACGCGCCGCCAGGCTGAGGCCGATGCCCAGGCCGCCGCCGGTGGCGTCGCGGTTCACCTGCACGAAGAGCTCGAACACCTGCTGCAGCTGATCGGCCGTGAGTCCCACGCCGCTGTCCCGGACCAGAAACCGCACGCATTCGGCGTCGGCCGTCACGCCGGTCTCGATGCGGCCGCCCTCGGGCGTGTAGTTCGCCGCGTTGTTCAGCAGGTTGGTGAGGATCTGCGCCACCCGGGTCGGATCGCATTCGAGTTCCACGCTGCCGTCCACGGGAGCGGCAACCAGCTCGTGCCTGCGCTGCTCGATCAGCGGCCGGCTGGTCTCCAGCGCCGCTTCCAGCACCTCGGCCGCCCGCACGCGCCGGCGCTGCAGCACGATCTTGCCGCGCGAGATGCGCGAGACGTCCAGCAGGTCGTCCACCAGCCGCACCATGTGCTGCACCTGGCGCTGGGCGATCTCGCGCGAGCGCTGCGCCAGCCTGGCGTCCGAGGTGCGCTGCAGGATCTCCAGCGAGTTGCGGATCGGCGCGAGCGGGTTGCGCAGCTCGTGCGCCAGAACGGCCAGGAACTCGTCCTTGCGGCGGTCGCCCTCGCGCTGGCGGGCGTAGAGCTGCTCCAGCTGCACCGCCCGCTCGCGCGCGTCGCGCCGCGCCCGCGCCTGCACCGACGTGATCCATGCCAGCAGCACGCAAGTCGCGAGCGACACCCCCGCGAGCCAGGGCACCAGCCGCCGCTGCGAGAGCCCCTCCAGCGCCGGCCGGCTGGTCATGGCCAGCAGCCAGGGGCGGCCCGACACCTCCAGCTGCCGCACGATGCCTTGCGACGGCGCCTGGCCTCCCGGCGAGCGCGTGGAGAGCATCAGCGCCTCGGGCACCGGCTCCAGGCCGTCGTACAGCTCGAAGTCGATCTCGCGCACGCCGTTGCCGCGCACGCCCCGCAAGAGATCGCCCACCCGCAGCGGTGCGTAGACGAAGCCCAGCAGCTCGCGCCGCCGCTCCTCCTCGGTTTCGGGAATGGTGCCGCCGCGATAGACGGGCAGGTAGATCAGGAAGCCGGCCTGCTTGCTGGCTTCGATCTCCTGGACCAGGATCACCTTGCCGGAGGCCGCCGCCGCGCCGGTGTCGCGCGCCCGGCTCATGGCCTCGCGCCGCGTCGGCTCGGTGTACATGTCGTAGCCGATCGCCGCCTGGTTGCGTTCGTCCATCGGCTCCAGGAAGACGATGGCGTGGTATTCCTCGCGCGGCCCCGACGGCCAGACCCGCACCTCGTCATCCTCGTCGCGGATGCGCCGGTTCAGCTGGCCCGCCGGGTCGCCATCGATCCGCAGGGTGAAGCCGATGCCCTGGATGCCCGGATAGTCCTCGCGCAGCCGCAGCTGCGAGACATAGGCCCGGAACTGCTCCCGCCCGACCGCCTGCCGCGCCGCGAACAGCCCGGCCGTGCCGTGCAGCAGCGTGTTGGTGATCTCGATGCGCTCGCGGATCGCGCCGACGGTGCGCGTGGCCTCGGCCTCGAAGGCGGCGCGGTCCTGCTGCGCGATCGAGCTCGTCACCGAGGCCAGCAGCACGGCCGTGACCAGCAGGGCCAGCAGGAACACGATCGCCGGCGCCACCCAGGGGCGGTGCACGCGGAGCGGGACGGGATCGGAAGGAGGATGCGGCGGGGCGGTCACGGGAGTCGATCCCCATGCTACCGGCCGTCCATGAAAAAAGGGCCGGCGCTGCGGCGCCGGCCCCTGCTCCACCTGTAAGAAGTATCAGGCGGCCTTCTTCTCGTCGAAGAACTGGGCGTCCTCGGTCGAACCCTTCAATGCGGCGGTGGACGCTTCCTTCTCGATCGTGGTCGTCACCGCGTCGAAGTAGCCGGTGCCCACCTCGCGCTGGTGCTTGACCGCGGTGAAGCCCTTCTCGGCGGCAGCGAACTCGGCCTGCTGCAGCTCGACGAAGGCGCTCATGTTGTTGCGCGCGTAGCCGTACGCCAGGTTGAACATCGAGTAGTTGAGGCTGTGGAAGCCCGCCAGCGTGATGAACTGGAACTTGTAGCCCATCGCGCCCAGCTCCTTCTGGAACTTGGCGATGGTGGCGTCGTCTAGGTTCTTCTTCCAGTTGAAAGAGGGAGAGCAGTTGTACGCCAGCAGCTTGCCGGGGAACTTGGCGTGGATGGCGTCGGCGAAGGCCTTGGCGAACGCCAGGTCGGGCGTGCCGGTCTCGCACCAGATCAGGTCGGCATATTCGGCGTAGGCCAGGCCGCGGCTGATCGCCTGCTCCAGGCCGTTGCGGCTGCGGTAGAAGCCTTCCACCGTGCGCTCGCCGGTGAAGAAGGGCTGGTCGTGCTCGTCCACGTCGCTGGTGACCAGGTCGGCCGCCTCGGCGTCGGTGCGGGCCAGCAGGATGGTGGGCGTGCCCATCACGTCGGCCGCGAGGCGCGCCGCCACCAGCTTGGAGACGGCTTCACGCGTGGGCACCAGCACCTTGCCGCCCATGTGGCCGCACTTCTTGGCGGCGGCCAGCTGGTCCTCGAAGTGCACGCCGGCGGCGCCCGCCTCGATCATGGCCTTCATCAGCTCGAAGGCATTGAGCACGCCGCCGAAGCCCGCCTCGGCATCGGCCACGATGGGCGCGAAGTAGTCGACGTAGCCCTCGTCGCCGGGGCCCTTGCCTTCGCTCCACTGGATCTGGTCGGCGCGCTGGAAGGTGCTGTTGATCTTCCTGACCACCTTGGGCACCGAGTCCACCGAGTACAGCGACTGGTCGGGGTACATCTCGCCGTTGCTGTTGGCGTCGCCCGCCACCTGCCAGCCCGAGAGGTAGATCGCCTTGAGGCCGGCCTTGACCTGCTGCATCGCCTGGTTGCCGGTGAGCGCGCCGAGCGTGTTGACGAAGGGCTCGGTGTTGATCAGGTTCCACAGCTTCTCCGCGCCGCGCTTGGCGAGCGTGTGCTCGATCTGCAGCGAGCCGCGCAGGCGCACCACGTCGGCGGCGCTGTAGCCGCGCTTGATGCCCTTCCAGCGCGGGTTCTCCGCCCAGTCCTTCTCCAGTTGCGCGATCTGCTGCTCGCGGGTGAGGTGCGTCCAGTTGCTCATGCCTTGCTCCGTAGGTCGTTGAAAAAGCGGTTCGGCGTCGGGGCCTGTTGCGGATAACTTTAGGTCTTGTAGAAGACTTTGTGGGGCTCTTGTGTCTTATACAAGAGTGAATTTTTTATCGATCCCAATCAACGACTTACGCGGGCCGTTTCTTAATCTGGAAACGGCGTTCTCATATTGGGAAAAATTTCCGCAGCGCAGCATCACCCGATTTCGCGATGCGGAACGCCCTTGCAGGCTCGTGAAACGACCTCGGGCAAGATGCGCGCTCCGTGACCCCTGCCCTGCCCCGCTGGCTAGCCTTCGCCTGTCTCGCCCTCAGCATGTCGCTGGTGGGCAGCTACGTGGCGCTTTCCAAGCCGCTCGTCGCGGCCATCCCCGTCTTCCTGCTCGCCTGGCTGCGCTTCGGCATCGGGGGGCTCGCCATGCTGCACTGGCTGCCGCGCCCCGCGAACGAGAAGCCGCTGACCACCACGACCAAGCGCCTGCTGTTCCTCGAGTCCTTCCTCGGCAACTTCCTGTTCTCGATCTGCATGCTGTTCGGCGTGAGCATGACCAGCGCGGTGTCGGCCGGCGTGATCATGGCCGCCATTCCCGCCGTGGTCGCCGTGATGAGCTGGCTCTTCCTGCGCGAGCGGGTGGCGCCGCGCGTGTGGGCGGCAGTGGCCTGCGCGGTCGGCGGCATCGCGCTGCTCGCCTTCGGCAAGTCGCCCGAAGGGGGCAGCGACAGGGCCTGGCTGGGCAACCTGCTGGTGGTCGGCGCCGTCCTCTGCGAAGCCGCCTATGCGGTGATCGGCAAGAAGCTCACGGGCGCGCTCGGCCCGAGGCGCATCACGGCCATCGTCAACCTCTGGGGGCTGCTGCTGGTGACGCCGCTCGGGCTGTGGCAGGCCCTCTCGTTCGACTTCGCGGCGCCGCAGCTCTCGATCTGGCTGCTGCTGCTCTTCTACTCGCTGGCCGCCAGCGTCTGGAGCGTGTGGCTGTGGATGACCGGGCTGCGGCACCTGCCGGCGGCGCTGGGCGGCGTCTTCACCGTGATGCTGCCGATCTCGGCGGCGCTGGTCGGCGTGCTGGTGCTGGGCGAGTCGTTCGGCGCCCTGCAGGCCGGCGCCTTCGCGCTGGCGCTCGCCGGCGTGGTGCTGGCCACGCTGCCGCTCAGCGGCCGGTGACTTTCCGGATCGCCGGCCGGATGTTCTCGCGCCGCGCGGGCAGCACGTTGGCGTGCTCGCGCGGCATGTTGAGCACGATCGAGGTGGAGGTTTCCGTCAGCAGGCAGAAGCGCGTGACCACCGCATCGAGGTGCTCGACGTCGATCACCGCGATCTCCAGGATCCAGCTGTCCTCGCCCGTGACGTTGAACGCGTTCACCACCTCCGGTGTCTGCTCGATCAGCTTCACCACCCGGGCGTATTCCACCCGTCCCACCCGCACGATGGCGCGGATGCCGTAGCCCAGGCGCTGGTAGTCCACCACCGCGCGATAGCCCTTGATCACGCCCTGCAGCTCCAGCTTGCGCACGCGCTCGGTCACCGCCGGCTGGCTGAGGTGCACGCGGCGACCGAGCTCGGCCATGCTGATGCGCGCGTCCTGCTGCAGCTCGGCGAGGATGCGGCCGTCGTAGGCGTCGATTTCGGGAACTTCGGTGGGCATGGCGTTCAACCTTCAAAAGCAAGGCGAGAGTGGCTCCCGCTCCATGAATTGTGCATGGCAGGTGGCCCTTGCGCCACCTACGATTTCCGCCATGACCTCGTCCACCACCCTCGCTCCGCCCGCGCCGGCCCGCAGCCTGGTGCTGCCGGCCCTGCTCGCCTGCTACCTGGTGTGGGGCTCGACCTACCTGGCCATCCGCTTCGCGCTGGAGAGCTTTCCGCCGTTCTTCCAGATGGGCACGCGCTTCCTGTGCGCGGGCGGGCTGCTGCTCGCCTGGGTCGTGGCGCGGGGCGGTCCCTTGCCCAGCCGGGCCCAGTGGCGCAACGCCGCCGGTGTCGGCACGCTGATGCTGGGCGGCGGCATGGGCCTGGTCGCCACCGCGCAGCAGCACGTGGGCTCGGGGCTGGTGGCCACCTTCGTGGCGATCGTGCCGATGCTGGTGTGCGGCTGGGGCCTGCTGTTCGGCCAGAAGCCGCGCCTGCTGGAGGTGGCCGGCATGGCGGTGGGCCTGGCCGGCGTGCTGCTGCTGGTGCGCGGCGCCAGCTTCATGGGGTCGCCGGTGGCGATCGCCTGCCTGGCCGGCGCCACGCTGGCCTGGTCGCTCGGCTCGGTGCTCTCGACCACGCGCTGGCCGCTGGCGCCCGGAGCGGCCGGGTTCGCCAGCGAGATGCTGTGCGGCGGCGCGGCCCTGCTGCTGGTGTCGCTGGTGCTGGGTGAACAGCCCCACTGGCCGCCGCAGCCGCTGGCCGCCGCGGCCTGGCTGTACCTGGTGGTGGCCGGCTCGCTGGTCGCCTTCAGCGCCTACCTGTACCTGCTGGCCCACGCCTCGCCGGCGCTCGCCACCAGCTACGCCTTCGTGAACCCGGTGATCGCCCTGCTGCTGGGCGTGCTGCTCGCCGGCGAGGCGGTGAGCGCCGCCGAATGGGGCGCCTGCGCCGTCGTCCTCGCGGGCGTGGTGCTGATCCTCAAGGGCAAGGACGCGGGCGCCTCGCGCTGAAGACGCGCTCTCCCAGAGGGGAAACGTCCCCCGCGTGCGGCGAAAAAAACGACAGCGCCCAGCGAAAAACCGCGTTTTCCCCTTGGAAACGCGTTTCTTCTCCTTTAGCATCCGCCCTACCAGTGGATAGCTAGCTGTTTCCCATTGGTGATCACTCAACTTCTAGAAGGAAATCAACATGGCAACTGCGAAGAAAGCTGCGGCGAAGAAAGCCCCCGCCAAGAAGGCTCCCGTGAAGAAGGCCGTCGCCAAGAAGGCTCCGGCGAAGAAGGCCGCACCGGCCAAGAAGGCGGTCGCCAAGAAGGCAGCTCCGGCGAAGAAGGCGGCTCCCGCCAAGAAGGCCGCCGCGAAGAAGGCTCCGGCCAAGAAGCGCACCCCGAACGCGGCGTTCATGAAGCCCCTGACCCCCAGCCCCCAGCTGGCCGCGGTCGTCGGCAACCAGCCGATGCCCCGCACCGAAGTGGTCAGCAAGCTGTGGGCCTACATCAAGAAGAACAAGCTGCAGGACTCCGTCAACAAGCGCATGGTCAACGCCGACTCCAAGCTGCGCGACATCTTCGGCAAGGCGCAGGTCTCGATGTTCGAGATGGCCGGCCTGATCGGCAAGCACGTCAAATAATCTCGCTCCCGCGAGAATCAAAAGGGCCGCAACCGCGGCCCTTTTTCTTTTTGCGCTGCGCGTTCAGCGCTTCTTCATCGCCGTCTCGCGGATCGCGCTCAGCGTCCCCCGCGTGGTGATCACCTCCGGATCCAGCGTCACCTCGATCAGCGTGCCCTGCGAGCGCTCCAGCGCCGCCAGCAGCTCCGGCTCGAACTGCGCGGTCTTCGTGATGCGAACGCCCGCGTAGCCGTACGCGCGCGCCAGGCCGGCGAAGTCGGGATTGGCGAGTTCGGTGCCGTGCACGTTGCCCGGGTACTCGCGCTCCTGGTGCATTCGGATGGTCCCGAACATGCCGTTGTTGAGGAGCACGACGATGCTCTTGCCGCCGAACTGCGCCGCCGTGGCCAGCTCCTGCCCGTTCATCAGGAAGTCGCCGTCGCCGGCGATGGTGAAGGCGACGCGGCCGGTCAGCAGGTTGGCCGCGATGCCCGCCGGCACGCCGTAGCCCATCGCGCCCACCGTCGGCGCCGCCTGCGTCTTGAAGCCCTTGGCCAGGCCGTGGTGCCGGAAGAACCGGTGCACCCAGCTCGCGAAGTTGCCGGCGCCGTTGGTGAGAACCGCATCGGCCGGCAGGTGCTTCTGCAGCGTCGCCACGATGGCCGGCATGTCGATGTCGCCTGGCAGCGCCTGCGGCACCAGGTTGGCCTCGTAGTCCGCGTGCACCGCCTCGGCCCAGCCCTCCCACGGCAGTTCCGGCGGCGCGGTCAGCACCTCGAGCGAGCGCGCCGCCGCGTTCATGGTGGCGTTGATCGCCAGGTCGGCCTGGTAGACGCGGTTCAGCTCCTCGGCGCTGGCGTGGATGTGCACCAGCTTCTGCTGGGTGCGCGGCGCCTGCAGCAGGGTGTAGCCGCCGGTCGTCATCTCGCCCAGCCGCGGGCCGATCGCCAGGATCAGGTCGCTCTCGCGGATGCGCGCGGCCAGCCTGGGACTGATGCCGATGCCCACGTCGCCGGCGTACAGCGGATGGAAGTTGTCGAAGGTGTCCTGGAAGCGGAAGGCATTGCCGACCGGCAGCTTCCAGTTCTCGGCGAAGCGCTGCAGCGCCTGCGCGGACTGCGGCGTCCAGCCCCCGCCACCCGCGATGACGAAGGGCTTCTTCGCCGCCAGCAGCATCTCGCGCAGCGTCCGCAGCGACCCCGGGTCGCTCCAGGCCTCGGCCGGCTCCACGCGCGGCAGCGGCGCGGCGGTCGTGGCCTGGGTGAGCATGTCCTCGGGCAGCACCAGCACCACCGGGCCGGGGCGGCCGTTCATCGCGGTGGCGAAGGCGCGCGCGATGTATTCGGGGATGCGGTCGGGAGAATCGATGCGCTCGACCCGCTTGGCCATGCCCTTGGTGCTGGGCCCGAAGAAGCTGGTGTACTCGACCTCCTGGAAGGCCTCGCGGTCGCGCTGGTCCGAAGCGACGTCGCCGACGAACAGCACCATCGGCGTGGAATCCTGGAACGCAGTGTGAACGCCGATGGAAGCGTTGGTGGCGCCGGGCCCGCGGGTGACGAAGCACACGCCCGGCCGGCCGGTGAGCTTGCCCGCCGCCTCGGCCATGAAGGCCGCGCCGCCTTCCTGCCGGTTGATGATGAAGCGGATCTTCTCGCGCCACGCATGCAAGCCGTCGAGCACCGCGAGGTAGCTTTCGCCCGGCACGCCGAAAGCGTGGGTGACGCCCTGGGCCACCAGGCATTCGACAATCAGGTGGCCGGCGATCGTGGGAGTGCGTTGCGACGTCATGGCTTGACTTTATTAACCAGAAGGTGAATTATCGAATGATGACCCGAGGCAGCAGGTCCGAGGCTCCGCTCGCGGAAGAGCGCGTGCGCGACGCCGACCGATCGCAGAGCACCATCTTAGCGGCGGCCCGCGGCGAGTTCGCCGAGTTCGGCCTGGGCGGCGCGCGCATGGACCGCATCGCCGAACGCGCCGGCCTGAACAAGCGGCTGATCTACTACTACTTCCAGGACAAGGAGACGCTGTTCCAGGCGGTGCTGGAGCAGTCGTACCGCGACATCCGCGAGGCCGAGCGCCATCTCAACCTGCTGGAGCTCAAGCCCGGCGAGGCGCTGCGCCGGCTGGTGGAATTCACCTGGGACTACTACCTCGAACACCCCGAGTTCCTCACCCTGCTGAACAGCGCCAACCTGCACAAGGCGCGCCACCTGCAGGAGTCGCACCGCGCGCGCGAGCTGAACTCGCCGCTGATCGAGATGCTCGCGCGCATCCTCGAGCGCGGGCGCCAGGAAGGCACCTTCCGCGGCGGCGTCGACCCGCTGCAGCTGTACATCTCGATCGCCGGGATGTCCTACTTCTACCTCTCGAACAACCACACGCTGTCGGCCATCTTCGGCCGCGACCTGCTCTCGGCCAAGGCGCGCCAGGAGCGCCTGGCCCACATGTGCGACGTGATCCTCGGGTATGTCCTGAGGGATTGAGCGCCGGCGGGCCCGCCCGCCGAGCTTGCGCCGGCGCGTTCCCTCGTGCTGTAATTCACCGTCTAGTGAATTAAATCAACCCACCCCGGAGACATCACGATGCTGAAGAGACGAGCCCTCGCCCTGTCCCTGGCCGGCCTGGCCGCCCTCGCGCCCCTGGCCGCCGCCGCGCAGAGCGGCTATCCGAACAAGCCGATCCGCGTGATCGTGCCGTTCGCAGCGGGCAGCACGACGGACATCATCGCCCGCGCCATCACCGACAAGATGTCGCAGAGCATGGGCCAGCAGCTCGTGGTGGAGAACCGGGGCGGCGCCAGCGGCACCATCGGCCAGGCGGCCGTGGCGCAGGCGCAGCCGGACGGCTACACGATCATGATCCACTCGTCGTCGCACACGGTCAGCCCGCACACCTTCGCCAAGCTGCCGTTCGACACTGAGAAGGACTTCGCCGGCATCACGCCGATCTCCAGCACGCCCAACGTGCTGGTGATCTCGCCCTCCAAGAACATCAAGGCCCTGGGCGAGCTGCTCGGCGCCGCGCGCGCCAAGCCGGGCAGCATGAACTTCGCTTCGGCCGGCCAGGGCAGCGCCACCCACCTGAACGCCGAGAAGTTCAAGCTGGCCGCGAAGATCGACGCCGTCAACGTGCCGTTCAAGGGTTCCGCCGAAGCCGTTACCGAAGTGATGGCCGGCCGCGTGGACTACTACTTCTCGCCGATCGCGCCGGTGATCGGCCAGATCCGCAACGGCCAGCTGGTGCCGCTGGCGGTGGGTTCGCCCAAGCGCGCCGCCGCCCTGCCCCAGGTGCCGACCACCGCCGAAGCCGGCGTGCCCGGCTCCGAGTTCAACTTCTGGATCGGCATGATGGCGCCGGCCAAGACGCCGCGCGACATCGTCAACCGCCTGCACGACGAGGTGGTGAAGGCGCTCAACACGCCCGAGGTGAAGGAGCGCTTCGCCTCGCTCGGCGCCGATGCCTGGACGCTCTCGCCCGAGCAGTTCGACGGCTACATCCGCGACGAGATCAAGAGCAACGCCGCACTCGTGAAGGCCGCCGGCCTGGAAGTGCACAAGCAGTAACCCCACCTGAAGGATTGAAAGCCATGGCCACCCAGCGCCTCGGAATCATCATGCACGGCGTCACCGGACGCATGGGCATGAACCAGCACCTGATCCGCTCCATCGTCGCCATCCGCAACCAGGGCGGCGTCACGCTGTCCAACGGCGACAAGGTGATGCCGGACCCGATCCTGATCGGCCGCAACGCCGAGAAGATCGAGGCCCTGGCCCGCGCGCACAAGATCGAGCGCTGGGGCACCGACCTCGACAAGGCCCTGGCCAATCCGCAGGACTCGGTGTTCTTCGACGCCGGCACCACGCAGATGCGCCCCACCCTGCTGGCCAAGGCGCTGCGCGCCGGCAAGCACGTGTACTGCGAGAAGCCGATCGCCACCACGCTGGCCGAGGCGATGGACATCGCCCAGACCGCGAAGAAGTCGGGCCTCAAGCACGGCGCCGTGCAGGACAAGCTGTTCCTGCCCGGCCTGCGCAAGCTGGACATGCTGCGCCGCGCCGGCTTCTTCGGCCGCATGCTGTCGCTGCGCCTGGAGTTCGGCTACTGGGTGTTCGAGGGCGACCTGCAGCCGATCCAGCGCCCGAGCTGGAACTACCGCACCGAGGACGGCGGCGGGATGATCCTGGACATGATGTGCCACTGGCGCTACGTGCTGGACAACCTGTTCGGCGAGGTCAAGTCGATCAGCTGCCTGGGCGCGACGCACATCCCCGAGCGCTGGGACGAAGAGGGCAACAAGTACAAGGCGACGGCCGACGACGCCGCCTACGCCATCGCCGAGCTCACGGGCCACGACGGCGAGCCCATCGTCGCCCAGCTGAACATGTCGTGGGCCACGCGCGTGCGCCGCGACGACCTGGTGACCTTCCACGTCGACGGCACGCATGGTTCAGCGGTCGCCACGCTGACCGAGTGCCGCGCCCAGAGCCGGGTGGCCACGCCGCGCCCGGTGTGGAACCCCGAGGTCAAGCAGCCGATGAACTTCTTCGACCAGTGGCAGGAAGTGCCGGACACGCAGGTCTACGACAACGGCTTCAAGATCCAGTGGGAGCACTTCATCCGCCACGTCGTGGAAGACGCTCCGTACAAGTGGACCCTGCCGGAAGGCGCCAAGGGCGTGCAGCTGGTCGAAGCCGCGCTGCAAAGCTGGAAGGAACGCCGCTTCGTCGACGTGCCGCCGCTGAAGATCTGAGGGGAAGCGAAGCGATGGCCATCACCCTGAAGCTGCCCACGCGTTCCGGCGCGCTGGAGGACTACACGCTGCGCGGCGCCACTCCGGTGCAGCCCGCCAAGGGCGTGAAGTTCAACCGCATCGCCTACTCCGCCGCCCACGTGGTGGCCGATCCGCTGGCCGCGGTCGATCCCTGGCTGACCGCCGCGGTCGACTGGGACACCACGATCGCTTATCGCCAACGCCTGTGGTCGCTGGGCCTGGGCGTGGCCGAGGCGATGGACACCGCGCAGCGCGGCATGGGCCTGGACTGGCCCACCTCGCTGGAGCTGATCCGCCGCTCGCTGGATGCCGCGCGCGACTACCCGGGCGCGCTGGTCGCATCCGGCTGCGGCACCGACCATCTTTCGCTCGACGAAGTGAAGACGGTCGACGACGTGATCCGCGGCTACGAAGAGCAGATGGAGGCCATCGAGAAGCTCGGCGGCCGCCTGATCGTGATGGCCAGCCGCGCGCTGGCCCGCGTCGCCAAGGGCCCGGCCGACTACGAGAAGGTCTACGGCCGCATCCTGTCGCAGGCGAAGCAGCCGGTGATCCTGCACTGGCTGGGCGAGATGTTCGATCCCGCGCTGGCCGGCTACTGGGGCAACCGCGACGTCGATGCCGCGATGACGACGGCGCTGGGCATCATCACGGCGCGCGCGTCCAAGGTGGACGGCATCAAGATCTCGCTGCTGGACAAGGACAAGGAGATCGCCATGCGCCGCCGCCTGCCGCCGGGCGTGCGCATGTACACGGGCGACGACTTCAACTACGCCGAGCTGATCGCGGGCGACGGCCACGGCGCCGAGCCCACGCACGGCAAGAGCGACGCGCTGCTGGGCATCTTCGACGCCATCGCGCCGGCGGCCAGCGCCGCGCTGGGCGAGCTGGCGCAGGGCAACCTGGATCGCTTCCACGCGATCCTCGGCCCCACCGTGCCGCTGTCGCGCCACATCTTCGCGGCGCCCACCCGCTTCTACAAAACGGGCGTGGTGTTCATGGCCTGGCTGAACGGCCACCAGAAGCACTTCACCATGGTCGGCGGCCAGCAGAGCACGCGCAGCCTGCCGCACCTGGCCGAGCTGTTCCGGCTGGCCGACGCGGCCAACCTGCTGGAGCAGCCCGAGCTGGCGGCGCGCCGCATGAATTCGCTGCTGGCCGTGCACGGCGTCGGGTCCTGAGGCGATGCGCGACTTCTCGCAGGACCATCGCTGGCTGTCGATCAACACGGCCACGGTGCGCAAGAGCCGCGGCCAGGACCTGCCGCTCGCGGACATCCTCGATGCGTGCGCGCAACGCGGCATCCGCGCCGTGTCGCCGTGGCGCGACCAGGTGGCGGCGACAGGCCTCGCCAACGTGTCGCGCCAGGTCAAGGCGCTCGGCCTTGAGCTTTCGGGCTACTGCCGCGGCGGCATGTTCACGGCCACCGACGACGCCGGCCTGAAGGCGGCCGACGACGAGAACCTTCGGGCGCTGGAAGAAGCACGCGAGCTCAACGCCGCCTGCCTCGTGCTGGTGGTCGGCGCCCTGCCGGGCGCGCTGGCCGGCCGCGCGGCGCACAAGGACATCGCGTTGTCGCGCCAGCAGGTGCACGACGGCATCGGCCGGCTGCTGGAGCATTCGCGCGCCGCCGGCATGCCGTTGGCCATCGAGCCGCTGCATCCGATGTACGCGGCCGACCGCGCCTGCATCAATACGATGGAGCAGGCGTTGGATGTTTGCGACGCGCTCGATCCTTCACGCAGCGGCGCGCTGGGCGTGGCCGTCGATGTCTATCACGTGTGGTGGGACCCGAAGCTGCGCGAGCAGATCGAGCGCGCCGGCCGCGAGCGCCTGCTGGCCTTCCACGTCTGCGACTGGCTCACGCCGACGCGCGACCTGCTGAACGACCGCGGGATGATGGGCGACGGCGTCATCGACATCCCGCGCATCCGCGGCTGGGTCGAGGGCCAGGGCTTCAAGGGCTACAGCGAGGTGGAGATCTTCTCGACGCAGGACTGGTGGCAGCGCGAGGCCGGCGAGGTGCTGGACACCTGCGTCGCCCGGCATCGCAGCGCCGTCTGAGCCACACGGCGCCCAAGAAAAAAGCGCGGCATCCGCCGCGCTTTTTTGTTTGTCGATTCAGCTCGGAGCTCAGGCGACCTGCAGCTTGGGCGTGGCCGGACGGGCAGTGCTGGCGGTGGCGGGGGACGCGGTGGCGCCGAACTCGATCTCGCCGGAGAGCTGGCCGCCCTCTTCGATCACGACCTTGCCGTAACGGATGCGGCCGGTGACCTTGCCGGTCGAGTAGATCACCAGCTTCTGGCGGACGGTCAGGTTGCCGTCGAAGGAGCCGCGGATCTCGGCCACGTCGATCTCGGCGGAGCCCTTGAACGAGCCGCGCTCTGAGATCTGGATCATGCGCGAGTCCATGGTGGCCTCGACCGAACCCTCGACCACCAGCGTGTCGCAGTCCGTGATCTCCACGCCCTTGAGCTTGATGTTCGGGCCGACGGTCAGCTTGGCTTCACCTTCTTGCGCCGGGGCACTGTTCACCACGGGGGCGACGGTGGTGGCAGCAGCGGCCGTGTTCAGGGCGGCGCCGTTCGGCGTGTTGGGACGGATGTCTTCACGCTTGCCGTTGTTGAAGAAGGGGGACTGCAGTGCCATCGGGAGTACCTCTGAGGTGGGGTGGTTGAGTCTCGGATGCTAGGGATGAGCTCGCTTACAACCATGGTTGGCTCAGCAAGTTCCGTAACCGTTTACGTTGCACGGCAAAGCTGCTCATCCGCCACACATCGTGTAACACGGGTTGCCGCGCTTTTCGGCGCGTTGCACGATGCGTTGAACCACAGGAGAACAGGGATGAAGAGGGTTCTGGCCGTGATCGCGACGGCGCTCGCGACGTGCGGCGCGCACGCGCAGGAGACATTCGACACGGAGGCCGGCAACCTGCTCGCCGTGCTGCGCGAGTCGGCCGGCATCAGCCAGGAACGCGAGACGCTGCAGCCCTACGGCGTGCTGCGCGCGCAACTGCCCGACGGCAGCGAAGTGGAACTCGAGACAAGCTGGTTCCGCTACGTCGGCGACATGCACATCCGCCTGGTGTTCGACGGCAAGGCGCACCTGCAGAGCGCGTCGTCCGAAGACCTGGACCGCCTGCACCTCGAACCCGACCAGGCCCTCGACCTCGCGGTGCGCAACATGCGCCGCACCTACGGCGAGCCGACGGTGCGCCCGTGGCGCGGCGGGCTGATGCAGGTGCTGGGCCGCGCCGACGACCTGAACAGCAGCTACTTCCTCGACCGGCCGTTCTGGCGATCGCTGGAGGCGCGCCATGCGCAAGGGCTGGTGGTGGCGGTGCCGCAGCGTGGCGGCCTGCTGTACGCGCCGGCGGACGACGAGGAGGCGGTGGCGGCGCTGCGCTTCAGCGCGGCGGCGATCTACGCGGCCTCGAACCGCAGCCGCGTCTCGTCGGCGCTGTACCTGTTCCGCGAAGGCCGCTGGTCGGTGTTCCAGCCGCCGATGAACGTCAGTCAGTAGGGCAGCGTGAAGCGCTGGCCGTTGAAGTTCAGCACGGCCTTCTTGTCGGCGCGCACCTGTTCCAGCCGCACGCCGCTGGCGACTTCGCTGCCCTCGTTGAAGACCAGGCCGTTGACGATCAGCATGCGCTGCGCCGGATTCTGCGAATAGACGCCGCCGCTCACCGCGAGCTGCGGCAGGCCGGGCGGCGGGGCGTTGGCGATCGCTGGAGCCGCTGCGGCGGCAGGCACGGCGGACGCAGGCGGCACGGTGATGGGCGCCTGCGCTGCGGGCGGCGGCACGGTGATCGGTGCCTGCGCAGCCGGCGGCGCCTTCGCTTCGCGCGCGGGCTGCGGGGGCAATGGC
>JAEWIF010000062.1 GCA_023387335.1 Pseudomonadota bacterium | reverse complement strand
GGTGGTGCCGGCGCCGGCACCACCGCGCGGGCCGCGCGACGGGCCGCGGCGATCACCGCCGGGGCCGCCACGGCGGTCGCCGTCACGACGCGGACCACGCGGGCCGCGGCGCTCTTCGCCCTCGGGGCGCGGCGTGCTGTCCAGGGACGGCGCGTCGCTGCGACCCAGGGTGTCGCCCTTGTAGACCCACACCTTGACGCCGATGACGCCGTAGGTGGTCTTGGCTTCGGAGAAGCCGTAGTCGATGTCGGCGCGCAGCGTGTGGAGCGGCACGCGACCTTCGCGGTACCACTCGGTGCGGGCGATCTCGATGCCGTTCAGGCGGCCCGACGACATGATCTTGATGCCCTGGGCGCCGAGGCGCATGGCGTTCTGCATCGCGCGCTTCATGGCGCGGCGGAACATGATGCGCTTCTCGAGCTGCTGGGTGATGCTGTCGGCGATCAGCTGGGCATCGACTTCGGGCTTGCGCACTTCTTCGATGTTGACCGCGACCGGCACGCCCAGGCGGACGGCGAGTTCCTTCTTCAGGTTCTCGATGTCCTCGCCCTTCTTGCCGATCACCACGCCCGGACGGGCGGAGTAGATCGTGATGCGGGCGTTCTTGGCGGGGCGCTCGATCAGCACGCGGGAGACCGCGGCGTTCTTCAGCTTGCTCTTCAGGTAGTCGCGGACCTTGATGTCCTCGGCCAGCATGCCGGCGAAGTCGCGGTTGTTCGCGTACCAGCGGCTGGCCCAGTTGCGGCTGACCGAAAGACGGAAGCCGGTCGGATGGATTTTCTGTCCCATATCTTTACCTGCGCCTTAGTTGCCGACCGTCACGTACACGTGGCACGTGGGCTTGCTGATGCGGTTGCCGCGGCCCTTGGCACGAGCCGTGAAGCGCTTGAGCGTCGCGCCCTGCTCCACGTAGATGGTCTTGACCTTCAGCTCGTCGATGTCGGCGCCGTCGTTGTGCTCGGCGTTCGCGATCGCGGACTCCAGCACTTTCTTGACGATGACGGCGGCCTTCTTCTGGGTGAATTCCAGGATGTTGAGGGCCTGGTCCACCTTCTTGCCGCGGATCAGGTCGGCCACCAGGCGGCCCTTGTCGACCGACAGGCGAACGCCACGGAGGACTGCACGGGTTTCCATGATGTCTGCTCCTTACTTCTTCTGGACTTTCTTGTCCGCGGGGTGACCCTTGAAGGTGCGCGTCAGGGCGAATTCACCCAGCTTGTGGCCCACCATCTGGTCGGTGATGTAGACCGGCACGTGCTGCTTGCCGTTGTGCACGGCGATCGTCAGCCCGATGAACTCGGGCAGGATCATGGAGCGGCGCGACCAGGTCTTGATCGGCTTCTTGTCCTTGGTGGTGACGGCCTTGTCGACCTTGGCCACCAGGTGGTGGTCCACAAACGGACCCTTCTTGAGAGAACGCGTCATTTGTGCGACCCCTTACTTCTTGCGACGCGAGACGATGAACGTCTGCGTGCGCTTGTTGTTACGCGTGCGGTAACCCTTGGTCAGGTTGCCCCACGGATCCACCGGCGGCTTGCCCGTGCCGGTGCGGCCTTCACCGCCACCGTGCGGGTGGTCGATCGGGTTCATCGCGACGCCGCGCACCGTCGGGCGGATGCCCATGTGGCGCTTGACGCCGGCCTTGCCGAGCTGGCGCAGGCTGTGTTCCTCGTTGGCCACTTCACCGATGGTGGCGCGGCACTCGATGTGGATCCGACGGACCTCACCGGAGCGCATGCGGACCTGGGCGTAGGTGCCTTCGCGGGCCAGCAGCGTGGCCGACGTGCCGGCCGAACGCGCGATCTGCGCGCCCTTGCCGGGCTGCAGCTCGATGCAGTGGATGGTCGAACCCACCGGGATGTTGCGGATCGGCAGCGTGTTGCCGGCGCGGATCGGGGCTTCCGAGCCGCTCACCAGCTGCGCGCCCACCTCGAGGCCACGCGGGGCGATGATGTAGCGGCGCTCGCCGTCGGCGTACACCACCAGGGCGATGTGGGCCGTGCGGTTCGGGTCGTACTCGATGCGCTCCACCTTCGCCGGGATGCCGTCCTTGTTGCGGACGAAATCGACCACGCGGTAGTGGTGCTTGTTGCCGCCGCCGCGATGGCGGATGGTGATGTGGCCGTTGTTGTTGCGACCGGCCTTCTGGAACTGCTTCTCGAGCAGCGGCGCGTACGGCTCACCCTTGTACAGGTGATCGCGCGTGACCTTGACCACGGCACGCTGGCCGGGCGAGGTCGGTTTCATCTTGACGACTGCCATTACGCGGCCTCCCCGGAGAGGTTGAGCTCCTGGCCCGGCTTGAGCGTCACGTAGGCCTTGCGCACGTTGTCGCGGCGGCCCACCGAGCGGCCGAAGCGCTTGGTCTTGCCCTTGGTGTTGACGACGGAGACGCCCTGGACCTCGACCTTGAACATCAGTTCAACGGCCGCCTTGATCTCGGGCTTGGTGGCGTCCTGGAGGACCTTGAAGGTCACCGCATTGGTCTTGTCGGCCACCGACGTCGCCTTCTCGGACACGACGGGAGCGACCAGGACCTGCATCAGGCGGCCTTCGTCGAACTTGCGTTCGGCGGGAGTGGGGTTCACACGGCTCATGCGAACATCTCCTTGAGCTTGTCGATGGCGGCCTTGGTGACCAGCACCTTCTTGTAGTGCACCAGCGACAGCGGATCGGCGTAACGCGGCTCGACCACGAGCACGTTGGCCAGGTTGCGGGAAGCGAGGTACAGGTTCTCGTCGACTTCGTCGGCGATCACCAGCACCGATTCAAGGTTCATGGCCTTGAACTTGGCGGCCAGCTGCTTGGTCTTGGGCGAATCGACCTTGATGGAATCCACCACGGCGATGCGGCCTTCGCGAGCCAGCTGCGAGAAGATGGACGCCATGCCGGCGCGGTACATCTTCTTGTTGATCTTCTGGGTGAAGTTCTCTTCCGGGCTGTTCGGGAAGATGCGGCCGCCGCCACGCCACAGCGGCGAGGAGGTCATACCGGCGCGGGCGCGGCCCGTGCCCTTCTGCTTGAACGGCTTCTTGGTCGAGTGCTTGACCTGCTCGCGGTCCTTCTGGGCGCGAGTGCCCTGGCGGGCGTTGGCCTGGTAGGCGACGACGATCTGGTGGACCAGGTCTTCGTTGTACTCGCGGCCGAACACGGTCTCGGGGGCGTCCACCTTGGAGGCGGCCTGGCCCTGCTCGTTCAGGAGTTCGAGTTGCATGCTACTTCGCTCCTTACTTCGCGACGGTGGCCTTGGCCTTGACGGCCGGGCGCACGGTTACGAAACCGCCCTTGGAGCCCGGAACCGCGCCCTTGATCAGGAGCAGCTGGCGGGCTTCATCGATGCGGATGACGTCCAGGTTCTGGGTGGTGACGGTCTCGTCGCCCATGTGGCCGGTCATCTTCTTGCCCGGGAACACGCGGCCCGGGTCCTGGGCCATGGAGATCGAGCCCGGGACGTTGTGCGAACGGCTGTTGCCGTGCGACGCGCGCTGCGAGCTGAAGTTGTGGCGCTTGATCGTGCCGGCGAAGCCCTTGCCGATCGAGGTGCCCTGCACGTCGACCTTCTGGCCCACCTGGAACAGCTCGGCCACGGGCAGCGAGGCGCCCGCGGCGTACTTGCCCGCGGCTTCGGCCGTGACACGGAATTCCTGGATGATCTCGCCGGGCTCGACGCTCGCCTTGGCGAGGTGGCCGGCCAACGGCTTGGACACGCGCGATGCCTTGCGCTTGCCGTACGTGACCTGCAGGGCCACGTAGCCGTCGTTCTCTTGGGTCTTGACCTGGGTGACTCGGTTGCCCGACACGTCGACCACCGTGACAGGAACTGCGTCCCCGTCATCGGTGAACAGGCGCATCATGCCCACCTTGCGGCCCAGCAACCCGAGGGAGTTGCTCTGACTCATGTTGTTGCTCCGTTGCCTCCGCCGCAGCCGCTGCAATTGGCTTCTGCGTTTGACGCCTCTCCCGGGGGAGAAACGGCGAAGGAAGGTTGATAAAAGCTCCGCCCTGTTCGGGCGAAGCCGCAAATTATAGCCCGCCCCCGGCAAACCTGCCAAGAGCGGGCACTGACTGCCGAACTGCCGAGGCTTACTGCAGCTTGATCTCGACGTCCACGCCGGCCGGGAGGTCCAGCTTCATCAGCGCGTCGACGGTCTTGTCGGTCGGGTCGACGATGTCCATCAGGCGCTGGTGCGTGCGGATCTCGAACTGGTCGCGGCTCGACTTGTTGACGTGCGGCGAACGCAGGATGTCGAAGCGCTTCATGCGCGTCGGCAGGGGCACCGGGCCCTTGACGATGGCGCCGGTGCGCTTGGCGGTGTCGACGATCTCGGCTGCGGACTGGTCGATCAGCTTGTAATCGAACGCCTTGAGGCGGATGCGGATCTTCTGTTGGGCGGTGGCCATGTTGTGTCGCTCCTGCCTTATTCCATGATCTTGGCGACGACGCCGGCGCCCACGGTCTTGCCGCCTTCGCGGATGGCGAAGCGCAGGCCTTCTTCCATGGCGATCGGGGCGATCAGCTTGACGGTGATCGTCACGTTGTCGCCGGGCA
>JAEWIF010000048.1 GCA_023387335.1 Pseudomonadota bacterium | reverse complement strand
GCTATGGCGTGGTCACGCGGGGCAGCGTCGTGGCAGAGGCTACGGTCGGCGGCTTCGCCCTGGCCTACGGAGTGCTGTCGCGGTTCGAAGAGGCCGGCAAGGCGATGCGCGGCATGGTCATCGATGGTCTCGGCGCGGCGCAGTTCTCGACCCCGGCCGTGGTCGACCGGCTGCGCGGCCTGGCGGACTCGCCCGACGTCGAGGGATGGCCTTCGGGCGCGGAGGTTCCGGAGGTGCACGTGCTGTCCGCCGTCGACCCCGCCAACCCCTACGGCGCCGCCTTGCCCTGGCCGGAGCGAGGACCGACGAGATCGGCGGGTGGTCTGGTTGTGCTCGTCGACGGTCTCCTCTCCGCCCACCTGACCCGCGGCGGGCGAACGCTGACCGTCTTCGATCCGCCGCCCGGGCTCGATCACGGCGACGTGCTGCCGTTGGTCGTCGGGGGTCTGGAGGAGGCGATCGGGCGCGGGGTGGTCTCGCGCATCGTCGTGGAAAAAGTCGTCGCCGGAAAGGCCGGCGCCGAGGCCGTCATCGGATCGGATTGGGCGACTTTGCTCCGGGCCGCCGGCGCCCGGATCACGCCGAAGGGCGTGCGCATCGGCGGCGCGGGATCGGCGGGCGGCCATGCCCGAGGGTGATTCCGTTTACCGGCTGGCGCACCGGATGCAGTTCCTCGTGGGCCGCGAGGTCCTGTCCACGAGCATCCGGGTCCCCGCCTTCGCCGTGGCCTCCTTCGATGGACGGTCGGTGGACGAGGTCTGGCCCGTCGGCAAGCATCTGTTCATGCGCTTCGGCGACGACGTGCTGCAGACCCACCTGAGGATGGAGGGAACCTGGTCGGTGCATCGGCTGGGCACGCGGTGGCGCAAACCGGGGCACACCGCCAGAGTCGTGCTCGCCGTCGATGGTGCCCCGGAGGCCACGCCGATCGAGGTCGTCGGGCATGAGCTCGGCCTGGTCCGGGTGTTTCCCGTCGCCGAATACGGCGAGCGCGTCGCCGGTTTCGGCCCCGACGTCCTGGGCACGGAGTGGCCGACCGGCGGTCGTGAGGAAGCGCGGCGGCGACTGCTGGCGGATCCGGGCCGGGCGGTGGGGCTGGCGCTGCTGGACCAGCGGGTGCTGGCGGGAGTCGGCAACGAGTACCGCGCGGAGATCTGCTTCCTGTGTGGGGTGCATCCCGCGACCCCGGTGGGCGACGTGGACGTCGACAAGATCCTGGACCTCACGCGCCGGCTGATGTGGGCGAACCGGTTGTCGCCGGTTCGCGTGATCACCGGAGACAAACGGCCCGGCCACACCAGCTACGTCTTCGGCCGCAATCGCCGGGCGTGCCGGCGCTGCGGCACGCTCATCGTGAAGGGCACGCTGGGCGTGGAGCCGGGCGGTGGCCCGGGCCGGGATCCCGAACGCATCATCTGGTGGTGTCCGACGTGCCAACCCCCGCCCGCCCGCGGCGCGGGCTGAGACGGGGGGTCGGGTCGGGGGCCGAGATGGTTTCGGCGGCAGGGGAGTGCCGGTTACTTGCCGATCGCCGCGAACGCGCCCTCGAGGTCGGCGATGATGTCGTCGAGGTTCTCGATGCCCACGGCCAGGCGGACGGTCGCCTGCGAAATGCCGGCGCGGGCGAGACCGTGCTCGTCGGACTGCGAGTGGGTGGTGGTGGCGGGGTGGACGACCAACGAGCGGACGTCGCCGATGTTGGCCACGTTGGAGTGCAGCTTCAGGGCGTCGATGAACGCCCACGCCTCGTCCTTGCCGGCGTCGGCGAGGTCGAAGGACAGCACGCCGCCGGCGCCGGCCAGGCCCAGCTTCTGCTGGGTGGCGTGCCAGGGCGACGACTTCAGGCCGGCGTAGTTGACCTTGGCCACGCCCGCGCGGCCCTCGAGGTACTCGGCGACCTTCTGGGCGTTGGAGTTGTGGCGCTCGATGCGCAGCGCCAGGGTGTCCAGGCCTTGCGCCAGCACCCACGCGTTGAACGGGGCGGGGGCGGCGCCGGTGTCGCGGAGGATGCCGGCGCGGGCGCGCAGCGCGAACGCCGGGGCGCCCAGGTCGGCGAACTTCAGGCCGTGGTAGGCCTCGTCGGCCTCGGTGAAGTTGGGGTGGACGTCGCCGCGGCCCTCGCGGGTCTGCGTCCAGTCGAACTTGCCGCCGTCGACGAGGATGCCGCCGAGGGCCGAACCGTTGCCGGTCAGGTACTTGGTGGTCGACGACACCACGATGTCGGCGCCGAGCTCCAGCGGGCGCAGCAGCGCCGGGGTGGCCACCGTGTTGTCGACGATGAGCGGCACGTTGTTGCGGTGCGCGACCTCAGCGATGGTGGCGACGTCGAGGATGTCGGCCAGCGGGTTGGCGATGGTCTCGGCGTAGAAGCCGACGGTGTTGTCCTGCACGGCGGCCTGCCACGACTCCGGGTCGTCCGGGTTTTCCACGAACGTCGCGTCGATGCCCAGGCGCGGCAGCGTCACCTTGAACAGGGTCTCCGTGCCGCCGTACAGGCGCGGCGAGGTGACGATGTGGTCGCCCGCGCGCGCCAGCGTGAGAATCGCGGCGGTCTCCGCGGCCTGGCCGGAGGAGAACAGCACGCCGGCCACGCCGCCCTCGAGGCTGGCCAGGCGCTGCTCCACGGCGTCGACCGTCGGGTTGGTCAGGCGGGTGTAAATCGGGCCGGCGTCGGAGAGGTTGAACCGGTTCGCGGCGTGCTCCGCGGAGTCGAACACGTAGGAGGTGGTGTTGTAAATCGGCAGGTTGCGCGAGCTGGTCTGCGAGTCGGGGGACTGGCCGACGTGGATGGCGCGGGTCTCCAGCGCCCAGTCGGCGGCACCGGAATTGTCGTAGCGGGTGGTCATGGTTTTCGTCCTTTCGTCGTCGTGTCGCACATCGCGTGCGCGGAACACTCCCGCCACGGTAATGAACCGAGCTGTCTAGTGCAAGGTCATGGTGAAATCCGGTGGTCGCGGGACAGTGAACCATGCGGTACGCCATGCCCCGGGGATCGGGCCGCCGGCCGGGGGGACGGGACGTCGTCAAGCAGTGCCCCTGCTTTGCGACGACGCCCACGAAAAAACGCCCCGCCTCCCGGAAGGGGAAGCGGGGCGTCCGATCAGCCGGACCTACTTGCGCAGGCCGTCGATGATCTCGTTGAACTCAGCGGACGGACGCATGATGGCGTTGGTCTTCTCGTCGTCCGGCAGGAAGTAGCCGCCCAGATCGGCCGGCTCACCCTGAGCATCGAGCAGGGTCTGCGCGATGGACTCCTCCTTGGCGGCGAGCGCCTCGGCCACCGGCGCGAAAATCTCCTTCAGCTCGGCGTTGTCGTCCTGCGCCGCCAGCTCCTGCGCCCAGTACAGCGCCAGGTAGAAGTGCGAACCGCGGTTGTCGATTTCGCCGGCCTTGCGGGACGGGGACTTGCCGTTTTCCAGCAGCGTGGAGGTCGCGCGATCCAGGGCGTCGGCCAGGGCGCCGGCGCGCGGGTCGTCGTCATGCGAACCGGCGTAGCGCAGCGACTCCGCCAGGGCCAGGAACTCGCCCAGCGAATCCCAGCGGAGGTGGTTCTCCTCCTGCACCTGCTGGACGTGCTTCGGGGCGGAACCGCCGGCACCGGTCTCGAACAGGCCGCCGCCCGCCATCAGCGGGACGACCGACAGCATCTTCGCCGACGTGCCCAGCTCCATGATCGGGAACAGGTCGGTCAGGTAGTCGCGCAGGATGTTGCCGGTGACGCTGATGGTGTCCTTGCCGCGCATCACGCGCTCGAGCGTGTAGCGCATCGCGCGCGTCTGGCTCATCACCTGGATGTCCAGGCCCGTGGTGTCGTGCTCCTTGAGGTACTTGGCGACCTTCTTGCGCAGCTCGGACTCGTGCGGGCGGTAGTTGTCGAGCCAGAAAACCGCCGGCATCCCGGAGTTGCGGGCCCGCGTGACGGCGAGCTTGACCCAGTCGCGGATCGCGGCGTCCTTGACCTGGCACATGCGCCAGATGTCGCCCTGCTCCACGTTCTGCGTCAGCAGCACTTCGCCGGTGGCGAGGTCGACGATGTTGGCGACGCCGTCCTCCGCGATCTCGAAGGTCTTGTCGTGCGAGCCGTATTCCTCGGCCTGCTGCGCCATCAGGCCCACGTTCGGGACCGTGCCCATGGTCTTCGGATCGAAGGCGCCGTGCCACTTGCAGAAGTTGATGATCTCCTGGTAGATGCGGGCGAAGGTGGACTCGGGGATCACCGCCTTCATCTCGTGCAGGCGGCCGTCGGCGCCGTACATCTTGCCGCCCTGGCGGATCATGGCCGGCATGGAGGCATCGACGATCACGTCGTTCGGCGAATGGAAGTTGGTGATGCCCTTGGCCGAGTCGACCATGGCCAGCGCGGGGCGGTGCTCCTGGCAGGCGTGCAGGTCACGCTGGATCTCGTCGCGCTGCGACTGCGGCAGCGCGGAGATCTTGTCGTACAGGTTGGCCATGCCGTTGTTGACGTTGACGCCGAGCTCGTCGAACAGCTTGCCGTGCTTCTCGAACGCTTCCTTGTAGAACGTGCGCACCGCGTGGCCGAACACGATGGGGTGCGACACCTTCATCATGGTGGCCTTCACGTGCAGCGAGAACATCACGCCGGTCTTGTGCGCGTCCTCGATCTGCTTCTCGTAGAAGGCCAGCAGGGCCTTCTTGCTCATGAACATCGAGTCGATGATCTCGCCTTCCAGCAGCGAGACCTTGGGCTTGAGCACGACGGTCTTGCCCGACTTCGTGATCAGCTCCATCTTGACGTCGCGCGCCTTGTCCAGCGTCATCGACTTCTCGCTGGCGTAGAAGTCGCCGCCGACCATGTGCGACACGTGCGTGCGCGAAGCGGGGCTCCACTCGGCCATGCTGTGCGGGTTCTTGCGGGCGTATTCCTTCACCGCCTTCGGGGCGCGGCGGTCGGAGTTGCCTTCGCGCAGGACCGGGTTCACCGCGGAGCCCAGCACCTTGCCGTAGCGCTGGCGGATCGACTTTTCTTCGTCGGTCTTCGGGCTCTCCGGGTACTCGGGGACCATGTAGCCCTGCGCGCGCAGCTCGCGGATCGCGGCGACCAGCTGGTTCTGCGAGGCGCTGATGTTCGGCAGCTTGATGATGTTGGCGTCGGGCTGCAGCGTCTTCTTGCCCAGTTCCGCCAGCGTGTTCGGCACCTTCTGGTCGTCCTTCAGGAACTCGGGGAACTCGCCGAGGATCCGGTTCGCCACGGAGATGTCGCTCTCGACCACTTCGATCCCGGCCGCCGCCGCGAACGTGCGGACGATGGGCAGGAAGGAATGCGTCGCCAGGTACGGGGCTTCGTCGGTGAGCGTGTAGATGATCTTGGAACGGTCGGCAGCCAAGGGATGTCTCTCAGGAAGTTGGTGAGGGCCGCGCCCGATCAGGACGCAACCTCTCCATTTTATGAGATGGAACCTGATGCCATTACATGAGGCAACGCCAAGGACAAAGCCCCGGGGTCTCGCGACCCGCGGGGCTTCTGAGAGGGGCGCCTGCGCGGCCTACATCTGGTCGATCATGACCTGCCCGAAGCCGGAGCAGCTGACCTGCGTCGCGCCCTCCATCAGGCGGGCGAAGTCGTACGTCACCCGCTTGGACAGGATCGCCTTTTCCAGCGAGGAGATGATCAGGTTGGCCGCTTCGGTCCACCCCATGTGGCGCAGCATCATCTCCGCGGACAGGATCTCGGAGCCGGGGTTCACGTAGTCCTTGCCCGCGTACTTCGGGGCGGTGCCGTGCGTGGCCTCGAACATGGCGACCGAGTCGCTCATGTTCGCGCCGGGGGCGATGCCGATGCCGCCCACCTGCGCGGCCAGCGCGTCCGAGATGTAGTCGCCGTTCAGGTTCAGCGTGGCCACCACGCTGTACTCGGCCGGCCGCAGCAGGATCTGCTGCAGGAAGGCATCGGCGATCGCGTCCTTCACGACGATGTCCTTGCCGGTGCGCGGATTCCTGAACTTCATCCACGGCCCGCCGTCGATCTCCTCCCCGCCGAACTCCTTCTTCGCCAGGGCATAGCCCCAGTCGCGAAAGCCGCCTTCGGTGAACTTCATGATGTTGCCCTTGTGCACCAGCGTCACCGAGGGCTTGTCGTTGTCGATCGCGTACTGGAACGCCTTGCGCACCAGGCGCTCGGTCCCCTCGATCGACACCGGCTTGACGCCGATGGCGGAGGTGTTCGGGAAGCGGATCTTCTTCACGCCCATTTCCCTGACGAGGAAGTCGATGACCTTCCTGGCCTTCTCGCCGCCCGCCTCGTACTCGACGCCGGCATAGATGTCTTCCGAGTTCTCGCGGAAGATCACCATGTTGGTCTTCTCGGGCTCCTTCAGCGGGGACGGCACGCCCTTGAAGTACTGCACGGGGCGCAGGCAGACGTACAGATCCAGTTCCTGGCGCAGGGCCACGTTCAACGAACGGATGCCGCCGCCGACGGGGGTGGTCAGCGGCCCCTTGATGGAAACCACGTACTCGCGGGCGGCCTGCAGGGTCTCTTCGGGCAGCCAGACATCGGGTCCGTACACCCGGGTGGCCTTCTCGCCGGCGTACATCTCCATCCAGTGGATCTTCTTCCTGCCGCCGTAGGCCTTGGCCACGGCCGCATCGACGACCTTCAGCATCACCGGGGTGATGTCCCTGCCGGTCCCGTCGCCCTCGATGTACGGGATGATCGGCTGGTCCGGCACGTCCAGGGACAGGTCCGCGTTGACCTTGATCTTCTCGCCCTGGCTGGGCACCTTGATGTGCTGGTACATGAGGATGGGGGAAAGGTCTCGGTGAAGGAGTTGCGCGTTGCCTTCGGCAAACCGGCCGATTCTAGCCACGGCCCATCGAGGCCCTTTCGCGCGCCGGGCGGGGCCGGGGCGGTCCCTGTCAACCGATGAGACTGCGGCCGCGTTGGCGGAAGGCTTCCCGGCCACGGGAGGTGTTTTCGAAAACCGATCCACAAAGGACTGAAAAATCATGAACAAGCTGCTCGCCGCCCTCGTGGCCGCCTTCGCCACCGTTTCCTTCGCCCAGACCGCTGCCCCGGCGCCCGCCGCCAAGGCCGAAGTGAAGGCCGAAGCCAAGGCTGAGAAGAAGGAAGCCAAGGCCGAAGCCAAGGCCGAGAAGAAGGAAGCCAAGGCCGACGCCAAGGCCGAGAAGAAGACCGCCGACGTGAAGGCCGACAAGAAGGTCGCCGCCGCCGAGAAGAAGGAAGACAAGGCCGCCGCCAAGTCGGAAGCGAAGAAGGAAGAAGCCAAGAAGTAATCCACTTCGGCTTCACGCACGGACGCCCGCTTCATGCGGGCGTTCTGCTTTTTGCCCGCCCGCCCGCGCGGGCGTTCTGCTTTTTGACGAGTGCGCGCCGATCCCGTCAACCCGGCCGCTGCCGCGCCCGTTACGGTAGAGCCTTCCGTTCTCCAACCCATGCGAAGGCGCTTCGCAACCCTCCTGAGGATCCCAAGATCATGACCAAGCTGCTCGCCGCCCTCGTGGCCACCCTGTTCTCCGCCGCCGTGTTCGCGCAGGCCGCCGCGCCCGCCACCCCGGCTGCTCCGGCCACCCCGGCCGCGCCCGCCGCCAAGGCCGAAGCCAAGAAGGAAGACAAGGCCGCCGCCAAGACCGAGAAGAAGGCCGGCGCCAAGAAGTCCGCCAAGAAGTCCAAGAAGACCGAAGAAAAGAAGGCCTGAAGAGCTCCCGCTCTCAGCTGGAATGCCCGCCTCGGCGGGCATTTTTCGTGGAGGGCCCCACAATCGCATCCATGAAGTTCGCCTCCCTCGCACTGAGCCTGCTCGTCGCCGCGGCCCCGGCCCTGGCGCAGGAGCAACCGCAGGAACCTCAGACCGGCCTGCCCCGCGTCGATCTGTCCGCCGGCATGCACAAGATCGAAGCCCAGGTCGCGGTCACGCCCGACCAGACGGCCACCGGCCTGATGTGGCGCACCCAGATGCCCCAGCATGAGGGCATGCTGTTCGTCTTCCCGCAGGCCTTCCAGCAGTGCTTCTGGATGAAGAACACGCTGATCCCGCTGTCGGCCGCCTTCATCGAGGACGACGGGACCATCGCCAACATCGCCGATATGCAGGCGAAGTCGCTGGCCTCGCACTGCTCCACCAAGCCGGTGCGATTCGTGCTCGAGATGAACCAGGGCTGGTTCGCCAAGCGCGGCATCAAGCCCGGCATGAAGCTCGCCGGCACGCCTTTCCAGAAATAGGCGCTCGCCACAAAGCACAAGGCCCGCATCGGCGGGCCTTGTTCATTGCGGAGCCGTCAGTCGCTCACGCGAAGTTCTTCTGCGCGAATTCCCAGTTGGCCAGCTTGTCGAGGAAGGTCTCGACGAACTTCGGACGCAGGTTGCGGTAGTCGATGTAGTACGCGTGCTCCCACACGTCCACGGTGAGAAGCGCCTTGTCGGCGGTGGTCAGGGGCGTGCCGGCCGCGCCGGTGTTGACGATGTCGACGCCGCCATCGGGCTTCTTCACCAGCCAGGTCCAGCCGGAGCCGAAGTTGCCGACCGCGGACTTCACGAACGCCTCGCGGAAGGCGGCGTAGCTGCCCCACTTGGCGTTGATGGCCTGGGCCAGCGCGCCGGTGGGCTCGCCGCCGCCATTGGGCTTCATGCAGTTCCAGAAGAAGGTGTGGTTCCAGACCTGGGCGGAGTTGTTGTAGATGCCGCCGGAGGACTTCTTGATGATTTCCTCCAGGGACATGTTCTCGAACTCGGTGCCCTTCTGCAGGTTGTTCAGGTTCACCACATACGCGTTGTGGTGCTTGCCATGGTGGTACTCCAGGGTTTCCTTGGAATAGTGCGGCGCCAGCGAGTCGATCGGGTACGGGAGCGGGGGCAGGGTGTGTTCCATGGGTCCTCGAGTTGGTTTTGATGAACGGAGCCAACGATTCTAGGCAACTAAAGCAGCCGGGGCTGCGCGACGGTGAGATCAACCTCTCCCTCGGCAAGGGCCGCGCGCAGCGGCTGGCCCGGCCGGGTCTGCGCGGCGGATCGCACCACGCCGCCGTGCTCATCGGTCAGCAAGGCGTAGCCGCGTTGCAGCACCAGCTTGGGGTCGAGCAACTGCAGTCGAAGCTCGGCGCGATGCAGTCGGTCGTGCTGCCGCTGCGCCCGGCGCTGCACGGCGCCTTGCAGCGTGGCCTGGCGACCATCCAGCACGGTGCCGGCGCGCTCGATGCGCATCAGCACCGCGTGCCGCAGCGCATCGCCCAGCTGCGCCGCGCGTCGTTGCTGCTGCGCGAGCCGGCCGGAAGGCCGACCGAGGCGGCCGGCGGCCGAGTCCAGCCGCTGCGCCGCGACGTCCAGCCGCCGCGTGACCGCGCGCGCAAGCCGCTCCTGCATCGCATCCAGCACCTGCAGCATTTCGCCGCGCGGTTGAGCGACGAGCTCCGCCGCCGCGGTGGGCGTCGGCGCCCGCAAGTCGGCGCAGAAGTCCGCGATGGTCACGTCGGTCTCGTGCCCGACGCCGCACACCAGCGGCACCGGGCTGCGCACGATCGCCCGGGCCAGCGCCTCCTCGTTGAACGACCACAGGTCCTCGATGGAGCCGCCGCCACGCACCAGCAGGATCACGTCGATCTCGCCCGCCTCCGCGCGGCGGTAGAGCGCCTCCAGCGCACCGACGAGCTCGCCGACCGCCTGGCCGCCCTGCACCGCCGCCGGCGCGAACACCACCGGGATGTGGGGCACGCGCCGCCGCAGCGCCGTGGCCACGTCGTGCAGCGCCGCCGCGCCCTTGGACGTCACCAGCCCGATCGCGCGCGGATGGCGCGGCAGGGGTCGCTTGCGCTCGGCGTCGAACAGCCCCTGCGACTCCAGCTCGGCCTTGAGCCGCACGAAGCGCTCGTACCAGACGCCCTGCCCGGCCCGCCGCAGGCTTTCGACGACCAGCTGGAGGTCGCCGCGCGGCTCGTAGACCGTCAGGCGCCCCTGCACCTCGACCAGGTCGCCGTCGCGCGGCTGGAAATCCAGCAGCCCCGCCGCGCGACGGAACATGGCGCAGCGCAACTGGCCTTGCGGGTCCTTGAGCGAGAAGTACAGATGCCCGCTGGACGGGCGCGAGCAGCCCGAAATCTCGCCGCGGACCGCGACGGGATTGAGCCTCGCATCCAGGAAGTCAGAAACGGCGCGGCACAGCGCCCCGACTTGCCAGATCCGCGGCGAAATTGCTGGGTCCTCGCGCGGCACCATCACGTCCGACGCGGTCCGGTGGCCGATCCGGGGTCCGAATAGTCCACAAAGGGGTGACTCATGTCAGCAACAGGACCAAAGCTTAGGGAAACGACGCATCCGTCGTGCAACTTGTTGATTTTCAAGGAGATTTTCCTGCTCAAAATGTCATCGATCTGACATCTCGAAGGATTGATGCGGCTTCGCGACAGGGGGATGGGGGTTTCTGCACAAAGTTATCCACAACTTCTGTGAGTCTGATCCTACGCGGGGTGGCGTTTGTCTTACAGCGCCTCGCGTCCCCCATAATCGCGCCCACCTCAGCATTCAAAGCGCGGCGGAGATCCCTTGTTTTCGATCATACAAGCCGCAGGCTGGCCGATCTGGCCCCTGGTTGCCTGCTCCATCCTGGCCCTCGCCCTCATCATCGAACGCTTCCTCAGCCTGAAGTCGGCGCGCGTGGCGCCGCCCAAGCTGCTCGATGAAGCGATCTCGGTTTCCCGCTCATCCGTGCCCGCCCCCGAGGTGGTCAACCAGCTCGAGCAGAACTCGGCCCTGGGCGAGGTGCTGGCCAGCGGCTTCCGGGCGCTCAACAGCGACCCGCGCTGCAGCGAATCCGACCTGCGCTCCACCATGGAAGGCACCGGCCGCGCCGTCGCGCACCGGCTGGAGCGCTACCTGAGCGCCCTGGCCACCATCGCTTCGGCGGCGCCGCTCCTGGGCCTGCTCGGCACGGTGATCGGCATGATCGAGATCTTCGGCTCGCAGGCCCCGACGGCCGGCGCGACCGGCGGAAATCCGGCGCAGTTGGCGCACGGCATCTCGATCGCGCTCTACAACACCGCTTTCGGCCTGATCGTCGCGATCCCCGCGCTGATCTTCTGGCGCTACTTCCGCGGCCGCGTCGACGCCTACCTGCTCCAGCTGGAGCTGGCCTCCGAGCGCTTCGTGCGCCACCTCCTCGCGCTTCGCCGCGCCTGACCGCATGGACTTCCGCAGCCGTCCCCGCGAGGAACCGGAGATCAACCTGATCCCGTTCATCGACGTCCTGCTGGTGGTGCTCATCTTCCTGATGCTGTCCACCACCTACAGCAAGTTCACCGAGCTGCAGCTGCGCCTGCCGGTGGCCGACGCCGACGCCCAGCGCGACTACCCGCGCGAGGTGATCGTGGGCGTGGCCAGCGATGGGCGCTACACGGTGAACCGCAGCCCGGTGTCCGGCCGCGGCCCCGAGCCGCTGTCGGCGGCGCTGCTCGAAGCGGCCAAGGCCGGCAAGGAGAGCGTGGTTATCGTCAGCGCCGACGCCTCGGCGCCGCACCAGGCCGTGATCACCGTGCTGGAAGCGGCGCGCCGCTCCGGCCTGCAGCAGATCACCTTCGCAGCCCAGTCGTCGGCCCAGGCCGGCTCGCGCTGAGCGGATGCGCCAGGCCCTGCCGCGCGCCTGGCTGCGCCGCGGGCCGCTGGCCCGGCTGCTCTGGCCGGTGTCCCTGCTCATGCGCGTCGCGGTGCGCCTGCGCCGCCGGCTCTATCGCCAGGGTTTCCTCGAATCGCACAAGGCCGCCGTGCCGGTGGTCGTCATCGGCAACGTCGTGGCCGGCGGCGCCGGCAAGACGCCGGTCGTCATGGCCATCGCCGAACGCCTGTCGCGCGCCGGCCTGAACGTCGCGGTGGTCTCGCGCGGCCATGGACGCCGCAGCGTGGAGAACCTGGAAGTCACGCCGCGCAGCGATCCCGCGCAGTCCGGCGACGAGCCGCTGCTGATCGCCAGCCGCTGCCGCGTGCCGGTGTTCGTCGCGCGCCGGCGCAGCGAAGCCGTGCAGGCGGCGTTGCAGGCCTATCCGCGCACCGACGTGGTCCTCAGCGACGACGGCCTGCAGCACTACGCGATGGCGCGCGACGTCGAGGTCTGCGTGTTCGACGACCGCGGCGTGGGCAACGGCTGGCTGCTGCCCGCCGGGCCGCTGCGCGAGCCCTGGCCGCGGCCGGTCGACCTCGTGCTGCGCACGCCGGGCGCCACAAACCTGCCGGGCTTCGTGGTGCGCAGGCGCCTTTCGACCTTCGCCTTCCGCGCCGACGGCAAGCGGGTGGAGCTCGCCTCGTTCGCCGGCCAGCCCTGCGATGCGCTCGCCGGCATCGCGCGGCCGCAGGCCTTCTTCGACATGCTGACCGGCGCCGGCCTCACGCTGCGCCGCACGTGGGCGCTGGACGACCACCAGGACCTCGGCATCGAAGGCCCCTGGCTGCACGGCGACGCGCCGCTGCTGTGTACCGAGAAGGACGCGGTGAAACTCTGGCGCCGCCACCCGCATGCCTGGGCCGTTCCGCTCGAGCTCGACATCGACGAAGGCTTCTGGTCGCAGCTCGAGTCGCTGCTGCGCACGAAGCTATCATCGACGCATGGATCCCAAACTGCTTGAGCTGCTCGTCTGCCCGGTGACCAAGGGGCACCTCGACTACGACCGCTCGAGGCAGGAACTGGTGTCGCGCAGCGCCCGCCTGGCCTACCCGATCCGCGACGGCATCCCGGTGCTGCTCGAGGACGAGGCCCGCACGCTCAGCGACGAGGAACTGGAGCGCCTTCCGGCGCGCACCCCGCTCGTCTGAGACCGTGAACTTCACGGTCCTCATCCCGGCGCGGCTCGCCTCGACCCGCCTTCCCGACAAACCCCTGGCCGACATCGCCGGCAAGCCCATGGTCGTGCGCGTGGCCGAACGCGCGCGCCTGTCGCAGGCCCGGCAGGTGGTGGTCGCCGCCGACAGCCCGAAGATCGTGGCCGCGTGCGAGGCGCACGGCGTCGCCGCCGTGATGACCGCGCCCGAGCATCCCTCGGGCACGGACCGCCTGGCCGAGGCCAGCCGACTGCTCGCGCTGCCCGACGACGAGATCGTGGTCAACGTGCAGGGGGACGAGCCGCTGATCGACCCGGCGCTGATCGATTCGGTCGCGGGGCTGCTCGAGGCCCGCGCCGACGCGCCCATGGGCACCGCCGCGCATCCGCTCGGCGAGGTCGCCGAGTTCACCAACCCGAACCTGGTCAAGGTCGTCACCGACGCGCAGGGGCTGGCCCTGTACTTCAGCCGCGCGCCCATCGCCTGGTGGCGCGACGGTTTCGCTTCCGGCGTGAACGCCCTGCCCGACCCCGCGCCGCTTCGCCATGTCGGCATCTACAGCTATCGCGCCGGCTTCCTGCGCGCTTTTCCCGCGCTGGAGCCCGCGCCGCTCGAGCGGCTGGAATCGCTGGAGCAGCTGCGGGCGCTCTGGCACGGGCACAGGATCGCCGTCCACGTGACGCAGCACGCACCCGGTCCGGGGGTCGACACGCCCGAGGATCTGGCACGCGTTCGCGCCCTCTTCGCGCCCCCGCGCGCGTAAGGTCCCGCAAGTGGTGCGTGCTATCCTCAAGCACAAGAATGCGCAACGGCCCCGCGCGGGCATGACGGGACCCACAGCGCCCGCTTCAACCATCCGAGAGATCCGAGAGAGACCCCAATGAGACTGATCCTGCTGGGCGCGCCAGGCGCGGGCAAAGGCACTCAGGCCGCCTTCATCTGCCAGAAATTCGGCATCCCGCAGATCTCCACCGGCGACATGCTGCGCGCCGCGGTGAAGGCCGGCACGCCGCTCGGCAAGGCGGCCAAGCAGGTCATGGACTCGGGCGGCCTGGTGGGCGACGACATCATCATCGGCCTGGTCAAGGAGCGTCTCGCGCAGCCCGATTGCGCCAAGGGCTTCCTGTTCGACGGGTTCCCCCGCACCATCCCCCAGGCCGATGCGATGAAGGACGCCGGCGTCCGCCTCGACTACGTGCTCGAGATCGACGTGCCGTTCGACGCCATCGTCGAGCGCATGAGCGGCCGCCGCTCGCACGTGGCCTCGGGCCGCACCTACCACGTGAAGTTCAACCCGCCCAAGGTGGCCGGCGTGGACGACATCACCGGCGAGCCGCTGATCCAGCGCGACGACGACAAGGAAGAGACGGTCACCAAGCGCCTGCAGGTCTACGCCTCGCAGACGCGCCCCCTGGTCGACTACTACGCCAACTGGGCCAAGGCCGATCCGAAGAACGCGCCGAAGTACCGCGCCATCAGCGGCATCGGTACCGTGGAAGAGATCACTTCCCGCGCGCTGGCGGCGCTGCAGAGCTGACCTGCCCTCAGGCCGACGGGCTTGATCGCAGCCCGTAGGCCTTGCCGCCCACGAACAGGTACTCCGCGCGCAGCACCGGTTCGCCCTTCTCGTCCTTCAGGCCGAAACCCAGCACCGACACCTGCGTGCCGGGCTTGATCTCGGCGACCTTCCAGGCCTCCATGCGGGTGAGCGGCGCGAGCTCGATCTCCCACTTCGTGTCCTTGCGCGTGGGCACCTGCGCCTTGGCGAGCAGCGCCTTGCCGTCCACCGGCGCGCTCTGCGCGGGCAGCTGGCGCGAAGCGAGATCGGCCGGCAGCTTCAGCGAGGGACTGACTTCGAGTTCCAGCTCGGCGTGCGGGTTCTGCCAGCGAGCCTTCGTCACGCGGCCTTCCAGGTAGAGCGGCCGGTCCTGGTCGAAGCTGCTCCAGCCGTGGTGCGCCAGCGCCAGCGTGGGCAGGCCGGCGACGGACAGCACGAGGGTTCTGCGCTTCATCGTCTGGTTCCTTTCATTGGTAGGCGATCCAGCGCCCGCAGCTGATCACCGCCAGCCACAGGCCGGTCGAGACTAGCATCAGCCCCCGCGCCGTGGTGTCCAGCCGTTGCAGCGAGCCGCGCACGTGGAACGCCACCGCGTTGCCGGCCGCCAGCACGATCAGTCCCATCTTCAGCGTGAACGCGCGATTGGCGAGCAGCTCCTGCGGCTGGGTGGCGAACATGAGCAGCCCGCTGGCGGCGACCACGGCGAAGCCGCACAGCGAGAGCGTGAGGCTGAGCCGGGCCAGGTCGGCCACGGGCAACGCGGCGCCGCGGCCGAACACGCGCAGCTCCAGCAGGACCAGATTGCCCACGAGCAGCGCGATGCCGACGATGTGGACGATCTCCAGCGCCGGATAGGCCCAGGCATGGCTCTGCAACGCTTGCATGTTCAGGCGAGCAGCGACAACAGCAGTTCCACGCGCGCCTTGGCGGGCGTGAGCCGGCTGGCGGGCAGCGCGTCCTGCGCCTGCGCGATCACCGGTCCTTCGAGGCAGCGGCTCGATCGCACCACGTGCACGCCCTGCTCTTTCGCCCGCAGCAAGGCCTGTTCGAGCGACGCGTGCACGGTGCCGTTGCCGGTGGCCGCGACGACCAGCCCCTGCACGCCGGCCGCGACCAGCGCCTGCACCGCGCGACCGTCGACTCCGGCGTGGCTGTGGACGATCTCCACCCAGGGCCAGGACTGCTCGCGCGTGGCCTGCTCGAACAGCCCCGCGCTCTCCGAGGGCGCGGGCCAGGGCCGCAGCTGCCGCACCGCGCCCGCTTCCACATGGGCGATCGGCCCGGCGTCGCCGGAACCGAAAGCATCGAGCCGGTACGGATGCACCTTGCGCACGTCCGCGGCGCCGTGCACCGCGCCCGCGCAGACCGCGACCACGCCGCGCGCGCCGGCCGTCGTCGCCACGGTGAACGCATCGGCGATGTTCTGCGGGCCGTCCGGCGCCGGCGCGGAGGCGGGGCGCATCGCGCTGGCCAGCACCACCGGCTTGGCGGGCGCCAGCACGCGCTGCAGGAACCAGGCGGTCTCTTCCAGCGTGTCGGTGCCGTGCGTCACGACCACCGCCTGCACCTGCGGCTGATCCAGCCAGTGCCGGCAGCACGCGGCCAGGCGCCGCCACAGCGCGAAGTCCATGTCCTTGCTGTCCACCTGCGCGACCTGCTCGCCGGTGACGAGCACGCCCTCGGGGGCCGGCAGGCCCGACAGGAGCTCGTCCACGCCGACCTCTCCGGCCCGGTAGCCGAGCACGTCGTCCGCCCGGGCGGCCCGGCCGGCGATGGTGCCGCCCGTGGCCAGAACCACGATCTGCTGCGCTTTCACTTGCACTCTTTCACGAAACTGGTTAAAAATACAGGTACTGGATGGGCAGCCAGTGCAACCACCGAACTGCCCGCAGGAGCCGCCCAATGACCGAAACGCCAAAGCTCACCGCGCGCCAGCAGCAGATTCTGGACCTGATCCAGGCCGCCATCGCCCGCACCGGCGCGCCGCCCACCCGCGCGGAGATCGCGGCCGAACTCGGCTTCAAGTCCGCCAATGCGGCGGAAGAGCACCTGCAGGCGCTGGCCCGCAAGGGCGTGATCGAGCTGGTCAGCGGCACCTCGCGCGGCATCCGCCTCAAGGGCGACACGCTGCGCTCCATCCATGAGTCGCGCTTCAAGCAGTTCCCGCTGCCGCTGCAGAGCCTGGCCCAGCTGGCGCTGCCGCTGGTGGGCCGCGTGGCCGCGGGTTCGCCCATCCTCGCGCAGGAGCACGTCGACCAGACCTACTACGTGGAAAGCAGCCTGTTCCAGCGCCGCCCCGACTACCTGCTCAAGGTGCGCGGCATGTCCATGCGCGACGCCGGCATCATGGACGGCGACCTGCTCGCGGTGCAGGCCACCAAGGACGCCAAGAACGGCCAGATCGTCGTGGCCCGCCTGGGCGACGAGGTGACGGTCAAGCGCTTCCGCCGCAACAAGCACCTGATCGAACTGCACGCCGAGAACCCCGACTACCCCACCATCGTGGTGGAGCCCGGCGAGCCGTTCGAGATCGAAGGCCTGGCCGTCGGCCTGATCCGCAACACCATGCTGATGTAAGGCAACCGCCGGAAGGCAGCAGGTGGCGGGCGTATGGCGCGAACGATGCGCCATCACCCTGCGCCTTCCGGCTCCGTTCGCAATCTCGCCTGTGTTTCGAACCCTGTAGTCAAGGAGAGCGACATGGGAATCACCCTCTGCACCATCACGGGCGCGCTGCGCGCATTCGGCCGCTGGCTGACCGGACTGCCCGCCACCAGCCCCGTCCATGCCACGCGTGCCGCCGGCATGCGCCTGCACACCACGGCCGGCCGCGCCCACGTGGCCTGGCCGCCGGCCCACCGCACGGGCGCCACGCGCCGGCCGCTGCGGGTGCTGCGCGTGGTGGACGACGGCCACGCGCCCAGCACCGCCGGCCGCATGGTCATCTCGGGCCGCATGGCCGATGTCTGCGCGGAGCTCGATCGGCTGGCCGCGCTGGAAGCGGCCGCCGCCTAGCCTCAGGCCAGGTGCGCCTACTGCGCGCCGGCCAGGTAGTCGGCCTTGCCCAGGTCGACCCCGTTGTGCCGCAGGATCGCGTACGCGGTCGTGACGTGGAAAAAGAGGTTGGGCAGCACCCAGTGCTTCAGGTAGGCCTCGCCCTTCATGGTGCGCGTCGACTCGCGGCCCACCGGGAAGGTGATCTCCTTGTCCTCCGTGCCGTTCAGTTTCTCCGCCGGCACGGTGTCCAGCCAAGCCAGCGTCTTGGCGATGCGCGCGCGCAGCTCGTCGAAGGTGGCCTCGTTGTCCTCGAACCTCGGCGCTTCCACGCCGGAGATGCGGGCCACGCCGTTCTTGGCGGCGTCGCAGGCGATCTGGATCTGGCGGCTGAAGGGCAGCATGTCCGGCGCCAGGCGGTAGGTCACCAGCACCTGCGGATCGAACTTGCGCGCCTGCGCGTGCGCCTGTCCCTTCTCGAGCAGGTGGGACAGGTTGCCCAGCATGGTGCGGAAGACCGGCAGGCTGGCCGAGGACATGGAAATCGCCATCGAGGTTTCTCCTTCGGGTAGTGGTTGTGGATTGCGAGGGCGCCATGCTAGCGGCGCCCTGTCAACTCTGCCGGAAACAGGTCACACCCGCAGGGCACAATCGCGCCATGAACATCGTGATCCTCGACGACTACCAGGACGCCGTTCGCAAGCTGAAGTGCGCGGCCAAGCTCGAGGCCTATCCCGCCAAGGTGTACACGAACACGGTCAAGGGCGTCGGACAGCTGTCCGTGCGCCTGCGCGACGCGGACGTCATCGTCCTGATCCGCGAGCGCAGCCACATCACGCGCCAGCTGCTGGAAAAGCTTCCCCGACTCAAACTGATCTCGCAGACCGGCCGCGTCGGCGGCCACGTGGACGTCGAAGCCTGCACCGAGCGCGGCATCGTCGTGACCGAAGGCGTGGGCTCGCCGGTGGCGCCCGCCGAACTCGCCTGGGCCCTCATCATGACGGCCATGCGGCGGCTGCCGCAGTACATCCAGACGCTCAAGCACGGCGGCTGGCAGCAGTCGGGCATGAAGTCCGGCTCGATGCCGGTCAACTTCGGCCTGGGCATGGTGCTCAAGGGCAAGACGCTGGGCATCTGGGGCTACGGCAAGATCGGCCAGCTGGTCGCCGGCTACGGGCGCGCCTTCGGCATGCGCGTGATGGTGTGGGGCCGCGAAGGCTCGCGCTCGCGCGCCGAGGCCGACGGCCACATCGCCGCCGAGAGCCGCGAGCAGCTGTTCGCCGAGAGCGACGTGCTCAGCCTGCACCTGCGGCTCAATGAAGAGACCGCCGGCATCGTCCGCCTGGAAGACTTCGGCCGCATGAAGCCGACGTCGCTCTTCGTCAACACCTCGCGCGCCGAGCTGATCGAGCAGGACGCGCTGATCACCGCGCTGAACCGCGGCCGGCCGGGCATGGCGGCCGTGGACGTGTTCGAGAGCGAACCCATCCTGCAGGGCCACGCCCTGCTGCGGCTGGAGAATTGCATCTGCACGCCGCACATCGGCTACGTCGAGCTCGACAGCTACGAGCTGTACTTCGGCGCCGCCTTCGAGAACGTGGTGAATTTCATCGAGGGGCACCCGACCAACGTGGTCAACCCGGCCGCGCTGCAGGTGAGGCGCTAGTCCTCCATGGCCCGCGCGCCGCTGCCGCCGGTGCTGTGGCCGCTGCTGTTCGGCAACTTCGTCATCGGCGCCGGCGTGATGGTGGTGCCGGGCACGCTCAACGAGATCAGCGCCGACCTGAACGTGCCGGTCGCCGGCGCGGGCCAGCTGATCACCGTCGGCGGCGTCGTCATGTGCCTGGGCGCGCCGCTGCTCGCGGCCGTGGTCGCCGGCTGGGACCGGCGCCGGCTGCTCGCCCTCTCCATGCTCTGGTACGCGCTGCTGCACCTGGCCTGCGCCGCCGCCCCGAACCTTGCGTCGCTGCTGCCGCTGCGGGCGATCGCCGTGATCTCGCCGGCGATCTTCACGCCGCAGGCCGCGTCCTGCGTCGGGCTGCTGGTGCCGCCGCAGGAACGCGGGCGCGCCATCACCTTCATCTTCGTGGGCTGGTCGCTGGCCTCGGTGCTGGGCCTGCCAATGGCGGCCTACATCGGCGGCACGCTCGGCTGGCGAGCGGCCTTCGGCCTGATCGCCGTGCTCTCGCTGGCCAGCGCGGCCTGGGTCTGGCGCACCCTGCCCGACGGCGTGCGGCCGCCCGCGCTCTCGCGCGAGGCCTGGGGCCGGACATTCGCCTCGCGGCCGCTGATGCTGTGCATCGCCGTCACCGTGCTGTACGCGGCCGGCCAGTTCGTGCTGCTTTCCTACCTGGCGCCGTTCTTCCGCCAGATGCTGAATGCGTCGGCGGGGGTCACCAGCCTGCTGTTCATGTGCTTCGGCGCCTTCGGCTTCCTGGGCAACGTGCTGATGTCGCGCCACATCGACCGCATCGGCGCCGACCGCGCCGTGCTGATCTCGGTCGCGCTCATGGCCGTTGGCTTCATCGCCTGGCCGCTCGCGTCGGTCAGCCTGCTGCTCGCGGCGATCGTGCTGGTGCCCTGGGGCCTGGGCTGCTTCGCCTCCAACTCCGCGCAGCAGGCGCGGCTCGTGGGCCTGGCCCCCACGCTGGCCTCGGCCTCCATCGCGCTCAACTCCTCCGCGCTGTACGCGGGCCAGGCCATCGGCGCCGCCGGCGGCGGCTGGCTCATCCTGAACGCCGGCTTCGGCGTGCTGCACTGGGCCGGGTTGGTGGCACTGCTGGCCGCGATGGCCCTCAGCGTGCTGGCCGCGCGCGCCGCGAGGAAAGAGGCGCATCCCGTTCCCGCTTCGCCGGCCGCACGCTGAGCTGCGCGCACGCCTGCGCGGCCGGGCGCGCCGAAAGCGCTGCCGGATAATCCCTCGCATGCAAACAGCAACGTACGAGACGGTCGCCGTCGTGGGCGCCGGCGCGATGGGTCGCGGCATCGCGCAGATCGCCGCCCAGGCCGGCAGCCAGGTTCGCCTTTACGACACGCAGCCGGCCGCGGTGGCCAAGGCGCTGCAGGACATCGGTAGCCAGTGGGACCGCCTGCAGGAGAAAGGCCGGATGGACGCCGCCGCCGTGCAGGCCTGCAAGGCCCGCCTGGTCGCCGCCGACGACCTGTCCGCGCTGGCTGGCTGCAACCTGGTGGTCGAGGCCGTCGTCGAACGGCTCGACGTCAAGAAGGAGCTCTTCAGCCGCCTCGAGACGATCGTCGGCCCCGACGCGGTGCTGGCCACCAACACCTCCTCGCTCTCGGTCACCGCCATCGCCGCCGGCCTGGAGCGGCCGCAGCGCGTGGCCGGCTACCACTTCTTCAACCCGGTGCCGCTGATGAAGGTGGTCGAGGTCATCGCCGGCCTCAAGACCGACGCTTCCGTCTGCGACGGCCTGGCCGCCTTCGCGCGCCAGATGGGCCACACGCCGGTGCGGGCGCAGGACACGCCGGGCTTCATCGTCAACCACGCGGGCCGCGCATACGGCACCGAGGCGCTTCGCATCGTCAGCGAAGGCGTGGCCGACTTCGCCACCATCGACCGCATCCTGCGCGACCAGGTCGGCTTCAGGCTGGGCCCGTTCGAGCTGCTCGACCTCACCGGCCTGGACGTCTCGCACCCGGTGATGGAGTCGATCTACCACCAGTACTACGACGAGCCGCGCTACCGCCCGAGCGCCATCGCCGCGCAGCGGCTCGCCGGCAACGTGCTCGGCCGCAAGACCGGCGAGGGCTTCTACCGCTACGCCGACGGCAAGCCGCAGGTCGCGCCCGAGCCCGCGGTACCCACGGTGGACGAGCTGCCGCCGGTGTGGGTCTCGACCCGCGCCGCGCGCCGCCAGGAGCTGTACCAGCTGCTCAAGGAGCTGGGCGCGAAGATCGAGACCGGCCAATCGCCGTCGTCCAACGCGCTGTCGCTGGTGGCGCCGCTCGGCTTCGACGTCACGACCGTGGCCGTGGTCGAACGCCTGGACCCGGCGCGCACCATCGGCATCGACATGCTGGTCGAGGACGCCGCGACCAAGCGGCGCGTGCTCGCCACCAACCCCGCGACGCGCGCCGACATGCGCGATGCCGCGCATGCCCTCTTCGCGCGCGACGGCAAGGCGGTGAGCGTCATCCGCGACTCGGCCGGCTTCGTCACCCAGCGCGTGGTGGCCGCCATCGTCAACATCGCCAGCGACATCTGCCAGCAGCGCATCTGCTCGCCGCAGGACCTGGAGACCGCGGTGACGCTGGGCCTGGGCTATCCGATGGGACCGCTGGCCATGGGCAACCGCTGGGGCCCGGCCAACATCCTCGAAGTGCTGTTCAACCTGCAGACCGTGTACGGCGACCCGCGCTACCGCCCCAGCCCCTGGCTGCGCCGCCGCGGCGCCATCGGCCTGTCGCTGCTGCAAGAGGAGAGCTGACATGGCAGCGGAACTGCGCAGCACCAGCCAGGGCGCCACCATGGTGCTCACCATCCGCAACCCCGAGCAGCGCAACGCGCTCGGGCCCGAGATCTACGCGGCGGGCGTCGAGGCGCTGAACATCGCGGAGACCTCGCCCGAAGTGCGCAGCGTGGTCATCACCGGCGAGGGCGGCACCTTCTGCGCCGGCGGCAACCTGCAGCGGCTGCAGGCCAATCGCCAGCAGCCGCCCGAAGTGCAGGCCCAGAGCATCGAGGGCCTGCACGGATGGATCGAGGCGATCCGCGCCTTTCCCAAGCCGGTGATCGCCGCGGTCGAGGGCGCGGCGGCCGGCGCCGGCTTCTCGCTCGCGCTGGCCTGCGACTTCATCGTGGCCGCGGGCAATTCGGTCTTCGTGATGGCCTACAGCAGCGTCGCGCTGTCGCCCGACGGCGGCGGCACCTGGTCGCTGGCGCGCGCCCTGCCCCGCCAATTGGCCAGTGAGCTGCTGATGGGCGCCGAGCGCATCACGCCCGAGCGCCTGCACGTGCTGGGCGTGGTCAACCGCGTGGTGGCCGAAGGCGCGGCGCTCACCGAAGCGCTGGCCCTGGCGGAGCGCCTGAACGCGCGCGCCCCCAATTCACTGGCGAGCATCAAGGACCTGATGAACGAAGCCGCCGGCGCCACCCTGCACCAGCAGCTGGCCGCCGAGCGCGACCATTTCGTGCGCAACCTGCACCACCCGAACGGCGGCATCGGCATCGCAGCCTTCCTGGCCAAGGAGAAGCCGCGCTACGGCTGAGCCCGTTCGAGTCGCTGACAGGACAGACCATGGACGAGCCCATTCTTACCATCGAGGAACGCGAGGCGATCAACGGCGGCCGCTGGTTCTCCTCGCTCTCCCCCTCCCTCCGCCACGACATCCTGCGATGCGCCTACGTCAAACGCTACAAGGACGGCGACCTGATCACCGCGCGCGGCGATCCGTCGACCGACTGGGTGGCGTGCGCGCGCGGCGCGGTGCGGGTGAGCTCCACCTCGATCACGGGCAAGCAGATCACGCTGACCTACGTGGAGCCGGGCATCTGGTTCGGCGACGTGGCGATCTTCGACGGCGACCGGCGCACCCACGATGCCTACGCGCACGGCGACACCACGCTGGTGTGCGTGGCCACGGCCGACTTCCGCAAGATCCTGGCCGCGCACGTGGAGCTGTACGAGGCGCTGCTGCGGCTGCATTCGCGCCGCATCCGCCAGCTGTTCGGCCTGGTGGAAGACCTCAACACCCTGCCGCTGCGGGCGCGCCTGGCCAAGCAGCTGGTGCACCTGGCGCGCAGCTACGGCGTGCCGCAGCTGTCCAACGGCAACGAGCTGCGCATCGGCCTGCACCTGGCGCAGGAAGAGCTGGCCCAGCTGCTGGGCGCGTCGCGCCAGCGGGTCAACCAGGAACTCAAGGCCATGGAACGGGAAGAGGTGATCCGCATCGAGCCCGGCGGGCTGGTGGTGCGCAACAGGGACGCATTGATGCGCATCGTGGAGGCTGACAGCTGATGAGCGAATTCGACCATTTCGTCGGTACCCGGCCGGTCGAGGGCAAGCATGCCTTCGACGTCGCGGCGCTCACCGCGTGGCTGCAGAAGAACCTTCCCGCCTTCGAAGGCCCGCTCTCGGTGGAGATGTTCAAGGGCGGCCAGTCCAATCCCACCTACAAGCTGGTCACGCCCACGCGCAGCTACGTGATGCGGTCCAAGCCCGGTCCGGTCGCGAAGCTGCTGCCCTCGGCCCACGCCATCGAGCGCGAGTTCGCGGTGATGACCGGCCTGGCCGGCACCGGCGTGCCGGTGCCGCGCATGTTCTGCCTGTGCGAGGACGAGTCGGTGATCGGCCGCGCCTTCTACGTCATGGAGTTCATGCAGGGCCGCGTGCTGTGGGACCAGGCCCTGCCCGGCCTCACGCCCGAGCAGCGCGGCGAGATCTACGACGAGATGAACCGCGTCATCGCGGCGCTGCACACGGTGAACTTCGCCGAGCGCGGCCTGGCCGGCTACGGCAAGCCCGGCAACTACTTCGAGCGCCAGATCGGCCGCTGGAGCAAGCAGTACAAGGCATCCACCGACGGCGCCGGCCCGATGAGCCAGCCCATCCCCGCGATGGAGAAGCTGGTCGAGTGGCTGCCCGCGCACATCCCGGCGGCGGCGCGCGACGAGAGCAAGGTCTCCATCGTCCATGGCGACTACCGCCTGGACAACCTGATGTTCGACGCCGACCGGCCGCGCGTGATCGCGGTGCTCGACTGGGAGCTGTCGACGCTGGGCCATCCGCTTGCCGACTTCAGCTACCACTGCATGGCGTGGCATATCCCGCACGGCTCGTTCCGCGGCATCGGCGGGCTGGACATCGCGGCGCTGGGCATCCCGTCGGAAGACGAGTACATCCGCCGCTACTGCGACCGCACCGGCCTGGCCAGCGTCGCCGACCTCAAGGCCGACTGGAACTTCTACCTGGCCTACAACATGTTCCGCATCGCCGCCATCCTGCAGGGCATCGCCAAGCGGGTGGAAGCCGGCACCGCCTCCAGCGCCCAGGCCGCCGCCTCCGGCGCCAGCGCGCGCCCGATGGCCGAACTCGCCTGGCAGTTCGCCCAGAAGGCCTGACCCCACTTCCTTTCCGAAAGGCATCCATGGACTTCGAGTACTCCCCCAAGACCCGCGAACTGCAGGCCCGGCTCCTGAAGTTCATGGACGACCACGTCTATCCCAGCGAGAAGGCCTACCACGACGAGCTGCAGGCCAACACCGAGGCCGGCCGCCGCTGGACCCATCTCAAGGTGATCGACGACCTCAAGGCCAAGGCGCAGTCCGCCGGCCTGTGGAACCTGTTCCTGCCCAAGGACACGGCCGAGGCCTCCGGGTACCACGGCGCCGGGCTCACCAACCAGGAATACGCGCCGCTGGCCGAGATCATGGGCCGCGTGCCGTGGGCTCCCGAAGTGTTCAACTGCTCGGCGCCGGACACCGGCAACATGGAGACCATCGCGCGCTACGGCAGCGACGCGATCAGGGCCCAGTGGCTCAAGCCGCTGCTGGAAGGAAAGATCCGCTCGGCCTTCGCGATGACCGAGCCCGAGGTCGCGTCCTCCGACGCCACCAACATCAGCACCCGCATCGAGCGCCAGGGCGACGAATACGTCATCAACGGCCACAAGTGGTGGATCTCCGGCGCGGGCGATCCGCGCTGCAAGGTGTTCATCACCATGGGCAAGACCGACCCGGACGCGCCGCGCCATTCGCAGCAGAGCATGATCGTCGTGCCCGCCGAAACGCCCGGCATCCGCATCGTGCGGCCGCTCAACGTGTTCGGTTACGACGACGCGCCGCACGGCCACGTGGAGATGTACTTCGAGAACGTGCGCGTGCCGGCCGGCAACATGCTGCTGGGCGAAGGCCGCGGCTTCGAGATCGCCCAGGGGCGCCTGGGCCCCGGCCGCATCCACCACTGCATGCGCCTGATCGGCCTGGCCGAGCGCGCGCTCGAGCTGATGTGCCGCCGCTCGCTCTCGCGCGTGGCGTTCGGCAAGACCGTCGCGCAGCAGACCGTCACCCAGGAGCGCATCGCCGAGGCCCGCTGCAAGATCGACATGGCGCGCCTGCTCACGCTCAAGGCCGCCTGGCTGATGGACGTGGCCGGCAACAAGGTCGCCAAGACCGAGATCGCCATGATCAAGGTGGTGGCGCCCAACATGGCCTGCCAGGTGATCGACTGGGCGATGCAGGCGCACGGCGGCGGCGGCGTCAGCGACGACTTCCCGCTGGCCTACGCCTACGCCGGCGCGCGCACCCTGCGCTTCGCCGACGGCCCGGACGAGGTGCACCGCAACGCCATCGCCAAGTGGGAGCTGGGCAAGTACGGCAGCTACGGCCGCAGCGCCGAAGCCGCGGTGACCCGCGGCGCCTAGGAAGCGATCAGGCCTTCGCGGTGAAGGCCTTCGCGGCGCTCTCGCTCACCGCGCCGAACACCTGCATCGCATGGCGCAGGGTCGGCAGGTGCACGGGCCCGTGCTGCATGCGCAGGTAGGCCTTGCCGCGCAGCAGCATCAGCATGAACGGCAGTTCCGCCGCCGGCGCCGGCGTGGGCCAGTCCAGCAACTGCTGGGCGATCCCGGCATCCAGCCACGCCGACGCGTGCGCGCGATCGTCGGCCACCACCGAGTAGCGGCTCCAGAACGCACGCGGGATGCTGTCCCAGCCCACCTCCTCGAACATGGCCAGCAGGCGGACCTCTTCCGGCAGGGTGCCGTCCACGCTGGTCTGCAGCGAGTCGGTGAACTGGGCATAGGCCTGTCGCACCAGCTGGTCCTTGAGCGGCCGGTTCATCAGCAACAGCATCACGTCGGGATCGACGCCCAGCTCGGCGCGGCCGCGCAGTTCCTCGCCGACCACGTACGGGCGGCTGGGCTTGCCCACCTCGACCCGGCAAGGCCTGCCGGCCAGCGGACCCTCGAGCGAGAAGCCGCGGCTCATCGGCGAGAAGTTGAAGCCCTCCGACCGTGCCCAGTCGGCTATCGGGGCGTACGCCCCCTCCCCGGGGACGGGCGTCAGCGCGTCCGTGCGGGATTCCTTGGTGAATGCCTTCTTGATCCGGTCGAACATGCAGCGGGCGCTTGGTCTAGAGTGCCGGCATTATCGAAGTAAACCTCAACCATTGGAGCTTTGAATGATCGATGTTTTCAGCTGGCCGACGCCCAACGGCCACAAGGTGCACATCATGTTGGAAGAGTGCGGCCTGCCCTACAAGGCGATCCCCGTCGACATCGGCAAGGGCGACCAGTTCAAGCCCGAGTTCCTGGCCATCAGCCCCAACAACAAGATTCCCGCGATCACCGACCCGCAGGGCCCGGACGGCAAGCCGGTGTCGCTGTTCGAGTCGGGCGCGATCCTGGTCTACCTGGCCGGCAAGACCGGGCGCCTGCTCGGCCGCACGGACCGGCAGCGCTATGAAGTGCTGCAGTGGGTGATGTTCCAGATGGGCGGGGTGGGCCCCATGCTCGGCCAGAACCACCACTTCCGGCAGTACGCGCCGGAGAAGCTGCCCTACGCCATCGACCGCTACACCAACGAAGCCAAGCGGCTCTACGGCGTGATCGACCGGCGCCTGGCCGTGAGCGGCTGGCTCGGCGGCGACGAGTACTCGATCGCCGACATCGCCACCTGGCCGTGGCTGCGCAACTGGAAGAACCAGGGCATCGAGCTGGCCGACTACCCGCATCTTTCCAAGTGGTTCCACGCCATCGAGGAGCGCCCCGCCGTGCAGCGCGGCGTGAAGGTGCTGGCCGACCTGCGCAAGCCCATCACCGACGACAAGTCGCGCGAGATCCTGTTCGGCAGCACGCAATACCAGCGCCGCTGAGCTACTTCCCTCCATGAAAGCGGGCCCGCGGGCCCGCTTTTTTTCGCCTTTTCGCCCTTATGGCTGAGCCACCCCAGCATGAAAGAGGGGTCCTGGCTCGGCAAAAACGTAACGCTGTGCCTGAGCTCGACACCATGGTTGAGCTTGTTTTTCGCCCCTGAACAACAGTCGCGCCACTCGCCCGCCGACTGCTGAGCGCACCCTCTCGCGAAGCTCTTCCCAGAGGAGGAACGCCTACAAGCGCGTACGCCTTCTCCTACAAAACCCAAGCTCGGCGGACCCCGGTTCGTGACTGGATTCACGGTTACGCCAAGCTCATGTTCGGTTACGCCTGTAGTCGGTCTCCTACAGGTTTGTGGGACGCAGCTGACACAGTTGCGGCTCGCGCTGAGGTTCTGCCTCGCCAGGACAACTCGTCGGGCAGGCAGCGGAAGCGGTGAAGAGCCACCGGTCCCAAGAAAACCTTCAGCTCATCTGACACCAGGTCCTCGCAAGGCCGCCAAGCGGCTCCATGACCACCTTCTTCGGAAAGCTGAACAAATGAAAAGACGTCTCTTCCTCTCTGGCACCGCTGTCGCCGCTCTCGGTCTCGTGGGTTGCGGTGGTGGCGGCGGCGGTGGCGGTGGTGCCACCGACCTGGCCACCGGCGTGCTGACGAGCGCCGCTCCTTCCGCGGCACCCTCCTCTTCGGCCCTGCCCTCCAAGATCCTGGCCTGCTACTACACGGCCTTCACGACCGGCGGCTACCGCATCAGCGACATCCCGGCCGAGTTCAACGTGATCTACCTGTTCCATGCCAAGCCGAACAGCGACGGTTCGTTCCGCTTCGAGCACTACAACGAAGTGCCGGCCGCCGACATCCAGGCCTGCCGCCAGCGCGGCCAGAAGGTGATCCTGACGGTGGGCGGTGCCAACAACGGCTTCAACTTCAGCAACCGCCAGCAGAGCCAGGCCTTCGTGGCCTCGTTCCAGGACATCTCCAACCGGCTGGGCGGCGTGGACGGCTGCGACTTCAACAACTTCGAGGCCAACGTGGGCTCGTCGCCGGAAGAGATGATCTGGATCTCCCAGCAGCTCAAGGCCGTCTTCGGCGAGGGCTTCGCGATCACCGCGCCGCCGCAGCCGAATTCGGCGGAAGACCGCGCGATGCTCAAGGCGATGGCCGACGCCGGCGTGCTGAGCTGGGCGGCTCCGCAGTTCTACGACTGGTCGGGCTTCAACGATCCGGGCTTCATCGCCAACCGCACCAACGACTGGGTGAACGACCTGGGCGAAGACAAGGTGATGCTGGGCCTGGGCGCCAACTACGACAACGGCCCGTCGCTGCAGGACTGCATCCGCGAGTGGGACGCCGTGAAGATGGCCCACCCGAACATCCGCGGCATGTTCTGCTGGAGCGCCCAGCACAACCTGAACGGCGGCAACGTGTGGGGCTCGACCATGAAGGGCATGCTCTAAACGCCTGCCCGCGCCCGCCGGACTGCACCGAGGCCCCCTGAGCTGCGAAGCTCAGGGGGCTTTCTTCTTGCCTACGCGATCCACTCGAACGCCACGGCGGCGACGCCGCCGGCCAGCATGCCCATGAAGTAGCGGTTCGGCTTCGGCTGGGCGGGGCGGGGGCGATACCGGTAGAGCAGCGCGAAGACGGCCAGAGCGCCCCACACGAGGCCGTTGCGGAACAGCCAACCGGGGGTATCGGCGCCTGAGAAAAACGCCGCCACATCGACGAGGGACACATCCATGGCGTTGCGACCTGACTGGGTATGACGAGTCGCATCTTCAGCCAAAACCACCGGCTCGCCTAGGAGGCACGGGCAAAAAAAAAAGCCACCCGAAGGTGGCCTTGAATCGCCGGGTCTCGTCGACTCGCGTTCAGCGCTGGGCGGCGATCATCGCCAGGTTGTTGCGGCGGTACGAGCACCAGGCCATCAGCGCCGTCATGCCCATGAAGCCCATGACGATGAACGCCGGGTAGGCCGCCATGATCTCGACCAGCGAGTACTTCCAGTTGAGCGGACGACCCACGCCCAGCGCGGCGGCGTAGAGCCACGACACGCCGGAGATCGCGCCGGTGAGCGCCGCGAACTGCCGCATCGACATGTTGAGGTGCAGGATGCAGTTCACCTTGCGCAGGGCCGGCAGCACCATGCCGTGCAGCGCGAAGCCGTTGAGCGTCAGCAGCGCCACCACGGCGATCTTGGCCTGGATCTTGGGATTGGCCAGCACCGACCAGCCCTTGACCGAGATGTCCATGCCGATCAGCAGCGCGCCCGTGATCCACAGCGCCAGCAGGCAGCGGCCGACGGTGGTCTGCAGGCTCATCAGGTGGTCGCCGTCCACGGTCTCGCTGTCGCCGGCGAGCATGCTTCGCACCATCTTCAGGTCGCTCATGAAAACAGTGCCGATGGCGATGCAGCAGGCCACCAGGTGGAGGTAGACGACGCCCATGCGCGCCAGGTCAAAGTTGATGTTGCTCATGTGGTGTTTCCCCTTTCACCGGCGCTCCGTGGCCGGCTTGGTTGATCGAGAAGAAAAAAGCGGAAAGGCAATGCGTCCCCGGGCCCTCGGTGGAAAGGCCAGTGGGTTTGCAAGGTTGGATGCGTTCCGTGGACCGGGCAGGTTCCGTCCGGATCACGAAGCGATTACCGGCACATGTGCCGGTGCGGCTGCGCCTCGACGGGCGCGCTCGTAGCGATGGCTTGTTTACCCGGCGACCGCTGTGCGTCTGAACGACTGCGGCGCCGTCCGGAAGCATCGCGTGGATGCCGCTCCGGCCCGGGGAATGGAAATGGCCATTCCGCCCAGGGCGTCTTGTTGTGAGGCGCGAAGCTTAGGGGATGATCGCGATCTAAGTAGGATTTTCTGCGTACCCCAGCTTGACCTGCGGGTATCGGACGCGAACGTTCGCGTCACAACCCAGCCCGGCGGAAACTAGTCCCGGGCGATTCCGCGCGGGATCTTCTGGGCCGTGCGGGCCTGCGGTTCCTGCGCGGCCGTGCCCGTCTTGCCGCCGCGCGCGCTGAGCACCATCTCCGTCATCCAGTGCACCAGCAGAGCGGTGTAGGTCTGCTGCCACTCCTTCTCGGACAGGCCGTGGTCGGCGCCCGAGATCATCCGGTAGGTCAGCGATTGGGCCTGGGTGAAGGCCTTCATGTAGTTCTGGATCGTCTGTCGAGGCACCAGCGAGTCGTGCTCCGACTCCACCAGCAGCACGTCGCCGCGGAAGGTGGTGCAGGCCTGCAGCGCGCGATTGGCCTGCGGCGGCACCACGCTGCGGCGGAACGCGGCCAGCACCTCGCGGTCGAGCTTGGCCTTGGCCGTGTCCCAGTCCTCGTCGCGGTAGAGCGCGGGCACGCGCAGCGCGAGCCAGCGCACCTTCCGCATCGAAGCCACGATGGCCGCGAGGTAGCCGCCATAGCTGCTGCCCACCAGCGCGATCGCGCGCGGGTCCACCGACGGATGGCCCACCAGCACGTCGTACGCCGCGAGCAGGTCGCGCAGGTTGTCCTCGCGGTTGACCGTGTCGCGCTCGGCCTGGTGGCGCACATGGCCGCGCAGGTCGAACGTGAGGCAGATGCAGCCCAGGCTCGCGATCTCGTGCGCGCGGGCGATGTACTCGTCCTGGCTGCCGTCCCAGCCGTGCACCAGCAGCACGCCCGGGACCATGGTGTCCGGCCCGACCAGGGTCCCGGCGATGTGCTTGCCGTCGACCGCGATGTCGATCTTGTTAGCGCGGGTCGACATCGTCCTTCAGAACCATCGCGTACTTGGTGAGGCGCCCCACTTCGTGGTCCACGCCGCGGAAGTACACCGTGGCGCCCTCGGGCGGCTCCGGGCTGTCGCCGAACAGCTCGACGGTGCAGGTGCGCACGCGGTCGCGGCCCGGTTCGGCGCGCAAGAGCTCCAGCGCGGCCAGTTCGGCGCCGGTGGCGCCACCGGCGCGCCAGGATTGCTCCAGCACGGCCGATCGCCTGAGCCCGGCGGCATCGCGGCCCACCAGGATGTCATAGTTGCGGCGCGAGGCGTAGAAGCCGGGATAGCAGGCCCGCACCGCGTCCTCGTAGCGGCGCGCCTGCTCGACCGCGCGCAGCACGTCGCGCGGCAGGTCGGTGGCCAGCAGGGCCTCGAAGCCGCCGCGAGCCACCGTGAGGTCGGAGCCGCCGTACACCTGCTGGCCGTCGTGGCCCGGCGTGAGCTTCTGCACGCCGTGGTAGCTGGCGGTGAGGTCGTCCACCTGCACCAGCCCGACGCTGAAGGTGGTGACGTCTTCCATGTTCTCTTCCAGCACCAGGCCGTGCGCGCGCAGCTCGTCCCGGTCCAGGCCGTCGATCAGTCCACGCAAGGCTTGCGCGTCGCGCACCACCTGCTGGTCGCGGCCGCCGGTCGCACGGACCGGCTTGGCGCGCAATGGGCCGCGGGCCAGCAACCGCTCGCCGGCCACCTGCGCGTCCTCGCGGCTGAAGACCGTATAGCCCTCCAGCACCGCATCGCCCACCTGCACGGCGAACCCGTTGTTCCATCCCGCCGGCGCCACCGCATCGGACGCCACCAGCGGATGGCTGATCGCCTTGGTCGCCACGAACGATTCGGGCACGACGCCGCCGAAGAGATCGTCGGGTCCCCGGATGCCGAGCTTGTCGGCTTCTTCGCGGTGGAGGGTGCAGGAGGGCACGAAGTACAGCGGGCCCGCGGCGCGGGCCGGATCGAAACTACCGCCGTCGTCCCAGCCCTTCAGGTCGGCCAGGCGGCGGACGAACAGCCGCAGCGTGCACCGCTCGTGCTCGCTCGCATGGGTCTGGGCGCGGGGCACGAGCGCCACGACGGCGCCGCGGGTGCCCCGGCCGGTGGGATCGAACGGCAAGGCCGGTGCAGCAGTGGATTGAATGAGCTCCCATTGAGCCGCAGCCGCGCAGGAGCGCGTGTCGGACGGAGCCGCGAGCGGCCCCGCGGCGCCCTGTCACGAGCCGGTCACGAACGCGGCCTACCCTGCGCGCGTTGCTCATCCGAGGAGAAGAAAGCATGTCGATCCGCAAACTCGCCCTGGCCGTCGGGGCCGCCCCGCTGGCCGCCTGCTGAGCGACGTGGCTCCGAACTCCCGCCCCTTCTCCGTGCGACGCCGCCTGCTGCTGGCGTCCGCGGCCGCTTCGGTGGCCGCGCCGATGGCATGGGCCAGGCCCCCGTCCAGGCCGGCCGGCAACGGCATCACGATCGCGCAGATCGTGGACAACTCCGCCGCGCAGCAGGACGTCGCCAGGGATTTCCTGATCGGCTCGCGCGCCGCGTGGCAGGACATCCAGGCGCGCGGCGGCGTGCGTGGCCGGCCCGTGAACCACCTGTCGGTGGAAGTGGACGGCACGCCCGCGAGCCTCCGCTCGGCCCTCGCCACGCTGCGTGACGATCCCGCCTGCGTGGTGCTCTCCGGCACCGCCGGCGGGCCGCTCGCGGCGCTGGTCGCGACCACGCTGCCGCGCGAGTCGCTGCCCATCGCGCATGCCGCGCCCTGGCTGCAGGACTCCAGCCTGGAGGTGGACGAACGCACGTTCCCGATCTTCGCCACCCGGCAGGAGCAGATCGGCCATGCGCTCAAGTCGCTGATCACGATGGGCGTGGCCGACGTCGGCGCGGTGTACGCGTCCGAAGACGATTACCGGCTGCACCACGCCGACCTGGAACGCATCGCCGCGGCGCTCAAGCTGCGGCTCCAGGGCTTCCGCGCCGCCGGCGAGCTCGCGCGGCTCGGCCAGAAACTCACGCCCGGCACGCCCGCGATCCTGCTGTTCATCGGCGGCACGCCGGAGCTGGTGCAGTTCACGCAGGGACTGGAGCGACAGCAACGCCAGCGCTACGTGATCGCGCTGGCCGACGTCAACCTGCAGACCGTGATGCAGATGGGCGGCGCGCGCAGCACCCCCGTCATCGCCACGCAGGCCGTGCCGATGGTGACGGCCGCCTTGCCGGTGGTGCGTTCCTACCGCGAGACCCTGTCGCGACTGTTCGACGAACCGCCGGCGCCCCTGTCGCTGGCCGGCTTCATCGCCGCGCGCTACACCTTCGAGGTGCTGCGCGAGATCGAGGGCCCGGTCACGCGCCAGGCCGTGCTGGCCGCCTTCCAGCGCCGCGCCGCGATGGACGTGGGCGGCTACCGCGTCGCCTACGACGGACAGCGGCGCGCGGGCGGCTTCGTGACGCAGAGCATGCTGACGGTGGACGGACGGGTGGTCGGCTGAAGCGAAGGCGCGGCAACCGGCTGCGCTATGCTGGCCCGCCCATGCAGGACGCCACGCCCACTTCCCACGACGGCGGCGAACACGACGCCGCCGACTTCAATCCGCACAAGCGCCGCCGCGGCCTGCGCCGCGCGTGGTACGCCACGGGCTATTCGCTGTCGGGCCTGCGCTCGGCCTGGTCGGAGACGGCGTTCCGCCAGGAGGCCATCGCCGCTTTCGTGATGCTGCCGCTGGCGTTCGCGCTCGGCCGCAACTGGGTCGAGGTGGCGCTGCTGGCGGGCTCGGTGCTGCTGGTGATGATCGTGGAGCTGCTCAACACCTGCGTGGAAAGCGCCATCGACCGCATCGGCCCGGAGTGGCATCCCTTGTCCAAGCGCGCCAAGGACATGGGCAGCGCCGCCGTGCTCCTGAGCCTGGTGCTGGCCGGCGGGATCTGGATCGCGGCGCTGGTGCAGCGGTTCGGCTGAGCCGCGGATTTCACCCCTGCGGGCTCTGCGCCATCGTGCGGCAGTACTTTTCCAGCTCCTCGGGCACATGGCTGGGACACACGCCGCACTGCAGGTTGCCCGGCACCGCGTAATCGATGAACTTCGGATAGGGCAGCTTCAGGTCCGCCATGATCCGGCGGAACTCCTCGAGTCCACGTCCGCCGCCAAGCCTCGGGTTGCGCACCTTCTCCTGCGCGATGGATGACACCCGCCGGCCCGCGTAGTCGTGCGCCGGGTACACCAGCGTCTCCTCCGGCAGCGTGAACAGCTTGCGCGTCACGCTGGCATAGAGGGTGTCGGCATCGCCGTTCTGGAAATCGGTGCGGCCGCAGCCGTCGATCAGCAGCGCGTCGCCGGTGAACACGCGCTCGCCCACCAGGTAGGAGAAGTGGCCGTCGGTGTGGCCCGGCGTGTGCAGGCCCTCGAGCGTGATCGAGCCGACCGACAGCGGCCGGCCCTCCTCCATTCCGAAATCGGTGCAAGGCAGCCGGTCGAACGCGGGCGCGGCGATCCTGCTGTCCACGCGCTTCTTCAACTCCAGCGCGGAAGTGACGTGGTCGGCGTGGATGTGGGTGTCGAGCGTGTACGCGAGCTTCAGTCCCAGCCCCTGCACGGCCTGGAGGTCGCGCTCGATCGAGTTCATCACCGGATCGATCAGCACCGCCTTGCCGGTCTGCTCGCAGCCGAGAAGGTAGGTGTAGGTGCTGGAGACCGGCTCGAACAGCTGCCTGAAGATCATGGTGGCCCTCCGATGCGTACCGCGTCATTCTCGTCCTGGCGGCGCGCGTGCCAACTCGACCGGCGCTCGCGGGCAACTCAGCCGCAAATCGCAGCAGACAAGCCGCGCCGTCCGGCGTAGCGTCCACGCCCGGGCCAAGGCCGGGATCGTCCCGGCCCACCCTTCACGAGGAGCACCGAACCTATGAATCCGAACAAGGCACTCTGGGAAAAGGGAGACTTCACGCGCATCGCGGCCACCATGCGCCAGAGCGGCGCGGCGCTGGTCCAGTCGGTCGGCATCCAGCCCGGCATGAAGGTGCTGGACCTCGGCTGCGGCGACGGCACCACCGCCCTGCCCGCCGCCAACCTGGGCGCCGAAGTGCTGGGCGTGGACATCGCCGCCAACCTGGTGCAGGCGGGCAACCAGCGTGCGCGCGAGGCCGGGGTGTCGAACATCCGCTTCGTCGAGGGCGACGCGAGCAACCTGTCGGGCATCGAGAACAAGTCGTTCGACCGCGTGGTCAGCATCTTCGGCGCGATGTTCGCGCCCAAGCCGGCCGACGTCGCCAAGGAAATGGTTCGCGTCACCAAGCCGGGCGGGCGCATCGTGATGGGCAACTGGATCCCCAACGACCCGACGCTGGTCGCGCAGATCCTCAAGATCAGCTCGAGCTACTCGCCCCCGCCGCCCGAGGGCTTCGTCAGCCCGATGACGTGGGGCGTGGAGAGCAACGTCGCCGAACGGTTCGGCGCGGCCGGCGTGCCCGCCGAGCGCATCCGCTGCGACAGGGACACCTACACCTTCGATTTCCCGGGCAAGCCCGCGGAGTTCGTGGACCTGTTCCGCACCTACTACGGGCCGACCATGAACGCCTTCGACGCCGCCGCGAAGAACGGCCGCGAGGAGGCGCTGCGCAAAGAGCTGGTGGAACTGTTCGAGCGCCAGAACCGCAGCAGCGAACCCGGCCGCACGATCATCCCGGCGACGTTCCTGCGGGTGACGGTCGAGGTCGCCTGAATCCCGTCATTCCCGCGGGACTGCGCTGACCAAGCGGAGAAGCTCTGGATCCCCGCGTCCGCGGGGATGACGAACCGGATTACCCGGGCCGCCCGTCCACGCGCACGCGCGCGAGCCAGGACCCGTACCGCACCGCGAACAGCGCGAACGCCAGGCTCCACGCCAGACCCGAGAGCGCCAGCGCCGCCGCGTACGCGGCCGGCAGCGCCAGCGGCACGGCCACGCGCAGCAAGGCCGCCAAGGCCACCAGCGCGTAGCACGCGACATCCCAGCGATCGGCCTTGAGCGGCCGCGCCGTGTGGCCGCGCGAGGTGCGGGTCATCATGCCGATGACCAGGCCGCCGAGCGCGCCCGCGGTGAGCGCATGCACGGACAGCGACGACGACACCACGCCGGCCGCGGCCAGCGCCCGCAGCGCCAGGTGGACCGGGATCCAGGCGTAGGCCAGGTGCAGCACCCACACCAGCGGCACGCGGGCGGTGCGCCACGGCTGCCAGAGCAGCAGCCGCACCGCGTGGGCCAGCGCCGCGATCGTGGCGATGCCGGCGACGTCCACCGCGCGCAGCGAGAACAGGTCGGCGGCCAGCAGCGCGAGCACCGAGCCCAGCGCCAGCCGGTCCACCCACGGGTCGCGGCGCGCATCGGCGCCGCGAACGCCGTTGTTGGTGAACATCGGGATCACCCGCCCGCCCATCACGGCCAGGATGAACAGCAGCATGTCCAGCGCCGCCTGGATGCCCAGCCACGGCGGCGCGGCCATCACGCCCAGCTGCCCGAGATGGACCAGCAGCGACGCGACGCCGATGGCGACCAGCAGCGCGACGAAGAAGTAGTTGCGCCGATTGCCGGACCGCGCCAGCGGCACGGCCAGCGCCGCCGCGGCGGCGAGCGGGAACGCCACGTTGGCCAGCGCCGCGGCCCAGCCCCAGGGCGTCAGCACGAGCACCCGGCCCGCGAGCCACAGCCCCACCAGCGCTGCCAGCGAGCCGCCGGTCGGCGTGGGCTGCTGGGTCCAGTTGTGGCCGGCCGTGAAGAGGAAACCCACGATCACCGCCAGCGCGAACCCGAAGATCATCTCGTGCGCATGCCACACCGGCCCCGCCAGGTAGGGGCGCGGCAGCACGCCCTGCATCTGCAGGGTCCAGAGGCCGACCGACAGCGCCGCGAACACCGCCGCGGCCAGGTAGAAGGGACGGAATCCGAGCCGCCAGAGCGCATGGCCGCTCGAAGCGTTGGGCCGGCGCAGGGGTTCTTCGATCTTGGGCATGGGGCTCCCGTTCGTTCAGCTCGTCGCGTCGAGCGCCGGCCCCACGCCGACCGGCGCGGGCGCGTTCAGCACGATGCGGGTGAAGAGGCGCTCGTAGCGTTCGTCGCGCATCCCGGACGCCAGCGGATCGCGCCCGCCCACGAACTCCGCGTCGATCTCGGCCCAGTCGCGCCCGGACAGGCAGGCCTCGGCCACCGGCAGGATCTCCGTCTCCTCCAGCTTCATGTGCCGCAGGTAGAACTCGACGTAGTCCTGCAGCGCCTGTGCGAACGCCTCGCGGCGGCTCTCGCCCAGCAGCTCCCAGGCCAGCAGCAGGTGCTGCAGCTCGCGCACCCGCGACTCGCCCTGCACGTGGTCCTTCTCCAGGCGCGCGATCACCGGCATCACGTCGGGCCGCGCCCGCGCGATGCGCGGGAACAGCACGTTCGATTCGCTGGGATGGTGCAGCCGCTCGGGGAACTCGTCGATGTAGAACAGCATCGCCCGCACGACGTCGAAGAAACGCATCGGCGCGTCGCCGGGGCCGTTGGCCATCATCAGCTGCAGCGACCGCAGCACGGCGGCCACGGCTTTGTGCTCGTCGCGCAGCAGCTGCAATGCGCGGGCGGGCGGAGGGGCATGCGGGTCCATGGCGCGAAAGTAGTGCAAGGACCACGGCAGGGATTTGCGCCAGATCAAACGGCCGCTCCGCCCACGGTCGGCTTGACTTCCGCGCGGCCGCGCCAGACAGTGGCCGCCGGTCCGGCTCCGCCTGGAGGCGCCATGAAGATCACGCGAATCGAAGTGCACCTCATCCGTGTCCCGTTCGACATGGGCGCGGCGCCCACCGCGTTCGGCGGCATGGCCTGGACCTCGGTCGATTCGCTGTTCGTCCGGGTGATGACCGACGAGGGCGTGGACGGCTGGGGCGAAGGCTGGGGCCACGCGGCCTGCCCGGTCACGGCGATGGCGCTGGAGAAACTGGTCGGCCCGGCCCTGCTCGGACGCGACGTCCACGATCGCAATGCGCTCATGGACGACATGGCGCACCGCCTTCACCTGCACGGCGCCACGGGCGCGGCGATGCATGCCTTGTCCGCGGTGGAGATCGCGCTCTGGGACATCGCGGGCAAGCTGGCCGCCACGCCCATCGCGACGCTGCTCGGCGGCCAGCCGCGCGAACTGCGCGCCTACGCCAGCCTGCTGCGCTATTCCGAACCGAAGCTGGTGGCCGCCGCGACCGAGCGCGCGATGGCCGAGGGCTTCCGGCACCTGAAGCTGCACGAGGTGGATCTCGCCGCGGTGCGGGCGGCGCGTTCCGCCGCGGGCGGGGCCACCTGGATCGCGCTCGACACCAACTGCCCGTGGTCGGTCGGCGAAGCGGTGGCGCGGGCCCGAGCGCTGGAAGAGCTCGGCCTCGCCTGGCTGGAAGAACCGGTGTTCCCGCCCGGCGACCACCACGGCCTGGCACGCGTGCGCGCTTCCACCACGGTCCCGATCGCCGCCGGCGAGAACCTGGCGGGCCTGCACGAGACACGGGCGCTGCTGGGCGCGGGTGGCGTCGACATCCTCCAGCCCAGCGTGATCAAGTTCGGCGGCATCGAAGCCGTTCGCCAGGCCGTGGTGCTGGCTCGCGCGCACGGCGTCGACTACGTGCCGCACTGCTTCTACTTCGGCCCGGGCTACCTCGCGTCGCTGCACCTGGCGGCCGCGCTCGCGCCCGGCGTGCCGTTCGAGCTCTTCTTCGGCAGGCTGGAAGCCAGCCCGTACCACGACGCGGTGCGCCCGCGCGGCGGCATGGTGCGCGTGCCCAGCGGCGCCGGCCTGGGCCTGGACCCCGACATGGCGGTGCTCGACCGTTACCGGCTGGGGCCGCCCCTCGTGGCCGAACGCTAGCGGCTCGGCGACACGCACGTGGGCAGCTGTCCTACCCGGCGCGGCGATGGGAAAAATGAACATGCCTTCCCATGAAGCGCAAGGTCAACGATGGGAAGGAAGGGGACGGCGGCCCGACGGAGCCGGAAGACAGGCGGTCGCAGCAACGCGTCGGTGACCGGCAGCGGTCGGGGCGCGGCGCGGCCTCCGCGCTGTCGCGCCTGAAGATGCTGGAGCGCCGCTACCAGCTGCCGGTCAAGCCCGAGAGCCCGGAGAAGAGCTGATGGCGGGCGGGATCGGACGTTACCGGCTCCAGCGCGTCGTCTCCACCGAAGGGACCACGACCGTCCACGAGGCCGTCGACACGGAAACGCAGCAGCGCGTGGCCGTGCGGCTGCTGCCCGTGGACGCCGCGCTCGCGACGGACGAGCGCGAACGCATGACGACCACCGCCCTCGAAGCGGTCGGGCTGCAGCATCCGGGCATCGTCGAGCTCCACGATTTCGGCTGGGACGGCGACACCGCGTATGCCGCGACCGCGTTCGTGGAAGGCGAGACGCTGGCGCAGTACCTGGCGCGCGCGGGGCGGCTGCCCGCGTTGCAGGGCTTGTCGCTGGCCTTGCAACTGCTGGCCGCCCTGGCCGCCGCGCACGAACGCGGCCAGGTGCACTCCGCGCTGAATCCGCAGCACGTGCTGATGGGCCGCAACGGCCAGCTCAGGATCGAAGGCTTCGGCTGGGTGGCCGCCGCGGCGTCGGCCCACCGCCGGCCCGGCGTGTTCGACGTGCCGGCCTACATGGCGCCCGAGCAGATCCTCGGCCGGCCGGCGGACTGCCGCGCGGACCTCTACTCGGCCGCGGTGGTGGCCTACGAACTGCTCACGGGCTCCTGGCCCTACCAGGCGCACTCGGCCCCGCGGCCGCCGCGCGCCTTGCGGCGCGAACTGCCGGCCGCGCTGGATGCGGTGTTCGAACGCGCGCAGGCGCAGAACCCGGAAGCGCGCTATCGCAACGCCGCCGAACTGGCGGCTGCCCTGCAGGCCGCGTTCGGCATCACGCCGCCCGAGCGCGCGCTCGTTCCGGTGCGAACGCAGCGCGTCACCGCCGCGGAACCGCCGCCGCGCGTGGATGTTCCGGCGGAGCCCGATGAGACGGAGCCCGAGGAACCTGCAGCCGTGCGCCGCCGGCGCGCCGGCATCGCGCTGGTCGCGGGCCTCGGGACCGCGGTCGTGCTGGGCGCGCTGTTCGTGGGCGTGGAGAGCGTGCGCGGACCGGCCGCGGCGCCGGCACAGAGTGCGGCGGCCTCCGGGCCCTCGCCCTCGCCCGCGCCTTCACCCGTGGTCGCCGCACCTGCGCCGCCGCCGGCCTTGCCGCCCGTCCAGGCGGTGCCCGCCGCGGCCTCGATCGAAGCACCGAAGAAGCCCGAGCTGCAGGCGAAAACGGAACCCGCGCCCGCGCCCGCACCTGTTTCGGCGAAGACCCGACCGGCCGAACCGCGCCCGCGCAAGGCGGTGGAGCGGACCGTCGCGAGGCCCGCCGAATCGGGCGTGCGCGAGATCATCGTGCCGGAGGCCATCGAAGCGCCGCGCGATTCCGAACCGCCGCCGCGTCCGCGCGAGACCGTCGAGCGGTCCGCTCCGCAGCGCGCGGTCGTCGCGAGCGACAGGAACGAACGGGAGCGCGACCGGCCGGAGCGCCCGACCCGCACGACCGCCGTGATGGCCGCCCCGCCCTCCCCCTCGCCGCTCAACTCTTGCCGCCAGGAGTTCTCGATGGCGCGCGATCTCTGCGTGGCCTACGAGTGCGCCAGTTCCGAGTACCGCCGCCATCCGGTGTGCGTGCGCTGGCACGCCGACGCCGTCGTCAGGCACAAGCTGAACCAGCGCAACGGCCCCTAGCGCGCCGCGAGCTTCTTCTCGCCCTCCGCGTCCCAGCCGCCGCCGATCGCACGGATCAGGCCCACCGTGGCCTGGTACTGCGCCGACCGCACCTGCAGCGCCTGGCGGCGGTTGCGCAGCTCGCTGCGGCGCGCGTCCAGCAGTTCGAGCTGGCTGACCAGGCCGTTGCGGTAGCGCGTTTCCGAGATCGCGCTCGCGCGCCGCGCGGAATCGACCGCGCGGCCCTGCGCCAGCGACTGCTCGTCCAGCAGCCGCAGCGCGGCCAGCTGGTCCTCGACTTCCCGGAAGGCGTTCAGCACCTGGCCGCGGTAGAGCGCCAGTTGCGCGTCGAGCTGCGCCTGCGCCGACTGCACCGCCGACTCGCGGCGGCCGCCGTCGAAGATCGGCAGCGACAGCAGCGCGCCGACCGACCAGGCCCGCGCCGACCACTTGAAGAGGTCGCCCAGCTCGGGCGAGGCGAAGCCGCCGTCGGCGGTCAGCGCCACGCTGGGGAACCAGGCCGCCTGCGCCACGCCCACGCGGGCCTGCGCGGCCAGCAGCGCCGATTGCGCCGCGGCCACGTCGGGCCGGCGGGCGAGCACCGTTCCCGGCACGCCCGGCGGCACCACCGGCAGCGCCGTGGACCAGTCGGCCTGCGCCAGCGAGAACGACGACGCGCTCTCGCCCACCAGCACGGCCAGCGCGTTCTCCAGCTGCGCGCGCTGGCGATCGAGCGACAGCGCCTCGGCTTCGTTGCCGGCCAGCTCGGACTGCACGCGCACCACGTCGAGCTCGGCGACATCGCCGGCCTGGTGGCGGCGCTGGGTCAGGCGCAGCGTGTCGGCGTAGGCGGCCACGGTGTCGCGCACCAGCGCCCGTTCGGTGTCGAGCGCGCGCAGCGACAGGTAGGTCTGCGCCGTCTCCGCCTGCACCAGCAGGCGCGTGCTCTGCAGCAGTGCCTCGCGCGACTGCGCATCCAGCGCCGCCGCCTGCTGCGCGCGCGAGAGGCGGCCGAACAGGTCGAGCTCGTACGACAGGCTCGCGCCGGCCTGCAGCAGCGTCGCGGGCGTGGCGCCCTGCGGCGTGTTGGCGCCGGCCCCGCGCAGCGCGCTCGCGCCCACGCCGATCTGCGGCTTGCGGTCGGCCTCGGCGCTGCGCACCAGGGCGCGGGCCTGGGCCAGTCGCGCGGCCGCTTCCTGCAGCGCGGTGCTGCGCTCGCCGGCCTGCTCGACCAGGCGATCGAGCTGCGCGTCGCCGAAGGCCTTCCACCACTGGCCGCGGTCCTGCGCTTCGGCCGGCCTGGCCACGGTCCAGCGCGCGCCGTCGGCCTGCTTGAACTGCGCCGGCACCGGCGCGGCTTCCGGCAGCGGCGGCAGCGCGGTGGCGCAGCCGGCCAGCAGCAGCGCGGCGACCAGCGGGATCAGATTGAGTTTCTTCATGACGGTCTCCCGGTTCATTCCTGGTGCGGTGCCGCGGGCAGCGGGCGCACCGTGCCACCGCCACCGGACGTCGCCGGCGCGGGGATGTCGACGTGGGTGGACGGCTGGTGCTGCCGCAGCGGACGGTTGCCCGCGAGGCGGCGCAGCGCCACGTAGAAGACCGGCGTGAGGAACAGGCCGAAGGCCGTGACGCCGATCATTCCCGCGAACACCGCCACGCCCATGGCCTGGCGCATCTCCGAGCCGGCCCCGCTGGACAGCACCAGCGGCAGCACGCCCATCACGAACGCCAGCGACGTCATCAGGATCGGCCGCAGCCGCAGCCGCGCCGCTTCCAGCGCGGCCTGCACCGGCGTTCGTCCCGCGAATTCCAGCTCGCGCGCGAACTCCACGATCAGGATGGCGTTCTTGGCCGAGAGCCCCACCAGCACCATCAACCCGATCTGCGTGAACATGTTGTTGTCCCCGCCGGAGAGCCATACGCCGGTCATCGCGGCCAGGAGGCCCATGGGCACGATCAGGATGATCGACAGCGGCAGCGTCAGGCTTTCGTACTGCGCGGCCAGCACCAGGAACACCAGCAGGATCGCCAGCGGGAACACCCAGACCGCGGAGTTGCCGGCCAGGATCTCCTGGTAGGTCAGGTCGGTCCACTCGAAGGCGATGCCGGGCGGCAGGGTCTCGGCGGCGATGCGCTCGATGGCCGCCTGCGCCTGGTGCGAGGAGAAGCCCGGCGCCGGACCGCCGTTGACGTCGGCGGTGAGGTAGCCGTTGTAGCGCATGGCCCGCTCGGGTCCGTAGCTCTCGCGCACCTTCATCAGCGCGGACAGCGGCACCATCTCGCCCGACGAGGCGCGCACCTTGAGCGTGCCGATGTCGTCGGCGCGCGCGCGGTAGGCGGCGTCGGCCTGCACCCGCACCGAGTACGTGCGCCCGAACTTGTTGAAGTCGTTCACGTACAGGCTGCCCAGGTAGATCTGCATGGTGTCGAAGATGTCCTGCACCGGCACGCCCAGCTGGCGCGCCTTGGTGCGGTCGATGTCGGCCCACAGCTGCGGCACGTTGACCTGCCAGCTGGTGAACAGGCCGGCGAGTTCCGGCGCCTGCGAGGCCTTGGCCATGAAAGCCTTCACCGCGCCGTCCATCGCGTCGTAGCCGAGCGAGGCCCGGTCCTCCAGCTGCAGCTTGAAGCCGCCCGTGGTGCCTATGCCCTGCACGGGCGGCGGCGGGAACATCACGATGAACGCGTCCTGGATGCCGCCGAAGGCCTGGTTCAGCTGCATCGCCACCGCGCCGCCGGCCTGGTCGTCGCGCTTGCGCTGGTCGAACGGCTTGAGCATGGCGAACACGATCCCCGAGTTGGAGCTGTTGGTGAAGCCGTTGATCGACAGGCCCGGGAACGCCAGCGTGCTCTCCACGTTCGGGTTCTGCTGCGCGATCTCGCCCATGCGGCGGATCACCGCCTCGGTGCGGTCGAGCGTGGCGCCGTCGGGCAGTTGCGCGAAGCCGATCAGGTACTGCTTGTCCTGCGCCGGCACGAAGCCTCCGGGCACGGCCTTGAACAGGCCCAGCGTGGCGGCGGCCAGCACCAGGTACAGGCCCAGCATCAGCGTCTTGCGCCCGACCACGCCTTTCAGGCCGTTGCCGTACGCATTGGCGCCGCGGCCGAAGGCGTTGTTGAAGCCGCGGAACAGCCAGCCCAGCCAGCGGTCCATGAAGCGCGTGAGCGCGTCCTTGGGCGCATCGTGGCCGCGCAGCAGCAGCGCGGCCAGCGCGGGCGACAGCGTGAGCGAGTTGATCGCCGAGATCACGGTGGAGATCGCGATCGTCACCGCGAACTGGCGGTAGAACTGGCCGGTCAGGCCGCTGATGAAGGCCAGCGGCACGAACACCGCCACCAGCACCAGCGCGATGGCGATGATCGGCCCCGACACCTCGCGCATCGCTTGGTAGGTCGCCTGCAACGGCGACAGCCCGGCCTCGATGTTGCGCTCCACGTTCTCGACCACCACGATGGCGTCGTCGACCACGATGCCGATGGCCAGCACCAGCCCGAACAGGCTGAGCGCGTTGATGGAGAAGCCGAGCAGGTGCAGCACCGCGAACGTGCCCACCACCGACACCGGCACCGCCAGCAGCGGGATGATGGAAGCGCGCCAGGTCTGCAGGAACAGGATCACCACCAGCACCACCAGCGCGATCGCCTCCAGCAGCGTCTGCACCACCGACTTGATGGACGCGCGCACGAACTGCGTCGGGTCGTAGGCGATGCGGTACTCCACGCCCTCGGGCATGGTCTTCGCGATCTCCTGCATGGTGGCGCGCACCTGCTCGGAGATCTCCAGCGCGTTGGAGCCCGGGGCCTGGAACACGCCGATGCCCACCGCCGGCTGGTTGTCCAGCAGCGAACGCAGCGAGTAGTCGGCGGCGCCCAGCTCCAGCCGCGACACGTCGCGCAGGCGGGTCACCGCGCCGTCGGGACCGGTCTTGACGATGATGTCGCCGAACTCGTCCTCGTTGGCCAGGCGGCCCTGCGCGTTGATCGACAGCTGCGTGTCCACGCCGGGCAGGCCGGGCGAGGCGCCCACCACGCCGGCGGCGGCCTGCACGTTCTCCCCGCGCACCGATCGCACCACGTCGCCGGCGGAAAGGCCGCGCTGCGCCACCTTCTGCGGATCGAGCCAGATGCGCATCGCGTACTCGCCGCCGCCCCAGATGCCGACCTGGCCCACGCCGTTCAGGCGCGCGAGCCGGTCCTTGACGTTGAGCACCGCGTAGTTGCGCAGGTAGTCCATGCCGTAGCGGCCGTTGGGCGACACCAGGTGCACCACCATCGTGATGTCCGGCGAGCTCTTGACCGTGGAGAGGCCGAGGCGCCGCACCTCCTCGGGCAGCCGCGGCTCGGCCTGCGAGACGCGGTTCTGCACCAGCTGCTGCGCCTTGTCGGGATCGGTGCCGAGGCGGAAGGTGACGTTGAGCGTGAGCAGGCCGTCGGTGGTGGCCTGGCTGCTCATGTAGAGCATGCCTTCCACGCCGTTGATGGCCTCCTCCAGCGGCGTGGCCACCGTTTCGGCAATCACCTTGGGGTTGGCGCCGGGGTAGTTGGCCCGCACCACGACCGTGGGCGGCACGACCTCCGGGTACTCGGAGATCGGCAGCCCGCGCAGCGCGATCAGGCCGGACAGGAAGATCAGGACCGACAGCACGCCCGCGAAGATCGGGCGGTCGATGAAGAATCTCGAGAAGTTCATGGCTCTCTCACTTCGCGGCGACGGTCTGCGGCGACGCGCCTTCGGCCCGCGCCGTCATCTCGACCGGCTGTGGCTGCACCACCGCACCGGGGCGCACGCGCTGCAGGCCGTTGACCACGATGCGCTCGCCGGCCTTGAGGCCGTTGCGCACCACCCGCAGGCCGTCGACCGGCGCGCCGAGGGCGATCTCGCGGTACTCGGCCTTGTCGCCCTGCCCCACCACCAGCACGAACTTCTTGTCCTGGTCGGTGCCGACCGCTCGCTCGCTCACCAGCACCACGCGCGAGGGCTGCGGCTGGCCCATGCGGATGCGCGCGAACTGGCCGGGGATCAGGCTGCCGTCGGCGTTGTCGAAGGCGGCGCGCACGCGGATGGTTCCGCTCTTGGCGTCGACTTGGTTGTCGATCAGCTGCAGCCGGCCCTCGTGGCCCTGCTCGCCGCCGGCGGCCGTTTCCATGCGCACGGGGATGCGCTCGATCAGCTGGCGCGCGCTGGCGCCGCGCGGCAGGTCGCGCAGCGCGCGCACGATGGTCTGCTCGTCGGCCTCGAAGCTGGCGTAGATCGGGCTGACCGACACCAGCGTGGTGAGCACCGGCGCGCCGGGCCCGGCCGCGACCAGGTTGCCCACCGTCACTTCCAGCTTGCCGATGCGGCCGGCGACCGGCGCGCGGACCTGCGTGTACGACAGGCTCAGGCGCGCCGCCTGCAGCTGCGCCTGCGCGGCGCGCAGGTTCGCCTCGGCCTCGCGCAGGCCGTTGACGCGCTCGTCCACCTCGCGCTGGGCGATCGCGCTCTCTTCCCACAGCCGCTTGGCGCGGGCGTGCTCGCTCGTCGCGTTGGTGAGCCGCGCCTGCGCGGCCGCGGCCTGCGCCTCGGCTCGCTCGACCTCGGCCGCGTACGGCGCGGGATCGATGGTGACGAGCAGGTCGCCCGAGCGCACCAGGGCGCCTTCGCGGAAATGCACGGACTGCACGGCGCCGGCGACGCGCGAGCGGACCTCGACGCGCTCGACCGCCTCGAGGCGGCCCGAGAACTCGTCCCAGGTCGTGACCTCGCGCTCGGCGACGGTGGCGACGGAGACAGGGACGGCCTGCGGCGCGGCAGGCGGCGCGCTGGCCTGCGCCTCGTGGCGCGGCGCGATGACGATGGCCGCCGCCGCGGCGACCGCCGTGATGCCGGCGGCGGCCCACCAGCGGTGGGGGGAGCGTTGGAACAGTTTCTTCATGGTCTTTCCTCGAGAGTGGGGTCCTGGATCGGGACGAGCTGCGCCTGGCCGGCCATGTTTGGGCCTGCCACGGTGGCAAGGTCAATGGGGGTGGCGGGGCCGCGCCGCTAGCTGGGCGGTGGCGTCGGCGCCTGGAAGAACTCGGCGATCCGACATCGCGCCTGCTCGGCGCAGGGGCATTCGTCGAGCTGGCCCTGCTCCAGCGATTCGGGCCAGCCGGTGGGCTCTTCCAGCATCGAGCAGGTGACGCTCACGCCGGCCGCGCGCAGACGCTTGGCATAGGCGCCGGCTTCATCGCGCATCGGATCGTCGTGACCCGTGAGCACCAGCGTGCGCGGCAGGTCCGCCAGGCGCTGCGCGTGGGCCGGCACGGCGTAGGGATGCTCGGCGTCCATCGGGCCGCGCAGGTAGGCGCCCCAGCCCTCGGCCCAGCGGCATTCCACCTGTTCGCCGAGCTTGTCGCGCAGCGAGGGCATGGCCGTGCAGGGATCGAGCATGGGCGCCACCAGGATCTGGCCGGCCAGCGGCGGATGGCGACGGTCGCGCACCATCATGGCCACCGCGGCCGCGAGGTTGCCGCCGGCCTCCTCGCCCGCGATGTACAGGGGCGCGTCGCGGCCGGCCAGCGAGGTGCGCTGGCGGAACAGCCATTCGAGCGCCGAGTAGCCGGCCTCGACCGCGTCGGGGAAGCGGTGCTGCGGAGCCAGCGGGTAATCGAACGAAGCCACGATGGCGCCGGCCTCGGCCATCAGCAGCGCGAGCTGGGCGCCGCTGTCGAGGTCGCCCGTGGTGAAGCTGCCGCCGTGGAAATGCAGCACCAGCGGCAGCGACTTGCCGCGCGGGCGGGTGCCCCACACGCGCACGTCCCGGCCGACGCCGGGCACGGGCAGAACGCGGAAAGCGGAAGGGGACGGTTCGGCAACCATGGCCTGAAGGATAGGCACGCAGGTTCTGCGGATAAAGCGGCTGCCGACCAGTTCTCTGTTTCCGGCCGATGAACAATCGCGCCCAAAAGGAAGGGAACCGGGATGGACAGGATCCAGGCCATGCAGGTCTACGCGCGGGTGGTCGAGACCGGCAGCTTCACGCGCGCCGCCGAGTCGTTGAACCTGCCCAAGGGCTCGGTGACCAAGCTCGTGCAGCAGCTGGAGGCGCGGCTGAAGGTGCGGCTGCTCAACCGCACCACGCGCCAGGTCACCGTCACCGCCGACGGCGCCGCCTACTACGAGCGCACCTCGCGGCTGCTCAACGACCTGGACGACATCGAGGCCAGCATGAGCAACGCCCAGGCCAACCCGAGCGGGCGGCTGCGCGTGGACGTGGGCACCTCGGTGGCGCGGCTCATCCTCATCCCCGCCTTGCCCGGGTTCCATCGCCGCTACCCGGACATCCGCATCGACCTGGGCGTCACCGACCGGCCGGTGGACCTGATCACCGACAACGTGGACTGCGTGATCCGCGGCGGCGAGCTGCTCGAGCAGTCGCTGGTCGCGCGGCGCGTGGGCAACATGCGGCTCGTCACCGTCGCCGCGCCCTCGTACCTGCGCGAGCGCGGCGCGCCCACGCATCCCTCCGAACTCGAGCTCGACGGCCACGTCACGGTCAACTACTTCTCCACGCGCACCGGCCGGCCCTATCCGCACGTGTTCGAGCGCGACGGTGAATCGCTGGAGATCGCGGGCCGCTACCAGGTCGCGGTGAACGAGGCCAACGCGCACATGGCCGCGGTGCTGGCCGGGCTGGGCGTGTCGCAGGTGGCGGCCTTCGGCGCGGCCGCGCACCTGCGCAGCGGCGACCTCGTCGAAGTGCTGCCCGAGTGGACGCGGCCGGCGATCCCGCTGCACATCGTGTACCCGCCCAACCGCCACCTGAGCGCCAAGGTGCGCGCGTTCGTGGAGTGGGTGGTCGAGCTGTTCGAGGCCAGCGAGCACGTGCGGGCCTGAGCCTGGGCGCGCAGAATGTCTTCCATGCCGACGCCCCAACAGATCTCCGAAAGCCGCCGCGATTTCCGGCAACTGCATAGCTCCGGTTGCTTCGTGATCCCGAACCCCTGGGACGTCGGCAGCGCCCGCTACCTGGAGCACCTGGGCTTCAAGGCCCTCGCGACCACCAGTTCGGGCGCGGCGTGGTGCCAGGGCCAGGCCGACGGGCAGATGACGCTCGAATCGGTGCTCGAACACCTGCGCGAGATGGTGGGGGCGACCTCGCTGCCGATCAACGCGGACTTCGAGGCGGGCTTCGCGAGCGATGCCGCGGGCGTGGCTCGCAACGTGAAGCTCGCGCTGGACACGGGCGTGGCGGGGCTCTCGATCGAGGATTCGACGGGCAATCCGGATCGGCCGCTGCGCGACATCGCGGAGGCGGTGGAACGCATCCGCGCGGCCCGCACCGCCATCGACGAAGCGGGCGGCGAAGCCCTGCTCGTCGGCCGCGCCGAGAACTTCTTCGCAGGACGGCCCGACCTCGACGACGCGATCCGCCGGCTCAAGGCCTATTCGGAAGCCGGCGCGGACTGCCTCTACGCGCCGGGCATCAAGACCCGCGAGCAGATCGCGGCCGTGGTCGCGGCCGTCGCGCCCAAGCCGGTGAACCTGCTGATCGGCTTTCCCACCGACCTCACGATGCGCGACATCGAGGCGCTGGGCGTGCGCCGCGTGAGCGTGGGCGGCGCGCTGGCCCGCAGCGCCTGGGGCGGCTTCATGCGCGCGGCGCAGGCGATCGCGAGCGAGGGACGGTTCGACGCGTTCGCGCAGGCGGCGAGCGGCGCGGAGTTGAACGGCCTGCTCGGCCGGGGCTGATCAGGCCCGCGCGCTCTTGCGCACCGCGGTCGCCAGCCGCCGCAGCACTTCTTCCGTCGCCTCCCACCCGATGCATGCGTCGGTGATCGACACGCCATGCGCGAGCGGTTGTCCCGGCCTGAGGTCCTGGCGGCCTTCGCGCAGGTGGCTCTCGATCATCAGGCCGAGCACGCGGCGCTCGCCGGCTTCCATCTGCCGCGCGATGTCGTCGGCGACCGCGACCTGCCGCTCGAACTTCTTCTCCGAGTTGGCGTGGGAGCAGTCCACCATCACGCGCTCGCGCACGCCGGACTTGCGCAGCACGGCGCAGGCCGCCTCGATGTCGGCCGCGGCGTAGTTGGGGCCGCGCGATCCGCCGCGCAGGATGATGTGGCAGTCGTCGTTGCCCGCGGTCTCGAACACCGCGGCCACGCCCATCTTGGTCACGCCCATGAACGCGTGCGAGGCGCGGCACGCCACCAGCGCGTCGGCCGCCATCTGCACGCCGCCGTCGGTGCCGTTCTTGAAGCCGATCGAACACGACAGGCCCGACGCCAGCTGGCGATGGCTCGGGCTCTCGGTCGTGCGGGCGCCGATCGCGCCCCAGGAGATCAGGTCCGACAGGTACTGCGGGCTGAGCAGGTCGAGGAACTCGGTGGCGGCCGGCACCTCCATGCGCGCGAGCTCCAGCAGGAGCTGCCGCGCGAGCCTCAGGCCCTCGTTGACGTGGTAGCTGCCGTCCAGGAAGGGATCGTTGATGAACCCCTTCCAGCCCACCGTGGTGCGCGGCTTCTCGAAGTAGACGCGCATGACGAGCAGCAGCTCCTGGCTCACCTCGGGGGCGAACGCCTGCAAGCGCTTGGCGTACTCGAGCGCCTGGTCCAGGTCGTGGATGGAGCACGGCCCCACGATCACCAGCAGGCGCGGATCGCGCCCGTGCACGACGTCGGCGACCGAGCGGCGGCTCTTTTCCACGAACGCGCTGACCGAAGCGTCGGCGGGCAGGTCGTACTGGAGCAGCGCGGGGGAGATGAGGGGGCGGATCTGCCGGATGCGGAGGTCTTCGACCTGGCGCGCGCCGGGTTCGTCCTCGAGGGGGGCGGAGTTCATGGTTGCGGGGAGTCTCGGAATGCCCCGGAGGGTATCAAACGACGCTGTCGGGCTGGAGCTGGGCGGGGATCTCCGCCGCGCTGTGTAGGATCGCCCGGTGGATCTCCTTCTGACCCTTGCATTGGTACTGGCCGTGTTCTGGATGGCCAAGGCCAGGCTGCAGCAACGGCGCATCGCCCTCCTCGCCCGATTCCTTTCGGGCCGCAGCATCGAAAAGGACATCGAGTCGCTGAGCGAGGGCTACTTGCGCGCCTTGGGCGAGCCTGATGCCGCCCGGCGCGAACAGGTCTGGAGCGTCCTGCGATCGACCGAGGAAGCGCTGTGCAGGCAGATGCGCCAGCTCGCGAGCGACTTCGCGGCCGCGGACCCCGCGGCCACGCGCGTGAGCAAGCTGCCGATCTGGCTGCCGTTGTCGTCGGCTTTCGCCGGTTCGTTCGACATGCGCGAAGCCCTCCGTGTCCACGCACGGGGCATCTGCCGTGCCGTCGACGAACCGGCCGCGGAGTCGGCGAAGGATCGCGCGTTCGCGATCTCGGCCGAGATGCTGCTGATGCAACACACCTGCCACTGGTTCTGCCGGTCGAAGTCCGTGGCTTCGGCCCGCATGCTCGCGCGCCATCGCACTTCGTACGAGCAACTGGTGGGCGCGGTGCTGCCGCGGACGCGCTCGGACTACCTGGACCTTGTGTCGCCCGCCAGGGGCGCGTAGCTTGCCGCTACCAGGGCCTTGGCCTGCCCGGAGGGACTCGAACCCCCGACCTGCTGCTTAGAAGGCAGCTGCTCTATCCAGTTGAGCTACGGGCAGTGAAGGCGGCAATTGTCTCACCCCGGCGGCTGACCGCGTTCGATGTCCTGCGCCTGCAGGCCGTCGCGGAGCTTGTCCAGGCCGCGGCGGATCCAGGATTTCACCGAGCCGAGCGGAGCGCCCATCCGGCTCGCGACTTCGGTGTGCGTGAGGCCCTGCCAGTAGGCCAGCGCCAGGCTCTGGCGGTGCGTGCCGTCGAGGCCGCCGAGGCAGGCGCGAAGGCGCAGTGCCTCGGTGGCGGTGCCGAGCAGTTCGAGCGCGCTCGTGCCGTCGGCGGCACCGTGGTCATCGTGCGCTTCCTCATCGAGCTCGGTCTCGGCGCGACGGGCCCGGCTGCGCAGCGAGTCCAGCGCCTTGTTGCGCACGATGGCGATCAGCCAGGTCATGGGCTGGATGTCTTGCCCGCCCACGTTCGGCCGGTACGTGCCCGCCTTGCGCCAGATGCTGACGAAGGCTTCCTGCAGCGCGTCCTCCGCGCAGGCGTGCCGGCCCAGGATGCGCAAGGCGACGCCGTACAGGTGCGCATGCGTGCGTTCGTGCACCTGCGCGAAGGCGTCGTGGTCGCCGCGCGCGGTGGCGGCCAGCAGCTCCTGCAAGGTCGGGGGCGGGCTCATGCGGAAAAGCATAGGAAGCCCCCTCAAGGACTTTCCGCCCTTGCGGACCCGCTCGCTAGCGGCGGCGATGGCGCTTGTGCAGGCCCGCCGGCGGCACGCGCCGCCGCACCGACGAAGCGCCCGTCAGCCGGCGCACGGGGGGCGGCCGCGGCGGCGCCACCTTCAGCCAGGTGGCGTCGCCGTATTCCTTCTCCACGTCGATGGTGCTGCGCACGCCGATGGCGCCGAAGCGCTTGTCCAGCCAGGCCGCGGCCGCCTCGCGGCCCGCGTGGAACAGGCGCTGGATCAGCGCCGGGTCGGCGGTGGTCCGGCTCGAAGGCGACAGGTCCTGCAGCGCACGCCAGCCTTCCACGCGGTGCAGGCGCATCGGGCCGCGGCCGTCGGCCAGCGGCGCGCCGCTTTCGACGAGGCGGTTGAACGCATGCGCCAGCCGCACCTGGGTGAGCAGGCTGGCGTTGAACGCGAGCTCGGTCATGCGGTCCAGGATCTCGGTGTTGGACTTGGGGATGTCCGGCCGCGTCAGCGGGTTGATCTGCACGATCAGCGCGTCGCGGCTTTGCGAATGCGTCACCAGCGGCGTGAGCGCGGGGTTGGCCGAGAAGCCGCCGTCCCAGTAGGCCTCGCCATCGATCACCGAGGCCTGGAACAGCTGCGGCAGGCAGGCCGAGGCCATCACCGCGTCGGCGGTGAGCGCGCGGCCCTGGAAGATGGCCGCGCGGCCGGTGCTCACCTGCGTGGCGCTGACGTACACGCGGTGCGATGGGTCGCGGCGGATCGCCTCGAAGTCGATGCGCCGCTCGAGCACCGTGCGCAGCGGGTTCAGGTCGAGCGGGTTGAACTGGTAGGGCGACACCGGCTGCGGCGACAGGAAGCCCCACCCGCCCAGCGGTCCCGCCCACAGGCTGGCGAAGAGCTTGCGGTGCACCGAGCCGGCCGCGCCCAGCGTGACCACCTCGTCCCAGAAATTCGAGAGGCATTCGCGCGCCGATTCGCGCGGGTCGCGCTTGGCGCGCCTGGCCGTGGCCCAGCCGCTGGCCAGCGCGACGGCGTTCATCGCGCCCGCGCTGGCGCCGCTGATGCCTTCGAAGGCGAGGCGCCCGTCCTCCAGCAGGGCATCGAGCACGCCCCAGGTGAAGGCTCCGTGCGAACCGCCGCCCTGCAGAGCCAGGTTGATCGTCGTGGTCGTCATGGCCGACACCTTGCAGCAACATCCATGCTCAGCAGCGGGCTCCTAGCATCCGGCTTCCATTGGTTGCACTCATCAACACGGGCTCGGCAGCGCACGGGCCCATCCCGACGCGGCGAGGGCGATGTGCTCATCAGCCCGAGAGCCAGCATCGGTGCGCCCGCGCACGCAGCCTTCATGCCGGCCAAGCCAGAAAGGCTCAGCCGTTGTGCTCCAAGATGAACCCGATTGCGAAGGCATGTAACGCGCGGGGACCCGCTCACATCCGCCGCACATCCCGCGTGCTTGCAGCTGAGCCGTGGCGGACGCGGTTCGTAAGCGAACGTCGTGTTTCAAAGCGGCCTTTCTGACTGAACAGTCAACCACCACAGTCCAGCCAGCGAACCGAAGAGCGGTTTCGCACCCCTCCCGGGGGCTCTTGTCAACCCAAGGATGAAAGGAAGAGACGGATGAAGTTCGACTTGTTGCGGATGGGCATCGTGTACCTGCACTTGATCGCCTGCTGTATCGCTCTCGGCACCGTGTTCATGAGCGACCTGCAGCTGGTCAAGGGCCTGCTGCGAAGCGAAGGCGGCACGGTGGAGCCCGACCACCTGGCCGGCCTGCACCACACCTTGGTGCGTGCGCTGGCCGCGCTCTGGATCACCGGCGTCGCCATCGTCGCCATGGACATCTGGAAGGCCGACACCGGCGTGCTCTTCAATCCCAAGCTGCAGGCCAAGTTCGCCGTCGTGCTGCTGCTGACGCTCAATGGCCTGGCACTGGAGCGCGTGGTGCTGCCGGCGATGAAGCGGGCGGGCTCGATCATGCGGCTGACGTTCAGCAACCGCATGCTGGCCGTGTTCGTCGGCGCGGTGTCGGCCGTGTCGTGGTTCTACGCCGCCGCGCTGGGCGTGGGTCGGCCGCTGAACTGGAAGTTCTCGCTGACCGAGATCATGGCGGCCTGGCCCGTGCTGGTGATGGGCGGCTTCTTCATGATGGTGACGCTGACCGCCTGGGCCCAGTACAGCGCCAATGGCGGCGTGCGCGGGCTGAAGCCGATGCCGGTGCCGGTGCACCGGTAAGGGGTGTGTCCAGGGGAAGGGGTGGTCGGCGATAGGCTCGAACCCTTCTACCGGCGCGGGTTTCGGGCGAGCCGGGCATGGTCAGTTGGAGGCCTCTTCGATGCCTCCGTCTGGCCATTGCCCCTCGAACGAGACGCGGGTGTGAACGCCTTTTCGTAATTTCAGGATGCCGAGGTGGTGCTTGCGACCTTCGTCGTCTTCGGCGATCACTTCCATGGTCGCCCCATCGGGTAGCGGCTGCAGATCGACCTCGTTGTTCAGTATCTCGAGCGGACGTTGCACCAACCTGCTCACGGTCAACTGCCCAGAGCCGGGCGGCCCGGGCGCGAATCCATCCGGGACGATTGGAAGGTTGCCCGCGAAGAAGGAGTTCAGCGTGTGGCGGGCCTGCTGGTCACAGAAGCGAAGCACGCGGTTCAGCACTTCCTGGCCAGCATCTGCAGAGGCGTACAGGAGCGTGAAGGCTGCGGGCATGGGAGTGTCTAGGTAAAGAGGCTCCGTTCTTTGATTGATCGCGTCGTGCAAGCCAAGGTCGGAGTCGTTCACTACTGCCCTGCTCTTTGCTGCAGAGGCAAATGATTGGTCGCAGGTCAGCGCAAGCAGCGCGGCCCGCTCAGGATTCCCCACAAAGCCTCTGAGGAGGTAGTAGACGCAATGGTCGTCGGCGGTGACCAGCACCGAGCGCTTATTCTTCTGGAAGCGGAGACGGACTGCACAGGCCGCTGCCACGGTTTCTCTGCCCGAAACGAAGGCGGTGTCGATCACAAAGACGTCGTGATACCGGCAGAGGCTGCGGAGTTCGTCATAGCCAACGGACGATCCGGCATGACGAACCTGCGACCGAACCTTCGGCGTTTTCCCATCCCTCGCGTGGTGCACCGAACGGTTGATCTCGTCTAGCTGGAGCGGGCGCCCGTCGCGGCCAAAGAAGGAGACGGTGCCGTCTTCCTCCAGGCGGATCGCAGCAAGTTCCCCCACGTTGGAGACGCTGATCGAGATCGTCGGCTCTTTCGGCTTGCGCATCCTCGGCATTCTGCGGGCATGCCCGAGCCAGCGCCCACCGCGTTAGAAGAACTGGCTTGCGTTAGAAAACCGCCAGATTCCCCGCAAGCCAGAAAATGAAAAAGCCGTTGAAAATCAACGGCTTAGATGGTCGGAGCGATAGGATTCGAACCTACGACCCTCTGGTCCCAAACCAGATGCGCTACCAGACTGCGCTACGCTCCGAACGCGTGGATTCTAAGGCCGGCCCAGCCGGTCAAGCGAGGGACCGATGGCGATCCGGATCGTGAGGTTGGGCACCGCGAGGGCGAAGGACGAGGGCCTGCGCATCGGCACGGTGCGCAGGCCGCCGCGCGGGGTGCCCAAGTCCCGGTTCGCCTCCGACGACTGGTACGACGTCTGGTACCCCAACCTCGCGCCCAGCGCGGAGAACGTGCAGTCGGCCCTGGCGGCCACCACCCACAAGGAATGGGCGGCCTTCGCCCGCAAATACCGCGCGGAGATGGCCAAGCCCGATCCGGCCCGCACGCTGGACCTCCTGGCGGCCCTCTCGCACCACAGCAATTTCTCGGTGGGCTGCTACTGCGAGAACGAGGCCCGCTGCCATCGCTCGCTGCTGCGAGGGCTCCTGCAGGAGCATGGTGCGGCGATCCGCGAGGATTGACGGCGCCGCAATGAAAACGCCGGCGCGCGGCCGGCGTTCCCCTGGAGGGGTTCAGGACCTTACTTGGGGTCCAGCTTCTTGGCCTGTCCCGGAGGCAGGCAGCCGTTGTCCTTCTTGTCCAGGCCCGGCGGGCAATCGCCGCGGTTGCCCATGCGGCTGGTGTCGTCCGAATCGGCCCTGGAGTGCCTGCGCTTGTGCGAATCGTCGCCCGAGCGCTTGTGCATGTCCCGGTCCTTGTCGCGGTCCGTGTGCGTGCGCGTGCCCGAGTGGGTGTGCGTGTCGGCACCCGCGCCCAGAGTGCCCGTGGTCCCGGCCGAGCTGTTGACGCCCGTGTTGCCCGAGAGCGAGTTGCCGCTGTTCGTGCCCGTGGTGGCTGCGGTCGACCCCGGCTGCACGATGGCGCCGCCGCTCGAGCCCAGGGTGCCGCTGGTGGTGGCGGACGTGGTCCCCGAAGTGGTGCTCGAACTGCCCGTCGAGGCGGTCTGCGCGATGGCGCCGCCCGCGACCAGCGAAGCGACCAGAAGACTCAGAAGTTTGCTCATGTGTTCGTTCCTCCTTGAAGACACGGGGACAGCATGGCCCGCGGCCGGGCTGGAGGCGGTCGGACATGGGAAAGCATCCCAGTCGGGCGAGTCCGACCCGAGGTAGGAGATGCCTCGTGCTGAGGCATGAATGAAAAACGCCGGCGCATGGCCGGCGTTCCTTCATCGAGCGAATCCCGCTCAGAGCTTCACGTACTCGTACTCCACCGGCTGCGCATTGATGCCGCGGTCCGGCGGGGCGATCCAGGCGGCCATCTTGCCGGGCTCGGTGACGCGCTGCATCAGGCTCTTGACGAACCTGATGTCGTCCTCGGTCGGCAGCCACTCGGCCTTCTTCGCCTCGAACTCGGCGGCGGTGATCGGGTTGCCCTGCGGGTCGGTGTGCAGGCCGGCCCAGGCCCCCACGTTGCGGCGGAAACGCGTGGAAGGCAGCTTGAACTCGAAGGGCACGCCGGCGCGCTTGACCGCCATGTTCCAGCGGGTCACGCCGATGTTGCAGTCCTTGGCGTATTCCAGCCGCGTGATCTCGTTGATGCCGTTGCGCACCGAGACGCTGTCGTCCTTCACGCCGCCCTTGCCGTCCGGCACCTGGATGGTCATGGTGGTGTCGGCCTCGACGTGGTCGGCGAACTTCGATTCGTCGGGACGGCCCTTGATGCCGTTGCTGAAGTAGTTGGCGGCGTTGGACGAAGCCTCCGAGCCGAACAGGTCCAGCGAGCTGGAGAACCAGAAGTTCATGAACCTCTGGATGGTCGGCAGGTCGATGGCGCCGGCCGCGCGAACCGCCTTCCAGTCGTCGGTGTCCAGCTCCTTCATCACCTCCAGCGTGCGCTTGATGACGCGGCCCACGCCGGTCTCGCCCACGAACATGTGGTGGGCTTCTTCCGTCAGCATGAACTGGCAGGTGCGCGAGAGCGGATCGAACGCGCTCTCGGCCAGGCTCTTGAGCTGGAACTTGCCGTCGCGATCGGTGAAGTAGGTGAACATGAAGAAGGACAGCCAGTTGTCCATGGGCTCGTTGAAGGTGCCCAGGATGCGCGGCTTGTCCGGGTCGCCGGAGTGGCGCTCCAGCAGCTCCTCGGCCTCCTCGCGGCCGTCGCGGCCGAAGTAGGCGTGCAGCAGGTAGACCATCGCCCACAGGTGGCGGCCCTCTTCCACGTTCACCTGGAACAGGTTGCGCAGGTCGTAGAGCGAAGGCGCGGTGTGGCCCAGCAGGCGCTGCTGCTCGACCGACGCGGGCTCGGTGTCGCCCTGGGTGACGATCAGGCGGCGGAAGGTGGAGCGGAATTCGCCGGGCACGTCCTGCCAGGCATCCTGGCCCATGAAGTCGCCGAAGCCGATCTTGCGGCCTTCCTGGCGGTCGGCCAGGAAGATGCCCCAGCGGTACTCGGGCATGGGCGTGTAGCCGTACTGGGCCCAGCCGGAGGCGTCCACGCCGACGGCGGTGCGCAGGTAGACGTCCTTGGCCTTGAAGTCGCTCGGGCCCATCTCGTCCCACCAGCGCAGGAAGGCGGGCTGCCAGTGCTCCAGCGCGCGCTGCAGCTGGCGGTTGTCGGCCAGGTCGACGTTGTTGGGGATCAGGGCTTGCAGGTCGATCGTGCTCATGGTGTGTTCCTCGAATCCAGCTTCAGACGCGCTTCCAGTCGAACCGGGCCTTCTTGCCCGTGCCGAACAGCTTGAGCGCGCCCTCCTCGCCCACGGCATTGGGGCGGATGAAGATCCAGTTCTGCCAGGCCGACAGGCGGCCGAAGACGCGCGTCTCCATGGTCTCCTTGCCGGGGAAGCGCAGCGAGGCTTCCATGCCGGTCAGGGCGTCGGGCGACAGCGAGGCGCGCTCCTCCAGCATCAGCCGGATCTCGTCGTCCCAGTCGATGTCGTCGGGCGTCAGCGTCACCAGGCCCAGGCCCAGCGCCTGGTCGGCGCGCAAGGTGCTGTCGCCCAGGCCGCGCAGCTGCTCGATGGTGGCGGCGTCCTCGTTGAAGCGGGTCTGCAGGCGCGTGAGGCCGTTGACTTCCGGGTAGCGGCCGAAGTTGGCCACCGACAGGCGCAGCGCCGGCGCGGCGTCGGGCGCATCGGGCAGGTCCAGCATGTAGATGCGGTCGCAGGCCAGGGCCAGCTCGTAGAAGGTGCCGGCGAAGCAGGAGCCTTCGTCCACCAGCGCGATCAGCGAGCGGCTGGTGACGTCCAGGCGGGCCAGCGTGCGGCGCAGCAGGCCCAGCGTCTCGCGCACCAGCCACTGCGACTTGTGCTGCTCCAGCACCTGGTCCATCTGCAGCACGCGCTGGGAGTCGCCCCGGGTCTTGATCACCCAGGTGCCGATTTCCAGCTCGTTGGTGCGCAGCTGCAGGATGGCGTCGTCCAGCTCGCGGGCGAACTTGAGCGGCCACCAGTTCGCGCCGGCCGCGACGATGGCTTCGGGCGTGGCTTCGACGGCGGCGGCAGGGCCGTTGACGGTCAGCGTGGCGATGCGCGTGGCGCGGTCGATGGCCACGTCGAGGACGGAGTAGTGGTAGCCCTTGTCGTCGATGGTCGCCTGCACGGGGGTGAGCTCGATGCCCTTCTGCGGACCCTGGCGGTCGGACTGCTTTCGCAGCGCCTCGACCTCGTGGTCGACCAGCTGGCCGAACTGCTGCGGCTTGGCGTAGTCGTCGATCAGCTTCCAGTCGCGGGCGCGGTCGGCGCGCACGCCTTCGCTGGTGGTGCAGAAGATGTCGGCCAGGTCGCGGCGCACCTTGCGCTTGTCGGTGACACGCGTCAGGCCGCCGGTGCCCGGCAGCACGCCGAGCAGCGGCACCTCGGGCAGGCTGACGGTGGAGGCGCGGTCGTCCACCATCACGATGCGGTCGCAGGCCAGGGCCAGCTCGTAGCCGCCGCCGGCGCAGGCGCCGGTGACGGCGGCGACCGACTTCAGGCCTTCATGGCGCGAGGAGTCTTCCAGGCCGTTGCGGGTCTCGTTGGTGAACTTGCAGAAGTTCACCTTCCACGCGTGCGTGGACAAGCCCAGCATGTAGATGTTGGCGCCCGAGCACCAGATCTTCTCCTTGCCGGATTCGAACACCACCACCTTCACGGCCGGATGCTCGAAGCGGATGCGGTTGAGCGCGTCGTGCAGCTCGATGTCCACGCCCAGGTCGTACGAGTTCAGCTTGAGCTTGTAGCCCGGCTTGATGCCGCCCTCCTCGTTGATGTCCAGCTTCAGGCGAGCGACGTCGCCGTCGACGCTGAGCGTCCAGTGCTGGTACCGGGCCGGGTGCGTGGAAAAGCGCACCAGCTCGCGGTCTCCCTGCTGGAACAGCAGCGGTTCGGTCATGGCGTTCATCAGGCAGTCTCCTTGTCCTTGCTCGAGGCCGGAACGGCGCGTTCCAGGTCCTTGAGCGATTGCTTCACCGAGCGCGCGGCGGTGTCGACCACCGCATCGGCCCGGGCGTAGAGAGGTTCGCGGCTGGCCAGGATGCGGCGGAGGTCTTCCATCGCTTCGTGGGTCGCGCCGCGCGTGGTGTCGAAGGGGCGCATGTCGCCCTGCGCCACCACGCGGCTCATGTGTTCTTCCGGGCTCGCCTTGAGCCACACGCAATAGAAGTGGCTCTGCAGCAGGTCGAACGTTTCGCGTTCGCTCACGATGCTGCCGCCGGTGGTCATCACCACGCCCGCGCCGTAGTCTTCGGCGATGCGCAGCAGCGCGCGGCGCTCGTAGCGGCGGTAGCCGGCCTGGCCGTGCAGCAGCAGGATCTCGTTCATGCTGGTGCCGGCCTCGCGCTCGATCTCGCGGTCGAGTTCGACGAAGGCGACGCCGCGCTCGGCCGCCAGCTGGGCGCCCAGCGTGGACTTGCCCGCGCCGCGCAGGCCGATCAGCGCGATGCGGCGCTCGCGGCCGCGCTCGTCGGCCAGGCCGAACGCTCCGGCCAGGAGCGCATGGGCCTGGTCGAGCTGCACGTCGTCCAGGCGGCCCAGCAGGTTGTGCAGGCGAGCCAGGGCGGGACGCGGCGCATCCTGCAGCAGCTCGAGGATGCTGATGTTGAGCGCGCGGGCCGCGGCTTCCAGCGAGTTGATGGAGACGTTGCCCCTGCCCGACTCGACATCGGCCAGGAAGCGCTCGGACAGGCCCGAATCGCGGGCCAGCTGCTTGCGCGTCATGCCGCGGCGGGCGCGCCAGGCCCGCACGCGCGGGCCCAGCTCGGCCAGCGTGGTGGTGCGGTTGTCCTGTTCGGGAGTGGCTTGCATTTTCGATTTGACCTGCGTCAAGATTGCAGTATACTTCCGGCCAACGACATGTCAAGCAGTTTAGTGCATGTCGGGCCCAACCAGGAAAACCGTATGAAGCTCAAGATCCTCGTCGGCACCATGACCAGCACCGCCGACTATGTCGCGCAGGCCATCCAGATGGATTGCGCCGACCTGGTGGACGACATCGAGGTCGTCCTGATGGACGGCCTGGACATCTCGGTTTTCCAGGAAGATGCACTTTATCTCATCTGCACTTCCACCTACGGCTCGGGCGACGTGCCGGACAACGCGCGCGGCCTGTACGACTCCCTGGACAACGAACCCGCCTATCTGGGCGACGTGCGCTACGGCGTCATCGCGCTGGGCGATCGCACCTACCAGCAGACCTTCTGCTTCGGCGGCAAGAAGTTCGACGAGCGCCTGCAAGGCCTGGGCGCGCGCCGCATCGGCGAGGTGTGGTGCCACGACGCCAGCGCCGGCACCATGCCCGAGGAAGAAGGCACGGCCTGGTGCCGCCAGTGGCTGACCCAGGCCCTGGCCGGCGAAGAAGCGGCGGCCTGACGCGGGCCCCGCCCGCGCGGGGATGACGGACGAGAGAGAACGAGGAGACCCCATGCGCCTGAGCCAGGCCGACCACAGCACGCGCCCGCCCCGCGTCGAGATCCCGCGCGAGTACAACGCGGCGCACGACCTGCTGGCGCGCAACGCTTCGCGCGCCGCCAAGCCGGCGTTCATCGACGCGTCGACCGGCGCCACCCTCACCTACGGCGAACTCACGCAACAGGCGCACCGCTTCGCCAACGCGCTGCGCGCCCGCGGGTTCCAGCCCGAGTCGCGCGTGCTGATGGCGATGCTGGACACGCCCGAGTGGCCGGTGGTGTTCCTGGGCTGCATCCTGGCCGGCGTGGTGCCGATCGCGGCCAACACGCTGCTCACCGCGCCCGACTTCGAATTCATGCTGCGCGACTCGCGTGCGCAGGCGCTCTTCGTGTCCAAGCCGCTGCTGCCCACGTTCGACGGCATCGTCGGCAAGCTGCCCTCGCTCAAAAGCGTGGTCGTGGCCGGCGACGAAGGCGCCGATTCGGTGGCGGGCATGGTGGCCGCGGGCGCCGACCAGCAGGAAGTCGCCGCCACCTGCAGCGACGATCCCTGCTTCTGGCTCTATTCCAGCGGCTCCACCGGCACGCCCAAGGGCACGGTGCACCTGCACAGCCACCTGGTCCAGACGGCCGAGCTGTACGGCCGCGCCGTGCTGGGCATCCGCGAGGACGACGTCGTCTACTCGGCCGCCAAGCTGTTCTTCGCCTACGGCCTGGGCAACGCCCTCACCTTCCCCATGAGCGTGGGCGCCACCACGGTGCTGCTGCCCTCGCGCCCCACGCCGGACTACGTGTTCGGCGTGCTGAAGAAATTCCAGCCGACGATCTTCTACGGCGTGCCGACGCTCTACGCGGCACTGCTCGCGGATGCGAGCCGGCCGAAGAAGGCGGACCTCCGCCTGCGCGTGTGCACCAGCGCCGGCGAGGCGCTGCCCGCCGAGATCGGCAAGCGCTGGACCGCGGACTACGGCTGCGAGATCCTGGACGGCATCGGCTCCACCGAGATGCTGCACATCTTCCTGTCCAACCGCCCCGGCGCGGTGCGCTACGGCACCACGGGCCAGGCGGTGCCGGGCTACGAGCTGCGCATCGTGGGCGACGACGGCCGCGAGTGCGGCGTGGGCGAGATCGGCGAACTGCAGATCAGCGGACCCAGTTCGGCCCTGATGTACTGGAACAACCGTGCCAAGACCAAGGCGACCTTCGCGGGCGAGTGGACCCGCAGCGGCGACAAGTACACGCGCGACGCCGACGGCTACTACACCTACGGCGGCCGCAGCGACGACATGCTGAAGGTGGGCGGCATCTACGTCTCGCCGTTCGAGGTCGAGGCCTCGCTGATGACGCATGCGGCGGTGCTCGAGGCCGCCGTCATCGGCGTGGCCGACAGCGACAGGCTGGTCAAGCCCAAGGCCTACGTGGTGCTCAAGCCCGGGCAGCCGGCCAGCGAGGCCGACCTGCAGCAGCACGTGAAGAACCAGCTGGCGCCCTACAAGTACCCGCGCTGGATCGAGTTCGTGCCCGAGCTGCCCAAGACCGCGACCGGCAAGATCCAGCGCTTCAAGCTGCGCGCCTCATCGACGGGCGCGTGAGCGCGGACGCCGCTCGCCTTCGGGTTATTCATGTGGCGACGCGGCGGGAACATCAGGTACAAATGCTTCAAGCCTAAACGAACGAACAAGGAGCCTTCCATGACCACCCGCCGCCTCGTCCTCACCCGCGGTGCCGCCGCCGTCGGCGCCGCCTCCGTCGGCCTGCTGCTGCCGCAGATCGTGCGGGCCCAGTCCAACAAGGTCCGCGTCGGCTTCATGCTGCCGTACACCGGCACCTTCGCGCAGCTGGGCGTGAACATCGAGCAGGGCGTGCGCATGGCCATCGACGAGAAGGGCGGCAAGCTCGGCGGCCGCGACATCGAGTGGTTCAAGGTGGACGACGAGTCCGAGCCGTCCAAGGGCGTGGAGAACGCGCAGCGCCTGGTCCAGCGCGACAAGGTCGACGTGCTGATCGGCACGGTGCACTCGGGCGTGCAGATGGGCATCCAGCGCGTGGCGCGCGAGTCCGGCGTGCTCAGCCTGATTCCCAACGCCGGCGTGCACGCCGCCACCCGCGCCCTTTGCGCGCCCAACGTGTTCCGCACCTCGTTCACCAACAGCCAGCCCACGCTGGCGCTGGGCAAGCCCATGATGGACAAGGGCTTGAAGCGCACGGTCTGGATCACCTGGAAGTACGCCGCGGGCGACGAGGCCTTCGAGGGCTTCAAGGACAGCTACACCAAGGCCGGCGGCACCATCGTCAAGGAACTGGGCCTGCCCTTCCCCAACGTGGAGTTCCAGGCGCTGCTCACCGAGATCGCCTCGCTCAAGCCGGACGCCGTGGCCTGCTTCTTCGCCGGCGGCGGCGCGGCCAAGTTCATCCGCGACTACGCGGCCGCGGGCCTGAAGGACCGCATCCCGCTGTGGGGCTCGGGCTTCCTGACCGAGGGCGTGCTCGAAGCCGCCGGCCCGGCCGCCGAAGGCATCATGACCACGATGCACTACGCGGACTCGCTGGACACGCCGCGCAACAACCAGTTCCGCAAGGCGTTCGCCACGACCTTCAAGCTGCAGCCGGACGTGTACGCGGTCCAGGGCTACGACACCGGCCTGCTGCTCTCGCAGGGCATGGCCGCGGTCAAGGGCGACATCGGCAACAAGCAGGCGCTGTACAAGGCGCTGGAGACCCAGACCATCGACAGCCCGCGCGGCAAGTGGACGATGAGCAAGTCGCACAACCCGATCCAGGACATCTACCTGCGTCGCGTGGAGAACAAGGACAACAAGGTGATCGGCGTCGCCGCCAAGGCTCTGGCCGATTCCGGCGCGGGCTGCAAGCTGGGCTGACCGGCACGCATCCTGCTCCCAGAAGGGAGGCCTCGGCCTCCCTTTTTTACGCCTGATTCCCCCGATACTCGCCGGATGTCCCCGTCCACCTACCTCCTGTACCTCGCCGCGGTCGGCCTGCTGATCGTGACGCCGGGTCCGACCATGCTGATGACGCTGTCGAACGCGGTGAACCACGGTCCGGCACGGGCGCTGGTGTCCGCCGCGGGCGCGTGCACCGCCAGCGTGGGGATCATGGCGCTGTCGGCGCTCGGCCTGGGCGCGGTGCTCGCGGCGTCGGAGACGGCGTTCACGCTGCTCAAGGTGCTGGGCGCCGGCTACCTGGTGTGGCTGGGCATCAAGACCTTCCGCAACGGCGACCGCCTCGCGCTGGCGCCCTCCGCGACGGCGGCCGCGAAGGGCTCGCTGTTCATGCAGGGCCTGCTGGTGGGCGCGAGCAATCCCAAGGCGATCTTCTTCTTCGCGGCCTTCTTCCCGCAGTTCATCGATCCCTCCGCGCCGGTGCCGCCGCAGTTCGCGCTGCTGTCGTTCACCTTCGTGTTCGGCGACTTCCTGATGCTGGTGGCCTGCGCCTTCGGCGTGGGGCGCCTCATGGGCTGGCTGCGCCGCGCCAACGTGGTGCGCTGGATCAACCGCGTGTGCGGCGGCCTGTTCGCCCTGATGGGCGGGCTGCTGCTGCTCTCGCCCCGAAACGCCTGACGCCGGAAAGCGAATGGACTTCTCCAACTTCCTCCTCCAGCTGCTCAACAGCGTCCAATACGGGCTGCTGCTGTTCATGCTGGCCGCCGGCCTGACGCTGATCTTCGGCATCATGGGCGTGGTCAACCTGGCCCACGGCAGCTTCTACATGCTGGGCGCGTACCTGGCCTGGTCGCTGTCCTCGCTGTCAGGCAGCCTCACGGTGGCCATCCTGCTCGGCTCGGTGCTGGCCGTCGCCTTCGGCCTGCTGCTCGAGCGGGTGCTGTTCCGCCACTTCTACCACCGCGACCACCTCGACCAGGTGCTGCTCACGTTCGGCCTGATCTACGTGTTCGAGGAGATGCGCTCCATCCTGTGGGGCGACGACGTCCACGGCGTCAACATCCCCGCGGCGCTGGGCGCTTCGATCCCGCTCACCGACAACCTCTCGTACCCGGTCTACCGGCTGTTCATGTCGGGCGTGTGCATCGCGCTCGCGTTGGCGCTGTACTTCCTGATCTCGAAGACCCGCCTGGGCATGAAGATCCGCGCCGGCGCCTTCAACCACGACATGACGGAAGCGCTGGGCATCAACATCAAGCGCATCCACGCCATCGTGTTCGCCATCGGCGTGGGCCTGGCCACCATCGCGGGGATGATCGCCGCGCCGGTGTCCAGCGTGTACCCGAACATGGGCTCGCAGGTGCTGATCATGTGCTTCGTGGTGGTGGTGATCGGCGGCATCGGCTCGGTGCGCGGCGCGCTCATCTCCGCCCTGCTGGTGGGCACGGTGGACACCTTCGGCAAGGTGCTCCTGCCGCAGGTCGCCGGCATGCTGGTCTACATGTTGATGGCGGCGGTGCTGCTGTGGAAGCCTGAGGGTCTGTTCAAGCAATGAGCGCCGCCAAGTCCCATCTCGAAATCCTGCCCCGCAGCCTGCAGCTGCTGCTGGTGCTGGGCGTGATCGCCCTCGCGGCCTTCCCCTTCGTCAGCACCGATTTCTACGCGTCCATGATGGCCCGGATGATGATCCTGGCCATCTTCGCGATGAGCCTGGACCTGCTGCAGGGCGTCACCGGCCTGGTGTCGCTGGGCCACGCGGCCTTCTTCGGCATCGGCGGCTACTTCCTGTCGCTGGTGTCGTCCGACAGCGGCGCGGTCAGCCTGTGGTGGACGCTGCCCGGCGCGATGCTGGCCTCGGCCTTCTTCGCGGCGGTGATCGGCTTCTTCGTGGTTCGCACCCACGGCATCTACTTCATCATGGTCACGATGGCGTTCGCGCAGATGCTGTTCTACCTGGTGTTCGACAACAAGGAGATCGGCCTGTTCGGACTCTCGTTGCGCCTGGGCGGCTCCGACGGCGTGTACATCAACCTCAAGCCCGACGCCGCGCTGTTCGACCTGGAGAACAAGAAGGTCTTCTACTTCTTCACCCTCGGCTGCCTGCTGGCCGTGTACCTGTTCCTGCGCCGCGTGCTCTGGAGCCCGTTCGGCCGCGTGCTGGCCGGCATCCGCGTCAACGAGCACCGCATGCGCGCCCTGGGCTACGGCACCTTCGGCTACAAGCTCGCGGCCTTCACGCTCGGCGGCGGCATCGCGGGCCTGGCCGGCTACCTGTGGGGCGCGCAGACCGGCTTCGTGAACCCCGAGCTGATGGGATTCCACATGAGCGCGCACGCCATCATGATGGTCATCCTCGGCGGCATGGGCAACTTCGCGGGCGCCATCGTCGGCGCCTTCGCCTTCGAGTACCTGCTGCACCTGTTCAAGGACCTGCCCGACATCGGCGGTTTCCGCGCCGGCAAGCACTGGCAGCTGTGGATGGGCCTCTTCATCGTGGGGGTGGTCGCCTTCGCGCCGCGCGGCCTGCTGGGCCTGGCCGAACGCGTGCTGCGCGGCAAGGAGAAGCACCATGGCTGACGAAGTGCTGCTCTCCGCGAAGAACCTGGTCAAGCGCTTCGGCGGCCTGGCCGCGGTGAACGACGTCTCGGTGGACCTCTGGCGCGGCCGCATCCACGCGGTGATCGGCCCCAACGGCGCCGGCAAATCGACGCTCACCAACCTGCTCTCGGGCGACCTGCCGCCGACGACGGGCAGCATCCGCCTGGGCGACCAGGACATCACCGGCCGCTCGCCCGAGAGCATCTCGCGCGCGGGCCTGGGCCGCAGCTACCAGAAGACCAACATCTTCCTGCCGTTCACGGTGTGGGAGAACGTGCGCCTGGCCTCGCAGTCGCGAGCGCAGCACGCCGCCAGCTGGCTGCGCCGCGCCACCGGCTACGCGGGCACCAACGAGCGCGCCGAGAAGGCCATCGCGCTGGCCGGCCTGGAGCACCGCCGCGACGCGGTGGCCGGCACCATCAGCCACGGCGAGCAACGCCAGCTGGAGATCGCGATGACGCTCGCCACCGAGCCGCAGGTGCTGCTGCTCGACGAGCCGCTGGCCGGCATGGGCACGGCGGAAGCCGAACGCATGGTGGCGCTGCTCAAGCGGCTCAAGGAGGCGCACGCCATCATGCTGGTCGAACACGACATGGACGCGGTGTTCGCGCTGGCCGATCGCCTGACGGTGATGGTCAACGGCCAGGTGATCGCCAGCGGCACGCCGGAGCAGATCCGCAACGACGCCGGCGTCCAGGCCGCGTACCTCGGCGAAGAGGAGCACTGACATGGCGAACGAACTCCTCATCGACGCCCGCGGCATTCACACCTACTACGGCCAGAGCCACATCCTGCGCGGCGTGGACTTCCAGGTCGGTCGCGGCGAAACCATCGGTCTGATGGGCCGCAACGGCATGGGCAAGAGCACGCTGCTCAAGACGCTCATGGGCCTGGTCAAGCCGCGCGGCGGCAGCGTGCACGTCATGGGCCGCGAGATGACCGGCCGCGCGCCCTACGAGATCGCCAAGCTCGGCGTGGCCTACGTGCCCGAGGGCCGCGGCATCTTCGGCAACCTGAGCGTGGTCGAGAACCTGAAGATGGCCGCGCGCGCCGGCACGCGAGGCCAGCGCGACTGGACCTACGAGCGCGTGCTCCTGACCTTCCCTCGGCTGTCCGAGCGCCTGTCGCACGGCGGCCAGCAGCTGTCGGGCGGCGAGCAGCAGATGCTCACCATCGGCCGCGCGCTGATGACCAACCCCGACGTGCTGATCCTGGACGAGGCCACCGAGGGCCTGGCGCCGCTGATCGCGCGCGAGATCTGGCGAATCTGCGGCCTGATCCGGGAGTCGGGGATCTCCACGGTGATCGTGGACAAGAACTGGAAGCACGTCACGCAGCTGACCAACCGCAACCTGATCCTGGTCAAGGGCGAGGTGGTGTTCAGCGGGACGTCGCAGGAACTGCGGTCGCGGCCCGAGGTGCTGGCGCAGCACCTCGGGGTCTGACGGCTCCTACTTCAGCGCCGAGGCGGCGCCCCACAGGCCGTCGGCCTTGAAGGTGGAACGGGCCTGGTCCTGCTTGCCGTGCACCTTCGCGCGCAGCACGGTGAAGCCGTGCGGCAGGTTCGCCGCGACGTTCACTGACCGGTCGATCCTGCCGTCCGGCGTGATGGTGAACGTGGCCTCGCGCGCGAGTTCGCCGTTGCGCAGCACCTTGAGCGTGTACTCGCCGGGGTTCTCGCCCAGCACGAAGAACCCGCCCTTCTCCGGCCGCCGGTCGTAGGCCACCACGTTGGGCATCGACCAGGCCGCACCGATGACGCCGTAGCCCGCACGCGTCTTCGAGTTGCGAGCGTTCGTCGTGAGGTCGCTGCCGAAGCGGTCGGCCGAGGCGATCTCCTTGCCCTTGTGGAAGAGGTGCAGCGACATGGTTTCGCTGCGCTCGGTGGGCTGCAGGAACACGCCCTGCACCACCAGGCCGGGATAGTCGTGGCTCGGATTGCCGCGGCCCATGAAGTCCACCCACATCACCTCGGTGGCCCAGTCGTACGACACGTAGTAGTCGATGTCGTTGGCGCCGCCGCCCACCGTGAAGTGCCCCGCGCCCACCTTGCGGTTGCCGCCCGCGAGCGGGTCCACGAAGCTGACCTCGAAGTCGATGCGGCCGGTGTGGCGTGCCAGGTGCTCCTGGTTGCGGCCCGAGCGGAAGCGGTAGAGCAGGTTCACGCTGTTGCGGTCGCGCAGCAGCGCGGTGGCGTCGGCGGGACGGAACCGCTCCGTGAACCACGGCTTGCCGCCGGCCTTGTAGGCGACGTGGACCTCCTGGCCGGTGCTCATCCGGCCGGACATCGGCAGCAGGATGATCGGCACCCAGCAGCGGCCCGTGCCGCTGGGGCAGGGATTGGAGAAGGCCTCGAAGCGGATGCCCGCCAGCACGGCGTACGGCAGCTGCGTGTTCACCGGCGGCATCTCCGTGCTCCACTGGTGGATGTCGGGCAGCGCGGCGGCGCCATTGCCGGCGGCCACCGAAAGCGCCGGCGCCGGCGCGGCCACCGGTTGCGCCGGCTGGGGCGCGGGTGAAGGTTGGGAAGGCGCCGGGCCCTGCCCCGGCGCCCGGTCGTTGATCGCGTCGCGCAGCTTGTCCAGCCCGAACTTTCCGGACTGGGCCAAGGCGGTCTGCCCTGCAAGCGCCAGCATGAGTGCGGCGGCGGTGAGAAGAAACACGGTCTTTGCTCCTGTTTGAGTCGCGCGCGGTTCGCACGCGGCGCTCAGCTTGGGCAGTTCCGCCGTGAAGGCCAGTCCTCAAGGTCACGCTCGCAGCGCAGCTCAGCCGTAGGCGAGCCTTGTCGGCGCACACGCCGCCGAGGCACGCCGTTTTGGCTCGCGGCTCAGCTACCGGCGAGCCCGCGCGCGCGTCGGCGAAATCGACGCCCCTCTGTAGGTGCCGGACTACGGTATTTCGTCAGCGCATCCTTCATTCTGGAAGGCTGCGCGACACAAGAATCACACGCAAGTTACGACATGACGCCTTCGCACATCCATTCCGGCGCCGCGACCCCGACCGCATCCGTCGCCGCCCGATCGGGGCCAAGGCCGAGCCACCACTTCCGCCAGTTCGACGTGATGGGGGCCCATGTGGACGGCAGCGGCACCCGCTTCACGGTGTGGGCGCCGAACGCCCGCAGCGTCGGCGTCGCGGGTTCCTTCAACGGCTGGCACTGCGAGCCGCTGCAGAAGCTGGAAGACGGCAGCGGCCTGTGGCACGGGCGCCTGGAGGGCGCGCGCGCCGGCGACTTCTACAAGTACCGCATCCATGGCGCGCACGGCGGCTGGATGGACAAGGCCGATCCGTACGCCTTCCGCTGCGAGCATCCGCCCGGCACGGCCTCGCAGATCTGGCCGCTGGACGGCCATGCGTGGGGCGATCGCGAGTGGATGTCGCAGCGCGCCGAGCGCCAGTCGCATCGCCAGCCGATGTCGATCTACGAAGTGCACCTGGGCTCGTGGCAGCGCGAGGAAGACGGCCGCGTGCTGAACTACCGCGACCTGGCCGTGCGCCTGGCCTCGCACTGCCGCACCATGGGCTTCACCCACGTCGAGCTGATGCCGGTGGCCGAGCATCCGTTCTACGGCTCGTGGGGCTACCAGACCACCGGCTACTACGCGCCCACCTCGCGCTACGGCACGCCGCAGGACCTGATGGTGATGGTGGACACGCTGCACCAGCACGGCATCGGCGTGATCCTGGACTGGGTCGGCTCGCACTTCCCTTCCGATCCGCACGCGCTGGCGCAGTTCGACGGCACCGAGCTGTACGAGCATGCCGACCCGCGCCTGGGCTTCCATCCGCAGTGGAACAGCCTGATCTTCAACTACGGCCGCTACGAGGTGCGCGACTTCCTGATCAGCAACGCGCTGTTCTGGCTGGAGAAGTACCACTTCGACGGCCTGCGCGTGGACGCGGTGGCGTCGATGCTGTACCTGGATTTCGCGCGCGAGCCGGGCGAGTGGATCCCCAACCAGTACGGCGGAAACCAGAACCTGGAGGCGGTGAGCTTCCTGCAGGACCTCAACAGCGCCGTGTACGGCGCCTTCCCCGACGTGCACATGATCGCCGAGGAGTCCACCGCCTGGGCCGGCGTCTCGCGCCCCGTGCACCACGGCGGCCTGGGCTTCGGCATGAAGTGGAACATGGGCTGGATGAACGACACGCTGCGCTACATGCAGCGGCCGCACTTCTTCCGCCGCTACCACGCCGACGACATCCGCTTCTCCTCGGTCTACGCCTTCAACGAGAACTTCGTGCTGCCGCTCTCGCACGACGAGGTGGTGTACGGCAAGGGCAGCATCCTGGGCCGCCAGCCCGGCGACGAGTGGCAGCGCTTCGCCGGCCTGCGCGCGCTGTACGGCTACATGTGGACCCACCCGGGCAAGAAGCTGCTGTTCATGGGCGGCGAGTTCGGCCAGCTGCAGGAATGGCACCACGAGCGCACGCTCGACTGGCACCTGTGGGCGCGGCCGCTGCACGCCGGCGCGGCGCGCTGGGTGTGCGACCTGAACGCGGCCTACCGCCGCCTGCCCGCGCTGCACGCCAACGATTTCCACGCCGAGGGCTTCTTCTGGCTGCCGGTGGAGGCCTCGGAGCCGCAGACCGTGCTCGCGTTCGTGCGCCGGGGCCGCCCGGGCGACGCGCTCGCGGTGGTCCTCATCAACATGACCCCGGAACCGCGGCATGGGCTGCGTCTGGGCCTGCCCCATGCCGGGCCGTGGGTGGAGGCGCTCAACAGCGACGCCTCCTGGTACGGCGGCAGCGGCATGGGCAACCTCGGCCGCGTCATCGCGGACGCCACGCCGCTGGGCGGACAGCCCGCCAGCGCATCGCTCACCCTGCCACCCCTGGCCACCCTGGTGCTCGTCGACGACGACACCGACGCATCGACCCCTGGAGGATTCTCTCAATGACCGCTCACCGAAACGTGCTGGCCTTCGTGATGGCCGGCGGCGAAGGCTCGCGCCTGCACCCGCTGACCGCCGACCGCTGCAAGCCGGCGGTACCGTTCAACGGCAAGCACCGGATCGTGGACTTCGTCCTTTCGAACCTGGTGAATTCGGAGATCTATTCGGTCTACCTGCTGGTGCAGTACAAGTCGCAGTCGCTGATCGAGCACGTGCGCCAGACCTGGACCATGGCGCGGTTCATGCCGCAGCACTTCATCACCTGCGTGCCGCCGCAGATGCGCAACGGCCCCGAGTGGTTCCAGGGCACGGCCGACGCCGTGTACCAGAACATCCACCTGATCGAGAGCATGAAGCCGGACATCGTGGCCGTCTTCGGCGCCGACCACATCTACCGCATGGACGTGCGCCAGATGATCGACTTCCACGTCCAGAGCAACGCCCACGCCAGCGTGGCCACGCTGCCCGTGCGCCTGTCGCAGAGCGACCAGTTCGGCATCGTGGAGATCGACGACAACAACCGGATCGTCGACTTCATGGAAAAGCCCAGGAAGTGCAAGCCGATGCCGGGCAGCACCACCCACGCGCTGGGCTCGATGGGCAACTACATCTTCAACGCCGACGTGCTGCTGGAGCAGCTGAGGAAGATGCACGAGAACGGCACCAGCGACTTCGGCAAGCACATCCTGCCGTCGATGGTGAAGAGCCACAAGCTGGTGGCCTACGACTTCGACACCAACCACATCCCCGGCACCGAGCCGTACGAGGAGCACGGCTACTGGCGCGACGTGGGCACCATCGACTCGTACTTCGAGGCCCACTTCGACACGCTGGGCGCGGCGCCCAAGTTCCGCATGACCAACTCGCGCTGGCCGATCTACGCCAGCCCCGACCAGGCCGAGTCGGCGCAGATCGAGAACGGCGTGATCAACCGCTCGGTGGTGGGCTCCGGCAGCATCATCGACGGCGCGGCGCTGGACCACGCCATGCTGCGCCGCTCGGTGCACGTGGAGCGCGGAGCGCGGCTGGAGCACTGCATCGTGATGGAGCGCTCGCGCATCGGCCGCGGCGCCCAGGTGCACCGCGCCATCATCGACCAGGACAACGACGTGCCCGCCGGCGAGCGCATCGGCTTCGACCTCGAGCAGGACCGCAAGCGCTTCCACGTCACCGAGAGCGGCATCGTGGTGGTGCCGGCCGGCTACTTCCGCGCCGGCTCGCGCCACCATCCGAGCACGCGCGGCACGGTGCGCGCCGGCAAGGGAAGACTGGAGGTGGTTGCATGACGGCAGCGGCCGTCGCCGCAGCCCACACGCACCCCGCCGAAGCCCAGCTGCCGGACCACTGCGAGCCCGGGAGCCCCTGGCCCCTGGGCGCCACGCTCACCGAGCAGGGCGTCAACTTCGCCGTGTATTCCAGCATCGCGGAGAAGGTCGAGCTGTGCCTGTTCGACCGCACCGGCACGCGCGAAGTGCGCCGCCTCGCCCTGCCCCGCCGAAGCGACGACATCTGGCACGGCCTGGTGCCCGGCCTGCCCGCCGGCACGCGCTACGGGCTGCGCGTGCACGGGCCGTACCAACCGAACGACGGCCTGCGCTGCAATCCGCACAAGCTGCTGCTGGACCCGTACGCCCGTGCGCTCGACCGGCCGCTGCGCGGCGGCGCCTGGCAGTACGCGTACACGCTGGGCGGGCCCGCGCGCGACCTCGCGATGGACCCCGCCGACAACGCCGCGGGCGCCGCCAAGTGCGTGGTGCTGGACTCCCACTTCGACTGGGGCGACGACCGGCGCCCGAACCTGCCGATGGAGGACACCGTCTTCTACGAGGTGCACGCGCGCGGCTTCACCCGGCTGATGAACGAGGTGCCGCACGGCCTGCGCGGCACCTTCGCGGGCCTGGCCAGCGAGCCGGCCATAGCGCACCTCAAGCGCCTGGGCGTCACCTCGGTCGAACTGCTGCCGGTGCACGCCTTCAACGACGAGCGCCGCCTGATCGACCTGGGCCTGGCCAACTACTGGGGCTACAACACCGTGGCCTTCTTCGCGCCGGAGCCGCGCTACTGCGCCGGCGGCGACCCGAACGACTTCAAGCGCATGGTCAAGGCGCTGCACGCGGCCGGACTCGAGGTGATCCTGGACGTGGTCTACAACCACAGCTGCGAAGGCAACCACCTCGGGCCCACGCTGTTCCTCAAGGGCATCGACAACCCGGCCTACTACCGGCTGGTGCAGGACGAGCGCCGCTACTACTCGGACGTCACCGGCACCGGCAACACGCTGGACATCAGCCATCCCGCCACGCTGCGCCTCATGATGGACAGCCTGCGCTACTGGGTGCAGGAGATGCACGTGGACGGCTTCCGGTTCGACCTGGCGCCGGCCGTGGCGCGCAACGGCCAGTACGAGTTCGACCACCGCTCGCCCTTCCTCGCGGCCGTGGCGCAGGACCCGGTGCTGCAGCAGGTCAAGCTGATCGCCGAGCCCTGGGACATCGGCGACAACGGCTACCAGGTGGGCGGCTTCCCGGCCGGCTGGTCGGAGTGGAACGGCCGCTACCGCGACTCGGTGCGCGACTTCTGGCGCGGCGCCGACGGCGCGGTGCAGGAGTTCGCCGCTCGGCTGGCCGGCTCGGCCGACATCTTCAGCCCCTCGCGGCGACGGCCCAGCGCCAGCATCAACCTGGTGACGGTGCACGACGGCTTCACGCTGGCCGACCTGGTCAGCTACAACGAGAAGCACAACGAGGCCAACTTCGAGGACAACCGCGACGGCGAAGGCCACAACCGCAGCTGGAACTGCGGCCTGGAAGGCGACACCGACGACGAGGACGTGCTGGCCCTGCGCGAGCGGCAGAAGCGCAACTTCATCGCCACCCTCTTCTGCTCGCGCGGCGTGCCGCTGCTGCTGGGCGGCGACGAGATGAGCCGCACCCAGGGCGGCAACAACAACGCGTACTGCCAGGACAACCCGGTCAGCTGGTTCGACTGGAGCGAGGAGCGCCGCAACGACCCGCTGATCGAATTCACCCGCGCGCTCATCGCGCTGCGGCGCGAGCTGCCCGCGCTGCGCGACAACCGCTGGCCCACCGGCGAGCCCGACGAGGAAGGCCGCGCCGGGCTGGCCTGGTTCAGTGTGTGGGGCCTGCCGATGACCGAGGAGGAGTGGACCAACCCTTCCGTGCGCTGCATCGCCGCCCTGTTCGACGGCAAGTTCACGCCGGTGGACGGCCATCCCAGCCCCAGCGTGCTGCTGCTCTTCAACGCGTCGGACGAGGAAGTGATCTTCACCCTGCCCGAAGTGCCCGGCATCGAGGAATGGCGCGTGCGCGTGGATACCGGCCAGGGCCACTTCGCGCACGGGGAGGCCGAGCGCGTGCAGCCGCAGGCCAAGATCGAACTCGAGTCGCATGCCATGGCGGTGCTGGTCGAAGGGCGTCCGGGATGAAGTGCGTGCATCCGATGCGCTTCGGGGCCACGCCGCGCCCCGGCGACGGGGTCGACTTCCGGCTGTGGGCGCCCGCGGCCCGGCAGGTGGAACTGGCGATCTATCCCACGGGGTTCGCCAGGTCGGACTTCGTGCCCTACCCCGCCAACCGCAACTCCGAAGGCTGGTGGGAAGCGCAGGTCGCCGACGCCGCCGCCGGCACGCCCTACCACTGGCGCATCGACCAGGAGCTGCTGGTCCCCGACCCCGCGTCGCGCCACAACCCGCAGGGCGTGCACCAGCCCAGCGTGGTGGTGGATCCGCTGGCCTTCGAGTGGGACGAGGACTGGAAGGGCCGGCCTTGGCACGAGGTCGTGCTGTACGAGCTGCACGTGGGTGCGTTCACGCCGGAGGGCACCTTCACCGCGGCCACGAGCCGCCTGCCGGAACTGGCCGAGCTGGGCATCACGGCGATCGAGCTGATGCCGCTGGCGGACTTCCCGGGCCGGTTCGGCTGGGGCTACGACGGCGTGCTGCCGTTCGCGCCGCATGCCGCCTACGGCACCCCCAGCGAACTGAAGGCCTTCATCCAGGCCGCGCACCGGCTGGGTCTGATGGTGTTCCTCGACGTGGTCTACAACCACTTCGGGCCTGAAGGCAACTACCTGCACCGCTACGCGCCGGGCTTCTTCTCCGCCACGCGCAGCAGCCCGTGGGGCGCGGCGATCAACTTCGACGGCCCGCACAGCCGGCCGGTGCGCGAGTTCTTCATCGAGAACGCGGTGTACTGGACCACCGAGTACCGCTTCGACGGCCTGCGGCTGGACGCGGTGCATGCCATCGCCGACGGCGGCACGCCGCACATCCTGGACGACCTGTCGCGCCGCGTGCGCGAGGCCACCGCGGGCCGCCACGTGCACCTGGTGCTGGAGAACGAGAACAACCAGCACCAGTGGCTGGCGATGCGGCCGGAACCGGGCCGCTACGACGGCCAGTGGAACGACGACTTCCACCATGCGCTGCACGTGGCCCTGACCGGCGAGGCCGGTGGCTATTACCACGACTACGGCCACACGCCCGGCGAACATCCGTTCGACCTGCTGGCCCGTTCGCTCGCCCACGGCATGCTGTTCGAGGACAGCGCGCGCAAGCCCGGCGGGGCGCGCGAGGAACCGCGTCCCGCGCCGCCGGTGCCGCTGCCGTCGCTGGTGAATTTCGCGCACAACCACGACCAGGTGGGCAACCGCGCGTTCGGCGAACGGCTGGCCACCCTGGTCGGGCCGGACGCGGCGCCGCTCGCGACCCTGCTGGCGTTGCTCACGCCCGCCGTGCCGATGCTGTTCCTCGGCGAGGAATTCGGCAGCATGCGGCCGTGGTTCTATTTCGCCGACTGGGAAGGCGACCTGAAGAAGGCCGTGCAGGAAGGCCGCAAGCGCGAGTTCGGGCATGTCACCAAGCTGGTCGACGGCAAGGTGCTGCCGCTGCCCGATCCGTGCAGCGCGGACACCTTCGAGGCGAGCCGCCCGGGCGACGACGAGCGCGCGAGCGAGCGAGGCCGCGCGTGGCGCGCGATGGTGCGCGAGGCATTGAGCGCCCGCCGCCAGTGGATCATTCCCCGGCAGGGCCAGCTGCTGACCGGTCAGCACACCGCGCAGCGCGTCGGCGCCACCGGCATCGCCGTGCAATGGCGCTACGGCGACGGCCAGGTGCTGTCGCTCGAGATCAACCTGGGACCGCGGCCGCTGGCCGTGCCGGCGCAACGCAGCGGCCCCGTCGAAACACAGGACGTGTTCCGCCACCGCTGGCCGGCCGATGCCGCGCCGGACACCTGGCCCGCCTCGGCCGCGCGCTGGCGGATCGGTCCCGAGATCACCTTATGAGCCTGGACGCGGAAGCGCACGACCTGGCGCGTCAGGCCGAACGCCATGGCGTGGCCCTGCGCTATCACTCCTTCTGGGGCGAAGACCTCGAGGTCGCACCCGGGGTTCTCGCCAAAGCCCTCGACAGCATGGGCCTGCGCGACGCGCAGCCCGCACCCGAGCAAGGCCCGCCGCCCGTGCAGGTGGTGCTGGAAGGCGAGCCGCTGCGCATCGCCTGGACCGGCGGGCCTGCCAGCGAACGCTGGCAGCTCACGCCCGAGGACGGCGGCGACGCGCTGTACGGCGAGGTCCGCCGCGAAGGCGACCTGGCTATCGTCGAGCCGCCCTCGCCGCTTCGCATCGGCTACTGGCGGCTCGCGCTCGACGCGCAGCCGCAGACCGAGTGCCTGCTGGTGGTCGCGCCGCGCCGCTGCTGGGCGCCGCAGCCGCTGCTGCAAGGCGAGCGCTGGTGGGGCTGCACCATCCAGCTGTACGCGCTGCGCTCCGCGCGCAACTGGGGCATCGGCGACTTCGGCGACCTGCGCCGGCTGGTGGACACCGCCGCCCGGCAGGGCGCCTCGTTCATCGGCCTGTCGCCGCTGCATGCGCTGTTCCCGCACCGCCCCGAAGTCGCGAGTCCGTACAGCCCTTCCAGCCGCACGGCGCTGAACCCCATCTACCTGGACGTGCTGGCGCTGGCCGAGCTGTCCGGCTGCGAGGAGGCGCTGCGCAAGCTGCACGGCGAGGACTTCCAGGACCGCCTGCGCCGCCTGCGCGAGGTCGAGCTGGTGGACTATCCCGGCGTCGCCGCGGTGAAGGAGGAGATGCTGGCCATCCTGTGGCGGCACTTCGAACAGAACGAGCTGCACCCGGGCAGGTCGCGCGGCGCGCATTTCAGCCAGTACATGGACGAGCGCGAGGCCACCATCGGTCCGCACGCGCTGTTCGAGGCGGTGCAGGCGCACCTGTACGCCACCGATCCGAACGTCTGGGGCTGGCCGGCCTGGCCCGAGGCCTGGCGCGATCCGCGCGGCGACGCCATCCAGGCGTTCCGCGACAACCACGGCTCGGCCATCCGCTACCGCTTCTGGCTGCAGTGGCTGTGCGAGGTGCAGCTCGAATCGGTGCAGCGCTACGCGAAGACGCGCGGCATGGGCCTGGGCCTGTACTGCGACCTGGCCGTGGGCGTCAACGAAGGCGGCGCCGAGACCTGGGTGCAGCCCTCGCTCTACGCGCTGGGCATGCACGTGGGCGCGCCGCCCGACCCGCTGAACGCGCTGGGCCAGAACTGGGGACTGCCGCCGCTCAACCCGGTGCAGCTGCGCGGCGCGCGCTACGCTCCCTTCATCGAGACGCTGCGCGCCAACATGCGGCACTGCGGCGCGCTGCGCATGGACCACGTGATGGCGCTGATGCGCCTGTTCTGGATCGGCGGCGACGGCGGCACCTACGTCACCTACCCGCTGCAGGACCTGCTGGGCATCCTGGCGCTGGAGAGCCACCGCCACCACTGCCTGGTGATCGGCGAGGACCTGGGCAACGTGGCGCCCGCGATGCGCGAGGCGATGCGCGAGCGCTGCCTGCTGTCGTACCGCCCGCTCCTCTTCGAACGCAACCACGACGGCAGCTTCCGCCCCCCCGCCGAATGGCAGCCGCAGGCGCTGGCCGTGGTCAGCACGCACGACCTGCCCACGCTGCGCGGCTTCTGGCTGGGCGAGGACCTGGAGCTGATCGCGAACCTGGGCCTCTTTCCCGACGAGCCGGCACGCGAGCGCGCCGTCATCGATCGCGCGCAGGACCGCGCCCGGCTGCTGCTGGCGTTGCAGCACCAGGGCCTGCTGCCGCCCGACGCCAACGCCCAGCCCACGTCCGTGCCCGACGCCACGCCGCCCTTCGTCGCCGGCGTCTACGCCTACCTGGCGCGCACGCCCAGCTGGCTGGTCGGCGTGCAGCTGGAGGACGTCACCGGCCAGCTGCTGCAGGTGAACGTGCCCGGCACCACGGAGGAGCGCTTCCCCAACTGGCGCCGCAAGCTGTCGATCGCGGTGGAGGACCTGGCGGCCGACGAGCGCTTCGCCGCGGTGGCGCAGGTGCTTCGCTCCGAGCGCAACGGGCCCGCGCCCGAGACCACGCCTTCCGAGCTGCCGCCGATCTCGAGCGCGCGCATCCCGGCCGCGACCTACCGCGTGCAGTTCCACGAGGGCTGCCGCTTCGCCGACGTGGCCGAAGCCGTGCCCTACCTGCACGCGCTGGGCATCAGCCACCTGTACAGCAGCCCGTTCCTGCGGGCGCGGCCCGGCAGCACGCACGGCTACGACATCGTCGATCACACCGCGCTCAATCCCGAGGTGGGTGACGAGCGCGACTTCGAACGCATGTGCCGCGCGCTGCGCCGCCACGGCATGGGCCAGATGCTGGACCTGGTGCCCAACCACATGGGCGTGCTGGAGGCCGACAACGCCTGGTGGCTGGAGGTGCTGGAGCACGGCCAGGCCTCGGCCCATGCCCAGACCTTCGACATCGAGTGGTCCCCGGCCGCGCGCGAGATGACCGGCCGGGTGCTGCTGCCGGTGCTGGGCGACCACTACGGCCGGGTGCTGGAGTCGGGCGAGCTCCAGCTGCATTTCTCGCCCGAGCAGGGCGAGTTCGGGCTGCGCTACTGGAACCACCGCTTCCCGATCGATCCCGCCACCTACCCGGACATCCTGGCCGTGCTGCCCGCGCCGCCGGCGCAGGACGAGGCCGAGAGCGACAGCCACGCGGTGGTCGCCTCGCTGCTCGCGTCCTTCGAGCGGCTGCCCGCGCGCGACCACGGCGACGACGAGCAGCGCCGCGCCCGCGTGCGCGACGCCGGCATCTACAAGCGCAACCTCGCGCGCCTGGTCGCGCGCAACGAATGGCTGGCGCACTGGATCGACAGCTGCGTGCAGCGCTTCAACGGCAACCCGTCCGACCCGGCCAGCTTCGACCTGCTGGACCACCTCATCGGGCGCCAGGCCTATCGCCTGGCCGACTGGCACGTGGCCAGCGACGACGTCAACTACCGGCGCTTCTTCGACGTGAACACGCTGGCGGCGCTGCGCATGGAACGGCAGGAGGTGTTCGAGGCCACGCACGCCCGCGTGCTGCAGTGGCTGCAGGACGGCCACCTGGACGCGCTGCGCATCGACCATCCCGACGGCCTGTCGGACCCGCGCCAGTACTTCGAGCGGCTGCAGGCCCGCTATGCGCGCCAGGCCGAGGTGGCCGGCCGCGAGCCGCGGGCGCTCTACCTGGTGGTGGAGAAGATCCTGGCCGAGCACGAGCCGCTGTCGCACCAGTGGCCCGTGCACGGCGACACCGGCTACCGCTTCGCCAGCCTGGTCAACGGCCTCTTCGTGGATCCCGCACGCGAAGCGGAGATGGACGCCGCCTACCGGTCGTTCACCGGCGAGGACCAGGACTTCGCCGAGATCGTCTACCAGTGCAAGCGGCTGATCATCGGCACCTCGCTCTTTTCCGAGCTCAACTGGCTGGTGGAGTCCATCTACCGCATCACGCGCGCCAACCGGCGCCGCCGCGACTTCACGCGCAACCGCCTGCGGCTGGCGCTGGCCGAGATCGCGGCGGGCTTCCCGGTCTACCGCACCTACCTGCGCGCGGGCGACACGCCCAGCGCCGCCGACCGCCGCCACATCGACTGGGCGGTGGCCGCGGCGCGCCGTCGCCTGGGCGGCTCCGAGTCCGGCGTGCTGGACCACGTGCGCGAGGTGCTGCTCGGCGAAGGCGAAGCAGCGGGCGTGCCGGCCGAGCAGCGCGCGCGCTTCCTGGCGCGCTGGCAGCAGTTCACCTCGCCGGTGATGGCCAAGTCGGTCGAGGACACGGCGTTCTATCGATTTCTGCGCCTGACCTCGCTGAACGAAGTGGGCGGCGAGCCGGCCGGGTACGGCCTGTCGGTGTCCGCCTTCCACGGTGCCAACCAGGCCCGCGAGCGGCACCGGCCGCACTGCCTGCTGGCCACCTCCACCCACGACAGCAAGCGCGGCGAGGACCTGCGCGCGCGCATCGACGTGCTGTCCGAGCTGCCGCAGGCCTGGGCCGAGACGCTGCAGCGCTGGGCCGGCTGGGGCGAGCTGTTCCTCTCCGAGACCGAGGCCGGCGTCGCGCCTTCGCGCAACGACATCTGGCTGCTGTTCCAGACCCTGGTGGGCCTGTGGCCCGCGGAGCCGCCGCACGCGCAGGAGCGCGAGTCGCTGCGCATGCGCGTGCAGGAGTACCTGCGCAAGGCGGCACGCGAGGCCAAGCGGCACACGAGCTGGGTTTCCCCCGAGCAGCCGTACGAAGAGGCTCTCGCGCGCTACGTGGACGCGGTGCTGCGGCCCGGCGCGCCCAACCCCTTCGTCGACGAGCTGCAGAAGTTCACCGCGCGCATCGCGCCCTGGGGCTTCCGCAACAGCCTGGCGCAGGTGGCGCTGAAGTTCACCGTGCCCGGCGTGCCCGACGTGTACCAGGGCTGCGAGCAGTGGAACTTCAGCCTGGTCGATCCGGACAACCGGCGGCCGGTGGACTTCGGCCGGCTGCAGCGCGACCTGGCGGAGATCCAGTCGCAGTGCCGCGACGGCATCCCGCCCACGGCGCTCTGGCGGCAGCTGCAGGCCAACGTGGCGGACGGCCGCATCAAGCACCTGGTGACCTGGCGGCTGCTGCAGCTGCGCCAGCAGATGCGCGAGCTGTTCTGCGACGGCGGCTACGTGCCGCTGTCGGCCGACGGCCCGGCCGCGGACCATGCGGTCGCATTCCTGCGCACGCACGAGGACCAGGCGGTGCTGGTGGTCGCCGTGCGGCTGGCGTTCACGCTGTGCGAAGGCGACGAGTCGCGCTGGTCGGCCGCGCTCTGGCGCGGCACCCACGTGCGCGCGGCCGACGGCGCGGCGCTGCAGGGCTGGCCGCGCTGGCGCAATGCCCTGACGGGCGAGACGGTGGTCACCAATGGATCGCTCGCGCTCGAAGAGGTGTTCGCCGCGGCGGCCGGGCTGCCGTTCGCAGTGCTCGTCGCGCAAGGACCGCGGGAGGGCGGCGCATGAAGATCCTGTTCGCCACGCCCGAATGCGCGCCGTGGGTGAAGACCGGCGGCCTGGGTGACGTCAGCGGCGCCCTGCCCTCCGCGCTGGCCGCGCAGGGGCACGACGTGCGCGTGCTGTTGCCGGCGTATCGCGGCATGAAGGTCAGCGGCGAGGTCGGCGACGGCATCGACCTGCCCGCCACCGGTCCATGGCCGGCGGCGCAGCTGCTGCCGGTGCGCGCCGACAACGGCGTCACGCTGCTGCTGCTGGCCTGTCCCTCGCTGTACCAGCGGCCTGGCGGCCCTTACGTCGATCACACCGGCCACGACTACGCCGACAACGCGATGCGCTTCGGCTTCCTCAGCCACGTGGCCGCGCTGCTGGGCACGACGCAGAGCCCGGTGGGGGGCTGGCAGGCCGACGTCGTCCACGCCAACGACTGGCCCTGCGCGCTGGCGCCGCTGTACCTGGCGCAGGCGCGCGAACGCAATGCGCACGAAGCGGTGGCCGCCTCGGTGGTCACCATCCACAACCTGGCGTTCCAGGGGGTGTTCCCGATGGACCAGGCCGACCGGCTGGAGATCCCCAGCCACTGGCGCGGCATGGACGGCGTGGAGTTCTGGGGCCAGCTGTCGATGCTGAAGGCGGGCCTGCAGTTCGCGCAGGCGATCACCACCGTCAGCCCGAACTACGCGCGCGAGATCCAGACCGCGGAATTCGGCGTCGGCCTGGACGGCGTGCTGCGTTCGCGCGCCGACCGGCTCACCGGCATCCTGAACGGCATCGACCTGCAGGTGTGGAACCCGGCCACGGATCCGCTGCTGCCGCACCGCTTCCGCCCCGGCGACTTCGCGGGCAAGGCGCGCAACAAGGCGGCGCTGCAGGCGCAGTGCGGCCTGGATGCGGACCCGGCCGCGCTGCTGTTCGGGCTGGTGAGCCGGCTCACCTCGCAGAAGGGCATCGACCTGCTGCTGGGCCAGATCGAACTGCTGCTGCAGGGCGGCGGCCAGGTCGTGGTGCTGGGCACCGGCGATCCGGGCCTGCAGCAGGCGCTGTCGGAAGCGGCGGCGCGCTCGCCCAGGTCCATGAGCGTCACGGTGGGATTCAGCGAGCCGCTCGCGCACCTGATCGAAGCGGGCGCCGATTGCTTCCTGATGCCCTCGCGCTTCGAGCCCTGCGGCCTCAACCAGATGTACAGCCAGGCCTACGGCACGCCGCCGGTGGTGGGCGGCGTGGGCGGGCTGGTGGACTCGGTGGTGGACGCCACGGCCGATCCGGCGCAAGGCACCGGCTTCGTCATGCGGTCGCAGGACGCCGACGGCTTCGCCGACGCGATCACGCGGCTGCGCGCGACATGGAAGCAACCGACGCTGTGGCGCCGCCTGCAGGCCAACGGCATGGCCCGGCCGTTCGGCTGGGAAGCGAGCGCGCGGCGCTACATCGAGGTGTACGGGCAGGCGATCGAACGGGCGCGGCCGCGGTTCTTCAGCACGCCCTGAAGTCCTCGCGCGCTACATCTTCGCGTGGATCTTCACCCACGCCACGTACTTGTCCACCCAGCCCTGCAGGAACTTGCGGGTGCTCTCGACGCCGATCCCGCCGTCGGGAAGGAGCAGGCCTTCCTTGTTCTGCACGAAGGCCTCGGGCTGGCCCAGCGTGGGCATGTCCAGGTAGGCCAGCGTGTTGCGCAGGTGCTGCTGCGCCATCGCGGTGCCGATGGCGCCGACGGAGATGCCGATGATGCCGGCCGCCTTGCCGGCGAACGCGCTCTGGCCATACGGCCGCGACGCGTGGTCGATGGCGTTCTTCAGCACGCCGGGCACCGAGCGGTTGTATTCCGGCGTGACGAACAGGACGCCTTGCGCCTTGCTGATCTCGTTCTTGAGCCGGCGCACCGGCTCGGCCTGGTTGGCGTCGTCGTCCTGGTTGTAGAGGGGCAGGTCGTGGATGGCGCAATGCTCGAAGCTGAAGTCCTGCGGCGCCATCTTCGCGATGGCGAGCGCCAGCTTGCGGTTGAAGGAGTCCTTGCGGATGCTGCCCACGAGGACGGCGATGCGGTACTGGTTGGAGGCCATGGCAAGTCGGATGAAGTACGGGATGACGACCATTCTGGGCAACGCACGCGCCACGGACCGCCGCGCGAAACGACTGGAGATGGATGTCGCACCACCGCCCCGGTGCGAGGCCTCCGCTGAGGCACGGGCGTAAGAGAAGGCGTACAGGAGCGCCACGCCTGGTCCGACCCGGATGCCGGGCAGCTGGTACTTTCTCCCACACGAGCCGCGAGGCAAGGTGAACAGAGGTGCAGGCAGATCGCCTGCGCCGGATGATCTGAAAGGAACCAAGCAAATGATGAAATACGTCCTCGCGATCGCCTGTACCGCCGCCCTCGCCGCCTGCGGCACCTCGGGCTCGGGCAGCACCACCGGCACCGCGTCGGGCATGGGCTCCACCGGCGGCTCCGCCTCCGGCAGCTACGGCCCCTCGGGCTCGTCGTCGGCTTCGTCCCCCAGCACCGGCTCCGGCGGCTCCTCGTCTTCGAGCACCCGCTCGGGCATGGGCTCCTCCGGCGGTTCGACGTCCACCATGCCCTCCGGCAGCGGCAGCACCTCGAGCGGCACCGGCGGTTCCGCGGGCACGAGCAGCAGCTCCGGCACCAGCGGCAGCACCGGCTCCTCCGCTTCGGGTGGCGTGACGACCTCGCCTTCCCGCTAAGCGGTCACGCGGCCGGTCCTCGGGAGGGGCCGGCCGCGTGGGAACGCCGCTTGCCGCGCACAGAAGAAATCCGCTCAGGGACTCACGTACACATGAACCAGGTCGAACAACTCCAGCGCTGGGGCGCCGCGCATGGAGCCGCGCGCGAGGCCGAACTGCAGGCCGCGCAGCAAGGCGAGGCGGGCCAGCCGCATCGCGATCGTGCGAGGAGATTGCGCGAGCAGGCCGACCGCCTGCATGCCGAGATCTACGGCCAGATCGGCCGGCGCGCCGAGCGCGAAGGGCCCGGCGCCTCGAAGAAGCGCTGAAGCGCTCCCTTCTTCCTCAGTTGACCCCGCGGCCTTCGTCGCTGCGGGCCTGCGCCACGCTGCCGCCCGCCGGCACGTCGTGCGTCACCCACACGTTGCCGCCGATCACCGCGCCCTTGCCGATGGTGACGCGGCCCAGCACGGTGGCGCCGGCGTAGATCACGACGTCGTCCTCCAGGATCGGATGGCGCGGCAGGCCCTTGGTGAGCTTGCCGTCCTCCGCCACCGGGAACCGCTTGGCGCCCAGCGTCACGTTCTGGTAGAGCCGCACCCGCTCGCCGATCACCGCCGTCTCGCCGATCACGACGCCGGTGCCGTGGTCGATGAAGAAGCCGCGCCCGATGGTGGCGCCGGGATGGATGTCGATGCCGGTGCGGCTGTGCGCGATCTCGGCCACGATGCGCGCCAGCAGCGGCAGGCCCAGCTCGTACAGGCGATGCGCCAGGCGGTGGTGGATCATCGCCAGCACGCCGGGATAGCACAGCAGCACCTCGTCGACGCTGCGCGCGGCCGGGTCGCCCTGCCAGGCGGCCAGCACGTCGGTGTCGAGCAGCCTGCGGATGGCGGGCAGCGACTGCGCGAACTCACGCACCAGGGTGGACGCGCGGTCCTGCGCGACATCGGCGCCGCCTTCCGCGTGACGGGCGGCGTGGCGCACCTCCAGGCAGACCTGCGCGTGCAGCGCGCGCAGCGCGGCGTCGGTCGTGTGGCCGACGTAGAAGTCCTCGGTCTCGTTGCGCAGGTCGGGCGGACCCAGCCGCATGGGGAACAGGGCGCCCTTGAGCTGCTCGACGATGCGCTCCAGCGCCTGGGGCGACGGCAGTTCGCGGCCGCCGTTCTCGCGGGCGCGGCCCTGCGAGTCGCGCCATTCGCCGCGCGCGGCGCGCAGGCCCTGCACGAGGTCGGCGATGTCGAAGCTGGTCATGGTGTGCGGTTCCGTCGATTCGGGACCGCGACGATACCGGAGAAGCAGCGCACCCACGGCCGGTACGGACAAGCCCGTCCGGCTTGCTAGAGTGCGGTCATGCTGAGCTACGCGCCCGCCCGCCCCTGATGGACTACCTGCTGGTCCTGGTGTTCGGTCTCCTGGGCGGAACGCTGGGCGGCATCGTGGGCACCGGCTCGTCGATCGTGCTCATGCCCATCCTGGTGCTGGCCTGGGGGCCGGTGGAAGCGGTTCCGGTGATGGCCATCGCCGCCTTCATGGGCAACCTGGGGCGGGTGATCGCCTGGTACCGCGAGGTGGACTGGCGGGCCGCCGCGACCTTCTGCATCGCCGCCCTGCCCTGCGCCGCGCTCGGCGTGCGCACGCTGCTGGCCATCCCGGCGGGCTGGGCCGAGGCCGCGCTCGGCATCTTCTTCCTGGCGATGGTGCCGGGCCGGCGGCGGCTGGCGCAGTCGGGATTCCGGCTCTCCCTTTTCCAGCTGGCGCTGCTGGCCGCGCCGCTGGGCTTCCTGACCGGCATCGTGGTCTCCACCGGCCCGCTGCAGGTGCCGCTGTTCACCGCCTACGGCCTGGACCGCGGCGGGCTGCTGGGCACCGAGGCGCTGGCCTCGCTGGCGGTGTACGCCACCAAGGTCGCGACCTTCGCGGCCTCGTCGGCGCTGCCGGGCAAGGTGGTGCTGGAAGGCCTGGTGGCCGGCTCCTCCCTGATGGCGGGCGCCTTCGCGGGGCGGCACGTGGTGCTGCGCCTCGCGCCGGAGACGTTCCGCCTCCTCATCGATGGACTGCTGGTGGTTTCGGCACTCACGATGCTGTGGGCGGCGGCGCGTTGAACGCGCGCCAGCCCCCAGGCGAACGCGGTGACCTCGAGGAGCCGGGATGCGGGGTGGGACATGGCGGCTCATTCTTCCGGCAGCGCGCACGCGAGGGAACGACAGAGTTCTCACTTGGTTACCCGCACAAGCACATCTAAGCTTCGCGGACCCCTCACTCAGCCCAGGAGGCTGCCATGCAAGCCACCCTCGAGCACCCCGGCGCCACCGCCCCGCTGCCCTTGCGCACCTCGCAGCAGGTCACCCGAGCGGCGTTGTTCTTGATCGGCGTGATCGCCGTGCTCGGCGGCTGCCTGCAGATGTACCTCGGGCAGCCGGACACGACGCCGCGCCTGGACAACGTGCACCGGTTCCTGGCGGGCGTGTACCTCGGCAGCGGCTTCACCAGCCTGTGGGCGGCCGCGACCATCCGGCGCCAGGGCGCGCTGGTCTACCTGATCGCGCTGGGCGTGCTTCTGGCCGGCCTCGGCCGGCTGGTGTCCATCTCCCAGGTCGGGCTGCCGCAGCCGGCCGCGGTGTGGCTGGGCTACCTGATCCCGGAGCTGCTGCTGGCGGTGGTGATCGCGGTCAGCCACTGGCGCGCCAACCGCAGTTGACAAGGAAGCCCTGGATCCCCGCCTCCGCGGGGATGACGCTGACGCGTCACTTGCGCGTGTAGATCTGGTCGAACTGCGCGCCGTCCGCGAAGTGCTCCTTCGCGACCCTGTCCCAGCCCCCGAACGCCTGGTCCACGGTGAACAGGTTCAGCTTGGGGAACTGGCTGGCGTACCTGGCCTGCGCCTTCTGCGAGACCGCGGGCCGGTAGAAGTGCTTGCCGGCGATGTCCTGGCCTTCCTCGGAATACAGGAACTTCAGGTACTCCTCGGCGACGGCGCGCGTGCCCTTCCTGTCGACGTTGCGATCGACCACCGCGACGGCCGGCTCGGCCAGGATCGACACCGACGGCGCGACCACGTCGAACTTCGCGCCGAATTCCTTTTCCAGCAGGTAGGCCTCGTTCTCCCACGCGATCAGCACGTCGCCCTGGTTGCGCTGAGCGAAGGTGATGGTGGAGCCGCGCGCGCCCGTGTCCAGCACCGGCACGTTGCCATAGAGGCGCGCCACGAAGTCGCGCGCCTTGGCATCGCCACCGTACTTGCGCCTGGCGAACTCCCACGCGGCCAGGTAGTTCCAGCGCGCGCCGCCCGAGGTCTTGGGGTTGGGCGTGATCACGCTCACGCCGGGCTTGACCAGGTCGTCCCAGTCCTTGATGCCCTTGGGGTTGCCCGCGCGCACCACCAGCACGATGGTCGACGTGTACGGCGACGAGTTGTGCGGCAGGCGCTTCTGCCAGCCTTCCCTGATCCAGCCGCCGTTCTTCACCAGTGCATCGGTGTCGCCGGCCAGCGCCAGCGTGGCCACGTCGGCATCCAGCCCGTCGATGACCGAGCGGGCCTGCTTGCCCGAGCCGCCGTGCGACTGCTTGATCGTCACGTCCTGGCCGGCCTTGGCCTTCCAGTACTTCTGGAAGGCGGTGTTGAACTCCACGTAGAACTCGCGCGTGGGGTCGTACGACACGTTCAGCAGCGTCACGGCGGGCTGCTGCGCCAGGGCGGGCAGCGCCGCCACCAGCGCGGCGGCCAGGGGAATCTTGATAAAGTCGCGTCGAAGGCTCATGGAGTCGCTCCTGTTCTCGTCAATGGATGGGGCGCATTCTTCGAGCCGGCACGCAGGAAGGGAACGACCGAGTTCTCACTTGCATATCCGCATAAGCTCATTCCTCCATTTCTCCGAAAGCAAGCCGTGGCGCGTACCGTCAACTGCATCAAGCTCGGCCGCGAAGCCGAAGGCCTGGATTTCCCTCCCTACCCCGGCGAACTCGGCAAGCGCCTCTACGACAACGTGAGCAAGGAAGCCTGGGCCGCCTGGCTCAAGCACCAGACCATGCTGGTCAACGAGAACCGGCTGAACCTCGCGGACCAGCGCGCCCGCGAATACTTGAAGCGCCAGATGGAGGCGCACTTCTTCGGCGGCGGGGCCGACGTGGCCCAGGGGTACGTGCCGCCCAGCGCCTGACGCGCTCGCCGTGGCCGAGCCGGTCGACTGGTCGCCTGACGGCAGGCCGCGCAGCCCGCGCTTTTCCGACATCTATCGCGGCGGCGAAGGCGCGCTCGACCAGGCGCGCCACGTCTTCCTGGCCGGTTGCGGTCTGCCCGCCGCATGGGCGGGCCGCGACAGCTGGTCCATCCTCGAAACCGGCTTCGGCCTCGGCCTGAACTTCCTCGCGACCTGGCGCGCCTGGAAGGACGACCCGCTGCGGCCGCGCGTGCTGCACTTCGTCTCCATCGAAGCCTGGCCGGTCGCGGCCGGGGACCTCCTGCGCGCGGCCGCGTGCGAGCCCGCCATCCAGGACCTCGCGCGCGAACTCGCCGATCGATGGTGGGGACTGGTGCCGGGCTGGCATCGCCTGCAGTTCGAAGGCGGACGCGTGGTGCTCACGCTCTGCGTAGGCGACGTGCGCCGAATGCTCGAGGAGCAGTCGTTCGCGGCCGACGCCGTGTTCCTCGACGGCTTCGAACCGCATCGCAATCCGGAGATGTGGGAGCCGGCCACGCTCAAGGCGGTGGCGCGCTGCTGCCGGCGCGGCACCGCGGCGGCGACCTGGACCGTCTCCGGCCCGGTGCGGCGCGACCTGCAGCAATGCGGCTTCCAGGTCGACAAGGTCGCGGGATTGCCGCCCAAGCGCGAATCGCTCAGCGCGCGCTTCGATCCCGCGTGGGACCTGCGCCGTTCCGCCCCCGTGCAACGGGATGCAGGCACCGCGTTGGTGATCGGCGGCGGGCTGGCCGGTGCCGCGTCGGCGGCGATGCTGGCGCGCCGCGGCTGGCGCGTGCAGGTGTTCGACGCCGCGAACGAGCCCGCCGCGGGCGCGTCCGCGTTGCCCGCCGGCCTGCTCGCGCCGCACACCTCGCCGGACGACAACCTGCTCTCGCGGCTGTCGCGCGCCGGGGTTCGCATCACGCTGCAGGAGGCGGGTGATCGCCTGGTCGCGGGAACGGACTGGGCGCGCACCGGCGTGCTCGAATGGCGCGAGCCGGACGCACGCCCTCCGGCGACGCTCGGCCCCGGAGAAGAAGACTGGCAGCGGCCGGTGGCGGAAGAACCGGGCTCGCTGTGGCACGCGGCCGCGGCCTGGATCAAGCCGGGCGCACTCGTGCGCGCATGGTTGTCGGAACCGGGGATCGAGTGGCGTGGCGGCCTGCGGGTCGCTGCGCTCACGCAGCGTGATGGCGCCTGGCGCGCGCTGGCCGAAGACGGCGCCTCGCCCGGCCACGGCGACATCGTCGTGGTCGCCGCCGCGCTGGACTCTGCCGCGCTGCTGGCCCAGCGCCTCACGCTGAACCCCGTCCGCGGCCAGGTCAGCTGGAATCTGCACGACGGCGATCCACCGGTGCCAGGTGCCCCGCGCAACGGCCACGGCCATTTCCTGCCCGACGTGCCCCTGCCCGAAGGCCGCGCCTGGCTGACGGGGTCGACCTACGGCCGCGGAGAGCGATCGATGCAACCGCGCGAAGAAGACCAGCGCGCCAACCTCGGGCGCCTGCAACGGCTGGCGCCCGGAGCCGCGGCCCGTCTCGCTCCGCAGTTCGAGTCCGGCGCGGCCCGCGCCTGGGTCGGCGTGCGCTGCGCCTCGTCCGATCGCCGGCCGCTGGTGGGCGAACTCGCGCCCGGACTGTGGGTGAGCACCGCGATGGGCTCGCGCGGCCTGACGTTCGCGGGGATGTGCGCCCAGCTGCTGGTGGCGCGGCTGCACGGCGAGCCGTTGCCCCTGCCCGTCCGCCTGGCCGCCGCACTGGACGCGCGGCGGTCCGCTACACGCGGCTGAGCAACGCCGTCAGCTTCAGCGGGTGGAGCGGCTTCTCCAGGATGATGGGCTGGCGGCCCAGCAACATGCGCGCCTTCTCGGCCGGGGTCAGCCGGTCCTTGGTGACTATGAGCAGCGGGATGCGCTGCTCGGCCTGCGCCAGCGCGCGCACCAGCGGCCAGCCGCCCTTGCCGGGCAGCGCGTAGTCGATGACGGCCACGTCGTAGCGGTGCCTGCGGGCCAGCTCCAGCGCATCGGCCGCGGTCTCGGCCTCGTCGGCCTGGGTCAGGTCGGCGAGCGACATGCGGGCGCGGATGTAGAGCCGCTCGGCGCGGTCGGCGTTGGCGATCAGGGCGCGCTTGGGACCTTCCGCCAGCACGGACGGGTCGGCCAGGTCGATCTCGAAATCCAGGTCCAGCCCGACGTCGAGGTCGAGCTCGGCCGGCATGAAGAGCTGGTCCATCGCGGCGATGACGGCCGGCCAGTCGATAGGGCGCGGGAAGCTGCGCCAGGCGCGCGCCGGCGGCCGCTCGCCGATCCACACCACGCGGGCGCCCTCGTTGCTGGGCAGTTCGAACTCGACCAGGGCCTCGTGCGATTCACTGTCGATGAGCGTCAGGTGCGGCGCGACGTCCTGCTCGGCGGCCCAGGGCAGGTAGCGGGTCTCGCGCTCTTCGGACAGGCGGAACAGCGTGTTGAGCGCATGCCGCTCGACATCGCTGAACCCGACCACCTTGACGAACACCCGCTCCATCGGCTCCTGCCAGCTCATCCGTTTGCGGCCGATTATCAGGCCCACTGCCGGGCTTCGGATGGCTTATCCGCAATTCCCGCCCCATGGGCCGGAAACCCGCGCCAGGACTCGCGAATATGCATATCCGCATAAGGCACGAACAAGAAAATCGTTTGGATTCATAAGGGCCCCCCGTAGATTCGCGGCCCATGTATCAGTACAACGAGTTCGACAAGGCCTTCGTCCACGCGCGCGCGGCCCAGTTCCGCGACCAGCTGGAGCGTTGGCAGGCAGGCAAGCTCACGGATGAGGAACTGCGGCCGTTGCGCCTGCAGAACGGTTGGTACATCCAGCGCTACGCCCCGATGGCGCGGATCTCCGTGCCCTACGGCGAGCTGTCGAGCGCGCAGATGCGCGTGCTGGGCAAAGTGGCGCGCGAGTACGACGTGCCCGACGAGGCCCTGCTGAACGACGCCCAGGACAAGCAGCTGGCGCTGGGCCCGGTGCCCGTCCCCGGCACCAACCGCCAGGTCGTGACCAAGCTGACGTACGGGTACGGCCACTTCACCACGCGCACCAACGTCCAGTTCAACTGGATCCCGATCACCCGGGCCGCCGACGTGATGGAGCTGCTGGCTTCCGTGAACATGCACGGCATCCAGACCAGCGGCAACGCGATCCGCAACATCACCACCGAGGCGCTGGCCGGCATCGCCGTCGACGAGATCGCCGATCCGCGCCCCTTCGCGGAGATCATCCGCCAGTGGGGCGCGCTGCACCCCGAGTTCGCCTTCCTGCCGCGCAAGTTCAAGATCGCCCTGAACGGCGCCGAGGAGGACCGCGCGGCGCTGGGCTGGTACGACATCAGCCTGCAGATGGTGAAGAACGAGGCCGGCGAGCTGGGCTTCAAGGTGCTGGTCGGCGGCGGCATGGGCCGCACGCCGGTCATCGGTACCGTGGTGCGCGAGTTCGTCGAGTGGAAGCACGTGCTCGGCTACCTCGAGGCCTGCATCCGCGTCTACAACCAGTACGGCCGCCGCGACAACGTCTGGAAGGCCCGCATCAAGATCCTGGTGAAGGCCGAGGGCCAGCGCTACATCGACAAGGTCGAAGAGGAATTCCGCCAGATCGTCGAGGTCGACGGCGCTCCGCACGCCATCACCCAGGCCGAGTACGACCGCGTCGCCTCGCAGTTCGTCGCCCCCGAGATCCGCCGCCAGAAACGCGACTCCGCCGGCACGCGCGTGCACGAGATCATCCGTGCCGACGCCGAGGCCGATCCGCTGTACGACCGCTGGCTGCAGCGCAACGTGCTGCCGCACCGCAACCCCGAGCTGCGCGCCGTGGTGCTGTCGTTCAAGCGCCTGGGCCAGAACCCGGGCGACTGCACGGCCGACCAGTTCGACGCCGCCGCCGACCTGGCCGACCGCTTCTCCGCCGGCGAAGCGCGCGTGACGCACGAGCAGAACCTGCTCCTGCCCTGGGTGCACCAGGACGACCTGCCCGAGCTGTGGGCCGCGGCCCGCAAGCTGGGCCTGGCGCGCCCGAACATCGGCCTGATCACGGACATGATCGCCTGCCCCGGCGGCGACTTCTGCTCGCTGGCCAACGCGCGGTCGCTGCCGATCGCCGAGGCGATCACCGAGCGCTTCCAGGACCTGGACGAGGAACACGACATCGGCGAGATCGACCTGAACTTCTCGGGTTGCATCAACTCCTGCGGCCACCACCACGCCGGCCACATCGGCATCCTCGGCGTCGACAAGGACGGCAAGGAGTGGTACCAGATCACGCTGGGCGGCTCGAACGGTTCCGACCTCTCCGGCCCGGCCACGCCCGGCAAGATCGTCGGCCCCTCCTTCGCGAAGGAAGAGGTCCCGGGCGTCATCGAGGCGCTCATCGACGCCTACCGCGGACTGCGCCAGCCCGCCGGCGACGGCAAGCTGGAAACCTTCATCGCCACCCTGCGGCGCGTCGGGCACGACCCGTTCAAGGCCGCCGCCAACGCCGCCCGCTTCGTGGAAAAGGAAATCGCGTGACCGACCGACTGATCAAGATCCTGCAGGCCGGCGAGGCGCAGAACGAACCCGGCGTCAACGTGCTGGTGGTCGGCAACGACGCCGACGTGGCGGAACTGGCGCTGGACGGCGTGGACCGCGTCGAGCTGAACTTCCCCAAGTTCAGCGACGGCCGCGCCTACAGCCAGGCCTACCTGCTGCGTCGCCGCCGCAAGTTCGCGGGCGACATCCGCGCCACCGGCGACGTGCTGATCGACCAGCTGGTGCAGATGCAGCGCACGGGCTTCTCCAGCGCCGTGCTGAAGGAAGGCAAGGACGTCGCCGACGCCCAGCGCCAGTTCGACCGCTACCCCGAGTACTACCAGGGCGACGTGGTGGATCAGAAGCCCCACTTCGCCCGGACCTGAGATGAGCGCGATCGAGCTGCACGCGCGGCCCTCGAAGGACTACGCGCGGAAACTGGATGAGACGCAGAAGCTGCTGGTGCGCGCCGCGTCCGCCTGGTCGCCGCTGACCCAGGCCAACAGCCTGGGCGCGGAGGACGTGGTCATCACGCACCTGATCAACTCGCTGGAGCTGGACATCCCGGTGTTCGTGCTGGAGACCGGCATGCTGCATCCGCAGACGCTGGAGCTGCTCGAGCGCCTGAAGGCGACCTCGCGCGCGCCGGTGAAGGTCTTGCGCCCGGTGCAGGAATCGGTGGTGCAGTTCGTGCGGCGCGAGGGCACCGAGGCGATGTACCGCAGCATCGAGCTGCGCAAGGCCTGCTGCCACATCCGCAAGGTCGAGCCGCTGCAGCGCGCGCTGGAAGGCCAGCGCGCCTGGATCACCGGCCTGCGCCGCGAGCAGTCCGCGGCCCGCGCCGAAGTGCCGCTGATCGACGAGAGCGAACCGCGCACCAAATTCAATCCGCTGGCCGACTGGACCTGGGGCGACGTCTGGCACTACATCGCGCAGAACCAGGTGGACTACCACCCGCTGCACGACGAGTTCTATCCCAGCATCGGCTGCGCGCCGTGCACCCGGGCGATCAGCCTGGGGGAAGACTTCCGCGCAGGGCGCTGGTGGTGGGAAGACGAAGCCGCGAAGGAATGCGGCCTGCATGTGAAACAAGAGGGAGTGTCCGCATGAACGCCCGCGTGGAACCGCAGCTGCTCGCGCCGCTGTCCCGCCGCCATCTCGACGCGCTCGAGGAGGAAGCCATCTTCGTGCTGCGCGAAGTGGCCGCCGCCTTCGAGCGCCCCACCCTGCTGTTCTCCGGCGGAAAGGACTCGCTGGTGCTGCTCAAGTGCGCGGAGAAGGCGTTCGGCGCGGGCCGCATCCCCTACCCGCTGCTGATGATCGACACCGGCCACAACTTCCCCGAAGTGACCGCCTTCCGCGACCAGCGCGCCGCCGAGCTCAAGGCCGACCTGGTCGTGCGCAGCGTCGAGGACTCGATGAAGCGCGGCACCGTGCGCCTGTCCCATCCGGGCGAGTCGCGCAACGTGCACCAGTCGGTGACGCTGCTGGAGGCGATCGAGGAATTCCGCTTCGACGCTTTGATCGGCGGCGCCCGCCGCGACGAGGAGAAGGCCCGCGCCAAGGAGCGCGTGTTCTCCCACCGCGACAGCTTCGGCCAGTGGCAGCCCAAGGCCCAGCGGCCCGAGCTGTGGACGCTCTTCAACACCCGGCTGCAGCCCGGCGAGCACTTCCGCGTGTTCCCGATCTCCAACTGGACCGAGCTGGACGTCTGGCAGTACATCGAGCGCGAAGGCATCGAGCTGCCCTCGCTCTACTACGCGCACCAGCGCCCGGTGGTCGAGCGCAAGGGCCTGCTGGTGCCGGTGACCGAGCTCACGCCGCCGCGCGATGGCGAGGAGGTCGTCACCCGCACGGTGCGCTTCCGTACCGTGGGCGACATCACCTGCACCTGCCCGGTGGCCAGCCCGGCGGCCAACGCCGGCGAAGTGGTGGCCGAGACGCTGGCCGCCGACGTGAGCGAGCGTGGCGCGACCCGCATGGACGACAAGACCTCGGACGCTTCGATGGAGAAGCGCAAGAAGGAAGGGTATTTCTGATGGATGCGAGCGAAACGGTTCGCCTGGCGGCGCCCGAGCAACTGGCGGGCGACCACGACGCCGCCCTGCGCTTCATCACCTGCGGATCGGTCGACGACGGCAAGAGCACGCTGATCGGCCGCCTGCTGGTGGACAGCAAGGCCGTGCTGCAGGACCAGCTGGCCGGCGTGCAGCGCGCGGGCGAGACCGACCTGGCGCTGCTGACCGACGGCCTGACCGCCGAGCGCGAGCAGGGCATCACCATCGACGTGGCCTACCGCTACTTCGCCACGCCGGCGCGCAAGTTCATCATCGGCGACGCCCCCGGCCACGAGCAGTACACCCGCAACATGGTGACGGCCGCCTCCAGCGCCGACGCCGCGGTCGTGCTGGTGGACGCCACCAAGCTGGCCTGGCAGGACCCCGGTCTGGCGCTGCTGCCGCAGACCCATCGCCATTCGCTGCTGGCCCACCTGCTGCGCGTGCCGTCGATCGTGTTCACGATCAACAAGCTCGACGCGGTGGAAGACCCGGCGCTGGCGTTCCGCCACATCGCCGGCGCGCTGACGCGCTTCGCGGCCAGCGCGGGCATCGAGCCGCGCGCCGTGGTGCCGGTGTCGGCGCTCAAGGGCCACAACGTGGTCCAGGCCGCGCCGGGCTGGTGCGGCTACCAGGGCCCTTCGCTGCTGCAGCTGCTCGAGACGCTGCCGGTGACGGCCGCCGAGACCGAAGAGCCGTTCTCCTTCCCCGTTCAGTGGGTCGAGAAGTTCTCCGGCTCGGCCGACACCCGCCAGGGCCGCCGCGTGTTCTGGGGCCGCGTGGCCACCGGCCAGGTGCGGCCCGGCCAGTCGGTGCGCGTGATGCCGTCGGGCCAGACCGCCACGGTGGCCCAGGTGCTGGACGCCGTTCGCCGCCCGCGCGAGATCCCGGCCGGCCACAGCGCCGGCATCGTGCTCGACCGTGAGGTGGACGTCTCGCGAGGCGACTGGCTGCTGGCCGTCGATGCGCCGGAAGCCGTGCGCGAGCTGAACGCCACCGTGGCCTGGCTCGACGACGAGCCGCTGCTGCCCGGTCGCGTCTACTGGGCGCTGCACGGCCACCGCTGGGTCAAGGCCAAGGTGCGCCGCGTGGTCCACAAGCTGGACGTGCAGACGCTGGCCGAACAGGACGCCACGCAGCTGGAGCCCAACGCCATCGGCCACGTGGAGATCGCGCTGCAGGAACCCCTGGCCGCGCGTCCGTTCGAACGGGCACGGCTGCCGGGATCGCTGGTGCTGGTCGACACCGCCACGCACCGCACCGCGGGAGCGCTGCTGGTTCGCTGAAGAGTGGCCATCACCATGGTGCCCGGCGGGCCGCGGCACCGGCCTTAAAATTGGGGGTTTCCCCTTAGCGCACAAGCGACTGCAACATGACCCACGTCGTCACCGAACAATGTATCCGCTGCAAGTACACCGATTGCGTGGACGTCTGCCCCGTGGACTGCTTCCGCGAAGGCCCGAACATGCTGGTGATCGACCCGGATGAGTGCATCGACTGCGCCGTGTGCATCCCCGAGTGCCCGGTCAACGCGATCTACGCCGAAGAGGACGTGCCGGCGGACCAGGTGTCGTTCATCAAGCTGAACGCCGAACTGTCCCCGGGCTGGAAGAGCATCACCAAGCGCAAGCCGGCGCTGGACGATGCCGAGGAATGGAAGGACAAGCCGGGCAAGTTGTCCGAGCTCGTTCGCTGAACACAAGCAAAGCAATTCGAATGGAACCCAGACTCAGCCAAGAAGTGATCAAGACCGCCGCCGAGCATGACGGCCCCATCGAGACGGATGCCGTGATCGTGGGCGCCGGGCCCGTCGGCCTGTTCCAGGTCTTCGAGCTGGGCCTGCTGGAGATCAAGGCGCACGTGATCGACTCGCTCGCCTATCCCGGCGGCCAGCCGATCGAGCTCTATCCCGACAAGCCGATCTACGACATCCCGGCCATCCCGGTGTGCACCGGCAAGGAACTGACCGACGCGCTGCTCAAGCAGATCGAGCCGTTCGGCGCCACGTTCCACCTGGGACAGACCGTGTCCGTGGTGCAGAAGCAGGAGGACGGCCGCTTCTTCGTGCAGACCTCCAAGGGCACGCAGTTCCTGACCAAGACCATCTTCATCGCCGGCGGCGTGGGTGCGTTCGAGCCGCGCGCGCTCAAGCTGGACGGGCTGGACAAGTTCCTGGATTCGCAGTTGTTCTATCGGGTCAAGAACCCGGCCGACTTCGCCGGCAAGAACCTGGTGATCGTGGGCGGCGGCGACTCCGCGCTGGACTGGACGCTGAACTTCACCGCCGAGGGCCCGAACAAGGCCGAGAGCGTGATCCTCATCCACCGCCGCGACGGCTTCAAGGCCGCGCCCGCGTCGGTGGCGAAGATGAAGGAGCTGTGCGACCAGTACGAGATGCAGTTCATCGTCGGCCAGGTCTCCGGCTACGAAGAGAAGGACGGCCGCCTGACCGGCGCCAAGGTGACGGGCGCCGACGGCGTCACGCGCGTGGTGCCGCTGGACGTGCTGCTGGTCTTCTTCGGCCTGTCGCCCAAGCTGGGCCCGATCGCCGACTGGGGCCTGGACATCGAGCGCAAGCAGCTGGTGGTGGACACCGAGAAGTTCTCCACCAACGTGCCCGGCATCTTCGCGGTGGGCGACATCAACACCTACCCCGGCAAGAAGAAGCTGATCCTCTCGGGCTTCCACGAGTGCGCGCTGGCCGCCTTCGCCGCGGCGCCGATCATCTTCCCCGAGAAGGGCAAGATCCACCTGCAGTACACGACCACGTCGCCGAAGCTGCACAAGGTGCTGGGCGTGGAGACGCCGGTCTTCGACTGAGCGGCAACCACCGTCATCGCACGAGCCCGCCGCGCGCGGGCTCGTTTCGTTTCAGGAGCCCCAGAGCAGCCGCCGGGCGATCCAGCCGATGGCGTCGTCGTCTCCCTGAACGCGCATCCACGACTTGCGCTTCTCGAGGATGCGGAACACGTCGCCATACTCGGCGCGGTGCACCACGCGGTGGTTCATGCCCGGGCCCGACCGCAGGTTGGCGACCGGAGCCTTCACGATGGCGTGCGGCGCGCGGGACGTGAACCGCCTGGCCACCCAGCCCGCGTCGTTCTCGAAATCCACGACGCGCAACCAGTCGCCCTTGCGTTCGACGACCTTGAGCGGATAACCGCGCCCCAGCTGGTACTGCACTTCGCCGGCCAGCGTGGGCTCGGCGCGCATGTTCACGGTATTGCCCTTGATGCTGACCATCTGGGCGCCGGACGAGGCCAGCAGGCCGGCGAAAAGCGCGCCGCCGGCGAACAGGTTTCGGGTGATGCGTGCGAGTGTCATCTCCGACGGACCGCCTGGCCCGTCCATAAGTTCCCGCCGAGCTTCGCCCGCGCGGCGCGATCAGGCGTCGAGGTGCAACAACATGCGATCGAGCACCAGCGCGACCTCCGCGGTGCTGTCCAGGAAGTACGCGGCGCGCGAGCTCGGATCCTCGCGTCCCACGCGCACCGTCAGCCAGTCGTGCGGCGCCGACTCGAACACCGGCTCGTCGTTGACGTCGTCGCCGATGAAGATGGCGCAGCCGGCGCCGCTGCGGCGCACGAGCTCGTGGACCGCGCGGCTCTTGTCGGCCGAATCCAGCGGCACGACGTTCTCCACCATCTTGCCGCCGAAGGTGCGGTAGCGCTGCTCCAGCGGCTGCAGCACCTGGCGGATGGCCGCCCGCGCCTGCTCGGGACTTCGCGACAGTCGGTAGTGGAGCGCGAGCGACAGGCCCTTGTCCTCCACGCTCACGCCCAGCCGCGACAGCGCCTGGGCCTGCAGGGCGAGCAGGCGCCGCGCCTCGTCGAGTTCGCCGGCGTGTTCCTCCGCCGCCTCCGCGTGCATCTCGGCGCCGTGGTTGCCCACCACGAAATGCGGCTCGAAGTCGAGCCGGGTGCTGAGGTCCGCGACGCTGCGCCCGCTGACCACCGCGACCGGCAATCGCGCGCACAGCCGGCGCAGCTTGCCGGACACCGAGCGCGACACGCGCACCTGCCCCGGGGTGGCCGCGATGGGCGCGAGCGTGCCGTCGAAGTCGAACGCCAGCAGGGGTGAGCGCCGCAGCGCCGCGGCCAGGGCGGCCTCGCCGCCCGAACGCAGGAGATGCGGCATGCGCGCCGCTGTGATGTGACGAGCCAGGATCCGCCGCTCCTCTTGATTGCAATGCATGGGCCGCGCGAAAAAAAACGTGCTGCGCGGCAGCGCGGACATGTTGCCACAAATGCATTTGCGGTCCGGTTCGCAAGGCGTACCGTCGCGTCGCTCGCGGCCGAGCCAACGCTCCTTGACGTCTACACTCGCCAGCCATGTCCTACTGGTGGGTCCTCGTCCTTCCGTTCGGCGCGAGCCTGCTCGCGGCCATCCTGCCCACGCGCGAACGCAACAGCGAATCGCTGCTGGCGGGCGCCGCCGCGACCGCGTGCGCCGTATTGCTGGCTTCGGCCTTTCCCACGATCGCCGGCGGCGAGGTGATCACCGAGCGCATCGCCTGGCTGCCCCACCTGGGCATCGACCTGGTGCTGAGGATCGACGGCTTCGCCTGGATGTTCGGCATGCTGGTGTCCGTGATCGGCGCGCTGGTGGTGCTGTACGCGCGCTACTACCTCTCGGCCGAGGATCCGGCGGCGCGCTTCTATTCGCTGCTGCTGGCCTTCATGGGCTCGATGATGGGACTGGTGCTGTCGGGCAACCTGGTGCAGATGGTGGCGTTCTGGGAACTGACCAGCCTGTTCTCGTTCCTGCTCATCGGCTACTGGCACCACCGCAAGGACGCGCGGCGCGGCGCGCGCATGGCCTTCGTGGTCACGGCCACCGGCGGGCTGGCGCTGCTGGCGGGCGTGCTCATCCTGGGCCAGATCGCGGGCAGCTACGAATTGCAGGAGGTGCTGGCGGCCGGCGACCGGGTGCGCTCGCACGACCTCTACGGCGCGGCGCTGGTGCTGATCCTGCTGGGCGCGCTGACCAAGAGCGCGCAGTTCCCGTTCCACTTCTGGCTGCCGCACGCGATGGCGGCGCCGACGCCGGTGTCGGCCTACCTGCACTCGGCCACGATGGTGAAGGCCGGCGTGTTCCTGATGGCCCGCCTCTGGCCGGTGCTGGCCGGCACCGACACCTGGTTCTGGGTGGTGGGCGGCGCCGGCCTCGCCACGCTGCTGCTGGGCGCGTACGCGGCCATGTTCCAGAACGACCTGAAGGCGCTGCTGGCCTACTCGACCATCAGCCACCTGGGCCTGATCACGCTGCTGCTGGGCCTGAACAGCGAACTGGCCGCGGTGGCGGCGGTGTTCCACATGATCAACCACGCCACGTTCAAGGCGTCGCTCTTCATGGCGGTGGGCATCATCGACCACGAGACCGGCACGCGCGACATGCGCCGGCTCGACGGCCTCTACCCGTACATGCCCGGCACCGCCAAGCTGGCCATGGTGGCGTGCGCGGCGATGGCCGGCGTGCCGCTACTCAACGGCTTCCTGTCCAAGGAGATGTTCTTCTCCGAGACGGCCCTGGTGCAGGCCTCGACCTGGGTGCGCTACACGCTGCCCGCGGCCGCCACGCTGGCCGGCGTCTTCGCGGTGGTGTATTCGCTGCGCTTCGGCCACGACGTGTTCTTCGGCTCGCCGCCGCACGACTGCCCGCGCACGCCGCACGAGCCGGCCCGCTGGATGCGCGTGCCCATCGAGCTGCTGGTGGTGGCCTGCCTGGTCGTGGGCATCGTGCCCAACCTCTCGATCGGCCCCGTCCTCGCCGCCGCGGCGGCGCCCGTGGTCGGCGGCCGGCTGCCCGAGTACAGCCTGGCGATCTGGCATGGCCTCAACGAGCCGCTGATCATGAGCGTCATCGCGCTGATCGGCGGCGCCGCCATCTACAAGGTGTTCGGCGAGCGCCTCAAGCAGCGCCCGTTGCGGGCCGCGCCGATGCTGGAACGCGCCGACGGCAAGCAGGCCTTCGAGGCCGTGCTCGGCGGGCTCAGCTGGACCGCGCGACGCATCATCCGGCGCACCAGTTCGCGCCGCCTGCAGGTGCAGGTGCTGTGGCTGCTCGTGGTGGCCGGCGCGGTGGGCCTGGGCTCGGCCCTCTTCGTGCCGCTGGAATGGGGCGACCGCCCGCGCGTGCCCGCCACGCCGGAGTTCCTGCTGATGTGGGCGGTGGGCGGGGCCGCCGCCATCGGCGCCGCCTGGCAGGCCAAGTTCCACCGGCTGGCGGCGCTGGCGCTGCTGGGCGTGGTGGGCATCATGGTGTCGATCACCTTCGCCTGGTTCTCCGCGCCCGACCTGGCGCTGACGCAGCTGGCGGTCGAGGCCGTCACCACCGTGCTCTTCCTGCTCGGCCTGCGCTGGCTGCCCGCCCGCATCACCCAGGACGATCCGCGCACGAAGGCGCGCAGCGGATGGCGCCGGCGGCGCGACCTGGTGCTGGCCGTGCTGGCGGGCGCGGGGCTGGCCGCGCTGTCGTACGCGCTGCTCACCCGCGTGGGGGCGCAGAGCATCTCGCCCTTCTTCATCGAGAACGCGCTGCCCGGCGGCGGCGGCACCAACGTGGTCAACGTGATGCTGGTGGACTTCCGCGCCATCGACACGCTGGGCGAGATCACCGTGCTGGCGCTGGTGGGCATCACCATCTTCGCGCTGCTGCGGAGGTTCCGGCCGCCCGAGGAGATGATCGAGCTGCCACCGCAGCAGCGCGCGGTGCCGGCCGGCCACGGCACCGACCTGCTGCGGCCGCAGGAACTGCGCGCCGAGGGCGAGACCGACGACAGCGCGCAGGGTTACCTGCTGGTGCCGGCGGTACTCGTGCGGCTGCTGCTGCCGGTCGCGCTGGTGGTCGCCATCCACCTCTTCATGCGCGGGCACAACCTGCCGGGCGGCGGCTTCGTCGCGGGCCTGGTGGCCGCCATCGCCTTCCTGGCGCAGTACATGGTCGGCGGCACGCAATGGGTGGAGGACCACATGAACCTGAAGCCGCCGCGCTGGATCGCCGTCGGCCTGCTGCTGGCCCTGGGCACCGGCCTGGGCTCCTGGGCGGTCGGCCATCCGTTCCTGACCACGCACACGGCGCACGTGACGCTGCCGGTGCTCGGCGAACTGCACCTGCCCACGGCAGCGCTGTTCGACCTGGGCGTGTTCTGCGTGGTGCTGGGCTCCACGCTGCTGCTGCTGACCGCGCTGGCCCACCAGTCGCTGCGCGCGCGGCGCCGTCCCGCCCGCGGGGAGCGCCGCTGATGGAGATCATCCTGTCCCTGGCCATCGGCGTGCTCGTCGCCGCGGGCGTGTGGCTGGTGCTGCGCCCGCGCACGTTCCAGGTGCTGATCGGCCTGTCGCTGCTGTCGTACGCCACCAACCTCTTCATCTTCAGCGTGGGCAGCCTGTCGGTGGACCGCGAGCCCATCGTGCAGCCCGGCCTGCCGGCCGACCTGCTGAACTACACGGACCCGCTGCCGCAATCGCTGGTGCTCACCGCCATCGTGATCGGCTTCGCCACCACGGCGCTGTTCCTGGTCGTGCTGCTCGCGCTGCGCGGCCTGGCCGACAGCGACCACGTGGACGGGCAGGAAGAGCGGCCGTGAACGCCATCCATCCGTATTTCGCCCACCTCGTGGTCGCTCCGGTGCTGCTGCCGCTGCTCACCGCGGCGGTGATGATCGCGATGGGCGACCGGCAGCGCTGGATCAAGTCGGTGCTGAACCTGGTCTCCGTCAGCGTCTCGCTCGCCCTCGCCGTGCTGCTGCTGGTGCGCGTGGCCGCGTCGCCCACGCCCGAGGCCTTCGCCGTCTACCTGCCCGGCAACTGGCCCGTGCCGTTCGGCATCTCGCTGGTGCTGGACCGGCTGTCGGCGCTGATGCTGGTGCTGGCCGCCGCCGCGGCCTTGGCGGCGCTGCTGTTCTCGCTGGCCCGCTGGCACCGCGCCAGCGTGCATTTCCATCCGCTGCTGCAACTGCAGCTGATGGGCCTGAACGGCGCCTTCCTCACGGCCGACCTGTTCAACCTGTTCGTGTTCTTCGAGGTGCTGCTCGCGGCTTCGTACGGCCTGCTGCTGCACGGCGGCGGCACCAGCCGCGTTCGCGCGGGGCTGCACTACATCGCGATCAACCTGCTGGCGTCGCTGCTGTTCCTGATCGGCGTGGCGGTGCTGTACGGCGTGACCGGCACGCTGAACATGGCGGACATCGCGCGCAAGCTGGCGCAGGTGCCGCTGGGCGACCGCGGCCTGCTGCATGCCGGCGCGGCGCTGCTGGGCGTGGCCTTCCTCGCCAAGGCGGCGCTGTGGCCGCTGAATTTCTGGCTGCCCTCGGCCTATGCCGCCGCCAGCGCGCCGTCGGCGGCGATGTTCTCCGTGCTCACCAAGGTCGGCGTGTACGCGATCCTGCGGCTGTGGACGCTGTGCTTTCCCGCCACCGCGGGCGACTCGGCCCTGTACGGCGGTGGCGCGCTGCTGTGGGGCGGCCTGTTCACGGCAGGCTTCGGCGCGATCGGCATGCTCAGCTCGCAGCAGCTCGGGCGGCTGGCCGGCTACAGCGTGATCACCACCTCCGGCACGCTGCTGGCGGCCATGAGCCTGGACCTGCCCGACGTGACCGGCGCGGCCCTGCTCTATCTCGCCAGTTCCACGCTGGGCGCCGCGGCGCTGTTCCTGCTGGTGGAGCTGGTCGAGCGCGGCCGCGCGCTGGAAGTGGACCCGCCTTCCGCCGACGACCGCGAGGACCGCCTGCCCTCGTTCACCGAGGTGGCGCCGGCCGACGCCAACCTGGACGACCAGCAGGTCGTGCTGGTCGGCCGCGCCATTCCCGCGTCGGTCGCCTTCCTGGGCGTGGGCTTCCTCCTGTGCATGGTGGTGCTGGCGGGCCTGCCGCCGCTGTCGGGCTTCGTCGGCAAGGTCGCGATGATCGATGCACTTCTGCGCGCGCGCGGTGCGGCGCCCGCCCGGTTCCCGCCCGAGGCCTGGACGCTGTTCGCGCTGCTCATCGCCTCGGGGCTGCTGGCCGCGGTCGCGTTCACGCGTGCCTTCATCGCGCACTTCTGGGCGCTGCAGGACCGCGCGGCCCCGCGGCTTCGGGTGATCGAAGGCCTGCCCGTCGCCCTGCTGCTGGCCGCCTGCGTGTCGCTGGCCGTCTACGGCGACCGCGCCCTCGCCTACCTGCGCGGCGCGGCCGCGCAGTTGCACGAGCCCAACCTGTACGTGCGGGCCGTGCTCGGCGCCCAGCCCGTGCCACCGGCCGTGAAGGGAGGCGACCGATGATGAGGCGCCTCTTTCCCGCGCCGCTGCTGTCGGCGGCGCTGTGGGCGATGTGGCTGGTCCTGAACGACTCGCTGGCGCCCGCGCACCTGCTGCTGGGCGCGGCCATCGGCTGGGTGCTGCCCTGGCTGGTGTCGCCGCTGAAGCCGGCCGGGCCGGCGGTGCGCCGGCCGCTGGTGCTGGCCCGGCTGGTGCTGCGGGTCGGCGCCGACGTCGTGGTCTCCGGCCTGCAGGTGGCGCGCGGCGTCATGACGATGCGCCAGCCGCGCGGCGAGTTCGTGCTGGTGCCGCTCGACCTGCGCGACGCGCACGCGCTCGCGGCGCTGTCGATCATCACGACCGTGGTCCCCGGCACGGTGTGGTGCGAGCTGGCGCCCGACTGCAGCGCCGTGCTGCTGCACGTCTTCGAGCCCCCCGGCCACGCCGAATTCATCGAGCACTTCAAGACCACCTACGAACGCCCGCTGCTGGAGATCTTCGGATGACCCTGCTGTCCGTTGCCGCCACGATCACCCTGGTGCTGTACGCCCTGTCCGCCGTCGTCACGCTGCTGCGCCTGTTCCGCGGCCCGCGCGCGCAGGACCGGGTGGTCGCGCTGGACTTCATCTTCATGGTCGCGATGCTGGTGCTGCTGGTGCTGGCGATCCGCTACGACAGCGCCATGTACTTCGAGGCGGCGCTGCTGATGGCGCTGTTCGGCTTCGTCAGTTCGGCCGCGCTGGCCAAGTTCCTGCTGCGCGGCGAGGTGATCGAATGATCGTCGTCGAAGTCCTCGTCTCCCTGCTGCTGGTCTTCAGCGGCGTGGTGGTCCTCTCCTCCGCCCTGGGCCTGTGGCGGCTGCCGGACTTCTTCATGCGCATGCACGCGCCGGCGCTGCTCTACACGGTGGGCACCTGGTCGGTCACCCTGGCCTCGATCCTGCATTTCAGCTTCGCCACGGGCAGCCTGGCGCTGCACGTGTGGCTGATCATCGTGCTGCTGTCGATCACGGCGCCGGTGACGACCGTGCTGCTGGCGCGGGCGGCGCTGTTCAGGGGGAGACAGGCGGGAGAGGCGTTGCCGGAGCCGCTGGCGAGCAGTCCGGCGGAGGGGCCTGTCGCCCGCTGAGAAGCGTCCTTCGGCACTTCGCCGCGCGGAGTCCGGCTGCTACACCGTCCATCCCTCTCAACCACTCCACCCCGGAGGAGATATCGATGGACAGGAACGAAGAAGCAGCTGAGCAGCCCGTTGGCGCCACCGTCTTTTCCCGCCGCGGCCTTCTTGGCACTGCCGCCGCCGGAAGCGCCTGCGCGATCTCGCTTGGCTTTCCGGCGAACGCTGCCGCGCAGGCATCGGCCAGGCCCGCCAGGAATCCGCAGCCCTCGGCGGAATCGCAGGAACGCATGCTGCAGCTGGTGTCCGACCTGATGGCGGCGAAGAAGGCGCACGACGTGGCCGGCCTGCTGCGCATCTACCACCCCGATGTCGTCCTGGAACAGCCGAGCCTGGGCGTCAGGAACCAGGGCCGCGCCGCCCTGCGCCCGAACCTCGAGCTGTTCGCGAAGGTCTTCCCCGACTACGAGCGCGATTTCGAAGGATCGGCATTCGACGGCAACACGCTGGTGTCCTGGGGGACGGCGCGCGTGACGCTGACCGGCGAGTTCAACGGCCACAAACCCAACGGCATGCGTGCCGCGGTGATGACCTTCATCGTCTACAAGTTCGCCGACGACAAGATCGTCTACGAAGGCCATCACTGGGATCTGGCCAGCCTCTGCCACCAGAGCGGCGTTCCCGTGGAGGCGGTGAAGCCGATGAAACGACAGGGGGCTTGAGCCCCCGCGCCCCTCAGGCCGCCGAAGCCTCCGGCACCACGATGCCGAACTTCTCCGCCCAAGGCCGCAGCGCCGGCAGGATGCTCTCGTGCAGCCGCACGCCGGTGCGTGCCTGCTCGGCGGCGAGCTGATAGCCCCGCTCGCCCGGCAAGCGCACCGGCCTGCGCGGATCGATCGCCCGCGAATCGCGGCACTGCCTCGCAACCTCGCCCACTTGCCTCTCGAACGCCGGCAGCCCCGCGAAGGCCGCCGGATCGATCACCTGCAGGAAGACCGTGGCGCCCCAGCCCTCGCGCGCGTCGGCGCGCCCATGGCCCGCCAGCCCGCCCGTCAGGGCTTCGACCAGCAGCGACAGTCCGTAGCCCTTGTGCCCCGAATCCAGTCCGCCCAGCGGCAGGATCGTGCCCTTGGGCTCGTTGAACAGGACGGCCGGGTCGTCCGAAGGCTGCCCGTGGCCGTCGATCAGCCAGGGCGCGGGCAGCTTGCCGCCTTCCTGGTGCAGGCGGCCGGTCAGTCCGTTCGTCGTGGTGGACGTCGAGATGTCGACCGAGGCCGGCGTGCCGCCGGTGGGAAAGCCCGCCGAGACCGGATTCGGCGTGAAGACGGGATCGAGGCCGCCGAACGGGGCGACGCTGGCGGAGTTCGGGTCCGAAGACGCGAGCAGCAGCAGCAAGCCCTGCTCCGCGGCGCGGCGGTGGTAGCTGGCCAGCGAAGCGATATGGTGGCTGCGGCGGATCACGACCGTGCCGGTCCCCTGCTCCGCCGCCATGCCTGAAGCCTGCTCCAGCGCGCGCAGCACGAGCCACGGACCCGGCAGCCGGCGACCGTCCCACAGCTGGGCGGCGGGTCGCGAGGACAGCACTTGCGGATCACCGGCGAGCGCCATGCCGCCTTTCTCCATGTCGGCGAGGTAGGGCGCGAGCAGCTGCAGGCCGTGCGTGGTGTGGCCCATGAGGTCGCCCTCCACCAGCACGGTGGCGACGGCCTCGGCCTTGTCGGCGGGCATGCCGGCCCTGGACAGCAGCGCGCCCGCGAAGTCGGTGAGCAGAGAGGCCGGGATGCGGGACATCTCAGAGTCCCCTGGCCAGCAGGCCGCGCTGCGCCAGGTTCGCCATGAAGGCGCGCAGCCCGAAGCTCCAGGGCGCGGCCTTCTCGCTGTGGTTGACGCGGTTGCACAGCTCGCCCAGGCGCGCGCTGCGGATCGAGACGCGGTCGCCCACCTTGTGCGTGAAGCCGGCGCCCGGCGCGTCGCGGTCCTGCGTCGGCGCGAACAGCGTGCCCAGGAACAGCATGAAGCCGTCCGGGTACTGATGCGCGGCGACCGCCTGGTCGACGATGTCCTGCGGCTCGCGGCTGATGAACTCCATCGAGTTCAGGCCTTCGAGCACGAAGCCTTCCGGGCCTTCCACGCGCAGGACGACCTTCTCGCGCCGCACATCGGCCAGCCCGAAGCTGGCGTCGAACAGGCGGATGAAGGGACCGATGGCGCACGAGGCGTTGTTGTCCTTGGCCTTGGACAGCAGCAACGCGCTGCGCCCTTCCAGGTCGCGCAGGTTGACGTCGTTGCCGAGCGCCGCGCCGACGATGCGGCCGCGGCTGCTGACGGCGAGAACGACCTCCGGCTCCGGGTTGTTCCAGCTCGAGTCCGACCGGATGCCGATCTCCGCGCCCGTGCCCACCGAGGACAGCACCGGTGCCTTGCTGAACACCTCGGCGTCCGGCCCGATGCCCACCTCCAGGTACTGCGACCACAGGCCCTGTTCCTGCAGCAGCTTCTTCAGCGCCATGGCCGGCGCGGACCCCGGCTTGAGTTTGGACAGGTCGGTGCCGATCTGCGCGACCACGCGCGCGCGCACCTCCTGCGCCTTGGCCGGGTCGCCGTCGGCCTGCTCCTCGATCAGGCGCTCGACCAGGCTGGTCGCGAACGTCACGCCCGCCGCCTTCACCACCTGCAGGTCGCAGGGCGCGAGGAAGAAGGGCTTGCACGCATCGCGGCTCGACTCGTCGCTGTTGGCGAGGATGTCCTCCAGCCGCCCCAGGCTCTCGCCGGTGGCGCCCCGAGCGGCCCGCGCCGGATCGGGCTGCTCCAGCAGCGTGGCCATGGTGGGGAAGTCGGCGCTCAGGTCGAACACGCCATGCTCGCGCAGGGCCACCAACGAGGGGCCTTGGACGTCGGGGCGCCACACGCGCGCCACCAGCGTGCCGGCATAGCCGTCGTCGGGCAGGAAACGGCTGGCCTGCAACTTCAAGGGAATGGATTGCATCGGTCTCTCTGTTTGGTGTGAGGTCATGCCGTGGCGCTAGCCGCGCCCAACGAAAGGCATGGTGGTGGCCATCACCGTCATGAACTGCACGTTGGCGTCCAGCGGCAGGCTCGCCATGTAGGCGACCGCGGAGCCGACGTGCCGGGCATCCATGGTCGGCTCCACGGCCAGCGAGCCGTCGGCCTGCAGCGCCCCGGTCTTCATGCGCTCGGTGCGGGCCGTCGCCGCGTTGCCCACGTCGATCTGGCCGCAGGCGATGTCGAAGGCGCGGCCCTCCAGCGTCGCCGACTTGGTCAGCCCGGTGATCGCGTGCTTGGCCGCGGCGTAGGCGACGGCGTGCGGCCGCGGCGAGGTGGCGGCGATCGAGCCGTTGTTGATGATGCGGCCGCCGCGCGGCACCTGGGCCTTCATCAGGCGGAAGGCCGCCTGGGTGCAGAGGAACGCACCGGTCAGGTTGATGGCCAGCGCCTGGTTCCAGTCGGCGAACGCCAGGTCTTCCAGCGGCACCGCCGGCGCCGAGACGCCCGCGTTGTTCACCAGGAGGTCGAGCCGGCCGAAGGCGCGCTCCACTTGCGCGAACAGCTCCCGCACCGAGGCGGGGTCGCTCACGTCGGCGCGGACCGCGACGCCCTCGCCCCCCGCCACCGCACCCTCATGCGCCACTGCCTCCAGCGGCTCGAGCCGGCGGCCGGCCAGCACCACCGTGAAGCCGGACTGCATCAGCGCCAGCGCGATCTCGCGGCCGATGCCGCTGCCGGCGCCGGTGACCAGCGCGATTCGCGTGGACGTCATTCCGCTTTCATGTGGGCCGCCTTCACGAGCTTGCCGAACCGGTCGAACTCGCTGCGGTTGAATTCCGTGAACTGCTGGACCGTAAGGTCCTCGGACTGCCCGCCGAGTCCCCGCAGGCGTTCCTGCACGTCGGGCATCTTCAGGGTCCGCTGGAGTTCGGCGTGCAATTTCTCGACGACGTCCGGCGGCGTGCCGGCGGTGGTGTAGAGGCCGTACCACGTGGAGATCTCCAGCGTGGGCATGCCGAGCTCCCGCACGGTCGGGACGTTCGGCAGTTCGTCCAGGCGCTTCGCGGTGGTGACGGCCAGGGGCCACAGCGCACCGGACTTCACCTGCCCCATCGCGGACGAAGTGGTGTCGATCATGAACTGCACCTGCCCGCTGATCAGGTCGATGTGCGCGGCGCTGCTGCCCTTGTAGGGAACATGGACCGCCTTGGTGCCGGCCGCCAGGTTCAGCGATTCACCCGCGACGTGCTGGGTGCTGCCGATGCCCGACGAGGCGTAGCCGTACTTGCCTGGGTTCTCCTTGATGGCCGCGACGAGCTCCTTCAGGTCGCGGGCCTTCTCGTTCTGGCCCACCAGCACGAGGTGCGGCACGACCACCACCATGCCGATCGGCTGCAGGTCCTTCAGCGGGTCGTAGCCCAGCTTCAGGAGGTGCGGCGCGATGGCCTGTCCGGTGTTGGTGGCGACCAGCAGCGTGTGGCCGTCCTTCGGCGCCTTGGCCGTGGCATCCGCCGCCAGCGTGTTGGCGGCGCCCGGCCGGTTCTCCACCACGAAGGACTGCTTCAGGGCCACGCGGAACTTGTCGGCCAGCATCCGCGCGAGGATGTCGGTGCCGCCGCCGGCGCTCGCGCCCACCATGATGCGGACCGGCTTGGCGGGATAGTCCTGCGCGGACGAGGCGCCCGCGCCGAATGCGAGCAGGGTGGCCACCGTGGTGGCGATGAAGGCCTTGCGGTTCATGCTGCTTGTCTCCTTGTGGATCTGCTGTCGGGGTTCACTGTCTCGCGATGGCCATCCGGCAGGCGAGCCGGAAGGCCGCCAGGGTGGCGCCGGGATTGGCCACGCCCTTGCCGGCGATGTCGAAGGCCGTGCCGTGGGCCGGCGTCAGGATAGGCACGGGCAGACCGCCCTGCACCGTGATGCCGCGCGAGAAGCCCATCAGCTTCATCGCGATCTGGCCCTGGTCGTGGTACATGGTGACGACCGCGTCGTACTGCGGCTGCTCGCCTACCACCTTCAGGAAGATGGTGTCGGCCGGGAACGGGCCTTCGACGGCCAGGCCGCGGGCCTGCGCCGCCTTCACCGCCGGCTCGATCACCTCGATCTCCTCGCGGCCGAAGGAGCCGTTGTCGCCGTTGTGCGGATTGAGGCCGCACACCGCGACGCGCGGCCGCGCGAGGCCGCTGCGCCGAAGCTCGGCCTGGATCAGCTCGATGCCCTGGGTGACGGCGTCGAACGTGATGTTCGACGCGACTTCCTTCAGGGCGATGTGCGAGGTCACGCGCGAGGTCCAGAGGCCGTCCAGCACGTTGAACTCGGTCGCCGGACCGGTGAAGCCGAGCTGCTTCACCAGCCAGTGGAGCTCGTCGGCCGTGCCCATGCCCGCCTCGTGCAGCGAGGTCTTGTTCAGCGGCGCGAACAGGATGGCATCCACTTCGCCGTCACGATGGGCCGCCAGCGCGCGCGACAGCGTGTCCAGGCAGTAGCGGCCGCCCTGCGCCGACGCCTGCGAGCGGGCGAACGGACCGCGGGTGTCGCCGCGAAAGTCCAGCAGCACCGGCACGCCGGGCTGCGGCGGCGAGCCGGCCATGGTGTACGGCGTGCGAAGGCCGGCGATGCGCATGCCTTCTTCCAGCTCGCCGCGATCGGCGATCAGCAGCAGGTCGGCGGCGTCCCGCACGCCGGGTTCGGCCAGCAGCCGGGCGACCAGCTCCGGGCCGATGCCCGCGGGATCGCCCAGCAGGACCGCGATGCGTGGCTTGCGGCCCGCCATCACTGCCCCTTCAGGCCGAGTTTCTGGATCAGGGTGCGATAGAACGCGTGGTCGCGCGCCATCACGGCTCCGAACGCGTCACCCTCGGCGTACGCATAACCCATGTTCTGCTTCTGCAGCGCCTCGCGCAGGCTCGGCTCCTGCGCCGTCTTGGCGGTGGCGGCCCGCAGCGCGGCCACGATCTCGGGCGGCGTGTTCTTGGAGACGCCCAGGCCGCGCCACGTGCCGATCGAGATGTCCAGGCCCTTCTCCTTGAGCGTCGGCACGTTCTCGAAACCCTTGACGCGCTCGTCGGCCATCAGGGCCAGCAGCTTCAGCTTGCCCGCGGCGACGTGCGGGTAGACCTCGGCCGCGCTGACGGTGATCGCCTCGATGTGGCCACCGAGCAGCGACAGCGCCGCGGGGTTGGCGCCCGCGAACGGGATGTGGTTGAACCTGGCGCCGGTCTTGTCCTCGAGCGCCGCGGCGGCCAGGTGCCAGGTCGATCCGTTGCCGCCGTTGCCCACGCGGAAGTCGCCCTTCCTGGCCGCCGCGACGAACTCCTCCACCGTGTTCCAGGGCGCGTCGGCGCGGACGGTGATGGCGGCCGGGTCGTAGTTCAGGCGCGCGATCGGCGTGAAGTCCTCGTGCGTGATCTTGGTGAGCCCCATGTTCGGCTGCGTCATGAGGTCGGTGGCGAGCACGCCGATCTTGTAGCCCGGCTCCTTGCCGTTGAGCACGTCGGCCAGGCCGATCATGCCGGCGGCGCCCGGCTTGTTCACCACCACCATCGGCTGCGGCAGGTGCTTGACCGCGGCCAGCGCGAAGGCGCGCGCCAGCACGTCGGTGCCGCCGCCCGCCGGGTACGGCACCACCAGCTCGATCGGCTTGGACGGGAAGGAGGACTGGGCCAGCGCGGCGGCGGGGACCGCCAGCGCGCAAAGCAGCGTGGCCAGCAGGCCGCGACGGGAAGTGAGGTTCATCGTTCTGTCTCCGGTTTGCGGGAAGCGTTCAGGCCCAGCCCGGGCCGTTGGGGAATTCGAACTGGCGCAGCGACTCGGCATGCATCTCGATGCTGTAGCCGGGCCGCTTGGGCGGCATGTAGTGGCCTTCGCGGATGACGACCGGCTCGACGAAGTGCTCGTGCAGGTGGTCGACGTACTCCAGCACGCGGCCGTCCAGCGAGCCGGTCACCGCGATGTAGTCGAACAGCGAGACGTTCTGCACGTATTCGCACAGGCCGACACCGCCCGCGTGCGGGCACACCGGCACGCCGAACTTGGCGGCCAGCAGCACCACGATGAGCACTTCGTTCAGGCCGCCGAGCCGCGCGGCGTCCAGCTGGCAGTAGTCGATCGCGCCGGCCTGAAGCAGCTGCTTGAACATCACCCGGTTGTGGCAGTGCTCGCCGGTGGCGACGCCGATCGGCGCGATGCGCTCGCGGATCGCCGCGTGGCCCAGGATGTCGTCGGGGCTGGTGGGCTCCTCGATCCACATCGGGTCGAAGGCGGCCAGCTTGCGCATGTTCTCCACCGCCGCATCGACCTCCCACACCTGGTTGGCGTCCATCATCAGCTTGCGGTCCCAGCCGATCTCCTCGCGCAGGATGGCCGCGCGGCGCATGTCCTCTTCCAGGTTGCCGCCCACCTTCTGCTTGAAGTGGGTCCAGCCTTCGGCGACGCCCTCGCGCGCCAGGCGGCGGACCTTGTCCTCGGTGTAGCCGAGCCAGCCCGCGGACGTGGTGTAGCCCGGGTAGCCCTGCGCCAGCATCTCGCGCTCGCGCGCGGCCTTGCCCGGCGCCGCGCGGCGCAGCATCGCCACCGCCTCGTCGGGCGTGAGCGCGTCGGTGACGAAGCGGAAGTCGAGGCAGCGCACCAGCTGCTCGGGACTCATGTCGACGAGCAGCTTCCACACCGGCTTGCCCTCGGACTTGGCCCACAGGTCCCACACGGCGTTGACGATCGCCGCGGTGGCGAGGTGGATCACGCCCTTGTCGGGACCGAGCCAGCGCAGCTGGCTGTCGCCGGTGATGGCGCGCCAGAACGCGCCCATGTCGGCCGTGATGTCCTGCAGCGTCTTGCCGACGATGAAGGGTTCGAGCGACTTCACGGCCGCGACGCAGATCTCGTTGCCGCGGCCGATGGTGAAGGTCAGTCCGTGGCCCACGTGGCCGTCGCCGGCGTCGGTGTGCAGCGTGACGTAGGTCGCCGAGTAGTCCGGCGCGGCGTTCATCGCGTCGGAGCCGTCGAGCGAGCGGGAGGTGGGAAAGCGGATGTCGCGTACCGCGAGCTGGGTGATCCTGGTAGCCACTGGGTCCTTGGGTCGTCGGGAGGAATGTGTCAGGGCCGCAGCTTAGGAAGGGACGCGATATGCATCCAATCGTCTTTTATGATGCTGCGATCCATATTCCGGGATCAGTGATGGACCGCGCGCCCCCCGCCCCGCCCGCCAACCTGTTCCGGCGGCTCCGGATCAAGAGCCGGCAGATCATGCTGCTCGATGCGCTGGACGAGCACCGCAACCTGCGGCGCGCCGCCGCCGCCATCCACACCACCCAGCCGGCCGCCACGGCGCTGCTGCAGCAGCTGGAGGAAGGCCTGGGCGTGCCGCTCTTCGACCGCCATGCGCGCGGCATGGAACCCACGATGTACGGCGAGGTGATGATCCGCTACGCCCGCAGCGTGCTGCACGATTTCGAGCACGCCGGCGACGAGATGGCCGCGCTGGCCGCCGGCAAGGCCGGCCTGGTGCGCATCGGCACCGTGATGGGCGCCGTGCCGGTGACGCTCACGGGCGCGCTGGCGCGCTTCAAGGACGGCCATCCCCGGGTGCGCGTCACGCTGCAGGTGGACACCAGCGACCTGCTGATGCCTGCCCTGCTGCGCGGCGACCTGGACGTGGTGCTCGGCCGGCTGCCCGACCAGTTCGAGGGCGGCGACCTCGAGATCGAGTCGATGGAAGGCGAGCCGATGGCCGTGGTGGCCCGGCCCGGCCATGCCCTCTTCGACCGCAAGAAGCTGGCCGTGGCCGACCTGGTGGCCCAGACCTGGATCCTGCATCCCACCGGCAGCCCGATGCGCCGGCGCATCGAGCAGGCACTGCAGGAAGCCAGCATGGCGCCCCCGCCCGACATCGTGGAGACCTCCTCCATCCTCGCCACCACCGCGCTGCTGGAGTCGAGCGACATGATTTCGGTGGTGCCGCTGGACGTGGCGCAGCACTACGCCAACCACGGCATGCTGGCCATCCTGCCGGTCGAGCTGCCGATCACCATGGCCAAGCTGGGCATCCTCACGCGCAAGCAGAGGGAACTGGCGCCGGCGGTGCGGGGGTTCCTGCGGACGTTGAAGGACAGCATCCTGGAGAGCCGGTTGGGGCGCTGACCCTGGCCCCCGTCATTCCCGCGAAGGCGGGAATCCAGAGCTTCCGCTTTGGAAGGCGGCAAGCCGAAGGCGGAAGCACTGGATCCCCGCCTTCGCGGGGATGACGGGGAAATCAGAGCGCGTAGATCCTCCGCGCGTTTTCGACGAACAGTTTCGAGCGCTCCTCCGCGCTGAAGTCCCGAACGATCGCATCGAACCCTTCGAAGATCGTCCGGAAGCTCGCGCACAGCCCGTCGACCGGGTAGTTGCTGCCGAACATGCAGCGGTCCACGCCGAAGAGCTCGATCACGTCCAGCACCACGCGGCGATTCGCCTCCAGGCGCCAGTGGCCACCGGCCTCGCCGATGCCGCTGATCTTGATCGCCACGTTCGGGCACTCCGCCATGCCGGCCAGCGCCGCGCGCCAGGCCTGCAGGCCCGCTTCGCCACGCTCCGAGGGCATGCCGGCGTGGTTGATGACGATGCGCGTGTCGGGAAAGTCGCGCGCCACGCGCGCCGCTTCATGCAGGTGCCACCAGGGCGTCTGCAGCTCGTAGTGCAGGCCGAGCGTGCGCAGACGCGAATAACCGTCGAGCCAGGCCGCATCGGTCATGCCTCCGGGCGCGCCGCCCGGCGCCGGGTTGGAGCGGGGCTTCTGCCGCACGCCGCGCACGAAATCGAAACTCGCCAGCTGCTCCAGCGTGGCCGCCGCATCCGGCTGGTGGAGCCAGGCTTGCCCGATCGCGACCGAAGGCAACCCGCTCTGGGCGCGCAGCGATGCGATGTAGCGCATCTCGCCGACCGGGTCGCGCGGATCCCACTCGGCCTCCACGTACACGCTGCCGACGAGGTCGAAGCCTTCGGTGTCGCGACGGTAGTCCGCCGGCAGGTAGGGCCGCCGCAGCGAGGAATGGTCGCCGTAGCGGTGCGGCGCGTGCCCGGCGTCGTTCAGCCAGGGATAGCAGTGGACTTCCGGGTTCCAGAAGTGGTGGTGGGCATCGATGAGGCGCAGCATGGCTCGCAGGCTTTCAGGCCGGCCTGACGCCGCCGAACGGGAACGAGGGATCGACCCGCCGCAGGCCGTTGACCAGCGGGCGCCCGAAGGGCGGCGCCGAGATTTCGAAGGTGCAGTCCGCGTCGACCTTGACGCCCTCGGCGAACGAGACCGTGGCGGTGCCGAAGTAGTGCACGTGCACGTCGCCCGGCACCAGGAACTGGTCGTGCTTGAAGTGGTGGAACTCGATGTTGGGGATCGAGTGCGCCATGTTCTTCTCGCCGGTGAAGAAGGGCTTCTCCCAGCGCCGCCGGCCCTTGCGCGTGATGCGCGAGAGGCCCTCGATGTGGGCCGGCAGGTCCCCCACCAGCAGCTCGGGGCCGAACGAGCTGGCGAACAGCTTGGCCCGCGAGGCCCAGCCGCTGTTGCGGCGCTCCATCGCATGGTCCGACAGCTCGTTGGCCAGCGCGAAGCCGATGCGGTGCGGCGTGCGGTCGGCGCCGATCAGGTAGATGCCGGCCAGCTCCGGCTCTTCGCTGGCATCGCTGGCGAACCCCGCCACCGGGAAGTCCTGCCAGGGATGCACCAGAGAATGGCCGGTGCCCTTGTAGTGCCACTCGGGCGCCGCGCCCGGCTTGCCGTGCTCGGCCCGGCCGGTGTCCAGGCCCAGCTTGAAGAGGCGCAGCGAGTCGCTCAGCTTGGCCTCGTCCTCCTCCTCCAGCGCGCGCCGCAGCTGCTCGCGCGTGCGCTCGCTGCCCAGGTGCGTGAGCCCGGAGGCGCTGACCAGCAGGTGCGCGGGATCGGGATGGTCCATGGGCACCAGCACCGACCGGCTCTCCACCAGCGCCTGGTAGTCCACGCACTCCTCGCTCGCGAGCTCGCGGGCGAGCTTGGCGACCGCCCGGCCCTGCGCGATTGCGCGCGTGGCCAGCGAGTGCGTCGTCTCGCAGCCCGCCAGCACGCGCACCCGCGCGGCCGACTCGGCGATCCCGACCGCGCGGCCGCCGTCCGGCCGGCGGAACTGCAGCAGGCGCAGCCCGGCCATCACGCGGTCCTTACTGCTTCAGCCACTTCTCGACCACGTCGGCCGGGATGTCCGTGCCGTGGTACTTCTTGAAGATGGTGTTGAGGTTGCCGTTCTTGTGGTTGGCCTTGACCCAGTCGTTGATCCAGGCCAGCAGCTTGGGATCGTCCTTGCGCACGCCGATGCCCAGGTCGTTGGTGCGCAGCACGAACTTCATCTCTAGGTTCCGCTGCGGCGCCTTCTGCTGCATGGTCTGGAACAGCGCGTTGGAGGTGCCCACCAGGTCGGCCTGGCCGGTGACCACCGCGGTGATGACGCCGGCGTCGTCGTCGTAGCGGACCACGGTCGCGCCCTTGGCGTTGTTGGTGAGGTCGGTGTCCTGGGTGGTGCTGCGGTTCACCGCCACGCTCTTGCCCGCCAGGTCGGCCATGCTCTTGACGTTGATGCCCTTGACGCCGCCGACCAGCGAGATCTGCGGGGCGTAGGGCACCGAGTAGTCGACCACCTTGGCGCGCTCGGGCGTCCAGGCCAGGGTGGAGATGATGATGTCGGCCTTGCCGGTCTGCAGGTTCGGGATGCGCGTCGCGCCGACGGTGGGCACCACTTCCAGCGCCACGCCGAGGTCCTTGGCCAGCAGCACCGCCACGTCGTAGTCGGAGCCGGTCGGCTTCATGCTCGCGTCGGTCATGCCCGAGGGCGGCACGGCCAGGTCGATCGACACGCGGATCTTCTTGGCCGCGCGGATGTTGTCGAGGGTGTCGGCATGCGCGCCGAACGCGGCGGCCGACAGGGTGGCCAGCACCAGCGTGCGGCGGATCAGGCTCTTGGGGCTCATGGTGTCTCCTGGTTGTGGTGGGACGAAAGGGATCAGAGGCCGTTGCCGAGGAACTGCTGCAGTTCCGCCGTCTGCGGACGGTCGAACATCTCGCGGCCGCCCTGCTCCCAGACGCGGCCGCCGTGCATGTAGATCGTGGTGTCCGCCACGTTGCGGGCGAAGGCCATCTCGTGCGTGACCAGCACCATGGTCATGCCGCCGGCCGCGAGGTCCGCCATCACCTTGAGCACCTCGCCGGTGAGCTGCGGATCGAGCGCGGAGGTGACCTCGTCGAACAGCATCACCTGCGGCTCCATCGCGAGCGAGCGGGCGATCGCCACGCGTTGCTGCTGGCCGCCGGACAGCTGCTCGGGATAGCAGGCCGCCTTGTCGGAGAGGCCGACCTGCGCCAGCACGCGCTCGGTGATCTCCTTGGCCTCCGCCCTCGTCCTGCCCTTCGCATGGCGCGGCGCGAGCGCGATGTTCTCGGCCGCCGTCAGGTGCGGGAACAGGTTGTAGCTCTGGAACACGATGCCGACGTCGCGGCGCAGCTGGCGCAGGTCCAGCCCGGGCTCGCTCACCTGGTGGCCGCAGACGGTGATGCGGCCGTGGTCGATCTTCTCCAGCCGGTCGATGCAGCGCAGCGCCGTGCTCTTGCCCGAGCCGCTGCGGCCGATGATCGCGGTGACCTCGCCCTTGCCGACCTCGAAGCTCACGCCGTCGAGCACCTTCAGCGCTCCGAAGCTCTTGTGAACGTTGTCCAGTTGCACCACGGGCGTGGTCATGCGGCGGCCTCCAGTCGGGGAGCGACGACCAGCCGCCGCTCCAGCTTGCGGCTCCACCACGAGAGCGGGAAGCACAGCAGGAAATAAAGGCCCGCCACCAGCATGTAGACCAGGAAGGGCTCGAAGAGCGAGTTGTTCACCACCTGCCCGGCGCGGGCCAGCTCGATGAAGCCGACCACCGAGGCCAGCGAGGTGTTCTTGACGATCTGCACCATGAATCCGACCGTCGGCGGCGTGGCGATGCGCAGCGCCTGCGGCAGCACCACCAGCGCCATCCGCTGCACCCGCGACAGCGCCAGGCACTCGGCGGCTTCCCATTGCGTGCGGGGCACCGCCTGGATGCAACCGCGCCAGATCTCGCCGATATAGGCGCTGACGTAGATCGTCATCGAGATGCCGGCAGCAACGAGCGCCGGCAGGCTGAAGCCCAGGATGCTCAGTCCGAAATAGGCGAGGAACATCAGGATCAGCAGCGGCGTCCCCTGCACCAGCTGCACGTAGCCGAGCGACGCCCAGCGCAGCGGCTTCAGCGGCGAGATGCGGCACAGCGCCACCACGAAGCCGACCAGCCCGCCGCCCACGAAGGCGATGACGGACAGCAGCAGCGTCCAGCCGGCGCCCTGCAGCAGGAACTGCAGGTGGTTGGCGTTGAAGCCCCCGCTCACAGCGGCGTCCCCAGCTTGCGGCGGCGCGTGAACAGCACCTGGCCCGCGGCCCAGAACAGCCCCCGCATCAGCAGCGACAGCAGCACGTAGAACACCGCGACCACCGCGTAGGTCTCGAAGGACCGGAAGGTGTCGGACTGCACCCGGTTGGCGATGGCGGTCAGCTCCTCGGCCGAGATCTGCGAGGTGATGGAGGTGGCCAGCATCAGCAGCACGAACTGGCTGGTGAGCGCGGGATAGACCCGCTCCATCGCGGGCCGCAGGATCACATGCCAGTACACCTGCACCCGCGACAGCGCCAGGCACTCGGCCGCCTCGATCTGGCTGCGGTGGATCGACTCGATGCCGGCCCGCATGATCTCGGTGGTGTAGGCGCCGACGTTGATCACCATTGCCGCCAGCGCCGCGACGAAGGCGGGCACCTTCAGGCCGATGCTGGCCAGCCCGAAGTACACGAGGAAGATCTGCACCAGCAGCGGCGTGTTGCGGATCGCTTCCACGTAGGTGGCACAGGCGTTGGCGATGAACGAATTGCGGCTGCCGCGGCCGATGGCGCACAGCGTGCCGATCAAAAGGCCCAGCAGCGTGGCCGCCAGCGACAGCTTGATCGTGAGCCAGGCGCCGTGCATGAACAGCGGCCACTGCGCCAGCACGCTGGAGAAGTCGAACCGGTACGTCACTTGGCCCGCTCGTAGAGCCTGACGATCGAGGCGGTGTCGCTCATGCCTTGCCCGCGCTCTTCCACGTACTCGGTGTAGCGGCCGGCCGCCAGCTCCAGCATCGGCAGCGCCAGGCCGAGTTCGCGCGCGAAGGCCTGCACGGCCTTCAGGTCCTTGAGCAGCTGCCGCGCGTAGCTGCGCGGCGGATCGAAGGCGCGCGCCTGCATCTGCGGATAGAGCTGCCGCAGCAGCGTGCTGTCGGCATGGCCGCCGGCCAGGCAGCTCGGCAGCTGGTCGGCGGCGATGCCGGCCTCTTCCGCCAGGCGCAGCGCTTCCGCCATCACGACGTAGCCGCTGCCGACGATGGCCTGGTTGATCATCTTGGCGGTCTGGCCCGAGCCCACCGGTCCCATCAGCGTGAAGTTGGCGGCCAGGTCGGCCATCACGGGCTCGACCACGGCGACGTCCTCGGGCGCCCCGCCCGCCATCACCGTGAGGGTGCCGGCGCGCGAAGCCACGGGGCCGCCGGACACCGGCGCATCGATCCAGCGCATGCCGGTCGCATCGCGCAGCCGGGTGGCCATGGCCCGCGTGCGCGCCGGGTCGATGGTCGAGTGGTCGACCAGCACCTTGCCCGCCGCGCCGGCCTTCGCCACGCCTTCCGGGCCGAATACGACGTCCTGCACCGCATCCGTGTGCAGCACGCACAGGATCACGATGTCGCTGGCGGCCGCGACCGCTGCGGGCGTCGGCGCCGCGACCGCGCCTTCAGCCAGCAGCGGCGGCACGCGCTCCGGCTCGAGGTTCCACACGGTGACCTGCCAGCCCTGCTCCAGCAGGCGCCGGGTCATGGCGGTGCCCATCAGGCCCAGCCCGACGAACCCGAGCCGCGGCTTCGCTCCGGTGGCGGCCATCGCTTGTCTCCTGTGTTCTGGTCGAAAGTCAGGCGCAAGCGTAGGAACGCGGCCGATCCCGGTCCAATCATCAATTGCGATGATCCGATCCCGGTTTCGGGATCGCTGGAGAGGGGAAAACCCGGATTCGCGACGGCGCCATCAAGACGCCGCCGTGCGGGCTGCTGTGATTGAATGCCAGGACATTACCTTCGGCAGTTGCCAGGAGTCCCCATGAAGCTCGCAGCCCTCACCGCCGTCCTGCTCCTCTCCCTCACCACCGCCGGCCACGCCGCCACTACCGCCCAGCAGGAGCTCATGAAGACCTGCAACGCGGAAGCCAAGGGGAAGAAGGGCGACGAGCGCAGCGCCTTCATGAAGGAGTGCCTCGGCGACGCCCGCAAGCGCCAGCAGTCGCAGATGAAGGTCTGCAACGCGGAGAACAAGGGCAAGAAGGGCGACGAGCGCAAGGCCGCGATGAGCGAGTGCTTGAAGAAGTCCTAGGCCGGTTTTCTTTCGCGCGGCCAAAAAAAAGGACCGAGCCCCGCGGCCAAGTCCTTTCGTCTTTGGGGGCGGCGCTCGCATGAGGATCCGGGCGAGCAGCTGGCGCGCGGCTGACGTCTAGGTGAGCCTTTCTTCTTTCCTGCGCCGCAGCGCGTCGCGAACCAGACGGCTGACCTTGCCCAGCAGACCGGCCAGCAGGGGCGCGATGCACAGCAGCAGCGACACCAACAGGCCCAGTCCTGCCCACGCCCTCGACTCAGACGATCCAAATAGCATGGGATAGAGATTCAACCCGAGATAGGCACTCACCACAAAAGCCCATACCCCCTTCATTCCGCGCAGAAAACCAAGGGCGTAGGCCGCGCACATCATGGTCGCTTGGCCGAGCCCCAGCCCGATGCCGCTGTCGTAAGGCTCGAAGCGATCGGACACCAGCGGCACCACGAACCAGCTCGCCATACCTGCCAACAGGCCCAGCGGAACTTCCAGCGAAATCCTGTTCATGTCGTCTCCGAGATTGATCCGCCATTTATCCCGTCGAAGCGACATCTGCCACAGGACGTTCGCCCACTCATCGCCAGTCCGCGCCTGCTGACTCAGCCAAGAGGCCTGGGGACATGCGACCGATCCAGAAAGCAAAAGGCCTCGCACTTGCGTGCGAGGCCTTGCTTGTTTTGGCTCCCCGACCTGGGCTCGAACCAGGGACCTACGGATTAACAGTCCGGCGCTCTACCGACTGAGCTATCGGGGAATCGAGCCTCAGATTATAGACCGATTTCGGAGGCCTCCCGCGACCTCTTCGGTGCGGCTTCGCTGACACGACCCTGTCGGCCCGAAATCACGAGGTCGGCGCCCTTCTCGCCGATCATGATCGCGGCCGCGTTGGTGTTGGTGGAGACCATCGCCGGCATGACCGATGCGTCGATGACGCGCAGGCGCTCGACGCCGCGCACGCGCAGTTGCGCGTCGACCACCGAGCGATCGTCGCCGCCCATGCGGCAGGTGCTGGTGGGATGGAAGACCGTGCCGCCCTTGGTGCGGGCGAAGGCTTCGAGCTGGGCATCCGTGCGCAGGTCGTTGCCCGGCAGGTACTCCTCGCCCGTGACCAGGTCGCGGAACGACGGCTGGCGGTAGATGTCGCGCAGCTGCTTCAGCCCCGCCACCAGCACGCGGGCGTCGTGCGGGTCGGTGAGGTAGTTGGAGACGATGCGCGGGCGCTGCAGCGGGTCGGCCGAGGCGAGGTGCACCGTGCCGCGAGAGAGCGGCCGGCTCTGCGCCGCCGAGGCCGAGAAGCCCGAGAAGCGGTGCAGCGGATCGCCCGGCTTGTCCACCGAGAGCGGCATCACGTTCAAGAGGATGTCCGGCCGGCCGTCCTTCGCGTACTCGCTGCACACCATGCCGCCGACCTGGCCGGCGCCCACGGTGAGCGGGCCGCGCTGCGACGACAACCACTGCCAGCCCATCGCGGCCAGCGCGAACGGGTTGCGCACCTGGTCGTTGAGCGACATGCGCTTCTTCAGCTTGACGATGACGCGCGCCTGGTAGTGGTCCTGCAGGTTGGCGCCGACCTCGGGCGCGTCGACGTTCACGTGAATGGCGTGTCGGGCGAGCAGCGCCGCGGGACCGACGCCCGACAGCTGCAGCAGGTGCGGCGACTGCAGCGCGCCCGCGGCCAGCAGCACCTCGGCGTCCGCCCTCGCCTGCCGGCGCTCGCCCTGCTCCAGCCATTCGACGCCGCGCGCCTGGCCGCCTTCGACCAGCACGCGCGTGACGTGCACGCCGGTGAGGACGGTGAGGTTGGGCCGCGGGAGCGCCGGCGCGAGGAAGGCCGTGGCCGCGTCGCAGCGCCAGTGGCCGCGCAGCGTGAGCTGGTAGGCGCCCAGGCCTTCGGTGCGGGCGCCGTTGAAGTCCGGGTTGCGGCCGTGGCCGGCTTCCACGCCGGCCTCGATCCACGCATCGCAATACGGATGCTCGTTGCGCAGGTCGGAGACGCACAGCTCGCCGCCCCCGCCGTGGTACTCGCTCTCGCCGCCCTGGTAGCGCTCGGAGCGCTTGAAGAACGGCAGCAGTTCTCGGTAGCTCCAGCCGGTGGCGCCGGCGCGGGCCCAGTCGTCGAAGTCGGCGTGCTGGCCACGGATGTACAGGAGCCCGTTGATGGCGCTGGAGCCGCCCAGCACCTTGCCGCGCGGCCAGACGATGCTGCGGTTGCCCGTGGCCTCCTGCGGCTCCAGCGGGAATTGCCAGGTGAAGCGCGGGTCGTAGATGCTGCGGAAGTAGCCGATCGGCATGCGCAGCCAGAAGTGGCCGCCCTTGCCGCCGGCCTCCAGCAGCAGCACCCGGCACGAAGGGTCCGCCGTGAGGCGGTTGGCCAGCACGCAGCCGGCCGAACCCGCGCCCACGATGATGTAGTCGTAGCCGCCCGCGGCGGCTGCCTTCGTCATGCCTTGATGGACTCCAGGAAGGGCTTGGGATCGAAGTACTGGTCGGCCTTGAGCGCGCCCTGGATGTTGGCGTTGGAGACGAAGAAGTCCGTCACCTGCTGCAGCCACTTGGTGACCGTGCCGTCCTGGTAGCGGGTGCGCCACTCGGCGTTGGTGTAGTACTTGGACGCCTTGAACTGCTCCTTGAAGTCCGGCAGCGCCACTTCCTTGTACTGCGACTTCTGCAGGATCTCGGCGGCGGCATCGGGCTTGGAGGTGATGAGGTCGTTGGCCTCGGCCCAGCCGGCGATCAGCTTGCCGATGTTCGCGCGGTTCTTCTCGTAGTAGTCGTTGCGGGCCGCCCAGCCGCCCATGATGGCCGCTTGCGGGAAGAAGGCCGACGCGTCGGACAGCTTGCGCGCGTTGGGCATCTTCTGCTTGACGGTGGTGTCGAACGGGACCCACAGGGCCACCGCGGGCACCGCTCCGGAGATGAAGGACGTCACCGCCTCGGTCATGCGCTGGTTGACCAGCTGCACGTCCTTCACCGGATCGACGTTGGCCGAACGCAGCGCGCGGTCCAGGAACACGTGCGCCGTGGTGCCGGTGGTGGTGGAGATCTGCTTGCCCTTGAGGTCGGCCAGCGACTTGATGTCCTCGCGCACCCACAGCTGGGCGGTGGCGTACTCGATGTTGTTCATCAGGAACACCTTGCCCTGCCCGCGCGCCGGGAAGTTCGAGAGCACGGCGCCGGTGGCCAGCATGTCCAGGCTGCCGCCGATCATGGCTTGGAACAGTTCCAGGCCGGTGGTGAACTGCACCAGCTCCAGGTCGAGGCCGTGCTTGGCGAAGCTGCCGTTCTGCTGGCCGATCCAGATGTGGCCGTCCACCGCCGGCGTGTGCAGGTAGCCGACCTTGACCTTGGCTCGCGCCTGCGCGAACGCCGGGAATGCGGCCGCGGCCGCGGTGGCGGCGGCGGCCGCGCGAATGAGTTGCCTGCGTTGGATGGCCATGGATGTCTCCTGGTGGTGGAACGGGAAAACGCTCTTTTGGTGTTCAGTCCGACAACCGGACCGCCTGCTGCCGCGCCTGCGCGGCGTACTCCTGCATCACGAGCTCGCGGATCTGCGCGCGCAGCTCGCCGAAACGGGGATCCTCGTGCACCTTCTCGGCTCGCGGATAGCCGAAGGGGACGTCGATGATGGTGCGGATGCGCGCCGGGCGGGCCGTGACCACCACGATGCGCGACGAGAGGTAGATCGCCTCCTCGACCGAGTGGGTGATCAGCATCACCGTCTTGCCCTCGGTCTGCAGCACCTCGAGCAGCAGGTCCTGCATGGCCGAGCGGGTCTGCGCGTCCAGCGCACCGAAGGGCTCGTCCATCAGCAGGAACTGCGGCCGCACCGCATAGGCGCGCGCGATCGCCAGTCGCTGGCGCATGCCGCCGGAGATGTGCTTGGGGAAATGGTCGGCGAAATCGGACAGGCCCATCAGGCGCATGTAGCGCCCGGTGGTCTCGGCGCGCGTGCGCGCGTCGGCCTTGCTGGCCTTCAGGCGCAGGCCGAACTCGATGTTCTGCCGCACCGTGAGCCAGGGGAACACGCCGTACTCCTGGAAGATGACGCCGCGGTCCGGGCCGGGGCCGGGTACCGGCCGGCCGTCCAGCAGCACGCGGCCCTGGGTGGGCTGCACGAAGCCGCCCAGGATGTTCATCATCGTGGTCTTGCCGCAGCCCGAGGGACCGATGACCGAGACGAACTCGCCGCTGGCGATGTCGAAGCTGACGCCGTCGAGCACGCGCATCGGGCCCTGCGCGGTGGGGAAGTCGACCGTCACGTCCTCGAAGCGGATGCGCGGCACGGAAGCCTGGGGAGCGCTTTTCATGCGATGCGGTCCTGCCAGGCCACCAGCCGGCGCGTGGCCAGGCGCAGCAGCAGGTCCATCACCAGGGCGATCAGGCCGATGCAGATGATGCCCACGTAGATGATGTCCAGCTGGAAGAAGGAGGAAGCGTTCTGGATCAGCGCGCCCAGGCCCTGCTGCGCGGCGATCAGCTCCGAGGCCACCAGCGTGGCCCAGGCGACGCCCAGTGCCACGCGCACGGCGGTGAGGATGTGCGGCACCGTCAGCGGCACGATCACCTTGCGGAAGATCTCGGTGTCGCTGGCGCCCAGCGTGCGCGCCACCTTGATGAAGATGGGGCTGATCTGCGCGATGCCCTCGTACATCACGATCACGCCGGCGAAGAACGAGGCGTAGAACAGGATCGCGATCTTGGCCGACTCGCCGATGCCGAAGTACACGATGACCAGCGGGATCAGCGCGATGGGCGGCAGCGCGCGGAAGAAGTTGATGACCGGGTCCATGAACCGGCGCACGCCCCGGTACCACCCCAGGCAGAACCCCACCGGCACCGCCAGCAGCACGCCGAGCGCGACGCCGAAGAAGACGCGCTGGGTGGACATCAGCACGTCCATCCACAAGCGGCCCTGCGACAGTTCCATGAACTTGGCGGCGACCTGGTGCGGCGCGGGCACCAGCGCGGGATTGATGAAGCCGCTGGCGCGGATGGCGTACCAGAGCGCCAGGATCAGCAGCCACGGCGCCAGCAGCCAGAGCACATGTTTACCTAACATCCTATCGATAGTACTATTTGACGGTGCGCGCAACATCCCCGTTATCCCTGACCCCGCGCTTCCAGGACAGCCCGGTGCCCATGTACCTGCAGCTGGCCGACCTGATGCGGGCCCGGATCGAGCGCGGCCAATGGCCCCAGGGGCACCGCCTGCCCTCGCTGGAGGCGCTGATGGAGGAGTTCGGCGTCGCCCGCGTCACCGTGCGCCAGGCCATCGACCTGCTGGCCCGCGACGCGCTGCTGTCGCCCCAGCGCGGCCGCGGCACCTTCGTCACCGGCGAGCCGGAGAAGAAGCGCATCATCAACGTGGTCACCACGCTCGAGGAGCTGTCGCGCGTGTACGAGGACACGCAGCCGCGCATCGTCAACATCGAAGAGTCGGTGACGCCGCCGCCGCTGTCGCTGTCCGAGGGGGCGCCGGCCGAGCGCTACAGCTACATGCGCCGCGTGCACCTGCGCGACGGCCGGCCGTACTGCGTGATCGACATCTACCTGGACGAGCGCATCTTCCGGCAGGCGCCGGCGAAGTTCCGCGCCAGCACGGTGATCCCGCTGCTCACCTCCATGCCCACGGTGCACATCCACACCGCGCACCAGGTGCTCACCATCGCCACCGCTGACCTGGAAGTCGCGCACCACCTGGAGATCGCCGTCAACGCGCCGGTGGCCGAGGTGCGCCGCATCTTCAAGGACCGCGCGGGCACCGTGATCTACCTCGCGGACGTCACCTACCGCGGTGACGCCATCCGCCTCGAAATGGACCTCAAGCCATGACGGCCTCGCGCCCTCTCCCCTCTTCGCCCGTGAAGCCCGTCCGCGTGCAGGCCTTCGTGCTGCGCAGCCCGATCGAGACGCCGGTGCAGACCTCGTTCGGCATCATGCATGACCGTCCCGCGCTGTTCGTCCGCGTCGAGGACGCCGACGGCACGCAGGGCTGGGGCGAGGTGTGGTGCAACTTCCCTTCCTGCGGGGCCGAGCACCGCGCGCGCCTGGTCGACACGGTGCTCGCGCCGCTGCTCACCGCGCAGGCGTTCGCCGATCCGAAGCAGGCCTTCGAGCACCTGACTCGACGCACCGCGGTGCTGGCGCTGCAGTCCGGCGAGCCCGGCCCATTCGCGCAATGCATAGCGGGTTTGGACCTTGCGCTGTGGGACCTGTGCGCGCGCCGCGCCGGGCTGCCGCTCTGGCGCTACCTCGGCGGCGGCAGCGACGAGGTCGAGGTCTACGCCAGCGGCCTGAACCCCACGGCGCCCGAGCGCGTGGTCGAGCAGCGCCGCGACGAGGGCTACCGCACCTTCAAGCTCAAGATCGGCTTCGGCCAGGACCGCGACGTCGGCAACCTCACCACCCTGCGGCAGCTGCTCGGCGACGACGCGCCGCTGATGGCCGACGTCAACCAGGCCTGGGACCTGGCGCAGGCGCTGCGCATGGCGCCGCTGCTGGCGCGCTTCGGCCTGGGCTGGCTGGAGGAGCCGCTGCGCTGCGACCGTCCCTGGAGCGAATGGCAGCAGCTCGCGGCCGCCTGCTCGGTGCCGCTGGCCGCCGGCGAGAACGTGATGGGCCCGGAATCCTTCGCGCTGGCCGTCGCCAGCGGCGCGCTGCGCGTGCTGCAGCCCGACCTCGCCAAGTGGGGCGGCATCTCCGGCTGCTGGCCGGTGGTGGAGTGGGCCCGCGCGGCCGGGCTGCGCTACTGCCCGCACTACCTCGGCGGTGGCATCGGCCTGCTGGCGTCGGCCCACATGCTGGCGGCGCAGGGCGGCGAAGGGATGCTCGAAGTCGACGCCAACCCCAACCCGCTGCGCACCGAGCTCGCGCCGGTGTTCAGCGCGCCGGTCGAAGGCCGCTGCCGGCTGGGCGATGCGCCGGGCATCGGCCACCTTCCCGACGTGGAGGCGCTGGCCCGCTCGCTCGCACGCTGATTCGCCACTTCGCTGGAGCGCGCATCGCGAAGACTCCACAATGCAGACCTGCGGCAGTCGCCGCTGGCCTTTTTCCATTGCGCATGAAGCTTCCCTGGCTGGATCCCGGCGACCCCTTCCCCGATGCCAGCGAGGCCTGGGACGGCGACCAGCCCGCGCCCGGCCTGCTGGCCGCCGGCGGCTCGCTCGACGTGGCCACGCTCAAGCGCGCCTATGCGGGCGGCATCTTTCCCTGGTTCAGCGAAGGCCAGCCCATCCTGTGGTGGAGCACCGACCCGCGCATGGTGCTGTTCACCGATGAGTTCCGGCTGCACCGCTCGCTGCGCAAGACGCTGCAGAAGTTCGTGGCCGACCCGCGCTGCGAGGTGCGGTTCGACACGGCTTTCGGCCAGGTGATCCGGGCCTGCTCGGCCAGCCCGCGCGAAGGCCAGTCGGGCACCTGGATCGTTCCGCAGATGGTGCAGGCCTACGAAGAGTTCCACGCGGCCGGGTACGCCCACAGCGTGGAGACCTGGATCGACGGCAAGCTGGCCGGCGGGCTGTACTGCGTCGGCGTCGGCCAGGCGGTGTTCGGCGAGTCGATGTTCACGCGCGTGCCCGACGCATCCAAGATCGCGCTGGCGGCGCTGGTGGCGTTCTGCCGGCGGTACGGGATCGCGGCGATCGATTGCCAGCAGAACACGCAGCACCTGGCGTCGCTGGGCGCGCGCGAGATCGATCGCCAGGAATTCGTGGCGGCCGTCGCACGCCGCATCCGGCAACGCGGGCCCGCGTGGAAATTCGAGCCCGTATACTGGAGCGAACTCCTGTCGCCGAAGCCCGCCGCGTGACGCACCTCAAGGACCTTCCGCTCCAGACACTGCAGTTCTACGCGACCGCGCCGTACCCGTGCAGCTACCTGCCGGGCAAGCAGGCCCGATCGCAGGTGGCCACCCCGAGCCACCTGATCCACAACGACGCCTATTCCGACCTGGTGACCAGCGGCTTCCGCCGCAGCGGCATGTTCACCTACCGGCCCTATTGCGACGGCTGCCGCGCGTGCGTGCCGCTGCGCGTGCTGGCCGACCGCTTCGAGCCGGACCGCAGCCAGCGCCGCGCATGGGCGCGCCACGCCAACCTGCAGGCGCGCGTGCTCAAGCTGTGCTTCGTGCCGGAGCACTACCAGCTGTACCTGCGCTACCAGAGCGGCCGCCATGCCGGCGGCGGCATGGACCACGACAGCATCGACCAGTACACCCAGTTCCTGCTGCAAAGCCGGGTGAACTCGCGGCTGGTGGAGTTCCGCGACACGCTGCCCGACGGCTCGCCGGGCGCGCTGCGCATGGTGTCCATCCTCGACGTGCTGGGCGACGGGCTGTCGGCGGTCTACACCTTCTACGAACCGGATTCGTCGGCCAGCTTCGGCACCTACAGCGTGCTCTGGCAGATCGACCAGGCCCGCAAGCTGAAGCTGCCGCACGTCTACCTCGGATACTGGATCGCCGAGAGCCCCAAGATGAGCTACAAGGCGCGCTTCCGCCCGCACCAGGTGTTGCACGAGGGCGTCTGGACCGACAGCGATCCCCTCGCCGCCTGATTTCACTAGGTAAAATCGCGGGAATCCTCTGAGGCGGTTCCCCGATGAGAAAGTCCGACAACGGCCCAGCGGCCACCCCCACCATCCAGGTCATCGAGCGCATGTTCGCGCTGATCGACGTGCTGGCCTCGCGAGAGGAAGCGGTGTCGCTCAAGGAGATCAGCGAGAAGACCGGGCTGCATCCTTCCACCACCCATCGCATCCTCAACGACCTGGCGGTCGGCCGCTTCGTCGACCGGCCCGAGGCCGGCAGCTACCGGCTGGGCATGCGCCTGCTGGAACTGGGCAACTTGGTGAAGGGGCGGCTGAACGTGCGCGATGCGGCGCTGGCTCCGATGCGGGAGCTGCACAAGCTGATCCAGCAACCGGTGAACCTGTCGGTGCGCCAGGGCGACGAGATCATCTACGTGGAGCGCGCCTACAGCGAGCGCTCGGGCATGCAGGTGGTGCGCGCCATCGGCGGCCGCGCGCCGCTTCACCTGACCTCCACCGGCAAGCTGTTCCTGGCGGCCGACGAGGCGCAGCGCGTGCGCGCCTACGCCACCCGCACCGGCCTGGCCGGCCACACGCGCAACAGCATCACTCAGCTGCCGGTGCTCGAGCGCGAACTGGCCAAGGCGCGCCAGTACGGCATCGCCCGCGACAACGAGGAACTGGAGCTGGGCGTGCGCTGCATGGCCGCCGGCATCTACGACGACCAGAGCAGGCTGGTGGCGGGGCTGTCGATCTCCGCGCCCGCGGACCGGCTGGACGAGGGCTGGCTCACCAAGCTGCAGGCGACGGCCAGCGAGATCTCCTCCGCGCTCGGCTACAAGCCGCCGCAGCAGCGCGCGGTGGCGTAAGACCCGTCGCGAAAATGCGAACGGCGCCCGAGGGCGCCGTTTTCGCTGGTGCGGCGAGCGCGCCGCCGATCATCAGCCGCTGACCTGGCGCAGCGGGCTGATCGTCGCCGGTTCCGGCGTCGTCGCGGTCGGCGCATTGGTCTCGACCCAGCGCCGTACGCGCTCGGCGTCGCCCAGGCGGCTGAGCTTTCCGGCCGAGTCGAGGAACACCATGATCAGCTTGCGGCCGGCCACCCTGGCCTGCATCACCAGGCACTGGCCCGCCTCGGAGATGTAGCCGGTCTTCTGCAGGCCGATCTCCCAGTTCGGGTTCTTCACCAGGCGGTTGGTGTTGTTGTAGTGCAGCGTGCGCTTGCCCATCGCCAGCTCGTAGCCCTGCGAGGTGGAGTACTCGCGCAGCATCGGGTCGTGGTAGGCGGCGCCCACCAGGGTGGCGAGGTCCTGGGCGCTGGACTGGTTGCGGAACGACAGGCCCGTGGGCTCCACGTACTGCGTGTCCTTCATGCCCAGCACCTTGGCCTTGGCGTTCATCGCGGCGACGAACACCTGCAGGCCGCCGGGATAGGTGCGGCCCAGGGCGTGCGCGGCGCGGTTCTCGCTGGACATCAGCGCCAGGTGCAGGGCCTCGGCCCGGGTCATCTGGGTGCCCACCCGCAGGCGCGAGCTGCTGCCCTTCTCGGTGTCCACGTCGTCCTGCGCGATGGTGATCATCTCGTCCATCGGCAGGTGGGCCTCGCTGATCACCATGGCGGTCATCAGCTTGGTGAGCGAAGCGATCGGCAGCACGGCCTGCTCGTTCTTGGAGAACAGGACTTCGCGGGTGTCCTGGTCGATCACCAGGGCCACGCTGGACTTCAGGTCCAGTTCGTCGTCGGTGGCATGCAGGCCGGCCAGCTTGCCGTACGAGGGCCGCGGCTCCTGCGCGATGACGACCGAGCGGCGCTTCTTCGCGACGAAGGTCTTGGTGACGCGCTTGGACTGCGCCGAGCGCTGTTTCTTGGAGACGGAGGTGCGTTCACCGGCGTCGGCCGGCGCGGGTGCGAACGCGGCCAGGACCGCAAATGCGACCATCGTGTGCAGGACACGTGTCAAGTACTTGAGCTTGGCTTGCGGTACCGCCGGTTGCATTTCCAGGACTCTCCTTCCCGTCCTCCCGTTTTTGGGGCGCGTTCTTCCGGGAACCCCAAAAACTGCACAACATCAACGACTTAGGAGGCATTCCTAAATCTGGCGGAATTATATGGACACAAACCTAACCTTGTGCAGCCAGGCGCTCAGCTTTACTTTGTAACTTATTGAGAGCGCTGAGATAAGCCTTGGCCGAGGCCACCACGATATCCGGATCCGCCCCCACTCCGTTGACCACCCGCCCCGAGTTCTGCAGCCGCACGGTCACTTCGCCCTGGCTCTCCGTCGATCCACTGATGGCGTTGACGGAATACAACACCATCTCCGCCCCGCTGCGGACATGGGACTCGATGGCCTTCAGGGAGGCGTCCACCGGGCCGTTGCCGTCCGACTCGCCGCGCACCTCCCTGCCGTCGGCGGTGAACACGACCACGGCATGGGGCCGCTCGCCGGTCTCGCTGTGCTGGCTGAGGGAGACCAGCCGGAAGGTTTCCTGCTCCTGCGTGACGGCCTCGTCGCTGACCAGGGCCAGGATGTCCTCGTCGAAGATCTCGCTCTTGCGGTCGGCCAGTTCCTTGAACTTGGCGAACGCCGCGTTGACCTCGGCCTCGCTGTCGAGCTGCACGCCCAGCTCCTGCAGGCGCTGCTTGAACGCGTTGCGGCCCGAGAGCTTGCCCAGCACGATCTTGTTGGCCGACCAGCCCACGTCCTCGGCCCGCATGATCTCGTAGGTGTCGCGCGCCTTGAGCACGCCGTCCTGGTGGATGCCGCTGGCGTGCGCGAACGCGTTGGCGCCGACCACCGCCTTGTTGGGCTGGACCACGAAGCCGGTGGTCTGGCTGACCATGCGGCTGGCCGGCACGATGTGCCGGGTGTCGATCGCGACCTCCAGGCCGAAGTAGTCCTTGCGGGTCTTCACGGCCATCACGATCTCTTCCAGCGAACAGTTGCCGGCGCGCTCGCCCAGGCCGTTGATGGTGCACTCGACCTGGCGGGCGCCGCCGATCTTCACGCCGGCCAGCGAGTTGGCCACCGCCATGCCCAGGTCGTTGTGGCAGTGCACCGACCAGACCGCCTTGTCGGAGTTGGGCACCCGCTCGCGCAGCGTGCGGATGAAATTGCCGTAGAGCTCGGGCACCGCGTAGCCGACGGTGTCGGGCACGTTGATCGTGGTGGCGCCCTCGGCGATCACCGTCTCCAGCACGCGGCAGAGGAAGTCCACTTCGCTGCGGTAGCCGTCCTCCGGCGAGAACTCGATGTCGCCGCACAGGTTGCGCGCGAACCGCACCGACTGCCTGGCCTGCTCCAGCACCTGCTCGGGCGTCATCCGCAGCTTCTTCTCCATGTGCAGCGGCGAGGTGGCGATGAAGGTGTGGATGCGAGCGCGCTCGGCGCCCTTGAGCGCCTCGGCGGCGCGCGCGATGTCGCGGTCGTTCGCGCGCGACAGCGAGCAGACGGTGGAGTCCTTGATCGCGTGCGCGATGGCCTGCACCGCCTCGAAGTCGCCGTTGGAGCTGGCCGCGAAGCCGGCCTCGATGACGTCCACCTTCAGCCGCTCGAGCTGGCGCGCGATGCGCAGCTTCTCGTCGCGCGTCATGGAGGCGCCGGGCGACTGCTCGCCGTCGCGCAAGGTGGTGTCGAAGATGATCAGCTGGTCGGCCATGGCGGGGCTCCTCGGGGTTCTTGTCTTACTTGGCGGTGGCGACGGCCGGCTGGGCTTGACCGGTGCCGGCGGCCTGCGCCCGCTGCACGCCCGAGACGATGGCCTTGAGCGAAGCGGACACGATGTTCGCATCCATGCCCACGCCGAACAACGTGCGCGCGCCGACGCGCAGCTCCAGGTAGGCCACGGCCTGGGCGTTGGCGCCCGCGCCGATTGCGTGCTCGTGGTAGTCGAGCACGCGGACCTCCACGCCCGTCGCGGCGGAAAGGCCTTCGACGAAGGCGTCGATCGGGCCGTTGCCGGTGCCGCGCACGGACAGCGTTCTGCCGCCGATCACGATGTCGGCCGCCAGCCGCACCGTGGTGCCGCCCGCGCTCGCCTCTTCCACCAGCTGGTGGCTGGGCGCCGGGATGCTGCCGACGCCGTATTCGCGCGAGAACAGCTCGTGCAGCTCGCGCGCCGTGAGTTCCTTGCCGCTGGCGTCCATCACGGACTGCACCACCTGGCTGAACTCGATCTGCAGGCGGCGCGGCAACTCGAGGCCGAACTCGCTCTCGAGCAGGTAGGAGATGCCGCCCTTGCCCGACTGGCTGTTGACGCGGATCACCGCCTCGTAGCTGCGGCCCAGGTCCTTGGGATCGACCGGCAGGTAGGGCATGTCCCAGAGGTCGCCTTCCTTGCGGGCGGCGAAGGCCTTCTTGATCGCGTCCTGGTGCGAGCCCGAGAACGAGGTGTAGACCAGCTCGCCCACGTACGGATGGCGCGGATGCACCGGCAGCTGGTTGCAGTGCTCCACGGTGCGGCGGATCTCGTCGATGTCGGAGAAGTCCAGGCGCGGGTCGACGCCCTGGGTGTAGAGGTTGAGCGCGACGTTCACCAGGTCAAGGTTGCCGGTGCGCTCGCCGTTGCCGAACAGGCAGCCTTCGAGGCGATCGGCGCCCGCCATGACCGCGAACTCGCCGGCCGCGGTGCCGGTGCCGCGGTCGTTGTGCGGATGCACCGAGAGCACGATGGCGTCGCGCCGCTCGAGGTTGCGGTGCATCCACTCGATCATGTCCGCGAAGATGTTCGGCGTGGAATGCTCCACCGTCGAGGGCAGGTTGACGATGCACTTGCGCTCGGGCGTCGGCTGCCAGACCTCGGTGACCGCGTCGACCACGCGCTTGGCGAAGCTGAGTTCGGTGCCGGAGAACATCTCGGGCGAGTACTGGAACACCCACTCGGTCCCGGGTTGCTGCGCCGCGAGTTCCTTGAACAGCCGGGCCTGAGCGGTGGCCAGGTTCACGATGCCGTCCTGGTCGAGGCCGAGCACCACGCGGCGCATGATCGGCGCCGTGGCGTTGTACAGGTGCACGATGGCCCGGCGCGCGCCGCGCAGCGACTCGAAGGTCTTGCGGATCAGCTCCTCGCGCGCCTGGGTCAGCACCTGGATCGTGACGTCCTCGGGGATCAGGTCCTCGTCGATCAGCTTGCGCAGGAAATCCCATTCGACCTGCGACGCAGAGGGGAAGCCGACCTCGATCTCCTTGAAGCCGATCTTCACGAGCGCCTGGAACATGCGCAGTTTGCGAGGGATGTCCATGGGCTCGATCAGCGCCTGGTTGCCGTCGCGCAGGTCGACGCTGCACCACACCGGAGGGCGGGAGAGGACGGCGTCGGGCCAGGTCCGGTCCTTCAGGCCGACCGGAGCGAAGGGTCGGTACTTGCTGGCGGGATTCTTCAACATGGACATCGGTCGTCTTTCGTCTTCGAGGGGGTGAGCCAGCAGCCCCAAAACAAAAACGGCCCGCTGCTGGTGCATACGGGCCGTCGAGGTCTGGTGGTCGCGTGCGCTACCGTCTCCGCCCGTGGGTGGATAGCAGTAGAGCCAGCGAAATCAGGTTCATTGCGGGTGAATGTAGCACAACCTGCACCTGAGTCACTTGTGCAGGCCGCTTTCCTCGGGTTCGTCGGTGGAGGTGCTGATGACGCTGGCGTGCTCGCCTTTCGCCTTGCGCCATCCGTACAGCGCGTAGCCCGAGATGCCGTACAGGCAGAACAGCACGAACAGCACCACGGGCGGATCGATGTTGATGACGGCGATGCCCAGCGCGATCAGCACGATCGCGGCGAACGGCACGCTCTTCTTCATCGACACGTCCTTGAAGCTGTAGAACGGCACGTTGGTCACCATCGTGAGGCCCGCGTAGAGCGCGAAGGCGAACATCACCCAGCTGACTTCGTAGCCCTTGACGCCGTAGTCGTTCATCAGCCAGATGAAGCCGGTGACCAGCGCCGCGGCCGCCGGCGACGGCAGGCCCTGGAAGAAGCGCTTGTCCACCACCGCGGTGTTGACGTTGAAGCGGGCCAGCCGCAGCGCCGCGCAGGCGCAGTAGACGAACGCGGCGATCCAGCCCCAGCGTCCCAGGCCCTTGAGCGCCCATTCGTAGGCGATGAGCGCCGGAGCCGCGCCGAACGACACCATGTCGGAGAGCGAATCCATCTGCTCGCCGAAGGCGCTCTGGGTGTTGGTCATGCGGGCGACGCGGCCGTCCAGGCTGTCCAGCACCATCGCCACGAACACGCCGACGGCGGCCATGTCGAAGCGCTGGTTCATCGCCATCACCACGGCGTAGAAGCCGCCGAACAGCGCCGCCAGGGTGAACAGGTTGGGCAGGATGTAGATGCCCTTGCGGCGCCGGCGCACGACCACGCCCTCCTGCGGAGTCGTGTCGGTGTGGATCGGGCCTTGATACATGGGAAGCAAGTGTAATTGCGACCGAACAATGAAAAAGGGCGGCCGTGGCCGCCCTTTCCCTATAGGCCGCGAGCGCGGTCAGTTGCGGGCCTTGTCGACCAGCTTGTTCGCCTTGATCCAGGGCATCATGGCGCGCAGCTTCTCGCCCACCACTTCGATCTGGTGCTCGGCCGACAGGCGGCGGCGCGATTGCAGCGTCGGGGCGCCGGCGCGGTTCTCCAGGATGAAGCTCTTGGCGTACTCGCCGGTCTGGATGTCGCGCAGCACCTGCTTCATGACCTGCTTGGTCTCTTCGGTCACGATGCGCGGGCCGGTGACGTACTCGCCGTACTCCGCGTTGTTGGAGATCGAGTAGTTCATGTTCGCGATCCCGCCTTCGTAGATCAGGTCCACGATCAGCTTGAGCTCGTGCAGGCACTCGAAGTACGCCATCTCGGGCGCGTAGCCGGCTTCCACCAGCACTTCGAAACCGGCCTTGATCAGCTCCACGGTGCCGCCGCACAGGACGGCCTGCTCGCCGAACAGGTCGGTCTCGGTCTCTTCGCGGAAGTTGGTCTCGATGATGCCGGCCTTGCCGCCGCCGTTGGCCATCGCGTACGACAGCGCCAGGTCGCGCGCCTTGCCGCTCTTGTCCTGGTGCACCGCCACGAGGTGGGGCACGCCGCCGCCCTGGGTGTAGGTGTTGCGCACGGTGTGGCCGGGCGCCTTGGGCGCGACCATCCACACGTCGAGGTCGGCGCGCGGCACGACCTGGCCGTAGTGCACGTTGAAGCCGTGCGCGAAGGCGAGCGAGGCGCCCTGCTTGATGTGCGGCTCGACGTCCTTGCGGTACACCTCGGCGATCTGCTCGTCGGGCAGCAGGATCATCACCACGTCGGCCATCTTCACGGCCTCGTTGACGGCCGCGACCTTCAGGCCGGCCTTCTCCACCTTGGGCCAGCTCGCGCCGCCCGGGCGCAGGCCGACCACGACCTTGACGCCGCTGTCGTTCAGGTTCTGCGCGTGCGCATGGCCCTGCGAGCCGTAACCGATGATGGCGACGGTCTTGCCCTTGATCAGGCTCAGGTCGCAGTCCTTGTCGTAGTAAACCTTCATGGTCTCTCCAGTAGAAATCGGTGGGTGGGAAAAGTCGGGGCCTCAGACGCGCAGCACGCGCTCGCCGCGGCCGATGCCGCTGGCGCCGGTGCGCACGGTCTCCAGGATGGCGGTGCGGTCGATCGCTTCCAGGAACGCGTCGTTCTTGGACTGGTCGCCCGTCAGCTCGATGGTGTAGCTCTTCTCGGTGACGTCGATGATGCGGCCGCGGAAGATGTCGGCCATGCGCTTCATCTCCTCGCGCTCCTTGCCGACGGCGCGCACCTTCACCATCATGAGCTCGCGCTCTGTGTAGGCGCCTTCGGTGAGGTCGACGACCTTCACGACCTCGATCAGCCGGTTCAGGTGCTTGGTGATCTGCTCGATCACGTCGTCCGAGCCGGTGGTCTGGATCGTCATGCGCGACAGCGACGGATCTTCCGTCGGCGCCACGGTGAGCGACTCGATGTTGTAGCCGCGGGCCGAGAACAGGCCCACCACGCGGGAGAGAGCGCCCGGCTCGTTCTCCAGCAGCACTGCGATGATGTGTTTCATGGTTCCTCCGGCTCCTCTTCTCGGCACCCTCCCCCGCTGCCGGTAAGCAGCGGGCTCGGTGCGCGATAGATTCGCCGCCTTACGGTTGGCTGATTACAGGTCTTCGCTGCCGAGCAGCATCTCGGTGATGCCCTTGCCGGCCTTCACCATCGGCCAGACGTTCTCGGTGGGATCGGTGCGGAAGTCCATGAAGACCGTGCGGTCCTTGAGCTTGCGCGCCTCGCGCAGCGCCGGCTCGACGTCCTGCGGGCGCTCGATCAGCATGCCCACGTGGCCGTACGCCTCGGCCAGCTTCACGAAGTTGGGCAGCGCGTCCATGTAGCTGTGGCTGTAGCGGCCCTCGTAGTCCAGCTCCTGCCACTGCCGCACCATGCCCAGGTAGCGGTTGTTCAGCGAGATCACCTTGATGGGCGTCTTGTACTGCAGGCAGGTGGACAGCTCCTGGATGCACATCTGCACCGAGCCTTCGCCGGTGATGCAGTACACCTCGCTGTCGGGCTTGGCCAGCTTGATGCCCATCGCGTACGGGATGCCCACGCCCATGGTGCCCAGGCCACCGGAGTTGATCCAATGGCGCGGCTCCTTGAACTTGTAGAACTGCGCGGCCCACATCTGGTGCTGGCCCACGTCGGACGTGATGTAGGTATCGACGTCCTTCGTCATGTTCCACAGCGTCTCGATGACGTGCTGGGGCTTGATCACCTCGCGGTTGACGCGGTCGTAGCGCAGGCAGTCGCGCTTGCGCCAGCCGTCGATGGTGTCCCACCAGCCGGCCAGGGCCTGCGGGTCGGGCTTGGCGCCGGACTCGCGGATGCTGGCGATGAGATCGGCCAGCACCTCCTTGACGTCGCCCACGATCGGCACGTCCACTTTCACCCGCTTGGAGATGCTGGAGGGATCGATGTCGATGTGGATGATCTTGCGATCGCCCGAGGCGAAGTGCTTGGGGTTGCCGATCACGCGGTCGTCGAAGCGCGCGCCCACGGCCAGCAGCACGTCGCAGTTCTGCATCGCGTTGTTGGCTTCGATGGTGCCGTGCATGCCCAGCATTCCCAGGAACTTGGGGTCGGTGCCGTCGATGGCGCCCAGGCCCATCAGCGTGTTGGTGCACGGGTAGCCGAGCATCTCGGCCAGCGCGCGCAGCTCGCCGCTGGCATTGCCGAGCACCACGCCGCCGCCGGCGTAGATGTACGGGCGCCTGGCCGAGGTCAGCAGTTGCACGGCCTTGCGGATCTGGCCGCCGTGGCCTTTGCGCACCGGGTTGTACGAGCGCATCTCGACCTTGTCGGGATAGCCCTCGTACGGAACCTTGTTGAAGGAGACGTCCTTGGGGATGTCCACCACCACCGGGCCGGGACGGCCGCTGCGGGCGATGTGGAAGGCCTTCTTCATCACCTCGGCGATGTTGCGCGCGTCCTTCACCAGGAAGTTGTGCTTGACGATCGGCCGGGTGATGCCGACTGTGTCGCACTCCTGGAAGGCGTCCAGGCCGATGGCGGCCGTGGGCACCTGTCCGGTGACGATCACCATCGGGATGGAATCCATGTACGCGGTGGCGATGCCGGTGACCGCGTTGGTGACGCCGGGACCGGACGTCACCAGGGCCACGCCGACCTCGCCGGTGGCGCGGGCGTAGCCATCGGCGGCGTGCACGGCGGCCTGCTCGTGACGCACCAGCACGTGCTGGATGGTGTCCTGCTTGTAGAACGCGTCGTAGATGTGCAGCACCGCGCCGCCGGGATAGCCCCAGACGTACTTCACGCCTTCGGCCTGCAGCGCCTTGATGAGGATTTCCGCGCCGCGCAGTTCCTGGGGATGGGAGTGGGATGGGCCCGCGGTGGCCGCGGCCGCGGAGCTGATCTCCGCCTTCGAGATTTCCATGATCAACCTTTCGGGTTTCGGGAACGAAAAACCTTGGGGTGCCCCTCACGCGCCCTTGTGGGGCCGTTTCGGGACTTAGAACCCTGGACCATGGACGGGCCGATTGCGCCGCCGGATCCGGGCTCGTTTGCCTTTTGACTTGCAGCGCGCATTATGGCACCTCAACCGGGAGGAGCCCAACACGAGCGCTCGAATGCCATAATCGCGCCCGCCAAAGCAGCCCCTTCCCACTTGGCCACCGAACGAGAACTCTCCGACTTCCTCAAGAGCGTCGAAAAACGGGCCTTCAAGCGCTCGGTCTACCACGTCCGCGACGAGGAGGCGGCTCTGGACATCGTGCAGGAAAGCATGATGAAGCTGGCGGAGCACTACGGCGACAAGCCCCCGGCGGAGCTCCCGATGCTCTTCCAGCGCATCCTCTCCAACTGCACGCTGGACTGGTTCCGCCGCCAGAAGACGCGCAATGCCCTGTTTTCCAACCTGAGCGACTTCGAGTCCTCGTCCGAGGACGGTGATTTCGATCTGCTGGAAACTTACACGGTACTGGAGAACTCACAGCAGTCGGAAAGCGCGGAGGACGCCACCCGGCGCGCCCAGGTCCTGCAGGAGATCGAGGCGCAGATCCAGAACCTTCCCACCCGTCAACGCGAGGCGTTCCTGATGCGTTACTGGGAGGATATGGACGTGGCCGAGACGGCGGCGGCCATGGGTTGCTCGGAAGGCAGTGTGAAGACGCATTGCTCCCGCGCGGTCCAGGCCCTCAGCAAAGCACTGAAGGCAAAGGGATTACAACCATGAACAGCATCAGCCCCGCCATGGCGCTCGCCCGCCAGGACCAGTTCGGTCGCCGCATCGCGGCCCGGCTGGACGCGGGCGCCGACGAGCTCCCGCACGACATCTCCGAACGCCTGCGCGCCGCGCGGGTGCAAGCCCTGGCCCGCCGCCAGGTCGGCCTGCAGGCCGCCCAGTCCATCTCCGCCACCGCCGGGCAGGCCACGCTCACCGGCGGCGAGCACGTCAGCCTCTGGCGGCGCCTCGCGTCGGTCCTGCCGCTGCTCGTGCTGGCGGCCGGGCTGGTGACCATCCACGTCATCCAGAACGAGCGCCGCGCCAGCGAAGTCGCCGAGGTCGACGCGGCCATCCTCACCGACGAACTGCCGCCGGCGGCCTACGCCGATCCCGGCTTCGTCCAGTTCCTCAAGTCCGATCGTTGAGGCGGGGGCGGCGCATGCACGGCCCTCGTTTCGGTGTTCGCCCCTTCGCCGGCTGGCTTCTTGCCGGGGCGTTCCTGCTGTCGATCCCGGCGCACGCCGCGACGCCGCAGCCGGCCGGCGCCCCCTCGGCACCGGCGTCGACCCATGCTTCCTCCGGCAAGGGCACGCGCGTGGCGCAGGCGCCCCGGCGCGAAACCCAACCCGCCTGGACCGACCTCGGCCCCGAGCAGCGCGCGGCCCTGCAGCCGCTGGCCGGCACCTGGGCCACGCTCAGCGAGGCGCAGAAGCGCAAGTGGATCGCGCTGTCGCGCAACTTCGACCGCATGGCGCCGGAAGAAAAAGCCAAGCTGCACAGCCGCATGAACGACTGGGTGATGCTCAGCCCGCAGCAGCGCGCCCAGGCCCGCCTGAATTTCGGCGAGACCCGCAGCCTCTCGGCCGACGACCGCAAGGCCAAGTGGGAGGCCTACCAGGCTCTCTCCCCCGAGGAAAAGCGCAAGCTGGCCGCCGGCGCCAACGCCCGCGCGCCTGCCACGGCCGCGGCCGTCAAGCCGGTGCCCGCCCAGCGGCTGGCCAACGTGCCGCGCCGCGAGCGCGGCGCCAAGTCGCCGCGCATCGCCAGCGGCCCGGCCGACGAGCCGCAGCCGGTCGCGGCTCCCGGCACGCCGGGCAAACCGAACTGACCCGTCCCTGAAATGACCCGACCGCCGATGCCCGGCGGCACGGCCGCCGCCGTGCCGCTCGCAACCGAAGCGCCGATCGCCCCTCCCCTTCACCGTCGCATGGCCTGCTGGCTGTACGAGGGCATGCTGCTGTTCGCCGTGGTCTTCGTCGCGGGCTGGCTGTTCAGCGCGCTCGGCCAGATGCGCAGCGGCATGGACGAGCGCCGCCCGTTGCTGCAGGCCTTCCTGTTCGTGGTGTTCGGCATCTACTTCACCTGGTTCTGGAGCCGGGGCCAGACGCTGGCGATGAAGACCTGGACGATCCGCGTGGTCGACAAGGCCGGCCGCCCGCTCACCCAGGGCCGCGCGCTGCTGCGCTACCTGTGCAGCTGGCTGTGGTTCCTGCCTCCCCTCGTCGTGCTGGCTCCGTTCCACCTGAGCGGCGGCGAGTACGCGGTCGTGGTGTTCGGCTGGGTGGCGGTCTGGGCGCTGCTCAGCCGCTTCCACCCGGAGCGGCAGTTCTGGCACGACGCGCTGGCGGGCACGCGGCTGGTGCAGGCCGAGCCGGCCGTGCCACGCGCGTCATAGACAATCGGTGCATGTCCAGCCCGACCGAAGCTTCCTCCTCCATCCCCTTCTCCATCTGTGTCTACTGCGGCTCGCGCGACGGCGTGGCCGAGTCCTTCGTCCAGGCCGCGCGCGACGTCGGCCGCTGGATCGGCGAGCGAGGCGGCCGCCTCGTCTACGGCGGCGGAAACCGCGGCCTGATGGGCACCGTCGCCGACGCCACGCTGGAAGCCGGCGGCTCGGTGATCGGCGTGATCCCGCGCGCCCTGGTCGACAAGGAATTCGCCAAGCGCGACTGCACCGAGCTGCACATCGTGGAGAGCATGCACGACCGCAAGCGCATGATGGCCGAGCGCGCCGGGGCCTTCCTCGCGCTGGCCGGCGGCATCGGAACGTTCGAGGAGCTGTACGAGGTCTGGACCTGGCGCCAGCTCGGCTACCACGACAAGCCGGTCGGCATCCTGGACACCAGCGGCTACTACCAGCCGATGCTGGCGTTCCTGGGCCAGAGCGTGCGCGAGGGCTTCATGAACGAGTGGCAGATGCAGCTGGTTCAGGTGGGCAGCGAGCCCGATGCGCTGCTGCGGGCCCTGGTGGAAGGTTCGACCGCGCCTTCGGCGCAGGACCTGTCGCAGATCTAGGCGTCGCTCAGACCGCGGATTCGTCGGTCTCGCCGGTGCGGATGCGCACCACGCGCTCGACGCTGGTGACGAAGATCTTGCCGTCGCCGATCTTGCCGGTGCGGGCGGCCTTGACGATGGCGTCGACGCAGCGGTCCACGTCGTCGTCCTTGACCACGATCTCCACCTTCACCTTGGGCAGGAAGTCCACCACGTACTCGGCGCCGCGGTAAAGCTCGGTGTGGCCCTTCTGGCGGCCGAAGCCCTTGACCTCGGTCACCGTCAGGCCGGTGACGCCGCACTCGGCCAGCGCCTCGCGCACTTCCTCGAGCTTGAAGGGTTTGACGATGGCGGTGATCTGTTTCATGCGTTCTTTCTGTGGGCCTAGGCGCGGAACTTGCCGGTAATAGGATAGCGCCAATCCTTGCCGAAGCCGCGGTGCGTCACGCGGATGCCCACCGGCGCCTGGCGGCGCTTGTATTCGTTGATGCGCACCAGCCGCGCGACCCGCTCGACCACCGCCCGGTCGAAGCCCGCGGCCACGATCTGCTCCACGCCCTCGTCGTTCTCCATGTAGCGCGAAAGGATCGCGTCCAGGATCTCGTACGGCGGCAGGCTGTCCTGGTCCACCTGGTCGGGCCGCAGTTCCGCGCTGGGCGGCCGCGTGATGATGCGGTCGGGGATCGGGTCGGCGCCGGTGCCGTAGGGATCGTTGGCGTTGCGCCAGCGGGCCAGCCTGAACACCGAGGTCTTGAGCACGTCCTTGATCACCGCGAAGCCGCCCGCCATGTCGCCGTACAGCGTGCAGTAGCCGGTGGCCATCTCGCTCTTGTTGCCGGTGGTCAGGACGATGCTGCCGAACTTGTTGGACAGCGCCATCAGCAGCACGCCGCGGATGCGGGCCTGGATGTTCTCCTCGGTGGCGTCTTCCGGCAGCCCGGCGAACTCCTTGGCCAGCGCGGCCTTGAACGCCTCGAACTGCGGGACGATGGAGATCTCGTCATAGCGGACGCCCAGCCGCGCCGCCATGTCGCGCGCGTCGATCCACGAAATGTCCGCCGTGTAGGGCGAAGGCATCATCACCGCCCTCACCTTCTCCTTGCCCAGCGCGTCGACCGCGATGGCCAGCACGAGTGCCGAGTCGATGCCGCCCGAGAGGCCCAGCAGCACGCCCGGGAAGCCGTTCTTGCCGATGTAGTCGCGCACGCCCAGCACCAGCGCATCCCACAGGTCGGCTTCCGGTTCGCGCGCCGGCGCGGTCGGCGCATTGAGCACCAGCGCGCCGGCGCCCTGCTCGACGGAGATGGTGAACAGGTCCTCGACGAACGAAGGCGCACGGCCCACCAGCGTGCCCGCCGCGTCGACCGCGAACGAGCCGCCGTCGAACACCACCTCGTCCTGTCCGCCGACGAAATGCGAGTACACGACGGGCAGGCCCACCGCGCGAGCGCGGTCGGCCATGCGGGCCACGCGTTCGCCGCCCTTGCCGACGTGGAACGGCGAAGCATTGGTCACCACCAGCAGCTGCGCGCCCGATTCCTTGGCCAGCATCGCCGGCTCCTCGAACCACGCGTCCTCGCAGATCAGGAGGCCGATGTTCAGGCCCTCGACCTGGAACACGCACGTGCCCTTGCCCGGGGTGAAGTAACGGCGCTCATCGAACACCTGGTAGTTGGGCAGCTCGCGCTTGGCGTAGGTCTCGAGCACGCGGCCTTCGCTCAGGACGCTGGCCGCGTTCAGCCGCCGCTGCACCTGCACCGACTTGCTGCGCACGTCGCCGCCGACCGGATGGCCGACGATCACGTGCAGGCCCTTCAACCCCGCGAGCTCGCGGGCCACCGTTTTGACGGCATCATCGCAAGCCGCACTGAACGCGGGCCGCAGATGCAGGTCCTCGGCCGGATAGCCGCACAGCGAGAGTTCCGGGGTGACCACCAGGCGCGCGCCCTGCTCATAGGCGGTGCGCGCCGCGTCGATGATCTTCTGAGCGTTGCCCGGCATGTCGCCCACCACGTAGTTGAGCTGGGCGATGCAGATCTTGAGGGCCATGTCAGCAGTGAAAAAACAGCCGGACGATTATGTCATCCGCCTCTGCGCCGCACCGGATGAAGTGCCCGCGGCCGCATGGAACGCGCTGCTCGCGACGCAGGACCTGCCCACGCCTTTCCTGCGCCACGAGTACCTGGCCGCGCTGCACGACAGCGGCAGCGCGACCGTGCGCACCGGCTGGCAGCCGAGCTTCGTCACGCTCTGGCGCGGCGACGAGCTGCACGCCGCCTGCGCGCTGTACCTGAAGAGCCACTCCTACGGCGAGTACGTGTTCGACTGGGCCTGGGCCAACGCGTACGAGGAGCACGGCCTGTCGTACTACCCCAAGGGCCTGGTGGCCGTGCCGTTCACGCCGGTGCCGGGTTCGCGCCTGCTGGCGCGCGACGCAGGATCCAGACGCGCGCTGGTCGACATCCTGCTCGCGCTCGGCAAGCAGAACGAGCTCTCGTCGATCCACCTTCTGTTCCTGTCCGATGCCGACGTCGAAGCCTGCTCGCAGGCGGGCCTGATGGCGCGCCAGACGGTGCAGTTCCACTGGCTGCGGCAGGGCTGGAAGAGCTTCGACGAATTCCTCGCCGGCCTGTCGCAGGAAAAGCGCAAGAAGATCCGCCAGGAGCGGCGCAAGGTGGCGGAGGCCGGCGTCACCTTCCGAGCGCTGCGCGGCGAGGACATCCGCGCGTCCGACTGGGACTTCTTCTACCGCTGCTACGAGCGCACCTACCGCGAACACGGCAACCCGCCCTACCTCAAGCGCGAGTTCTTCCGCCGCATGGCGAGCGGGATGGCGCCGCACTGGCTGCTGTTCATCGCGCAGCGCGAGGGCCGCGACATCGCCTCCAGCCTGATCGCGCTATCGGACGAAAGTGCCTCGCCCGAGGCCGCCTACGGCCGCTACTGGGGCGCGCTGGAGCGGGTGGACTGCCTGCACTTCGAGGCCTGCTACTACCAGCCGCTGCAGTGGTGCATGGAGCACGGCGTGGACCGCTTCGAGGGCGGCGCCCAGGGCGAGCACAAGATGGCGCGCGCGCTCATGCCGGTGAAGACGCACAGCGCGCACTGGCTGGCGCACCCCTCGTTCGCCGACGCGGTGGAGCGGTTCCTGGAGCGGGAGGGCCAGGGCGTCGAGCGTTATCTCGAGCACCTGGAGGCGCGCTCGCCGTTCCGTCAGGCCGGCTGAGCGCGCGGGAACGAAAGGCTCAGGCCTTGCCCTGGGCCTTGGCCTTGCGGAAGTTCTCGATGCCGTCCCGCACTTCCTGGCGGGCGGATTCCGGGCCTTCCCAGCCGAGCACCTTGACCCACTTGTTGGGTTCCAGATCCTTGTAGTGCTCGAAGAAGTGGGCGATGGTCTTGAGCCGCAGCGGGTTCATGTCCTCGGGCTTCTGCCAGTGGGTGTAGATGGCCAGCACCTTGTCGACCGGCACCGCGAGCACCTTGGCGTCGTCGCCGGCCTCGTCCTGCATCTTCAGCACGCCGATCGGGCGGCAGCTGACCACCACGCCGGGGATCAGCGGCACGGGCGTGATCACCAGCACGTCGACCGGGTCGCCGTCGCCGCTGATGGTCTGCGGCACGTAGCCGTAGTTGGTCGGGTAGTGCATGGACGTGCTCATGAAGCGGTCCACGAAGATGGCGCCGGTGTCCTTGTCCACCTCGTATTTCACGGGATCGGCGTTCATCGGGATTTCGATGATCACGTTGAACGCATCGGGGGCCTGCTTGCCGGGAGTGACGTTGTCGAGAGACATGGATCTGGGTCCGTTAAGAAATTAGAGGCTAGGACTAACCCTGATTCTACTTTCGCGCCCCCTCGCATCTCGACAGCAAGGGGGAACCGTCATCGGTTTGCCGATATATTCCGCCCGTTGGCCAATCGACTCCCGACCGTTGGGAGCCACGAGGAAGCAACGCAGCGGAGGCACCGCTCGCGTTGCCTCCTCCAAGCATTCAAACGGATCAGGAGATGAAGAAATGACTGGCAACTCGGCGCTGATCTTGGCGCTCGTCTGCGGCCTGGCGGCCGTGGCTTACGGGTTCTGGGCCCGTGGCTGGATCCTCGCGCAGGATCCCGGCAATCCAAGGATGCAGGAGATCGCGGCCGCCATCCAGACCGGCGCGGCCGCCTACCTGGCGCGGCAGTACAAGACCATCGCCATCGTCGGCGTGGTGCTGGCCATCCTCATCGGCATCTTCCTGGACTCGCAGACGGCCGTCGGCTTCGTCGTCGGCGCCCTGCTGTCGGGCGCCTGCGGCTTCATCGGCATGAACGTCTCGGTGCGCGCCAACGTGCGTACCGCCCAGGCGGCCACGCGCGGCATCGGCCCGGCGCTGGACGTCGCCTTCCGCGGCGGCGCCATCACCGGCATGCTGGTGGTGGGCCTGGGCCTGCTGGGCGTGACGGCGTTCTACTGGTTCCTGGTGGGCAACGGTCGCCTGACGCCGGACGTCAAGCTGGCCAACCTGCTCAACCCGCTGATCGGCTTCGCCTTCGGCTCCTCGCTGATCTCGATCTTCGCGCGCCTGGGCGGCGGCATCTTCACCAAGGGCGCCGACGTGGGCGCCGACCTGGTGGGCAAGGTGGAAGCCGGCATCCCCGAGGACGATCCGCGCAACCCGGCGGTGATCGCCGACAACGTGGGCGACAACGTCGGTGACTGCGCCGGCATGGCCGCCGACCTGTTCGAGACCTACGCGGTCACGCTGATCGCCACCATGGTGCTGGGCGCGCTGCTGGTCGGCGCCGCCGCCACGCAGGCCGTGCTGTACCCGCTGGCGCTGGGCGCGGTGTCCATCATCGCGTCGATCATCGGCTGCTTCTTCGTCAAGGCCCGTCCCGGCATGACGAACGTGATGCCGGCGCTCTACAAGGGCCTGGCCGTCGCCGGCATCCTGTCGCTGATCGCCTTCTACGGCGTGACCGTCTGGCTGATGCCGGACAACGCGATCACCAGCACCGGTTCGCAGATCCGCCTGTTCGGCGCCTGCGCCGTCGGCCTCATCCTCACCGGCCTGCTGGTCTGGATCACCGAGTTCTACACCGGCACCCAGTACTCGCCGGTGCGCCACATCGCGCAGGCCTCCACCACCGGCCACGGCACCAACATCATCGCCGGCCTGGGCGTGTCCATGCGTTCCACCGCCTGGCCGGTGCTGTTCGTCTGCGTCGCGATCATCGCGTCGTACGCGCTGGCCGGCCTCTACGGCATCGCCGTCGCGGCGACCTCGATGCTGAGCATGGCCGGCATCGTGGTGGCGCTGGACGCCTACGGCCCGATCACCGACAACGCCGGCGGCATCGCCGAGATGAGCGACCTGCCCTCCTCCGTGCGCGACATCACCGACCCGCTGGACGCCGTGGGCAACACCACCAAGGCCGTCACCAAGGGCTACGCCATCGGCTCCGCCGGCCTCGCCGCGCTGGTGCTGTTCGCCGACTACACGCACAAGCTGGAAGGCTACGGCCGCGCGATCAGCTTCGACCTGTCCGATCCGATGGTGATCGTGGGCCTCTTCATCGGCGGCCTGATCCCCTACCTGTTCGGCGCCATGGCGATGGAGGCGGTCGGCCGCGCGGCCGGCTCGGTGGTGGTGGAAGTGCGCCGCCAGTTCAGCACCATCAAGGGCATCATGGAAGGCACGGCCAAGCCCGAGTACGGCAAGGCGGTCGACATGCTCACCAGCGCCGCGATCAAGGAAATGATCATCCCGTCGCTGCTGCCCGTGGTGGTGCCGATCCTGGTCGGCCTGCTGCTCGGCCCGAAGGCGCTGGGCGGCCTGCTGATGGGCACCATCGTCACCGGCCTGTTCGTCGCCATCTCCATGTGCACCGGCGGCGGCGCCTGGGACAACGCCAAGAAGTACATCGAGGACGGCAACCACGGCGGCAAGGGCTCCGAAGCCCACAAGGCCGCGGTCACGGGCGACACGGTGGGCGACCCCTACAAGGACACCGCCGGCCCCGCGGTCAACCCGCTGATCAAGATCATCAACATCGTGGCGCTGCTCATCGTGCCGCTGGTGGTGAAGTTCCACAGCGGCGATGCCGGCGCGGCGGTGCCGCACGCCACGCCCGCGGCGGTCACGGCTCCTGCCGCGACGTCTCCGGCCAACGCGGCCGCGGCCAGCGCGGCCAAGTAAGGGAACCGCTCCCGACGATCAAGGGCCCGCTTCGGCGGGCCTTTTTTATTGGCCGGCGACCGTCCGCACCAGCTGCGCCGCCGGCGCGACGAGCTCGACCAGCTTCTCCTCGTCGTCGCGCTCGATGTACTCGAGCACCAGTTCGTTGATGCCGCCCACCACCGCCATCGCCATCTGCGGCGACAGCTGGCCGGGCGAGGCGCCATTGACCACGTCCAGCATCAGGTGCGCGATCTCGCGGTTCACGCGCCGGCGCGCGGCCAGGCCTTCCTGGCCGAGGCCCAGGATCTCGATGTAGAGCGTGCGCAGCAGCAGCGGATTGGCCGCGAGCGCCTCGAAGTACGCGCCCAGCGCCCGCTCCACTTGGGTCTGCCAGGGATGCGCCGGATCGATCGCCCCTCGCAGGACCTTCAAGGCGTTGTGGCTCGCCGCCTCGTAAAGTGCGATCAGGCATTCGGACTTGGACTGGAAGTGCTCGTAGAAGGTGCGGCGCGAGACGCTGGCCTCGCGCACGATGTCGGCGATGGTGGCGGCGGCGTAACCCTTCTCGGCGACGGCCTTCGCCATGCCTTCGAGCAGCCGGCTGCGGTGCTCGGGGACCAGGAACTGCGGTTCGGTCATGGCCTCATTCTCTCCGGCCTCGGTACTTGACGGTACCAAGCCTCAGGCCTCATATTCCGGCACCGGTACACGCCCGTACCACTGCTCGAACCCCACCATGACCGACCTCGTCGTCCGCCGCCTCCTCGTCGACATGGAAGCGCCGATCGCCCGCCACTGGTGCGCCGGCGACGCCTTCCGCACGGCCTTGTTCAACGCGCTCTCGATGAGCTTTCCGGTCGGCGAGCAGTTCTTCATCGACTCGGTGCGCGACGGCTTCAAGGCGCTGCCGCCCGAACTCCAGGAGCGCCACCGCGCCGAGGTGCAGGGCTTCGTCGGCCAGGAGGCCACGCACCGCCGCCTGCACGCGCTCTACAACGCCCACCTCGGGAAGCTCGGCCTCGTGAACCACTGGGAGACGCGAGCGCGCGAGCGGTTGGCGCTGCTGAAAGGCGTGGACGTGCGCCACTGGCTCGCCGTCACCGCCGCCAACGAGCACTTCACCGCCCTCCTGGCCGACTGGCTGCTGCACAACGCCGACCTGCTGGGCGACCGTGACCCGCGCCTGGCCACGCTGTGGCTGTGGCACAGCGCCGAGGAGTCCGAGCACAAGTGCACTGCGTTCGACCTGTACCTGGCGCTGGGCGGCGACCACGAGTGGCGCGTGCGCTGGTTCCGGCGCGTCACGCTCATCTTCCTCGGCGACACCGTGCGCCAGACGATCAGCAACCTGCGCCAGGACGGCACGCTCTGGAAATGGGGCACCTGGAAAAGCGCGGCCTCTTACCTGTTCGGCCGCCGCGGCCTGGTGCGCCAGACCTTCCGTCCCTGGAAGGACTACCTGCGCCGCGACTTCCACCCGAGCCAGCACGACAGCTCGGCTTCGCAGCGCTGGCTGGCCGACAACCAGGCGCAGTTCTCGCTGGTCGGCCGTTAGCGCTTTTTTCCTCGCATCGCCGCATGTCGGAGAATCTCGGCATGCAGCTCCACTACATCGGCAATGAAGGCGTGCGGTCCTCCAACGGCCGCACCATCCCGGTCATCGATCCTTCGGACGGCCAGACGTTCGACGAGCTCCAGCGCGGCACCGCCGAGGACCTGGACGCCGCCGTCCAGGCCGCGCGCCAGTGCTACGACGGCGTCTGGAGCCGCCTGAGCGCCGCCGAGCGCGGACGCCTCCTGATGCGCCTGTCGAACAAGGTCGCGGAGCACGCGCAGGAACTGGCCGACCTGGAACAGCGCGATTGCGGCAAGCCCACCAAGCAGGCCCGCGCCGACGCGCTGGCGCTGGTGCGCTACTTCGAGTTCTACGCCGGCGCCTGCGACAAGCTGCACGGCGAGACGCTGCCCTACCAGGACGGCTACAGCGTCTTCACCTGGCGCGAACCGCACGGCGTCACCGGCCACGTGATCCCCTGGAACTACCCGATGCAGATCTTCGGCCGCAGCGTGGGCGGCGCGCTGGCCGCGGGCAACGTCTGCGTGGTCAAGCCTTCCGAGGACGCCTGCCTGTCGCTGATCCGCGTCGCGCAACTCGCGGCCGAATGCGGCTTTCCCGCCGGCGCCATCAACATCGTCACCGGCTACGGCCATGAGATCGGCGATGCGCTGGCGCGCCATCCCGGCATCGACCACATCAGCTTCACCGGCAGCCCGCGCGTGGGCACGCTGATCCAGCAGGCCGCGGCCGAGCGGCATTGCCCGGTGACGCTGGAGCTGGGCGGCAAGAGCCCGCAGATCCTGTTCGAGGACGCCGATCTCGAGGCCGCGCTGCCGACCGTGATCAACGCCATCGTGCAGAACGCCGGCCAGACCTGCTCGGCCGGCTCGCGCCTGCTGGTGCACCAGGCGATCTACGAACCGCTGCTCGACCGCCTGGGCGGCGCCTTCGCCAACCTGCGCGTCGGCCCCGCCCAGATGGACCTGGACGTCGGCCCGCTGATCCGCGCGACGCAGCAGCAGCGCGTGTGGGATTTCCTGTCCGACGCGCAGCACGCCAACATCCCGATGGCGGCGCAGGGGCAGATCGTCGACGAGGCGCCCGACACCGGCTACTACCAGGCGCCCACGCTGCTGCGCGACGTTCCCGTCACGCACCGCCTGGCGCAGGAGGAAGTGTTCGGCCCGGTCCTGGCCGCCATGGCCTTCAAGGACGAGGACCACGCCGTCGAGCTGGCCAACGCCACCCAGTTCGGCCTGGTGGCCGGCATCTGGACGCGCGACGGCGCGCGCCAGCTGCGCATGGCCAAGCGCGTGAAGAGCGGCCAGGTCTTCATCAACAACTACGGCGCCGGCGGCGGCGTGGAGCTGCCGTTCGGCGGCGTGAAGTCCTCGGGCTACGGCCGCGAGAAGGGCTTCGAGGCGCTGTACGGCTTCACCACGCTCAAGACCGTGGCCATCCGCCACGGCTGAACACCAACGACACGTCGCACGAACGAGGAGACAGCATGCGAGTCAAGGATAAATCCATCATCGTCACCGGCGCCGGCCAGGGCATCGGCGAAGGCATCGCCAAACGCCTTGCGCAGGAAGGCGCGCAGGTGATCGTCAACGACATCAACACCGCGCTGGGCGAGAAGGTGGTGGCGGCGATCAAGGCCGAAGGCGGCCGCGCGTCGTTCTTCGCCGCCGACGTCACGAAGTCGGCCGACATGAAGGCGCTGGTGCAGGCCGCGGTCGATCGGCACGGCAAGCTCGACGTGATGGTCAACAACGCCGGCTGGACGCACCGCAACCGTCCGGCGCTGGAAGTGAACGAGGAAGAGTTCGACCGCGTCTACGCGATCAACGTCAAGAGCATCTACCTCGCGACCATCCACGCCGTGCCGGTGTTCCGCGCCAACAAGGGCGGCGTGTTCATCAACATCGCGTCCACCGCCGGCCTGCGTCCCCGCCCCGGCCTCACCTGGTACAACGGCTCGAAGGGCGCGGTGATCACCACCAGCAAGTCGATGGCCGCCGAGTTCGGGCCGGACAACATCCGCGTGAACTGCATCAACCCGGTGTTCAACCCCGACACCGGCCTGTCCGCCGAGTTCGCCGGCGGCCCTGTCGACGAGGCGCGCCGCGCCAGGTTCCTGGCCACCATCCCGCTGGGCCGCTTCTCCACCGCGCTCGACGTCGCCAATGCCGCGCTGTACCTCTCCAGCGACGAGGCGGCGTTCATTTCCGGGGTCTGCATCGAGGTGGACGGCGCCCGCTGCGTCTAAACCTGCAACGCTGAGCGGGTTGCCCCCTGCGGCACAATCGGACCGTGGCCGAACGCGTCATTCCCCTCGTAGACCAGCGCACCGCCGCCCTGCAGGCGCGGGTGCCGAGCGCGCCCGTGCCCGCCACCGGCGAGCTGCGCGACACGCTGTCGCGCCCGCTGCGCGACCTGCGCATCAGCGTCACCGACCGCTGCAACTTCCGCTGCAGCTACTGCATGCCCAAGGAGGTGTTCGGCAAGGACTATCCGTACCTGCCGCACGCCGAGCTGCTGACCTTCGAGGAGATCACGCGGCTGGCCCGGCAGTTCGTGGCCCACGGCGTGCACAAGATCCGGCTCACCGGCGGCGAGCCGCTGCTGCGCAAGAACATCGAGGTGCTGATCGAGCAGCTGTCGCAGCTGCGCACGGTCGAGGGCCAGCCGGTCGAACTGGCGCTGACCACCAACGGCTCGCTGCTCGCGCGCAAGGCCGCGGCCCTCAAGCAGGCCGGCCTGCGCCGCGTGACGGTCAGCCTCGACGGCCTGGACGACGCGGTGTTCCGCCGCATGAACGACGTCGACTTCCCGGTGGCCGAGGTGCTGCAGGGCATCGAAGCGGCTCACGCCGCCGGCCTCGGCCCGATCAAGGTGAACATGGTGGTCAAGCGCGGCACCAACGAGCACGAGATCGTGCCGATGGCGCGCCACTTCCGCGGCACCGGCGTGGTGCTGCGCTACATCGAGTACATGGACGTGGGCGCCACCAACGGCTGGCGGCTCGACGAGGTACTGCCTTCGGCGCAGGTGGTGCAACGCCTGCACGAGATCTTCCCGCTGCGCGCGCTCGAGCCTACGGCGCCCGGCGAGACCGCCGAGCGCTGGGCCTACGAAGACGGCGCCGGCGAGGTCGGCGTGATCAGCAGCGTGACCCAGGCGTTCTGCGGCAGCTGCAACCGCGCGCGCCTGTCCACCGAAGGCCGGCTGTACCTGTGCCTGTTCGCCGAGCAGGGCCATGACCTGCGCGCGCTGCTGCGCGGCGGCGCGAGCGATGAGGAACTCGCCTCGGCCATCGGGCACATCTGGCAGGGCCGCACCGACCGCTATTCGCAACTGCGCAGCCAGCTCGCGCCCGATTCCGGCACCGGCCGCAAGCGCGTCGAGATGAGCTACATCGGCGGCTGAGGGCCCCGCACCCGAATGCAAAGAGAAGACATCACCGGCATCGTGCTGGCGGGCGGCCGCGGCTCGCGCATGGGCGGGGCCGACAAGGGCCTGCAGAACTTCAACGGTGTGCCGCTCGCGCTGCACACCCTGCTGCGGCTGTCGCCCCAGGTGGGCGAGATGCTGGTCAACGCCAATCGCAACCTCTCGGCCTACGAATCGTTCGGCGCGCCGGTGTGGCCCGACGCCCTGCCCGACTTCGCCGGGCCGCTGGCGGGCTTCCTGATGGGCCTGGAACAGGCCGAGACCGCCTGGATCGTCACCGTGCCCTGCGACACGCCGCTGTTCCCCACCGACCTGGTGCAGCGCCTGGCCGAAGCAGCCGAGCGCGAGAATGCGGAGATCGCGATGGCCAGCGGGCCCGAGACCGACGGCCAGCTGCGCACCCAGCCGGTGTTCTGCCTGCTGCGCCGCGAGTTGCTGGAGAGCCTGGTGCGGTTCACGCACGAGGGCGGCCGCAAGATCGACGCGTGGACCGCGCGGCACCGCACCGTGGTCGTGCCTTTCGACCGCCCCGGCGACGACCCGCGCGCCTTCTTCAACGCCAACACCCTGGCCGAACTGCGCGACCTGGAGCGGCGGTGAAGACGCTGGCGCAGATCGCGGCCCAGCTGCAGGGCTACGACCCGCAGGCCTTGCCGGCCGCGTCGGTCGGCGAGTTCCTGGCGCAGCTGGTCTCGCCCGTCACTGAAACGGAGAACGTCGCCACCACCGACCTGCTCGACCGCGTGCTGGCGCAGGACGTGGTCTCGCCGATCAGCGTGCCGCCGCACGACAACTCGGCCATGGACGGTTTCGCCTTCGACGGCTCCCAGCTCGCGCCGGGTTCGCCGCTCGAGCTCGAAGTCGTCGGCACCGCGCTCGCCGGCAAGGCCTGGCAGGGCCAGGTGGGCGCCGGCCAGTGCGTGAAGATCATGACGGGCGCCGTGATGCCCGCCGGGCTCGACACCGTCGTTCCGCAGGAATTCACCCGAGCAGCCGGCGAAGCCCGCATCATCGTGCCGGCCGGCGTGCTCCAGCGCGGCGACAACCGCCGGCTGATGGGCGAGGACCTGATGGCGGGCGCGCCGGCGCTGCTGAAGGGCGAACGCCTCGGCCCCGCGGCCTGCGGCCTGCTCGCCAGCCTGGGCCTGCCCCAGGTGCCCGTGCTGCGCCGGCTGCGCGTGGCCTACTTCTCCACCGGCGACGAGATCCTGAGCCTGGGCGAGCCGCCGCGCGAAGGCGCGGTGTACGACAGCAACCGCTACACGGTGCGCGCCATGCTGGCGCGGCTGGGCTGCGAGGTGATCGACCTGGGCGTGGTGCGCGACCAGCCGGCGCTGCTGGAGCAGGCCTTCCGCGATGCCGCGTCGCGTGCCGACGCCATCATCACCAGCGGCGGCGTGAGCGTCGGCGAAGCCGACTTCACCAAGGCCATGATGAGGCAGCTGGGTGACGTTGCGTTCTGGAAGATCGCGATGCGGCCGGGCCGTCCGATGGCGGTGGGCCGCATCGGCTCATCGGTGCTGTTCGGACTGCCCGGCAATCCGGTCGCCGTGATGGTGACTTTCCTGGCCTTCGTGCGCCCCGCGCTGCTGCGCATGATGGGCTGCCGCGATTGCGCCCCGCCGCCGCTGCTGCGCGCCCGCAGCGTGGAGGCCATCCGCAAGAAGCCGGGCCGTACCGAGTACCAGCGGGGCATCGTGTCCAACGGCCCCGACGGCCGCCTGTCGGTTCGCATCACCGGCAACCAGGGCTCCGGCGTGCTCAGCTCGATGGTGCAGGCCAACGGCCTGATCGTCCTGCACCATGGCCAGGCCGGCGTGGCGGCCGGCGACGAGGTCGACGTGATGATGTTCGAGGGCACGCTCTAGGGCTTTCGCCTCGGGGCGCGCCTCAGGCGAACATCCGCCGAGCCTGATCCGCCAGCTCCTGCCGCCGCATCACCAGCCGGGGCAGGTCCGGGTGCATCGGATCAATTTCGCGCAGGGCCCACCCGTAGAACGCTTGGGCGAACGACACATGGATGAATCGAAGGATCTTCATGGGCGCCATCGTGCCGAGGTATGGCAGAGCCACCCCGTCAGCGCCTCCCGGGACGCCGCGTCGGCGACTCACCGCTGCGCTTGTCGGACGGCGACGACGCGACCGTGGGGGGCGCGGCGCCGCGCTGCGGCGCCACGGATCGGCTACTTGGCGATGAGGTCGTGGTGCCCGTGGATGGGCTTGCCTTCGCGGGCCTCGGCCTTGTTCGCGCCCGGCACTTCCTTGCGCGCGAACAGCATGTACATGGTCGGCACCACGAACACGGTGAGCGCCGTGCCCAGCGACATGCCGCCCACGATCACCCAGCCGATCTGCTGGCGGGTCTCGGCGCCGGCGCCGTGCGCGATGGCCAGCGGCAGCGCGCCCAGCACCATGGCGCCGGTGGTCATCAGGATCGGGCGCAGGCGCTGCGAGGCCGCCTTGATCACCGCCTCGGCCATCTCCATGCCCTGCTCGCGCAGCTGGTTGGCGAACTCCACGATCAGGATGCCGTGTTTGGTGATCAGGCCCACCAGCGTGATCAGGCCGATCTGCGAGTACACGTTCAGCGAGCCGCCCGACCACTTGAGCGCGATCAGCGCGCCGATCATCGACAGCGGCACCGACAGCAGGATCACGAACGGGTCGACGAAGCTCTCGAACTGAGCCGCCAGCACCAGGAAGATGAAGAACAGCGCCAGCACGAAGACGATGGCCAGCGCGCCCTGGGAGCTGCGGAACTCGCGCGAGGTGCCGTTCAGCTCGGTGGTGTAGCCGGTCTTCAGCACCTTGGCCGCCGTCTGGTCCATGAAGGCCAGGGCCTGGCCCAGCGAGTAGTCGGGCGACAGGCTGGCCGTGATGGAAGCCGAGCGGCGCTGGCCGAAGTGGTTGAGCTCGCGCGGGCTGACGCTCTCGCGCACCTTCACCAGCGCCGACAGCGGGATCATGGTGTCGTTGCGGCCGCGCACGTTGATCTGCTCGATGGCCTCCGGCGTGGTGCGGCCGCTGGCGCCGGTCTGCACGATCACGTCGTACTGCTCGGCGTCGCGCTTGTAGCGGGTGACGACGCGGCCGCCCAGCATGGTCTCCAGCGCCCGCGCCACCACGTCCACGCCCACGCCCATGTCGGCGGCCTTCGCGCGATCGACCTCGATGCGCAGCTCGGGTTTGTTCAGGCGCAGGTCCACGTTGGGCGCCACGATGCCCGGGTTCCTGGCCATCTCGTCCAGCATCTGCCGGACCACCACGTTGAGGTTCTCGTAGCTGTCGGACGTCTGGATGACGAAGTTGACCGGCCGCTCGCGGAACGGCTGTCCCAGTGAAGGCGGCGTGATGATGAAGGCGTTGACGCCCGGCAGCGAGTTGGTCTTGGGGCCAAGCTCGCGCGCCAGGTCCAGCGTGGTGCGGTCGCGCTGTTCCCAGTCGGTGGTGCGGTAGACCACGCTCGCCTGCGACACCGTCGGGTTGCCGACGTTGGCGAAGATGCGGTCGAACTCCTTGTAGGGCTGGCCGAGCTTCTCCAGCGCCTGGGCGTAACGGTCGGTGTAGTCCAGCGTCGAGCCGTCCGGCGCTTCCACGCTGGCCAGGATGGTGCCGCGGTCCTCCAGCGGCGAGAGCTCCGACTTCATGGTCGGCCAGATCGCCGCGATGGCCAGCGCCGCAGCCAGCATCACGCCGATGATCAGCCAGCGCGCCTGCAGCAGCGTTCCCATGAAGCGGTTCGAACCGGCCTCGGGCTCCCAGCGCGCCAGCAGCACCCAGCGCAGCGTGCGTTCGTAGCCGTTGGACAGCGCCGTCAGCCACCGCTCCATGTGGCTGTCGAACCAGGTCGGGTTCGGGTTGTGCCGCAGCAGCTTGGAACACATCATGGGCGTGAGCGTCAGCGCCACGAAGCCCGACACCACCACCGCGCCGGCCAGCGCCAGCGCGAACTCCACGAACAGGCGGCCGGTGCGTCCCGGCGTGAAGGCCAGCGGGGCGTACACCGCCACCAGCGTCAGCGTCATGGTGATCACCGCGAAGCCGATCTCGCGCGCGCCCTTGATCGCCGCCGAGAACGGATCGAGCCCCTCCTCGATGTGCCGGAAGATGTTCTCCAGCATCACGATGGCGTCGTCCACCACCAGGCCGATGGCCAGCACCAGCGCCAGCAGCGTGAGCGTGTTGATGGAGAAACCCGCCAGCGCCATCATCGCGAAGGTGCCGATGAGCGACACCGGGATGGTGATGATCGGGATGATCGACGCGCGGATGGTTCGAAGGAACACGAAGATCACCAGCGCCACCAGGATGATGGCCTCGGCGATCGTGCGGTAGACGTTCTTGACCGAGCGGTCGATGAAGAGCGAGTTGTCGTTCGCGATGTCGATCGAGACGTCCCCGGGCAGGTCGGCCTTGAGCTTGGGGATCATCTCGCGCACGCCGTTGGCCAGGTCCAGCGGGTTGGCCGTGGCCTGCCGGATCACGCCGGCCGAGATCGCGGTCTTGCCGTTCAGGCGCACGCGGCTGCGCTCGTCGGCCGCGGCTTCCTCCACCCGGGCCACGTCGCGGATCTTCACGGGGAAGCCGTTGACGTTGCGCACCACGATCTCGCCGAACTGGGCGGGACGCACCAGGTCGGTCTGCGAGGTCACGCTGAATTCGCGCTGGTTGGACTCGATGCGGCCGGCCGGCAGCTCCAGGTTGCTGCGGCGGATCGCCTCCTCCACGTCCTGCGTGGTCAGGCGGTAGCCGGCCAGCTTGCCGGGGTCGAGCCAGACCCGCATGGCGTACTTGCGCTCGCCGTAGATGCGCACGTCGGCCACGCCGGTGACGGTCTGCAGCCGCGGCTTGGCGATCCGGTTGATCAGGTCGTTGATCTGCAGCGGCGTGAGCGAATCGCTGGAGAAGGCCAGCCAGATCACCGGGAAGGCGTCCGCCTCGACCTTGGCGATGACCGGCTCGTCGATCTCGTCGGGCAGCTTGCCGCGCACCCGCGAGGTGCGGTCGCGCACCTCGGCCGCGGCGGCGTCGGGGTCCTTCTCCAGGCGGAAGCGCACCTGGATCTGGCTCTGCTCGGCGCGGCTGATGGAGGTGAGCACGTCGACGGCGTCGATGCCCGCGATGGAATCCTCCAGCGGCTTGGTCACCTGCGACTCGATCACCTCCGCGGAGGCGCCCGGGTAGCGGGTGGTGACGGTCACCATCGGCTCGTCGATCTTGGGGTACTCGCGCACGGCCAGGCGCGTGAAGCTGACCAGGCCGACCAGCAGCACCAGCAGCGAGAGCACGGTGGCGAACACCGGCCGGCGGATCGCGATCTCGGGCAGTTGCATGGAAAGGCTCCTTCGCGCCGGAGATCAGTTCGCCGCGGCGGTGCGGGTGCGGCCGGCGGGGCGGACGCCGGTGTCGGAAGTGGCGACCAGGCAGGGATTCGGGCCGGCCGCCGTCGCGGGAGCGGCCGGAAGGGCCACCGGGACCGCGGCTGGGGCGGGTGCGGGAGCGGCCGGGCCCGCCACCGGGGCGGCGC
>JAEWIF010000045.1 GCA_023387335.1 Pseudomonadota bacterium | reverse complement strand
CGCGTGTCGAGCGCTGCCAGCACGGCGGTCGCCTCGTCCAGGCGGCCGAGCAGCAGCAGGCGGCGCACCGCGATCAGGCGCGCCTGCAGCGCGTTGGCGCGGTCGTCGTGGGCGTCCAGCGTGGCGGCCACGGCGGCCAGGGTCCGCGGCGATCCGCCGACGTCGCGCAGCGCGAGCGCCACTTCGGCTTCCGCGACCACGCAGCGGGCACGCGCCAGTTCCTCGTGCGATCCGAAGGCGCGGGCCGCGCGCCGCAGCAGCTCACGGGCACGCGCGAGCTCGCCCAACTGCGCCATCGCGATGCCGCGCAGCGCGAGCGCGGGCGGATCGTCGCGCAGGGCCACGCGCTTGAGCGCGCCCAGCGCATCGCCCGCGGCGAGGGCGCGGGCGGAGGCGGTGATGAGGGAATCCACGGAGGGGAGGCTACACCGGCGCCTCCCGCGTCCTTCCGTTATTCGACCGCAGTCCTTCCGGGCCAGGGCGGGGAGGGTCTTCTGCCTACATGTCCCCCGCGCGCCTGAACGGCGCATGCTCCTCCTTTACTTCCGGCAGAAGACCCTCCCCACCCTGTCCCTAGGCCGGTGTGAGATCGACCTCCGCGTGAACGGCCGCCCAAAAGCGGCCACCGCGCCATGGCCGCCTAGGGCGGCCTTCGAAACAGGTGCGGTGCTGGAGATCAACCGCAGTCTGAACGGCCGCCCTGAGCGGCCGCTGCGACTTGGTCGCTTTTGGGCGGGCCTTCGAGGCGTCGTATGAACTCGACGCGGCATAGGGACAGGGTGAGGGAGGCCTCCTGCCGGAAGTAAAGGAGGAGCCAGCGCCGTTCAGGCGCGCGGGGGACATGTAGGCAGGAGGCCTCCCTCACCCTGGCCCGGCACGGGACGGTCTTCAACCGGGGGCGAGAGCCCTGGATTCCCGCCTTCGCGGGAACGACGGGATCAGTACGCGGCCGAAGGCCCCGTCTGCATCGGCCCCGCCGGCTCGATGAACTGCGCCGCCAGTTTCCGCGCCGCGTTGGCGAACATCAGGATGTCCACGCCCACCGCCACGAAGGTGCAGCCGAGCTCGAGGTAGCGGCGCGCGAGCGTCGTGTCGGACGTCAGCGTGCCCGCCGCCTTGCCCGAGGCCACGATGGTCTTCATCGCGCTCTCGATCGCGGCCTGCACTTCCGGATGGCCGGGGTTGCCGCGATGGCCCATCGAAGCCGCCAGGTCGGCCGGTCCGATGAACACGCCGTCCACGCCTTCCACCTCGCAGATCGCGGGCAGGTTGCGCAGCGCGGTCACCGTCTCAGCCTGCACCAGCAAGCAGACCTCGTCGTCGGCCACCTGCAGGTAGTCGGTGCGCGCGCTCCAGCGCGAGGCGCGGCCCACCGCGCTGCCCACGCCGCGGATGCCCCTGGGCGGGTACTGCGTGGCGGCCACGATCTGGCGCGCCTGCTCGGCCGTGTCCACCATCGGGATCAGCAGCGAGTGCGCGCCGATGTCCAGCAGCTGCTTGATGCGGTGCGCGTCGCCGTTGACGGCGCGCACCACCGGATGCGAGCGGTAGGGCGCCACGGCCTGCAGCGCGCCCAGCGTGCTGCGCACGTCGTTGGGCGCGTGCTCGCCGTCGATCAGCACCCAGTCGAAGCCGGCGGTGGCGCCGACTTCCGCGAGGTACGGCTCGGCCATCGACAGCCACAGCCCGACCTGCGCGCGGCGCGCCTGCAGCGCCGCCTTGAACGAATTGCCCGCCATTTACCGCAGCCCTCCCTGGCACAGGTACTTCACGTGGAGATAGTCGTCCAGGCCGTGGCGCGAACCTTCGCGGCCGTAGCCCGATTCCTTGACGCCGCCGAACGGCGCGGCCTCGGCGGCCAGCGCGCCTTCGTTGATGCCGACGATGCCGGTCTCCAGCGCATCGCCCACGCGCCAGATGCGCGCCGGGTCCTGCGAGTAGAAGTACGCGGCCAGGCCGAACGGCGTATCGTTGGCCAGGCGAACGGCCTCCTCTTCGCTGTCGAAGGTGAACACCGGCACCACCGGCCCGAAGGTTTCCTCGTGCGCCAGCGCCATCGCGAGCGTGGCACCGACCAGCACCGTGGGCGCGTAGTAGTGGCCCGGGCCGGGCGCATCGGCGCCGGCGAGCTTGCGGCCGCCGGTGACCACGCGGGCGCCGTTCGCCACGGCGTCCTGCACGTGGCGGTCGATCTTCTCGACGGCGCGCTCGTTGATCATGGGACCGATCTGCGACTGCGGGTCCGTCGCCGGGCCCACGCGCAGCGCGGCCACGCGGGCGGCGAGCTTGTCGACGAAGCGGCCTTCGACGGCGCGGTGCACGTACACGCGGTTGGGGCAGACGCAGGTCTGGCCGCCGTTGCGGAACTTGGCGACCATCAGGCCTTCGACCGCGGCATCGAGGTCGGCGTCGTCGAACACGATGAAGGGCGCGTTGCCGCCCAGCTCCAGCGAGAGCTTCTTCAACGTGCCGGCGGACTCGCGCGCCAGGTGCTTGCCCACGGGCGTCGAGCCGGTGAAGGTGATCTTGCGCACGCGCGAATCGGCCAGCCAGACGTCCACCACTTCGGGCGTGCGCTCGCGCGAGGCGCACACCAGGTTGATGGTGCCGGGCGGCAGGCCGGCCTCGTGCGCCAGCGCCACCAGCGCGGCGGCGGTGAGCGGCGTGTCTTCGGCGGGCTTGGCGACCACGGTGCAGCCGGCGGCCAGCGCGGGCGCGAGCTTGCGGGCGATCATGGCCAGCGGGAAGTTCCAGGGCGTGATGGCGGCCACCACGCCCACGGGCTCCTTCACCGCCATCAGCTTCTTGCCGCGCGCGGGCTCGGGGATCAGGTCGCCGTGCGTGCGCGTGGCTTCCTCCGCAAACCATTCGACGTAGGAAGCACCGTAGAGCACTTCGCCGCGCGCTTCGGCCAGCGGCTTGCCCTGTTCCGACGAGACGATCTTCGCCAGGTCGTCCTGGTGCTGCAGGATCAGCGCGTTCCAGCGCTTGAGCAGCTGGGCGCGTTCGCGGCCGGTGAGGGCGCGCCATGCGGGAAAGGCGGCGGCCGCGGCGTCCACGGCCCGGCGCGCATCGACCTGCGTGCTGTCGGGCACGCGGGCGATGGCCTCCAGGGTCGCGGGATCGGTGACGGGCAGTTCGGCGCCGGAGGCGGCGGGCTGCCATTGGCCGTCGATGAAGTTGTGCGTGCGCAGCAGTTCGCCGCGCGACAAGGTGTCAAGCATGGGAAGCGGAAGGGATCAGCTGACGATGCCCAGGTGCCAGGGCACGAATTCCTCGTCGCCCAGGCCGAGCAGTTCGCTCTTGGTCGGCTCGCCCGAGGCGTGCCGCAGGATGGCTTCGAAGATGCGCTGGCCCATCTGCGGCACGTCCACCTCGCCGTCGAGGATGGCGCCGCAGTTGACGTCCATGTCGCCCGAGAGGCGCTTGTACATGGGCGAGTTGCTGGCCAGCTTGATGGTCGGCGCCGGCTTGGAGCCGAACATCGAGCCGCGGCCGGTGGTGAAGCAGATCAGGTTGGCGCCGCTGGCGATCTGGCCGGTGGCGGCCACCGGGTCGTAGCCCGGCGAGTCCATGAACACGAAGCCGTTCTCCTCGATCGGCTCCGCGTACTCGTACACCGCGCGCAGCGGCGTGGTACCGGCCTTCATGGCCGAGCCCAGCGACTTCTCGAAGATGTTGGCCAGGCCGCCGGCCTGGTTGCCCGGGCCCACCACGCCGTTGAACTGGCCGTTGTGCCCGCGCGTGTATTCCTCCCACCACGCCAGCCGGTCGAGCAGCTTCTGCCCGACCTCGGGCGAGACCGCGCGGCGGGTGAGCATGTACTCCACGCCGTGGATCTCGGGCGTCTCGGAAAGGATGGCCGTGCCGCCGTGGCGCACCAGGATGTCCATCGCGGCGCCCAGCGCGGGGTTGGCGGTGATGCCGGAAAAGCCGTCCGAGCCGCCGCACTCCAGGCCGATCTTGATGTGGCGCGCGGACACGCTCTCGCGCTTGCACGCGTTGGCGTGCGGCAGCATGGCCTCGATGGCGCGGATGCCGGCCTCGATGGTCTCCTGCGTGCCGCCGACTTCCTGCATCACCAGCGTCTGCAGCAGCGGACCGCGCTCCAGGCCCTGCGAGGCGACCAGCTCGGCGACCTGGTTGCGCTCGCAGCCCAGGCCCACGACCAGCACGCCGGCCATGTTGGGATGGCGCGCGTAGCCGGCCAGCGTGCGGCGCAGCAGGTCGAAGTGCGGGCTGGGCGAGGACATGCCGCAGCCGGTGGTCTGCACGAAGGCGGCGACGCCGTCGACGTTCGGGAAGTCCTTCAGCCGCTCGGGCGTGAAGTGCGCGGCGATCTTTCGGATCACCGTGCCCGAGCAGTTCACCGACGACAGGATGCCGATGAAGTTGCGCGTGCCCACGCGGCCGTCCGGCCGCACGTAGCCCATGAACCGGGCCTGCTGCTCGGGCGGCAGGAAGTCCACGGGCTTGACGTCGAGCCCGAAGCCGGGATCGCGCTCGAAATCCACCAGGGCCAGGTTGTGCGAATGCACGTAGTCGCCCGGCTCGATGTCGCGGGCCGCCACGCCGATGACGGCGTCGTACTTGCGCACCGGCTCGCCCTTGGCGATGGCGCGCGCCGCCACCTTGTGGCCGGCGGGCACCTGGCCGCGCAGGCGCGCGCCCACCTCGGGCAGCAGGTCGCCCAGCGCGAGCGGGGTCTTGGCCACCAGCACGTTGTCGTTCGGATGCAGGCGGATCAGCGGGCTGGTGCTCATGGTCTCGTTCCCGTGAAAAAGGGGATCAGCCCTTCTCCATCAGTTCCTTGAGCTTCAGGCGCTGGATCAGCTGGGTCTCGCGGTCGTAAACGGTCATGACGTACTTCTGGTAGTCGGGTCCGTCCAGGTACATCACGGGCGAGTCGATGCGGGCCGCCACCGTCTTGAACTCCTCGCTGTTGATCGCGGTGCGGAAAGCGTCGCGCAGCTTCTTCTCCACCTCGGGCGGCAGGCCCTTGGGCGCGCCGATGCCGTTGGGGGCGTCCACCACCACGTTGTAGCCCAGCTCCTTGAGCGTGGGCGTGTCCTTGAAGCGCGGGGTGCGCTTCTCGCCCCAGGTGGCCAGCAGGCGCAGCTTGCCGCCTTCGACGTGGGGCGCCCACGAGCTGGAATCGGCCAGCATGTCGACCTGGCCGCCCAGCGTGTCCTGCAGCGCCGCCGAGCCGCCCTTGTAGGCGATGGCGTTCAGCTCGATGCCTGCGGCCAGGGCGAATTCCTCCATGCCCACGTGGGTGGCGCCGCCGACGCCGGCGTGCGCGTACGTCACCTTGCCGGGGTTGGCCTTGGCGAAGGCCACCATGTCCTTGAGCGTCTTGAACTTCGAATCCGGCAGAACGGCGATGCCGAAGGTCTGGCCGTTGGTGCGCGCGAGGTAGGTGAAGTCCTTGCGCGGGTCGGCCTTCAGCGTGCCGATCTGCGAGAAGCGGGTGACCGAGATCGGGATCTGGCCGATCACGTAGCCGTCCGGACGCGCGGTGGAGAGGTACTGCGCGCCGATCATGCCGGCGGCGCCGGCGCGGTTCTCGACCGCGATCGACTGGCCGAGCACCTTGGAGGCGACCTGGCAGATCGCGCGCATCGACTGGTCGGCGGTGCCGCCCGCGGGCCAGGGGCAGACGAAGGTGATCGGGCGGACGGGGTACTCGTCGGCGGCGCGTGCCCAGCTGGGCAGCAGCAGGCCGGCCGCGCCGGCGGCGGAGCCGAGCAGCAGGTCGCGGCGCTGGAGTTTGGTGTTCTGGTGCATGTCTTCCTCGCGTGCTTGCAATGGATGGATGTGTCCCTGGTGCCTTCGGGACTGCGTCCGATTGTTGGCGGCGGCTTCATAACCGGCAAATGGCGAATCGGAATCGCTTCATGAAGTGCCGGTTATGGAGCCCGGTACCATGGCGACCATGGCCCGCATCGACCGCGCCCTGCGCTCCAACATCAAGCTGCGGCACCTGCAGCTCATCGTCGCGCTCGACGAGTTCCGCCACGTGGGCCGCACGGCGGAGTTCCTCTCGGTCACGCAGCCGGCCGTCTCCAAGATGCTCAGCGAGGTCGAGCAGATGCTGGGCGTGCAGCTGTTCGAGCGCTCCCAGCGCGGCAGCGAGCCCACGCCCAGCGGCCGCTCGCTGATCCGCTTCGCGCGGTCGGTGCTGGCCGAATACGAGCGTACGCGCGACGAGATCGTCGCGCTGGAAAGCGGCGCGGCGGGCCGCACGCGCGTCGGGTCGATGGTCGTCGCCATGCCCACGCTGCTGGTGCCGGCCGTCGAGAAGCTGAAGGCCCGTGCGCCCGGTGCCACGGTGCTCGTGGAGGAGGGCGATCTCACCCACCTGCTGCCCAAGCTTCGCCTGGGCGAGCTGGACTTCTTCGTCGGGCGGCTGGAGCCGGGCTACGCCGCGCCGGACCTGGTGCCGGAGAAGCTGTACGACGAGACCATGGTCGCGGTCGTGAAGCCGGGCCATCCGCTCACGAAACGCAGGTCGGTCCGCTGGGCCGACCTGGCGCCGCTGCCCTGCGTGCTGCCGCCGCCCTGGGCGTCGCTGCGGGTGAAGCTGGAGCAGCAGTTCTACCGCGAAGGACTCGAACCGCCGGCCGACGTCGTGGAGACGCCGTCCTTCCTCGGCCAGGTCACCTTCGTGCGCGCCCGCGAGGCCGTCGCCTTCATGGCCGGCTCGGTGGCGCGCCACTTCGAAGCGGAAGGCCTGGTGCAGCGGATCAAGCTGCCGGTGCGCGTGGAACTGCCGCCGGTCGGCCTGATCTTCGCGCGCAGCCGCGCGCTGACGGCCACCACGCAGCACCTGGTGAGGTGCCTTCGCGAAGTGGCCAAGGAGGCCGGTTGAATCAGTGAGCGGCGACCAGCCGCCGCACGATGCGGCGCGCCACGGGCGCCATCAGCAGGGCGGTCGGGAAGGCGAACGGCCAGGCGGTCAACCAGGTGCGAACCCAGGTGCCGAGGAAGCCCTGGACGAGGCCGACGGCGCGGACGGTGGAGATGCCGCAGACCACGAAGGACATGCAGGCCGAGAGGATCAGGCAGAAGAGGACCGGCTCTAGTTTTTTCGGGATCAAGGCGAGGACTGCTGGATTTTTTCGAGGCGCGATTTTCGCCGATCAGGCCCCCAGCGCCCGCAGCACTTCTTCACGCTCGGCCGGCTTGACCAGGTGCCGGTCGAATCCGGCCTCGCGCGTGCGCTGCTGGTCGGTGGCCTGGCCCCAGCCGGTGAGCGCCACCAGGCGCAGCTCGCGGCCTTCCGGCATGTCGCGCAGGCGGCGCGCCGCCTCGATGCCGTCCAGGCCCGGCATGCCCAGGTCGAGGATGACCACGTCGGGCCGGAAGCGCGGCACCTCCGCCAGCGCCTGCCAGCCGTCGTGGCCGACCGCCACCTCGTGGCCCTCGCGCCGCAGCAGCGCGGCCAGCGAGACGGCGGCGTCCACGTTGTCGTCCACCACCAGCACCCGGCGCGGCCGGCGCGGCAGGTCGGTCTTCTCGGCGGGACGCGGCTCGGGCGCGGCGGGGAGCGTCGCCGCGGCCAGCGGCAGCCGCACGCGGAAGGTGCTGCCCTGGCCGGTGCCGGCGCTCTCCGCCTCGATGCCGCCGCCGTGCAGGTGCACCAGCTTCTGGGTGAGCGCCAGGCCGATGCCCAGCCCGCCCTGGGCGCGGCCCTGGTGCATGCGCACCTGCGAGAACAGGTCGAACACGCGCGACAGCTCTTCCCGCGGGATGCCGATGCCGGTGTCGTTCACCTCGACCACGGCCTGGTCGCCTTCGCGCCGCGCCTTCACGCGGATGCAGCCGCCGCGGTCGGTGTACTTGGCCGCGTTGGCCAGCAGGTTGGAGAACACCTGCACCAGCCGGTCGAGGTCGGCATCGACCACCAGGTCGGCGCCGCCCGCTTCCACGTGCAGCTCGTGCCCGTGCTGCTGCAGCACCGCGCGCGACGCCTCCACGCTGCGCGCGATCACCTCGGCCAGCGGAAGCGGCCGGCGGCGCAGGCCGATCTTGCCGGCGCTGATGCGGGCCACGTCGAGCAGGTCGTCCACCAGCCGCACCAGGTGTCCGAGCTGGCGGTCCATCATCGCCAGCGCCATCGGCGCGACGTCGCTCGCGGCGCCGCCCGCCTGCAGCAGCTCGAGGCCGTTGCGCAGCGGCGCCAGCGGGTTGCGCAGCTCGTGCGCCAGCGTGGCGAGGAATTCGTCCTTGCGGCGGCCGGCTTCGCGCAGCGCCTCCTCGGCGCGGGCACGCTCGGTGGCGTCCCAGGTGCGTTCGGCGGTCTCGCGCACCACCGCCGCCTCGTCGGGGTGCCAGTCGCGCGGCCGGGAAGTCTGCACGCCGAAGCCGGCGACCAGGCGCCCGCCCTTGACCAGGGCCGCCACCACCAGCGACCGCATGCCGGCGCTGGCCCAGGCCGCGCGTTCGCGCTCGCCGAAGTCGGGGTCGGCCAGGACGTCGGCGACGACGGTGGTCTCGCCGCGGCGCTGGCGCAGGAGCTCGCGCTCGCCGAAGGCCCAGTAGGCGAAGCGCGGCGGGAAGGGCTCGCCGCGCCGCACGTACTGGCCGCGCACGGTGCCCATCTCGCCGCCGGCGGTGCCCTCCACGTCGGCGTACATCGCGCGATCGGCCTGCAGGTGCTCGCACAGCAGGCGCGAGGCCGTGGACTGGATGGCCGACGGGTCCACCAGCGGCCGCAGCGCGTCGTTCAGCCGCACCAGGAAGGCCTGCTGCGCCTCGCGCACCTGCAGCGCGGCCTGCGCGCTGCGGCTCTCGGTGATGTCCTCGTACAGCACGGCGAAGCGGTCGCCGCGTGTCGGGTACAGGTACACCAGCAGCCAGCGGCCGAGCGTCTCGATCTCGTGCTCGATGCGGCGCGGCCGGCCGTCCTTCACCATCAGGTCGAACTTGCCGACCCAGCTGGGCCGGCTGCCGGGCACGACCTCGCTGCCCAGGCGGCCGCGGGCCTGCTCGGGCGGCATGCCGAACAGGCGCTCGAAGGCCGGGTTCAGCTCGACAAGCCGGTAGTCGACCGCCGCGCCGTCGGGGCCGCGCACCACCTCGCATTCGGCGTAGCCCAGGCCCATGGTCTGGAACAGCGAGCGGTATTTCTCCTCGCTGAGCCGCAGCGCGTCCTCGGCGCGCGAGCGCTCGACCGCGGCCCAGGTGCGCTCGGCCACGTCGCGCATCACGGCCAGCTCCTCGTCGGTCCACTCGTGCGGCTCGGGATGGCTCAGGTAGAAGAACGCGACCAGCCGGCCGTCCTTGAGCAGGGGCACGCCGGCGCCCGAGACGATGGAGCGCGCCGCGGCGTCGGGCGAGCCGCCGGGATGGGCCTTGGGGTCCCGGCGCACGTCGGACGTCGCCACGATCCTGCCCGCCCGCATCGGCGGGCCGAAGCCGGGGCCGTGGTCCGAGATGCGCGAACGCCAGCCGGCCAGGCTGGGCATGCGGCCGTCGCCGTACTCGCCGCCGGCCACATAGGTGTCCTCGTCGGCCTCCACCTCGCAGTAGCCGACCGAGGACACGCCCAGCTGCCCGCCCAGCATGCGGGCGGCGGCAGCCTGGATGTCGGCGGGGCTCGCCAGCCCGCGCAGCGCGTCGTTCAGCCGCAGCAGGAAGCCGTGGCGCTCCTCGCTGGAGCGCAGGCGCTGCTCGGCGATCTTGCGCTCGGTGATCTCCTCGTACAGCGCGTTGAAGCGATCGCCGCCGCGCGGATAGATGTGGGCCTCGTACCAGCGGCCGAGCGAGGCCACCTCGTGCTCGATGCGCTCGGGATAGCCCTGGGCGACCACGCGCGCGCAGTTCTCCACCCACCAGTCCTCCAGCTGCGGGATCGCCTCGCGCGCCGTGCGGCCGCGCGCCTGCGTCACCGCCACGCCGGTCAGGCGCTCGAAGGCGGCGTTCACCTCCAGCAGGCGATAGTCGATAGCGCGGCCGGAGGCGTCGCGCACCAGTTCGGCGTCGATGTAGCCCTGGCCCATGGAGTCGAACAGCAGGCGGTAGCGCTCCTCGGACTGGCGCAGGGCGGTCTCGGCGCGCGCCCGCACGATGGCCGACCACAGCCGCTCGGCGGTCAGTTGCACGATGCGGATCTCGCCGGGGGTCCAGGCGCGCGGCAGCGGCTCGGTGACGGAGAGCGAGCCGACCAGGGCACCGCGCTTGACCACCGGCACGGAGATGTGGGAAAGGATCCGGATCGAAGTCATCGCCGGCCGGTCGCCGATCGGTATCAGCTCGGTGTGGTCGACGTCGTCCACCACCACCGTGCGGCCTTCCCGCAGCAGCGGGATGATCCAGCCGAAGTCCTCGAAGCGGTAGCTGCCGACCAGCGAAGGCGAATCGCCCCGCACGAAGTCGCGCTCCACCCGCGCGAGGGCGCGGTCCTCCTCGATGTGCGCGTAGTAGGTGCGATCGACCTGGAGGTGCGTGCCAAGCAGGCGGCAGACCTCGGCCTGGATGGCCGTGGCGTCCGCCAGCGGCCGCATGGCATCGCTCAGCTTCAGCAGGAAGGCGTCGGAAGCTGCTTCCATTCCGGTGATCCTGATCGCTCGCGCGGAAAGATCACAGGATAGCAAGCTCATGCGACCGGGTCGTGTGCGTGCAATCGCCTATGAAAGGCGATTTCCAACCGCCAAGTTCGTCCTACAAACAGCCGCGTTCCGCATGGCCGAGGATGCCTCGACACAGAAAAAGGATCCCCCCTCCATGCAGGCTCTCACCTACCACGGCTCCAAGGACGTCCGTGTCGAAACCGTCCCCGATCCCGTGCGCCAGGCCGACGACGACATCCTGCTGCGCGTGACGGCCACCGCCATCTGCGGCTCCGACCTCCACATCTACCGCGGCAAGATCCCGATGGTGAAGCACGGCGACATCCTCGGCCATGAGTTCATGGGCGTGGTCGAGGACGTCGGCCCGGGTGTCACGAAACTGAAACGTGGCGACCGCGTGGTCGTTCCCTTCGTCATCGCCTGCGGCGCCTGCTACTACTGCGCCAAGTCGCTGTTCGCCGCCTGCGAGACCACCAATCCGCAGACCGGCAAGCTGGAAGGCCGCGGAGCGCTGCTGAACAAGAAGAACGCCACCTCGGGCGCCGGCCTGTTCGGCTACAGCCACCTGTACGGCGGCTATCCCGGCGGGCAGGCGCAGTTCGTGCGCGTGCCCAAGGCCAACTCGGGCCCCATCGTCATCCCGTCGGGACTGTCGGACGAGCAGGTGCTGTTCCTCTCGGACATCCTGCCCACGGGCTACCAGGCCGCGGTGAACGCCGACCTCGGGCGCGGCAGCAGCGTGGCCATCTTCGGCGCCGGCCCGGTCGGGCTGATGAGCGCCGCCAGCGCGCGGCTGCTCGGCGCCGAGAAGATCTTCATGGTCGACCACCACGAGTACCGCCTGCGGTTCGCTCAGGCGACCTACGGCGTGATCCCGATCAACTTCGACAAGGACGAGGACCCGGCCGAGGTGATCCTGGGCGCCACGCAGGGCCACGGCGTGGACGCCACCATCGACGCGGTCGGCTTCGAGGCCAAGGGCAGCGCGATCGAGACCACGCTCACCAACCTGAAGATGGAAGGCTCCAGCGGCAAGGCGCTGCGCCAGTGCATCGCGGCCACGCGGCGCGGCGGCGTGGTGAGCGTGCCGGGCGTGTACGCCGGCTTCATCCACGGCTTCCTGTTCGGCGACGCGTTCGACAAGGGCCTGACCTTCAAGATGGGCCAGACCCACGTGCAGCGCTTCCTGCCCGAGCTGCTGGAGAAGATCGGCGAGGGCGCGCTCAAGCCCGAGGTGATCATCAGCCACCGCATGAAGCTGGCCGACGCGGCGCGCGGCTACGAGGTCTTCAACGACAAGCAGGAAGACTGCCGCAAGGTGGTGCTGACGCCGTGAACGTGAACGGGCGCGTGGTTCAGCGGCGGCGCAGCGCCAGGGCGCCGAGCGCGAAGCCCGCGGCCAGCGCCGCGTACACGGCGAACATGCCCTTGCCGTCCAGCCGGTGCTCGTAGCCGGGCGTGAGCCGCTTCGGCGTGATGCTGTAGTCGATCAGGTAAGCGGCCGCACTGGTGGCGATGCCGCCCGCGATCGCGTCCGGCACCCGCTTGGCCTCGGGCCGGTGGCCCCACAGCGCGGCGTAGATCGCCGCCCAGAAGACCGCCGCGGCGTTCTGGGTGACGAAGCCCACGAGCGTGTGGCGCACGCTGGCGCGGTCCTCGTACAAGGCCCTGTCGCCCCACAGCCAGTGGCTGGTGGCGTTGAACGGCGCGGCCATGCTCCCGGCCTGGCGCTTGCCGGTGGCGGCCAGCGCCGCGCTGGAGAGCAGGCCGGCGGCGGTGCCGGCCACCGCGCCTTCGCGCAGCGCCTGCGACCAGGGCCGGGTGTTCATGCCGGGTGGGCGGCGGTCAGCTCGGACTTGCGTGCCTCGAGCCGGTCGGCCAGCTGCATCAGGTCCAGGTTCTGCGCCTTGCGCGCCTTCGGGAACATCTTCTCGCGCTCGTCGTTCACGTGGTGCAGCACCGCGTCTTCCAGGTCGAGCATCACCTTGTCGTCGGGCTGCGGGGAGCCTTCGATCTTCGCGATCAGTTCGCGCGCTTCGTGGTGCTCGTGCACCGCTTCCTTCACCAGCCCTTCGTCGCCGGTGGCCTGGCGGAAGGCGGGATAGAAGATCTCGTCCTCGATCTGCGTGTGCACGGTGAGCTCGTGGCAGATCTGCTGGGCCAGCACGCGCTTGTGGCTGTTGTCGTGCGCGGCCTTGTATTGCTCGAACAGCCGGGCCACGTGGTTGTGGTCCTCGTCGAGCAGGGTACAGGCGTCCTGTTGGGCCATGGGGTTCTCCTTTGTCGTCCGTTGGGAAGGTCCAGGCGACAGGCTACGCAAGAGGCCCCCCGAGCGGCAGGTGAGGGCGTCGGAGCTTGGCGTAGTCGCAGGCCTACGGGGCGTAGACTGGTGGCGCCATGCCCGTCCGCACCTTCACCACCGGCCGCCTGCGCAAGGCGGACTACGACCCCGCGTCGCGCCAGCTGGACCTGCACTTCGACCAGGGCAACGTGCTGGCCTACGTGCATGTGCCGGAGGAAGTGTTCCGGCGCCTGTGCAACGCGCCGAACCCGGGCACGTACTGGGAAGACCGGATCGCGGAGGAGTATCCGAAGGGCCGGCCGCGCACCTCGCCATCGCCGGACGGCGGCAAGACGCTGCGCGACCTGTTCGGCGACGGGGACTGACAAGTCCTACAGGCATCGGCAGGGCGAACCGACAGCGCGGCACCGCGTCGTTCGCGACCATGGGCGGGATCAGAAGGAGTTCCCATCCATGGCTTCCCCCACGAAACACGACCTCGGCGGCCTGAAGGTCGCCATCCTCGCGCTCGACGGCTTCGAGCAGGCCGAGCTCACCGAACCTCGCAAGGCGCTGCAGGCGGCCGGGGCGAAAGCCAGCGTGGTCTCGGCCAAGCCGGGCCAGATCCAGGGCTTCAACCACGACAAGCCCGCCGACAAGGTGGCGGTGGACCTCACGCTGGACCAGGCCGATCCCGCGCAGTTCGATGCGGTGCTGCTGCCGGGCGGCGTGATGAACGCCGACGCGCTGCGCGTGATGCCGAAGGCGCAGCAGTTCGTGCAGGCGATGCAGCGCGAAGGCAAGCCGTTCGCGGTCATCTGCCACGCGTCGTGGCTGCTGGTCTCCGCCGGCCTGGTGAAGGGCCGCAAGCTCACCAGCTACCACACGCTCCAGGACGACCTGAAGAACGCGGGCGCGCAGTGGAGCGACCAGGCGGTGGTGAAGGACGGCAACTGGGTGTCCAGCCGCAAGCCGGACGACATCCCGCAGTTCAACGAGGCGATGGTGGAGCTGTTCGCGCAGCGGGAGCACGCGGCGCACTAGGTGCCCGTCGTCCCCTGGAACCTCGGTGCGCGCTTCTCCGCGAACGCGGCGATCCCTTCGCGACCCTCCGCCCCCGCCGCGCAAGCGGCGATCGCGCGGCCTTCCAGTTCCATCTGGGCCTCCAGCCCGTTGCCCCAGCTCGCGAGCAGCAGCCGCTTGATGCTCGCGTGCGACGCGGACGCGCCGCTGGCCAGCGACTCGGCCCGGCGCAGCGCCTCGTCCAGCGCCGATGACGCCGGCGCGAGCTGGTGCACCAGGCCCCACTCCAGCGCCTCCCGCGCGGACAGGCGCCGGTTCGTGAACATCAGCTCCTGCGTGCGGCGCAGGCCGATCAGGCGCGGCAGGTACCAGGTGGAGCTGCCGTCGGGGCTCAGGCCCACGCCGGCATAGGCCATCGTGAAATGCGCGTCGTCGGCGGCCACCACCAGGTCGCCGATCGCCGCGAGGCTCAGGCCCGCGCCCGCGGCGCAGCCGTTGACCGCGACCACCAGCGGCGCGTCCATCCGCGCGAACGTAGAGATGGCGCGGTGCAGGTCGTCGGCCAAGGCCTTGATGCGCTCGCCGACCGCGTCGCCGAATCCCGCCATCGCCTTGACGTCGCCGCCCGCGCAGAAGAAGCGCCCGCTGCCGGTGAGCACCACGGCGCGCACGCTCTTGTCCGCGTCGCAGGCCGCGGCGGCGTCGGCGAGCTCGCGCGCGAGTCGCGGGTCCAGCGTGTTCGCTTCGCCCGCGCGATCGAGCGTGAGCAGTGCGACGGCGCCGCGCCGCTCGCTGCGAAGGTGGTGGTGATGCTCGGCCATGGCGTTTCCCCTCGAATGCGCCGCCCGCGCGGGTAATCCCTAGCCCACGAGGAGCGGCAACCTACTTGTAATTCAGCACGTTACCGGCGAGTAGAGAAACGGGGGTTTCCCGTGCCGCCGCCGGTGCGAGATCAAGAGGAGAGCGCTTGGCCGCCGAGAGTGCACCACTGCTGCAGGTCGATGGGCTGACGCTCGCGTTCGGCGGCGTGAAGGCGCTCAACCACGTGGCGTTCGACGTGGCGCCGGGTTCCATCACCTCGGTGATCGGGCCCAACGGCGCGGGCAAGACCTCGGTGTTCAACACCATCTCGGGCTTCTACCGTCCGGCCACGGGGCAGGTGCGGTTCGAAGAGCGCGACATCACGCGCGTCGCTCCCCCGAAGCGCGCGGCCATGGGCCTGGCGCGCACCTTCCAGAACATCGCGCTGTTCCGCGGCCTCACCGTGCTGGACAACATCAAGCTCGGGCGCCACTGCCACCTGAAGACCGGCGCGCTGGGGGCGCTGTTCTACTCGGCCGCCGCGCGGCGCGAGGAGGAAGAGCTGCGCACCGAGATCGAGGAACGCATCATCGACTTCCTCGAGATCGACCACATCCGCAAGGCGCCCGTCGGCGCGCTGTCGTACGGCCTGCAAAAGCGCGTGGAGCTGGCCCGCGCGCTGGCGATGAAACCCAGGCTGCTGCTGCTGGACGAGCCGGTCGCGGGCATGAACCGCGAAGAGACCGAGGACATGGCGCGCTTCATCCTGGAAGTGCGGCGCGACTGGGGCGTGACGGTGCTGATGGTGGAGCACGACATGGGCATGGTGATGGACCTGTCCGACCACGTGGTCGTGCTCAACTTCGGCCAGGTGATCGCGCGCGGCCTGCCGCAGGAAGTGCAGGGCAATCCGGAGGTGGTGAAGGCCTACCTCGGCTCGGGCGACGTGGCGCAGCTGCGCGAGCGGTTCATGCGGCATCGGCGCCAGGAGGTGGCCTGGTGAGCGGCGGATTCGACGGGTGGCTGCTGTTCGAGATCGTGCTCTCGGGGATGGGCGCGGGTGGCCTGTATGCGCTCACGGGCCTGGCGTTCGTCACCATCTACAAGGCCACGCGCGTGGTCAACATCGCCATCGGCGAGATGCTGATGATCGGCGCCTACCTGTTCTTCGCCTTTACCGCGGGCCTGAAGCTGCCGGTGTGGGCGGCGATCCCGGCCGCGATGCTGGCCTCGGGCGTGTTCGGCGCGGTGGTGGAGCGCGTGATGATCCGCCCGATGCTGGGCGAGTCGCCGATCTCGTCGTTCATGGTGACGGTGGGGCTGGGCTCCATCCTGGTGGGCGCGGTGGAGCTGATCTGGACCGCCGACCAGCAGCGGCTGCCGGAGTTCTTCCCCTCCGCGCCGGTGAAGATCGGCGAGGCGCTGCTGTCGGCCAAGGTGTTCTGGGGCTTCGTGGTGGCGGTGCTGCTGATCGGCGCCGTGCTGCTGGCGTTCCGCTACTGGCGCGGCGGGGTCGCGCTGCGGGCCACGGCGTCCGACCAGCAGGCCGCGTACTCCATGGGCATCGACGTGCCGCGCGTGTTCTCGCTGGCCTGGGTGGCGGCCGCGATGATCGCGTGCGTGGCCGGCATCGTGGTGGGCTCCATCGGCGGGATCTCCTCGGTGATGGGCGTGTTCGGCCTGTCGGTGCTGGTGGTCGTCATCTTCGGCGGGCTCGACAGCGTGCTCGGCGCGCTGGTCGGCGGGCTGGTGGTCGGCGTGATCGAGGCGCTGACCGGCTTCTACATCGGCGGCGAGTACCGCCTGCTCGCCACCTTCCTGCTGCTGGTGCTGGTGCTGCTGGTGCGGCCGTACGGGCTGTTCGGCACCCACGAGATCGAAAGGTTGTAGATGCGGATCGGTGCCGCCAAGCAGACCTACGCCGCCGATGCGGCGCTGTTCGACACGCCCACGCAGCGCGCCTGGGTCGCGGCGGCGGCGGTCGCGCTGGTGCTGTTTCCCTTCGTGGCCTCCGAGTACTGGCTGTACCTGGCCTGCCTGGTGGCGATCCACGTCATCAGCGCGTCGGGGCTGAACATCCTGACCGGCTACACCGGGCTGGTGAGCCTGGGCCAGGCGGCGTTCATGGGCGTGGGCGCGTACACGGTGGCGGTGCTGCAGGCGCGCTGGGGCGTGCCGGCCCTCGTGAGCCTGCCGGTCGCCGGCGTGGTGGCGCTGCTGTGCGGCGTGGTCGTCGGCCTGCCTTCGCTGCGGGTGAAGGGCCTGTACCTGGCCATCGCCACCATCGCGGCCGGCGTGATGGCGCACTTCGTGTTCTCGCACTTCACCTCGCTGACCGGCGGCTCGGCCGGGCTCTCGGTGAAGCCCGCCAACGTGTTCGGGCTGGCGCTGGACAACTCGTTCCGCTTCTACTGGCTGGTGGTCCCGCTCACGGCGGCGGCGCTGCTGGGCGCGGCCAACCTGCTGCGCACGCGCATCGGCCGCGCCTTCATCGCCATCCGCGACCGCGACATCTCGGCCGAGGTGCTGGGCATCCCGCTGCTTCGCTACAAGCTGCTGGCCTTCGCCATCTCCTCGTTCTACGCCGGCGTGGCGGGCGGGCTGTACGCGCTGTTCTTCCGCGCGGTGACGCCCGAGACCTTCCCGCTGGTGATGTCCATCTTCTTCCTGGCCGCGATCATCGTCGGCGGCCTCGGCTCGGTGCTGGGCAGCGTGCTGGGCGCGGTGTTCATGACGCTGGTGCCCGAGGTGCTGCGCCTCGTGATGGGCTGGCTGCCGCTGTCGGGCAATGCGGTGCTGTACCTGTCGCCGGTGCGCACCGCCGTGTTCGGCGCGCTGATCGTGCTGTTCCTCGTCTTCGAGCCGCTGGGCCTGGCCGAAGTCTGGCGCCGCGTGCGCCGAACCTTCCACCTGTGGCCCTTCCGCACCTGAGCGCCGTTCCTTCCCGTCATTCCAACCAGGAGACTTCCATGACCACCAAGCGCAAGTTCCTCACCACCGCCGCCGCCGCGGCAGCGGCCTCGGCCCTGCCGGTGGCCGTGCGGGCCCAGGCGCGCCCCGCCGCGCAGGAGGACATCGTCCTGGGCGCCTCGGTGCCGATGACCGGGGTGTTCGCCTTCGCCGGCATCGGCATCGACGCCGGCATCAAGGACTACCTGCAGATCCTGAACGAGGGTGGCGGCATCAAGGGCCGCAAGGTGCGCTACGTGCCCGAGGACACGGCGTACAAGGTCGACCAGTCGATGGCCGCGTTCAAGAAGATCACCGGCCAGAACAAGGTGAACCTGTACTACGCCGACTCCACCGGTTTCGTGAAGGCGGTGAATCCGGAGCTGGACCGCATGGGCTCGATGATCATGACGGGCGCCTCGTTCGCGCGCGAGATCAGCAACGCCCAGCGCTACCCGCTGCAGTTCATGGTGGGCCCCGACTACAGCGAGATGGTGGGCATCCTGCTGCAGTACATCGCCAAGGCCAAGCCGGGCGCCAAGGTGGCCCTCGTGTACTCCGACACCGAGTTCGGCAAGGACCCGGTGGAGGCCGCGCGCGCCGACACCAAGAAGCTGGGCCTGAACCTGGTGCAGGAGATCGTCACGCCGCCGGGCAGCGTGGACGTGTCCACCGAGGTGATCAAGCTGCGCCGCGCCGACCCGGACTACACGATCTTCCACGGCTACGTGTCGGCACCGATCCCGGAGTTCATCAACCAGGCGCGCGCGCAGGGCCTGAAGTCGCAGTTCATGGGCACGTTCTGGACCATGGACAACTCCACCGTGATGCGCATGGGCGCCAACGCCGACGGCTTCCTGGGCGTGATGCCCTACCGCTACCACTACGACACCGAGGGCAAGGCGCCGATGCTCGAGCGCATCCGCAAGATGCGGCCCGAGTACCAGAGCACCGCCTACATGCAGGGCTTCCTGGCCGCGATGCTGCTGACTGAGGCGGCGCGCCGCTGCCTGGATGCGGGCAACGAGCTCAATGGCAAGAACCTCAAGACCGCGCTGAGCTCGATCCGCAACTTCGACACGGGCGGCATCATCGGCGTGCCGCTCTCGATCAAGGGCAACTCGATCCCGATCGGCCGCATCTACAAGGCCGACTTCAAGCAGCAGAAGATGCTGCCGGTGTCCGACTGGATCAGCCTGCAGTAATGCACCCGCCCCCGCGCGTGGACACGATGGGCGGCGCACAGCCGCCCATCCTGGCCGTCAACAACATCGAGGTGGTCTACAACCACACGGTGCAGGTGCTGCGCGGCCTCTCGCTGGCCGTGCCGCGCGGGCAGGTGGTGGCGCTGCTGGGCAGCAACGGGGCGGGCAAGTCGACCACGCTGAAGGCGATCTCGCGGCTGCTGGAACTGCAGAACGGCCAGGTCACGCGCGGCGAGATCAGCTTCGACGGCCAGCCGGTGTCGCGACGCGCGCCGCACGCGCTGGTGCGATCGGGCCTGTTCCACGTGATGGAGGGCCGCCATGTCTTCGAGGACCTGACGGTGCACGAGAACCTGGTGGCGGCCACCTACGCGCTGTCCGGCGGCGCCGTGAAGCAGGCCGACTTCGACCTGGTCTACGAGTACTTCCCGCGGCTGGCCGAGCGCCGCAAGGGCCTGGCGGGCTATCTCTCCGGCGGCGAGCAGCAGATGCTGGCCATCGGCCGCGCGCTGCTGGCCAATCCCAAGCTGATGCTGCTGGACGAGCCCTCGCTCGGCCTGTCGCCGGTGCTGGTGGAGGAGATCTTCGACATCATCGCGCGCATCAACGCCGAGCGCGGCGTGTCCATGCTGCTGGTGGAGCAGAACGCTTCCATCGCGCTGGCGGTGGCGCACTACGGCTACATCATGGAGACGGGCAAGGTGGTGATCGACAACACCGCCGAGAAGCTGGCCGCCGATCCGGACGTGCGCGAGTTCTACCTGGGAGTGGGCAGCGAGGGCGCGAGCCGCAGCTTCAAGGAGCTGAAGCACTATCGCCGGCGCAAGAGGTGGCTGTCGTGAGCGCGCCCTACACGCTCACGCTGCCCCAGGCGCTGCGGCACCAGGCGCGGCACGCGCCCGACCGGGTCGCCATCCGCCAGAAGCGCTTCGGCATCTGGAAGCCGCTGACCTGGTCGCGCTACCACGAGCGGGCAATGGACGTGGGCCTGGGCCTGGCCTCGCTGGGCCTGCCGCCGGGTGGCCACGTGGGCGTGCTGTCGGAGAACCGCATCGAGTGGGTGCTGTCGCAGCTGGGCGCCGGCCTGGTCGGTGCGGTCACGGTGGGCGTGTACCCGACCAGCCCGACCAACGAGGTGGCCTACGTGCTCGGCCATTCCGACGCGCAGGTCGTCATCTGCGAGGACCAGGAGCAGGCCGACAAGGTGCTCGACGCGCGCGACCAGCTGCCGGCCGTGCGCGCGGTCGTCGTCATGGAGAGCAAGGGCCTGGCCGACGTGAAGGCGCGCGCGCCGGGCATGGTGCTGGGCTTCCATGAACTGGAAGAGCGGGGCAGGGCGTCGCCCGACCGCTCGCGCATCGACCAGGTGCTGGCCTCGCAGGGCCTCGACGACACCGGCCTCGTGATCTACACCTCCGGCTCCACCGGCAAGCCCAAGGGCGCGATGATCAGCTACGGCAACATCGCCGCGATGGCGCCCGGCGTGATCGAGCGGCTCGGGCTGGACGAGCACACCTCGCACCTGTCGTACCTGCCGCTGTGCCACGTGGCCGAGCAGATGCTCACCACCTTCGTGCCGGTGTACCTGGGCTCGCGCGTGGACTTCGGCGAATCCATCCGCACCGTGCAGGACGACCTGCGCGAGGTGGCGCCCAGCATGTTCCTGGGCGTGCCGCGCATCTGGGAGAAGCTGCACTCGGCCATCTCGATCAAGATGCAGGAGACCGGCGCGTGGCGCCGCGCGCTGTACCGCAAGGCGATGGCGGCCTGCGAGCCGTTCGCGCACAAGTCGGCGGCGCAGCGCAGCCTGGGCGAGCGGCTGGTGTTCGGGTTCTGGTACCTGCTGGTGTTCCGCGCGCTGCAGAACTTCATCGGCCTGCGCCGCGCGAAGGTGGCGCTGACCGGCGCGGCGCCGATCTCGCCGCTGATCCTGCGCTACTTCCGCACGCTGGGCGTGCCGCTGATCGAGGTCTACGGCATGACCGAGTCCAGCGGCATGGTGCTGGGCCAGCGCCGCGACGACATCCGCTGGGGCACGGTGGGCGGGGCCACCGTCGGCGTGGAGGCCCGCACCTCGGAGCAGGGCGAGTTGCTGGTGCGCGGCGGCGTGGTGTTCCAGGGCTACTACAGGAACCCCGAGGCGACGGCGGCCGCCCTCGTCGACGGGTGGCTGCGCACCGGCGACGTGGTGGAGCTGGCGGACGGCCACTTCCGCATCGTCGACCGCCTCAAGGACGTGATGATCACCGCGGGCGGCAAGAACCTCACGCCCTCGGAGATCGAGAACACGATGAAGGCCAGTCCCTTCATCAAGGAATGCGTCATCGTGGCCGAGGCGCGCAAGTTCGTCTCGGCCCTGGTGCAGATCGACTTCGAGACGGTGGGCAAGTGGGCCGAGAACCAGCGGCTGGCGTTCACGCATTTCCGATCGCTGGCCGAGCTGCCGCAGGTGCGCGAGCTGGTGGATCGCGAGATCCGGCAAGGCAACGCGCGGCTGGCCGAGGTGGCGCACATCCGGCGTTTCCACCTCCTCACCAAGGAGCTGGACCACGACGACGGCGAAGTCACCGCCACCATGAAGGTGCGCCGCGCCAGCATCTACAAGAGCTATGCCGACGAGATCGAAGCGCTCTATCGCTGATGCCGAGGTCGCCTCGCCGTGGGTGGCCGGGTCCGAGCGCGACCGCCTGCGCGCCACCAAGCGCGAGGCGGTGCTGCTCACGGCCGCGCGCATGTTCAACGAGAAGGGCTTCCACGCGACCTCGCTCGACGAGGTGGCCGAGCGGCTGCACATCACCAAGCCGACGCTGTACTACTACGTGAAGAACAAGGACGAGATCCTGTTCGAGTGCGTGAGCATCGGGCTGCAGATGCTGCAGGACGCGATCGAGGCCGAGCGCGATCGCGGCGGCCGCGCGGTCGACCAGCTGGCGGCGGCGATGCGCAGCTACGTGGAGATCGTCACCGCCGACTTCGGCATGTGCGTGATCCGGGTCGGCGAGGACCCGCTGCCGCCGGAGAGCCAGCGCGCGCTGCGCAACTTCAAGTCCAAGCTGGACACGCATTTCCGCGAGCTGGTGCGCCGCGGCATCGAGGAAGGCTCGATCCGCCCCTGCGACCCCAAGATCGCCGCCTTCACCCTGGCCGGCGCCCTCAGCTGGATCGGCCGCTGGTACCGCCCCGGAGGCCCGCTGGCGCCGGAGGAGATCGCCCGCCAGTGCATCGAGCTGCTGACCTCGGGGATGTGCACGCCCAAGGGCCGGGCGCGGCTGCGGCCGGCGCTGGCCTGACTAGCGTTCGCGGGAAGCGGGAGCGCTCTTGCGCGGTCGGGTCGGGCGCTCGCGCGGTTCTCCGTTGGCGGGGGCGGGGACTTCCGCCCGGGTGCGGGCAGGTGCCTTGGCGCCGGCCTTCTTCGTCGGCGTTTTCTTCGGTGCCCGGAACACCATCTCGACGCCCAGCGCGCCCAGCACCTTCATGACGGTTTCATACCGGGGCTGCGCACCGGGCTTCAACGCCTTGTACAGACTCTCGCGTCCCAGCCCGGAGTCCTGCGCGAGTTGGCTCATGCTCCTGGCGCGCGCGACGGCGCTCACCGCGTTGAGCAGCACGGCCGGGTCGTTCATCTCGACGGAAGCATTGAGAAACTCCGCGATGCTCTCCTCGTCGCCCAGGTATTCCGCTGCGTCGAACGGGGCGATGCCCAGGGGATTTGCCTTGCTCATGTTCATCCTTTCTTCGCGAGCAGCGCCTTGGCGGCTTCCTTCACCTGCCGGGCCATCCGGCGTGCTGCGGCGATGTCGGCCTTCCGGGTGGACTTGTCGCCTCCGCAGAGGAGCAGGTACACGACGGTTCCCAAGCGCATGAAATAGACCCGGTAGCCAGGGCCGAAGTCGATGCGCATCTCGCTGAGGCCGTCGCCCACCGGCTCGCAGTCGCCGAAGTTTCCGACCTTCGCGGCTTCGATGCGGGCGACGATCCGGGCCTTTCCCTTTCGGTCCGCCAGCGCATCCAGCCATTCGGCGAAGACGGCGGTTCGCTGGATGGTGTTCATTCGGGTCTAGTGTATCCGTTCGGATACTCGACCGGAGGCCGGCCGAATTGTCGGCCTGGCGCCTTTCTAGGCAAATTTCTTACCACGGCAGAGCTCCACGCCGGCCCCGGTTTCCGGGATCATCCCCGTCCTCCGGGAGGACGTTGGGAATGAGATCGGTGCTCATCGCGGAAGACCACCGCGACCTGGCCGAGTCGCTGGTGATGGGACTGGAGCCGCTGGACGTCGAAGTGCGCCTCGCCTTCGACGGCGGCGACGCCGTGCGCCTGGCGCAGGCCCGCCTGCCCGACGTGGCCGTGCTGGACATCGGCCTGCCGGTGCTCGACGGCTACGAGGTGTGCCGCCGGATCCGCGCGCTGCCCGGCGGCAGGGGCGTGCGGGTGGTGGCCCTCACCACCTGGGGCACGGTCGAAGACCGGCTCTCCGGCGCGGACGCCGGCTTCGACGAGCACTGGACCAAGCCGCTCGGGCTGGAACTGTTCCGCGACCTCACGCGCCGGCAGCTGCTGGCCGCGACGGCCCGTCGCTGAACCCGGGCCGCTTCAATGGGTGACGGTGCCGCGCCAGGCGCCGCTCTCCTGGCCGCGAGTCTCCAGCAGGTTCTTGAAGCGCTTGAGGTTGCCCTTGGCGGTGAGCTTGACCGCGCCGACGGTGTCGGCGGCCCTCTCGGCCGCGCCTTCCGGCTGGTAGTCCATCTGCAGCATCACGCGGGTGCGGTTCTCGCCCAGGCGGTGGAACGTGACCACGCCCGAGTTGGCCGGCCCGTCCGTGCTGCGCCAGGCGATGCGCTGGTCGGGCACCTGCTCCGTGATCTCGGAGTCCCATTCCTTGGTCCGGCCCCCCACGGTGGCGCGCCAGTGCAGGTGCGTGTCGTCGACCTGCCTCACCTGTTCCACGCTGGACATGAAGCGCGGGAACTCCTCGAACTGGGTCCACTGGTTGTAGGCCGTGCTCACCGGCACGTTGATGTCGATCGATTCCTCGACGGTCGACGAGCTGTAGCCGCCCCGCCGCGCTCGCAGCTCGTTGGCGAGGAACGCTCCGCCCGCCACGAACCCCACCGCGGCCATCGTGATGGTCGCCCAGGGCAGTTGTCGCACTTCATCGTCGAAGTCGATGGGGTCGGCGTCGTACACCACGACTTCTCGCGAGCGGCGGCGCAGCAGGCTGGAAAGGAGCAGCCCGCCGGCGAGGTAGGCGGCGATACGGGGGAGATTGGCTTGCATGGGTCTGGATCCTCGTTGTTGGTCAAAGACGAAAAACGAGGATGCTGGCAAGCGGCCGGCACAGCCGTCGCAACAGGATGAAAACCCGAACCCGGCCGTGTCGCGCCACCCCGAGCCGGGCAGGGGGACCGGCGTCGATGAAATTACAAGGGGATTCGCAATCGGCCGGACCGGCCGAGCCTCACTCCAGCGGGGCGGGGCGGCTGCTGCGGCCTTGCTCGAGATACGGCGCGAGGCTCTCCGAACCTTCGCCGCTGCGCTGGCCGGCGGGCGGCAGCTCGGTGGCCTGCTGGCGGCGGCGAAGGCCGTCCATCAGCCGGCGCACCAGGCCGCTGGGGCGCGGTGGAGTGGGTTCGCTCGCCGTGGGTGGTGGTGCGCCGCTGCGCTTCTTCTTCATGACCTCTTCCCCCGTCATCTGCCAACTTTTTCTCGTGAATGGCTCAGCTTCGCCGACGGAGCGGTGGTTTTCAACGAAGGTCATGCAACAGCGGTAACTCAGCCGTAACGGCGCGGTTCAGTCCGACGCCGGCTGGCTGGAGCGCAGCCAGGTCCAGGACACGCCGATGCCGACGGTGCCGCCGGTGGTCTGGCGCACCAGCGGGCTGTCGCGGTTGGTCGCCCCGGCCACCGAATCCAGCCGCGCGAAGCCGAACACCGTCCAGTCGCGGGTGAGGTCGTGCGACACGGACGCGCCCAGGCGCGTGGCCAGCAGGCCGGCCTTGGCGTCGTAGGCCGGCCGGGTGGCCGCGGCGAATCGCGGCTCCACCTCGTAGAAGGTGTCCGCGAGCCGCTCGTCGGCCACCAGCAGGCTGAGGCTGGTCGAGACGTTCCAGCCCGGCGCGACCCGCTTGGACCAGACGATGCCCGGCTGGAACACCGCGCCCTTGTAGTTCAGGCTGTCGCTCAGGTCGAACACGCCGCGTAGCGGCAGGTCCAGCCGCCAGCGGCCGCCCTCGGGCGATCCGCCCAGGTGCCACTTGAGGCGCGGGCCGAACTCGACCAGCGTGCCCAGGTTGGGCATACCGCGGCGGGCCGGATCGCGATTGGCGTCGGAGCCGAAGGCGCCGGCCGCGCTGATGTCGAACTCGTAGGTCGGCGTCTTCACCGGCCGCACGCCCACGCCGTCGCTGTCCGCGCGCAGGTAGCGCCCGCGATAGATGAGGTAGGGCAGGGCGATCCCGCGCCGCACCCGCTGGTCGGAGCCGGGGTAGGCCTGCTGCGAGACGCCCAGGGCCACGCCGCCGATCTCCCAGAGCGGCCGCCCGGCGGAGTCCTGCGCTTGGGCAGCGCCGCTGCCGGCGAGGCAGGCGAGGGCGGCGGCGGACAGGAACAGGGGACGCGCGAGGTTCTTCTGGTTCATGGGGGCTGGGTTCTCGTTGAGAAGCCGACGGTTCTAGCGCAAAAACGCGCCCGCCGGGGGAATCGACACAGGCCGGTCGGCCTTGTTATGGTGCGGGCCATGTGCTTGTCCGTCCGCCTCCTGTCCGCCGCCTGCCTGGCGCTGGCGAGCGGATTCGCCGTCGCGGCGGACGCCTGGACCGAGCTGGCGCGGCCCGGCGCCGTGGTGCTGTTCCGGCACGCCACCGCGCCCGGGGTCGGCGATCCGCCGAACTTCCGGCTGGACGACTGCGCCACCCAGCGCAACCTGGACGAGCAGGGGCGGGCGGAAGCACGCCGCCTGGGCGAGCAGTTCCGCCGGCGCGGCGTGAACGTCGGCGCGGTGCTGTCCTCGCAGTGGTGCCGCACGCGCGAGACGGCGCGGCTGGCCTTCGGCGACGGCGTGCGCGTCGAACCGGCGTTCAACTCCTTCTTCGGCCAGGCCGCCCCGCAGCGCGAGGAGCAGACCGAGCGCGCGCGTCGCGTGCTGCGCGAGTGGAAAGGCCCGGGCGTGCTGGTGGTGGTGACGCACCAGGTCAACATCACCGCGCTGACCGGCCACGGCGCGACCTCGGCCGAAGGCGTGGTGGTGCAGCCGGCCGACCAGGGCCCGCTGCGCGTGCTGGCCAACCTCCAGCCCTGAATGGCCACGGCCTCGACTCCTCTCCACGCGCAGGCTGCCGAGGCGCAGCCGCCGCGCCGCATCCTGCCGGTGATCGTGCTCTCGCAGTTCGCGGGCACCTCTCTGTGGTTCGCGGTCAACGCGGTCATGCCCGATCTCCAGCACGCGTGGGGACTGCCGGCCGCGGCCGTGGGCACGCTGACGTCGGCGGTGCAGCTCGGTTTCGTCGCCGGCACGCTGGTGTTCGCGCTGGCGATGCTGGCCGATCGCCTGCCGCCCACGCGCGTGTTCATGGGCTGCTCGCTGCTGGGCGCCGCGGTCAACGCGGCCATGCTGCTGGCCGACGGCAACCTGCCGCTGCTGGTCGCGCTGCGTTTCGTCGTGGGCTTCCTGCTGGCGGGCATCTACCCGGTCGGCATGAAGATCTCGGCGGCCTGGTTCCGCCAGCGACTGGGCGCGGTGCTGGGCGTGCTGGTGGGCGCGCTGGTGCTGGGCACGGCGCTGCCGCATGGCTTGCGCGCGCTGGCTTCGCTGGGCGCGGAGGGCCAGGTGCCGTGGCAGTCGGTGGTGCTGGCGGTCTCCGCGCTCGCGGCGGCCGGCGGCATCGCCACCGCGTGGCTGGTGCCCGACCGGCCGCTCGCGCCCGGCACGCGCATCACGCCGCGCGCGCTGGGCTCGATCTGGAGCGACCGGCGCCTGCGCGCCTCGGTGTTCGGCTACTTCGGCCACATGTGGGAGCTGTACGCCATGATCGTTCTGGTCCCCGCCATCGTGGCCACGCGCTTCGCGGGCACCGGCGCGGTGAGCGCGCTGTCGTTCTGCGCGATCGGCGCCGGCTTCGTCGGCTGCGTCGCCGGCGGGGTGGCGGTGCGGCGGTTCGGCAGCGCCTGGGTCGCGCAGGCCCAGCTCGCCACCAGCGCGCTGTGCTGCCTGCTCGCGCCGCTGATGCTGGCGGCGCCGCTGCCGCTGTTCGTCGCCTGGCTGCTGCTGTGGGGCGCCACCGTCTCGGGCGACTCGCCCCAGTTCTCGGCGCTCACCGGCCAGAACGCGCCGCCCGCCGTGGTGGGCAGCGTGCTCACCTTCACCAACTGCATCGGCTTCGCGATCTCGGTGGTGAGCATCGAGCTGTTCGTCGCCGCCTCGCATGCCTGGCCGCTGGCCCGGGTGCTGCCCTGGCTGGCGCTGGGGCCGCTGGCGGGGCTGTGGATGATGCGGCCGCTGCTCAAAGCACCTCGTTGACCAGGTACACCGCGTTGTCCAGCAGCTTGTGGTGGACGCTGCGCCGCGCCCAGGTTTCCAGCCGCACCTCCTGGGCCCGCGCGACGTAGCGCTCGAAGATCGCGTCCAGCTCATGGGCGAGCTTCGCATCCAGCAGGCCCAGCGTGATCTCGTCGTTGGTATCGAAGGAGCGGTCGTCGAAGTTCGTCGAGCCGACCGCGCACCACTTGCCGTCCACCGTCAGGGCTTTCTGGTGCAGCAGGGTGTGCGGGTACTCGAACAGCCGGACGCCGACGCGCAGCAGCTTCTCGAAGTTGCGGTGGCTCGCGTGCTGCACCAGCGGGTTGTCGGTGCCATGGGTGGAAGGCATGAGCACGCGCACGTCCACGCCGCGCTTGACCGCGTGGCCGAGCGCGTCGATCGCCTCCGGCTCCGGCAGGAAATAGGGGTTCTGGATCCAGATGCGCTCGCGCGCCATGCACAGCACGGCGTGGTGCAGGATCTTGACGGCCGGCGCCGAGTTCTCGGGCTTGACGAAGGCCGCGTGGATCGTCACTTCGCCCGCCGGTTCCAGCCTGGGAAACACGTCCTCGCCGACGAACAGCTCGCCGGTCTCGCCCGCCCAGTTCTCGCTGAACACCGACTGGATGGTGTGCACGATGGGCCCGCGCAGGTGCAGGCTCAGGTCGGCGAAGTGCACATGGTCCTCGGCGTCGCCCAGCCAGTCGTCGGTGATGCAGTGGCCGCCGACGAAGGCCTCGACGCCGTCCAGCACCACGATCTTGCGGTGGTCGCGGTCGGTCAGCACGCCCAGGTTGTAGATCGAGCGCTTGTGGAAGAACTTGAAATGGACGCCCGCCTGCTCCATCAGCCGGCGCTCGTCGGGCGAGATGCGGCGGCTGCCCGTGTAGTCCAGCAGCACGCGCACCTTCAGGCCGGCGCGCGCGCGTTCGGCCAGCGCGTTCGCCACCCGGCGACCGAGTTCGCCCGGCTTCCACAGGAAGGTCTCGAAATGAACGGTCTTGCGCGCCTGCCCGATGCGGTCGACCAGGACGTCGAAGTAGTGCCCATTGCCCAGCAGCTCGATCGAGTTGCCTTCGATCAGCGTCCCCAGCGACAGCCCCGCCAGGGAAGGCAGCAGCTTGTCGATCGGCGCGTCGCATTCCAGCTGCAGCTTCGGGCTGCGGTGCCGGCGCGCGGACCAGAGCACGAGCGACAGCACGACCACCGCCGCGACGAGGATGACGATCCACCAGCCGGAACTCATGCCGCCACGCTACCCAAGCCCAGCCTTTGGGCTTGTAAGGCAAGCGCGCAGAATCGGCGCGGATGACGAGCACAGGTTCGCGTTCGCCATGAGCTTCATGGAATCGATGCTGGGCATGCTGCAGGCGCTGCAGGGGTGGCCGGCCTACCTGCTGCTGTTCGGCCTGCTGCTGGGCAGCGGCTTCGGGCTGCCGGTGAACGAGGACATCCTCCTCCTGGTGGCCGCGGCGCTCACGCTGCGCGGCGTGATGGAGCCGGTGCCGCTGGTCGCGGTGGCCTGGTGCGGCGTTCTGTGCGCCGACGCACTGATCTTCCATTGGGGACGCCGCTTCGGGGCCCGGCTGCTGCGGCACCGCATCGCCGCCCGCGCGCTGCCCGCCGCGCGGCTGCATGCGATGGAGCGGCACATGCAGCGCTGGGGGCCGGGCTTCATCTTCCTGGTGCGGTTCATGCCGGGCCTGCGCACGGCGATGCTGTTCGCCGCGGGCTCGATGCGGATCCACTACCGGCACCTGTTCATCTTCGACGGCGCCGCCGCGGCGGTCGAGCTGCCGCTGCTGGTCTGGGCGGTGCGCTACGTGGGCGGGCGCTGGCAGGACATCGTCGCCTCATTGCAGAGCTGGCAGGGCTGGCTGCTGCCGGCGGTGGCCGCGATGGCGATCGCCGCGGCGGCGCTCCTGTGGTGGCGCCGGCGCGCGCGACAGCCGCGCTGACGCACCGGGCCGCGCCGCGACCGGTGCGCGCATGGAAAGAACGGCAAAACGTTGGACGACTGTCCTGTTCCCCGCCTAAGATGGCCGGCCCAACGGGACGGAGGCGATCATGCAGGCCCACCAGCGCGCTCTCTCGGTTTTTCCCCGCCAGCCCTCGCCGATCGAGACGCAGCTGCTGCGGCAGCTGGTGGTGGTGCAGGGGCGTGATCCCTGGGGCTTCTCGGCGGCGGTGCTGCCCGACGGCACCATCTCCGTGCGATCGCCCGCCGCTGCCGCCTTCTATCCTCTCGACGGCTGGACCACCCGCTTCATGCGCCATCTCCACCAGGGCTATTTCGACGCCCGCACGCAGGGCCAGCCGGTCCGGCGCGTGAACTGACCGCGCGTTTCTTCCACTCGGTGTATCGATCGTCGCCTCCCGCACGTGGAGGTGCTGCAAACTTCCGGTTACGACCCTGCGGCTAAGATGCGGCCCGTGGGAGCGCACCAGACCCGCGGAGAAAGCCGGCGCCCGACCGAGCCGCTGGGGGTCAACCGAGGTATAGAAACGAACATGCCCAACATCGGCACCGTCCTTAAACAGGAAATCGCCCGGATCGCGCGCAAGGAGCAGAAAGGCGAACTGCAGCAATTGAAGAAGACCGTGGCGCAGTACCGCGGCCAGATCGCCCAGCTCAAGCGGCGCCTGCAGACGCTGGAGCAGCAGATGCGCCGGCAGGGCCGCGGCGGCGGTCGCAGCGCGGCGCCCGTGGCGGCGGCGGACGAGGACGACGGGCCGCAGCTGCGTTTCTCGGCCAAGGGCCTCGCGGCGCAACGCAAGCGCCTGGGCCTGTCGGCCGCTTCGGTCGCCAGGATCCTGGGGGTGTCGGCCTTGTCGGTCTACAAGTGGGAAAGCGGCAAGACGCGGCCGCGTGCGCGCCAGCTCGAAGCCATCTCGGGCCTGCGCAAGATGGGCAAGCGCGAAGCCATGGCCAAGCTGGCCGCCTGAGCATGCCCCTGCCCGAGCCTGCCGAACGGCGGCACCTGCACACCCGCGCCGTCACCTACCGCGGCTTCCTGCGCGAAGACGGCCTCTGGGACATCGAAGGCGAGCTTTCCGATGTCAAGACGTACGGTTTCCAGCATTCCGACGGCCGCGACATGCCGCCCGGCGCGCCGATCCACCACATGGCCATCCGGCTGACGGTCGACGAGGACATGGTGATCCGCGCCGTCGCCACTTCCATGGACAGCACGCCCTACGGCGAATGCCAGCGGGGCCACGACCCGATGCAGCTGATGGTGGGCGTGCGCCTGGGCCCGGGGTGGCGCCAGGCGATCGAGAAGGCGCTGGGCGGCGTGCGCGGCTGCACCCACCTGCGCGAGCTGCTGTTCAACATGGCCACCGCGGCCTACCAGACGGTGTTTCCCTGGCGCGAGCGCGAGCGGCGGGATGCCGGCGTGCTGCCGGGGCAGAACACCGAGCCGCCCTACCACCTGGGCCGGTGCATCGCGTGGGATCAAAAGGGCACTCTGGTGCAGCGCCACTATCCCCAGTTCTTCGGCCAGCCCCTCAGGCGTTCGGTTGCGAAGGATCGCCCGGCTTGACCCAGGTGAACACCCGCACGGGCGGGATGTTCACCACCTCCCAGCGCTTCTGCGGCTCGCCCAGGTAGGGCGAGACGAAGTGGGCGACATGGGCGCGCACCTGGTAGGCGACGAAGCGGCCGCCCGGCCGGAGCACCTGCGCCACCAGCGCGGCGATGCGGTCGGACACTTCCGCCGGCATCGTCGAGAACGGGATTCCCGAGACGATGGCATCGGGCGCCGACAACCGGCGCGCGGCCAGCAGGTCGGCCAGGCGCTCCGCGCTGGCCAGCTCCAGCAGCAGGCGCGGATCGCGCAGCTGCTGCTGCAGGTGCTGGTGGAAGGTCGGGTCGAGCTCGACCGCCAGCAGCCGTGCCGAAGGCGACATCGCCTGCAGCAGGGCGGCCGTGGTGCCGCCCGTGCCCGGACCGAGCTCGACCACGGTGCGCGCGTGAGCGATCCCCGCGCTGCGCACCAGGCGCTGCTCCAGCCGGTGCGAGCTGGGCACCACCGAACCCACCTGGGCCGGATGGCGCAGGAACCCGCGCAGGAACTCGAGGCGATCCCGCAGCGGCCCGGAGGTCAGCGGACTGGCAGGCAGGACGTTCTCGCCGGCACCCTGGCCGGCGCGGGGATCTTGGAGCGCCATGGTTCTTCGGGTTGTTGTGGTGGTCCGGCGATTCTGGTGGCCGTGCGCACGGATGCGTGTCGGACGGAACCGCCAAGCCAGCCCTGCCCCCCACCCACGAAACCCCACGAGAGAGGACACTAGATTCCATGCCGATGAACCCAGCCATGGCGCGCCTGCTCGACGCTGCGCGGAGCCGATGGGCACGCCTGCGCGACTTCGCGCGCCGCCACCCCTGGCGCCTGGCGGCGGTGCCGCCCGCGCTGGTGCTGCTCTACCTGCTGGTGCTGCTGCCGTTCACGCCCAGCATCGACAACCTGCGCAAGGCCAAGCTGGAAAAGCCCGCGCTGCTGGTCTCGGCCGACAACGTCGTGCTGGCCAGCTACAAGCGCGTGCACCGCGAATGGGTGCCGCTGGACCGCGTCGCGCCCGGGGTGGTGGCGGCGCTGATCGCCACCGAGGACCACCGCTTCTGGTCGCACCACGGCATCGACTGGTACCGCACCGCGTCTTCGGCGTGGCACACGCTGCGCGGGCGCCGCCAGGGCGGCTCGACGCTCACGCAGCAGCTCGCGCGCAACCTGTACCCCGAGGAGATCGGCCGCTCGGTGAGCATCCACCGCAAGGTCAAGGAAGCGATCACCGCGCTGAAGATCGAGGCGGTCTACAGCAAGAAGGAGATCCTGGAGACGTACCTGAACACGGTGCCGTTCCTCTACAACGCCTTCGGCATCGAGATGGCCGCGCGCACCTACTTCGACAAGTCGGCCAGCGAGCTCGACCTGCTGGAGAGCGCCACGCTGATCGGCATGCTCAAGGGCACGAGCTACTACAACCCGGTGCTCAACCCGGAGCGCGCGCGGGATCGCCGCAACGTCGTGCTGTCGCAGATGGCCAAGAACGGCGCTTTGCCCGCCGAGCGCGCCACCGAGCTGGCCAAGCGGCCGCTGAAGATCGACTTCGAGCGCCAGCCGGAACCGCTGGGGCTCGCGCCGCACGTGGCGCAGCACGTGCGCAAGTGGCTGATCGCCTGGGCCGACCGCAACGGCTACGACATCCACTCCGACGGCCTGGTGATCCGCACCACCATCCACACGCGGCTGCAGCGCGCCGCCAACGAGGCCGTCGCGCGCCAGCTGAACCAGCTGCAGCCGCTGGCGGACAAGCGGCGCAAGGCGGGGCAGGACCGCGCCCTGCTGCAGGCCGGCTTCCTGGCGCAGGACCCGCGCAGCGGCCACGTGCTGGCCTGGGTGGGCAGCAGCGATTTCGCGCAGGACCAGTTCGACCACGTGAGCCAGGCCCGGCGCCAGCCCGGCTCCACCTTCAAGCCGTTCGTCTACGGACAGGCCTTCATCGACGGCATGGGTCCCGGCGACACCATCGTCGACCAGCCCGTCGCGGTGCGCGGCGAGCACGGCGAGGTCTGGCGGCCGCGCGACGACACACCGCCCACCAACAGCCCCTGGACGCTGCGCGCGGGCCTCATCTTCTCGCGCAACTCGATCACCGCGCAGCTGATGGACCGGGTCGGCCCGCAGAAGGTGGCCAAGCTCGCGCAGGCGATGGGCGTGCGCGAGAGCCGCCTCGAGGCCGTGCCTTCGCTCGCCCTGGGCACCAGCCCGGTGACGCTGCGCGAGATGGTGTCGGCCTACGGCACCATCGCCAACAACGGCCGCTGGGTCGAGCCGCTGCTGGTGCTGCGCATCGAGGATTCGGACGGCAAGGTGCTGGAAGGCTTCGTGCCGCCGCGCTCGTCCGAGGCCATGCCCAAGGCCAAGGCGCTGATGCTGGTCGACACGCTGCGCGGCGTGGTGGACGAGGGCACGGGCGCGGCCATCCGCACGCGCTACGGCATCCAGGCCGACGTGGCCGGCAAGACCGGCACCACCCAGGACAACGCCGACGGCTGGTTCATCCTGATGCATCCGCACCTGGTGGCGGGCGCGTGGGTGGGCTTCAACGATCCCTCGATCACCATGCCCGATTCGTGGGGGCCGGGCGCGCGCAGCGCGCTGCCCATCGTGGGCGACTGGTTCTCGCAGTCGGTGCGCAACAAGTGGGTGGACGCGCGCGCCGAATGGGAGATCCCGCGGCCGCGGCCCAAGCCCAGGGAGCCCGAGCGCGCCCCGATCGAGAAGATGGTCAACGACGTGGTCGACCGGCTGATCAAGATCTTCCAGTAGTCGAAAGAAAAAAGCTGGGCGCAGCCCAGAAAAAAGCCGGGCACTGCGGCCCGGCTGAAAACTCCCTTTCGCTTCCCTGGTCTCGTTGATCTTCTTCCCTGATTTCCGTGCGTGACAGCTATCGGATCGTGAACGTGCCGCCTGAGTGGTGGCTGACCGTGAACCGGCCGTTACCTTGATACGTGAGCTCGAGCACCTGGCCCTGGCCGCCGGTGATGGAGCCCGGCGTGCCCGCCGCGGTGCGGTTGCCCTGCGAGGTGTAGAGGCGGCCGCCTGAACCGTTGGGGCCGGTGTCGCCCACCACCATCCAGTTGCCGTCGAACGAGAGGCTGGTGGCGCGGTACCAGCGGTTCTCGCCGTACCAGTTCCAGGTGTCGCGGCCGCCGTCGGGGCTGACGAACGTGTAGCCGGTGTAGTTGCGGCTGTCGTCGCGCGGCTCGAGCGCGCTGACCACCTGGCCGTCGCCCGACACCGCCAGGCCCGACCAGTTGCTGTAGCTGAAGCGGATCGTCCAGCTGGCGCCGCCGTCGTCGCTGATCCACGGGTGGCCGCCGTTGTCGATGGCGGCCATGCGCTGGCCGTCGGCGCTCGACGAGGCGAAGGCCCAGTTGCCGTCGGCCATGCGCCGCGTCCAGGTGGCGCCGCCGTCGGTGGAGACGTGCACGCCCTGCAGGGCCGGCGCGCTCGAGTAGAACGAAGCCACCGCCACCAGGCGCCGGCCGTCGCGCGAGCCCGAGACCGCGCGCCAGTCGCCGCCGGCCGTGCCCGGCACCACCGTGAAGGTGGCGCCGCCGTCGAGCGAGCGGTGGATCCCGCCGTCGATGGCGGTGGCCACGATCTGGCGGCCGTCCTCGGAGAGGTGCACGCCGGTCCAGCCCACGGCCGCGCTGTTGGTCGCGGTCCAGGACTGGCCGTAGTCGTTCGAGACGTGGATGGCCAGGTTGGTGGCCACCGCGGCCAGGCGGCTGCCGTCCTCGCTCATCGTCACCCAGGTCCAGTTGGCGCGCGGAGCGCTGCTGCGCGACCAGGTCGCGCCGCCATCCTGCGACAGGTAGAGCTGGCCCGGGTTGGCCACCGCGGCGATGCGGTTGCCGCTGGACGAGGAAGCGGTCGCGTACCAGTTCTGGTCGGGCGCGGACGCGTCGACGGTGCGCGGCGTCCACACGGTGCCGGGCGTGACGTTGCCGGGAACCCCGACCGTGTCCACCCACTGCAGCGCGTTCTGCGCGAGGCGCCAGCCGGCGGCGCCCTGGCCGGTGACGCGCACGCGGTCGCCAGCCTGCAGGCAGTTGTTGGCCGGTAGCGTGATCACCACGTCGGTCGCGGCGCTCACGGTGTAGATGCCGTTCGCGGCGGCCTGCAGCGAAGCGCCGGTGACTTCGCCGCTGTTGTTCGCGACGCAATCGCCGGAGGGCGCGGGTGAGGGCGCCGGGGCGGACGAGCCGGGTTGCGCTTCGGGTTCCGGCGTGCCGCCCTGGGCGCCGCCGCCGGAGGCGACCTGCGCGCTCCCGTTGCCGGGCGCGGGCGCCGGGTCGGCTCCGCCGCCACCGCCGCCGCACGCGCTCAACCACGCCACCGCCAGGGCGGACAGGGCCGCCGTGCTCTTCTTCGTCATCTGTTCTCCGCTCCTGAAAGGCGTCTCGCCTCGCCGGGGATTCTTCGACGGCCGGGCAGGGCGGCGCGTGCGCTATCTGAGCCATTGGGCGTAGGAGCGGCCAGCTCGGCCGTGTCGGTGCATCACCGAGCCCGAAGGGGCTATTGCCGAGCCACGCGCAAAAGAAAAGAGCCGGGCCTTTCGGCCCGGCTCTTGACTCCCTCCCTGGGAGCGACAGCGTTGTGCTTTTTACGGACGGCTTCCCGTCGTCAGGAGAATCTGGCCCGTGGTGTTCGCGTCGAACCGGCCGGCGGCGATGGCCATGCGGCTGGCGTCGCCGGACATGGTCACCGAGCGCCACTGCGTCTCGGTCGCGGCCACTCCACCGACCGTCACCGGCAGTGCGGCAAACGACGTGCCACCGTTCGTGGACAGCTGGACGGAACCCAGGCCGGCGCCGGCGTTGTCGTTCGAAACGGTCGCGGCGATCACGCCGCCGTCGCTCGACATCGCGATGCCGGAGTAGTCACCCGCGACGCCTCCCTGGGTGAAGGTGGCGCCACCGTCCTTGGAGACGTAGATGCCGTCGGCGGAGTTGCTGCCGCCGAAGCTGTTGCCGGCCATCGCGATGGTCTGGCCGTTGGCGGACACCTTCACGCGATACCAGTTCTGGGTCACCGGAGCCGCGGCCAGCGAGGTCCAGGTCGTCCCGCCGTTGGTCGAGATGAACGCGGCCGGCGTCTGGCCCACCGCCACCAGCGTCTGGCCATCGGCCGAGCTGTCGATCGAACGCCACGAGGTGGCGGTGGCCGGCAGGCCGGCCGTCGCCTGCCAGGTCACCGCGCCGGCGGCGTCGACGGTACCGACGAGCACCGGGCCGTTCATGACGACCGCGGCGACGCGGGTGCCGTCTTCCGACAGCGTCACGCCCTCGAACTGCGAGTTGTTCGGCACACCGGCCGGCAGCGTCACCTGGACGAAGTTCTGGCCGCGGTCGACAGACATGTACATGCCGGCGCCCTGGAACTGGACGGCCGCGATGCGGTTGCCGTCACCGGAAACGTCCGAGGCGATCCAGATGCCGGTGGGCGCGGTGCTCTCCGTGAACGTCACGCCGCCGTCGCGGGAGACGAACAGGGGGCTGGTTTCGGGCGCGGCGCGCAGGTCGGCCTGACCGGCCACCATGACCTGGCCGTCCGTGCTCGACGACAGCGAGTGCCACACGTCCGTGGGCGCGGTGGCCGCGGTGAAGCTGGTGCCCAGCGCCGGGGCAGGCGCGGGGGCGGGGGGATTGCCGCCGCCGCCGGTAGCCGGCGCGGGGGCGGGCGAAGGGGCGGCCGCGACATCGTCGCCGCCGCCGCCACCACATGCGGTGAGCCACATGGCGGCGATGGCTGCCGTCACGACGACTCGAGTTTTGGTTGCTCCCATGAACATTTGGACCTCCAGAGTTGCGTTGATGACGCGATCGACACACGTCGCAACGGATGGTCGGTTCTCCCATGCGCTGCCGCTTTCCGTTTTGGAGCATGTGCTTGTAGGAGAACTGCTCCGCCGGAACTCAGCGGATGACAAGCTGTTTCGATGGCTGATCCGAAGGGGCCATTGCACTGGTGCGGACGAGCCAGAGGCCTGCTCATGCAACGTACCTCACGCGTTCGGCGGCCAAGTTGCAACAGGCGCGAAGCAGTGGTCCCAACGCGTTCGCGCGCGATGTTCTGATGCCGCCGGACCCCACCCAACGCGCAACGCATGAGGCACAAGCCGACCTTCCCCCTGATGTTCGTCACCGGCGGTGCGCTGGTGGTGGCCCTCGAGGCGGTGGCGCTGGCCGGCTGGCAGGGTTGGTGGCCGCGCAAGCCGGTCGTGCCAGTGCGGTACACGCACCCGTCGCCCCCGATCGAGGTCGCTTCGGAGCCGATCACCCCGCTGGTGATGCCCGAACCGGATGAGCGCACCGTCATCGATGCGTACTACCGCGAACTGCGCGCGCGGATCCGCTGGGTGCCCGCGCGCATCGGCCGCGAGGTGCTGTTCACCGTCGATCCCGCTTCGCGCCTGCTGCTGGCCAAGTCGGCGGCGCAGCGAGCTCGGCTGCATGAGCTGGGCCTGGGCTTCGAGGACGTGTATGGGCTCATCGCCGCCGAGTCGTCATGGACGCCGCGCGACGGTGCCAGCCGCGATGGCACGCCCAACCTGGGCATCGCGCAGTTCGAACCCGCCACGGCCGCCGCGCTGGGCGTGCGCGACCCGAACGACGCGGTGGAGGCCGTGCACGCCGCGGCCGAACACATGCGCGAGGCTGCGGCATGGAGCTCCGCGCGCATCGCCAGGCTGCGGCTCAGCCAGAAGGAGCGGGCGGCGCGGCTGCGCGAAGGGATCTCCATCTACTACAACCTCTCCAGCCGCGGCCGCGAAGCCTGGGACGGACGCGATGCGTCGCGGCTGCCCGCCGCCACCAACGCGCACATCCGCAACGCGCGCGAGGGCGCGAAGGAGGCGGCGCTGATCGACGCGCAGGTGCGCGTACTGGAAGCGGCGGCCAGGCGCGAGCAGCAGGGCCTGATAGCGGCGGCCGCGGAGCCGTAGAGCCGGGGGCCCCGGGCTTGCGTTCCGCGCGGCGCGCCCTATCTGTCCTTCACCATGAGCGAGCCCCTCCACGTCGTCTGTCCTTCCTGTGGCACCACCAACCGGGTGCAGCCCGCCCAGCTGGGCAGCGCGCCCACTTGCGGCAAGTGCAAGCAGGCGCTGTTCGAAGGCAAGCCGGTGGCGCTGGATGAGGCCGGCTTCGAGCGCCAGGTCGCGCGCAGCGAAGTGCCGGTGCTGGTGGACTTCTGGGCCGCCTGGTGCGGACCCTGCCGCGCGATGGCGCCGGCCTACGAGCAGGCCGCCCGCATGCTCGAGCCGCACGTGCGCGTCGCCAAGGTCGACACCGAACAGGCGCAGGCGCTGGCCGCGCGGCTGAACATCCGCAGCATCCCGACGCTGGCGCTGTTCATGGGCGGCCGCGAGGTGGCGCGCCAGCCCGGCGCGATGACGCGCGCCGAGGACATCGCCCGCTGGGCTCGCGCGCAGATGGCGGCCCATTCGGCGGCCTGAAGCGCCCCCGCGCGGCGCGGGGTAAGCTGCGGCCCATGATCTACCGCCAACTCGGCCGCAGTCCCCTGCGCGTGTCCGCCCTGTGCCTGGGCACCATGATGTTCGCCGACCAGACCGATGCGCGCGAGGCCGGCGCCATCCTGGCCGATGCACGCGAGCACGGCGTCAATTTCATCGACACGGCGGACGTGTACAGCAAGGGCGGCTCGGAATCGATGCTGGGCGAGCTGCTCGCCGGCAGCCGCGACGACTGGATCCTGGCCAGCAAGCTCGGCAACCGCATGGGCGACGGCCAGAACGAACTGGGCTACTCGCGGTTCTGGATGCTGCGCGAGGTCGAGGCGAGCCTGAAGCGCCTGCGCACCGACCGCATCGACATCCTGTACCTGCACCGCGACTACGAGGACATGGACCTGGAGGAAGGGCTGCGCGCGATCGACACGATGATCCGCGACGGCAAGCTGCGCTACTGGGGCCTGTCCAACTTCCGCGGCTGGCGCATCGCCGAGGCCGTGCGCGTGGCCCGGGAACTGAACATGCCGGGCCCCTCGGTCTGCCAGCCTTACTACAACCTGCTCAACCGCATGCCGGAGGTCGAGATCCTGCCGGCCTGCGCGAACTACGGCCTGGGCGTCGTGCCCTACAGCCCGATCGCGCGCGGCGTGCTCTCCGGCAAGTACGCGCCGGGCCAGGCACCCGCGGCCGACAGCCGGGCCGGCCGCGGCGACAAGCGCATGCACCAGACCGAGTTCCGCGACGAATCGCTGCGCATCGCCCAGCGGCTGCAGGAGCACGTGGCTTCGCGCGGCATCACGCTGGCGCAGTTCGCCACCGCCTGGGTGCTGGCCCATCGGGCGGTGTCCTCCGTGATCGCCGGGCCGCGCACGCTCTCGCAGTGGCAGGCCTACGCGCCCGCGCTCGAGGTGAAGTTGACGGCCGAGGACGAGGCGCTGGTCGATTCGCTGGTCGCGCCGGGCCATCCGTCGACGCCGGGCTACACCGACCCCGGCTACCCGCTGCAGCGACGCACCCTGTAGCGCGTCGCGCAGTCGCGTTTCGATTTCCGACAGCCTGTTACGAACGGCTCCTACAAGCTCGAGGGCCGTTCGCCGCCTACCCTCGCGCACGAAGGCGCAGCAAGGCGCACGGGAGACGAGGAAGATGCACGACGCACAGCAGCGACAGCGATCGGCCGAACGATTCGGCCTCGCGCTGCCCATCACGATGGAAGGCGAGGAATGCTCCTCGCACGACATCAGCGCCACCGGCGTGCTGCTGGAATCCCCCGCCGCGCCCGCGCTCGGCGCCACGGTTTCGCTGATGCTCCAGTACCGAACCGAAGGGCGCGAGTTCAGCCTGGACTGCGTCGGCGAGGTGGTGCGGGTCGAGCGGCACGGCGACAACTACAACATCGCCGTTCGCCTGGCCGAACCGCTGTTCCAGGATCTCGTGCCGCGCGAGGGCGGCACGGGCTGAAGGGCCCCGGCCCAGGGAGAACAAGGATGGCGATGGTCGAACCCAGGGTGGTGGTGCCGCTGCGGCGGCGCCAGGAAAAACGCGGCGCCGAGCGCTTCGAGATGGAGCTGCCGCTGACGGTGGGCGCGGGCGAGGGCGGGGTCACGCGCGACCTCAGCGTCAGCGGCCTTTCGTTCACCTCGCGCCAGCCCTACGTGGTGGGCGAGGAGATCGATCTCACGGTCGAGTACCTGTTGGACGGGCACAACTTTCCGTTGCGCTGCCGCGCCACCGTGGTCCGCTGCGACCCCTGCGCGGGCGGCTTCACCATCGGCGCGCGGCTCAATACGGCATTTGTCGAGTAGCGAAGGTCCGGCGGGGCGTGATAATCGCCCGCATGGGCTTGCTCAACAGGATCTTCCGGCCTGACGCCAAGGGTGCCGAATCGGGGCCGCCTTCGGCCACGCGGTTCCAGGACAGCGACAGCGGTACCGAGGACGACGAGGCCGCGCGCCTGAACACCCGCCGCGAGCTCGTGCAGGTCACGCTGCGCGAGACCATGCGGCGCCACGCAGTGCCGTCCGACTGGCTCGACCTTCGCATGCTCCCGGTGGTCAACCGCAAGGGCAAGCACGGCATGCACGTGCAGCTGGTCGTCAAGCAGGGGCAGGGCGCCCTGCTGACCTACATCCCCTCGTTCCAGAGCGCCTTCATGGCGGAGATCGAGAAGTTCGAGCCGCGCGCCTGGGACTGGCTGCTGAGCATCTCCTGGCAGTTCACCGGCATCAGTTCGACCAATGCCGGCGAGGAGCCCCGGGTCGTCACCCAGCCGACGCCGCTGGCCCAGGCGCCGGCCAGCCCGCAGGCCGCGGCCGCGCCGGTCGACGAGGACGTCGAGCAGGACCTCCAGGCCTTGTTCGCCATCCGCGACGCCGCCCTGCAGCAGTCGCAGGAGCCGCAGCCGGACTTCCAGCCGACTCGGCCTCTGCGCTAGAGGAACTCCACCCGCTCGGCGATCAGCTGGTCGTTCACCACGCGCGAGCCGGTGACGAACACGCGGCGGCCGTTGCGCAGGTCGGCCGCGGTGCCGCCCACGAACACCACGCCGGCGCCGCCGGCATTGATGTCCTGGCCCTGGATCTTGAAGTCGGCCGCCGACCGGAACGCGCCGATGTTGCCGCGCGCGCTGTAGTCGTCGTCATGGTCGCCCGAGCCGGAGTTGCCGGAACCCGACTCGGCCGCCTCGCGCAGCTTCAGCCGGCTGGCGACGAGCACGCCCGCGCGCCAGGCGCCTTCGATCTGCACCCGCGCGCCCTGGCCGATGCTCGCCTGGCGGCCGGTGATCTTCGCGGACGAGGCATCCACCGGCACGCCGTCCACCTGCAGCGAGGCGAGGCTGGTGAAGCGCGTGATCAGCCCTTCGACCGAGAGCCGCTCGCCGTCCGCGGGCGTCACCGGGTACCAGGGCTCCACGGCCGCCTGCGTGATCGTCGCGTCGGCCTCGGTGCCGCGCACGCGCACCAGCTGGCCTTCCAGCTGCGCGGGCGTGAGGCCGGCCGATGCCAGGGCGGCGGGCGTGAAGGCCACGCGCAGTCCGCCGACCTGGACGCTGGACGTGGACACGTCCACCGCCTGCGCCGTGCCCGAGATGATGGGCGAGGCGCCGGCCGCGACGCGCTCGATGCGCGTGGCGCGAAGGCCGATGCCGTGATCGGGCAGGCCCCAGACCTGCACCGGGTCGCCCACCCGCAGGTCGTTCAGCGACATCAGGCCGCCGGCGAACACGGTCGAATCGTCGGCGTGGATCTTGGTGTACCAGAGCACCAGGTTGTTGTTGGGAAGGTCGAGCGCCGCCACCGCGCCGCGCGCGTCGGCCGACGATTCGATGGTGCTGGCCACGCCGCTGACCAGGTCGGGGTTGATGACGCCGCGCACCCGCACCGTCATGCCGAGCTTGAGCGTGTCGCTGTCGCTCAGGGTCAGCGCGGCCTGGTCGGTCTCGTAGCGCACGCCGTTGACGACGATGCTGCCGAAGCCGGTGATCGCGCCCACGGCTGCCGACGTGATGCCGGTGCCCCCGGAGCCCACGCCTTCGCCGCCCGTGATGCCGGTGCCGCCGGAGCCGACGCTGGCGAAGTCGCCGCCGCCACCGCCGCCGCAACCTGCCAGGGCCGCCACCGCGCCGGGCACGGCCGCGATGAGGGCGCGGCGCTTCATCCCTGTGCCTCCCGCTCCTCGTGGAAGAGGTAGACGCCCACGCGCAGCCGCCGCTCGCCCTTGGCGCCGCTGCGGGTGATGGCCTCACTGAGCTGGCCGACCAGCTCGCGGTGCATCGCCGACCAGCGCATGCGCATGAACTGGTGCACCGCCTCGCAATCGACTTCGGCCAGGCCCTCGGCGAACACCGCTCGCTCCAGCAGCAGCGGTGCTTCGCCCAGCGCGTTGGAGACGGCGGCCGATGCGTGGTCGCGCAGGTTGTCGCCGAGGAAGGCGAGGGTGCTTTGCAGGTCCGCCGTCGGCACGAAGCCCTCGGCCGTCAGTTCCACGTGCGTGGCATCGACCTTGGAGCACATGCCCAGTCGCATCAGCTCGTCCAGCACCGCGCGGTGGTGCACGTCGCCGCGGCTCGCTTCGCGCGCCACGTCCTCGAAGGAAGTGCCTTCGGCGCCGCTCGCGATCGGCAGGCGGTGCAGCGCGGCGTCCTGGCTCGCGAGCTGCAGCCAGCGGGTGAAGGTCTTGGCAGCGGCCGACAGCTCGGTGTGCGGCAGCGGATCGGCGGGACGCCGCACGCGCGCCGTCACGTCCTTGCGATTGAGGCCGGTGGTGACGGCCAGCTGGCTGATGTTCGGTGCCGCCACGCCTTGCCGTCGCCACAGGCGCGTGGCTTCCTCCAGGAGCAGGTCCCGGAGCATGCTTTCGAGGTGGGGGTGCTTCAGGCCCATGCCGAGGGCGAGTCTCACCAGCGGGCGCATCACGCGCGCACAAGCGGCTTGTGCCCAAGTCAATCGGTCCTGCATCGTTATCGGAGATGTGTTCGCACCATTGTTCCGGCACGAGAGCATTCCGTGCGCGTTTTTCCCATGCCTTTGACCCGCGTGGGCCACCGAATAGTCCGAACGGGCCACGGCCAGCGCGGAACTGCCGAGGCAGGAATCAGTTCGGCTGATACGCATGCAGCACCTCGTAACCCTGCGTGGGGCGGCTGCGCACGAGCACGTAGCCGTCGTCCACCCGCCAGTCGGGCAATTCCTCGCAGGCATCGGCCTGCGCGCGCGCGGCCTGCGCGCGCCGCGCGAACGTCACGTGCGGGCGAAAGCGCCGCTCCTCGACCGGCCACCGCAGCGACTGCAACGCGCGCGAGAGATCGGCATGCAGCGCCTGCAATTCGGGAGGCGCCTGCAGTTCCAGCACCGCGATGCCTCCGGGCCAGACCGTCGCGCGCCCCTGCGCCAGCGTGAGCACGTGCGATTCGACCGGCACGGCGAGCGCGGCACGGAATTCGTCCACGCGCTCCCGAGGCACCTGGCCGAGGAAATGCAGCGTGATGTGCAGCCGCGCGGGATCGACCACCGCGGCGTCCTGTGGCCAGCGCCAGCGCGCCTGCAGGCCTTGCAGCGCCCGGCGCACCGGCGGCGTGGGCCAGAGCGCGAGGAAGAGCCGGACGGTGGGGGATCGCGAAATGCTGCTCATCGGCATCCGAATTTCATGGTTGAGCTCACAAGACGAGTCTGGGTTGGTACAGTCCCGCGCTTCATGCCTGACGAGTACGTTCCCGCGAACCGTGATGCGGCCTGACTTGCCCCAGGACCTGCGCCGGTTCATCCTCACCAGCATCCCGTCCGTGCCCTACCTCGAGGCACTGCTGCTGCTGCGCGCGGAGCCGCAGCGCAGCTGGTCGGCGGCCGAGGCGGCGCGGCGTCTCTACCTTCCCGAGCAGCGTGGAACCGAGCTGCTGACCGAGCTGGTCAGTGCCGGCGTCGTGCGACAGGAATCCATGGGCTACCGTTATTCCCCGGCCACCGGCGAGCTGGCCGCCATCCTGGACCAGCTGGCCACCCACTACGCCGCCGACCTTGTGGGCATCAGCGACCTCATCCATTCCCGCGTCGACAAGAAGGCGCAGCAGTTCGCGGACGCGTTCCGGATCAGAAAGGACTCCTGAGATGGCCGCGGTCGTGTATTTCCTTTGCGCCCTCACCAGCCTGACCTGCTTCGTGCTGCTGTTCCGCGCATGGCGCGTCGGCCGCGGGCGGCTGCTGTTCTGGAGCGCGCTCTGTTTCGCGGGCCTGACCCTGAACAACATCCTGCTGGTCGTCGACCGGGTGTTCCTGCCCGATTCGGTCGACCTGTCCATGTGGCGGCTGGCGGTGGCGCTCGGGGCCATCCTGCTGCTGGTGTTCGGGCTGGTCTGGGAGGAGGAGTAAGCCATGTCGCAGATGCTCATCGGCGCCATCGTCATGGCCTCTTTCGTGGCGGGGCTGTTCTTCTTCCGCTACTGGCGCTCCTCGCGCGACAGCTTCTTCCTCTATTTCGCCCTGTCGTTCTGGATCGAGGCGGTGGACCGCATCGCGCTCGGACTGCTGGGGCCCACCAGCGAGTTCGAGCCGCTGTTCTACGGCGTGCGGGTGCTGGCCTACGGCCTGATCGTGATGGCCATCCTGCAGAAGAACCGCAAGCGCCCCTGAGCGTCACAGCTTGGGGATCCTCAGCGTCTTGCTGATCATCAGGCTGCCCGAGAGAACGAACAGCAGAGCCAGCGGGTGCAGGGTCCAGGGCCCGAGGTCGATCGCGCCGAAGTACATGGCTTCGCCGATGCGGTCCTGCCACGCGGCGAAGGCCAGCACGGCGGTCAGCAGCACGCTGGTGGGAATGGGCGTGCCCTCGAAATAGTCGACCTTGCCCGTGGCGCCCGACAGCGACTCGGCGGTGACGTTGTAGCGCGCGAGGCGGCTCACGCCGCAGCAGACGAAGTACACCAGCGCGGCGGCGTCCCAGCCGCCCTGCATGCCGGCCGCGAAGCCCAGCGCCGCGGGCGCGACGCCGAACGAGATCACGTCGGAGAGCGAATCCAGCTCGCGGCCGAGCGCCGAATGCTGGTGGCGCGCCCGGGCGATCCGTCCATCCAGCACGTCGAAGGCGAAGGCCGCCGGCGCCAGCGCCGCGGACATCAGGAAGTGCGTGACCTCGCCGGTGGCCAGGTACAGCATGGCCAGGAACACGGCGCCCACCCCGCAGGCGGCGTTGCCCAGGGTGAAGAAGTCCGCGAGGTGGAAGCCTCGCAGCATCGAGAAGTGGCGGGGGGCGGTCGGGTGCATAGGCCGCGCCATCTTGGCGCGGCCCGTGCGATCCAACGGTCGGCTCGCGGCCCCCGGCGCTGTCGGTTGTGTCCGACGAGGCCGGGCCGCTGGCTCAGGCGTTCAGCCCGCGACGATCACTGGCGGATCTTGCCGCTGCCGCTGATGATGGACAGCTCGACGAAGCGCGAGCCGGTGCGAACGCCCGGCTTGAAGCCCACCATGTAGCCGCCCAGGTCCAGGCGGTCGATGCTCTCCAGCGCGCCGGCGATGCCTTCGCGCGTGGGCCGCGCGCCCTGGCGCCGCACCGCTTCCACGATCACCTTGCCGGTGATGAAGCCTTCCATCATCGAGTAGCTGACGGGCACCTCGAGGTTGGCGGTCTTGGCGGTGGTGAGGTCGCTGAACTCCTTGGCGAGGCGGCCGGAGATCTTGTAGGGGCTGGGCGTCACCTGCGCGATGGCCACGCCCTGCATCTGTTCCTCGGAAAGGCGCTTGGACAGCTGCTCGATGTCCGCGCCCGAATGCGCGAACAGCTGCGCGCCGCCGCCTGCGGCGCGGTACTGCTCGATGAAGCCGGCCGCTGCCGCGCCGCTGGACACCATGAGGATCGCCTGCGGCTTGGCCTTGACGAAGGCGTCCACCGCGGGCGTCACGGTGGCGGTGCCGGAGGGGTACGACGCCTTGGAGGCGATCGTCGCCTTGGCCTTGGTGGCGGCTTCCTCGGCCGCCGCGATCAGCGCCGCCGCACCGGGACCGTCCTCGTAGAACAGGCCCAGGCGGGTGATGCCGATGGTGGTCAGGTGCTCGATCAGCTTGTTCAACTCGTCGCGCAGGCCCGCGCGCACGCTGAACATCCACGGAGAATCGGGCCGGATCTCCGCGGTGCGGTAGCCCACCACCGGGATGCGGTCCTTCTCCAGCATGCCCGACTGCAGCAGGTCGGCCACGTTGCGGCTGCCGAAGTAGCCGGCCAGCACCATCGGCTTGTTCTCGGCCAGCAGCTGGCGGGTGCCGGCGACCGTGTCCTCGGGGCGGCCGCCGTCGTCCTTGCGCACGAGAGTGAAGGTGTGGCCGTTGACGCCGCCGGACTTGTTGACGCTGTCGAACACCAGCTGCATGCCGACCGCGTAGGCACGGCCCGAGCTGGCTTCCATGCCCGACATCGGGCCGACCTGGCCGACCACGATCTGGGCGGCGTGAAGTGCCAGCGGGGAGGTGAGCGCAAGGGCCGCGGCCAGGATGCGCAGGGATTGCATGGGTACTGCTCCTCTTTCTTTCTTACAGACATTACCTTAGGACAAAGCCTGGCCAGGCGCCATTGCGGAAAGCGCTTAGGGCGCGGACCCGGTGTGCGGAAATTTCCTAAGGTGTCCAATCGGGCCCCATGTCGCGAACCGCCACCTGGGCCTCCGCGGGTCCCGCTCCCGCCCACGCCGTCGAATCCCCCTATGCCTGGATGCGGCTCGCCGTGTCGCTGCTGCTGATGACGATAGGCGGCTCGGGCATGTATTCCGTCGCGGTGGTGCTGCCGGCGATCCAGGCGGAGTTCGGCCTGGCCCGCGGCGCCGCCTCGCTGCCGTACACGCTGACGATGATCGGCTTCGGCCTCGGCGGCGTGCTGATGGGACGCCTGGCCGACCGCTTCGGCGTGCTGGTGCCGGTGACGGTCGGGGGCGTCGCGCTGGGAGCGGGCTTCATCTCGGCGGGCCTCGCGCCGAACGTCTGGACTTTCTGCCTCGCGCAAGGGCTGGCCATCGGGCTGCTCGGCACCTCGGCGACCTTCGCGCCGCTGGTGTCGGACACCTCGCAGTGGTTCGATCGCCGCCGCGGCACGGCGCTGGCCATCTGCATGAGCGGCAACTACGTGGCCGGCGCGATCTGGCCGCCGGTCATGCAGCACTTCATCGACGGCGCGGGCTGGCGCCAGACCTACATCGGCATCGGCGTGTTCTGCCTGGTGACGATCGTGCCGCTGGCCTGGTTCCTGCGGCCGCGCCCGCCGGCGCATGCTCCGGCCCCGGCGGCCGGCGCGGCGAGGGCGGTGGCGCGCGACACCTCGCGGCCGATGGGCCTGAGCCCCGCCACCGCGCAGGGCCTGCTGTGCGTCGCCGGCGTGGCCTGCTGCGTGGCGATGTCGATGCCGCAGGTGCACATCGTCGCCTACTGCTCCGACCTGGGCTTCGGCGCGGCGCGCGGGGCGGAGATGCTGGCCCTCATGCTGGGCCTGGGCGTGGTCAGCCGGCTGGTGTCGGGCTGGATCTCCGATCGCATCGGCGGCCTGCGGACGCTGCTGCTCGGCTCCATCCTGCAGGGCGTGGCGCTGCTCATGTTCCTGCCGTCGGAAGGGCTGGTGTCGCTGTACCTGGTGTCGGCGATGTTCGGCCTGTTCCAGGGCGGCATCGTGCCGGCCTACGCGCTGATCGTGCGCGAGCACTTCTCGCCGGCCGAGGCGGGCGCGCGCGTGGGCACGGTGCTGATGGCCACGCTGTTCGGCATGGCCCTGGGCGGCTGGATGTCGGGCGCGGTGTTCGACCTCACCGGTTCGTACCGCGCGGCGTTCCTCAACGGCATCGCCTGGAACGCGCTCAACCTCTCGATCGTGCTCTACCTGCTCTATCGCGTGAGGTCCAGCTCCAGCAGCACGGGTTGATGGTCGGACGCCTGCGTGCGCGAGTCGACCTCGAGCCGGCGCACGCGCGGCGCCAGGTCCTCGCTGACGAAGCAGAAGTCGAAGCTGTACTCCTGGCCATGCCACTGCGCTTCGTCGTACAGCCCCAGGGTCTTGGCGTGCGGCTGGCCCGGATGCGCGCAGGTCCAGGCGTCCACCCAGCGCGGCGCGCCGGCCAGCGGCGCCTGCAGCTTCGCGATCAGCGGGTCGCCCGCATCGCAGTTGAAGTCGCCGGTGAGCACCGCGCGCGGACCGCGCGGGCGTGGTTCGAACGGATTGCCCTGCTGGCCCTCGAGGCCGGGGAACACATGCGCGGCCGCTTCCTCCTGCAGATGGCGCAAGGCGTCGACCTGGGCCGCGCGCTGGATCGCCGAGTAGTACTCCAGGTGCGTGGTCATGATGCGCAGCGGCCCGCCGGTGGCGGCGAGCACCACCTCCAGCGCCAGGCGCGGCATGCTGTCGTGGTCCGGGTCGGGCGGGCGCGGCAGCGGATGGCGCAGCACCTGCAGCGGCGCGAGCCGGCTGAACACCATGTTGCCGAACCGCTGGCGGCCGACGTCGTGGGTCCAGCGTTCGACCGCCACGCCTTCCACCGCGTGGTACTCCGGCAGCAGCCGCGCGAGCTCGGCGAACTGGTTCACGCCCGCGTGCAGGCCCTTGAGGCCGGGATAGTTGTCGGCCACCTCCTGCAGGCACAGCACGTCGAACGGCGCCCAGTGCTTGACGGTGTCGACGATGCGCGGCAGGTCCACCCGGCCGTCGGCGCCGCGGCCCCACTGGATGTTCCAGGTGATGACGATCATGGGAGCTCCTTCCGACCGACCGGCCAGTGTAGGCAGGCGTTCACCGATGGGTTGCTATAGTGACTCGGCCATGACCGCCCCCCTGGACCCGCACCGCCGCCAGCTGCTGAAGGCCGCCGCCGCGGGGGCCGCGGCGGCCGGCCTGCTGGGCCTGGCCGGCTGCGCGGGACGCGGCAGATGGGACTCCGATCCGTTCTCGCTCGGCGTGGCCAGCGGCTCCCCCTTCGCCGACTCGGTCGTGCTCTGGACCCGCTTGCTGCCCGCCCACGGCGGCCTGCCGGGCGGCGGACGCTCGCCGGTGCCGGTGCGCTGGGAGATCGCGCACGACGAAGGCTTCTCGCGCATCGCGCAGCGCGGCGAGACGCAGGCGCTGCCGCAGCTGGCGCACAGCGTGCACGTGGAGGCGCAGGGGCTGGAGCCGGACCGCTGGTATTTCTATCGCTTCCACGCGGGCGACGCGACCAGCCCGGTCGGCCGCACGCGCACCTTGCCGGCCCCCGACGCGCAGCCCGCGCGGCTGCGCGTGTCGTACGCGTCCTGCCAGCGCTGGGAGCACGGCCACTACGCGGCCTGGCGGCACATGCGCGAGGAGCAGCTCGACCTGGTGATGTTCCTCGGCGACTACATCTACGAGTACCCCAACGCCACGGCCGCGGTGCGCGACTTCCCCACGCTGGGCTGGGTGCACACGCTGGAGCAATACCGCGAGCGGCACGCCCTGCATCGCAGCGACCCGGACCTGCAGGCGATGCATGCGCAATGCCCCTGGCTGCTCACCTGGGACGACCACGAAGTGCAGAACGACTACGCGGGAACGACCGAAGGCGATCGCTACCCGCTGAACATGAACGCGTCCGGCGACTTCGCCGCCCGCCGCGCGGCCGGCTACCAGGCCTGGTACGAACACATGCCGGTGCGGGCCGCGGAGTTCGCGCGGGCGCTCGCCCAGGGCACCGCGCGACCCGAGCTGCGCGTGCATTCGCGCTACCGCTTCGGCCGGCTGGCCGACCTGCTGCTGCTGGACTCGCGACAGTTCCGCGATCCGATGGTGTGCTCCTCGCGCGCGCCGCGGCCGGCGGGCTACGGCACGCCGGCCGACTGCCCGGCCTGGAACGATCCGCGCCGCAGCCTGCTGGGCGCGGCGCAGGAGCAATGGCTGGACGCGCAGCTCGCGCAGACCGCCGGTGGATGGACCGTCTTGGGCCAGCAGACGCTGTTCGGCCGCCGCGACACCCGGCCGGGTCCGGGCGAGCAGCTCTGGAACGACGGCTGGGACGGCTATCCGGCCGCGCGTGCGCGCCTGACCGGTTCGCTGCAACGGCATTCGATCCGCGACGCGGTGCTGCTGGGTGGCGACGTGCACGAGAACTGGGTCGGCCATGTGAAGGCCGACTACTCGCGGCCGGACAGCCCGGCGATCGGCGTGGAGTTCTGCGGCACCAGCATCACTTCGCGGTCCGGCGCGCCGGAAGTGGTCGCGGCGCGGCTGGCCGAGAACCCGCACTTCGTGTTCGCCGACGGCTGGCAGCGCGGCTACGGCGTCGCCGAGTTCACGCCCGCGCGCCTGACGACCCGACTGCGCGTGCTGGACGACGCCAGGCGGCGCGACGCCCAGGTCGCCACGCTGGCGAGCTTCGCGGTCGAGCGCGGCCGCGCGCGGGTGGAGCGGGCGTGAAGCTGCCGCTGCGGCTCGGCTGGCTGCTGTGGCTCCTGCTGCTCGTCGCGGGGCCGTCGCCCGCCGGCGAGGTCCGGCTGTCGGATGCGCCCCGCTTCGATCTTTCCCGCGCCGTGGACTACCTGGAGGACGAGGACGGGACGCTCACGCTCCATGAAGTGCTCGAGCCCGGCCGGCAGGCGCTTTTCCAGCCCGTGTCGCCGACCGGCCCCGGAACCAACTTCGGCCTGACGCGCTCGGCCTACTGGTTGAAGGTAACGCTCGATCTGCCGGCCGACGTTCGGCGCGACTGGCTGCTGGAGCTGGCCTACGCGCAGCTGGACCACGTGGACGTGTACTCGCCCGGTGCGGACGCCCGCTGGAGGCATCAAGCCGGGGGCGACACGCTGCCGTTCGACCGCCGCGCGGTCGCGCACCGCAACCATGTGTTCCCGGTGGAGCTGGCGCCGGGTGACAGGACCACGCTGTACCTGCGGGTGCGATCGGACGCCACGCTGGTGGCGCCGGTGCGCCTGTGGCAGCCGGCCGCGCTGTGGCAGCAGGACCAGGCCGTGTACGCCGGCTTCAGCCTGTACTTCGGCCTGCTGCTCGGGCTGATGGCCTACAACCTGCTGCTGTACGTCTCCGTGCGCGAGGTCGGCTACCTGCTGTACGCCGCCTTCGTGGCGGCGATGGGCGTGGCGCAGGCGGCGCTCAGCGGGCTCGGTCTGCAGTTCGCCTGGACGCACTGGCTCGCATGGAATGCCGTCTCGGTGCCGGTGGGCCTGTCGGTCACGGCCATCTTCGGCCTGCTGTTCGCGCGCAACTTCCTCTCCAGCGCCGCGCGCATGCCGTGGCTGGACAAGCTGATGGTGGCGCAGATGGCCGGCTGGGCGATCGCGCTGCTGTCCTCGCTGCTCTTCCACTACCACGTGGCGGCCTACACGGTGGCGGTGCTGGCCACGCTCAGCGTGGTCACGCTGCTCACCCTGAGCTACGTCGGCATCCGGCGCGGCTACGCCGGCGCGCGCTGGTTCTTCGCCGCCTGGGCGCTGCTGCTGGTGGGGACGTTCACCCTCACGCTGCACAACATGGGCGTGCTGCCGTCCAACGTGTTCACTTCCAACTCGCTCCTGATCGGCTCGGCGCTGGAGATGGTGCTGCTGTCGTTCGCGCTGGGCGACCGCATCAACGTGGCGCGCCGCTTCAAGGAGCAGGCCCAGGCCCGCATCGCGGCCGAGCGCGCCATGGTGGAGGTGCTCAGCCAGTCGCAGGCGCGCGTGCGCGAGGTGCTCGGCGAGCGCGAGGCGATCCTGAACAACGCGGTGGTCGGCATCGTGCTGTCGATCCAGCGCCGGCACGAGTGGGTGAACGAGAAGTTCGCCCAGATGCTGGGCCATCCGCGCGAGGTGCTGATCGGGCTGTCGTCGGTGTACATCCATCCGGACGAGAAGGCCTGGCTGCGGTTCGGCGTGGAGGCGCGCGCGGCGCTCATCGCCACCAACGGCTACGTGTGCGAGCGGCAGCTCAAGCGCCGCGACGGCGGCCTGTTCTGGGTGGAGATGGGGGGCAGCTGCGTGCGGCCGCATGACCCGGATTCGGGCGTGATCTGGACCTTCCTGGACATCACCGGCCGCAAGAAATCCGAAGCCGAGATGCGCGAGGCGCTGGAGCAGCAGAAGGCGCTGAACGAGCTGCGCACGCGCTTCGTCGCCATGACCAGCCACGAGTTCCGCACGCCGCTGGCGGCCATCCTGTCGGCAGAAGAGGTGCTGCGCCACCACGGCGACCGGCTGCCGCACGCCGAGCGCATGGAGACGCTGGACAGCATCGCCGAAGGCGTGCAGCGCATGTCGCGGATGATGGACCGGGTGCTGCTGCTGGGGCGCGCGGACGCCGGCATGCTGGACTTCGTGCCGGCGCCGGTGCATCTCCCGTCGCTGTGCGGGCGCCTGGTGGAGGAGGTCCGCGCGCAGCATCCCGGATCGCGCTGCGAGGTCCTCACGGGCTGGGGCGCCGACGTGGGCGAGGGCCACTTCGACGAGAAGCTGCTGCGCCACATCCTGGGCAACCTGCTGTCCAACGCGCTGAAGTACTCGCCGGCCGGCGGCACCGTCGGATTCGAGGTGCGGCGCGAAGGCGAAGAGATGGTGTTCGAGGTCAGCGACCGGGGCATCGGCATCCCGGCCGGAGAGGTCGCCCACCTGTTCGGATCGTTCCACCGCGCCAGCAACGTCGGCGCGATCCAGGGCACGGGCCTGGGCCTGGCGATCGTCAAGCACGCGGTGGAGAAGCACGGCGGTCGCATCGCCGTGAGCAGCGAGCTGGGGAAGGGCAGCCGGTTCACGGTGCGGCTGCCGGTGCAGGACGAGGTGATCGTCGTCTAGGCGAACAGCTCCAGCACCCGATCCAGCCCGCCTTCGTTGATCGCCACCATCGCCTGCTCGCGAACCTTCGGCTTGGCGTGATAGGCGACCGACAGGCCGGCTTCGCCCATCATCGGCAGGTCGTTGGCGCCGTCGCCGACGGCGATGGCCTGCTTCGGAGAGATGCCCAGCTGGGCGCACGTCTCCAGCAGCATCCTGCGTTTCTCGGCGCCGTCGCAGATGTCGCCCCAGGGTTGGTCGACCATGCGGCCGGTGAGCTGGCCGCAGTTGGGGCCGGACTCGATCTCCAGCACGTTGGACCGCGTGAAGTCGATGCCCAGCTTGTCGCGGACCCGGTCGGCGAAGAAAGTGAAGCCGCCGGACACCAGCAGCGTCTTCAGGCCCGCATCCTTGCAGGCCTTGACCAGCGCCTCGGCGCCCGGGTTGAGCTGCAGGCGCGAGGTGTAGACCAGTTCCATGTCGGCCACCGTCACGCCGCGCAGCAGCGCGACCCGGCGGCGCAGGCTTTCCTTGAAGTCGGCGATCTCGCCGCGCATCGTCGCCTCGGTGATGGCCGCCACTTCCTCCTTCAGGCCCACGGCATCGGCGATCTCGTCCACGCACTCGATGTTGATCAGCGTGGAATCCATGTCGAAGGCGATCAGCCCGAAGTCCGAGAGGCGCAGCGGCGGGGTGAAGCCCCGGATCTGCAGGCCGGGGGCGAAATCTTGTTGCGGCATGCGCGGGATTGTCGCATCGGGCCGCGCGCGCTCAGGCCTCGGACGCGCCCGTGAACCGCCGAAGCAGCGGCGCGAGGATGTCCACCGGCAGCGGGAAGACGATGGTGGAGTTCTTGTCGGCGGCGATCACCGTCAGCGTCTCCAGGTAGCGCAGCTGCAGCGCCTGCGGCTGGCGCGCCAGGATCTCGGCGGCCTCGGCCAGCTTGTGCGAGGCCTGCAGCTCGCCCTCGGCATGGATCACCTTGGCGCGCCGCTCGCGCTCGGCCTCGGCCTGGCGCGCGATGGCGCGGACCATGGTGTCGTTCAGGTCCACGTGCTTGATCTCCACGTTGGTGACCTTGATGCCCCAGGTGTCGGTCTGCGCGTCCAGGATCTTCTGGATGTCGAGGTTCAGGCGCTCGCGCTCGGACAGCAGGTCGTCCAGGTCGTGCTTGCCCAGCACCGCCCGCAGCGTGGTCTGCGCCAGCTGGCTGGTGGCCTCGAGGTAGCGCTCCACCTGGATGATGGCGCGCGCCGGATCGACCACGCGGAAGTACAGCACCGCGCTCACCTTCACCGACACGTTGTCGCGAGTGATCACGTCCTGGCTGGGGATGTCCATCACCACCACGCGCAGGTCGACGCGCACCAGCTGCTGGATGCCGGGGATCAGGATCACCAGGCCCGGGCCCTTCACCTTCCAGAAGCGCCCGAGCTGGAACACCACCCCGCGCTCGTACTCGCGCAGGATGCGCAGGGCGGTGGCGAGGAACGCCACGACCAGGAACACCACGAGGCCGAAGCCGATGCCGCCGACGATCATCGCGTTCTCCTTGTTGTTCGTTCAGGGCGACGGCACCACGTCCAGCACGCCGTCCTGCAGGCTGCTCACCCGCACGCGGTCGCCCACCTGCAGCTGCGCGGGGCCGCGCACCTTCCAGTGCTCGCCCTGCACCAGCGCCCAGCCCTGGCCGCCCGAGTACTCGACGAGTTCGCCGCCGGCGCCCACCAGCGTCTGCGGTCCGGTCACGACCGGCCGGCGCCTGGCCTTCGCCGCCATGCCGACCACCAGCAGGATGAAGGCGGCGGTGAGCAGCGCGAGCCCGCCGACCAGCGGCAGCGGCACGCCCCAGCCCGGCGAGTCGCTGTCGATCAGCATCACGCAGCCGAAGGCGAACGCGACGATGCCGCCCAGGCCGAGCACGCCGAAGCTCGGCAGGAACGCCTCTGCGATGAGGAACGAGATGCCAAGCAGGATGAGCGCGAGGCCGGCGTAGTTGACCGGCAGCATCTGCAGCGCGAACAGCGCCAGCACCAGGCAGATCGCGCCGATCACGCCCGGCGCCACCATGCCCGGGTTGCTGAACTCGAACACCAGGCCGTAGACGCCGACCATCATCAGCAGCAGCGCCAGGCTGGGATTGGTGATCACCGACAGCAGGTGGCTGCGCCAGTCCTCCTCGAAGACCACCTGGGGCGCGTCGCGGGTCTGCAGCTTGTGAATCGCGGCGCCGATGCGCAGCTCGCGGCCATCGAGTTGCCGCAGCAGGTCGGGCAGGTCCACGGCGACCAGGTCGACCACCTTGAGCTGGATGGCCTCGGGCGCGGACAGGCTTGCGGCTTCGCGCACCGCCTTCTCGCCCCATTCGGCGTTGCGGCCGTGCAGCTTCGCGAGGCTGCGGATGTAGGCGGCGGCGTCCGAGATGCGCTTGGCCGCCAGCGCGTCGCCGATCTCGGGGGTGGCGGCGGGCGCACTGGCGCCGGAGGCCGGCTTGCCCGGGGGCAGGGGATTGTTCGGCTGCGGCCCGCCCGGCATGCCGATGGAAACCGGCGTGGCCGCGCCCAGCGTGCTGGCCGGCGTCATCGCCGCGACGTGGCTGGCGTACAGGATGAAGGTGCCGGCGCTCGCGGCCCGCGCGCCGCCGGGCGCGACGAAGGACGCCACCGGCACCGGCGAGGACAGGATGTCCTTGATCATCATGCGCATCGCACCGTCCAGGCCGCCGGGCGTGTCGATCTGCAGGACGAGGAGCTGCGCCTTCTGCTTTTGCGCCAGCGCGAGGCCGCGACGCAGGTAGTCGGCGCTGGCCGGGCCGATGGCGCCATCGACCTGGAGCACCACCACCGGCGGCCGGGCAACGTCTTGCGCCAGGGTCCAGGGTGCGAGGACCCACAGGGCCAGCAGGCAGAGCAGGCGGACGGCGCGGCTCATGCGACGAGTCTCGACACTCGTCAGCGGTTTCGCAAGCTCAGCGGGAAAAGGCGCTTACGCCGTCTCGGCCACCTTCGGCTGCCCCAGCGAGCGCAGCACGTCGCGCACCATCTGCGCCCGGTCCTTGGGCTCCTTGAGCTCGCGCTCGATGCGCAGCTTCTCGTTGCCGGCCAGCTTGATGTGCCGGTTCTTCTGCACCAGCTCGATGATGCGCAGCGAGTCGATCGGCGGGTTCGGCCGGAAGCTGATGTTCGTCACGCCGGGCGCGGCATCGACCTTGACCACGCCGTACGGCCGCGCCAGCACGCGCAGCCGGTGCACGTCCACCAGGTTCTGCGCCTGCGGCGGCAGCTTGCCGAAGCGGTCGACGATCTCCTCCAGCAGCGAATCGATCTGGTCGGTGTTCTTGGCCGTCGCCAGCTTCTTGTAGAACGACAGCCGCAGGTGCACGTCGCCGCAGTAGTCCTCGGGCAGCAGGGCGGGCGCGTGCAGGTTGATCTCGGTGGTGGCCGACAGCGGGGCCAGCAGGTCCGGCTCCTTGCCCGCCTTGAGCGACTTCACCGCCTCGGCCAGCATCTCGTTGTAGAGCTGGAAGCCGACCTCCAGCATGTTGCCGCTCTGGTTCTCGCCCAGCACCTCGCCGGCGCCACGGATTTCCAGGTCGTGCATGGCCAGATAGAAGCCCGAGCCCAGTTCCTCCATCTGCTGGATCGCGTCCAGCCGCTGGGCGGCCTGCTTGGTCAGGCTCTCCAGGTCCGGGACCATCAGGTAGGCGTAGGCTTGGTGGTGGCTGCGGCCGACGCGGCCGCGCAGCTGGTGCAGCTGCGCCAGGCCGAACTTGTCCGCGCGGCTGATGACGATGGTGTTGGCCGTCGGCACGTCGATGCCGGTCTCGATGATGGTCGAGCACAGCAGCACGTTGAAGCGCTGCGACACGAAGTCGCGCATCACGCGCTCGAGCTCGCGCTCGGGCATCTGGCCGTGCGCCACCGCGATGCGAGCCTCGGGCAGCAGCTGCTCCAGGCGCTCGCGGCGGTTCTCGATGGTCTCCACCTCGTTGTGCAGGAAGTAGACCTGGCCGCCGCGCTTGAGCTCGCGCAGCACGGCTTCGCGGACCACGCCGTTGCCCTCGTTGCGCACGAAGGTCTTGATGGCCAGCCGCCGCTGCGGCGCGGTGGCGATCACCGACAGGTCGCGCAGCCCTTCCAGCGCCATGCCCAGCGTGCGCGGGATCGGCGTGGCGGTGAGCGTGAGCACGTCCACCTCGGCGCGCAGCGCCTTCATCGCCTCCTTGTGGCGCACGCCGAAGCGATGCTCCTCGTCGATGATGAGCAGGCCCAGGTTCTTGAACTTGATGGTGTTGGACAGGAGCTTGTGCGTGCCCACCACGATGTCCACGCTGCCGTCGGCCAGGCCCTTGGCGGCGGCCGTGATCTCCTTGCCCGAGCGGAAGCGGCTCATCTCCGCGATCTTCACCGGCCACTTGGAGAAACGGTCGGTCAGCGTCTGGAAGTGCTGCTCGGCCAGCAGCGTGGTGGGCGCGAGGAAGGCCACCTGCCTGCCGCCCGTCACCGCGATGAAGGCGGCGCGCAGCGCCACCTCGGTCTTGCCGAAGCCCACGTCGCCGCACACCAGGCGGTCCATCGGCTGCGGCGAGATCATGTCCTGGATCACCGCGTGGATGGCGGCGTTCTGGTCGGCGGTTTCCTCGAAGCCGAAGTCGTTGGCGAAGGTCTCGTAGTCCTGCGGCGAGAAGCGGAAGGCGTGGCCTTCGCGCGCGGCGCGGCGGGCGTAGATGTTCAGCAGCTCGGCCGCCGTGTCGCGCACCTGCTCGGCGGCCTTGCGCTTGGCCTTCTCCCACTGGCCCGAGCCCAGCTTGTGCAGCGGCGCCTCGTCGGCCGACACGCCGGTGTAGCGGCTGATCTGGTGCAGCTGGCTGACCGGCACGTAGAGCGTGGCCTTGTCGGCGTATTCCAGGTGCAGGAACTCGGTGTTGCCCTGGCCCAGGTCCAGGTTCACGAGGCCCTTGTAGCGGCCGATGCCGTGCTGCGCATGCACCACCGGGTCGCCGACGTTCAGCTCCGAGAGGTCCTTGATCAGCGCCTCGACGTCGCTGACCTGCTCCTGCTTCTTGCGGCGCCGCGTGGTCGGGCCGGCCGCGAACAGCTCGGTCTCGGTGACGAAGTCGATCGCCTCCTCGATCCAGCGGAAGCCCTCGGTCAGCGCCGCGGTGGCGATGCCCAGCTTCTCGTCGCTGGCCTGGAACTCCGCCAGCGAGTCGAACGCCGGCGGCGACAGGTGGCTGGCGCGGAAGAAGTCCAGCAGGCTCTCGCGCCGGCCCGCGCTCTCGGCCAGCAGCAGCGTGCGCTCGGTGGTCGAGGCCAGGTGCTGCTTGAAGCGGGCCAGCGGTTCCTCGGCGCCGCGCACGACGGAGATGTCGGGCAGCTTCTGGAAGAGGGCGCTGTCCGCCACGTCCTGGGTGCCGGGCCGCAGCGCCAGTTGCGGATGCTCGTTGGCCCGCGCGTAGAAATTCTCGATGGTGAGGAACAGCGTCTCCGGCGGTAGGATGGGCCGCTCCGGATCGCCCTGCAGCAGGCGATGGCGGTCGCGCGTGTCCTGCCAGAAGCGCTGGAACGCGGGCTCCAGGTCGCCGTGCAGCACCAGCGTGGCCTGCGTGCCGAGGTAGTCGAACACCGTCGCGGTCTCGTCGAAGAACAGCGGCAGGTAGTACTCGATGCCGGCGGTGGCCACGCCGTTGCCCATGTCCTTGTAGATGCGGCTCTTGGTCGGATCGCCCTCGAGCAGCTCGCGCCAGCGGCTGCGGAAGCGCGCACGCGCCTCGTCGTCCATCGGGAACTCGCGGCCCGGCAGCAGGCGCACCTCGGGCACCGGGTACAGGCTGCGCTGGCTGTCCGGATCGAAGGTGCGGATCGAATCGATCTCGTCGTCGAACAGGTCGACGCGATAGGGCACGGCCGAGCCCATCGGGAACAGGTCGATCAGGCCGCCGCGCACCGCGTACTCGCCGGGGCTCACCACCTGCGTGACGTGGTTGTAGCCGGCCAGCGTGAGCTGGGCCTTGAGCTTCGACTCCTGCAGCTTCTGCTTGACCGCGAAGTGGAAGGTGTAGCCGGCCAAAAACGACGGTGGCGCGACGCGGTACAGCGCCGTGGTGGCCGGCACGATGACCACGTCGGCCTCGCCCTGCGAGATGCTCCACAGCGTGGCGAGCCGCTCGCTGATGAGGTCCTGGTGCGGCGAGAACGTGTCGTAGGGCAGCGTCTCCCAGTCGGGGAAGAGGCAGACGCGAAGGTCGGGCGCGAAGAAGACGAGTTCATCGAGCAGGCGCTGCGCGTCGCCGGCGCCCGAGGTGACGATGGCGGTGGGTCGGCCGGCGGTCTTCTCGCGTTCGGCCAGCCGCGCCAGCAGCAGCGCGTCGGCCGAGCCGGGCGGACGGGGCAGGGCGAAACGCTTGCCGGGCGAGAGCTTGGGAAGGTCCATTCTTTTTCGAGTGGCAAATGCAAACACCCCTCACGACGCAGGTGAGGGGTGATGCGACGAATTCTAGAATCCCCTCATCTTGGCTGCCGCTCATCCATCAAAAGTCCCCGTGCGCTGCCACGCGCTGATCCCCGCCGCCGGCACCGGCAGCCGCGCCGGCACGGCCGGACCCAAGCAGTACGAAAGGCTGGCGGGGCGGATGCTGGTGCAGCACACGCTGGAGGCGTTCACGCACGTGGACCGCATCGCTTCGGTCCTGGTCGTGGTGGCCCCCGGCGACGAACGGATGCCCGCCGGGGCCGGCTGGCGCGTCAGCCCCTGCGGCGGCGCCACGCGCGCGGCCTCGGTGGCGGGCGGGCTGGCTGATCTGCAGGCCCACGGCGCGGGCGACGACGACTGGGTGCTGGTGCACGACGCGGCGCGCTGCCTGGTGACGCCGGCGCAGATCGACCGGCTGATCGACGCCTGCCAGGGCGACGAGGTCGGCGGACTGCTCGCGCAGCCGCTGGCCGACACGCTCAAGCAGGAGGAGGGCGGCCGCGTGGCGCAGACGCTTTCGCGCGACCGCAAATGGCTGGCGCAGACGCCGCAGATGTTCCGGCTGGCGCTGCTGCGTCGCGCGCTGGACCACGCGGGCGATGCGGTGACGGACGAGGCTTCGGCCATCGAGGCGCTGGGCCTGCGGCCGCGCCTTGTGGCGGGCAGCCCGCAGAACTTCAAGGTGACCTGGCCGGAGGATTTCGCCCTGGCCGAGGCAGTGCTCAAAAGCAGGACGACGACATGACGGGATTGCGGATCGGCGAAGGATGGGACGTGCACGCGCTGGTGCCGGGGCGGCCGCTGGTGATCGGCGGCGTGGTGGTGCCTTACGAGCGCGGGCTGCTGGGGCACTCGGACGCCGACGTGCTGCTGCATGCGATCACCGATGCCCTGCTGGGCGCGGCGGGGCTCGGCGACATCGGGCGGCATTTCCCCGACACCGACGCGCGCTTCAAGGGCGCGGATTCCATGCTGCTGCTGGAAGAGGCGATGCGGCGCGTGGCGGCCGAGGGCTGGGCCGTCGCCAACGTGGACAGCACCGTGGTGGCTCAGGCGCCCAAGCTCGCGCCGCACATCGGCGCGATGCGCGAGCGCATCGCCAAGGGCCTGGCCCTGTCGGCTTCGCAGGTGAACGTGAAGGCCAAGACGGCGGAGAAGCTGGGCCCGGTGGGGCAGGGCCAGAGCATCGAGGCGAGGGCCGTCGTGCTGCTGGTCGGCGCGAAGGTCAGCTGACCTCTTCGACCCGGGGCGCGGGCAGGGGCGCCTCGCCGGCGCCCGCGGCCTTCGGCCGCTGCAGCTTGATGTGCGCGGCCAGGCCACCGGACGTGGTGTTGGCCAGCGCGAAGATGCCTCCCATGCGCTGAACCGTCTTGTCGACGATGGCCAGGCCCAGGCCGGCGCCGGTGGCGGCGGTACGGGCCGCGTCGCCGCGGAAGAAGGGCTTGACCAGGTTGGGCAGCGCTTCCGGCGCCACGCCCATGCCGTGGTCGCGCACCTTCAGCAGCACCCATTCGTTGCGCTGCTTGGCGGCGATGTCCACCACCGCGATGCCGGTCTCGGGCGTCTTGCCGTAGCGGCGCGCGTTCTCCAGCAGGTTGGAGACCACGCGGGCCAGTTCCACCTCGTCGGCCAGCACGTAGAGGCTCTTGGGCACGTCGGTGTTGATGCGCATGTCGCCGTGGTCCTGCACGGCGTACACGCAGGCCTCGATCACCTCGCGCAGGTTGACCTGCTTGAGCTCCGCATGGTCGGGGCGCGCGTAGTCGAGGAACTTGTCGATGATGGCGTCGAGCTGGTCGATGTCCGACGCCATGTGTTCGCGCGCCTCGGGGTCGGCCACGCTCATCTCGGTCTCGAGCCGCAGGCGCGCCAGCGGCGTGCGCAGGTCGTGCGAGATGCCGGCCAGCATGACGGCGCGGTCCTGCTCGATCTTGGCCAGCTGCTGCGCCATGCGGTTGAAGCCGATGTTCACCTCGCGGATCTCGCTGGTGACGGCCTTCTCGTCGAGCCGGCTGGCGTCGAAGTCGCCATCGCGCACGCGGCTGGCGGCGAAGGACAACTGCTTGAGCGGGCGGTTGATCAGGCGCGCGATCAGCGCAGCGCCCGCCAGCGACAGGCCGGCCGCCGTGATCAGCCAGATGAGCCAGGTACGTCCGCCCACCCGCGTGAAGCGATTGCGGTCCATCAGCAGCCAGTATGAATCGGCGTCGATCTTGAAGCCGACCCAGAAACCTTTTTCCTGGTTGACTGCGGAAGCCAGCACGGTTCCGGGACCCAACCGTGTGACCAATTCTTCGGCGACCCGCTCATCCAGCGAGGCCGAATCGAACACCACGTAAACGTCGGTAGGTTTGCTTGGCAGGATGCGAACGCCTTCCTGCTCGGCCAGCGTCTTGATCAGGGAGACGCGCGCGATGGCGTCGGAATAGCGCAGCGCCGCGCGGCTGAGATTGACCAGGGAGGCGATCTGCTGGGCCGTCTGCACCGCGCGCGGCTCGAATTCCAGCGCGCGGAACGTCTGCAGCCAGGCCACGATGGAGCCGATGAGCAGCAGCGACAGCAGGAAGAAGGTGCGCCAGAAGAGCGACAGGCCCACCCGCGGGCGCATCTCCAGCGGTGCCGGCGCCGTCTCCAGGGGGGCGGGGCCCGTCAAATCCATGCTGGTCGCAACGCCTCGAATCACCTGACCCCTCTAGGATGCAATGCCCCGGACACGGCCGGGGCTGCGATGGGGGCCGGGTCAGCCCGCGCCGTCCGGCACGAACACGTAGCCCACTCCCCACACGGTCTGAATATAGCGTGGGGCCGAGGGGTCCAGCTCGACGAGTTTGCGAAGACGCGACACCTGCACGTCGAGACTGCGATCGAACGGTTCGAATTCACGGCCACGTGCCAGTTGCGCCAGCTTCTCGCGCGACAGCGGCTGGCGCGGGTGCCGCACCAGCGCCTTGAGCATCGCGAATTCGCCGGTGGTCAGCGGCAGCTCGTCGCCGTTCTTGCGCAGGGTGCGGGCGCCCAGGTCGAAGGCGAAGGGGCCGAACGTGACCACCTCGTTCTCGCTGGAAGGCGCGCCGGGCGCTTCCTGCGCCGGGCGGCGGCGCAGCACGGCGTGCACGCGGGCCAGCAGCTCCCGCGGGTTGAAGGGCTTGCCCAGGTAGTCGTCGGCGCCGACTTCCAGGCCCACGATGCGGTCCACGTCCTCGCCCTTGGCGGTGAGCATGATGATCGGGGTGCGGTCGTTGGCGGCGCGCAGGCGGCGGCAGATGGACAGGCCGTCTTCGCCGGGCATCATCAGGTCCAGGACGATGAGGTCGGCCGTTTCGCGCAACATCAAACGATTGAGCGCCTTGCCGTCCTCGGCCAGGATGACTTCGAAGCCTTCCTGGGTGAGGTAGCGCCTGAGCAGGTCACGGATCCGGGCGTCATCGTCGACGACCAGGATCTTGTCGGTCCGGGCTGCGGCTTGTGTCATGATGCTCCAAAACGTATTTGTAACAGAGCCGATTCTGAAGGCCTTGCCCAGCGAAATGCGGGGTTTCAGCCGGTGACTGACACACTGTTACACAAGTTGCGGCACGTGGGCGCGATTCACTTTTCAAGCGTGAACTTCGACTGCCCTGCAACGTTCAAGATGAGATGAAAGCTCTTCTTTTCAAGCTCCGCCCCCTGCAAACCCTTGCCGCCGTTGCGGTCCTGGCCGCCGCTCCGGCGATGGCCCAGACGGTTCCGGTGTTCCCCGTGCCCGAGAACGTGGTCCAGCTGAACGCCAGCGCGACGGTCGAGGTGCCCCAGGACACCCTGTCCTTCGTCCTTGCGGCGACCCGTGAAGGCACCGACCCCGGCCAGATCCAGACCCAGCTGAAGGCGGTGCTCGACCAAGCCCTCGCCGAGGCGAAGAAGACGGCCCGCCCCGACGCGCTGGAAGTGCGCACCGGCAACTTCAACGTCAGCCCGCGCTACAGCCGCGACGGCCGCATCACCGGCTGGGTGGGCACCGCCGAACTGCTGCTGGAAGGCACGGACTTCGGCCGCATCAGCCAGGCCGCCGGCCGCCTGACCGGCATGAACGTCGCCGGCGCCTCGTTCCGCCTCAGCCGCGAGCAGCGTGAGCAGGCCGAGCGGCAGGCCCAGGCCGAGGCCGTGCAGCGATTCCGTGCCCGCGCCGGCGAGCTGGCCAAGAGCTTCGGCTTCAACGGCTACTCGCTGCGCGAGGTGTCGGTGAACGCGCAGGAGCCCGGCATCCCGCCGCGCCCGCGCATGATGGCGATGGAGGCCAAGGCCGCCTCGGCCGATGCGCCCGTTCCTGTCGAGGCCGGCAAGACGGCCGTGATGGTCAACGTCTCGGGTTCCGTACAGCTTCGCTAGCCGGCGTCCGACAGCTCGGCGCCGCCGCGCGCGGCCAAATCCGGCCCCATGTGGGCCGAGTTCACCGATGCCACCGCCAGTCCGGACGCCGCCCGGGCCGGCCCCGAGCTGTTCGTGGTGATCAACCCCGGCTCCGGCGACCAGGACGCGCAGGAGCGGCGCGCCGTGCTGGAGCGGGTGTTCGGCCAGGCCGGCCGGCGCTTCCGCTTCGTCGACCTGGAAGGCCCCTGGAACCTGGCCGAAGCGGCCGAGGCCGCGTGTTCCCTCGCGGAGCTGAACGGCGGCATCGTCGTGGCGGTCGGCGGCGACGGCACCATCAACACGGTCGCCCAGGCGGTCTGGCGCCGCGGCTGCATCCTCGGCGTGCTGCCGCAGGGCACCTTCAACCTGTTCGGGCGCGAATACGGCATCGCGCAGGACCTGGAAACCGCCGCCCGCGCGCTGCTCGAAGCGCGGTCGCAGCCGGTGCAGGTGGGGCAGATCAACCATCGCGTGTTCCTGGTCAACGCCAGCCTGGGCCTGTACCCGCAGCTGCTGCAGGACCGCGAGGCGTTCAAGCGCCAGTTCGGCCGCAAGCGCTGGGTGGCGGTGATCGCGGGGCTCAAGACCATCTTCGACTGGCGCCGGCAGCTGAAGCTGGAGATCGAGCTGGACGGCCAGCGCACGCGCGTCACGACGCCCACGCTGTTCGTGGGCAACAACCGCCTGCAGCTCGAACGCGTGGGCATGGAGCCGCAGGTCGCGTCCAAGGTCGGGGAGGGCTGCCTCGCGGCGCTCATGGCCAATCCGATCGGCACCTGGACCATGGTGTGGCTGATGGTGCGCGGCGTGTTCGGCCGATTGGGCGACGCCGAGCAGGTGCGCAGCTTCGCCTTCCGCACGCTCACCGTGCGCATGCCGCGGATGCGTCGCGCCAAGGTGGCGGCCGACGGCGAGGTTGGCGCGATGACGCCGCCGCTGGTGTTCAAGGTCGCGGACCGGCCGCTGTTCCTCATGGTCCCGCGCCCCGAGCACCGGGCGCCGGTGGAATGAGCCTGCTGCTGCACATCTCCGACACGCATTTCGGCACGGAGATGCCGGGGGTGGTCGACGCCTTGCGGCGCATGGCGCACGAGCTCAAGCCCGACGTGGTCGTGCTCAGCGGCGACATCACCCAGCGCGCGCGCACCGCGCAGTTCGCCGCCGCGCGCGAGTTCTGCGATTCGCTGAACGTGCCGCGCCTGCTCACGCTGCCCGGCAACCACGACATCCCGCTCTACAACCTCTGGGCGCGGATGTTCCATCCCTACCGCGGCTACCGCGCGGCGTTCGGCGATGAACTCGAGCCGGAGCTGGAGTTGGACGACCTGCTGATCGTGTGCGTCAACACCACGCGGCCGGTGCGACACAAGGACGGCGAGGTCTCGCGGTCGCAGATCGAGCGGGTGTCACGGCGCCTGCAGTCGGCGCGGCGCGAGCAGCTGCGGGTGGTGGTCACGCACCAGCCGGCCTGCGTGATGCGCGAGGAGGACGAGAAGGACCGCCTGCACGGCGGCCATCGCGCGGTGCGGGCCTGGTCGAAGGCGGGGGCCGACCTGATCCTGGGCGGCCACATCCACCTGCCTTACCTGACCGACCTGTGCGCGCGCGTGAAGGACACGGAGCGCGCCATGTTCTGCCTGCAGGCGGGCACGGCGGTGTCGCACCGCGTGCGGTTCGCGACGCCCAATTCGGTGAACGTGCTCCGGTGGTCGGCGCCGGCGACCGGGGCGCCTCGCGAATGCCGGGCCGAGCGCTGGGACTACGACCTGGCCGACAACCAGTTCGAATGCACGCACAACCACGAGCTCAAGCTCGCGGAGTAGCCGTTATTGCGCGGCCCAGCCGCCATCCATGTTCCACGCCACGCCGCGCACGTTGTTCGCCGCGGGCGAGCAGAAGAACACGGCCAGCTCGCCCAGCTCTTCGGGCGTGGTGAACTGCATCGAGGGTTCCTTCTCGCCCAGCAGGCGCCTGGTGGCTTCCTCGTTGGTCCAGCCGTTGGCGGCGGCCTTGGCGTCCACCTGCTTCTGCACCAGCGGCGTGAGCACCCAGCCCGGGCAGATGGCGTTGCAGGTCACGCCCGTGGTGGCGGTCTCGAGCGCGACCACCTTCGTCATGCCCACGATGCCGTGCTTGGCCGCGACGTAGGCGACCTTCTCGGTCGAGGCCACCAGGCCGTGCACCGAGGCGACGTTGATGACGCGGCCCCAGTTGGCGGCCTTCATCGCCGGCAGCGCCAGGCGCGTGGCGTGGAAGGCGCTGGACAGGTTGATCGCGATGACGGCGTCCCAGCGCTCGGGCGGGAACTCTTCCACCTTGGCCACGTGCTGGATGCCGGCGTTGTTGACGAGCACGTCGACGCGGCCGAACTGCGCGGCGGCGTACTTCATCATCTCCTCGATCTCGGCGGGCTTGCTCATGTCGGCGCCGTGGTAGCCGACCTTCACGCCCAGCCTCGCGATCTCCGCCTTCGGGCCTTCGACGTCGCCGAAACCGTTGAGCACGATGTTGGCGCCTTGTCGCGCCAGGGCCTTGGCGATGCCGAGGCCGATGCCGCTGGTCGAGCCCGTGACGAGGGCGGTTTTGCCGGTGAGCATGAAGACTGTCTCCGTGATCGGTTGGTACGATGCTGGCGCAAGCGCCGGGCCCGAGGTGGGCCGCGCGGAAGTATCGGATATTTGCCCCATGGCCACCCCTAAGCTGAATTACGTACCGTGTGCCGACGCCGACGGCGGACATCGCATGGCGTACTGGAGCTGGGGCGACGAGAACGCCCCCCGCGTCGTCGTGTGCGTGCACGGCCTCTCGCGCCAGGGCCGCGACTTCGACGTGCTGGCCCGGGCGCTGGTCGAACGCAGCCGCGAGCCGCTGCGCGTGGTCTGTCCCGATGTGGTGGGCCGCGGCAGGAGCGACTGGCTGAAGAACCCGCAGGGCTACCAGCTGCCGACCTATGCCGGCGACATGCTCGCCATGCTGGCGCAGCTGCACGCGCAGGCGCCGATCGAGGACCTCTCCTGGTTCGGCACCAGCATGGGCGGGCTGATCGGCCTCGCGATCGCCGGCGCGCCCAGGCTGCCGCTGCCCGCGCCGGTCAGCCGGCTCGTGCTCAACGACGTCGGCCCCGTGGTGCAGTGGCAGGCCCTGCAGCGCATCAGCGCGTACCTGGGCCAGACGGGGCGCTTCACCGACGTGCACCAGGCCGCGGAAGCGATGTGGAAGATCTCCACCAGCTTCGGCGCGCACACGCCCGAGCAGTGGCTCGCGCTGTCCGAGCCGATGGTCAAGCCGCATGCCGAAGGCGGCCTGACCCTGCACTACGACCCCGCCATCGCCGTGCCGGTCAAGGCCATGACCGAGGCCCAGGCCCACGAGGGCCAGGCCGCGCTCTGGTCCCTGTACGACGCGATCACGGCCCGCACGCTGATCACCCGCGGCGCGCAGTCCGACCTGCTGACCCCCGAGACCGCGCTGGAGATGACCCGGCGCGGCCCGCATGCCGAACTCGTCGAGTTCGAAGGCGTGGGCCATGCGCCCACCTTCGTGGCGCCCGCCCAGGTCGACGTCGCCGCCTCCTTCCTGTTGCGACCATGAAGCGGCAGATGGCCGAACCCGTGCAGGGCGGCCCGGTCCCCGAGCTGATCGCCGCGACCGAACAGGCCCTGCCGCAGCAGACCGACGCGCTGGCTCGGGCCCGCGCGTTCGCCGAGCCCTTCATCGCGCACGAGTCGCTGGACCACGGCGAGAACACGCTCGAGCACGCCGACGCCGTCGCGGCGATCCTGAAGTCGATGGGTGGCTCGCAGGCGATGCAGGCGGCCAGCTACCTCGTGTACGCCTGCTCGCACCTGAACAAGCCGCAGGAGGTCATCGCCAAGGCCTTCGGCGACAGCTACGCCGCGCTCGCGGTGGAGACCACCGCGCTGGTGCGCGTGCAGCGCCAGGCCCGCGCGAACGAAGAGGTGGCGCGGGCCGCCGAGGACGTCAAGTCCCAGACCGAGAACGTGCGCAAGATGCTGCTGGCGTTCTCGCGCGACCTGCGCGTGGTGATGCTGCGCCTGGCCTCGCGGCTGCAGACGCTGCGCTGGCATGCCACGCACAAGGTGCCGGCGCCGGCCAGCGTCGCGCGCGAGGCGCTCAGCGTGTTCGCGCCGCTCGCCAACCGGCTGGGCATCTGGCAGGTCAAATGGGAGATGGAGGACCTGGCGTTCCGCTTCCTCGAGCCCGACACCTACAAGCAGGTGGCGCGGCTGCTGGACGAGAAGCGGGTCGAGCGCGAGGCCTACGTCGACCAGCTGCGCCTGCGGCTGCAGGCCGAACTGAAGTCGCAGGGCATCCCGGCCCAGGTGCAGGGGCGGCCCAAGCACATCTACAGCATCGTCAAGAAGATGCGCGGCAAGGCGCTGGACTTCGCCGAGGTGTTCGACGTGCGCGCGCTGCGCGTCATCGTGCCCGAGGTGCGCGACTGCTACGCGGCGCTCTCGTGGGTGCACCAGCAGTTCGAGCCGATCGAGTCCGAGTTCGACGACTACATCGCCAGGCCCAAGCCGAACGGCTACCAGTCGCTGCACACCGTGGTGCGCGACGAGACCGGCCGGCCGATCGAGATCCAGATCCGCACCCAGAAGATGCACGAGCACGCCGAGCACGGCGTGGCCGCGCACTGGGCCTACAAGGAGGCCGGCACCAAGGGCTATTCGGGCGTGGCGGCCGCGGGCGAATACGACGCCAAGATCGCGGTGCTGCGCCAGCTGCTGGCCTGGGAGCGCGACCTCGCGGGCGGCAGCCAGGGCCTGTTCGAGGACAGCATCTACGTGCTGACGCCCAACGCCGCGATCGTGGAACTGCCCAAGGGCGCCACGCCGGTGGACTTCGCCTACACCGTCCACACCAGCCTGGGCCACCGCTGCCGCGGCGCGCGCGTGGACGGCGCGATGGTGCCGCTCAACACCCAGCTGCAGAACGGGCAGACGGTGGAGATCGTGGCGGCGAAGGAGGGCGGTCCTTCTCGCGACTGGCTCAACGCCGACCTCGGTTTCCTGGCCAGCCACCGCGCCCGGGCCAAGGTGCGTGCCTGGTTCAACGAGCAGGTGCGGCACGAGACCGTCGCGCGCGGCCGCGAGCTGGTCGAGAAATTCCTGCAGCGCGAGGGCCGCACTTCGCTGAACCACGGCGACCTTGCGAGCCAGCTCGGATTCAAGACCGCGGACGACCTGTTCTTCGTGGTCGGCAAGGACGAGTACTCGCTGCGCAACATCGAGACGCTGCTGCGTCCGCCCGAGGCGCCGCTGCCGCAGGACGAGTACCTGCTGCTGAAGAAGGCCCGGCCGGCCGGCCGCTCGGCCGACAAGGGCGGCGTGCTGGTGGTGGGCGTGGACTCGCTGATGACGCAGCTGGCGCGCTGCTGCAAGCCGGCGCCGCCGGACGAGATCGCCGGCTTCGTCACGCGCGGCAAGGGCGTGAGCATCCACCGGCGCGACTGCAGCAACTTCCGCGAACTCGCCTCGCGCAACACCGGCCGCGTGATCGACGTCGAATGGGGCACGCCCAAGAGCGATGGCGCGGCGGTCTATCCGGTGGACGTGGCGGTCGAGGCCGCCGACCGCCAGGGCCTGCTGCGCGACATCTCCGAAGTCTTCGCCAAGGAGAAGATGAACGTGATCGGCGTGCAGACGCAGTCGGTGCGCGACACGGCCTGGATGACGTTCACGGTGGAAGTCGCCGACTCCGCGCGGCTCGCGAAAGTGCTGGGGCTGGTGCGCGAGGTGACAGGCGTGCGTCTCGCGCGTCGTCGATGAAAAGAAGCGCCCCGGGCTCTGCTACAATCTCGCCTCTCGAACGACACATAGGCGCGTAGCTCAGCTGGTTAGAGCACCACCTTGACATGGTGGGGGTCGTTGGTTCGAGTCCAATCGCGCCTACCAATCTCTTCATGGCCCGCCTCCTGGCGGGCCATTTCTTTTTGTCCTCTATCTCAGAGCACGAACGGCCGCCCCGTCACCGGCGTCGTCGCCACGGCCATCTCCTGCTTGGCCATGATGCCGGCCTCCCACGCGAGGCGGCCGCCCTCGATGGCCAGGCGGAAGGCGCGCGCCATCGCCACCGGGTCGTGCGCCAGCGCCACCGCCGAATTCACCAGCACGGCGTCGTAGCCCAGTTCCATCGCCTGCACCGCATCGCGCGGCGAGCCGATGCCTGCATCGACCACCAGCGGCACGCCGGGCAGGCGCGACCGCAAGGTGCGCAGCGCCGTCGGATTGAGCAGGCCCTGGCCGGACCCGATCGGCGCGCCCCACGGCATCAGGATGCGGCAGCCGGCGTCCAGCAGGCGGTTGCAGGTGACCAGGTCGTCGGTGCAGTAGGGGAACACCTCGAAGCCGTCCCTGGACAGCTCGCGCGCGGCCTCGACCAGCTCCCACGGGTCGGGCTGCAGCGTGTACTCGTCGCCCACCACTTCCAGCTTGATCCAGTTCGTGCCGAACATCTCGCGAGCCATGCGCGCCAGCGTGACGGCCTCGCGCGCCGTGGTGCAGCCCGCCGTGTTGGGCAGCAGGCGCGCACCGGTTTCGCGGATGAAGCGGTAGAACTCGTTGGTCTCGCCACCGCCGCCCGAGAGCTGGCGGCGCAGGCCGACGGTGACGACCTGCGTGCCGGAAGCCTGGATGGCCTCGCGCAGCGTGTCGGGCGAGGGATAGCTGGCGGTGCCGAGGAAGAAGCGGCTCTCGAGTTCGACGCCGCCGATGGAAAAAGCCATGGGTTTCAACCTCCCGTGATGGGTTCGAATGTCATGACGACGTCGCCGTCGTTCAGCGTGCACTGTTCGCGCAGGTCACGCGGCACGAAATCGCCGTTGACGGCGGTGGCCAGCGCGGCCGGCGCCTTGTCGAGCGAGGCCACGAGGGCGGCCAGCGTGGTGCCCTCGGGGAACTGCAGGCGATCCTTGTTGAGGTGGATGGCGATCATGGAAAGGTCTCCAGGGCGGTCTCGACCAGGCCCGGCGCGATCAGCCAGCCGTGCCGGAACAGGCCGTTGATGCGGGTCAGGCCCGCGCGGTTCTCCAGCAGGGGCTGGTTGTCCGGCAGGGCCGGCCGCAGGTTGGTTTCTGAATGGACGATGCGCGCCTCGGCCAGCGCCGGCACGATGCTGTGCGCCGCGGCCAGCAGTTCGACCGTGGTGCGCAGCGACACCGGCGAGCGGTCCTCGCTCTCGATCTCGCTCGCGCCGACGACCACGGTGTCGGGCGCGCGCGGCACCAGGTAGACGCGGTGCCGCGCGTGCAGCAGCCGCACCGGCCGGCGCAGTTCCACGCCCGGCGCCTGCAGCCAGAAGATCTCGCCGCGCACGCCTCGCACCGGCAGCTGCGGCCGAGCGCCCAGGCCGCGCACGTCGAAAACCCAGTCGAACGGTTGCGTGCGGCCGTCCACGCGCAGGAGGGCGGGCTCGACCTCCTGCACGGTGGCGCCCCAATGCCAATGCGCGGCCGGCGCGCCGGCGGCCAGCGCCTGCATCGCCTGCACGGTGTGGATGCGGCCTTCGCCGGGCAGCAGCCAGGCCTGCGGGCCGGCGCGCAGCGACGGCTCCAGTTCGCGCAGCGCAGCGGCCGTGAGCGCCTCGGCCTGGTGGCCGGGCGGCGCCTTGCGCGCCAGCAGGTCCAGCACACGCCGCGCGGCGCCGGCGTCTTCGCGATGCGCCACCAGCAGGCTGCCCTCGCAGCTGAATTCCACCGGCAGCGGCAGGCCGCGCAGGATCTCGGGCCAGAGCTCGATCGAGCGCAGGCCCCAGGCGAACACGCGCTCGTCGGCCGTCTCCAGTTCGGCCAGCGGGCTGAGCATGCCGGCGGCCGTCCAGCCGGTGGCGCCGCGCGCCTCGGGGCCGGCCGCCGGGTCGTACACGTGCACCTCGTGGCCCGCCTGCGTGAGGCGCACGGCCAGCAGCCGGCCCAGCAGGCCGGCGCCCGCGATGCCCACGCGCAGGGTCGGGTCGCTCATGCCGTCGGCTCCAGCGTGGGATGCGGCCGCGCGGGCGCCACGACGGCGGCGCGCTCGCTGCGGCCGAGATCGAAAGCGTCCTGCAGCGCGGGAACGACCTGCTTCGGGTCGGTGCCCAGCCCGCGCAGCACGCAGACGCCGGCAGCGCCTGCGCGCGCCGCCTCGCGCACCTGCGCTGGTGTGAGGATGCCGCCGATGGCGACCACCGGCGCGCCGGCCGCGCGCGTCCACCAGGCCAGGTTGTCCAGGCCCTGCGGGCGCCACGGCATGTCCTTGGTGGTGGTCGGCCACACCGGGCCGCAGGCGACGTAGGCGGGCGCCAGCGCGCGGGCGCGGCACAGCTCCCACACCGCGTGCGAGCTGATTCCGAGCGCGAGGCCGGTGGCGCGCAGTTCAGCGCGGCCGGCGTCGCCGAGCGCGAGCAGGTCCTCCTGGCCGAGGTGGATCGCGGTCGCGCCGAGTTCGGCCGCCAGGCGCCAGTGGTCGTTGATGAAGAGGAGGGCGCCGTGGTCGCGTGCGGCCGCCAGGCTCTCGCGCACCGCATCGGCCAGCGCGGCCTGCCAGCGCGCGTCGGCATCGGCGGGACGCTTGATGCGCAATTGCACCGTGCGCACGCCGGCTTCCAGCACCTGCCGCACCTGCTGCGCGCTGTCGACGATCGCGTAGATGCCGAGCGAAACGTCGTCTTTCGTGGGCAACGAAGCCGGCGCTGTCGGCGCCTCGCCCCACGACAACAGCGGCAGCGACTCGAAGGCGAGCAGGGCGGCATCGGCCGTGACGTAGCCCTCGCTGCGCCGCGCCGCCCACGCCCGCTCCAGTGCCTCCGGCTCCGAAGGTTCGCCCGCGCGCACCCAGCCGCGCGCGTGCTCGCTGTCCAGCCAGTGCGTCGCGTCGCCGCCGTGCACGAGCACGGCCGCCGCGCCCTCGGCGCGCAGCCGCGCGGCCTCTTCGATCGGCGCCCGGCCTTCGGAAGCCACCACCCGCAGCCGTCGTCCCTGCCCACTCATCGCATCACCCTCCCACCATCGACCAGCAGCACCTGGCCCGTCATGAATCCACTCGCGCCCGACGCCAGGAACAGCACCGGCCCGGCCACGTCCTCCGGCCGCGCCAGCCGGCGCAGCGGCGTGGCAGCCATGATCGCCTCGCGGAACGAGGCGCGCGTCGCGGCGCTGCCCTCGGTCGGATGCACCAGCCCGGGCGCGACGCAGTTGACGCGCACGCCCTGCGGCCCGACCTCCGCCGCCAGGTTGCGGCTGAAGCCCACCAGCGCCGACTTGGCCGTGCCGTAGTCGTGGTACGGCACCACCGGGTCCTCGACCAGGTCGCTGACCACGTTGACGATCGCGCCCTCGGCGCGCGCGCGCAGGTGCGGCAGCACCGCGCGGCACATGTGGAAGGCGGCGCCCACCGAGCCGTCGAACTGGCGCAGAAAGGCGTCCCACTGCAGGTCGTCGAAGGGCGTGCGCCGTTCCGGGTCGAAGCTGTAGGGCGCGAACGCGTTGTTCACCAGCACGTCGATGCGGCCGAGTTCGCCGACCACGCGGTCCACCAGCGAATCCGCCTGGTCCGGCTCGGTGACGTCGGCCTGGAAGGCCATCGCGTCACCGCCCGCTTCGCGGCAATCCTCCACCACCTGCGCCGCGGCATCGGCGCGCTGCAGGTAGTTGACCGCCACCGCGGCGCCCTCGCGCGCGAACGCGAGAGCGATCGCCGCGCCGATGCCGCGCGATGCGCCGGTGACCAGGACGACCTTGCCCGAGAAGTCCACGATCGTCCTCACTTGCCGGGCAGGAGGTCGGTGGCGACCACCTGTCGCATGTCGATCGGATTGCGCACCAGCTCGAGCTGGCGGTAGACCTCGGCGGCCTTCTGCAGCGAGGCGACGTCGATCGCGCCCAGGCCCTGGCGGCGCGTGAGGTCGGACATGCTGGACGCGTTGCGCAGGCGGATCACCTCCAGCGCCAGCTCCGCGTCGCTGCCGTCGATGGCCCGCTTGCCGGCCAGCGCGGCGGCCTCGGCCGGCTCGCGGATCATCCAGTCGGCGGCGTCGCGGTAGCCGCGCAGGAAGGCGCGCAGCGCGTCCTTGCGGCGCTGGTAGACCTCCTCGCGCACCACGAACAGGTCGCTCGAGACGTTCAGGTAGCGTCCCACCTCCATCACGTCCACCTCGCCCACGCCGCGCCGGCGGCCGATGGCCAGGCCGGTGTCGGTGGCGGCGGTGGCATCGACCTGGCCCTGCAGCAGCGGCGCGAAGTTCAGCAGGCCGGTCACCACGATCTGCACGTCGGACTCGGAAAGGCCCGCCGTGTGCAGCAGCAGCTGCAGGTTCTGGCGCGTGCCGCTCGAGAGGCTGTAGACGCCGATGCGCTTGCCCTTGAGGTCGGCCGGCTTGCGGATGCCGCTCTTCCTGAGCGACACCACGTTGAACACGTTCTGCGGATAGATGTCGTAGATGGCGCGCAGCTTCTCGCCCTTGTCGAGCGCGGCGAACAGCGAACCCGGGTCGGTGAAGGCCACGTCGGCCTGGCCGCCCAGGATGTTGCGGATGGCGTCGCCGCCGCCGGCGCCGGGCACGTAGTCCAGCGCGATGCCCTGGGCGCGGTAGAAGCCCTTGTCGGCATCGACCAGCAGCGGCGTCACCTCGGTGATGGGCTTGCTCCAGCCCGCGACCGTCACCTTCTCCAGGCGGGCGGGCGCCTGCGCTTGGGCGAGCGCGGGCAGTCCGGCGCAGGCGGCTGCGGCGAGCAGGAGTCGGCGGCGATTCGGCATGGGAAAGGTTCCTTCAGGAAGGTTGGACATAGGGACGCAGCAGCCGGCGCTCCAGCAGCACGGCGGCCTGGTACAGCAGCAGGCCCAGCACGGAGATGAGGACCAGCACGGCGAACATCAGCGGCGTGTCCATGCTCCCCTGGGCGGCGATGATCAGCGCGCCGAGCCCCTGGCCGGCGCCGATGAACTCGCCGACCACGGCGCCCACGAGCGCCAGCACGACGGCGATGCGCAGGCCGGCCAGCACCGACGGCAGCCCGCTGGGCAGCTTGAGCCGCCACAGGGTCTGCGCGCGCGACGCGCCCAGCATGCGGAACAGCTCGATGCGCTCGGGCGGCACCGACGCCAGGCCCGTCAGCGTGTTCTCCACCAGCGGGAAGAAGCAGATGAGCGCGGTGATCACCACCATCGACGTCATGCCGAAGCCGAACCAGACGATGAACAGCGGCATCAGCGCCAGCTTGGGCACCACCTGGCTGACGACCAGGTAGGGCATGGCCAGGCGACGCAGCGCCGGCACCTCGGCCAGCAGCACGCCCGCCGCGAAGCCTACGACGCAACCCAGCGCCAGGCCGAGCAACAGGCCGGCACCGGTGGCGCGGATGTGCGGCCAGAAGAAGCCGCTGGCGAGGCCCTTCCACAGCGCCTGCGCCACCGTGCTGGGCGGCGGCAGCACCAGGGCCGACAGGCCCAAGGCGCGCGCGGCGGCCTCCCAGGCGGCGAGCAGCAGCGCCAGCACGACCAGCGCGGCGGCGGAGGAGCGCAGGTGGCGTGTCATGCCGGCGCCTCCTGCGGTTGCAGCGCGTCGCGCACCTCGGTGCAGGCGGCGCCGAAATCCGGCGTGTCGCGCCGGCGCGCTTCGCCCTCGACGCGCACCGTGCGCACCAGCCGCCCGCCGGCCATCACCGAGACGCGGTCGCCCAGGAACACCGCCTCGGCGATGTCGTGCGTGACGAAGACGGCCGATGCGCCGCGGGCGCGGCACACGCGCAGCAGGTCGCGCTGGACCTCCTCGCGCGTGATCGCGTCCAGCGCGGCGAAGGGCTCGTCGAGCAGCAGCAACGGCGGCTGCAGCAGCAGCGCGCGGGCCAGCGCCACGCGGCTCTGCTGGCCGCCGGAGAGCTGGCGCGGGTAGCGGTCGGCATGCGACGCAAGCCCCAGCTGGGCCAGCAGCGCGTCGGCCGCGCGCAGGTCGGCATCATTCGGCCGGCGCTGCAGGGACGCAGGCAGCAGCACGTTGTCGCGCACGCGCAGCCAGTCGAGCAGCGTGGGCGACTGGAACACGAAGCCGACCTCGCGCGGGTCCGTAGGCGGACGGCCGCGCAACAGCACCTGGCCGTGCGTAGGCTGCAGCAGGCCGGCCGCGAGCTTGAGCAGCGTGGTCTTGCCGCAGCCGCTGCGACCCACCAGGCAGTGGATCTCGCCGGCGGCCAGCTCGAGCGACACGTCCTCCACCACCGGCGCGAAGCCGGGGTAGCCGAACGCGACGCCGTGCAGCCGCAGGAAGCTCACGGGCGGTCCTCCTGCGCGTAGGGTGCCAGGCGATCGGCGGCGCGTTCGGCGCCGTGTTCGATCTCCACCATGCGCACCAGGTCGGCGAGGTTGAAGCGGCCGTCGTGGTGCCAGCCGGCCTCGGGCTGGGTCATGGCACCCAGGGGCGCGATGCGGGTCACGCCGGCCTGGCCGAGCAGCTCGCCGAGGCGGTAGAGCTCCTCGGGCGTGGTGGCCAGGCCCACGGTCTGCAGGAAGGCGGCATGCGGCTCGAGCAGCGGCACGACGTCGTCCAGCGCGTCGACCGCGCAGACCTGGACGCAGCGCTGGCCCGGCGATGCGGCCAGGGGCAGCGGCGTCTCGCTGAAGGCGACGGCCCAGGACGAGCGCTCGTCGCCCAGCAGCTCGCCGCCTTCGCGCCACTCGGCCTGCTGCCGCCAGGCCGCGACCGCCGCGGACTCCTCGAGCCCGAGCGCGCGGCGCGGATGCCGGTGCGCGAGGCTCGCCAGCTCGGCCGCCAGGTGCCCGGCGAAGGCGCGCGGCGCGAGCGCTCCACCGCGCTCCACGTAGAGCACGTGCGGCGAGTAGCAGCCCTGCTGCTCGAAGCGCGCCAGGTCCAGCGCGGCCGAGCGCGCGGCGGCGGGACCGCGGCGCATGTCCAGCGATGCCCGCCCGATCATCGCCACGCCGAGCTTGTGGCCGTAGCCGAGGAAGCGCGTGGTGACCGGCACCTGCTCGCGCACTTCGCGCAGCGCCGCGTTGCCGCCGTAGGCGAGCACCGTCTCGGCCTGGCGGTACAGCGCCTCGGACGGGCCGGGAGCGCCGCCTTTCCACCACACCACGGCCAAGGCGTCGGCCAACGGCGGATGCTCCTGTGCCAGCAGCCGCGCGAACACGCTCGCGAACACCGGCTCGGCGCTGGGCAGCTTGCCGACGTTGCCGGCCTTGACCAGCAGGCCGCAGGCCAGGCTCCACAGCGGCAGGCCCGGCACGTTGCCGGCCCAGACGTGGGCCAGCAGCCGCGGCCCGAAGGCGCGCACCGCGCCGCCCTTGAGCGCGGGCTGGAAGCCGTCGAGCACCTTGGGATTGGCGAAGTCCTGCGCGACGAAGCGCCGCAGCTGCGGCGCGCGGAAGGCCTGCAGGTAGGCGGTGAGGCCGAGGCGGACCATCTCGGCGTCGTAGCCGGTCACGACCGGGAGAAGGGCGTCGAGCTCCTGCCTCAGCGGCTCGCCCGGATCGAGCAGGCGTGCCACGGCGCGATCGAGGATGTCGATCACCGCATCGACCGGCATGGGCTGCAGCACGCGGCGGGCGGCATCGCGCACGTGGCGGGCCAGCGCTTCCATCCGCTCCGGCGCGAGCACGGGGACCTCGACCGTCACCGAGCGGCCGTGCGCGTCGAAGCGCAGCGCCTGCCAATCGATGTCAGCGGGAGCTATCCCGGGCAGGTGCCCGGCCTTCCACGGCGTGGACAGGTCCCTCTTCATGCGCGTGCCGCCTCCAGGAATTCCTGCACCGCCAGCGAGCAGCCCTTGGCCTCGGCGCCTTCGGCGCGACCCAGCAGCAGGAAGCCCCCGTCCACGGCCACGCCGACGTCCTCGGTGAGGATGGCGGTGGCCGAGTTGAAGTTCGCGAGATCGCAGTGCGACAGCACGCCGCGCTGCCCCGGCGGCATCTCGCGGCCGGTGAGCGGGTCCAGCACGCGGGTGCGGATCCAGTGCGGGCCCGACTTGACCGAGGGAACGCGGGCGTTGCCGTCGTCGTAGAACTGCGAGCTCAGCTCGGTCATCCCGTACATGTTGATGCAGCGCTCGCGCGGCACGCCGAAGGCCTCGGCCAGGCCGTCGTAGAACTCGTCCAGCGGCAGTTCGCGCGCCTGGCCCTTGTAGCCGCCGGTGTCGAGCAGGCGGCTGCCGTCCGGCAGCGAGAAGCGAAGGCCGCGACGGGCCAGGTCGTCGAGCAGGTGCACGAAGCTGAAGCTCGCGCCCATCACCGCGACGGGTTCGCGTGCAGCGACGGCGGCTTCGAGCGCGCGGCACACGCCGGCGGCGTCGAGTCCGCCGGTGGTGCTGACGTACGAGCGGCTGCCTTCCGTCCCGAAGCTGCGCGTCGCGAGCGAGAGGTAGCGTCCCAGCGAGGAGTTGCGCAGCTCCGATTCATCGGGGAAGAGCGTGAGCATCGCCATGCGCGAAGTGCCACGCATGAAGCGGCGCGCGAAGTTGCGCTGCATCGACTGGTCCCAGACCGCGATGGTCGGGTGGTGGTTGCGGCCCTTGACGTCGCCGCGGGTGGTTCCGCTCGTCATGAAGATGCGCTCGCAGGCCTCGGGCGCGACACAGCTGAGCGTGGCGTCCTTGAAGGCGCTGATCGGCACCGGCGGGATGTCCTTCCAGCCGGCCACGCGGCGCGGCGTGATACCGCGCCGCTGGCAGAAGCGGCGGTACGGCTCGTCGTGCCCGTACTGCAGCGCGAACAGCTCGCGCGCGAGTTCATCGAACTCGGCGTCGGTGCAGCCGTCCTGGGCGACGAAGGCCAGCAGGCGGTCGACCGCCTGCTGCATGCCGGTGGGCCACGCGTCGTTCATCACAGCGGGAGCAGCCTCATCGGCTGCGGAGCATGGGCGTGGTTGAGCGGACCGCTGCCCGTCCCGGTGCGCACGGTGGCGCCGGCCTCCAGCGCGCCGCGCACGAATTCGCGCGCCTGCCGCACGGCCTGCGGCAGGTCGGCGCCGAGCGCGAGGTGGGCCGCGATGGCGCTGGACAGCGTGCAGCCGGTGCCATGCGTGTTGGCGGTGGCGATGCGGGGCGCGCGCATCCACAGCGGATAGTCGCCCTTCTCCAGCAGCAGGTCGCTCACGGTGTCGCCGTCCAGGTGGCCGCCCTTGATCAGCACGGCGTTCGCGCCCCGGCCGAGCAATTCGCGCGCGGCGGATTCCATGTCGGCTTCGGAGCGCAGCGGGCGGTCGACCAGCAGGGCCGCCTCGTCCAGGTTGGGCGTGACGAGCGCGGTGCGCGGGAACAGCTCGCGCACCAGCGAGGCCACGGCTTGCGGGTCGATGAGCGTGGCGCCGCTGGTGGCGACCATCACCGGGTCGAGCACCACCTGGCGCAGCTGGTGGCGATCGATCGCGTCGGCGACGGCCTGCACCGTCGGGGCCGAATGCAGCATGCCGATCTTCACGGCGTCGGCGCCGATGTCTTCGATGACCGCGTCGATTTGGTCGGCCAGGACATCCAGCGGCACGGCGTGGATCGAGCGCACGCCCGTGGTGTTCTGGGCCGTGAGCGCGGTGATGGCCGTCATGCCGAAGCAGCCGAGCGCGGCGAAGGTCTTCAGGTCGGCCTGCACGCCGGCGCCGCCGCCGGAATCGGAACCGGCGATGGACAGCACGCGCGGATAGCGTGCGGAGGGAACGGGTGCTTGCATCGGATCTCCTTCGCGGGCAACACGGGTGCTCCGAAGGAGGTCCATCCACGGCCGCGCGAGTTGCAGTGGGGCCGTGGAACGGTGCTCTTCTTACGCCGGTCTGAACCGGTTCAAGTTCGCGGGTGTGGATCTCAGCACGCCAACTTGCGCGTGCACCCCGGAGCGGGCTCGATTGTGGCACGGGCCGGAGAAGCCCTTCCGCGCGGCGGCTCAGCAGGGCCGGCCCTCTATAATGGCGGCCTTGCGCTACCGTAGGGTAAACCTGTGGCGCCGGCGCAGGCGGGCTTCCTAGAATCTTTTGCACTGCCGCAAAGCGCGCCACGCGCGCCGCGAGAACCCCAGGAGTTGCCCCTCGTGCAAAGCAAGAAAGCCGCCGGCGACGCCGCGCAGCCCGCGCTGCGGGTGATCAAGAAGTACCCGAACCGGCGGCTCTACGACACCGACACCTCCAGCTACATCACGCTGGCCGAAGTCAAGCAGCTGGTGATGGACAGCGAGCTGTTCACGGTGCGCGACGCCAAGACCAACGAGGACCTGACGCGCAGCATCCTGCTGCAGATCATCCTGGAGGAAGAGGCGGGCGGCGCGCCCATGTTCAGCGAGGCGGCCCTGGCCAACATCATCCGCTTCTACGGGCACGCGGCGCAGGGCTTCATGGGCACCTACCTCGAGAAGAACGTGCAGGCCTTCTCCGACATCCAGGCCAAGCTGGCCGAGCAGTCGAAGAACCTCACGCCCGAGATGTGGGCGCAGTTCATGAACATGCAGAACCCGTTGATGCAGGGAATGATGGGCAGCTATGTCGAGCAGTCCAAGACGATGTTCGACAAGATGCAGAAGCAGATGCAGGAGCAGACCGAGCAGATGCTCGGCGCCTTCATGGGCAAGCGCTGAGGCGCGCCCTTCGTACCGAAGAAGGCCGGGCTCACCCGGCCTTTCGTTTTTGAGTGACACGGTCCCTTTGGGACAATACGAACCATGAGTGATCCAACCGTTGCCGAGGTGGCGCCCAAAGTGGGCTTCGTCAGCCTCGGCTGCCCCAAGGCGCTGACCGATTCCGAGCTGATCCTGACCCAGCTGTCCGCCGAGGGCTACCAGACGTCCAAGACCTTCGAGGGCGCCGACCTCGTCATCGTCAACACCTGCGGCTTCATCGACGATGCCGTCAAGGAGAGCCTCGACACCATCGGCGAGGCGCTGGCCGAGAACGGCAAGGTGATCGTCACCGGCTGCCTGGGCGCGCGCGCGGGCGAGGGCGGCGGCAACATGGTGCGCGAGATCCACCCGTCGGTGCTGGCCGTGACCGGTCCGCATGCGACGCAGGAGGTGATGGACGCGGTGCACACGCACCTGCCCAAGCCGCACGATCCGTTCATCGACCTGGTGCCGGCGGCGGGCATCAAGCTCACGCCGAAGCATTACGCGTATCTCAAGATCAGCGAGGGCTGCAACCACCGCTGCACCTTCTGCATCATCCCGTCGATGCGCGGCGACCTGGTCAGCCGGCCGATCGGCGACGTGCTCAAGGAAGCGCGCGCGCTGTTCGAGAGCGGCGTCAAGGAACTGCTGGTGGTGAGCCAGGACACGTCGGCCTACGGCGTCGACACGAAGTACCGCACCGGCTTCTTCGACGGCCGTCCGGTCAAGACGCGCATGCTGGAACTGGTGCAGGCGCTGGGCGAGCTCGCCCAGCCGCACGGCGCCTGGGTGCGGCTGCACTACGTCTATCCGTATCCGTCGGTGGACGAGGTGATCCCGCTGATGGCCACGGGGGCGGTGCTGCCGTACCTGGACGTGCCGTTCCAGCACAGCCACCCGGACGTGCTGCGCCGCATGAAGCGTCCGGCCAGCGGCGAGCGAAACCTGGAGCGCCTGCAGAAATGGCGCGAGGGCTGCCCCGAGCTGATCGTGCGCAGCACCTTCATCGCGGGCTTCCCGGGCGAGACGGAAGAAGAGTTCCAGCACCTGCTGGACTTCGTGCGCGAGGCGCAGATCGATCGCGCCGGCTGCTTCGCCTACAGCCCGGTGGAAGGCGCCGCCGCCAACGACATCCCCGGCATGCTGCCGGCCGAGGTGCGCGAGGAGCGCCGCGCGCGCTTCATGGCGGTGGCCGAGGAAGTGTCCGCGCAGCGCCTGCAGCGTCGCGTCGGCGCCACCATGCAGGTGCTGGTGGATTCGGCGCCGGGCCTGGGCCGCAAGGGCGGGTTGGGAAGAAGCTACGCGGACGCGCCGGAGATCGACGGCATCGTGCGGCTGCTGCCGCCCGAGAAACTCAGCAAGCAGCTGAAGGTGGGTGAGTTCACCCGTGCCCGCATCGTGGCCACGGAAGGCCACGATCTCGTCGGGCTTCCGGTCTGAACGCGACCCAAATGAATAAGGCCGGCGTTAGCCGGCCTTATGATTTGTCTTGGTGCCCAGGAGAGGACTCGAACCTCCACGATGTTACTCGCTAGTACCTGAAACTAGTGCGTCTACCAATTCCGCCACCTGGGCATTTCAGGAAAGAAAAGGATTCTATATCAAAAACATCGGACCTCACAACGCGACCGGGCTTCTGGATGAAGTCGAGGGCGTGATCCAGGGACATCGCGACGGCCACGGCTATCTGGTTCGTGACGACGGCGAGACGGACATCTACCTGCCTCCCAACGAGATGCGCGCGGTCCTGCACAAGGACCGCGTGCGTGCTCGCATCGTGCGGCACGACCGCAAGGGCCGACCCGAAGGTCGCGTGGTGGAGATCGTGGAGCGCCCGCCGCAGCCGATCATCGGCCGGCTGCTGCACGAGAGCGGCGTCTGGCTGGTCGCGCCGGAAGACAAGCGCTACGGCCAGGACGTGCTGATCCCCAAGGGCGCCACCGGCACCGCCAAGCCGGGCCAGGTGGTGGTGGTGGAACTCACCGAGCCGCCCAGCCTGTACGGCCAGCCGGTCGGCCGCGTCAAGGAAGTGCTGGGCGAGATCGACGACCCCGGCATGGAGATCGAGATCGCGGTGCGCAAGTACGGCGTGCCGCACGAGTTCTCCGATCCGTGCATCGCGCAGGCGCGGGTGATCCCGGACAAGGTGCGACCGGCGGACCGCAAGCACCGCGTGGACCTCACCGACGTTCCGCTGGTCACCATCGACGGCGAGGACGCGCGCGACTTCGACGACGCCGTGTACTGCGAGCCGGCCAAGGTCGGCCGCGGCAAGGGCTGGCGCCTGCTGGTGGCCATCGCCGACGTCAGCCACTACGTGGAGACCGGCAGCGCCATCGACGTCGACGCCTACGACCGCGCCACCAGCGTCTACTTCCCGCGCCGCGTGATCCCGATGCTGCCGGAGAAGCTGTCCAACGGCCTCTGCTCGCTGAACCCGGAGGTGGACCGCCTCTGCATGGTGTGCGACATGCTGATCGCGGCCACCGGCGAGATCCAGGCGTACCAGTTCTACCCGGCGGTGATGTGGAGCCACGCGCGCTTCACCTACACCGAGGTGGCGGCCATCCTGGGCAACACGCGCGGTCCGGAAGCGCAGCGGCGCAAGGACCGCGTGGGCGACCTGATCAACCTGCACGACGTCTATCGCGCGCTGCTCAAGTCGCGCCAGGCGCGCGGCGCCGTGGACTTCGAGACTACCGAGACGCAGATCATCTGCGACGAGAACGGCCGCATCGAGAAGATCGTGCCGCGCACGCGCAACGACGCGCACCGCCTGATCGAGGAGGCCATGCTGGCCGCCAACGTCTGCACCGCCGACTTCATCCAGCAAAGCAAGCACCCGGGCCTGTACCGGGTGCACGAAGGGCCGACGCCGGAGAAGAAGGAGATCCTGCGCAACTACCTCAAGGCCATGGGCGTGGGCCTCTCGATCAGCGACGAGCCGATGCCCGGCGAGTTCCAGAAGATCGCCGAAGCCGTCAAGGACCGTCCGGACTCGCAGCAGATCCACACCATGCTGCTGCGATCGATGCAGCAGGCGATCTACACGCCGATCAACAGCGGCCACTTCGGCCTGGCCTACGACGCCTACACGCACTTCACCAGCCCGATCCGCCGCTACCCGGACCTGCTGGTGCACCGCGTGATCAAGGCGATCCTGTCCCGCCAGCACTACACGCTGCCGGCGCTGCCCACGCCGGGCGAGGCGCACGAGAAGCTCGCGCGCCGCCTGGCCAGCCGGGTGGCGCCGCCCAGCCAGAAGCTGCGCAAGGTCGCGCCCCCCAGCAAGGAGACGCAGGCCTGGGAAGCCGCCGGCCTGCACTGCAGCGCCAACGAGCGCCGCGCCGACGAGGCCAGCCGCGACGTCGAGGCCTGGCTCAAGTGCAAGTTCATGCGCGAGCACCTGGGCGAGGAGTACAGCGGCGTGGTGAGCGCGGCCACCACGTTCGGCATCTTCGTGACGCTGGACGCGCTCTACGTCGAGGGCCTGGTCCACATCACCGAGCTGGGCGGCGAGTACTTCAAGTTCGACGAGGCGCGCCAGGAGCTGCGCGGCGAGCGCACCGGCATCCGCTACGCCATCGGCACGCGGGTGCGGGTGCAGGTCAGCCGCGTCGACCTGGACGGCCGCAAGATCGACTTCCGCCTGGTGCGCGAAGGCGAGGAACTGGAGCTGCGCGCCATGCGCGACAAGGGCGCGTCGGCCGGTGCGTCCGGCGGCAAGGCGGCCGGCAAGCGCTCCGCTGCGCGCAAGTCCGCCAAGGCGGAGCGCTCGCCGATCACCAACCTGAAGGCGGCCGTGAAGAAGGCGGCCGCCGCCAAGAGCAAGGGCCGCAAGGGGCGGCGCTGAGGAGACGAACCATGGACAAGAACAAGCAGGGCCGCGTGGCCATCGTGACCGGTGCGGGCAGCGGCGTCGGCAAGGCCGCGGCGCTGGCGCTGCTGGCCGACGGCTGGCGCGTGGTGCTGGCCGGTCGGCGGCAGGACGCGCTGAATGCCGTCAAGCAACAGTCGGGCGCGGGCGACCGCGCGCTGAGCGTGCCCACCGACGTCACCGATCCCGCATCGGTGAAGGCCTTGTTCGACGGCGCGGTGCAGGCCTTCGGCCGGGTCGACGTGCTGTTCAACAACGCGGGCGTGGGCGCGCCGGGCGTGCCGCTGGACGAACTGCCGCTGGAAGCCTGGAAGCAGGTGGTGGACACCAACCTCAACGGCATGTTCTACGCGATCCAGCAGGCGTTCCGGGTGATGAAGGCGCAGTCGCCCAAGGGCGGCCGCATCATCAACAACGGGTCGATCTCGGCGTACGCGCCGCGGCCCAACTCCATCGCCTACACCGCGACCAAGCACGCGGTCAGCGGCCTGACCAAGGCGGCGTCGCTCGACGGCCGCAAGCACGACATCGCGGTGGGGCAGCTGGACATCGGCAATGCCCACACCGAGATGGCGGCGCGCATGGCCAACGGCGTGCCGCAGGCCAACGGCGAGATCGCGATCGAGCCGCTGATGGACGTGAACATCGTGGGCCAGTCGGTGCTCTACATGGCCAACCTGCCGCTGGAAGCCAACGTGCTGTTCCACACGGTGATGGCGACCAAGATGCCCTTCGTGGGCCGCGGCTGATCAGAGCTTCTTCGCGAGCGCGCCGGCGGTGAGCGCGCGCCGGGCGGGCCAGCGGTCGGCGGCCAGGCCGTGGCGGTACGCCGCCGCGGTCGCCGCGTCGAACGGTTCCGCGCCCGCCGCCAGCAGCGCGGCGACCCGTCCGGCCAGCACGTCGCCGGTGCCGGCCGTGGCGAGCCGGGCATTGCCGGTGGGGTTCAGGTGCGGCGTCTTCGACGGCGCCGCGATCACCGAACCCGATCCCTTCAGCACCACCACGCAGGAGAAGCGCTCGGCCAGCGTGCCCGCCGCGCGCAGGCGATCGGCCTGCACTTCGGCGGTGCTGACTCCGAGCAGGCGAGCGGCTTCCAGCGGATGCGGCGTGAGCACGGTGGGCTGTGTCCGTTCGCTTAGCGCTTGCGCGAGCGGCGGCTGCGAGGCGATCGCGTTGAGGGCGTCGGCATCGAGCACCAGCGACCGGGCCTGAGCCAGCACGCGCGGCAGCACGCCGGCGACGGCTTCGCCTCCGCCGCAACCGCAGGCCACGGCCATCTGCTCCAGTGGCAGCGTGGCGACGTCGCGCACCATCAGTTCCGGCTGATCGGCGACCAGCGCATCGGCGGCGGGCGCGAGCGGGCACAGGTACACGCGACCCGCGCCCGAGTGCAACGCGGCGCTCGCCGCGAGCACCGCCGCACCGGCCATGCCGGCCGCGCCGCCGACCACCGCCACGTCGCCGTAGCTGCCCTTGTGGCTGGCGTGCGGGCGGACTGAAGCGGGCGTCGGCCCGGAGAGCCGGGCGGTGGCCCGCCCTTCGGCCGGCTGAACGCCGAGGTCGTGCAACCACACCTGGCCGCAGCGATCGCGGCCCAGCGCGGTGAAGAGCCCCGGCTTGAGCGTGAGCAGGCTGAGCGTGTGCGTGGCGCGGACCGACTCACCCGTTCCGGTGTCGCTTGACAGCCCGCTGGGCTGATCCACCGCGAGCACCGTGCCCGGCCCGGCGTTGATGGCTTCCACCAGCGCCGCGAGTTCGCCTTCCAGGGGCCGGGCGCCGCCGATGCCCAGCAGGGCGTCGATGCAGAGATCCCAATCGCGCGGCGGTTGAGCTGAGGCCGTCAGGCCGGCCTGCTGGCACTTGTGCCAGGACATCGCCGCGTCAGACGGGAGCCGCGCGGGATCGCCCGAGAGGGTCAACACCACCTGCTTGCCCCATGCCTGCAGATTCGCGGCCGCCTCCAGCCCATCGCCGCCGTTGTTGCCCGGGCCGCACGCGATCCAGATCGTGCGTGCATGCGGCGCGACCGCCAGCGCCAGCCGCGCGACGGCCAGGCCGGCGCGCTGCATCAGGCTGTGCGGGGGCAGGGCGGCCGCCGCCTCGCGTTCGATCGCGCGCGTGGTCGCGACGTCGAACAGGGGCCAGGGACGGTCCGCGGTGACGGGCAGCAGCATGGCGCGGATCGTACGCCGCGCCGTTCGACGTCTCAGCCGGCGAGGCGCTCGATGCCCAGGCCTTCGATGTCGAGCAGCGGGTCGCGGCCCGACATCAGGTCGGCCACCACGCGCGCGCTGCCGCAGGCCAGTGCCCAGCCGCTGGAGCCGTGGCCCAGGTTGACCCAGACGCCCGGCACGCCCGAGGCACCGATCACCGGCGGGCCGTCGGGCAGCATGGGCCGCGCGCCCTTCCATTCCTGCACCGCGGCGCCGGTGTTGGACAGCTGCGCCGCGCCCGGGAACCAGTCGTGCAGCACCTTGTAGAGCGTCTGCAGCGCCTCCGGACGGCGCCGTTGCGGATCGCCGCCGATCTCGGCGCTGCCGGCCACGCGCACGCGCTGGCCCAGGCGCGTGATCGCGACCTTGTAGCGCTCGTCCATCAGCGCGCTGCGCGGCGCGTTGACCGCCTCGCGCAGCGGCGCGCTGATCGAGTAGCCGTAGACCGCGGCCATCGGCATGTTCAGCCCCACCGGGCGCAGCAGCCCCGCGGACTCGAGGCCGCCGCAGACCACTACCGCCTGGAACGGGATGCTGACCGGCGGGTCCTCGCCCTGCCGCACAGTGAGCGTGGTGGGCGAGGCCCGGTCCAGCGGCATCACCGTGGTGTTGAAGTTGAAGCGGGCGCCGGCGGCGCGCGCGGCGTCCTTGAGCAGCAGCGCGAACTGGCGGCAGTTGCCGGCCTCGTCCTCGGGCAGGTGGATGGCGCCGAGGAAGGGCGTGTCCGGGTTCAGCGCCGGCTCGACGCCGCGCGCCGTCTCGGCGTCGAGCTCGAAGAAGCTGACGCCGGCGTCGCGCAGCACCTGCAGGCCCGGCTGCACCATGCGCTGGTCCTTCTCCGAGCGCAGCAGCACCAGGTAGCCGGGGCTGCGGTCGTACTCCAGCTCCAGCGAATCGACCAGCCAGTGCAGCCGCTCGCGGCTGTAGAAGGCGAGGCGCTGCAGCCGCGCGCGGTTGGCCAGGTAGGTGTCGAGCTTGCAGTTCTGCCACCACTGCCACATCCAGCCGAGCTCGGCCATGGACAGCGGGAAGGTGAGCTTGACCGGCGCGTGCCGGCTGAACAGGTAGCGCAGCACCTTGGCCGGCATGCCCGGCGCGGCCCAGGGCGTGACGTAGCCCGGGGCGACCACGCCGGCGTTGGCGAAGCTGGTCTCCTCGGCCACGGCGCCGCGGCGCTCGAAGACGGTGACCTGGTGGCCGTCGGCGGCCAGTTCATAAGCGGTGGTGACGCCGACGATGCCGGCGCCGATGACGGCGACTTTCAAGCGGACGCGCTCCCTGCCTGGTCCGTCAGGCCCGCCGCGCCGCCGCGAGCGCTGCTTCCACGGCCAGGCTTGCGTCGAGCACGGTGTCGTCCTGCAGCGGGCCGTGCCACAGCATCAGGCCGACCGGCAGGCCGCCGGTGGCATGGCACGGCAGCGACAGCGCGCAGCCGTCGAGCATGTTGACCACGCTGGTGTTGCGCAGCAGCAGGGCGTTGACGCGGAAGAACTCCTCGTCGCGCTGCGCGCCCGGCGCCACGTCGGCGATGGCCGGCGCGACGATCGGAACGGTGGGCGAGAGCACGGCGTCGAAGCCGGCGAGCGAGGCCTGCACGCGGGCGATCCACTCGGAGCGCTCGCGCACCAGGTCGCAGTACTCCCACGCCTTCATGTTCACGCCGCGCTCGATGCGCATGCGCACGCGCGGGTCGTAGCCTTCGCCGCGCCGCTGCAGCAGCTCGCGGTGCCAGGCGTAGCTTTCGGCGGCGGTGAAGCCGCCGGTGGACTGGATGGCGCCGAGGTCGCGGATCTCGTCCAGCGCGATCTCCTCGACGCGGGCGCCGGCATCGCGCAGCGTGCGCAGCGACGCTTCGAAGGCCCGGGCCACGGGCAGGTCCAGGCCGTCCAGCATCAGCGTGCGCGCCACGGCGAAGCGGCGCTCCGACAGCGGTTTGTTCGAGAGCTGCACGGTGCGCGCGGCGAGCACCTCGTGGGCCAGCACCGCGTCGCGCACCGAGCGCGTCATGGCGCACACCGTGTCGAGCGTGGTGGACAAGGGCAGGGCGCCTTCGAGCGGCGTGAGCCGCGCCGTGTTCTTGAAGCCCACGATGCCGCACAGCGCCGCGGGGATGCGGATGGAGCCCCCGGTGTCCGAGCCCAGTCCGATGAACGCCGCGCCGGTGGCGACGGAAACCGCCGCGCCCGACGAAGAGCCTCCGGGGATGCGCGGCGTTTCCGGATCGGCCGGGTTGACGGGCGTACCGTGGTGCGGGTTCACGCCCACGCCCGAGAAAGCGAACTCGGTCATGTTGGTGCGGCCCAGGAGGCTGGCACCCGCGGCCCGCAGCCGGGCCACGGCGGCGCTGTCGGCCGCGGCGGGCGGCGCGTCGGCCAGCACGGTGGAGCCGGCCGCGGTGACCTGGCCGCGCACGTCGAACAGGTCCTTGACCGAGACCGGCAGCCCGGCCAGCGGAAGGCGCGTGGCCTGCGCGGAACCGGCCACGCGGGCCTCTTGCGGATCCAGGCTGATGAAGGCCTTGTCGCAGGCCGGTGACCCGGCGATGGCGAGCGAGCGGCGGAACTCTTCCGAGGCGTCGGCGCGGCCGCGCACGAGCTCTTCCCGGGTGGCGATGAGGTCCTGCATGAGGAAAGCTGGGGGAGGTCCCGTGTTAGAATCTTGTGGTTTTGCTGGGCGGCGACGCATGGTGCGTCATCGCAGGACAGCGAAGCAAATCCCGAATCCGTCCCAACCAGGTGTCGCGAGGGTCTCAACGACCCGGCGATTGCGGGGCGGATTCTAGACCCAACCTAGGAATAAATCCCATGGCAGTCTCCATGCGCGAAATGCTGGAAGCCGGTGTCCATTTCGGTCACCAGACCCGCTTCTGGAACCCCAAGATGGCCCCGTTCATCTTCGGTTCCCGCAACAAGATCCACATCATCAACCTGGAAAAGTCGCTCCCGATGTTCCAGGAAGCGACCAAGTTCGTGAAGCAGCTGTCCGCCAACCGCGGCACCATCCTGATGGTGGGCACCAAGCGCCAGGCTCGCGAGATCGTCGCCTCGGAAGCCAAGCGGGCCGGCGTGCACTTCGTCGACCAGCGCTGGCTGGGCGGCATGCTGACCAACTTCAAGACGGTCAAGACCTCCATCAAGCGCCTCAAGGACATGAAGGCCCAGCAGGAAGCGGGCCTCGAGTCGATGAGCAAGAAGGAGCAGCTGATGTTCCAGCGCGAGATGGAAAAGCTCGAGAAGGACATCGGCGGCATCCAGGACATGAACACCCTGCCGGACGCCATCTTCGTGATCGACGTGGGCTTCCACAAGATCGCCGTGTCCGAAGCCAAGAAGCTCGGCATCCCGCTGGTGGGCGTGGTGGACTCCAACCACTCGCCCGAGGGCATCGACTACGTCATCCCGGGTAACGACGACTCCGCCAAGGCCGTGACGCTGTATGCGCGCGGCATCGCCGACGCCGTGCTCGAGGGCCGCTCCAGCGCCGTGAACGACGTGGTGCGCGCCACCTCCGAAGGCGGCGACGAGTTCGTCGAGGTCGAGGAAGGCGCCGCGTCCTGATCGCGCGACCCCCGCTTCAAGGAAGGGGCTCTAGGGCCCCTTTTTACCGTCCGAAATACTGAAAGGTTTGATATGGCAGCAATCACCGCAAGCATGGTCGCCGAACTGCGCGCCAAGACCGACGCCCCGATGATGGAGTGCAAGAAGGCGCTCACCGAGGCCGAGGGCAACATGGACAAGGCCGAGGAGATCCTGCGCGTCAAGCTCGGCAACAAGGCCGGCAAGGCCGCCGCCCGCATCACCGCCGAAGGCGTGGTCGCGGCGAGCATCGCGGGCACCACCGGCGCCCTGCTCGAGGTCAACTGCGAGACGGACTTCGTCACCAAGAACGACAGCTTCATCGGCCTGGCCAAGGCCGCGGCCGAACTGATCGCCAAGAACAACCCGGCCGACGTGGCCGCGCTGGGCGCGCTGCCCTACAGCCAGGACGGCTTCGGCCCCACGCTGGAAGAAGTGCGCAAGGGCCTGATCGGCAAGATCGGCGAGAACATGAGCTTCCGCCGCTTCAAGCGCTTCTCCGGCGACAGCAAGCTGGCCTCGTACCTGCACGGCACCCGCATCGGCGTGGTCGTCGAGTACCAGGGCGAGGAAGCGGCCGCCAAGGACGTGGCGATGCACATCGCGGCGATGAAGCCGGTCGCGCTGACCAGCGCCGACGTGCCCGCGGAGCTCATCGAGAAGGAGCGCAGCGTCGCCACCGCCAAGGCCGCCGAGTCGGGCAAGCCGGCCGACATCGCCGCCAAGATGATCGAAGGCTCGGTGCAGAAGTACCTCAAGGAGGTCTCGCTGTTCGACCAGCCGTTCGTCAAGAACGACAAGCAGACCGTCGGCCAGATGCTCAAGGCCGCCAACACCACGGTGAAGGGCTTCACCCTGTACGTGGTGGGCGAGGGCATCGAGAAGAAGGTGGACGACTTCGCCGCCGAAGTCGCCGCCCAGGTCGCCGCCGCCAAGGGCGCCTGACCCCAGCGCCAGTCCCCGGCGGCACCCGCCGCCGGGCCCGCGCCGCTAAACTCATTCACCGCACACCTGGAGCCCCTTCAATGCCCGCCTCTCCCGCGCACAAGCGCATCCTGCTCAAGCTGTCCGGAGAGGCGCTGATGGGGGACGACCCGTTCGGCATCAACCGATCCACCATCGTGCGGATGGTGGAAGAGGTGGCCGACGTGGTGAACACGGGCGTGCAGGTCGCCGTCGTCATCGGCGGCGGCAACATCTTCCGCGGCGTGGCCGGCGGCTCGGTCGGCATGGACCGCGCCACCGCCGACTACATGGGCATGCTGGCCACCGTGATGAACGCGCTGGCCCTGGCCGACACCATGAACAAGCAGGGCCTGGTGGCCCGCGTGATGTCCGCCATCGCCATCGAGCAGGTGGTCGAGCCCTACGTGCGCCCCAAGGCGCTGCAGTACCTCGAGGAAGGCAAGGTGGTGATCTTCGCCGCCGGCACCGGCAACCCGTTCTTCACCACCGACACCGCCGCCGCCCTGCGCGGCGCCGAGATCGGCGCGGAGCTGGTGCTCAAGGCCACCAAGGTGGACGGCGTCTACACGGCCGACCCCAAGAAGGACCCCACGGCCACCCGCTACAGCAAGATTTCGTTCGACGACGCGATGGCGCAGAACCTGGGCATCATGGATGCCACCGCCTTCGCGCTGTGCCGCGACCAGAAGCTGCCGATCAAGGTGTTCTCCATCGTCAAGCACGGTGCGCTCAAGCGCGTGGTGATGGGCGAGGACGAGGGCACGCTGGTGTACGCCGCCTGACCGCAAACAGAGGAAGGAGATCAACATGGCCACCACGATCGCCGAGATCAGGAAAACCACCGAAGGCAAGATGGACCAGTCCATCGCTTCGTTCAAGAACAACCTGACCAAGATCCGCACCGGGCGCGCCAACCCCGGCCTGCTCGACACGGTGCACGTCGACTACTACGGCAACTCGGTGCCGATCAGCCAGGTCGCCAACGTGTCCCTGCTGGATGCGCGCACGATCAGCGTGCAGCCCTGGGAAAAGGGCATGGGCGCCAAGATCGAGAAGGCCATCCGCGAGAGCGACCTGGGCCTGAACCCCGCTTCGATGGGCGACCTCATCCGCGTGCCGATGCCGCCGATGAGCGAGGAGCGCCGCAAGGAGATGACCAAGCTGGTCCGCCACGAGGGCGAGGCCGCCAAGATCGCCGTGCGCAACCTCCGCCGCGACGCCAACGAGGCGGTCAAGAAGGTGGTCAAGGACAAGCTCGCCTCCGAGGACGACCAGAAGCGCGCCGAAGCCGACATCCAGAAGGTGACCGACAAGCACGTCGCCGAGATCGACAAGATGGTCGAGTCCAAGGAGCAGGAGATCATGGCCGTCTGATGGCCCGACTCCCCGCCACGAGAACGCACACCGACGACGTGACCGTTCCCCACCACATCGCCATCGTCATGGACGGCAACGGCCGCTGGGCGACCCGGCGCTACCTGCCGCGCGTGGCGGGCCACAAGAAGGGCGTGGACGCGCTTCGTGCGTGCGTCCGGCACTGCGGCGAACGCGGCGTCAAGGTCCTCACCGTGTTCGCGTTCTCCTCCGAGAACTGGAACCGTCCGCCCGAGGAAGTCTCCGGCCTGATGGAACTGCTGGCCATCGCGCTCACGCGCGAGGTGCCGCACCTGAAGGCCGAGGGCGTGCGCATCCATTTCGTGGGCGACCGCTCCGCGCTGTCGGACAAGGTGCGTGCCGGCCTGCAGCAGGCCGAGGCCGCCACCGCCGGCAACACGCGGCTCGACTTCAACGTCTGCTTCAACTACGGCGGCCGCTGGGACATCGCCCAGGCCGCGGCCCGCCTGGCCGAGCGCGGCGAGCCGATCACCGAAGAGAGCCTGGACGCCGCCATGGCGCTGGCCCACGTCGCCGACCCCGACCTGCTGATCCGCACCGGCGGCGAGCAGCGCATCAGCAACTTCCTGCTGTGGCAGGCCGCCTATTCCGAGCTGTACTTCAGCGACAAGCTCTGGCCGGACTTCGACGAGGCGGCGCTCGACGCGGCCATCGCCGACTTCGCGCGCCGCGAGCGCCGCTTCGGCCGCACCTCGCAGCAGATCCAGGAACCGGTGGCCAAGAAGGTCGCCTGACGCCATGCTCAAGCAGCGCGTCATCACGGCCATCGTCCTGCTGGCCATCCTGTTGCCGGCCCTGTTCTGGCCGTCGCCCTGGCCGTTCGCGGCCATCACGCTCGTGCTGATCGCGGCCGGCGCCTGGGAGTTCGGGCGCCTGAACGGCTGCAGCGAAGCCGCGTCCGTGTCGCTCGGCGTGCTCTGCGTCGCCCTGTGCGCCGCCGCCTGGGGCGCGGGCTGGCTGCAGCGGCCGCTGCCGCTGCTGTGGATCGTCGCCGGCGCCGCCTGGGTGCTGGCGGGCGCGGGGCTGCTGCGCGGCTCGGTGGCCGGCTGGCCGCGCATCCCGCGCGCGGTTCGTCTCGCCGGCGGCCTCGTCGCGCTCTGGCTGGCCTGGGTCGCGGTGGCGCAGGCGCGCGTGGCCGGCATCAACTTCCTCCTCTCGGTACTGGTGCTCGTGTGGGTCGCCGACATCGCCGCCTATTTCGCCGGCCGCACCTTCGGCATGAAGTTCACCCGCCAGAAGCTGGCGCCGTCCATCAGTCCCGGCAAGAGCTGGGAAGGCGTGTGGGGCGGCATGGTCGGCGTGCTGGTGCTGGCCTTCGCCTGGGTCGCGGCCGATTCGCACTGGCAGGCGCAGGTCCCCAGCCTCTACAGCCGCCTGGCTGCCGCCGGCTGGTGGCTGGTGGTCCTGGGCGCCGTGTTCCTCACCGCGATGAGCGTGGTGGGCGACCTGGCCGAGTCGCTGGTCAAGCGCAGCGCCGGCGCCAAGGATTCCAGCGGCCTGCTGCCGGGCCACGGCGGCGTGCTCGACCGTGTCGACGCATTGCTGCCCACGCTTCCGCTGGCGATGATGCTGGCAACGCTTTCCTCCCGATGAATCGACAGCGCGTCGCCATCCTCGGCTCCACCGGCTCGGTGGGCGCCAACACCCTCGACGTCATCGCGCGCCATCCCGATCGCTACGAGGTCGTGGTCCTGAGCTCGGGTTCGCGCGTCCAGCCGCTGCTGGAGCAGTGCGCGCGCTTCCGTCCCCGCTTCGCCGTGATGGCCGACGAGGCCGCGGCCCGTGAACTCGCGGCCCGCGTCGAGGCCGAGCGGCTGCCGGTCAAGGTGCTGGCGGGCGACCGTGCCCTCGAGGAACTCGTGGTGCGCGACGACGTCGACACGGTGATGGCCGCCATCGTCGGCGCCGCCGGCCTGGCCTCGTGCCTGGCCGCCGCGCGCGCCGGCAAGCGGCTGCTGCTGGCCAACAAGGAAGCGCTGGTCGTCGGCGGCGAGCTCTTCATGGCCGCGGTGGAAGAGGGCGGCGCCACGCTGCTGCCGATCGACAGCGAGCACTCGGCCATCTTCCAGTCGCTGCCCGAGGACGCGTCCAGCTGGGACGAGCGGGTCGACAAGATCATCCTCACGGCGTCCGGCGGGCCGTTCCGCCGGCGCGATCCGCAGTCGCTGCGCGAGGTCACGCCCGAGCAGGCCTGCGCCCATCCCAACTGGGTGATGGGCCGCAAGATCTCGGTGGATTCGGCCACCATGATGAACAAGGCGCTCGAGGTGATCGAGGCGCGCTACCTCTTCGGCCTGCCGCCCGAGCGGCTGCAGGTGGTGATCCATCCGCAGAGCGTCATCCATTCCATGGTGCAGTACCGCGACCATTCGGTGGTGGCCCAGCTGGGCACGCCCGACATGCGCGTGCCGATCGCCTGCGGCCTGGCCTGGCCCGGCCGCATCGCGTCGGGCGCCGAGCCGCTGGACTTCACCTCGCTGGCCGACATGACGTTCGAATCGCTGGACAGCCACGGCCACGGCGAGCGCTTCCCCGGCCTGCGGCTGGCCTGGGACGCGCTGCGGGCGCCCGCCGGCACCACGGCCGTGCTGAACGCCGCCAACGAGGAGGCGGTCGCCGCCTTCCTCGACCGTCGCATCCGCTTCGACCAGATCCACGCCGTCAACCTTGCAACTTTGGACCGCGTCTCGCCGTCCAAACCCGAGGCGCTGGCCGATCTGCTGGCGCTGGATGCCCGGGCGCGGCAGGCGGCCCGCGGCGCGATCTCCGCCTGCGGCTGAGCCGAAAGGGCCATCCATGCTGACCACCGTCGTCGCCTTCCTCATCGCGCTGGGGCTGCTCGTGGCCGTCCACGAGTGGGGCCACTACCGCGTGGCGGTGGCCTGCGGCGTCAAGGTGCTGCGCTTCTCGGTCGGCTTCGGCAAGGTGCTCTACCGCTGGAAGCCGCGCCGCCAACGGCCCAACCAGGACACCGAGTTCGTCATCGCCGCGTTCCCGCTCGGCGGCTACGTGAAGATGCTCGACGAACGCGAGGCGCCGGTCGCCGCGGATGAGCGCCACCTGGCCTTCAACACCCAGCCGCTGCGTTCGCGCGCGCTGATCGTCGCCGCCGGCCCGGTGGCCAACCTGCTGCTGGCGGTGCTGCTGTACGCCGGCGTCAACTGGTGGGGCGTGCAGGAGCCCCGCGCCGTGCTGGCTTCCCCGGTCGCGGGCTCGATCGCGGACCAGGCCGGCCTGCGCGGCGGCGAGACCGTCTCGGCCGCCGGCTTCGAGGGCGAGGACCAGGAGCCGGTGCGCTCCTTCGAGCAGGTCCGGTGGCTGCTCACGCGCGGCGCGCTCGATGCGCAGGACCTGCGCCTGACGGTCGACGAAGGCGGTCGGCGCGAGCGCCAGGTGGTGCTGCCCCTGAGCCGCATCGAATCACCCGACGCCGACCCGCAGCTGTTCCGCCGCATCGGGCTCCTCGGACCGCTCACGCAACCGGTGCTGGGTGACATCGTCGAAGGCGGCGCGGCCCGCAAGGCCGGCCTGCAGAAGGGCGACCGCGTGCTGGCCGTGGCCGGCACGCCGATCGTCGACGCGCAGCAGTTGCGCGAATGGATCCGCGGCCAGGTGCGCGAAGGCCAGCCGGTCGCCTCGACCTGGCGCGTGCAGCGCGAGGGCCGGGTGCTCGAGATGGAAGTCGCGCCTGCGGTGGCCCAGGACGCCGGCCGGGCGATCGGCCGCATCGGCGCCTACGTCGGCGCGCCGCCCGACATGGTGGAAGTGCGTTACGGCCCGATCGACGGCCTGTGGCGCGGCGCCGTGAAGACCTGGGAGGTGTCGCTGCTCACCGTCCGCATGCTGGGTCGCATGGTGATCGGCGAAGCGTCGCTGAAGAACCTGAGCGGACCGCTCACCATCGCCGACTACGCCGGCAAGTCCGCCAGCATGGGACTGCTGCAGTACGTGGTGTTCCTGGCGATGATCAGCGTGAGCCTGGGGGTGCTGAACCTGCTGCCTCTCCCCGTCTTGGATGGAGGTCACCTGATGTATTATCTTTGGGAGGCGGCCACGGGACGCAGTGTCCCGGACGCGTGGATGGAGAGGCTGCAGCGAGGCGGGGTGGCGGTGCTTCTGGTGATGATGACCATCGCACTGTTCAACGACGTCACGCGTCTCTTCGGTTGAATAGAACAACGGCTGGCGTCACCAGCCAGCCAGCCCCGAAGACGGCGGGGCCACCCAGGACTCGATGAAGAACCAATTCAAGCGCATTCGCGCGCGCACCGTCTCGGGCATGGTCGCCGCCGCGTTTGCGGTCAACGCGTGGGCGGTCGATCCCTTCACCGTGAGGGACATCCGGGTCGAGGGCCTGCAGCGCGTGGAGCCCGGCACCGTCTTCGCTTCGCTCCCGTTCCGGGTCGGCGACCAGTACAACGACGAGAAGGGCTCCGCCGCCATCCGCTCGCTGTTCGGCCTGGGCCTGTTCAAGGATGTGCGGCTGGAAGTCGCGGGCGACGTGCTCGTGGTCATCGTCGAGGAACGCCCCACCGTCGCCGACGTCGACTTCGCCGGCACCCGCGAGTTCGACAAGGAAGCGCTGCGCAAGGCGCTGCGCGACATCGGCCTGACCGAGGGCCGCCCGTACGACCAGGCGCTGGCCGACCGCGCGGAGCAGGAACTGCGCCGCCAGTACATCAACCGCAGCCTGTACGGCGCCGACGTGGTCACCACCGTCACGCCGATCGAGCGCAACCGCGTCAACCTGACCTTCACCGTCACCGAAGGCGAGCCGGCGCGCATCCGCGAGATCCACATCGTCGGCAACCGCGCCTTCAGCGAAGGCACGCTCAAGGGCCTGTTCGACCTCGACACCGGCGGCTGGCTCTCCTGGTACACCAAGTCCGACCGCTACTCGCGCGCCAAGCTCAACGCCGACCTGGAGTCGCTGCGCTCGTACTACCTGAGCCGCGGCTTCCTGGAGTTCAACATCGACTCCACCCAGGTCGCGATCTCGCCGAACAAGCAGGACATCACCATCACGGTGAACGTCACCGAAGGCGAGCGCTTCGTCGTCAGCGGCGTCAAGCTGGAAGGCAACTACCTGGGCAAGGACGAGGACTTCAAGAACCTGGTGCGCATCCGCGCGGGCGAACCCTACAACGCCGACCAGGTGACCGAGACCACCAAGGCCTTCACCGATTACTTCGGCAGCTTCGGCTACGCCTTCGCCAGCGTGGAGGCGCGACCCGAGATCGACCGCCAGCGCAACCTGGTGGGCTTCACCCTCGTGGCGGAGCCCTCGCGCCGCGCCTACGTGCGCCGCGTCAACATCGCGGGCAACAACCGCACCCGCGACGAAGTGGTGCGCCGCGAGTTCCGCCAGTTCGAATCCAGCTGGTACGACGGCGACAAGATCCGCCTTTCGCGCGACCGCGTCGACCGCCTGGGCTTCTTCCGCGACATCAACGTCGAGACCAGCGACGTGCCCGGCGCGCCCGACCAGGTCGACCTGAACGTCACCGTCGAGGAAAAGCCCACGGGCAGCCTGCAGCTGTCGGCCGGCTTCTCCAGCGCCGACCGCCTGGGCCTGGGCTTCGCGATCAAGCAGGAGAACGCGTTCGGCACCGGCCAGTACCTCAGCGCCGAGGTGAACACCAGCAAGTACAACCGCAGCATCGCGTTCACCTCGATCGACCCGTACTTCACGCAGGACGGCATCTCGCGGGCGGTCGACGTCTACCACCGCAACTCCAAGCCTTACGAGGAGCAGGGCGGCAACTACTCGCTGGCCACCACCGGCACGTCGCTGCGATTCGGCGTTCCGTTCAGCGAGTTCGACACCGTCTACTTCGGCGCCGGCGTCGAACGCACCGAGATCCGTCCGGGCACCAACATCCCGGCGGCCTACCTGGCGTACGCGGCCGAGGCAGGCCTCACCAGCTACAACTTCCCGTTCACCATCGGCTGGACCCGCGACGACCGCGACAGCGCCATCGCGCCCACCAAGGGCCGCCTGCAGCGCGCGTCCGGCGAGGCCAGCTTCTTCGGCGACGGCCGCTACGTGCGGGCCAACTACCAGTACCAGCACTACGTCCCGCTGAACAAGCAGTTCACGCTCGCCTTCAACGGCGAGCTGGGCCTGGGCAAGGCGATCGGCGACCGGATCTATCCGATCTTCAAGAACTTCTACTCCGGCGGCCTGGGCTCGGTGCGCGGCTTCGAGCAGGGCACGCTGGGCCCGCGCGACGTCACCGGCGCCAGCATCGGCGGCACGCGCAAGATCACGCTCAACGGCGAGCTGTTCACGCCGTTCCCCGGCGCCGGCAACGACCGTTCGCTGCGCCTCTTCGGCTTCGTCGACGTCGGCAACGTGTACGGCGACGACGAGCGCATGGACTTCGGCCAGCTTCGCGCGTCCACCGGCGTCGGCGTCTCCTGGCTGTCGCCCATCGGCCCGCTGCGCCTGGCGATCGCCCAACCTGTCCGCAAATTCGCTGGCGATAGAATCCAGCGACTCCAATTCCAGATCGGAACCGCTTTTTGATGAAGTATCTGAGCCGCATGTCCACGCTCTGGGCCCTCGTAGGGGCCCTGGCGCTTGCCGCCGCGCCCGCCATGGCGCAGGAATTCCGCGTGGGTTTCGTCAGCCTCGATCGCATCCTGCGAGAGGCCGGCGCGGCCAAGACCGCCCAGGCCAAGCTGGAGCAGGAATTCTCCCGCCGCGAGAAGGAACTGAACGACCTGGGCGCCTCGCTCAAGTCGCAGTCCGAGAAGTACGAGCGCGAGGCGCCCACGCTGTCCGAGAGCCAGCGCCAGCAGCGCCAGAAGCAGCTGATCGACCAGGACCGCGAATTCCAGCGCAAGCGCCGCGAGATCCAGGAAGACATGACTTCCCGCAAGAACGAGGAACTGCAGCAGGTCCTCGAGCGCGCCAACCGCGTGGTGCGCCAGGTCGCCGAGCAGGAGAAGTACGACCTGATCCTGCAGGAAGCCGTCTACATCAACCCCAAGCACGACATCACCGAGAAGGTGATCAAGGCGCTCAACAACAGCCGGTGAGGCTCTCGTGCAGATCCGGCTGGGCGACATCGTGGACTCGCTCGGCGGGCAACTGCACGGCGAGCGTGACAAGGCCGTCACCGGCCTGGCGCCGCTGGAATCGGCCGGCGCCGACCAGCTCAGCTTCCTGAGCAATCCCAAGTACCAGTCGCAGCTGGCCTCCTCGCAGGCCGGCTGCGTGATCGTCTCGCCCGCGATGCGCGATGCGGCGCTGGCCCGCGGCGCGGCCATCGTGGCCGACGATCCCTATCTCTACTTCGCCCGCGTCACGCAGCTGTGGAAGGCGCGCCGCGCGCCCGCCGCCGGGCCCGCGGTGCATCCGAGCGCGGTGGTCGACCCCGAGGCGGTGGTCGATCCCAGCGCCCGCATCGGCCCGCTGTGCGTGGTGGAGCGGGGCGCGCGCATCGGCGCGGGCACCGTACTCAAGTCGCGCGTCAGCATCGGCGAGGACTGCGTGATCGGCGCGCGCTGCGTCCTGCATCCGGGCGTGGTGATCGGCGCCGACGGCTTCGGCTTCGCGCCGCGCCAGGGCGAGTGGGAGAAGATCGAGCAGCTGGGCGCGGTGCGCATCGGCAACGACGTCGAGATCGGCGCCAACACGTGCATCGACCGCGGCGCGCTGGCCGACACGGTGATCGAGGACGGCGTCAAGCTCGACAACCTGATCCAGGTGGGGCACAACGTCCGCATCGGCAGGCACACGGCCATCGCCGGCTGCGCGGGCATCGCGGGCAGCGCCACCATCGGCGCCTACTGCACCATCGGCGGCAGCGCGGGCATCCTGGGCCACCTGACCATCGCGGACCACGTGAACATCTCTTCGTTCTCGCTGGTGACGCGGTCCATCTTCAAGCCCGGCCATTACACGGGCGTGTTCCCCATCGACGAAAATGCGGCCTGGGAGAAGAACGCCGCTTCGCTCAAGCAATTGCATTCCCTGCGCGACCGTGTTCGCGCCCTCGAGAAACTCGAGAAGAAATAGATGACTACGTTGGACATCCACCAGATCCTCAAGCAACTGCCGCACCGCTACCCCATCCTGCTGGTGGACCGCGTGATCGACCTCGAGTTGGGCAAGAGCATCCGCGCGATCAAGAACGTCACGATCAACGAGCCGTTCTTCACCGGCCACTTCCCGCACCGTCCGGTGATGCCGGGCGTGCTGATGCTCGAAGCGATGGCGCAGGCGGCCGCGCTGCTGTCGTTCGCCACCCAGGGCGTCACGCCGGACGACAAGACCGTCTACTACTTCGCCGGCATCGACGGGGCGCGCTTCAAGCGGCCGGTGGAACCGGGCGACCAGCTCGTGATGGACGTGACGCTCGAGCGCGCCAAGGCCGGCATTTACAAGTTCAAGGGCACGACCCGCGTGGGCGAGGAGATCGCCTGCGAAGCCGAGCTGATGTGCACCATGAGGACGGTGGCCTGACGATGCACATCCACCCGACGGCCATCGTCGACCCGAAGGCCGAGATCGACGGCACGGCCAGCATCGGGCCGTACTCGGTCGTCGGGCCCGAGGTGAAGATCGCCGCGGGCACCACGGTCGGATCGCACTGCGTGATCGAAGGCCGCACCACCATCGGCCGCGACAACCGCATCTTCCAGTTCGTCTCGCTGGGCTCCTGGAACCAGGACAAGAAGTACCGCGGCGAGCCTTGCGAGCTGGTGATCGGCGACCGCAACGTCATCCGCGAATACAGCACCTACCACGTCGGCACGGTGCAGGGCGGCGGCGTCACGCGCCTGGGCAACGACAACTGGATGATGGCCTACACCCACCTGGCGCACGACTGCGCGGTGGGCAACAACACCACCTTCGCCAACAACGCGCAGATCGCCGGCCACGTGGTGGTCGACGACTGGGTGGTCCTGGGCGCGTACACCTGCGTGCACCAGTTCGTGCGCATCGGCGCGCACGGCATGACGGCCATGGGCTCGGTGCTGCTGGCCGAGCAGCCGCCGTTCGTGATGAGCGAGGGCTCTCCCGCGGGCGCGCGCTCGATGAACTACGAGGGGTTGCGCCGGCGCGGCTTCTCGCCCGCTCGCGTCTCGGCCGTCAAGGCCATGCACAAGGCGCTGTACCGCGACGGCCTGACGCTGGACGAAGCACGCGCACGCATCGAGCAGCTCGCCGCCGCCACGCCCGAGGCGCAGACCGACGTGCGCCTGATGTCCGACTTCCTGGCCGGCGTGTCGCCGCAGCGCGGCATCGTCCGATGACGCCCGCCGTCGCGGCCGCGCCCGCGCGCGGCGAGCGGCTGGAGCTCGCGATGGTCGCGGGCGAAACCTCCGGTGACCTGCTGGCCGGCCTGCTGCTCGGCGGCCTGCGCCGCCGCTGGCCGCAGCTCCACGCTGCCGGCATCGGCGGCCCGCGCATGGCCGAGCACGGCTTCGACGCCTGGTGGCCGCACGACAAGCTGGCCGTGCGCGGCTACGTCGAGGTGCTGCGCCACTACCGCGAGATCATCGGCATCCGGCGCCAGCTCAAGGAACGCCTGCTGCGCGAGCCGCCGCGGCTGTTCGTCGGCGTGGACGCGCCCGACTTCAACCTCGACCTGGAGGCCGACCTGCGCGCGGCCGGGCTCAAGACCGTGCACTTCGTCTGCCCGTCGGTGTGGGCCTGGCGGCCCGAGCGCATCGCCAAGATCCGCCGCGCCTGCGACCACGTGCTGTGCATCTTCCCGTTCGAGCCCGCGCTGCTGGCCCGCAACGGCGTCCGCGCCACCTACGTGGGCCATCCGCTGGCGGGCGTGATCCCGCTGGAGCCCGACCGCGCGGCGGCCCGCGCGTCGCTGGGGCTGCCGCTCGAAGGCGAGGTGGTGGCCATCCTGCCGGGCAGCCGCGCGTCCGAGGTGCAGTACCTGGCGCGGCCGTTCTTCGAAGCGGCCGTGCTGCTGCAGCGCCTGCGGCCCGGCGTGAGCTTCATCGTGCCCTGCGTGCCTTCGCTGCGGCGCGCGGTCGAGACGGCGGCACGTCGCGCGGGGCTGGAGGACGGACTGCACGTCGTCGACGGCCAGTCGCACGCGGCGCTGGCCGCCTGCGACCTGACGCTCATCGCCAGCGGCACCGCCACGCTCGAGGCGGCCCTCTTCAAGCGGCCGATGGTGATCGCCTACCGCATGAACGCGATCAGCTGGCAGATCATGCGTCGCAAGCAGCTGCAGCCCTGGGTCGGCCTGCCCAACATCCTGGCCGAGGACTTTGTGGTGCCCGAGTTGCTGCAGCACGACGCGACCCCCCGCGCGCTCGCGCGTGCCCTGTTGGAATGGCTGGAGGCTCCTGCCAGAATGGCGGCCGTTCAAGAGAAGTTCACGGTGCTGCACCACCAGCTGCGGCGCGACACGGCGACATTGGCCACCGATGCGATCGAAAAGACTATCCAAGGGTGAACAGGCCCGCCTCGCCTGGGACCCGACCGGCCTGCAGGCCGGCGTCGACGAGGCCGGTCGCGGCCCGCTGGCCGGCCCGGTGGTCGCCGCCGCGGTCATCCTCGACGACGGCAAGCGCATCCGCGGCCTGGCCGACTCCAAGATGCTGTCGCCGCTGCAACGCGAGAAGCTGTACGACCAGATCATGGACAAGGCCCTGTGCTGCTCGGTCGCGGAGGCCACCGTCGAGGAGATCGACTCGCTCAACATCTACCACGCGACGATGCTGGCGATGAAGCGCGCGGTCGAAGGCCTGCGGCTGAAGCCGGCGCGGATCCTGGTGGATGGCAATGCGTTGCCGCGCGTGGACGTCCTGGCCGAGGCCATCGTCGGCGGCGACGCCAAGATCAAGGCGATCTCGGCCGCGTCCATCCTGGCCAAGGTGCACCGCGACCGCCTGCTCGCCACGCTGCACGACGAGTTCCCGCAGTACGGCTTCGCCTCGCACAAGGGCTACAGCACGCCCGAACACCTGGAGGCGCTGCGCACGCATGGCGCCTGCCGCCACCACCGCCGCTTCTTCAGCCCGGTCGCCGCCACGATGACGCTGGCCCCGGGCGGCGGCGTCACCGTCACGGTCCAGTGACCGAAGCCGCTGCCGCGGTCATCCGCTCGACGGCCAATTCGCAATTCAAGTCGCTGCGCCTGCTGGCGCAGGACAGCACGGCCTGGCGCAAGCAGGGCCGCATCTGGCTCGAAGGCGACCACCTCTGCCGCGCGGCGCTGGCGCGCGGCGTCCAGCCCGAACTGGCCGTGTACGCGGAATCCTGTCCGCCGCACCAGCACCTGCCCGCCGCGAAGTCGCTGGTGCTGGCCGATCCGCTCTTTTCCGCGCTCAGCACGCTGGAATCGCCCGCGCGCATGGGATTCGTGATCGCCGTGCCGGCGGCGCCGGTCCTCGATGCGCAGGCGGCGACCGTGGTGCTGGACCGCCTGCAGGACGCCGGCAACGTCGGTTCGGTGCTGCGCAGCGCCGCCGCCTTCGGCTTCCGCCAGGTGGTCGCGCTCAAGGGCTCGGCCGCGCTCTGGTCGCCCAAGGTGCTGCGCGCTGGCATGGGCGCGCATTTCGGGTTGTCGCTGTTCGACGCCGCCGAGCCGGGCGTCCTGGACGGATTGAAGGTGCCGCTGCTCGTCACCAGCTCGCACGGCGGCGAACTGCTCCACCGGGCCCGGCTGCCCTGGCCTTGCGCCTGGGTGCTGGGCCACGAAGGGCAGGGCGTCTCGCAGGATCTGGAGCAACGGGCCTCGCTGCGCGTGCGCATCGAGCAGCCGGGCGGCGAGGAGTCGCTCAACGTCGCGGCCGCGGCGGCGATCTGCCTGCACGCCAGCGCCACGACGGTGCGGCCGAGCACATCGGCCAAGCTATAATCAGAGGCTTTTCCCGCAACCCGTACGCCTAGCGCAGCCCCTCGCTCCTCCCCTGAACAAAAGCAACACCGGAAGTGTCGTTCCGGCTGCGTTTTGGGCGTACCCGACACCCTTTCGGAGAACCCAGTGCTTTTGTCCCAGCAGCGAGCCCAGCCCCCCGCACTCCTGGCGCTCGCCGACGGCACGGTCTTCCCTGGTACCTCGATCGGAGCCCCCGGCTCCACCACGGGTGAAGTCGTGTTCAACACGGCCATCACCGGGTACCAGGAGATCCTCACCGACCCCAGCTACGCGCGACAGATCGTCACGCTGACCTACCCGCACATCGGCAACTACGGCGTGAACGAGGAAGACGTCGAGGCCGCCAAGGTCCACGCCGCCGGCCTGATCATCCGCGACCTGCCGCTGGTGGCGTCCAACTTCCGCACCAGCCTCACGCTGTCGGACTACCTCAAGCGCGAGAACACGGTCGGCATCGCCGACATCGACACCCGCAAGCTCACCCGCATCCTGCGCACCAAGGGCGCGCAGAACGGCTGCATCCTCGCGCTGCAGCCGGGCCAGGAGATCACCGCGGACCTGGTCGAGAAGGCCGTGGCCGAGGCGCGCAAGGCGCCCGCCATGAACGGCCTGGACCTCGCCAAGGTCGTCTCCGTCGACAAGTCCTACGACTGGACCCAGACCGAATGGGAGCTGGGCAGCGGCTACGGCAAGCTCGAGAAGCCCAGGTACCACGTGGTCGCGTTCGACTACGGCGTGAAGAAGAACATCCTGCGCATGCTGGCCGAGCGCGGCTGCAAGGTCACCGTGGTGCCTGCCAAGACGCCCGCCGCCGAAGTGAAGAAGCTCAAGCCCGACGGCGTGTTCCTCTCCAACGGCCCCGGCGACCCGGAGCCCTGCGACTACGCCATCGAAGCCACGCGCGAGCTGGTCGAAGACGGCTATCCGACGTTCGGCATCTGCCTGGGCCACCAGATCCTGGCGCTGGCCTCCGGTGCCAAGACCTTCAAGATGAAGTTCGGCCACCACGGCGCCAACCACCCGGTCAAGGACCTGGACAACAACCGCGTCTCCATCACCAGCCAGAACCACGGCTTCGCGGTGGACGAGAAGACCCTGCCGGCCAACCTGCGCCCCACGCACGTGTCGCTCTTCGACGGCACGCTGCAGGGCCTGGCCCGCACCGACAAGCCCGCGTTCTGCTTCCAGGGCCACCCGGAAGCGTCGCCCGGCCCCCATGACATCGGTTATCTGTTCGACAAGTTCACGGGCTTGATGGACGAGAAGAAGCAGAAGTAAGCCATGCCCAAGCGCACAGACATCAAGAGCATCCTCATCATCGGCGCGGGCCCGATCATCATCGGCCAGGCCTGCGAATTCGACTACTCCGGCGTGCAGGCCTGCAAGGCGCTGCGCGAGGAGGGCTTCAAGGTCATCCTGATCAACAGCAACCCCGCGACGATCATGACCGACCCGGCCACGGCCGACGTCACCTACATCGAGCCGATCACCTGGCAGACGGTCGAGAAGATCATCGCCAAGGAAAAGCCCGACGCCATCCTGCCCACCATGGGCGGCCAGACCGCGCTGAACTGCGCGCTCGACCTGTGGCGCAACGGCGTGCTGGACAAGCACGGCGTCGAGCTGATCGGCGCCACGCCGCACGCCATCGACAAGGCCGAGGACCGCCAGAAGTTCAAGGAGGCGATGACCAAGATCGGCCTGGGCTCGGCGCGCTCGGGCATCGCGCACACGATGGAAGAGGCCTGGGACGTGCAAAAGCGCGTCGGCTTCCCCACCGTCATCCGCCCCAGCTTCACTCTGGGCGGCACCGGCGGCGGCATCGCCTACAACCCCGAGGAATTCGAGGTCATCTGCAAGCGCGGCCTGGAAGCCTCGCCCACCAACGAGCTCCTGATCGAGGAATCGCTGCTCGGCTGGAAGGAGTACGAGATGGAAGTGGTCCGCGACAAGGCGGACAACTGCATCATCGTGTGCTCCATCGAGAACCTCGATCCGATGGGCGTGCACACCGGCGACTCCATCACCGTCGCCCCGGCCCAGACGCTGACCGACAAGGAATACCAGATCATGCGCAACGCCTCGCTGGCGGTGCTGCGCGAGATCGGTGTCGACACCGGCGGTTCCAACGTGCAGTTCTCGATCAACCCCCAGGACGGGCGGATGATCGTGATCGAGATGAACCCGCGCGTGTCGCGTTCTTCGGCGCTGGCGTCCAAGGCCACCGGTTTCCCGATCGCCAAGGTCGCCGCCAAGCTGGCGGTGGGCTACACGCTCGACGAGCTGCGCAACGAGATCACCGGCGGCGCCACGCCCGCGAGCTTCGAGCCCTCGATCGACTACGTCGTCACCAAGATCCCGCGCTTCGCCTTCGAGAAGTTCCCGCAGGCCGATTCGCGCCTGACCACGCAGATGAAGTCGGTGGGCGAGGTGATGGCCATGGGCCGCACCTTCCAGGAGTCGTTCCAGAAAGCCCTGCGCGGCCTGGAAGTCGGCGTCGACGGCATGAACGAGAAGACCCAGGACCGCGAGGTGCTGGAGAAGGAACTGGGCGAGCCCGGCCCCGAGCGCATCTGGTACGTGGGCGACGCCTTCGCCGCCGGCTGGAGCGTCGACGAGGTCCACGACCTGACCAAGATCGACAAGTGGTTCCTGGTGCAGATCGAGGAGATCGTGAAGATCGAGCTCGAGCTGGACAGGATCGCCGCGCAGAAGGGCGCCGAGGCGCTGGCGTCGCTGGACAAGGGCCAGCTGCGCCTGCTCAAGCGCAAGGGCTTCTCCGACCGCCGCCTGGCCAAGCTGCTCAAGACCACCGACAAGGCGGTGCGCGAGCGCCGCAAGGCGCTGGACGTGCGCCCGGTCTACAAGCGCGTGGACACCTGCGCGGCCGAGTTCGCGACCAACACCGCCTACATGTACTCGACCTACGAGGACGAGTGCGAGGCGCAGCCCACCAGCAAGAAGAAGATCATGGTGCTGGGCGGCGGGCCCAACCGCATCGGCCAGGGCATCGAGTTCGACTACTGCTGCGTGCACGCCGCGCTCGCCCTGCGCGAGGACGGCTACGAGACCATCATGGTCAACTGCAATCCGGAGACGGTCTCGACCGACTACGACACCTCCGACCGCCTGTACTTCGAGCCGCTCACGCTGGAAGACGTGCTGGAGATCGTCGACAAGGAAAAGCCCACCGGCGTCATCGTGCAGTACGGCGGCCAGACGCCGCTGAAGCTGGCGCTGGGCCTGGAGGCCGAGGGCGTGCCCATCATCGGCACCAGCCCGGACATGATCGACGCCGCCGAAGACCGCGAGCGCTTCCAGAAGCTGCTGCACGAGCTCGGCCTGCGCCAGCCGCCCAACGCCACCGCCCGCACCGAGCCCGAGGCGCTGGAGAAGGCCGCCGCGCTGGGCTACCCGCTGGTGGTGCGTCCCAGCTACGTGCTGGGTGGCCGCGCGATGGAGATCGTGCACGAGCAGCGCGACCTGGAGCGCTACATGCGCGAGGCGGTGAAGGTCTCGAACGACTCGCCCGTGCTGCTGGACCGGTTCCTGAACGACGCCATCGAGTGCGACGTGGACTGCCTGTCGGACGGCAAGCGCACCTTCATCGGCGGCGTGATGGAGCACATCGAGCAGGCCGGCGTGCACTCGGGCGACTCGGCCTGTTCGCTGCCGCCGTACTCGCTGTCCAAGGCGACCGTGGACGAGCTCAAGCGCCAGACCGCCGCGATGGCCAAGGCGCTGAACGTGGTCGGCCTGATGAACGTGCAGTTCGCCATCCAGGAGAAGGACGGCCAGGACGTCATCTTCGTGCTGGAAGTGAACCCGCGCGCCTCGCGCACCGTGCCCTACGTCAGCAAGGCCACGGGCATCCAGCTGGCCAAGGTGGCGGCGCGCTGCATGGTGGGCCAGTCGCTCGACCAGCAGGGCATCACCGAGGAAGTGACGCCGCCGTACTTCAGCGTCAAGGAAGCGGTGTTCCCCTTCGTCAAGTTCCCGGGCGTGGACACCATCCTCGGCCCCGAGATGAAGTCCACCGGCGAGGTGATGGGCGTCGGCAAGACCTTCGGGGAAGCCTTCGTCAAGAGCCAGATGGGCGCGGGCACCAAGCTGCCGCGGCCCAGCGACGCGGTGAGGAAGGTGTTCCTCACGGTGAAGAACAGCGACAAGCCGCGCGCCGTCGACGTGGCCCGCCAGCTGGCGGACATAGGCTTCGAGCTGGTCGCCACCAAGGGCACGGCCGCGGCCATCGCCGCGGCGGGCATCGCCTGCCAGACCGTCAACAAGGTCGCCGAGGGACGCCCGCACGTGGTGGACATGATCAAGAACAACGAGATCGGCATGGTGATCAACACGGTCGAGGAGCGCCGCAACGCCATCGCCGACTCGCGCGCCATCCGCACCTCGTCGCTGCTGGCCCGCGTCACCACCTTCACCACCATCGCCGGCGCCGAAGCCGCGGTGGAAGGCATGAAGTACATGGACGACCTGGACGTCTACTCGGTGCAGGAGCTGCACGCCCAGCTGGGCTGACATCCGGCGCGATTGCGGCCGGCGTCGGGGCAGCGTAGATTGCCCCACGCCGGCCGCGCGTCTTTGTGGGGCCGGTCCGAAAGGAGACCCCCATGGCCGACACCTACGTCCTGGTCCACGGCGCCTGGCACACCGGCGAGCTCCTGGAGCCCACCGCCAAGCACCTGCGCTCCCGTGGCCACACCGTCCATTGCCCGACCCTGGCCGGCAACCGGCCGCAGGATGACCGCGCCACCGTCGGCCTGGCCGACGCCGCCACCTCGCTGCTCGAGTTCCTGGAGCAGCAGAAGCTGGAGAACGTGCGCCTGGTGGGCCACAGCTACGGCGGCATGGTGATCAGCCAGGTGGCCGACTGGGCGCCGCAGCGCATCCGGCGGCTGGTCTACATCAACGGCTTCGTGCCGTTCAACGGCCAGTGCCTGAACGACATGGTGCCCGGGCCCTTCAAGGAGCTGTTCGACAACCTCGCCGCCGCGAACAACGGCGCGCTGATGCTGCCGTTCCCGATCTGGCGCGAGGTCTTCATCAACGACGGCGACCTCGCGCTCGCCGAGAGCAGCTACGCCAAGCTCAATCCGCAGCCCTACCGCACGTTCACCGACCCGGTGGCGCTGCGCACCGAGCTGGCGGCGATGACTATGGGCAAGTCGTTCGTCAACTTCCAGCAGGACGTGTCCATGCCGCATTCGATGCCCTGGCATCCGCGGCTGTCCGAGCGCCTGGGCCTGTTCCGGCTGTCGGAGGCGCCGGGCAGCCACGAGGCGCTGTTCACGCACCCGGAACTGACGGCCAAGAAGATCGAGGAGGCCGGGCGCGACTAGGCCGCGCTGCCGGCCGGCGGCGCCCGATCCTGCGATAATTGCGGCCATGAACACCGCCGGTCGGCAACGTCCGGCGGTTTTCCTTTTGATCGACGGCAAGGACCACGCAAGGTAGAAGAGACATGGCCACCATCCCCATCACCAAACGCGGCGCGGAGAAGCTCAAGGCCGAGCTGCACGAACTCAAGACCAAGCAACGCCCCTGGGTGATCAACGCCATCGCCGAGGCGCGTGCCCAGGGCGACCTCTCGGAGAACGCCGAGTACGACGCCGCCAAGGACCGCCAGGGCTTCATCGAAGGCCGCATCCGCGAGCTGGAAGGCAAGCTGGCGGCCGCCCAGATCATCGATCCGGCCGCGGTGGACGCGGGCGGCAAGGTGGTGTTCGGCGCCACGGTCGAGCTGGAGGAAGAGGAGTCCGGCGACAAGGTCAGGTACCAGATCGTCGGCGAGGACGAGGCCGACCTGAAGGAAGGCCTGATCAACATCTCCAGCCCGATCGCCCGCGCGCTGATCGGCAAGGAGGAGGGCGACACCGCCGAGGTGCAGGCCCCGGGCGGCCTCAAGCGTTACGAGATCGTGGCGGTCGACTACCGCTGAAGCCGATGGACGGTCGGCAGCGGCTGGCGGTGCTTTCGGCGGCCCTCTGGTGGGGCAGCCTCTCCGCCGTCGGCTTCATGGTCGTGCCGTTGCTCTTCGCGCACCTGCCCACGCCGGCGCTGGCCGGCCAGACCGCGGCGCGGCTGTTCACGGCCCAGACCTGGCTGGGCGTCGGCTGCGGCGTGGTGCTGCTGATGGCGTCGCGGCCCCGGGGCGAATCGCCCCGGATGGACTGGGCGGGCGGGGCGCTGCCCTTCGTGCTGGCCGGGATGCTGCTGGCGCTGCTGGTCGAGTTCGCCGTCGCCCCGCGCATCGTGGCGAGGGAGAACCTGCGGCTGTGGCACTCGGTGGGCAGCGCGATGTACGCGCTGCAGTGGGTGTGCGCCCTGGTCGTGCTGTGGCGGATCACCCGCCGGGCCGGAACCTAGTCCAGGCGACCCTTCTTCACGGACTTCTGCTTCGGTTTGGCCCGCTTGACCTTGCCGCCGGGGGTCAGGCGCTGGTTGCCCAGCACGCGAAGGGTCTTCACTTCCGGCCGCTGGCCGCCGCGCTTGCTGTACTTCAGCACCTTGAAGTCGCGCGGGCCGGGCATGCGGTCCTCGTCGACCGCCTTTTCCTTCTTCGGCTGCGGGCGCCAGAGCACCAGCAGCTTGCCGATGTGCTGGATGGGCGCGGCATTCAGCTGGTCGGCCAGCTGCAAGTAGATTTCCTCGCGCGCGGCGCGGTCGTCGCCCAGCACGCGGACCTTGATCAGGCCGTGGGCGTCGAGGGCGGCGTTGGTTTCCCGCACGACGGCGGGCGTCAGCCCTTCGTTGCCGATCATCACCACGGGATCCAGGTGGTGGGCTTCGGCGCGGTGCGCCTTGCGTTCGGCGATGGTCAATTGGAGAGCGGGCATGGGGCGATTATCCCCGCGGGCGACAATGGAGGCCGCATGAAGGTGAAGACAAAGAGCCGCAAGGTCAACAAGGCCTGGCTGAACGATCACGTCAACGATCCCTACGTCAAGCTGGCGCAGAAGGAGGGCTTCCGCGCGCGCGCCGCGTACAAGCTCAAGGAGATCGACGAAGCCCTCGGGTTGATCCGCCCCGGCCACTTGGTGGTGGACCTGGGCTCGACCCCGGGCGCCTGGAGCCAGTACGTGCGCCGCAAGCTGTCGCCGGAGGGCGCCGCCGTGGGCGAGCTCGATGGCGTGATCGTCGCCCTGGACATCCTGCCGATGGAGCCGATCGAGGGCGTGAGCTTCCTGCAGGGCGATTTCCGCGAGGCGGAAGTGCTCGCCCGGCTGGAGCAGGCCGTGGGCGGCCGCAAGGTCGATACCGTGGTTTCGGACATGGCGCCCAACCTGTCGGGCATCGAGTCGGCCGACGCCGCCCGCATCAGCGACCTGGTCGAGCTGGCCGTGGCCTTCTCCCAGGCCCACCTCAAGCCCGAGGGCGCCCTGGTCGCCAAGGTGTTCCACGGCAGCGGCTACAGCCAGCTGGTGAAGCTGTTCAAGGAAACCTTCCGGGTGGTCAAGCCGCTCAAGCCCAAGGCCTCCCGGGACAAGTCCTCCGAGAACTTCCTGGTCGGCATCGGCCTTAAAAAGCCGGCCTGACGGGGCTTTATCCCGCGCCGGGACGGGGTCCCGCCCGGCTACCGGCTGTCACCGTTTTGGCTATGGTGGGCTTTGGTGCATTCCATCTTGGGCCCAGTTGAAACCTCTAGAATGGGACGCATCTGCCCGACGTGCCCGACAGGCACGCACTCCCGGAGTTCGATTTGAACAATCAGTGGTTCTCGAAAATCGCCGTCTGGCTCGTCATAGCGCTGGTCCTGTTCACGGTATTCAAGCAGTTCGACACGCGCGGCGCCGCCGGCGCCAGCGTCATGGGCTACTCGGACTTCCTGGAGGAGGTCCGCGCCCGCCGCATCAAGAACGCCGTCATCCAGGAAGGCCAGGGCGGCACCGAGATCGTGGCCATCACCACCGACGACCGCAAGGTGCGCACCACCGCCACCTACCTCGACCGCGGCCTGGTCGGCGACCTGATCAACAACAACGTCAAGTTCGACGTCAAGCCGCGTGAAGAGAGCTCGCTGCTCATGACGCTGCTGGTGAGCTGGGGCCCGATGCTGCTGCTCATCGGCGTCTGGATCTACTTCATGCGCCAGATGCAGGGCGGCGGCAAGGGCGGGGCGTTCTCGTTCGGCAAGAGCAAGGCCCGCATGCTCGACGAGAACAACAACCAGGTCACGTTCGCCGACGTAGCCGGCTGTGACGAAGCGAAAGAGGAAGTGAAGGAGGTCGTCGACTTCCTGAAGGACCCGCAGAAATTCCAGAAGCTCGGCGGCCGCATCCCGCGCGGCCTGCTGCTGGTCGGCCCTCCCGGCACCGGCAAGACGCTGCTGGCCAAGGGCATCGCCGGCGAGGCCAAGGTGCCGTTCTTCTCGATCTCCGGCTCCGACTTCGTGGAGATGTTCGTCGGCGTGGGCGCGGCCCGCGTGCGCGACATGTTCGAGAACGCCAAGAAGAACGCCCCCTGCATCATCTTCATCGACGAAATCGATGCGGTCGGCCGCCAGCGTGGCGCGGGCCTGGGCGGAGGCAACGACGAGCGCGAGCAGACCCTCAACCAGATGCTGGTCGAGATGGACGGCTTCGAGACCAACCTCGGCGTCATCGTCATCGCGGCCACCAACCGGCCGGACATCCTGGACGCCGCTCTGCTGCGCCCCGGCCGCTTCGACCGCCAGGTCTACGTGCAGCTGCCGGACATCCGCGGCCGCGAGCAGATCCTGAACGTGCACATGCGCAAGATCCCGATCGGCCAGGACGTCAAGGCCGAGATCATCGCGCGCGGCACGCCGGGCATGTCTGGCGCCGACCTGGCCAACCTGTGCAACGAGGCCGCCCTGATGGCCGCCCGCCGCAACGCGCGCGTGGTCGAGATGCAGGACTTCGAGAAGGCCAAGGACAAGATCCTGATGGGCCCCGAGCGCAAGAGCATGGTCATGCCCGAGGAAGAGCGCCGCAACACGGCCTACCACGAGTCCGGCCACGCGCTCATCGGCAAGCTGCTGCCCAAGTGCGACCCGGTCCACAAGGTCACCATCATCCCGCGCGGCCGCGCGCTGGGCGTGACGATGAGCCTGCCCTCGCAGGACCGCTACAGCTACGACCGCGAGTACATGCTCAACCAGATCAGCATGCTGTTCGGCGGCCGCATCGCGGAAGAGGTGTTCATGAACCAGATGACCACGGGCGCCTCGAACGACTTCGAGCGGGCCACCCATCTGGCGCGCGACATGGTGATGCGCTACGGCATGTCCGACGCGCTGGGCCCGATGGTCTACGCCGAGAACGAGGGCGAGGTGTTCCTCGGCCGCTCGGTCACCAAGACCACCAACATCTCCGAGCAGACCATGCAGAAGGTCGACCTCGAGGTGCGCCGAATCATCGACGAGCAGTACACGCTGGCGCGCAAGCTCATCGAGGACCACAGCGACAAGATGCACGCCATGGCCAAGGCCCTGCTCGAGTGGGAGACCATCGACGCCGAGCAGCTCGACGACATCATGGCCGGCAAGGATCCGCGTCCGCCCAAGGACTTCACGCCGCGCACGCCGTCGTCCGGCGGCGGCTCGGGCGGCAGTGCCGTGGGTGCGGACAACCCCGCGCCCAGCGCAGCCTGATCGCTCTTACCGTTGAGCACAAAAAGGGGCCCATCCGGGCCCCTTTCGCTTGCGCCGCTTGGAGGAAAATCGAGCCCATGCATTGGCAGACCGCCCGCTTCCGCATGGACCTCGCGCAGCCGCGGGTGATGGGCATCGTCAACGTCACGCCCGACTCGTTCTCCGACGGCGGCCACCACGCCACCACCAGCGCGGCGCTCGCGCACGCCGAGTGGCTGCTGGCGCAGGGCGCCCACATCCTGGACATCGGCGGTGAATCCACCCGGCCCGGCATCGCACCGGTGCCGCTGGACGAGGAACTCGCGCGCGTGCTGCCCGTGGTGCGCGAAGCCGTGCGTCTGGGCGTGCCGGTCTCGGTCGACACCTACAAGCCCGAGGTGATGCGCCAGGTGCTGGACGCCGGCGCGGACATCGTCAACGACGTCTGGGCGCTGCGGCAGCCCGGCGCGATGCAGGCGGTGGCCGCGCACCCGTCCTGCGGCGTCTGCCTGATGCACATGCACGGCGAGCCGCGCACCATGCAGAAATCCACCATGGCTGGCGACGCCGTGCCGCAGGTGCTCGCGTTCCTGCGGGAGCACACGCGGGCGCTGATGGCGCTGGGCGTCGCGGCCGACCGCATCGCCTGGGACCCGGGCGTGGGCTTCGGCAAGTCGGTCCCGCAGAATTTCTCGCTGCTCGCGCGGCAGGGCGACTTGCTGGCGGACGGCCATCCGCTGCTGGTGGGCTGGTCGCGCAAGTCCTCGCTCGGCCAGGTCACCGGCCTGCCGGTGGACCAGCGCACCGTTCCCAGCGTGGCGGCGGCGCTGCTGGCCGTCGAGCGCGGCGCGCGCGTCGTGCGCGTGCACGACGTCAAGGAAACCGTCGCGGCCCTGAAGGTCTGGGCCGCGGCGACGAACGAACACCAAGGGGAAGGAAGCTCCACATGAGCAGAAAGCATTTCGGCACCGACGGCATCCGCGGCACGGTGGGCCAGGGCGTGATCACGCCCGACTTCGTGCTGCGCCTCGCGCATGCGGTGGGCCGCGTGCTCAAGCGCACCGAGGAAAGGCCGACGGTGCTGATCGGCAAGGACACGCGCATCTCGGGCTACATGCTGGAGAGCGCGCTGGAATCGGGCTTCAACTCTGCCGGCGTCGACGTCGTTCTGCTCGGCCCGCTGCCCACGCCCGGCGTGGCCTACCTCACGCGGGCGCAGCGCGCCAGCCTGGGCGTGGTGATCAGCGCCAGCCACAACCCGTTCGCCGACAACGGCATCAAGTTCTTCAGCGCGCAGGGCACCAAGCTGCCCGACGAGTGGGAGCGCGCCGTGGAGGCCGCGCTGGACGAGCCGCCCAGCTGGGCCGACTCGGCCACGCTCGGCAAGGCGCGCCGCCTGGATGACGCCGCCGGCCGCTACATCGAGTTCTGCAAGAGCACCTTCGCCAACGACCTCACGCTCAAGGGCCTGAACATCGTGGTCGATGCCGCCAATGGCGCGGCGTACCACATCGCCCCCAAGGTGTTCCACGAGCTCGGCGCGGAAGTGCATTGCATCGGCTGCTCGCCCGACGGCCTGAACATCAACCGCGATTGCGGCGCCACCCATCCCGAGGCGCTGGTGCAGGCCGTGCGCGAGCGCCGCGCCGACTTCGGCATCGCGCTGGACGGCGACGCCGACCGGCTGCAGATGGTCGACGGCGCGGGCCGCCTCTACAACGGCGACGAGCTGCTCTACCTCATGGTGCAGGACCGGCTGTCCAGCGGCGAGCGCGTGCCCGGCGCGGTCGGCACGCTGATGACCAACATGGCGGTGGAAGTCGCGCTGCGCGGCCGCGACGTCGAGTTCGTGCGCGCCAAGGTCGGCGACCGCTACGTGCTGGAAGAGCTGGACAAGCGCGGCTGGCTGCTCGGCGGCGAAGGCTCGGGCCACCTGCTGGCGCTGGACAAGCACACCACGGGCGACGGCCTGATCAGCGCGCTGCAGGTGCTCAAGGCCTGCGCGCGCGGCGGCAAGTCGATGGCGAGCCTGCTCGAGGGCGTCACGCTCTATCCGCAGACGCTCATCAACGTGCGGCTCGCGCCCGGCCAGGACTGGAAGCAGAGCAGCAAGCTGCCGAAGGCGCAGGAAGCGCTGGAGAAGCAGCTGGCCGGCCGCGGCCGCATCCTGATCCGTCCGAGCGGCACCGAGCCCGTCGTGCGCGTGATGGTGGAGGCGCAGGACGCCGCGCTCGCGAAGCAGGGCGCGCAGGATCTGGCGCAGGCCCTGCAGGCGGGTTGATGGCGACCACGGCCGGCGTCGAGGCCGTGCATCGCAGCGGCAGCCACAGCTTCAGCAAGTTCGCGGAAGACGCCATCACGCTCGTGCCCGGGCTCGGCGTGCAAGGCGACGCGCACGCGGGCGCGACGGTCAAGCACCGCTCGCGCGTGCGCCGCGATCCGACGCAGCCCAACCTGCGGCAGGTGCATCTCATCCACGCGGAGCTGTTCGACGAACTGGTCGGACGCGGCTTCGCCGTGTTCGCGGGCGACCTCGGCGAGAACATCACGACGCGCGGCATCGATCTGCTCGCGCTGTCGGCGGGCACGCGCCTGCGGCTCGGCGCGAACGCGCTGGTGGAGGTCACCGGCCTGCGCAATCCCTGCTCGCAGATCGACAAGTTCCAGCAGGGGCTGATGGAGGCGGTGCTGGACCGCGATGAAGCCGGCGGCCTCGTGCGCAAGACCGGCGTGATGGGCGTGGTGCTGCAAGGTGGCGAGGTGAGGGCGGGCGACGCCATCGAGGTGCTGCCGCCGGAAGGCGCGCACCGGCGGCTGGAACCGGTCTAGCGGCCTTCGTCGCGCACCAGGGTAGCGGCCTCGCATGGCAGTGGCGTGACACGCGCACGCCGTTTCCTCGCGCGCCAGATGCCCTCCACGCCGTCCGAACTCGACGACCTGGAAGCCGTGCTCGCCGCCGCGGGCGCGCGCGTGGAAGTCACCCGGACGCCCGGCGCGGGAGCGCAGCCCTTGCCGGTCTATCGCATCGCGATGGGCAACGCTTCGCCCGAAGTGCCCGCCGTCGGCTTCTTCGGCGCGTGCACGGGCTGGAGCGCGGACGTGCGACGCCGCGCCGGCGTCAGGAGCGCGTTCGCGTCGTCGCGCTGCGCATGCATCCCTTGCTTGTCATCGATCCGCCACGCGATTGCCACGAACGGGTCACCGGGGCTTCGCACACTGCGCGCACGACCACAACAGGAGCATCGTCTTGAGCGAACTGCCCACCCCGACCCTGCCGCTGTCACCGATCGCACTGCCCCGGGGGTCGCTTCGTCGGCCTGATCCGCAGCCGGCTCCGGATCGCGGCGCGGTCTCTGTCGCCTGGGCCCGCCACCTGGATGAAGTCCGGGAAGCGCAGCGCCTGAGGTTCCGCGTGTTCGCGGGCGAGATGGGCGCGCGACTCGACACATCGATTCCGGACCACGACGTCGACCTGTTCGACGACTTCTGCGAGCACCTGCTCGTGCGCCACCAGGCCAGCGGCGAAGTCGTCGGCACCTACCGCGCGCTCACGCCGGCCCAGGCCCGCCGCGTCGGCAGCACCTACAGCGACACCGAGTTCGACCTCACGCGCCTGCGCCACCTGCGCGAGCGCATGGTCGAACTGGGCCGCAGCTGCGTGCATCCGGACCACCGCCACGGCGGAGTGATCCTGGCGCTGTGGGGCGCGCTGGCCGAGTTCATGGTGCGCAACCAGCTGGACACCATGATCGGCTGCGCCAGCATCCCGATGCTGCACGATGGCGTGGGCGGCGGCCACGCGGCCGCCAGCATCTGGCGGCAGCTGAGCCGCACGCACCTGGCACCGATCGAGTACCACGTGCGGCCGCGCCTGCCGCTGCCGGTAGGGCAGTTGCGGGACGACCTCGACGTCGAGCCGCCCGCGCTGATCAAGGGCTACCTGCGCCTGGGCGCCAACGTGCTGGGCGCGCCGGCCTGGGACCCCGACTTCAACACCGCCGACCTGCCGATGCTGATGCGGATAGGCGACCTTCCGGCGCGCTATCGCAAGCATTTCCTCGGCCGCTGAGCGGTGTGGTGCGGAAGCCCGGCCCCGCGATAGGGAGCGGCGGGCACGCCGGTTGCTCCTGCCTGGGGGATCGGCCGCTGGGGCGATGCGAGCCGTTGTCACGAAACCGTCATCGGGCCTGTGAACACTCTTCAAGGTCCATCGCAAGCGCTGACCGATGACGACCAACAAGTCCCCGCAGGAATTCGACGCGATCCCCTTTCTCGACCGCGACCACAGCATCCTCGCCTTCAACGAGCGGGTGCTGGACTGGGCGCGGCGCCGCGACGTGCCGCTGCTCGAGCGGCTGCGCTTCCTCTGCATCGTCTCGTCCAACCTCGATGAGTTCTTCGAGGTGCGAATGGCGCCGCACCTCACGGCCCTGCAGAACGGCGGCCCCCAGCCCGGCACCGCCGCGGATTTCGAGGCGCTCTCGGCCGCCACGCACGAGCTGGTGGCGCGCCAGTACGCGCTGTTCAACGACGAGCTCACGCCGGCCTTCGAGGCCGAGAACATCGCCATCGTCTCGCATGGCGACCGGAACGGTGCGCAGAGGCGCTGGGTGGACGAGTACTTCGAGCGCGAGGTGCGGCCGCTGCTGGTGCCGGTCGGGCTGGATCCGGCGCATCCCTTCCCGCAGGTGGCCAACAAGTCGCTCAACTTCATCGTGCGGCTGGGCGGCGCCGATGCGTTCGGCCGCCTGAACGAGATCGCGATCGTCAAGGTGCCGCGCGTGCTGCCGCGGGTGATCCGCATGCCGGCGCGCGTGTCGGGCGGCAGGACGCTGTTCGTCTCGCTCTCCAGCGTGATCCGCGCGCACCTGCAGGACCTGTTCCCCGGCCGCGAGGTCGGCCAGTTCTCGCAGTTCCGCGTGACCCGCCATTCGGACCTGGCGGTGGACGAGGACGAGGTGCGCAACCTGCGCACCGCGTTGCGGCTGGGCCTGGAGCATCGCCACTACGGCCAGGCCATGCGGCTGGAGGTCTCGTCGGGTTGCTCGGAGTTCCTGTCGGGCTTCCTGCTGCAGCAGTTCGGCCTGCCGCAGGGCGCGCTGTACCGCGTGCAGGGGCCGGTGAACCTGGTGCGGTTCCAGCAGCTGATCGACCTGGTCGACGCGCCGCGCCTGCTGTTCCCGCCGTACCGGCCGAGCCGGCCTTCGGGACTGGTGGCGGGCCAGTCGATTTTCGAGCAGCTGCGCCGGCGCGACGTGCTCATCCACCAGCCGTTCGAGAGCTTCGACGGCGTGCTGGCCTTCCTGAGAGAGGCGGTGGAAGACCCGGACGTGCTGGCGATCCGCCAGACCATCTATCGCACCGGCGCCGACTCCGAACTGATGGACCTGCTGCGCGAGGCGGTGCGGCGCGGCAAGGAGGTCACCGCGGTGGTGGAACTCAAGGCGCGCTTCGACGAGGAGGCCAACATCAACTGGGCCGAGCAGCTGGAGGCGATCGGCGCGCAGGTGGTGTACGGCGTGGTGGGCCTGAAGACGCACGCCAAGATGCTGCTGGTGACGCGCCGCGAGGGCCGCCGGATGGCGCGCTACGCCCATCTGTCGACCGGCAACTACAACGAGCGGACGGCGCGGCTCTATACCGACCTGAGCCACCTGACCGCCGATCCGCAGCTGACGGCGGACGTGGAGGCGATCTTCGTGCACCTGGCCAGCCAGACGCGGCTGCCGCGGCTGAACCTGGCGCTGATGGCGCCATTCCACCTGCAGCGCCGGCTGGTCGAGAAGATCGACGTGCTGGGCGAGGCCGCGGCGCAGGGGCTGGAGGCGCGCATCGTGCTGAAGATGAACGCGCTCACCGACGAGCCGCTGATGCAGGCGCTGGTGCGGGCAGGGCGCAAGGGCGCCAAGATCGACCTGATCGTGCGCGGCGCCTGCATGCTGCCGCCGCTGCTGCCGGGGCGCACCGACAACATTCGCGTGCGGTCCATCATCGGCCGCTTCCTAGAGCATTCGCGCGTCTTCTACTTCCGCGCCGGGTCGGAGGAAGAGGTCTGGCTCTCCAGCGCCGACTGGATGAACCGCAACATGCTCCGTCGCATCGAACTGGCGTGGCCCGTCACCGATCCGGTGCTGCGCCAGCGGATCATCGACGAATGCCTGGTGGCCTACCTGCACGACGATCGCGATGCCTGGGACCTGCTGGAGGACGGCCGCTACCGCCGCGTCAAGCCCGCCGGGAACAAGACCCACGGCGCGCAGTCCGCCCTGATGGCGCGCTACGCGTCGCGCGATCCCGGCTCTACCGAGGAGGTGATATGGACCTGATCCTGTGGCGTCATGCCGAAGCCGAAGAGGCCCGCGAGGGCCAGGACGACCTCGACCGCGCGCTCACCTCGCGCGGCGAGAAGCAGGCCACCCGCGTGGCCGGCTGGCTGGACCGCGTGCTGCCCGAAGGCACGCGCATCCTCTGCAGCCCGGCGCGGCGCTGCGAGCAGACGGCGCTGGCGCTGGGCCGCAAGTACAAGATCAAGCCCGAGCTGGTGCAGGGCACGACGGTGGAGGCGATGCTGCAGGCCGCGCAATGGCCCGACGCGCGGCAGCCGGTGCTGCTGGTCGGCCACCAGCCGGTGCTGGGGCAGGTGCTGGCCCAGCTGCTGGGCATGGAAGCCGACTGCCCGGTGCGCAAGGGCGCGGCGTGGTGGCTGCGCCGCCGCGATCGCGACGGCGACAGCGAGACGGTGGTGATCGCGGTGCAGTCGGCGGAGACGGCCTGACGGCCGACGGCGTCATTGCTTCGCCGGGCGTCCGGTCTTCAGCGACGGCACGGACTTCATCGCGTCCACGAACGCGGCATCCGTCAATCCGGCCAGCGCCTTGATGCCCGCGCGCAGCACTTCGCTCTTCTTCGACGGAGCCCCCGCCTTGGCCGCGCGCTGCTTGAGCGCTTCCAGCACCGCGTATTCGGTCTTGGGGATGGTGAAGCTGTCGCGCACCAGCTTGGGCTTCTTCTCCTTGGTGTCCTTCGCTTCCTTCTTCACCGCCTGCACGGGCGGCGGAGGCGGAAGGGGCCTGGACCTCGCGACGGTCTTGGCGGCCTTGGCGACCGGCTTGACCGAACCGGGCTTCTTCTTCGCAGGCGTGGGCATGGAGAGTCCTTTCCTCGTCGAAACGGTATAAACAGTTTATACCGTTGAGCCGGATCAGGCGAGCGACAGCGACCAGGGCGTCTTCTGCCAGGCCACGCATTCCTCGCGCAGCAGGTGGCCCGACTGCGGGAAGTCGCGCGCCCAGTCGGGCCGCAGCGTGAGGCGGAAGCCGCCGCGCCGCGCATCCAGCAGCAGGCCGTCCAAGTCGGGATCGCGCCGCGCGTGGCACAGGATCACCGCCAGCCGAAGGCACAGCAGCTGGTGCACGAAGTCCTCGTCGGCCAGTTCGGCCTCCAGCTTGCGCAGCTTGCCGCGGTGGCCCAGCACCAGCAGGCCCAGGCGGTGCAGCTCGGGTTGGGCGAAGCCGGCGGCGTCGGCGTTGTCGAGGATGTAGGCGCCGTGCTTGTGGTAGTCGCTGTGCGAGACCAGGCTGCCGATCTCGTGCAGCATCGCCGCCCAGCGCAGCTTGCGCTCGTGGCGGGCGAGGGTGTCGGCGTCCTCGGACGCGCCGCACAGCTGGTGCAGGAGGCCGGCGGCCACCTCGCCCACGCGCCGGGCCTGCGCGAGATCGACGCCGAAGCGCGTGGCCAGCCGCTGCACGGTGGCCGATCGCACGTCGCCTTCGCGCTGGTCGCGATCGAGCAGGTCGTACAGCACGCCGTGGCGCAGCGCGCCGACGGCGGGCGTCATGGACTCGATGTCGAGCAGGTGGAACACGGCCAGCAGCACCGACATCCCGCCGCCGATGACGGGGCGGCGATCGTCCTTCAGGCCGACCAGCCGCACGCGGTCGGCGGTGCCGGCGGCCAGCAGCTGGGCCATCAGCCACTGCAGCCCGTCGCGCGTGATGCCGGGCCCCCGGCCCGCCGCCTCCAGGATTTCGCCGATGGCGTTGATCGTCCCGGAGGAGCCGTACGCCAGCGACCATCCGGACGGGCTGTAGCGGTTCGCCGCCTCGTCGAGGATGGCCTGCGCGGCCACCTCGGCGCGCTGGAACGCGTCCTCGGTGAACACGCCGTCGGGGAAATAGCGCATCGACCAGGCCACGCTGCCGACGCGGTAGCTCTCGGTGACCTCGGCGTCGTACTGGTGGCCCAGGATCAGCTCGGTGGAGCGGCCGCCGATGTCCACCACCAGCCGGCGCTCGTCCGACTGCGGCAGCAGGTGGGCCACGCCCTGGTAGATCAGGCGCGCTTCCTCGCGGCCGGAGATGACGTCGATCGGGAAGCCGAGCACGCGGTGCGCGCGGGCCAGGAATTCGTCGCGGTTGCGCGCCTCGCGCAGGGTCTGGGTGGCCACCGCGCGCACCTGGGTGCGCTTGAAGCCCGCCAGCCGCTCGCGAAAGCGCGCCAGGCAGTCCAGGCCGCGCTGCATCGCCTCGGGCGTGAGGTTGCGCGCCTCGTCCAGGCCGGCGCCCTGGCGCACCGTTTCCTTCAGGTACTGCACGCGCTGGACCTGGCCGTGGTCGTGACGCCCGATCTCGAGCCGGTAGCTGTTGGAGCCGAGGTCGACCGCGGCCAAAAGTGTTCCGTTCTGCATTCCCTGGGCCAGCATAGCAAGGGCGCACAAGGGTTGCATGACGGTTCCGTGACGAGCTTCCGCCCTGTCACAGGGCTGTCACGAAGGCTTCCTACAGTCCGTTGCATCCCATCCGCAACGGAGCTACGACCCATGAAAAAACTCTTCCGTGTCGCCGGCCTCGGCCTGGTCGCCCTGTCGTTCGCCGGCCTGGCCTCGGCCCAGGACGTCACCGGCGCCGGCGCCAGCTTCCCCGCGCCGCTGTATGCCAAGTGGGCGGCCGACTACAACAAGGCCACCGGCGTGAAGATCAACTACCAGTCGGTGGGCTCCGGCGCGGGCATGCGCCAGATCGAAGCCAAGACCGTGGACTTCGGCGCCTCCGACGCGCCCCTGAAGGACGACGAACTGGCGAAGAAGGGCCTGATCCAGTTCCCGACCGTGGTCGGCGGCGTGATCCCCGTCGTGAACATCAAGGGTGTCGCCGCCGGCCAGCTGCGCCTGAACGGCCAGGTGCTGGGCGACATCTACCTGGGCAAGATCACCAAGTGGAACGATGCCGCGATCAAGGCGCTGAACCCGTCGCTGAACCTGCCCGACGCCGCCATCGCCGTGGTGCGCCGCGCCGACGGTTCCGGCACCAGCTTCGCGTTCACCAACTACCTGAGCCAGGTCAACCCCGAGTGGAAGTCCAAGGTGGGCGAGGGCACCGCGGTGAACTGGCCGACCGGCGCGGGTGGCAAGGGCAACGAGGGCGTCGCCGCCTTCGTCGGCCGCCTGCCCAACTCGATCGGCTACGTGGAGTACGCGTACGTCAAGCAGAACAAGATGAACTACGCGCTGATGCAGAACGCCGCGGGCCAGTTCGTCGCGCCCGATGACGCCGCCTTCGCCGCCGCCGCCGCGGGCGCCGACTGGAACAGGTCGTTCCACCAGATCCTGAACAACAAGCCGGGCGCGCAGTCGTGGCCGATCACCACGGCGACCTACATCATGATGCACAAGGTGCAGGACAAGCCGGCCCAGGCCGCCGCCGCGCTGAAGTTCTTCGAGTGGGTCTACAAGAACGGCGACAAGACCGCCGCCGATCTCGACTACGTGCCGATGCCCGCCAGCGTGAAGTCGCAGATCGAGAAGCTATGGGCGAGCGAGCTGAAGGACGGGTCCGGCAAGGCCGTCGCTTACCGCTGATCTCCTCTCCGGGCGGCCCTCACGGCCGCCCGTTTTCCCAACGAGAAAGCACCGAGGTGTCCTCTACACTGCCGGCCCATGAGGCCTCCCTTGACATCCCTAGCGATGCGCCACGCGAGGACCGCACGATGAGTACGCCTCCCGCCGGTCGCCCGGCGTTCGGCGGCGCGTGGGTCGACCGGCTGTTCGGCTGGGCCGCGCGTGGCGCGGCCCTCATCACGCTGGCCCTGCTCGGCGGCATCATGGTCTCGCTGTTCATCGGCGCCTGGCCGGCGATCCACGCCTACGGCCTCGGCTTCCTGTTCAGCACGAAGTGGGACCCCGTCGCCAACGAGTACGGCGGCCTGGTGATGGTCTACGGCACGCTCGCCACCTCGCTGATCGCGCTCGTCATCGCGGTGCCGGTGAGCTTCGGCATCGCGCTCTTCCTCACCGAACTGTCGCCCGCCTGGCTCAAGCGTCCGCTGGGCACTGCCATCGAGCTGCTGGCCGCGGTGCCGTCCATCGTGTACGGCATGTGGGGCCTGCTGGTGTTCGGCCCGCTGCTCGCGCAGTTCGTGCAGCAGCCGCTGCAATCGCTGTTCAGCGGAGTGCCTTACCTCGGCGCGCTGGTGTCCGGCCCGCCGGTGGGCATCGGCATCCTGTCGGCCGGGATCATCCTGGCGATCATGATCATCCCGTTCATCGCGGCGGTGATGCGCGACGTCTTCGAGGTCACCCCGCCCATGCTCAAGGAATCGGCCTACGCGCTGGGCTCCACCACCTGGGAAGTGGTCTCGCGCGTGGTGCTGCCCTACACCAAGGCCGGCGTCATCGGCGGCGTCATGCTCGGCCTGGGCCGCGCGCTCGGCGAGACGATGGCGGTCACGTTCGTCATCGGCAACTTCAACCAGCTCAATTCGCTGTCCCTCTTCGAGCCGGCCAACAGCATCACCTCGGCGCTGGCCAACGAGTTCGCCGAGGCGGCCGGCGGCCTGCACCAGTCGGCGCTGATCTACCTGGGCCTGGTGCTGTTCTTCATCACCTTCGTGGTGCTGGCGCTGTCCAAGCTGCTGCTGTCGCGGCTGCGCAAGGGCGAAGGAGCCAAGGCATGAACCACGGCGGAACCGGCCAGCGCCTGCTGGCCAAGGCCGACGCGGCCGCGGCGCGCGAGCGTCGCTACGCGGCGCGCAAGCGCCTGAACAAGGTGGCGCTGGCGATGTCGCTGGCGGCGATGGCCTTCGGCGTGTTCTGGCTGCTGTGGATCCTGTGGGAGACCTTCCGCCTCGGCATCGGCGGCCTGGCCTGGGCCACGTTCACGCAGATGACGCCGCCGCCCAACGAGGCGGGCGGCATCGCCAACGCGATCTACGGCTCGTTCCTGATGGTGCTGCTGGCGACCTTCATCGCCACGCCCATCGGCATCCTGGCCGGCATCTACCTGGCGGAATACGACGTGAAGGGCTGGCTCGGTTCGACCACGCGCTTCGTCAACGACATCCTGCTGTCGGCGCCTTCCATCGTGATCGGCCTGTTCATCTACGCCGTGGTGGTGGCGCGCTTCAAGCAGTTCTCCGGCTGGGCCGGCGTGCTGGCGCTGGCGCTGATCGTGATCCCGGTGGTGATCCGCACCACCGAGAACATGCTGATGCTCGTGCCCGCCGGCCTGCGCGAGGCGGCCTACGCGCTGGGCGCGCCCAAGTGGAAGGTGATCACCAGCATCACGCTGCGCGCCGCCCGCGCGGGCGTGGTCACCGGCGTGCTGCTGGCCGTGGCCCGCATCTCCGGCGAGACCGCGCCGCTGCTCTTCACCGCGCTGAACAACCAGTTCTGGACCTCGGACCTCTCCCAGCCGATGGCCAGCCTGCCGGTGACCATCTTCAAGTTCGCGATGAGCCCGTACGAGAACTGGCAGCAGCTCGCCTGGGCCGGCGTCTTCCTCATCACCGCGACGGTGCTCGGGCTGAACATCCTCGCCCGCGTGCTGACCCGCACCAAGCTCTGACCCCAAGGCAGGCAACGACATGAATGCAAGCCACCAGGCGCCCGCCAAGATCGCGGTGCGCAACCTGAATTTCTATTACGGCAAGTTCCACGCGCTCAAGGGCATCAACCTCGAGATCCCGGAGAAGAAGGTGACGGCCTTCATCGGCCCGTCGGGCTGCGGCAAGTCCACGCTGCTGCGCACCTTCAACCGGATGTACGAGCTCTACCCCGAGCAGCGCGCCGAGGGCGAGATCGTGCTGGACGGCGAGAACCTGCTGACCTCGAAGCAGGACGTCGCCCTGATCCGCGCCAAGATCGGCATGGTCTTCCAGAAGCCCACGCCGTTCCCGATGTCGATCTACGAGAACATCGCGTTCGGCGTCCGGCTGTTCGAAAGCCTGGGCGCCTCCGACATGGACGAGCGGGTCGAGTGGGCGCTGCGCAAGGCGGCCCTGTGGAACGAGGTCAAGGACAAGCTGGAGCAGAGCGGCGCGGGCCTCTCGGGCGGGCAGCAGCAGCGCCTGTGCATCGCGCGCGGCATCGCCATCCGCCCGGAGGTGCTGCTGCTGGACGAGCCCTGCTCGGCGCTGGACCCGATCTCCACCGCCAAGATCGAGGAGCTGATCGCCGAGCTGAAGAACGACTACACGGTGGTCATCGTCACGCACAACATGCAGCAGGCGGCCCGCTGCAGCGACTACACGGCGTACATGTACCTGGGCGACCTGGTGGAAGTGGGCGAGACCGAACAGATCTTCTTCAAGCCCAAGCGCAAGGAGACCGAGGACTACATCACCGGCCGTTTCGGTTGAGGAGGACAACATGCCCGACAAGCACCTTTCCACCCAGTTCGACAGCGAGCTCAACGGCGTCTCCACGCGCGTGATGGAGCTCGGCGGGCTGGTCGAGTCGCAGATCGGCCAGGCCATCTACGCGCTGGCGCAGCTGAACGCCGAGGCCGCTTCGCAGGTGCTGGAGACCGAGCACCGCGTCAACGCGATGGAAGTGGACATCGACCGCGAGCTGTCGTCCATCATCGCGCGCCGCCAGCCGACCGCGCGCGACCTGCGCCTGCTGATGGCGATCTCCAAGACCACCGCCAACCTGGAGCGGGTGGGCGACGAGGCAGCCAAGATCGCGCGGATGGTCAAGTCCATCATCGACAGCGGCTCGGCGCGCGCGCTGCCCGCTTCGGAACTGCGCGTGGCCGCCGACCTGGCCTCGGGCCTGCTGCGCAAGGCGCTGGACGCCTTCGCCCGCCTGGACACCGCGGCGGCGCTGGCCATCCTGAAAGAGGACGACCTGATCGACAAGGAGTTCGACGGCTTCGTGCGCAAGCTGATCACGTACATGATGGAAGACCCGCGCACGATCTCGCCCAGCCTGGACCTGCTGTTCCTGGCCAAGGCGGTCGAGCGCATCGGCGACCACGCCAAGAACATCGCCGAGTTCATCATCTACGTGGTCAAGGGGGCCGACGTGCGCCACGCGACCCTCGAGCAGATCGAGTCCGCCCTGAAGTGATCGCCCGATGAAGCAGATCCCCCGCGTCCTCCTGGTCGAAGACGAGCCGGCGATCGCCGAACTGGTCTCCGTCAACCTGCGGCACAACGGCTTCCAGCCGGTCTGGGCCGAGGATGGCGACGCCGCGCAGCGCGAGCTCGACGCCGTGCTGCCCGACGTGATCCTGCTGGACTGGATGCTGCCCGGCCAGAGCGGCCTGGCGCTGGCGCGCAAGTGGCGCGGCAGCGCCCGCACCCGGTCCATCCCGATCCTGATCCTCACCGCGCGCGGCGACGAACCGGACAAGGTGGCGGGCCTGGACGCCGGCGCCGACGACTACATCACCAAGCCGTTCTCCACCCAGGAGCTGCTGGCGCGCATCCGCGCGGTGCTGCGCCGGCGCGCGCCCGAGCAGGACGGCGGCCCGGTGTCCATCGGCGAGCTGGCGCTGGACCCGGCCACGCACCGCGTCACCTGCGGCGGCCAGGCGCTCAAGATCGGGCCGACCGAGTTCAAGCTGCTCAACTACCTGATGCGGCATCCCGAGCGGGTGCACAGCCGCTCGCAGCTGCTCGACAAGATCTGGGGCGACCATGTCTTCATCGAGGAGCGCACGGTGGACGTGCACGTGAAGCGCCTGCGCGAGTCGCTGGGCACGGCCGGCGCGATGGTGGAGACGGTGCGCGGCGCCGGCTACCGCCTCACCGCGCAGCCGCAGGCCGCGGTGCGCGCGGGCTGAGGAGCGCGGCGGCCGCATGTTCTGGCGCGTGTTCAGCTTCCTGCTGTGCCAGTTGGCGGGCGGGCTTTTCGGCTGGTGGCTGGCGCGCGATCGCGGCGGGATCGCCGGCGTCGTCGCCGGCGGCCTGGCCTGGCTGGTCATCGACCTGCTGCGCGGCGCCCGCCTGCTCCACTGGCTGCGGCAGGGCGCGGAGAACGATCCGCCGACGGCCTCGGGCGTCTGGGGCGAGGCGGCCGACCGCATGCGGCGCGCGCTGCGCACCCGCGAGCGCGGCGCCGACGATGCCGCGCAGCGATTGCAGGAGATGCTGGCGGCGATCCAGGCTTCGCCCAACGGCGTGGTGCTGCTCGATCGCGAAGGCCGTATCGAATGGTGCAACCAGACCGCGGCCCAGCACCTGGGCATCGATCCGCAGCGCGACCTGCTGCAGGTGATCGGCAACCTGCTGCGCGACCCGGCCTTCAGCGCCTACAACGCGCAGTCCGACTACTCGCGCGAGGTGGTGATCACCGGCCGCGGGCATTCGCCCGGCCGGCCGCTGCGGCTGTCGGTGCAGCTGCATCCGTACGGCGAGGGCCGCAAGCTGCTGCTGTCGCGCGACATCACGTCGGTGGAGCAGGCCGAGGCGATGCGCCGCGATTTCGTGGCCAACGTCTCTCACGAGATCCGCACGCCGCTCACCGTGCTCGCGGGGTTCATCGAGACGCTGCAGACGCTCAGGCTCGACGACGCCGATCGTTCGCGCTACCTCGCGCTGATGGCGCAGCAGGGCCAGCGCATGCAGACGCTGGTGAACGACCTGCTGACGCTGTCGCGGCTGGAAGGCAGCCCGCCGCCCGGGGCGGGCGAGTGGACCGCCGCGTCCGCGTTGCTGGCGCAGGCCGAGCAGGAAGGCCGCGCGCTGTCGGCGGTGCTGGGCAAGACTTCGCACGAGTTCAGCTTCGACGCGCCGGCGCGGCTGGAAGTGGCGGGTGTGGTGCCCGAGCTGCTGAGCGCGATGTCCAACCTGGTGAGCAATGCCGTGCGCTACACGCCGGTGGACGGCCGCATCCAGGTGCGGTGGCGCGTGCTGCCCGACGGCCGCGCCGAGTTCTCGGTGCGCGATACCGGCCCGGGCATCGCGCCGCAGCACCTGCCGCGCCTGACCGAGCGCTTCTACCGGGTGGACCGCAGCCGCTCGCGCGAGACTGGCGGCACCGGCCTGGGCCTGGCGATCGTCAAGCACGTGGTGCAGCGCCACGGCGGCGAGCTGCGCATCGACAGCACGCCGGGCGCGGGCTCGACCTTCGCGATCGTGCTGCCGGCCGTCCGCACGCGCGTGCTCAGCCCGGAGCCGGGCGCCGCAGCCGGACCACGCGCCACAGCAATGCCGTGAACACGGCGGCGGTGAGCGCCAGGGCCAGCGCGCCCGCGCTCCAGAACGCGGCCGGCTCGCGCAGCGCGGGCCAGGGCCCCAGGCCTTCGTACGCGAGCAGGTAGCCGCCGCCCAGGCCCACGCCCCACAGCAGCACGCAGTACACGAGCAAAGGCCGCGCCGCCACGCCGTAGCTGCGCAAGAGGAACACGCACAGGCCCTGCGTCGCATCGGCCAGGTGGTACAGCGCCACCCACAGCAGCAGCGGGCCGGCGAGCGCCACCACCTGCGGGTTGTCGCCGGCGTACAGGCGCGCGATGCCGTCGTGCGCGAGCGCGATGACGGCGGCGCTGCCGCCCGCCATCAGCAGGGCCAGCTTGAAGCCGGTGCGCAAGGCCAGGCGCGCGCCGCGCTCGTCGCGCGCGCCCAGCCACCAGCTCACCCGCGCGCTGGTCGCGAGGCCGAGCGAGAGCGGCATCATGTAGAGCACCGCGGTGAGGTTGGCCGCGATCTGGTGGCTGGCCGCGGCCACCGTCCCGAGGCGCGCGATGAACAGGGCCATCAGCGTGAAGGAGGTGACTTCGACGACCACGGCCAGCGCGGTGGGCACGCCCAGCTTGGCGAACGCGCGCAGGGTCGGTCCGTGCGGCGGCTCGATCGCCCGCCAGATCGCGTACGGCTCGTACAGCGGACTGGTGCGCAGCGTCCGGGCCGCGAGCGCCAGCAGCCCCCAGTTGACGATCACCGTCGCCCAGGCGCAGCCGGCCAGGCCGAGCGCGGGCATGCCGGCGCCGCCGAACGTGAGCCAGATCGACAGCGGCACCTTGAGCGCCAGCGAGCCCAGCTGCAGCCACGTCACCAGCGAAGGTCTGCCGAGCGACTGGTTCAGCGTGGACCAGGCGCGGAACAGCAGCGCGGGCGGCAGCGCGAGCGCGAGCACCGCGAGGTAGTCCTGCACCTGCGACTGCAGTTCCGGCGGCACCTTGGCCCAGTGCAGCAGCGCGCCGGGAAAGAGCAGGGCGGTGACGCCGGCCACCATGCCGGCGAGGCACAGGTAGACCGACTGGCGCACCGACCGGCCCAGTTCGGCGCCCCCGCCCGCGCCGCGCAGCTCGGCCCAGACGGGCAGCTGCGCCTGCACCAGCGCCTGCAGGCCGACGAAGATGCTGATGAACACCGCGGAGCCCACCGACAGCGTGGCCAGCGCCTGCGGCGCGTAGCGGCCGGCGATGACGGTGTCGGTCACGCCGAACGCCATGGTGGCCAGCTGGCCAATGAGCACGGTGCCCGCATGGCGGGCGATCAGGCGCAGCTCCGACATCAGCGGACCGGTTGCAGCCGGGACTGGTGGCGGTAGAGGAGGAGGTTGTCCTTGGCGTCGGTCGGGCGGCGCACGGTGGCCGCGAGGCTCCACTGCTTCATGTCCATGGCCACCGAGGCGGCGGCCTGGTACTCGGAGCCGATGACCAGCCAGGGGCACTGGCTGCGCGGCGCGGCGGATCGCAGCTGGAGCCCGCCATGGAAGCGCAGGGCCGCCGCCTGGCCGCGCGTGAGGCCGAACACCTCGACGCAGCCGGGCTCATCCATGGCCTGGCGGATGCCCTGCACCACGGCGCGGTGGCTGCGCGCGTAGTCGAGCACGGGGAGCCAGAGCGTCATCAGCAGCATCCAGCACAGCGCGGCGCCGCCGGCGGGCAGGACGAAGCTCTTCCACAGCGCGGCCTGGTGGCGGCCGGCGCGCCAGCGCACCAGCCAGCCCCAGGCGATGGTGCCGCCCAGCGCGGCGATGAAGGCGATCAGGTTGAAGGTCGGCTCGAAGCCGGCCGCCAGCCGGGCCACGTTGGCCGCGGGCTTGGCCGGCACGCCGGTCTGCAACGAGATCCACACCACCCAGATCACCACCGCGCAGCCGGTGAAGAACAGCAGGGTGAACCAGTCGATCAGGGCCGAGACGCTGCGGCGCAGCGTGGGCAGCGCGAAAGCGGCCAGCGTGGCCAGCGCCGGCAGGCCCAGCAGCAGCGAGCGGTCGGACGAATGCGTGAGCAGCGTGGAGACCACCGCGACGAGCGCGAACCACAGCGGCAGCGCGACGTGGCGCGCGACCAGCTGGCGGCGCCAGCGCCACACGGTCCAGGCCGCCAGCGGGCCGGCCGGCCAGGTGAACCACAGCAGCAGGCGCAGGGCCTGCTGCCATTCGCGCGAGCCTTCGGAGGCGATGCGCCAGCGCCAGAGATCGAGCGCGCCGGCCAGCACGGCGACGCCGGCGGTGGTGGCCGCGATCAGCGCGGCCCAGAGCCAGGGCGCCGGACGCGAGCGGCCTTCCGCCGTGGTGTCGACCAGCGTGATGGCGGCGCTGCCGATGCCCAGCAGCACCGCCGTGCTCGGCGCGCCGCTCAAGGCGAGGCCGGTGAGCCCCGCCACCAGCGCGGCCAGGGGCGCGGCCGTCCGGAAGGGCAGCGCCGCGGCGCCGTAGAACGCGAGGGCGGTGAAGCCCAGCTGCGCGAGGGCCGGCGTGGTCTCGTGCGAGAGCATCGCCAGGCCCAGGCTGGCGATCAGCGCCAGCAGGCCGCCGTCGGCGACGGCGCGCGCGTAGTCGGTGGGCAGGGCCTCGCCGCCGAAAGCGAACGGCACGGGCTGGGCCAGCGGCGTTCGGGCCAGGTAGTACACGCCGTACCAGGTGGCCAGCAGCGTGAGGATCAGCAGCGCCGCGAACGGGACGCGGACGGCGAAGTCGGCCGGGATCCAGCCCGGCGCGGCCTGGATCGCCCAGGCGCCCAGCCAGTAGGGCAGCAGCGCGTCGAATTCAGGGGGCTGGCCCAGCAGCGTGGGCGCCAGCCAGGAGGTGCCGCCGGCCGCCAGCTCGTGCATGTAGCCGAACGCGGCGACGTCCGCGTTCTTCCACGGGTCGCGGCCGATGAAGCCGGGCACCACGTAGGCCGCGCAGAACAGCAGCAGGGCCAGGCGCGGCAGCCGCCGCACGGCGCTCTGGGCGACGATGGCGGGGGTCGGCTTGTTCACGCGCTAGGGGTGCTTTCCAGCAAAAAGGGCAGCGCGGTCGCCCGTGCTGCCCTTGATGTTCCGGCGGGCCGGTTTACTTGGAAACCGGGGTCTTGCCGAAGCGGTTGCGGAACTTCTCGACGCGGCCGCCCATGTTGTCCACCGACTTCTGGGTGCCGGTGTAGAAGGGGTGCGACTCGCTGGAGGTGTCCAGCTTGAACAGCGGCAGCTCGCGGCCGTCGTCGGTCTTGCCCATTTCCTTCGTCGACACGCAGGAGCGCGTCACGAACTTGAAACCGTTGGACAGGTCCACGAAGAGCACATCGCGGTAGTTCGGGTGGATGCCTTCTTTGGCCATGGTGTTTCCTTTTGAGCGAGTTGCGGGAGCCGGCACGGACGATTCCGGGCTACTTTCCGCGAAACCACGCATTATAGCTGCGCGACCGGGCGGCTTCTTGCTGATCGGCGGGGCCCGCCGCGATGGGTGACTTTCGTGTGCTGCACGGATACACGGGTTATGTGTAGCATGCCCGCCATGGCCAACCTGACCCTTTCCGTGGATGACGACCTGCTCCGGGCGGCGCGCGTGCGCGCCGTCAGCGAGGGCACGAGCGTCAATGAAATCTGTCGCAAGGCGATCGAGGCCTATGCCCGGCCGGACTCGCCCGAGGAGCGGCTGCGGCGGTTCGATGACTTCATCGCCCGGATGCATGCGCGGGTCGGCAAGTCGCAGCCGTCGCCCTGGAAGAACCGCGAGGAGTTCTACGACGAGCTGCTGGCTCAGCGCCTGCGCGGCGGCAAATGATATTCGCCGACACCAACATCCTGGTGTACGCGCTCGACCCCGCGGAGCCGGTCAGGCAGCCCGTGGCTTCGCGGCTCCTGCGCGAGGCCGCGGCCACCGGCAACCTGGTGATCAGCACGCAGGTGCTGCAGGAGTTCTACGCGGTGATGCTGCGTCGCCGCTTGCTGTCGCCAGCCGATGCGGCCGATGCGGTGCAGTCGTGGGCGGAGCACGAGGTCGTCGGCAGCACGCCCGCGCTCGTCATGCGTGCCGTCCAACTGCATCAGCAGCACCAGCTCGAGTTCTGGGACGCCATGGTGGTCCAGGCCGCGCTCGATGCGGGCTGCTCGCTGCTGTACACGGAAGACATGCAGCACGGCCGCCAGTTCGGCGACCTGCAGCTCGTGAACCCGTTCCTGCACGAGGTCCACGAGGAGCGGAGCGCCTACCTCCATGCGTCCACGGCTGAATCGATCGATCAGACCGTGCGCCAGGCCATCGAGAAAAAGCGCCTCATCGCCTTCCACTACCAGGGCCGACCCAAGGAGGGCGAACCTCACGACTACGGCGTGATCGGCGGCAACCGGCGACTGAACTTCTTCCAGACGCGCGGCCGCAGCCGCAACGGCGTGGAGGAAGTGGGAAAGTGGAAGACGCTGGACCCGGGCAAGATGAGCCAGGTCCGGATGCTCAAGGAGGCCTTCGCCGGCACGCGCGCCGCGGAGCGCGGCACGCACAAGACGTGGGATGAGGTGATCGCGTCCGTGACGCTGGCGCCGACGGTCCGGCGCCGCTGACGGCGGTCGGCCTCAGCCCCCGCGCCGCATCATGTCGAAGAACTCCACGTTGGTCTTCGTGGCCTTCATCGACTTGAGCACCATCTCCATCGCCTCGATCTCGTCCATGTTGTACATGAACTGGCGCAGGATGCGGGTCTTCTGCAGGATCTCGGGGGCCAGCAGCAGCTCCTCGCGGCGGGTGCCGGAGCGATTGAGCTGGATCGAGGGGAACACGCGCTTTTCGTACAGGCGGCGATCCAGGTGGATTTCGCTGTTGCCCGTGCCCTTGAACTCCTCGAAGATCACTTCGTCCATGCGCGAGCCGGTGTCGATCAGCGCGGTGGCGATGATGGTCAGCGAGCCGCCTTCCTCCACGTTGCGCGCCGCGCCCAGGAAGCGCTTGGGTCGCTGCAGCGCGTTGGCGTCCACGCCGCCGGTCAGCACCTTGCCCGAGGAGGGCACCACGTTGTTGTAGGCACGGGCGAGGCGGGTGATGGAGTCCAGCAGGATCACCACGTCCTTCTTCAGCTCGACCAGGCGCTTGGCGCGCTCGATCACCATCTCGGCCACGTGCACGTGGCGGGCGGCCGGCTCGTCGAAGGTGGAGGCGATGACCTCGGCCTTCACCGAGCGCTGCATCTCGGTCACTTCCTCGGGCCGCTCGTCGACCAGCAGCACCATCATGTGGCTGTCCGGGTAGTTGGCCGAGATGGCGTGCGCCATGTGCTGCATCATCACCGTCTTGCCGCTCTTGGGCGGCGCCACCAGCAGGGCGCGCTGGCCTTTGCCGATGGGCGCGATGATGTCGATGATGCGGCCGGTGATGTTCTCTTCGCCCTTGAAGTTGTCACGCTCCAGCTTCATCTGCTCCTTCGGGAACAGCGGCGTGAGGTTCTCGAACATCACCTTGTGCTTGTTCTGCTCCGGCGGCCCGTCGTTGACCTTGTCCAGCTTGGTCAGCGCGAAGTAGCGCTCGCCGTCCTTGGGCGTGCGGACCTCGCCTTCGATCATGTCGCCGGTGTGCAGGTTGAAGCGGCGCACCTGCGAGGGCGAGATGTAGATGTCGTCCGTGCTGGCCGTGTAGCTGGTGTCCGGGCTGCGCAGGAAGCCGAAGCCGTCGGGCAGGATCTCCAGCACGCCGTCGGCGAACACCTGCTCGCCGGCCCGCGCGCGCTTCTTGATGATCGCGAACATCAGCTCCTGCTTGCGCATGCGGCCGGTGTTCTCGATTTCCAGTTCCTCGGCTTGCTTGAGCACTTCGGAGACGTGGAGCGCCTTGAGTTCGTTCAGATGCATGGCTGCGACTGCTGTGGGTGCACCCCGGCGGGGGCTGTTGTTGGAGGAGTCGGGGGGAGGTCTCTCGCGAGGCTAGAGGCGCCTTGCAGACCGGAAGCTCAATCGCCGGCAAGCGCGGCGATTGAGCGGATTATAGGGGAGGGGAGGGAGACTTAGGCGAGTTGCTGGTCGAGGAACGCGGTGAGCTGCGCCTTGCTCATCGCGCCGACCTTGGTGGCGGCCAGCTGGCCGTCCTTGAACAGCATCAAGGTCGGGATGCCGCGGATGCCGAACTTGGCCGGGATGTCGCGGTTCTCGTCCACGTTCATCTTGGCGATCTGGAGCTTGTCCCTGTAGGTGTCCGACACCTCGTCCAGGATGGGCGCGATCATCTTGCACGGGCCGCACCATTCGGCCCAGTAGTCGACCAGCACGGGCTTGTCGGCTTGCAGGACGTCGGCTTCGAAGCTCGCGTCGGAAATGTGCTTGATGAGGTCGCTGGCCATGGAGAGGTTTCCTTTCTGTCAGGGCCATTTTTACAGAATCCGGGCGTCCGCATGGCGCGCGGGGGGACCCGTTGAATGCTATGGATGGGATAGCAAAAGCCCGCGCGCACCGGCCGGGCACAATCGCCGGGTCCCATGACGGCCTCCCCGCTCCCATGACTTCGCCGCAGCCGCGCCGCGGGCTCGGCACCTACCTGGCGGTCGCTTCCACGCTGTTGTCGGTGCTGCTGACCGTCGTCCTCGGCGCGGTCGGCGGCTACACCGTCAGCGAGCAGATGCGCCTTTCCATCGGCAACCGCCTCGCCGACCTCGCCTTCCAGACCGCCAGCCGGCTGGACCGCGCCACCTTCGAGCGCTATCGCGAGGTCCAGCTGATGGCCGACCGCCTCGGCTCCGAAACCGACCGCCGCGTGGTGGCGCGCGAGCTCGGCTCGATGCAGGCGAGCTACCGCCACTACACGTGGCTGGGGCTGACCGACGCGGCCGGCGTGGTGCGGACCGCCAGCGGCGGCCGGCAGGAAGGCCAGGACGTGTCCGGCCAGCCCTGGTTCAAGGACGCGCTCGCGGGCCGCCATATCGGCCCGGTGCGGGAGACCTCGCCGCGCTTCTTCGACATCGCCTTCCCGGTCCGCGACGAGCAGTCGCGCCTGAAGGGCGTGCTGGACGCCCGGATCTCCTGGGAGTGGGCCAAGGAGGTGCGCACGCTCATCTTCACGCCCGTGCACCGGCACAGCAGCGTGGAGCCGCTGATCGTCTCGCGCACGGGCGAGGTGCTGCTCGGCCCGCAGGAACTCGAGGGCCGGCCCATCGAGCTTCCCAGCCTCGCCCGCGCCGCCCAGGGCGCGGCGGGTTTCGACGTCGAGGAGTGGCCCGACGGGCGCACCTACCTCGTCGGCTACACCCGCACGCAGGGCCACGACAAGTCCCCCGGCATGGGCTGGACCATCCTCGTGCGACAGGAACTGCAGCAGGCTTACGAGCCGGTGGCCGAGCTGCGCAGGCGGCTGATCTACTGGGGCGTGGGCACCGCGCTGCTGTTCAGCCTGGCCGGCCTCCTGGTGGCCCGCTGGGTCACGCGCCCGCTGAGGCAGATGGCGCGCGAGGCCAAGGCCCTGGAGCAGGGAGGCGAACCGGCGCTGGACATCCCCGCCTCGGCCTACCGCGAGGTGCACCTGCTGGGCGGCGCGCTGTCGTCGCTGATGCGCAAGCTGCGCGACAACGAGGACGAGCTGCGCGAGCTCAACGCCGGCCTGGAAAAGCGCGTTGAGGAACGCACCGCCAAGCTCCGCCTGGCCTACGAACGCGTGCGCGCCAACGAGCAGCGCGTGCAGGTGATCCTGGAATCGGCGCAGGACCCGTTCTTCGCCGTCGACATGCAGGGACTGGTCATCGAATGGAACGGCCGCGCGGAAAGCCTGTTCGGCTGGACCCGCGAGGAGATCCTGGGCAAGCGGATGGCCGACACGCTGGTGCCGCCCCGCTTCGCCGGCACGATCGACCGCTTCATGGAGGCCTTCGTCCAAGGCAGCCGCACGGAGCTGATCCGCGCGCCCTTCGAGCGCATCATGATCGACCGCCTGGGTCGCGAGATCGAGGTGGAGGCGCGCGTGGGCTTCGTCGACACCGGCCTGGACCGGTTCTTCGCCGCCTTCGTGCACGACATCTCGCAGCGCAAGGAAGTCGAGCGGCTCAAGAGCGAGTTCGTCTCCACCGTCTCGCACGAGCTGCGCACGCCGCTCACGGCCATCCACGGTTCGCTGCAGCTGCTGCAGTCCGGCATGGCGGGCGACCTGCCCGAGGACGCGCGCGAGCTGGTGACGCTCTCGGCGCAGAGCTCCGCGCGGCTGGTGCGCCTGGTCAACGACGTGCTGGACCTCGAGCGCATGACGTCGGGGCGCATGCAGTACACGGTCGAGCCCTGCCTGCTGTCGCCGCTGGCGATGCAGGCGATCCGCGACGTGCAGCCGCTGGCCGAGGCCTCCGACGTGCGCCTGCTGCTGGAGGCGGCCGAGCCGCTGACCGTGCGCGGCGACCACGACCGCCTGCTCCAGGTGGCGATCAACCTGCTGGCCAACGCCGTCAAGTTCTCGCCGCGCGGCGCCACGGTGCGGGTGGCGGTCCGCCGCGTGGGCCACGACGCCCGCTTCAGCGTGGTGGACCACGGCGCCGGCGTGCCCGAGAGCTTCCGCTCGCGCGTGTTCGAGCGGTTCGCGCAGGCCGACAGCTCCGACCGGCGCCAGAAGGGCGGCACCGGCCTGGGCCTCTCCATCTGCCGCGCGATCGTGGAAGCGCACCACGGCCGCATCGACTTCACCAGCGAGCCGGGAGTGCGGACCGAGTTCTTCTTCGAGATCGCCGCGGACGAGTGAGCGTGGCTCAGGGCCCGCCCAGCCCGCGGCGTTTCATCGCGCCCCACTTCGACTCGGTCTGCGCCGCCCAGCGGTACAGGCCGACCAGCCGCCACCAGCTGTTGAGCTGCCGGTAGCCGAAGTTCTCCAGCACCACCACCACGGCCAGCACCAGCAGGTGGCGCCGCTTCGGATAGACGTGGAAGGCGATCTCCTCCAGCAGCAGGCCGGACGCGGACAGCAGGATGCCCAGCCCGATCGCGAGGAACAGGAACACTGCGAACGCCTGCCACGACACCAGGCCCGACGCGAACGCCACGGCCATGAAGATGTAGCCGCCCAGTTCGACGATGGGTCCCAGCCACTCGAACAGCACCATGAACGGGAAGGCCAGCCAGCCGGGCGCTCCGCCGTTGCGGCTGAACATCAGCCGCCAGTGGCCGGCCAGGCTTTCCGACAGCCCGCGCTGCCAGCGGATGCGCTGGTTGGCCAGGGTGCGGCGGTCCTCCGGCACCTCGGTCCAGCAGACCGGGTCGGGCACGAACTCGATGCGGTAGTCCACGCCTCTTTCGCGCAGCATGCGGTGCAGCCGCACCACCAGCTCCATGTCCTCGCCGATGGTCTTGGGGCGGTAGCCTCCGGCCTCCACCACCACGTCGGTGCGGAACAGGCCGAACGCGCCCGAGATGATCAGCATGCCGCCGATCTCCGACCAGCCCAGGCGCCCGAACAGGAAGGCGCGCAGGTACTCGACCACCTGGAACAGCGCCCATGGGTTGCGCGGCAGGCCCACGCGCGTGAGCAGCCCCGCCTGCACTTCGCAGCCGTTGGCCACGCGCACCGTGCCGCCGCTGGCCACCATGCGCGGATCGCGCAGGAACGGCCGCACCACGCGCCGCAGGCTGTCGCGGGCCAGCAGCGAATCGGCGTCCACGCCGCAGAACAGCGGATGGCGAGCGACGTTGATGCCCGCGTTGAGCGAATCGGCCTTGCCGCCGTTCTCCTTGTCGATCACGCGCAGGTTGGGATGCGAGCGCGAGCGCCACACGCCGCGCACCGTTTGCGTCGGCAGGCGCGGGTTCACCGCCTCGGGGAAGAGCACCAGGTCGAACTGCTCGATCAGCACCTGCAGCGTGCCGTCGCGCGAGCCGTCGTTGATGACCACGATCTCGAACTCCGGATACGCCAGCTGCAGCATCGAGCGCAGCGAGGCGGCGATGGTGGCCTCCTCGTTGTAGGCCGGCACCAGCAGGCTGATGGCCGGCTCCAGGCCGGTGAAGGGCTGGGGCAGCTCGTCCACGATCTTGCGGTGGATGTCGCGCCGCAGGCTGCCCAGCGCCAGCAGGTTCAGCGACAGGTAGCCCAGGTTCAGCAGGACGAAATAGACCAGGACGAACCAGGTGGTGAAGTCGACGAGGGTGCGTCCGGTCATGGCTCGGCCCTTTCGGCGATCACCTGCCGCAGCACCGGCCCGCCGGCGGCGCTGGACGCTTGCAGCGCCTGCAGCCGCGCGTCGTCCATGAACGGCAGCGACGCCAGTCCGCGCGCGGTCGCCAGGCGGACCTCGAAGCGGTCGTCCTCCAGCCGGCGCTCCAGCAGCGGCAGTTCGTCGGCCATCGCGATGCGCGCCATCGCTGCGGCGGCCGCCTCGCGCACGCGCCAGGACGGATGCTCCAGCAGCGGCGCGATCGCCGGCGCCATGTCTCGGCGCGCGACCAGGGGCAGGGCGGCGCAGATCACCGCCGCGGGCTGCCTGGCTTCCAGCATCGGCCGCAGGGCGTTGTCGGGCAGCTCCAGCCGCAGCGCGCCGGCCAGCTGCAGTCCGCGGGCGGCGTGCGCGGGCGGCGCCTCGGGCAGGATCTTGGCGAGCAGCAGCCAGAACGCATGGCGCGCGCCGGCGAGGAAGTCGCCCACGCGGCTGACGTCCCAGTCGGTGCGGCCGAGCAGCAGCGGCAGCAGCTGGCGCGCGCCTTCCAGCGGATCGAGCTGCACCAGCGCGCGCGCGGCGTTCACCGACAGCAGCGAGTCGCGGCTGCGCGTGGCCTGCAGCAGCTGCGGCCAGGCGGGCAGCCATTGCAGCCGGCCCAGCGCCAGCGCGGCGAGCACGCGGTCGGTGTCCGAGCCTCGCTCCAGCAGGCGGGTGGCCCAATGCGGCGCCTGCACCGCCATCGCGGCTTCGTTCAGCCGCTGCGCCGCGTCGCCGCGCAGGGACTCGTGCAGGTAGAGCCACAGGCGCAGGAAGTGGCGGCGATCGCGGCGGCGCAGGGGCGGGAAGGAGGATTCGCTGACGGTCTCCTCCGCCGTGACGGCGCCCAGCAGCAGCGGGCGCCATTGCTCGACGAACGCACGCCAGCGGGTTTCGGCGCGGCGCGTGGCCGATCGCAGCGAGAGGATCAGGATCGCCAGCAGCACGACGAGCACGGCGGACAGCACGCCGGCCCACGCCGCCAGGATCAGGTAGGGATCAGAAAGCCAGTTGAAGTCCAAGCGTGGCGCCCGTGCGGGTGTAGAAGCTGCCCTGGTGGGTGCGATTCACGCCCCACACCAGCCAGCGGCCCTGGCCCACTTCCTGGCGTCCGGTGAGCGCGACGGAGCGCACGTCGGCCAGCACCACCTGTCCGGCGCCCAGCTGCGTGGCTTCGTCGCCGCGCGCGAGGATCAGGCCGACCGAGCTGTCCTGGCCGTAGTAGTAGTTGCCGCGCAACTCGACGGTGTGGGTGTCCTGGCCCAGCGATCGCGCCGGGCTCCAGGCCGCCAGCACGCTGAAGGGCCCGGTGTAGTTCTCCACGGCCAGGCGCAGCTGGTCCACCTTCGTGTCGTCCGCTTCGTAGCGCGTGTGGCGGGCGCCGGCGTGCGCCAGCCAGCCCTTGGCGAACTCGTACTGCAGCTGCCCGCCCACGGCGTACTTCGGCAGCACGCGGTGGCTCGGGCTGACGCTGGCCTGCACGGAGCCGGTGAGCCGCTCGTTGACCGGCGTGCTCCAGCCGAGATCGACGCGTGTGTCGTCCAGGGCGAAGCGGCGGGTGCGCGTGAGGCCCAGTTCCGCCACCTGGCGGGCGCTCCAGTGGCGGCTGAGCAGCACGGTGGCCTCGTTCCAGTCGGCGAGGCCGCGGTCGAGGCGGCCGTGGTCGGCGAGGAACAGCACGCGGTCCTGAGGACCGGGACCGGCTGGTTGGGCGAGAGCCGCGAGCGGCAGGAGGAGGGCGAGTGAAAGAGGAAGCCTGGAGCGCATCAGCCGGTGGCGCGGACGAGGCGGCGCAACCGGGCCAGCAGCTCGTTGGGTTGGAAGGGCTTGACCACGTAGTCGTCGGCGCCGGCCTCCAGGCCGCGCACGATGTCGCGTTCCTGGGTCTTGGCGGTCAGCAGGATCACCGGCACGCGCTCCCAGCCGGGTTGCGCGCGCAGCACGCGCACCAGCTGGAATCCGTCGTGGAAGGGAAGCATCACATCGAGCAGCGCGCACGCGGGCGGCGGCATCGTCTCGATCAGCGCCTTGCCCTGCCGGCCGTCGACGGCGAGATGCACCTCGAAGCCGTTGCGCGCCAGCATGAACTGCAGCAGATGGGCCACGTGTTCGTCGTCTTCGACGACGAGGACGGGAAGGCGAGGGGACGGTCGGTCGTCGGCCATGTAGTCACAAAGAGTGCGGGCACTCTAACACCCGGGTTCTGACGAACCTTTGGGGATTTTCAGAACTGCTGCCGGTAGTAGAGGGTCGGGTTGCCGTCCTTGCGGCGCAGCATGATCTTGGCGCCATTGTCGAGCTGCAGGCCGATCGCCTTCAGCTCGGTGGCGAAGCTCTTGCGGGACGTGATGCGCATCTCCACGCGGGCGCCGAACGTGGGCTCGCGGTCCTGGATCATGGAGAGGGCGTCGCGTTCGCGCGGCGCCGCCCGCCTCCACGCCAGGATGTCGATGGTTCGGTCGGTGCCCACGGGCTGGCGCCATTGCAGGCCCAGGTCCTCGCCGGCCGGGCCCGGGCGCTGCCACGCGAACTGCGGAACCACGGTCAGCGACAGCCGCGAAAGCGGCGGCACCGGCCCGTCGTCCGCGACCTGCGCGGCGCAACTGCCCGCGGCGAAAAACGCCAGGACCAGCGCCCCCCGGCACACCGGCGACATGCTTCCACGCGAGACGACCTTCTGGCGCATCGCAAGACCTCCCTGATCTGTGCGGGAGTCTGGAATCGCGCAAGGCCGAGCCTTGTGGGACGCGTCGCTCAGGCGTTGTCAGCGCCGGGCGCTGGCCGGCGTCAGGAGCGCTGGACGCGCGGTGGCTCCCCGCGCTGCGCGACTTCGTCCATCAGCGGGCCGAGCAGCTGCGGGTCGATCGGCTTGACCAGGTGGCGGTCGAAACCGGCCTCCTGCGACCGCTGCAGGTCCTGCGGCTGGCCCCAGCCGGTGACGGCCACGAGCGTGCGGCGTTCGCCGCCCGGCAGGCGGCGGATGCGGGCGCAGGCCTCGTAGCCGGTCATCTTGGGCATGCCGATGTCCAGCAGCAGCAGGTGCGGATCGAAGGACGCGGCGGCCTGCAAGGCCGCCTCGCCGTCGTGCACCTCGCGCACCTCGTGGCCCATCTCGGTCAGCAGGGCGGCCAGGGTCTCGGCGGCGTCCACGTTGTCGTCGGCGACCAGCACGCGCAGGCCCTGGCCGGGCGCCACCTGCGGGGCCGCGGTCGGCTCCGGCGCGGTCGGCGCCGCGGCGCTGGACAGCGGCAGCGTCACCATGAAGCGGCTGCCGCGGCCCACGCCCTCGCTGTGCGCCTTGATGCTGCCGCCGTGCATCTGCACCAGCCGCTGCGTGAGCGACAGGCCGATGCCCAGGCCGCCGCGCGAGCGCGATAGCGCGGACTCCACCTGCGAGAACATCTCGAACACGTCGTCCAGCCGCTCGGGCGGGATGCCGATGCCGGAGTCGCGGAACGAGACCACCGCCTGGTCCTTCTCCACCAGCACGGCCACCTCGATGCGGCCGCCGGAGTCGGTGTACTTCACCGCGTTGTTCAACAGGTTGGTGAAGGCCTGCGCCAGGCGGGTGCGGTCGGCTTCCACCAGCAGCTTGCGGTCCGGCAGCAGCACGGCGAGCTCGTGGCCGCTGTCCTGGGCCAGCGGGCGGATCGCCTCCAGCGCGTCGGCCAGCACGTCGTTGAGCGCGATGACTTCGCGGCGCAGCTCGATGCGGCCGCGGTTGATGCGGCTGACGTCCATCAGGTCGTCGATCAGGCGGCTGAGCGAACGCACCTGGCGGTCGATCAGCTCCGAGGCCCACGTCACGCGGCGGCCGTCGGCCGCGCCGCGCTTGAGCAGTTCGACCGCGTTGCGCACCGGGGCGAGCGGGTTGCGCAGCTCGTGGGCGAGCGTCGCCAGGAACTCGTCCTTGCGGCGGTGCGCGTCCAGCAGGCGCGCCTCGCTCTCCTCCAGCTCGCGGGTGCGCTCCATCACGCGGCGGTCGAGCGACTCGTTCAGCTCGGACAGCCGCGCCTCGGCCCGGCGGCGCTCGGCCACTTCACCGAGCAGCATCCGGTTGGCCGTCTCCAGGGCGCGGCCGCGCCGGTGCAGCTCGGCGAACACCGAGACCTTGGAGCGCAGCACCGAGGGATTGACCGGCTTGTGCAGGTAGTCCACCGCGCCGGTGCCGTAGCCTTCCAGCAGGTGGTGGTCCTCGTTGTAGTACGCGGTCAGGAAGATGATCGGTATGCGCGCGGTCTTGCGGCGCTCCTTGACCAGCTGCGCCAGCTCGAAGCCGTTCATGCCGGGCATGCGCACGTCCAGCACCAGCACGGCGAATTCCTCCGCCATCAGCGCGAGCAGCGCCTCGTCGCCGGAGGTGGCGCGCACCAGGCGGTAGCCGGGGTCGTTCAGCACCGTCTCCAGCACCGTCAGGTTGCGCGGCTCGTCGTCGACGATCAGGATGTTGACCGTCTCCGGCGGCGCCTCTCCCGGCTCGAATAACTGGGAGGACGAGAACTGCGAAGGGGAGAACTGGGAGTCGTCGGGCAGGTTCACCAGGTCCTCCTCACCGGTACAGCCACACGCGCATCAGCGACAGCAGCTGGTTGGTGTTGACCGGCTTGGCGATGTAGTCGCTCGCGCCGGCGTCCAGGCATTTCTCCCTGTCGCCCTTCATGGCCTTGGCCGTCAGGGCCAGGATGGGCAGGGTCCGGAATCCGGGGTCCTTGCGGATTTCTTTCATGGTCTCGTAGCCGTCCATCTCCGGCATCATGATGTCCATCAGGACCATGGCCAGGTCGGGCGTGTTCTTGATGATGTCGATGGCCTGGCGGCCGTTGGTGGCGCTGAGCACCTCGACGTCGTGGTTCTCCAGCACCGACGTCAGCGCGAAGATGTTGCGCGCGTCGTCGTCCACCACAAGCACCTTGCGGCCGTGCAGCACCTCCGAGGAGTTGTGCAGGCGCTCGAGCATGGCCTGCTTCTCGCGCGGCAGCTGCGTCACCACGCGGTGCAGGAAGAGGGCGGTCTCGTCCAGCAGGCGCTCGGGCGAACGCACGTCCTTGAGCACGATGCTCTTGGCCATGGTGGTCAGCTTGTTCTGCTCCAGCACGCTCAGGTCCTTGCCCGTGAACACCACCACCGGCACGGCGGCCAGCTCGGCGTCGGTCTGCAGCTGCTCGAGCAGCTCGAAGCCGGTCATGTCGGGCAGGCGCAGGTCCAGCACCACGCAGTCGATGACCTGGGTGCGCAGGATCTCCAGCGCGGCGTCGCCGCGGCCGGCCGAGACGATCACGATGTCGTCGTGGCCCAGCAGCTCGATCACGGCATCACGCTCGATGTCGTTGTCCTCCACCACCAGCAGGCGCTTGGTGCGCGGCACGGTGAATTCCTTGAGCCGGTCGAACGCCGCCTCCAGGTTGGACGTGGTCGGCTCCTTGACCAGGTAGGCGAAGGCGCCGTGCGCCAGGCCGTGCTGGCGCTCCTCTTCCATCGAGATCACCTGCACCGGGATGTGGCGCAGCTGCGGGTCGAGCTTGACCTGGTTGAGCACCGTCCAGCCCAGCATGTCGGGCAGGAAGATGTCCAGCGAGATCGCCGTCGGCTTGTACTGGCGCGTGAGCGCGAGGCCCGCGGCTCCCTTGGTGGCGACCAGGCCCTTGAAGCCCTTGTCGCGCGCCAGGCCCAGCAGGACGCGGGCGTAGTGCGGATCGTCCTCGATGATCAGCAGCACGTTGTCGCCGGACTGGACATGTTCGCGGTCGTCCGGGATGTGTTCCTCGCGCAGCACCGGCAGCGTGAGCACCGGCATCGGGGTCGATTCCGGCGTCTTGGCGCTGCGCATCACGGTGGATGGATCGGAGCCCGCGTAGTGCAGCGGCAGGTACAGCGTGAAGGTGCTGCCCTTGCCGTGCACGCTCTGCAGCTTGATCTCGCCGCCCAGCAGCCAGGCCAGCTCGCGGCTGATCGCCAGGCCCAGGCCGGTGCCGCCGTACTTGCGCGAGGTGCCGGCGTCGGCCTGCTGGAACGCCTCGAAGATCAGGCGCTGCTTGTCCGGCGGCACGCCGATGCCCGTGTCCTCCACCGAGAAGGCCACCACGTGGTGGGACTGGCTGAGCACCGGGTGGTCGGGCGACCAGCCGCTGGCCGCCAGCCCGACGCGCACCTCGACGTGGCCTTGCGACGTGAACTTCATCGCGTTGGACAGCAGGTTCTTGAGGATCTGCTGCAGGCGCTTGGGGTCGCTGTCCATCGACCGCGGGAGGTCGTCCGCGAAGCGCACGTGCAGCGGCAGGTTCTTGGCCTCGGCCACGTGGCGGAAGTTGCGGTCGATGCTGTCGCGCAGCCAGTAGAAGGCGATCTCCTCGACGTCCACCGTGACCGTGCCCGACTCGATCTTGGACAGGTCCAGGATGTCGTTGATCAGGTTCAGCAGGTCGCTGCCCGACGAGTTGATGTTGCGCGAGAACTCGATCTGGCGCCCGTTCAGGTTGCCCGGCGCGTTCTCGGCCAGCTGCTGCGACAGGATCAGGATCGAGTTGAGCGGCGTGCGCAGCTCGTGCGACATGTTGGCCAGGAACTCCGACTTGTACTTGGAGGTCAGCGCCAGCTCGGACGCCTTCTCCTCCAGCGCGCGGCGGGCCTGTTCCACCTCGGTGTTCTTGCGCTCGACCTCCTCGTTCTGCTGCGCCAGCAGGCGGGCCTTGGTGCCCAGCTCCTCGTTGGTCTGCTGCAGTTCGATCTGGCGCGCCTGCAGTTCGGCGGTGAGCTGCTGCGATTGCGTCAGCAGGCCTTCGGTGCGCATCGTCGCCTCGATGGTGTTGAACACCGCGCCGATGCCCAGCGCCAGCTGGTCCAGGAAGTTCAGGTTCACCGCGGTGAACGGGTGCAGCGACGCGAGTTCGATCACCGCCTTGGTCTGGTTCTCGAACAGCACCGGCAGCACCACCACGCTCAGCTGGCGCGCCTCGCCCAGGCTGGAGCTGATGGTGACGAAGTCGGCCGGCACGTCCGTCATCAGGATGCGGCGGTTCTCCAGCGCGCACTGGCCGACCAGGCCTTCGCCCAGCTTCAGCGTGCGCGACAGCTCCACGTTGCCCGACTGCGCGTAGGTGGACAGCAGCACCAGCTGGCGGTCGTGCGAATCGTCGATCTGGCTGCTGTGGTAGATGCTGCCCTGGTGCGCGTGCACCAGCGGCGCCAGCTCGGACAGCAGCATCTTGCCCACGGTGGACAGCTCGCGCTGGCCCTGCAGCATGCCGGTGAAGCGCGCCAGGTTGGTCTTGAGCCAGTCCTGCTCGCGGTTGCTCTCGGTGGTCTCGCGCAGGTTCGAGATCATCGTGTTGATGTTGTCCTTGAGCTCGGACACCTCGCCGCGCGCATCCACCTGGATCGACCGCGTCAGGTCGCCCTTGGTCACCGCGGTCGCCACCTCGGCGATGGCGCGCACCTGGGTCGTGAGGTTGGCGGCCAGCAGGTTCACGTTGCCGGTCAGGTCCTTCCAGGTGCCGGCGGCGCCGGGCACGTGGGCCTGGCCGCCCAGGCGGCCTTCCACGCCCACCTCGCGCGCCACGTTGGTCACCTGGTCGGCGAAGGTCGCCAGCGTGTCGGTCATGCCGTTGATGGTGTCGGCCAGCGCGGCCACCTCGCCCTTGGCCTGCACCGTCAGGCGCTGCGTCAGGTTGCCGTTGGCCACGGCCGTCACCACCTTCACGATGCCCCGCACCTGCTCGGTGAGGTTGGAGGCCATGAAGTTCACGTTGTCGGTCAGGTCCTTCCAGGTGCCGCCCACGCCGGCCACCTGGGCCTGGCCGCCTAGCTTGCCCTCGGTGCCCACCTCGCGCGCCACGCGCGTCACTTCGCCGGCGAAGCCGTTGAGCTGGTCCACCATGGTGTTGATGGTGTTCTTCAGCTCCAGGATCTCGCCCTTCACCTCCACGGTGATCTTGCGGTTCAGGTCGCCGCGCGCCACGGCGGTCGTCACCTCGGCGATGTTCCGCACCTGGGAGGTGAGGTTCGAGCCCATGGTGTTGACCGAGTCGGTCAGGTCCTTCCAGGTGCCGGCCACGCCGGGCACCACGGCCTGCACGCCCAGGCGGCCTTCGGTGCCGACCTCGCGCGCCACGCGCGTCACTTCCGAAGCGAACGAGCGCAGCTGTTCCACCATGGTGTTGATGGTCTCTTTCAGCTGCAGGATCTCGCCGCGCACGTCCACGGTGATCTTCTTGGAGAGGTCGCCGTTGGCCACCGCGATCGTCACTTCCGCGATGTTCCGCACCTGGTTGGTCAGGTTGGAGGCCATCGAGTTGACGTTGTCGGTCAGGTCCTTCCACGTGCCCGCCACGCCCGGCACCGCGGCCTGGCCGCCCAGCTTGCCTTCCGAGCCCACTTCACGCGCCACGCGCGTCACCTCGGAAGCGAAGGCGGACAGCTGGTCCACCATGGTGTTGATGGTTTCCTTGAGCTGAAGGATCTCGCCCTTCACGTCCACCGTGATCTTGCGGCCGAGGTCGCCGCGCGCGATGGCGGTGGCCACGTCGGCGATGTTGCGCACCTGGCCGGTCAGGTTGTTGGCCATGGAGTTGACGTTGTCCGTCAGGTCCTTCCACGTGCCCGCGACGCCAGGCACGACGGCCTGGCCGCCCAGCTTGCCTTCGGTACCCACCTCGCGTGCCACGCGCGACACCTCGGCGGCGAAGGAGCGCAGCTGGTCCACCATGGTGTTGATGGTTTCCTTGAGCTCCAGGATCTCGCCGCGCACGTCCACGGTGATCTTCTTGGACAGGTCGCCGTTGGCCACCGCGATCGTCACTTCCGCGATGTTCCGCACCTGGCCCGTCAGGTTCGAAGCCATCGAGTTGACGTTGTCGGTCAGGTCCTTCCAGGTGCCCGCCACGCCAGGCACCTGGGCCTGGCCACCGAGCTTGCCCTCGGTGCCCACTTCGCGCGCCACGCGCGTCACTTCGGAGGCGAAGCCGTTCAGCTGGTCGACCATCGTGTTGATGGTTTCCTTCAGCGCCAGGATCTCGCCCTTGACCTCCACGGTGATCTTGCGCGAGAGGTCGCCGCGGGCGATGGCCGTGGCCACGTCCGCGATGTTGCGCACCTGGCCCGTCAGGTTGGACGCCATGAAGTTCACGTTGTCCGTCAGGTCCTTCCAGGTGCCGGCCACGCCGGGCACCTGGGCCTGGCCGCCGAGCTTGCCCTCGGTGCCCACCTCGCGAGCCACGCGCGTCACTTCGGAAGCGAAGCCGTTCAGCTGGTCGACCATCGTGTTGATGGTGTTCTTCAGCTCCAGGATCTCGCCCTTGACCTCCACGGTGATCTTGCGCGAGAGGTCGCCCTTGGCCACCGCCGTCGTCACTTCCGCGATGTTCCGCACCTGGCCCGTGAGGTTGTTGGCCATCGAGTTGACGTTGTCGGTCAGGTCCTTCCAGGTGCCCGCCACGCCGCGCACCTGGGCCTGGCCGCCCAGCTTGCCCTCGGAACCCACTTCGCGCGCCACGCGCGTCACTTCCGAAGCGAAGCCGTTGAGCTGGTCCACCATGGTGTTCAGGGTGTTCTTCAGCTCGAGGATCTCGCCCTTCACGTCGACCGTGATCTTCTTGGACAGGTCGCCGTTGGCCACCGCGGTCGCCACGTCGGCGATGTTGCGCACCTGGGCCGTGAGGTTGGACGCCATCGAGTTGACGTTGTCCGTCAGGTCCTTCCACGTGCCCGCGACGCCCAGCACCTGGGCCTGGCCGCCCAGCTTGCCGTCCGTGCCCACTTCACGGGCCACGCGAGACACCTCGCCGGCGAAGCCGTTGAGCTGGTCCACCATGGTGTTGATGGTGTTCTTCAGCTCCAGGATCTCGCCGCGCACGTCCACGGTGATCTTCTTGGAGAGGTCGCCGCGCGCCACGGCGGTCGTCACTTCCGCGATGTTGCGCACCTGGCCCGTGAGGTTGGAGGCCATGAAGTTCACCGAGTCCGTGAGGTCCTTCCAGGTGCCGGCGACGCCGGGCACCTGGGCCTGGCCGCCCAGCTTGCCTTCGGTGCCCACCTCGCGCGCCACACGCGTCACTTCCGAGGCGAAGCCGTTGAGCTGGTCGACCATCGTGTTGATGGTGTTCTTCAGCTCCAGCACCTCGCCGCGCACGTCCACCGTGATCTTCTTGGACAGGTCGCCGTTGGCCACGGCGGTCGTCACCTCGGCGATGTTCCGCACCTGGCCGGTGAGGTTGGACGCCATGAAGTTCACGTTGTCGGTCAGGTCCTTCCAGGTGCCGGCAACGCCTTCCACCGCCGCCTGGCCGCCCAGCTTGCCTTCGGTGCCCACCTCGCGCGCCACGCGCGACACCTCGCCGGCGAACGCGTTCAGCTGGTCCACCATGGTGTTGATGGTCTGCTTGAGCTGAAGGATCTCGCCCTTCACCTCCACGGTGATCTTGCGCGAGAGGTCGCCGCGCGCGATGGCCGTCGCCACGTCGGCGATGTTGCGCACCTGGCCGGTGAGGTTGGACGCCATGGAGTTCACCGAGTCGGTGAGGTCCTTCCAGGTGCCCGCGATGCCCGGCACCTGGGCCTGGCCGCCCAGCTTGCCCTCGGTGCCCACCTCGCGCGCCACGCGCGTCACCTCGGACGAGAAGCCGTTGAGCTGGTCGACCATGGTGTTGATGGTTTCCTTCAGCTCCAGGATCTCGCCCTTCACGTCCACGGTGATCTTGCGCGACAGGTCGCCGCGCGCCACCGCCGTCGTGACGTTGGCGATGTTCCGCACCTGCGAGGTGAGGTTGTTCGCCATCGAGTTGACCGAGTCGGTCAGGTCCTTCCAGGTGCCGGCCACGCCGGGCACCACCGCCTGGCCGCCCAGGCGGCCGTCGGTGCCCACCTCGCGCGCCACGCGCGTCACTTCCGAGGCGAACGAGCGCAACTGGTCCACCATGGTGTTGGTGGCTTCCTTGAGCTGCAGGATCTCGCCGCGCACGTCCACGGTGATCTTCTTGGACAGGTCGCCGTTGGCCACCGCGATCGTCACTTCCGCGATGTTGCGCACCTGGGCCGTCAGGTTGCCGGCCATCTGGTTCACCGAATCGGTGAGGTCCTTCCACACGCCGGACACGTTCTTCACCTGGGCCTGGCCGCCCAGCTTGCCCTCGGTGCCCACCTCGCGCGCCACCCGCGTCACCTCGTTGGTGAACACGGACAGCTGCTCGATCATGGTGTTGACCAGCTTGGCCGAGCGCAGGAACTCGCCCTTGAGCGCGCGGCCGTCCACCTGCAGCTCCATCTGCTGGCCGAGGTCGCCCTTGGCGACGGCGCCGATGGTGCGGGCGATGTCGGTGGTGGGGCGCACCAGGTCGTCGATCAGCGTGTTGAGCGAATCGACCTGGGCCGCCCAGGCACCCACGGCGCCGGGCGTGGCGATCCGCTGGGTCAGCCGGCCTTCCTTGCCGACCGTGGTGGAGAGGCGCGCCGCTTCCTGCGTGATGCGCTGCGCGTTCGAGATGCACTGGTTGAAGGCCTCGGCGATGCGGCCGTCGGTGCCGGTCCAGGTCGCCGGCAGGCGCGTCTGGAAGTCGCCCTGGGAGAACGCCATCAGCGCCGCGAGGATCTGCCGCGACTGGGCTTCGGCGGCGGCTTCGGGGTCGCGGGTGCGGATGCGGCCGACGGCGGAGGCCGCGGCCGCGGATTTCTTCTTCGAGTTGTTGTTGTTCAGGGCTTGGTCCATGAGAGACGGTACTGCGATCTGCTCCTCTTGCCCGAGGAGTCTCTTTGCTCGGATGTCCAAAGCCGGCACCCCGGCCGAACGCCTGCGCCCCCGGCTGCTCGACAGCCGATTGCAACGCCACGGTAGTGTCGGGACTCCGTCCGACAGTCTCTGTAGGACGGAGCCGACACATGGGACGGCTCCGGATGGCTTTCCTGGAAGTCGTGCTAGGGGACGTCCGCGAGTTGTTCGGCCGCTACGCGCCTGCCATGTAGGAACGGACCCCGCCGGCCGTTGGCGGGAGGGCTACAGCGCTCGCCTCCGCTCTCCGACCCGCGCTTCCCATGGGAAAAAAGAACATGGGCGCATGGACCGCCGCGACCGCGACTTCGAGGACAGTGATTTCAGTGTCGAGTGGCTGCGTCCCCGGCAGGAACCGGGGCGCGGCGTGCGCAAGGTCTGGGCATCCCTGATCGGCCTGGTGGCGGCGCCCGCCGTCGCCGCCGGTCTCCTGCATCTGCTGAGGTAAGCCATGGACGCCGGAAAAGTCTTGGCCTGGCTGCTCTTCGTCGGCCTGGTCGCGTTGATGGCCGCTTGAGCCTCGTGCTTGAGCCGGCCGCGCTGCCTCCCAGGTCCAGACGCGCCCCCCGGGGGCTCCATCGGACTACGGCCGAGCTGTAGCGGTCGTTCATCTGCTAACAATGCGTTCCAGACAAGGGAGCGCATTCATGCTGCTGGAGCTGTATGGGTTGGTGGGCATTCTCGGCACCCTGGCGCTGGCCGCGTGGCTGGGCGGGCGGGAACGAACCCCGGATTCCGCGGCGCGGGCGTTCTCCGGCCGTCGCTATTTCAGCGGACTGGATGGGCTGCGCGCCATCAGCGTCGTAGCGGTCATCTGGTGCCATGTGGCCGGCCCGCAGCCCTTCAACCTGCTGAACCAGGGCAACAAGGGTGTCGACCTGTTCTTCGCGATCAGCGGCTTCCTCGTCACGACGCTGCTCCTTCGCGAGTACCGCGAACGCGGTTCGATCTCGCTGACGAGCTTCTACATCCGCCGGTCGCTGCGGATCTTCCCGCTCTACTACGCGGTGCTCCTTCTCTACTGCGTGCTCGTCCTCGCGACGATGAGCGGCACGACCAAGGCGGCCGAGTTCTGGCACAACCTGCCCGCCTTCCTCACCTATACGTCGAACTGGTTCGTCGATCTCAACGGCGCGGGTTCGCACGGCACCACCTTCTACTTCGCCTGGTCGCTTGCGACGGAAGAGCAGTTCTACCTGTTCTGGCCCGCGCTGATGCTGCTGAGCCTGTGGCTCACCAAGCGCGGCTGGGCGCCGGCCATCGCGGCGGTGCTGCTCATCTGCATCCAGCTCATCGCCGTGTCGCAGGTGAAGCCCACGCTGATGATGATCATGCTGGCCAGCCTGGCGCCCGCGATCCTCTTCGGCGCGGTGTTCGCCGTGCTGCTGCACAACCGTCGCATCTTCGAGCTGCTGTATCCGGTCATCGGCAACCGGCTGCTGGCGCCGGCCGTGGCGGGCCTCCTGCTGGCCTGCCTGCAGTTCGACGCGGACCTGCTGCTGGTGCGCTTTCTCATGGCCCTGCTGGTGGCCGGCGTCTGCGTCCGGGACGACACGGTGCTTCATCCCTTGCTGAACTGGCGTCCGGCGGTGTTCATGGGCGCCATCAGCTACGGCATGTACCTGATGCACATGCTGGCCGCCAACTTCGCCCGCATCCTGCTGGGACACCAGGCCGGCGTGGATGTGTTCGTCGTGACGGTGTCGATCGTGACCATCATGGCTTTCCTGAGCTATCGCTTCTTCGAGGCGCCGATCCTGAAGCTCAAGGGCCGCTTCCAGCCCGGCAAGACCGAGGAGCCGGTCGTCCGGCCTGCCGCGCCGACCGTGTAGGAAATCACGCGCCACGCCGTCGGAGACGGCCTTGCAAACGTGTAGGTACATCCCTTGAGCTTGGTGACACGCGCCTGACAGCTCTGCCATCGACACTCCAGCTCTTCCAAAAAGAACTGGGGTGTGAACATGGACAGGCGCAAGGCGCTCTCGTTGCTGGGCTTGGGCGTGCTGACCGGCTGCGGCGGCGGCGGTGGGGGTGGCTCTGCCGTGGCGGATGCCGCGCAGGGCGTGACGGCCGACGACCTCGCGACCCCTTCGCCGGCGCCCGTCGCGAACCCCGGAACGCCTTCGCCCGTCGTCGCGCCGATGTCCACCCACATCGCGGCCTGGGGCGACTCGATCACCGACCTGTACGCCCACACGCTCGCGCAGGTCTATCCGGACCGGCAGGTCTACAACGGCGGCGTGGTCGGCCAGACCTCGATGCAGATCGCGGCGCGCCTGCAGGCCGACACCGCGCACAGGACCTGGGTGTCCGTCCTCTGGTACGGCCACAACAACTGGAGCAAGGACGAGGTCAAGGCGGACATCGCCAGCTCGATCGCCGCGCTCGCGCCGAACCAGGCCTACGTGATCCTGTCGATGCTGAACTGGGCGCCTTCCGGCGCGCGCGGCACGCAGGAGTACGCGGACACGGTGCGCGTCAACGACGAACTGGCCGCCATGTACCCGGACAACTTCGTGGACATCCGCCGGTACCTGGTCGGCCTCTACGACCCGAACAACGGGCAGGACGTGCAGGACCACCAGAACGACCTGCCGCCTTCGTCGCTGCGGTTCGACGGCATCCACCTGAACGACGCGGGCTGCCTCGCGGTAGCGCGCAAGGTGCAGGAGTTCCTGGCCGGCAAGGGCTGGTAGGTCGGATCAGAACAGGCTGCCCGTCTCGGGCGCGGGCGGCTTGGGCGGACGCACGGTCCGCACGCTGCTCGCCTTCGGCGCCCGAGGCGGCAGGGGGGAGGGCACGGCCACCAGCGGCTTGTCCCACTGGCGGAAATACGCCGGCGCGTCCTGCACGCGGCAGGTGAGCCAGTTGCCGTAGTCCTCGGGATCCAGGACCACGACCATGCGCTTCTCGTCCTCGGGCCGGTGGAAGCGCTTCATCAGCGGATGGTCGTCGGCGTTCACGGTCAGCATCGCGAAGCTCAATACCTCGCGGCCGTCCGGATGCGTCCACGGGCGGTAGATGCCCGCCACGCCGAACGGCACGAAGCCTTCCTGGTGGATGGCCCAGCGCACGCATTCGCCGGTCTCCCAATTGGGTTCGTAGATCGCTTCGCAGGGGATGACGCAGCGCCAGCCCTTCGACCAGGACTCGCGGAAGCTCGGAAGCCGGTTCACGGTTTCGCTGCGCGCGTTGTAGGTGCGCCGGCCGAACGCCAGCTCGGTGGCGAAGTCCGGCAGCAAGCCGAAGATGCCGTCGTCCACGATGCGCTCGAAGCCAGAGCCGTCTTCGGCGATGCGGATGAAGGGGGCGAGGCCGAGCGGCCAGGTGTCGACGGGTTCCTCGTCGCGCTCACGCTCGACGCCGAAGAACGTGAGCAGGCGGTCGCGGCGGCTGACGGGGATGTAGTTCGAGCACATGCCTGGATCGCGTCCGGAGCCGCGCCGGCATTGGATGAACGAAGGGGAAGTTGACGAGCCTTACCCCCGGCACTGGCTCCACAGTTAGGGCTGCTTGGTTCCCCACCTGACCCGGTTGGCCGCTTCACCATGCGGGGAGGCCCGTCACCCGTGATTGTAGGCGCAACCGGCCGAAGAGCTCGCGCGTCGGACCTTTAGAATCGACGCGATGTCCTACCTCGTGCTCGCCCGCAAGTACCGGCCGAAGAATTTCGGCCAGATGGTCGGCCAGGAGCACGTGGTGCAGGCGCTCTCCAACGCGCTGGAGCAGCAGCGGCTGCACCATGCCTACCTGTTCACCGGCACGCGCGGCGTGGGCAAGACGACGGTGTCGCGCATCCTGGCCAAGTCGCTGAACTGCCAGGGCCCGGACGGGCAGGGGGGGATCACCGCGACGCCGTGCGGCGTGTGCCAGGCCTGCACCGACATCGATTCCGGCCGCTTCGTCGATTACACCGAGCTGGACGCCGCCTCCAACCGCGGCGTGGACGAGGTCCAGTCGCTGCTCGAGCAGGCCGTCTACAAGCCGGTGCAGGGCCGCTTCAAGGTCTTCATGATCGACGAGGTCCACATGCTGACCGGGCACGCGTTCAACGCGATGCTCAAGACGCTGGAGGAGCCGCCCGAGTACCTGAAGTTCGTCCTGGCCACGACCGACCCGCAGAAGGTGCCGGTCACCGTGCTGTCGCGCTGCCTGCAGTTCAACCTGCGCCCGATGGCGCCGCAGACGGTGCAGGAGCACCTGGCGGGCGTGCTGCAGTCCGAGGGCGTGGAAGCCGAGCCGCAGGCGCTGCGGCTGCTGTCGCGGGCCGCGCGCGGCTCGATGCGCGACGCGCTGTCCCTGACCGACCAGGCCATCGCCTTCGGCGGCGGCGCGCTGCAGGAAGCGGCGGTGCGCCAGATGCTGGGCAGCGTGGACCGCTCGCATGTGTTCCGCCTGATCGACGCGCTGGCCGCCGGCGACGGCGCCGCCGTGGTCGAGATCTCCGAAGCGCTGCGGGTCAACGGCCTGTCGGCCGCGGGCGCGCTGGAAGAGATGACGGCCGTGCTGCAGCGCATGGCCGTGGTGCAGGCGGTGCCGAACATCGCCGACGCCGGCGATCCGGACCATGCGGAGATCGCGCGCCTGGCCGGCCAGTTGCCGGCCGACGAGACCCAGCTGCTCTACACGATGTGCCTGCACGGCCGCGCCGAGCTGGGCCTGGCGCCCGACGAGTACGCGGCGCTCACCATGGTGCTGTTGCGGCTGCTGGCCTTCCGCCCCGAGGCGCCGGTAACGGCGCAGGCGGAAAAAAAAACTCTGAACGCAGCCAGGCCTTCGCCTGAGCCTGCGGTTTCCGCGCCCGTTCCGAGGGCCGCACCTGCTCCGGCGACCGCGCCTGCGCCCGTCGCGGCGCCGGTTCCGACTCCTGCGCCGACCCCCGCCCCCACGCGCCCGCCGGGCCAGGTGCTGCCCGTCGTCGATCCTCCCTCGCGTCCCGCGGCCTCCGCCCGGCCCGCGGGCGACGGCCCCGTCGTGGGCGTGCCCGTGCGCGTGCAGCCCGAGTCGCCGCGCGAGGCCGGCGCCGTCGCCACCAGCTTCGTGCCCAGCGAGGAAGGCGATTTCTGGTACGCCACCGTGCAGGGGCTGGTCGCGGCCGAGGCGGTGACGGCCCTGGTGCGCGAGCTGGCCCTGCAGTCGCAGCTGGTGGCGCGCGACGAGGGCCACTGGCTGCTGCGCGTGGAGCGCGAAACGCTGAACCAGCCCGCCTCGCGCGAGCGGCTGCAGACGGCGCTCAAGGCCGCCGGCCACGCGGTGGCCCTCACCATCGAACTCGGCCCCGTGAACGACAGCCCCGCGCGTCGCAATGCCGCCGCCGCGGCGCAGCGCCAGCGCGAGGCCGAGGACATCATCCACAACGACCCGTTCGTGCAGGAGATGATGCGGGACTTTGGCGCGAAAATCGTGCCTGGAAGCATCAAGCCCATCTAAGGAATTCACATGTTCAACAAGGGACAGCTGGCCGGCCTCATGAAGCAGGCCCAGGCCATGCAGGAGAACCTGAAGAAGGCGCAGGAGGAACTCGCCCACGTCGAGGTGACGGGCGAATCCGGCGCCGGCCTCGTGAAGGTCACCATGACCTGCAAGCACGACGTTCGCCGCGTCGAGATCGACCCCAGCCTGCTGGCCGACGACAAGGACATGCTGGAGGACCTGGTCGCCGCCGCCTTCAACGCCGCCGTGCGCAAGGCCGAGGAGACCTCGCAGGAGAAGATGGGCAAGCTCACCGCCGGCATGCCGGGGCTGCCCGGCGGGATGAAGTTCCCGTTCTAGGGAGCCGCCGAACCCCTTGGCCGATTCCTCCCTCAACGCCCTCGTCGAAGCGCTGCGCCGCCTGCCCGGCGTGGGCGTCAAGTCGGCCTCGCGCATGGCCTTCCACCTGCTGCAGCACGACCGCGAGGGCGCGCAGCTGATCGCGCAGGCGCTGCAGCAGGCCGCCACGCGCGTGCGCCATTGCAGCCTGTGCCACACCTTCACCGAAGGCGAGGTCTGCGCCACCTGCCTGGACCCGCAGCGCGACGCGACCAAGCTGTGCGTGGTGGAGACGCCGGCCGACCAGGCCGCGGTGGAGCGCACCGCCGCCTACCGCGGCCGCTACTTCGTGCTGATGGGCAAGCTGAGTCCGCTGGACGGCATAGGTCCGCGCGACATCGGGCTGGCCAAGCTGTTCGAACGCGCCACCGACGGCGTCGTGCAGGAGGTGATCCTCGCGACCAACTTCACCGCCGAAGGCGAGGCGACGGCGCACGTGATCGGCGAGGCGCTCAAGCAGCGCGGACTGAAGGTGACGCGCCTCGCGCGCGGCGTGCCAGCGGGCAGCGAACTCGAATACGTGGATCTGGGCACCATCGCCCACGCGCTGGTCGACCGGCGCTGAAGAAAAACAAGAACGAGGAGAGAACAAGAACATGGCAACGACCCGATTCACCGTGGCGTACTGGTGCGTGCTGTTCGCGGCGCTGCTGCCTTACGCGTGCGCCTATGTCGCGAAGTTCCGCGGCTTCGGCAAGCCGCGCAGCCAGGGCGGCTTCGACAACCAGGATCCGCGCGGCTGGCTCGCGCGCCAGACCGGGTGGCAGGCGCGCGCCGACGCGGCGCAGGCCAACAGCTTCGAGGCGCTGCCTTTCTTCATCGGCGCGGTGATCATCGCGCACCAGCTGGGCGCCGCGCAGACGCGGCTGGACATCCTCGCTCTGCTCTTCATCACGCTGCGGATCATCTATGCCGTGATGTACGTCGCGGGCCTGCCGACCGTGCGTTCGGCGGTGTGGGCCGCGGCCTTCCTCGTCAACGTCGGCATCCTCCTCTCAGCGCTGCGCTGACGGCGCGAAACACGCTCTCTTCCTGGTTACGTGAAAACCCGCACGGGATGGTCCTGATGCGGTGCACAAGGGCGCGATCTAAGCTCGTGCGCGCTTGCCAGAGAGGGAGAAATTCGAGGAATGAACGACCGGTCCATCACCCGCCGTGGGTTCGCCATCGCCGGCGCCTGCGCCGCGTTGCTGGGTGCGCCGGTGCTGCGTGCGCAGCCGCGCCTTGAGCGCACGCGGGTGACGATCGCGGTAGGCGGCAAGGGCACGTTCTACTACCTGCCGCTCACCATCGCGGAGCAGCTGGGCTACTTCAAGGCCGAGGGCCTGGACGTCGAGATCACCGACTTCAACGGCGGCCCGCGCGCGCTGCAGTCGCTCGCGGATCGCACCGTCGACGTCGTCAACGGTGCGTACGAGCACACCATCAACCTGCAGAGCCGCAACCAGTTCATCCAGTCGTTCGTGCTGATGGGCCGCGCGCCGCAGATCGCCGTGGGCGTGTCCACCCGGGCCGTGCCGAACTACCGCGCGCCCATCGACCTGCGCGGCCGCAAGATCGGCGTGTCCGCGCCGGGCTCTTCCACCAACATGGTGGCCAACCTCGTGCTCTCGCGCGCGGGCGTGAAGTCGGGCGAGGTCAGCTACGTGGGCGTGGGCACCTCGTCGGCGGCGCTGTCGGCGCTGCGCAGCGGCCAGATCGACGCCATGAGCAACACCGACCCGGTGATGACCATGCTGGAGCAGCGCGGCGAGGTGAAGATCATCAGCGACACGCGCACGCTCAAGGGCACGCAGGACGTGTTCGGCGGCCCGATGCCGGCGGCCTGCTTCTACGCGAACGCCGAGTTCGTGCAGAAGCATCCCAACACCTGCCAGGCCATGGCCAGCGCGGTCGTGCACGCGCTCAAGTGGCTGCAGACGGCCGGCCCCAGCGACATCATCAAGACCGTGCCCGACACCTACCTGCTGGGCGATCGCGCGCTGTACCTCGCCTCGTTCAACAAGGTGCGCGAGGCCATCTCGCTGGACGGCATGCTGCCCGACGACGGCGCGCGCACGGCGCTGCGCGCGCTGGCCAGCTTCGATGCCGGCCTCAAGCCCGAGAAGATCGATCTCGCGCGCACCTACACCAACGAGTTCGCGCGGCGCGCCAAGGACAGGTTCAAGGCCTGAAGCGGCGCGGCGCCCGGCCGATGTAGGCTCGGCGCCATGACCTCTCCCGTGGAGCCCGACCGCGCGGTTCGCACCGCCGGTTTCGGCGCGCTGTTCACCGCCGTGATGCTGCCCATGTTCATGGCGGCGGTGGACCAGACCCTGCTGGCTTCGGCCACGCCCCGCATCGCCGCCGACCTGGGCGGCCTGTCCGACACCTCCTGGATCGCCGTGGGCTACCTGCTGGCCGCGACCATCGTGGCGCCGCTCTACGGCCGCATGGGCGACCGCTATGGACGCCGCAACGTGCTGCTGGTCGCGCTGGCGGTGTTCACCACTGGCTCGCTGGCCTGCGGGATGGCGTCCAGCATGTTCGGCCTGATCGCCGCGCGCGTGCTGCAGGGCCTGGGCGGCGGCGGGCTGATGGTGCTGTCGCAGGCGCTGATCGGCGAACTGGTCTCGCCTTCGGAGCGGCCGCGCTACCAGGGCTATTTCGCGATGGTGTTCACCACCTCCAGCGTGGGCGGGCCGGTGGTCGGCGGCCTGGTGGTCAACCACGGCGACTGGCGCTGGCTGTTCCTGGCCAACCTGCCGCTGGCGCTGCTGGCGGCGTGGCGCGTGTCCCGGTTGCCGCGGCCCGCGCCTTCGGTCCATCGCGACGCGCCTTACGACCCGGCCGGCGTGGTGCTGTTCGCGCTGTGCGCTTCCGGCGCGCTGCTGTGGCTGAGCCTGGCCGGCCATCGCTTCCCGGTGGTCTCGCCGGGCAGCGCGGCGCTGGCGGGCACGGCGGTGGTGGCGGGCGTGCTGCTGGCGCGGCAGCAGCGCCGCCATCCGTTTCCCTTCCTGCCGCTGGACGTGGTGCGCATCCCCGGCGTGGGCTGGATCTGCCTGTCGGTGATCGGCTTCGCCGGAACGATGTTCGCGCTGGTGTTCCTGCTGCCGATCTACCTGCAGGTGGCGCAGAAGGCCAGCGCGGCGGGCGCCGGCGTGCAACTGCTGCCGCTGACCGTCGGCATGGTCGTGGGATCGACGCTCAACGCGCGGTTCAGCGCGCGCACCCAGCGCAGCGGCGTGCTGCCGCCTTACGGCCTGGGCATGGCGTCGGTGGCCTTGCTGGCGCTGGCGCTGCTGCCGCCTTCGTCGCTGTCCATCAGCATCGCCGCGGCGATGTGCGGCATGGGCTTCGGCACCGTGATGCCCAGCGCGCAGATCGCCACGCAGATGCTGGCCGGGCGCGAGCGACTGGGCTCGGCCGCCGCGCTGCTGGCGCTCACGCGATCGACCGGCGCGGCCGTCGGCACCGCGGCCTTCGGCGGCCTGGCGTTCGCGCTGCTGAACGTGCAGGCGGGTTCGGGGGAGGGTGCGGGCGTGCGCCTGGAGGGGCTGTCGCCGGAACGCGTGACCCAGGCCTTCCACCTGGTGTTCGCGGCGCTGGCGGCCTATGCCGCCCTGGGCGCGTTCTTCGCGACGCGCGCGCCGCGGATGGACCTGGCCAGGCGCGGGCGCGTCGGGCCGGGCCGGCCCGAAGAGGACAAGGCGCCGGTCAGCGACGCGGGCGCTTGACGACGGCCTTGGCGCGCGGCGCGGGCGCGACGCGCTTGGCGCCGCTGCTCTTCGCGCGGGGCGCCGCGGCCCGGGCTCGCACCGGCAGGTGCAGCACGACGCGCTGGCCGGGCTTGAACACCGAGGACACGGCCAGGTCGTTCCACTCGGCCACCTGGGCCGGCAGCACGCGGTAGCGGCGCGCGATCGAGGTGACGGTGTCGTGGCGGCCGGCCTTGATGGTGGTGCGGCGCAGCGTGATCTCGGGCGCCAGGCTCAGCTGGCCGTTGTCGGCGACGTGGCTGGCCACGTCCTCCTGCTTGCTGGGCGGGCGCGGCACCACCAGCACCGAGCCGGCCTTGATCAGCATGCGCGGCGGGATGGTGTTGACGCTGCGCAGCTCGCCCTCGTTCATGCCCACGCGGCGCGCGGCTTCGGCCACGCTCATGTTGCCGGGCACGGTCCAGGCGGTCCAGCTGGCGAAGCGGCCCTGGCTGTACTCGGCGAGGTTGCGCTGGAACACCTTGGCGTTGTCCCAGGGCAGCAGGATCTGCGGCGTGCCGGCCGCCAGGATGACCGGGCGGTTCAGCTGCGGGTTGAGCGCCTTGAAGTCCTCGAGCTCGATGTCGGCCAGCTTGGCGGCCAGCGCGGTGTCGATGTCGCGATCGACGGTGACCACGTCGAAGTACGGATGGTTCTCGATCACCGGCAGGTCGGTGCGGAACTGCTCGGGGTTGCCGATGATGTTCTTGACCGCCTGCAGCTTCGGGACGTAGTTGCGGGTCTCGTCGGGCATGCGCAGGTCGGCGTAGCTGGTGCCCAGGCCGCGGCGCTTGTTGGCGGCGATGGCGCGGCCGACGCTGCCTTCGCCCCAGTTGTAGGCGGCCAGCGCCAGGTGCCAGTCGCCGAACATGCCGTAGAGGCGCTGCAGGTAGTCCAGTGCCGCGCGGGTGGAGGCCAGCACGTTGCGGCGGTCGTCGCGGAAGAAGTTCTGCGTCAGGTCGTAGTCGCGGCCGGTGCCGGGCATGAACTGCCACATGCCCGCGGCGCGCGCGCTGGACACCGCCTGCGGATTGAACGCGCTCTCGATGAAGGGCAGCAGCGCGAGTTCGCTGGGCATGCGGCGGCGCTCCAGTTCCTCGACGATGTGGAACAGGTACTTGCGCGAGCGGTCCGTCATGCGCTGCATGTAGTCGGGCCGGGTGGCGTACCACTGCTCGTGGCGGCGCACCAGCTCGCCGTCCAGCTCGGGCATGGCGTAGCCCGAGCGGATGCGTTCCCACAGGTCGGCCGGCGGCTGCGTCGGCGCGACGCTGAGCGCGGCGGCCTCGACCGGCGTGATCGGGCTGAGCGGCCCGCTGGGCACGACCGCCGGCCCCGCGGGGGCCGTCGAGACGGACGGGGCTTGTTCTGAAGGCGGACTGGAAGGAGGAGAGGAGGGGGAGGACGGGAGCGGTGCGGTGGCGCAGCCTGCCAGCCACACCGCTAAGGAGAGGCCGGCGGCCTGCAGCAGTTTCTTCATCTGAACTCGTTCTTCCATTGGCGGATGGCGGCGAACACCGCCACTTCGTCCCCGGCGTCGGCGCCGTTGTAGGCCTGCGCGGCGCGCACCACCGAAGGCTGGCGCGTGCGCAGGAAAGGATTGATCCGCTTCTCCTCGCCGAGTTCGGCGGGCAACGTCGGTTCGCCGCGATCGCGCAGCGCCTGGCATTCGCGCTGGTAGCGCGCGAGGTCGTCGTTGGCCGGTTCCACCGCGCGGGCGAAGCGCAGGTTGGCCAGCGTGTATTCGTGGGTGCAGCACACGCGCGTGTCGGCGGGCAGGGCGGCCAGCTTGTCCAGCGAGGACAGCATCTGCGCCGGCGTGCCTTCGAACAGTCGCCCGCAGCCGCCGGAGAACAGCGTGTCGCCGCAGAAAAGGAGCGGCGCGCCGTCCATCCGGGGCGTGTAGTAGGCGATGTGGCCGGCGGTGTGGCCGGGCACGTCGAGCACGTCGAAGGGAAGGCCGAGCACCTCGATGCGGTCGCCTTGCTCGAGCGCGCGCAGCGGGCCGGGGATGGTTTCGCGCGCCGGGCCGAACACCTTCGCGCCCGTGGCTTCGCGCACCGCGGCGAGGCCTCCGATGTGGTCCTGGTGATGGTGCGTGACTAGAATCGCTTCCAGTTGCAAGCCCGTCTGCTGGAGGTAATCGAGCACCGGCTGCGCGTCGCCCGGGTCGACCACCAGCGCCCGTTGCCCGTCGTGCAACACCCAGAGGTAGTTGTCCTGGAATGCGGGCAGAGGAACTAGCTTCATGAGCGATGCGATTATAGGAATGCACGAGTGGTTCGAGACCCCGCCCGGGCGCTACCTGCTCGCCTGGGAGAGGGCCGAATTCGATCGCGCCGTCAGCGACATCTTCGGCTATCACGCCCTGCAACTGGGCCTGCCCGAACTCGACGCGCTCGCTTCCAACCGCATGCCGCACAAGTGGCTGGGCCTGCGCCAGCTGCCTCCCGGCGGCACCACGAAACCCGCGCTCATGACGGATTACGCGGCCCTGCCGTTCGAGGCCAACAGCGTCGACCTGGTGGTTCTGCCCCATTCGCTGGAACTGAACACCGACCCGCACGCCACGCTGCGCGAGGTCGAGCGCGTGCTGGTGCCCGAAGGCAAGGTGGTGATCTGCTGCCTCAACCCGGCCAGCCTGTGGGGCCTGCGACAGCGGCGCGCCCACCTCTACCGCCGCCTGGGCTTCGGCCAGCTGTACCTGCCGGACGCCGGCGAGTTCATCGGCTACCGGCGGCTGCGCGACTGGTTGCGGCTGCTCAATTTCGAGGTCGAGACCGGCAACTTCGGCTGCTGGCGCCCGGCCATGGCCACCGAGCACTGGCTCGAGCGCTTCGACTGGATGGACGACGTGGGCGAGCGCTGGTGGCCCATCTTCGGCGCGGTGTACTTCGTGGTGGCGACCAAGCGCGTGCGCGGCATGAAGCTGCTGGGCAAGCTGTGGAAGCCGGCCAAGTCCATCGCCACCGCGCCGGTGCCGCTGGCCAACCGGCGGCCGCAGCTGGAAACCACCCGGTCGTCCGAGCGGCAGACAATGGATGCCCAATGAATGAAGTCGTGATCTACACCGATGGGGCCTGCAAGGGCAATCCCGGTCCGGGCGGCTGGGGCGTGCTGATGCGCTCCGGCGGCAACGAGAAGGAGCTGTTCGGCGGCGAGCTGGGCACCACCAACAACCGCATGGAGCTGATGGGCGTGATCCAGGCGCTCACCGCGCTCAAGCGCCCGTGCGCCGTGACGCTCTGGCTCGACAGCCAGTACGTCCTGAAGGGCATCACCGAATGGCTGCCCGGCTGGAAGGCCAAGGGCTGGCGCACCGCCGGCAAGACGCCGGTGAAGAACGTCGAGCTGTGGCAGCGGCTGGACGACCTGGTGCAGAACCACGGCCACGTGATCGACTGGCGCTGGGTCCGCGGCCACAACGGCGATCCGGGCAACGAGCGCGCCGACGCCCTGGCCAACATGGGCGTGGAACTGGCGCTCGGCAAGCGCAAGCCGCCGGTGTAAATCTGCGGTAAAGGCCTGCACCTGGGGGGCCGTCCGCGCCGCAACCCCGGGCATCCGCGCATGCTCTTGCCTGGCGCGGCTGCTACATTGACGTGTTTGCATGCAATCGGCGTCCGCCGCTCTCTTCCCAGGCAAGAAGTAAATGGCAGCTAAGCCCCTCTACACGGTGATCGCCGTCGTCGGCATCGCGGCAGCGTCCGGTGCTGCCTGGTGGTACCAGAACAAGTCGAAGCCCTCGCCGGACGGCAACCAGCCCGCCGCGACGGCGTCCGGCCCGGCCCGCGCCGCCAGCGGCGCCGGTGGCGCTCCCGCGGTCGAGGTCGCCCGGGTCGAGCTGATGCGGCTGACGGACGACGCCCAGGCCGTGGGCAGCCTTCGTTCGCGCCAGAGCGTGGTGGTCCGGCCCGAGGTCAGCGGCCGCGTCACCCAGCTGAATTTCCGCGACGGCCAGCGCGTGCACCGCGGCCAGGTGCTGGTGCAGCTGGACGACCAGCTGCCGCGCGCCCAGGTCCAGCAGGCCCGCGCCGAGCTGTCCATCGCCAACGCCAACCACAAGCGCAACCAGGAACTGGTGGCGCAGAACTTCATCAGCCAGCGCCAGGTGGAGGAGAGCGGTGCCAACCTGCAGGTGGCGCAGGCCAAGCTGTCGCTGGCCGAGGCCACGGCCGCGCGGCTTCGCATCGTGGCGCCGTTCGACGGCGTCGCCGGCATCCGCAGCGTGAACATCGGCGACTACCTCAAGGACGGCGCCGACATCGTCAACCTGGAAGACCTGGACGCCGTGTTCGTGGACTTCCGCCTGCCCGAGCGCTTCCAGACCAAGCTCAAGCCCGGCCAGGTGGCCGTGGTGCAGACCGACGCCCTGCCCGGCCGCAAGTGGAACGCCGTGATCCAGGCCATCGACCCGCTGGTGGACGCCAACGGCCGCTCGGTGGGCATCCGCGGCTGCATCGACAACCGCCAGCTGCAGTTGCGGCCCGGCATGTTCGCGCGCATCACGGCCGTGTTCGGCGAGCGCACCGACGCCATGGTGGTGCCCGAGGAAGCCATCGTCCCGCAGGGCAACCGCCAGATGGTGGTGAAGCTGGTCGACGGTCCGGACCAGGACAGCCGTACCGCCCAGCGGGTCGAGGTGAAGACCGGCATCCGCCAGCCCGGCCGCGTGGAGATCGTCGAAGGCCTGAAGGCGGGCGACGTGGTCGTGGTGGCCGGCCAGCAGCGCATCACGCGCGACGGCATGCCGGTGCGCGTGCTCGACCTGGCCGCCGGCGCCAAGTCGGCCGGCAACGGCCAGGCGCCCGCCAACGGTGCGCCTGCCGCGGCAGCCGAAGGCGCCGCCCCGGTGG
>JAEWIF010000038.1 GCA_023387335.1 Pseudomonadota bacterium | reverse complement strand
ACAAGCGCATCATCAACGGCCAGACCGACGTCAACCAGCTGGTGCCGTTCAAGTACAAGTGGGCCTGGGAGAAGTACCTCGCCACCTGCGCCAACCACTGGATGCCGCAGGAAGTGAACATGACGCGTGACATCGCGTTGTGGAAGGACCCCAACGGCCTGACCGAGGACGAGCGCCGCATCATCAAGCGCAACCTCGGCTTCTTCGTCACCGCCGACTCGCTGGCCGCCAACAACATCGTGCTGGGCACCTACCGGCACATCACGGCTCCCGAGTGCCGGCAGTTTCTGCTGCGCCAGGCGTTCGAGGAAGCAATCCACACCCACGCCTACCAGTACATCGTGGAGTCGCTCGGCCTCGACGAGTCCGAGATCTTCAACGCGTACAACGAGGTCCAGTCGATCCGCGAGAAGGACGAGTTCCTGATCCCGTTCATCGGCGCGATCATGGATCCCAACTTCCACACCGGCACGCCGGAGAACGACCAGACGCTGCTCAAGAGCCTGATCGTCTTCGCCTGCCTGATGGAAGGCCTCTTCTTCTACGTCGGCTTCACCCAGATCCTGGCGCTGGGCCGGCAGAACAAGATGACCGGTGCTGCCGAGCAGTACCAGTACATCCTGCGGGACGAGTCGATGCACTGCAACTTCGGCATCGACCTGATCAACCAGCTCAAGCTGGAGAACCCGCACCTGTGGACGGCCGACTTCAAGGCCGAGATCCGCGGCCTGTTCATGAAGGCCGTCGAGCTCGAATACCGCTATGCCGAGGACACCATGCCGCGTGGCGTGCTGGGCCTCAACGCATCCATGTTCAAGGGCTACCTGCGCTACATCGCCAACCGGCGCGCCACGCAGATCGGCCTGGAAGCGCTGTTCCCGAATGAGGAGAACCCCTTCCCGTGGATGAGCGAGATGATCGATCTGAAGAAAGAGCGCAATTTCTTCGAAACCCGCGTAATCGAATACCAGTCGGGTGGCGCCCTTTCCTGGGATTGAAAGGCAACTGCGAAGTAGGTTTGAGTTCGTGATTTACGCCCGCACGGCAGACCGGCCCCAAAGAGGTCGGCGCCCTGCGGGTTACGGTGTTCATACGGCTGGGCTCCGGCCCAACCGCATGGATCGCTAGCTGCCACCAACAAGGCAGTTAGTGCTTCTTTCGTTGATGTTGATGTCAACTTGAACAGGAGAATGGAAATGGCAACTGCGAAGAAAGCCGCCGCGAAGAAAGCTCCGGCGAAGAAGGCCGCCGCCAAGAAGGCGCCGGCGAAGAAGGCCACCGCCAAGAAGGCCCCGGCCAAGAAGGCCGCAGCGAAGAAGGCTCCGGCGAAGAAGGCCGCTGCCAAGAAGGCCCCGGCGCGCAAGACCGCCGCGAAGAAGGCGCCGGCTCGCAAGGCCGCTGCCAAGAAGGCCCCGGCGAAGAAGGCCGCTGCGAAGAAAACCGCGGCGAAAAAGGCCCCGGCGAAGAAAGCGGCGGCGAAGAAGACTGGCGCCAAGAAGGCCGCCAAGAAAGCGCCTGCGAAAAAGGCTGCGAAGAAGGCTGCGAAAAAGCCGGCTGCGAAAAAGGCCGCCAAAGCCCCTGCTGCCAAGCCCGCGGCTGCGCCAGCCGCGACCGCGGCTCCTGCGGCGCAGACCACTCTGAACCCGCAGGCCGCCTGGCCTTTCCCGACGGCTTCCAAGCCCTGAAGCGGCAGTTAGCGCTTCGACCCAAGCCCGGCTTCGGCCGGGCTTTTTATTTGTGCGCCACACTGGGTTGGTGCCGTCCCAGACCGATCTCTTCGGTGCTCCGCTTCCCGCGCCGCTGCCATCGGGCATGCGCTACGAACTGGACTTCCTCACCCCCGAAGAGGAAGCCGCCCTGCTGCGCGACATCGAGGCGCTGCCGCTCGCCCCGATGAAGTACCAGGGCTTCACCGCCCTGCGCCGCGTGGTCAGCTATGGCGGGCAGTACGACTTCAGCGCCCAGCGGCTGAACGAGTCCGCGCCCATCCCCGCCTGGCTGCAGCCGCTGCGCGAGAAGGCGGCTGGCTGGCTGGGCATCACGCCGGATCGCTTCACGCAGGCCCTGGTGGCCGAGTACCGCCCCGGCACGCCGCTCGGCTGGCACCGCGACGTGCCGGACTTCGAGGACGTGGTCGGCATCTCCCTGCTGAACGACGCGGTGCTGCGCTTCCGCCCGTACCCGCCCAAGGAGCCCAAGCGCGCCGACGTGGTCAAGCTGACCGTCGCCCCGCGCTCCATCTACCTGCTGCGCGGACCCGCCCGCTGGGAGTGGCAGCACAGCGTGTCGCCGACGAAGTCGCTGCGCTACTCGATCACCTTCCGCACGCCGTCGAACCGGCGCTGAGGACGCGTCAGCTCGGCGTCGAAGCCAACGCGATGCGGCGCCGCAGTCGATCGGCCTCGTCCTGAGCGCCCCGCCGCTCGGCCAGCTGCAGTTGCGCGCCCAGCCAGGCCAGCAGCGGCCGGCGCCAGCCCTGGCGCGATGCAGTGTCGGACGCCAGTTGCATCAACTCCGGCGAGCCCCGCTCCGAGCGCAGCAGCACGCCCGCCGCGACCAGTCGCGACAGCGGATCCTCGATGGCCTGCACGGCCTTGGCATCCGCGGCGCCGCCGGCCACGGCGCGGTGCTGCGCCGGCAGCAGCTCCGGCGACACGCGCGCGCCCTGCAGGTAGTCGGCATACGCGCGCTCCGCCGGCGCGGCGTCCGCGCGCAGCGCCTCGAATCCCGCGCAGGGCTCGAACACCAGGCTGGCCACCTGCACCGCGCAGCGCGTGAGCTCGGCTCGCGCCACGAGCGTCGCATCCGCCGTCGCCGCGAGCTCGCGCCGCGCACGAGCGAACTCCGCGTCCGCCGCGCGCGTCAGCCCCGTCAGCCAGGCCTGCTCGAAGCGCTCCAGCGCCCCATGCGCGTTCATCTGCCAGTCGGGCGCCTGCGGCTTGCTCCCGCAGGCGGCGAGCACGACGGCCGCCAGGGCGATGCAGGCGCGCTTCATGGCAGCTTGATCTCCGTCTCGCGCGAGAACGGCCACTTGCGGTTGATCTCGTTGATCAGCGAATCGATCTTGCGCAGGTTGGCCTCGACGTCGCCGCGCAGCGCGCCCAGGTCCTGGGTGGCGCCGCGCACGTTGGCCCCCACCGCCTGCGCCTCGACCAGCACGGCGTCGATCTTCTTCAGGCTGGCCCGCGTATCGGCCAGCAAGCCGTTGAGCTGGACGACGGTGGCGCGCGCCTCGCGCACCACGCCCTCGGGGCCGAACACCTGCGTGTCGGCCTTGGCGGCCAGGGTGTCGAAGCGGGCCAGCAGCGCGTTGGTGCGCTCCAGCGTCGCGACCACCTTGCGCGCGTCGGCCTCGTTGCCGAACAGCACGTGCAGCGCGCCCTGCGGCCCCTTGAGTTTCTCGGTGACGGCCTGGAGGTTCGCCACGCTGTTGCGCAGCGCGGCGTCGTTGGCCGTGATCGCCGTGAGGTTCTCGAGCACCTCGCGCGCCGAGGCGATCACGCGCGGCAGTTCGGCCGTGGCATCGCCGCGCAGCACGGGCCGCTCGGCGTCGGCGGGCAACGCAGGATCGGTCAGCACGCCGCTGTACGCACGGATGGTCGTGCCGCCGACCAGGCCGCGGACCAGCGTGAAGATGCTGCTGGTGCGCAGCCAGTGGGCGTCCTTGCTGGCGACGTCGATCAGGATGCGGACCTCGCCGGTCGGCCCGAGCTCGACCCGGCGCACGCGACCGATCGGAAAGCCCGAGAACGTCATGTCCATGCCGACCGCGACGCCTTCGGAGTCGTCCGTGGTGAGCACGAGACGCTGCGTCGGCTCGAACACGCCGCGCGCGTAGAGAAGAAAGAGCACCGCCGCGCCGATGAGCAGAACGGTGAAGAGCAGCAGCAGCCGCGCCTTGGCCGCCAGGTGCGGCACCGCCGGCGCGGCGGCGGGTTCGGAATCCTGCAAGGGGGTGGGGTCCATCGAGCCTGGATCTTCTTGTCAGTAGTAGTTGCCCACGAGCGAAACCGACTCGAGCAGCAGCAGCACGGCGAACATGCGCACCAGGCCCTGGAGCGCGGCGCTCTCGCGCGAGCTGGGCGCGGCGGCGAAGTGCTCGTAGGCGCCCGAGGCCATCGGGATGGTCGACACGGCCAGCGCGAACAGCACGGTCTTGATGACGAAGATCAGGCTCACCGATGGGTTGAAGACGTGGCCGAACATGCGCGTGTACGCCGGCAGCCCCGCGGGCGTGAGCTGGTACACGGCGAGGTACGCCAGCACCGCCGCGACGACGCAGCTGAGCGCCGCGAGCGTGATCATCGAGAAAGCGCCGGCCACCATGCGCGGCAGCGCCTCGCGCACCAGCGGGTCGACGCCCGCGTGGCGCATCGCCTGGAAGCGGCCGGTGCGCCGCATCTCCGCCAGCGCCGCGCCGTTGGGGATCGTGCAGCGCAGCGCGACGAACAGCGCCGCGGTCAGCGGGATGAGTTCCAGCACCAGCACGCGGATCACCATCTCCAGCGCGTACTGCGACAGGCCGTAGCTGCGCGCGGTGACCACCACGATGCGCGTGAGCACCACGGTCAGCAGCGCCGACAGCATGGAAAAGCCGAGCAGGATGGGCGCGGTGTCCAGCCACGCGTGCTTGGCCAGGGCGGCGCGCGTGCGGGCGTCGCGCCAGCTGGAAGGCGACAGCGCCAGCACCATCAGCACCGCGCCGAACAGGATCACCTCCCACCAGCTCACCAGCCAGCGGATCGGCGCCGTGACGGGGCTGCCGCCCGCCGGGGACTGCCGCAGAGATGCCGGGGTCATGCGCCGGATGATAGCGGCGCGGTCCGCTACGCAGCGCTACCAGCGGCCCAGCCGCGCGAGTTCGGGCGCGGGCTCGGCGCCGCCCCAACGCAACGGCAGCGCCCGGCGCACGCGCAGGAAGGACTCGGCCTGCAGGTGGAGCAACCGCAGCGTCCCGGGGAAGGCCCGCGCGGCCTGGTCGGGGTCCCATGACAGCTCGGAACGGGCCGTCACCCAGGTGGCATCGCCGCGATCGAAATCCAGGAACAGCAGCGAACAGCGCGGCTCCAGCACCAGGTTGCCGATCGTGTTGAAGAAGCCGTTGCCCACGAAGTCGGGGACCGTGAGCTGGTCGCCTTGGACGCCCACGAAGCCCGTGGGTCCGCCGCGGTGCGACACATCCACGCCGTGCGAGCGCTCGTGCGAGCCGCGCGCCTGCGGATGGGCCGTGGCGATGAAGAAGGTGTCGGCCTTCGCGATCGTGGCGCGGGCCTCCGCGTCCAGGCCCGCCCCCCGCTCGGGCGCCTGCGGCGACGGCGCCTCGGGATCGAACCGCGGCTGCCTCGCCTGGATGTACTTCGGACAGTTGCCGAAACTCTGCCCGACCGCGACCGAGAATCCGTCCTCGCGCAGCTGCGTCACCCAGCCGTTGAGCCGGTTGCGCCGGCGCGTGTGCGGCTCGATGCCGAGCAGGCCGATCGGTGCGCCGTCGGTGATCAGCGGCGCCAGCGGATCGTGCGGCGGCAGCGTCGCCTCGACGCGCAGCAGCCGCTCGTCCGGCGAGCGCACGAACCCCGGCGGCCCGGTGAGCACGCCGACCCGGGGCTGGCCCGCATCGTCGACCCCTCCCGCCACCAGGAAGGGCAGCTGCGCGAAGAAGTCGCGGTGCTGCAGCGGCATGTGGTCGCGCACCACGCGGGGCCCGGCCTGGGCCAGGCGATCGGCCGAGCCCGCGAGCGTTTGCAGCTCCCGCTCGCCTGCGTGGAAGGTTTCACCGTCGATCGTCATGGTCGCTCCAGCGGATGTCCGTGAGCGGATTCTTCTTTGCTGCAACCGACGGATCAATCCTTCAATCCGCAGGAGACTGCTCCACTTTCTGGCTTAATTCCCGCGATGGACAAGTTCCGCGCGATGGAGGTGTTCCTGGCGATCGCCGAGCACGGCAGCCTCACCGCCGCGGCGCGCGCGCAGGACACTTCGCTCCCCGCCGTCGTGCGCACGCTCGCGGCCTACGAAGCGAGCCTGGGCGTGCGCCTGTTCAACCGGACGACCCGGCGCGTGACGCTGACCGAGGAGGGCCGCCTGCACCTGGCGCATTCGCGCGAGCTGATGGAGCGCCTGCGCGCCGCCGAGGCCGCGCTGGCCAGCGGCGCGGCCGAGCCCGTCGGCCACCTCACCATCACGGCGCCCGTTCTCTTCGGCCAGCTCTACGTGGCGCCCGCCGTCACGCGCTTCGCCGCGCGCCATCCGAAGGTGCGGTGCTCGGTCCTGCTGATGGACCGGGTGGTGAGCCTGCTGGAGGAAGGCATCGACGTCGGCATCCGCATCGGACGGCTCGAGGACTCGTCGCTGGTCGCGCTGCCGCTCGGCAGCATCCGGCGGGTGGTGGTCGCCAGCCCCGCCTACCTGCGCCGGCATGGCACGCCGCGCCATCCGCGCGATCTGGCGGGGCACAACTGCATCCGCGTGATCGGCGGCGCGCCGGCCTGGCGCGGCTTCCAGGACGGTGGGCGAGCGCTGCAGGTGGCGGTCAAGGGCAACCTGGAGTTCAACCACGTGTTCCCCGCCGTGCAGGCCTGCGTCGACGAGGCCGGTATCGGCCAGTTCTTCTCGTACCAGGTCGCGCCGCTCGTGGCCGGCAGGAAACTGAAGATCGTGCTGGAATCCTTCGAGCAGCCGCCGCGGCCCATCAGCATCGTCTACCCGCATGCGCGTCTGCTGCCCGCGCGCACCCGCGCCTTCGTCGACTGGGTGCGCCAGGAGATCACGGCCTTCCGCGACTGACCAGGAGCACGCATGCAGACTTCACACGACTTCGACCTCTTCGTCATCGGCGGCGGCAGCGGCGGGGTGCGCGCGGCGCGCATGGCCGCGCAGCGCGGCGCGCGGGTGGCCCTGGCCGAGGCCGCGGCGCTGGGCGGCACCTGCGTCAACGTCGGCTGCATCCCGAAGAAGCTCTACAGCTACGCGGCGCACTACTCGCACGACTTCGCCGACGCCGCCGGCTTCGGCTGGGACGTGGGCGAGCCGCGCCTCGACTGGCCGCGGCTGAAGGCCAACCGCTCGCGCGAGATCGCCCGCCTGAACGGCGTCTACGAGCAGCTGCTCACCGGCGCCGGCGTGCGGATCCTGCGCGGCTGGGCGCAGCTGGAGGACGGCCACACGGTGAAGGTGCAGACCCTGGCCGGGCCGCGCACGCACACGGCCCGCCACGTGCTGATCGCGACGGGCGGCACGGCGTACACCCCCGAAACCCGCGGCGCGACGATGGGCGTGACGTCGGACAGCATGTTCGACCTCGACCCGTTCCCGCGCCGGCTCGTGGTCGTGGGCGGCGGCTACATCGCCTGCGAGTTCGCCTCCATCTTCCGCGGCCTGGGCTCGCAGGTCAGCCTGCTCTACCGTGGCGAGCAGGTGCTGCGCGGCTTCGACGAGGATGTGCGCCACTTCATCGCCGCGGAGCTGCTCAAGACCGGCATCGACCTGCGCCTGGGCACGGAAGCGGAATCGCTGACCCGCACCCCAGGCGGCTTGAGCGTTGAGCTGCACGACGGCAGCCGGCTCGAAGCGGACAACGTGCTGTTCGCCACCGGCCGCGTGCCCAACGTCGCGGGGCTCGGGCTGGAGCAAGCGGGCGTGCGCCAGGGCCACCACGGGGCGATCGAAGTCGACGCGCACCATCGCACGTCCGTCCCTTCCATCTATGCCGTGGGCGACGTCACGGCGCGGATCCAGCTCACGCCGGTGGCGCTGGCCGAGGCGATGGCGGTGGTGGACCACCTGTTCGGCGACCGCCGCCGGCAGATGGACTACGAAGGCGTGCCGACCGCGGTGTTCACCCATCCCAACATCGGCACCGTGGGCCTGACCGAGGCGCAGGCGCGCGAGAAGTACGCGCAAGTCGCCGTCTACCGCAGCGAATTCAAGCCATTGCGCCACACGCTCAGCGGCAGCAGCGAGCGCTGCCTGGTCAAGCTGCTGGTGGACACGGCCAGCGATCGCGTGGTCGGCCTGCACATGGTCGGTCCGGACGCGGGCGAGGTGGTGCAGGGCTTCGCGGTGGCGATGAAGGCCGGCGCGACCAAGGCCGTGTTCGACGCCACCATCGGCATCCATCCCACCCTGGCCGAGGAGTTCGTCACCCTGCGCGAACCCGTGCGCTGAGACGAAGAAAGAAAAACGCCGCCGCACCCGAAGGCGCGGCGGCGTTGAGGTGGAGTGGAGCGCCGGTCAGTTGTAGGGGCGGCCGTAGCTGCGCGTGAGCGAAGCGGGCTTGTTGTCCTCTTCCGGCGGCAGGTAGATCGTGGTGCGGTCGATCTTGGCGTCGTAGGCGGCGAGCTCGGCGCTGGCGCTGCGGATCACCGCGCGGTCCAGCGGATGGCATTGCCGTTGACTGAGTCTGGAGAGCTGCTCGGACTTGTCGATCATCTCCCGCACGGCGGCGGGATCCATCATCAGCGCGAACGGGTTCGCCAACGCGGCTGTCGTCATGGGCACTCCTTGTTCAAGTTCTGAGAGAGTCGTTCTCGGGTGGAGAGACTGTCGCAGCTGGGCCAGAGTTGTAACGTCAGGTGAGTTCGTTACACCTTGTAGGACGCCGTCGCACGGCCCGGAAGGGCCTTGAAAACCCCTCGCGAGGGGCACTGCACAATAGGCCGCATGCCCTACATGCCGCCCTTCATCGCGCCCACTCGCCATGACCAACCCGAGAGCGCGCTGTCCCAGGTGAGGACCATCTACGCGCAGCAGATACATCATTTGCGTGATGCCATGCAGCGATTCGTGCAGGGCGAAACGCTGCCGGGCCACGTGCGCGCCTGCTATCCCTACGTGCGCATCGCTACCGAGACGGCGGTGCCCCAGGACGTGCTGGAGAACCTCGGCCTGTCCTACGGCTTCGTCTCGGGGGCGGGCAGGTTCGAGACCACGCTGACCCGCCCCGACCTGTACGGCAACTACTACCTCGAGCAATTCCGCCTGCTGCGCCAGAGCCATGGCGTCGACCTCGAGGTGGGCACCAGCACCGAGCCGATTCCGGTGCACTTCTCGTTCGCCGAGAACGACCACATCGAAGGCACGCTCACGCCCGAGCGGCGCGGCATGCTGCGCGACATGTTCGACCTGCCCGACCTGGGCGCGATGGACGACGGCATAGCCAATGGCACGTGGCGTGCCCGGCCCGGGGAGGCCAAGCCGCTGTCGCTGTTCACCGCCTCCCGGGTCGACTATTCACTGCATCGCCTGCGCCACTACACCGGCACCGCGCCCGACTGGTTCCAGAACTTCGTGCTGTTCACCAACTACCAGTTCTACATCGACGAGTTCGTGCGGCTCGGTCACGAGGAGATGGCAAGGGCAGACAGCGACTACACGGCTTTCGTCGAGCCGGGCAACGTGGTCACGCGCCGCGCGGGCCTGGGCTCGGGCGCGCCGGGCACGCCGCCCGAGTCCGTGTGGGGAGCCGCCCCGCCGCGCCTGCCGCAGATGCCGGCCTACCACCTCATGCGGCCCAACCACACCGGCATCACCATGGTGAACATCGGCGTGGGCCCGGCCAACGCCAAGACCATCACCGACCACATCGCCGTGCTGCGACCGCACGCCTGGCTGATGCTGGGGCACTGCGCGGGCCTTCGCAGCAGCCAGCAGCTGGGCGACTACGTGCTGGCCCATGCCTACGTGCGCGAGGACCACGTGCTCGACGAGGAACTGCCGGTGTGGGTGCCGATCCCGGCGCTGGCCGAGATCCAGCTCGCGCTGGAGAAAGGCGTGGCGGACGTGACGCGCTGCGAAGGCGCGGCGCTCAAGCGCATCATGCGCACGGGCACCGTGGCCAGCACCGACAACCGCAACTGGGAGCTGCTGCCGGGCAACGAACCGCAGCGCCGCTTCAGCCAGAGCCGCGCGGTGGCCCTCGACATGGAAAGCGCCACCATCGCCGCCAACGGCTTCCGCTTCCGCGTGCCCTACGGCACCCTGCTGTGCGTCAGCGACAAGCCGCTGCACGGCGAGATCAAGCTCCCCGGCATGGCCAACCAGTTCTACCGCGAGCGGGTCGACCAGCACCTGCGCATCGGCATGCGCGCCATCGAGATCCTGCGCGCGGGCGGCAGCCAGCGGCTGCACAGCCGCAAGCTGCGCGCGTTCGACGAGGTGGCGTTCCAGTAGGAAGAACTAGAGCGGGCTGGACGCGCCCGCGATCGTCCCCATCGCCTCCCCCAGCCGCACCGGCAGGGTCGGCGCCCAGTCCGGGTGGAAACTGACCACGTCCTTGGGGAACAGCATCACGACGGTGGAGCCGAGCAGGAAGCGGCCCATCTCCTGGCCCTTGCGCAGCACGATGTCGCGGTCGCGGTAGTCCCAACGCACGATTCGTCCCGGCCGCGGCGGGTTCACCATGCCGTGCCACACGGTGGCCATGCTGCCGACGATGGTGGCGCCCACCAGCACGTTGACGAAGGGACCGAACGAGGTGTCGAACACGCACACCACGCGCTCGTTGCGAGCGAACAGGCCGGGCACGTGGCGCGCCGTCATCGGGTTCACCGAGAACAGGTCGCCCGGTACGTAGGTCATCGAGACCAGGCGGCCGTCGCAGGGCATGTGGATGCGGTGGTAGTCCTTGGGCGCCAGGTACAGCGTGGCGAAGTGCCCGTGGTCGAAGCGGCGCGCCAGTTCCGCGTCGCCGGCCAGCAGCGCGGTGGTGGAGTAGCTGTGGCCCTTGGCCTGGAAGATCTGGTCGTGCTCGATCGGACCGAACTGGCTGATGGCCGCATCGACCGGACAGACCAGCGGCGAATCGGCGATCGGCCGCGCGCCTTCGCGCAGCGGACGGGTGAAGAAGTCGTTGAAGCTGGCGTACGACTCGATGCGCGGATCGGCCGCCTCCTGCATGTTCACCTTGTAGTGGGCGACGAAGCGCCGCACCAGCGCATGGGTGAACGCGCCGCCTCGAAAGCCGGCCAGCTTGCCCATCAACACGGTGAGCAGCTTCTTGGGCAGCAGGTACTGCTGCTGGATGGAAAGGGGTGGGAACAAGCGGGAAGACCTTAGGGCAGGGCCAAAAATTCTAAGCGGGGCTGCGACACAATGTGCCGACCTTCATGACCGAGCCCCTGTTCCAAGCCCACGACCTGCGCAAGCGCTACGGCGAGACCGTCGTGGTGGATGGGCTCTCCTTCCACATCGCGCCCGGCGAATGCCTTGGCGTCATCGGCCCCAACGGCGCGGGCAAGACCACCACCATCCGCATGTGCCTGGGCCTGACCACGCCGGACGAGGGCTCGATCTCGGCGCTGGGCCTGGCCATGCCGCGCGACGCGCTGGCCATCAAGGCGCAAGTGGGCGTGGTCAGCCAGTTCGATTCGCTGGACCCGGACTTCAGCTGCGCCGAGAACCTGCTGGTGTACGGCCGCTACTTCGGCCTGGCCGACGGGCTCATCCGCGGGCGCATCCCGCGCCTGCTGGAGTTCGCGGCGCTGTCCCACAAGGCGCAGGCGCGGCCGGTGGAGCTCTCCGGCGGCATGCGCCGGCGCCTGTCGCTGGCCCGCGCGCTGGTGAACGACCCGCGCCTGCTGATGCTCGACGAGCCCACCACCGGCCTCGACCCGCAGGCGCGCCACCTGATGTGGGAGCGCCTGCAACTGCTGCTGCAACAGGGCAAGTCGATCCTGCTGACCACGCACTTCATGGACGAGGCCGAGCGCCTGTGCTCGCGCCTCCTGGTGCTGGACCACGGCCGCAAGATCGCCGAGGGCACGCCGCGCGAGCTGATCGCCAGGCACCTGGAACCGGACGTGGTCGAGGCCTACGGCAACGGCGCGCTGTCGCTGGTGGATTCGCCGCTGCGGTCGATGGCGGCCCGCGTGGAGGTCAGCGGCGAGACGGTGTTCTTCTACACGCAGGATGCGCGCCCGCTGCTCGAAGCGCTTTCGGCGCACCACGGCCTGCGCACCCTGCACCGGCCGGCCAACCTGGAGGACCTCTTCCTCAAGCTCACCGGCCGGCAGATCCGCGAGGAAGGATGACCCACCCCCGAAGCGGCCTGCGGCCGCCTCCCCCTCAAGGGGGCGCCACCAGCGGCCCGGCAAAGCCGGTTCCGCGGTGGCACTGGCCTGCAGCGTGGCAAGGCAAGATTCCCGTCAAATGGGAGCCGCAATGAAGACGAACACTGCCATCTGGCGCGTGCCGGATCTCTCGCGGCGCTGGTGGCCGGTGTTCCAGCGCAACCTGCTGGTGTGGCGCAAGCTGGCCGTACCCAGCCTGATCGGCAACATCGCGGAGCCGCTGATGTGGCTGGTCGCCTTCGGCTACGGCATGGGCGCGCTGGTCGGCCAGGTGGCTTTCGAAGGCAGCACCGTGCCCTACATCGTGTTCCTGGCCAGCGGTTCGATCTGCATGAGCGCCATGAACGCCGCGTCGTTCGAAGCCCTCTATTCGGCCTTCTCGCGCATGCACGTGCAGAAGACCTGGGACGGCATCATGAACGCGCCCGTCAGCCTGGACAGCGTGGTGCTGGCCGAGATGCTGTGGGCCGCCTTCAAGTCCATCTTCACCGTGACGGCCATCCTGGGCGTGATGCTGGCGCTGGGCATCAGCCACAGCCCCAAGCTGCTGGCGGCCTGGCCGATCCTGCTGGGCGCCGGCGTCACCTTCTCCTGCATCGCCCTGATCTTCAACGCCCTGGCCAAGGGCTACGACTTCTTCACCTACTACTTCACCCTGTTCCTCACGCCGATGATGTTCCTCTCGGGCGTGTTCTTCCCGCGCGATCAGCTGCCCGTGGCGCTGCGGCACGTGTCCGACTGGCTGCCGCTGACGAATGCGGTGGAGCTGGTGCGGCCGCTCTTCATCGACCAGTGGCCCGCGCATCCGATGCGCCATGCGCTCGTGCTGGCCGTGTACGCGGTGGTGTCGTACTGGGCCGCGCTGGCGCTCACGCGCCGCCGCTTCGGGCAGTAGCGATGGACGCCCCCGTGCGCCTGCCCGCCGACCTGCTGGCCATGATCGCCCGCGGCGTCTCCTGCATCGTCGGCTCGCGCGACGAGGCGCTGCGGCCCAGCATCATGCGGGCGGTGGGCAGCCTGGTGACGGACGACGGCGCCGCCATCACCGTGTACCTGTCGCGCAGCCAGTCGCGCCAGCTGCTGCAGGACATCGCCAGCACCGGCCACCTGGCCGTGGTGTTCAGCGAGCCGGCCTCGCACCGCACGGTGCAACTGAAGACGCGCACGGCGTCCATCCGCGCCGCGACCGAAGCCGATCGCCCCGCGCTCGACCGTTATCTCGCGTCGATGGAATACGAGATCGGCCGCGTCGGCTACCCGGTGCACATGGCGCGCGCGATGCTCTCGTACCGGCTCGACGACCTGGTGGCGCTGACCTTCACGCCCGAGCTGGCGTTCGACCAGACGCCCGGTCCACGCGCGGGCCGCGCACTGGAGGCGCGTTCGTGAGCACGCCGCTGGCCGAGATCCGCGCCTGCCTGGAAGGCGCCATCCCGGCCGTGCTGGCCACCTGCGGCGCCGACGGCGTGCCCAACGTCGCCTACATCTCGCAGGTGTTCCACGTCGACGAGCGGCACGTGGCGCTGTCGTTCCAGTTCTTCAACAAGACGCGCCAGAACATCCTGTCCAACCCGCGCGCCACGGCGCTGCTGCTGGACCCGCGCACGGCCGGCTTCTGGCGCCTGCACATCCGCTACCTGCGCACCGAATCGGAAGGCCCGGTGTTCGAGAGCATGAAGGCGCAGCTGGCCGGCATCGCCTCGCACAGCGGCATGGAAGGCGTGTTCCGCCTGCTCGGCTCGGACATCTACGAGGTCGAGAAGCTGGAACAGGTGCCGGGCGATCCGCTGCCCGCGCCGCCGGAGCCCGCGGGCCGGCTGGCGGCGCTGCGTTCGCTGAGCGAGAAGCTGGCGCGCTGCAACGCGCTCGACGAGGCGCTCAATGCCGTGATGGCCGTGCTCAGCGACGCGATGGACATGCGCCACGCGATGGTGCTGATGCTGGACCAGCCGGCGCAGCGTCTCTACACGGTGGCGAGCACCGGCTACGCGGTTTCTGGCGTCGGCTCCGAGGTGCGCGTGGGCCAGGGCGTGGTCGGCGTGGCCGCTCGCGAGCGCACGCCGGTGCGGATCTCGCACATGACGAACGCGGCGCTCTACAGCCAGGCGATGCGCAGCAGCTTCGAGCGTGAATCGCCGGACATCGCGCCGGTGACCGAGATCCCTTATCCGGGCCTGGCCGAGCCGCACAGCCAGCTGGCCGTGCCGATCCTCTCGACGGGACGGCTGCTGGGCGTGGTCTTCGTCGAGAGCCCGCAGGACCTGCGATTCAGCTACGAGGACGAGGACGCGCTGGTGGTCGTGGCCGGCCACCTGGGAGCGGCCATCGACCTGCTGCAGTCGGGCGCGGAGAGCGCCGAAGGCGATGCGGCCGCGCCGCCGCAGAACGACGCGGCGCCTTCGCCCGGCGCCGGCCTGCAGCTGCGCCACTACCCCGCCAACGACAGCGTGTTCCTGGACGGGCAGTACCTGATCAAGGGCGTGGCCGGCGCCATCCTCTGGAAGCTGGCGCGCGACCACGTGCAGCAGGGCCGCACCGAGTTCTCCAACCGCGAGCTGCGGCTCGATCCTTCGCTGGGCCTGCCGGACATCAGCGACAACCTGGAAGCGCGGTTGCTGCTCCTGCAGAGGCGGCTGCAGGAACATGGCCCGCACCTGCGCATCGAGAAGACCGGCCGCGGTCGCTTCCGCCTCGCCGTCGCTCGGCCGCTGCGGCTCGAACAGGCCTAGACCACCAGGAGGCCGGGCACCACGGGCAGGCCCAGGCCGCGGGCGAGCTTGGCCCATTCGCCGGCGGTGAGATGGGGCCGGGCCACTTCCAGCATCGCTTCGAACGCCGGGCCCGGTGCCTTCGACCGGACGTCGCGGAGCAGGCTCAGGCGCTCGGCGGGATTCATCGCCGGCACCAGCCAGCGCGCGATGCGCATCATCTGCCCGGGCGGGATCGAGGCCACCAGCTCGTCGTGCAGCGCGATCAGCTCCGCGTCCGTGTAGCGTGCCCACAGCACGGCGTTGTGCGCGGTTTCCTCGACGTGCATGTGGCGGAAGTTCTCGGCCACGAACAGCGCGACCTGTCCGTAGAGCTGCTGGGCGACCACCGTGGCGGCGCCGGCGCGGGCCGCGCGCAGCGCCTGCGTCAACGCACGCAGCTGCGCGATGTGCTCGCGGTGCTCCTCGTGGTCGTGCGCGATCGCGTCCGAGGCGCCCGCGGCGCGCGCCTCGATCGCGCGGTGCACGAAGTCGTTCTCGTGCTGCAGGTGCGATTCGCACAGGTCGAGCAGGTCCATCACGCGCGCCGTGGCGGTGGCGACTTCGGCGGCGTCGTCGGGGTCCACGCGGCCCAGCGCCAGCAGCACGTCGGCCATGCAGGCGCGCATCGCCTTGTGGATGCCGCCGTACATGTCCACGCGGGGCTGCGCGGCGGCGAGTCGTTCGAGTTCCTGGGCGTCGATCTTCATGGGGAGTTCCTTGGGTTGTGGTGCGCCGGAACTTTAGGAATTCCCCCTGGAGCGCGTTCTGAAGAATTGCTTAAGCGATCCCTCAGCAAACCTTAAAAGACGGTACGGCCGGGCTGCGGGGCGTTACGGGCATATCAATTGCACACAATCGAATTGGGTGCTACAGTTTCGCGCCATGACGAAGCCGAACGCCGCGTTGAAGGACCAGGCCTTGCGCCTGGACAACCAGCTTTGCTTCGCTTTGTACTCCGCCTCCCTCGCGATGACCAAGCTGTACAAGCCGCTGCTCGATGAGCTGGGCCTGACCTATCCGCAGTACCTGGCCATGCTCGCGCTGTGGGAGGAGGACGGGCTTTCCGTGTCGCAACTCGGCGAGCGGCTGCGGCTGGACTCCGGCACGCTCACGCCGCTGCTCAAGCGTCTGGAAGCCCAAGGCCTGGTGTCGCGCCTGCGTGCCGCCCTGGACGAGCGCCGCGTCCACCTCATGCTCACCCCGGCCGGCCGCAAGCTGCGTGCCCGCGCCGAGAAAGTCCCGGGCTGCATCCTCGAGGCCAGCCAGTGTTCGCTGGCCGAGCTGGGGCAGCTCACCCGCCAGGTGCAGTCGTTGCGCGACCGGCTGTCGCGCTGACCGCACCTTCTTTCCTTCCCCCGTCCCTTCCCAACCCAGAAAGGCAATGCCATGACCACCAAGCTCGACAAAGTGCTCTACACCGCCCGCGCCCACACCACCGGCGGCCGCGAGGGCGAATCGCGCACCGACGACGGCCGGCTCGACATCAAGCTGACCTCGCCCGGCGGCAGCGGACAAGGCACCAACCCCGAGCAGCTGTTCGCGGCCGGCTACTCGGCCTGCTTCATCGGCGCGATGAAGGCCGTCGCCGGCAAGCAGAAGATCACGCTGCCGCAGGACCTCTCGATCGACGCCGAAGTCGACCTGGGCCCCGTGGGCCAGGTGTACGGCATCGCCGCCCGCCTGAACGTCAAGCTGCCCGGCATGGACAAGGCCGCCGCGCGCCAGCTGGTGGACGCCGCGCACCAGGTGTGCCCGTACTCGAACGCCACGCGCGGCAACATCGACGTGCAGATCAACCTGGTCTGAACTCGTCATCCCCGCGAAGGCGGGAATGACGCAGGGGCATCCATGACTGCCACGCTTCTTATCCGCAAGGACCGTCTGGACGAGACGCGGCTGCACAGCGGGATCGACGCCGCCCTGGCCGCCGGCCAGGTGCGCGTCGCGCCCGAGCTGCTGGCGCTGACCGCCAACAACATCACCTATGCCGCTTTCGGCGACACGATGGACTACTGGCGCTTCTTCCCCAGCGGCGAGGAAGGCTGGGGCGTGCTGCCGGCCTGGGGCTTCGGCCGCGTGGTGCAGTCGCTGCATCCCGGCGTGGCGGTGGGCGAGCGGCTGTACGGCTACTGGCCGCTGGCCAGCGGCGCCGTCCTCTCGCCGGGCCGGCTGAACGCGCAGGGCTTTCGCGATGCCGCGCCGCATCGCGCCGAGCTGCACGCCGTCTACAACCAGTACCAGCGCTGCAACCAGGACCCGTTCTGGCGCGCCGACACCGAAGCCGCGCAGGCGCTGCTGCGGCCGCTCTTCACCACCTCCTGGCTGATCGACGACTTCATGGCCGACAACGGCTTCTTCGGCGCCAGGCGCGTGCTGCTGTCCAGCGCTTCGAGCAAGACGGCGTACGGCACGGCGTTCCTGCTGGCCCGGCGCGAGGGCATCGAGGTCGTGGGCCTCACCTCGGCGCGGAACCGCGAGTTCTGCGAGCGGCTGGGTTGCTATTCGAAGGTGCTGTCGTACGAGGCGCTCGACGAAGTGCCCGCCCGCGAGCCCTGCGTCTACATCGATTTCGCCGGCAACGCCGACCTTCGCCGCCGCGTGCACGAGCGCTTCGCCGATCGCCTCGCCTACAGCTGCGCCGTGGGCGCCGCGCACGTCGAGCAACTGGGCGGCGGCGCGGGACTGCCGGGTCCGCGGCCCACGCTGTTCTTCGCGCCGGCGCAGGCGAAGAAGCGGCAGACGGAATGGGGCGGCGAGGAACTGCAGCGCCGCCTGGTGGCCGCGTGGAACGATTTCCTCTCCCGCGCGGTGGAGAGCGATCCGCCCTGGCTGCGCGTCGAGCGCCACCAGGGCATGCCCGCCGCGCAGGCGGCCTACGCGCAGCTGCTGTCCGGCCGCGTCGACCCGGCACGGGGCCACGTGCTGGCCCCGGGCGCGCGCGCATGACGAGTTCGCATCCCTACGAGGCGTTGACGCCCGACGTGGTGCTGGACGCGCTGGCGGGCGTCGGCCTGTACGGCGACGGCCGCCTGATGGCGCTGAGCTCCTACGAGAACCGCGTCTACCAGGTGGCGCTGGAAGAAGCGGTCGAGGGCCACTCGCAGGTGGTCGTGAAGTTCTACCGGCCCGGCCGCTGGAGCGACGAAGCGATCGGCGAGGAGCATGCGTTCGCGCGGGCCCTGGCGGCGGAGGAAGTGCCGGCGGTCGCGCCGCTCGTGCTCGAAGGTTCCACGCTGCATCACCACGCCGGCTTCGCCTTCAGCGTGAGTCCCCGCCGCGGCGGCCGCGCGCCGGAGCTCGACGACGACGAGGTGCTGGAATGGATCGGCCGCTTCCTCGCCCGCATCCACACCGTGGGCGCGAAGGCCCCGTTCGCGCACCGGCCGATGCTGGACCTGCGCGGCTTCGGCACCGAACCGCGCGACTGGCTGCTGGCCCATCACAAACTGCCGATGGATGTGGAGAGCGCCTGGCGCAAGACCTGCGATGCCGCGCTCGCCGCGGTGGCGCAAGCCCTCGGCGGTGAAGACGGCGGCTACGACCCGCAGCTGAAACTGCTGCGCCTGCACGGCGACTGCCATCCCGGCAACATCCTCTGGACGCCCGACGAAGGCCCGCATTTCGTGGACCTGGACGACGCGCGCACCGGCCCCGCCGTGCAGGACCTGTGGATGCTGCTGTCAGGCGAACGCGCGCAGCGCAGTCGCCAGCTGGGCGCGCTGCTAGATGGCTATGAACAGGTGCGCGACTTCGACCGCGGCGAGCTCGCCCTCATCGAGCCGCTGCGCACGCTGCGCCTGATCCACTACAGCGCATGGCTGGCGCGCCGCTGGGACGACCCCGCGTTTCCCGCCGCCTTCCCGTGGTTCGGCAGCAGCGACTACTGGAAGGGCCAGGTGCAGATGCTGGAAGAGCAGCTGGAAGCGATGGCCGAGCCACCGCTGGTCGCCTGATCGGCGCTCAGGGCGCGACCTGCTGCGAGGCGGTGGGCGGCACCGCCCGGTTGGCCGGGTCGTAGATCACGGTGCCAGTGCCCACGCCGACGCCCGCGCGGACCGGGCCGTCGCCGACCGGCACGCTGGCGCCCACGCCCGCGCCGGTGTAGACCTGCCCGCGCTGGTTGACGCCCACGCCGACGCCGACCGGACCGACGCCGGTGCCCACGCCCACATTGAGGCCGCCGCTGCCGGCGCCCACGCCAATGCTTACGGGCCCCACTGGCACGCTGAGGCCGACGCCCGCGCCGAGCGAGCCGCAACCGGCCAGCAGGCCGGCGAGCAGCGCGGGGACCAGGACGAGCGCGGTTCTCATGCCCTTCATTGTGGACTCGCCGACGCGGCGGCAGGCCGCCGCTGTGACCGGATGCTTCAGCGGACCGGGTTCTCGAGCGTGCCGATGCCGTCGATCTCGACGCGCACCACGTCGCCCGGCTTCATGTACTTCGGCGGCTTGAAGCCGATGCCCACGCCGACCGGCGTGCCGGTGGCGATGATGTCGCCGGGGAACAGCGTGATGCCGGCCGACAGCGTCTCGATGAGCGTCGGGATGTCGAAGATGAAGTCCCTGGTGGTCGCGTCCTGGCGCAGCTCGTCGTTGACCCAGCAGCGAACGCGGGTGTCGGTGCCGTCCAGTTCGTCGGCGCTGACCAGCCAGGGGCCCATCGGGCAGAAGGTGTCGAACGACTTGCCCATGTCCCACTGCTGGTGGCGGCTCTGCCAGTCGCGCGCGGTGACGTCGTTGACCACGGTGTAGCCCCACACGTGGCTCATCGCGTCTTCCTTGCGGATGCGGCGGCCGCCGCGGCCGATGACCACGGCCAGTTCGGCTTCGTAGTCGATGGCGGTGGAAACTTCGGTGGGCACCACGATCGAGTCGCCGTTGGCGATCACGCACTCGGGCACCTTGGTGAAGATGATCGGCGCCGCGGGGATCTCGCCGCCCGACTTGGCGCTGCTGTCGAATCCGCTGCCGGCGAATTCCTTCGCGTGCGCGTGGTAGTTCTTGCCGACGCAGAAGATGTTGCGGCGCGGCCGCGGGATGGGCGCGCGCAGCTGCACGGCGTCCAGCGCCACGGGGGCGCCGGTGGCCGGAAGCGGGGCGCCGGCGGCCAGCATCTCCACCACGGGCAGCGCGCCGCGCGCCAGTTCGGATTCGGGGAGCGCGAGCGGCAGAACGCTCAGCAGGTCGGACGACACGATGCCCACTGCGGGGCGGCCGCGGTCGAGGTAGGCGGCGATCTTCATCGGGAAAATCCCTCTCGGATTCAGTGGGGTAAAGAGTAGCATGCTAACGCGACAAAGGAGACCCGAACCATGCAACGCAGAACCCTCATCGCGGCCGCGCTGGCGACCGCCGGCACGCTGGCTTTCGCCCAGGCCCCCTTCCCCTCCAAGCCCATCACCATGATCGTTCCGTTCCCGCCCGGCGGCGTGGCGGACACGGTCGCGCGCCCGGTGGCCGAGGCGATGTCGCGCGACCTGGGCCAGCCGGTGGTGATCGAGAACCGCGGCGGCGCCGGCGGCGGCATCGGCATGGGCACGGCCGCCAAGGCCGCGCCGGACGGCTACACCGTGCTGCTGGCCCTGGCCTCCTACAGCGTGCTGCCCGAGGCGGACACCATTCTCGGCCGCGCGCCGATGTACAGCTACCAGTCGCTGCGCCCGATCGCCCGCTTCACCGCCGACCCCACCGTGCTGGCCGTGCGCGCCGACGCGCCCTGGAAGACGGTGAAGGACTTCGTCGAGGACGCGAAGAAGCGTCCCGGCGCCATCAACTACGGCTCGTCGGGCAACTACGGCACCATGCACGTGCCGATGGAGATCCTGGCGCAGAACGCCGGCATCAAGATGACCCACGTGCCGTTCACCGGCGCGGCCCCGGCCATCGTGGCGCTGCTGGGCGGGCAGATCGATGCGGTGTCCACCGGCCCCGCGACCGTGGTGCAGCACGTCAAGGGCGGCAAGCTGAAGGTGCTGGGCCACTGGGGCACCGGCAAGCTGCAGGCGCTGCCCGACGTGCCGTCGCTCAAGGACTCGGGCTACAACGCCGAGTACGCGCAGTGGTCCGGCCTGTTCATCCCCTCGGGCGTGCCCGAGCCGGTGGCGCAGCGCCTGCGCGCCGCGGCCAAGGCCGCGGGCAACGATGCCCGCGTGAAAGAGGTGATCGGCGGCGCCGGCACCCCGGTGCTCTACCAGGACACGCCCGAGTTCGAGAAGTACGTGCAGTCCGACGTGAAGCGCATGACCGAGGTGGTCAAGAAGATGGGCAAGGTCGAGTGAGCCGGCGCCGGCCTCAGGCCAGCAGCGCGTTCACCCGCTTGACATAGGCGGCCGGGTCCTCCGGCATGCCGCCTTCGGCCAGCAGCGCCTGGTCGAACAGGATCTGTGCCAGGTCGTTGAAGTGCACCGAGCCGTCCAGCTTCTTCACCAGGGCGTGCTCGGGGTTCACCTCGAGCACCGGCTTCATCTCCGGCAGCTTCTGCCCCGACTGCCTGAGCATGCGCGCCAGCTGCAGGCTCATGGCGTCGCCCTCCACCACCAGGCAGGCCGGTGAATCGACCAGGCGCGAGGTGACGCGCACGTCCTGCGCGCGGTCCTTCAGCGCTTCCTTCAGCCTGGCCAGCACCGGCTTGAAGGCTTCGGCGGCTTCCTCGGTCGCCTTCTTCTCGGCCTCGTCCTGCAGCTTGCCCAGGTCCACCGCGCCCTTGGCCACCGACTGCATGGGCGTGCCGTCGAACTCGGTCAGGTAGTTCAGCGCCCACTCGTCGACGCGGTCCGTCATCAGCAGCACCTCGATGCCCTTCTTGCGGAACACTTCCAGCTGCGGGCTGTTCTTCGCGGCGGCCAGCGTGTCGGCGGTGATGTAGTAGATGGCCTCCTGGCCTTCCTTCATGCGCGCCTTGTAGTCGGCCAGCGAGACGCTCGCGGTGTCCGATTGCGTGGACGCGAACCGCAGCAGCTTCGCGATGCGCTCGCGGTTGCCGAAGTCCTCGCCCAGGCCTTCCTTGAGCACGGCGCCGAACTCGGCGTAGAACTTCGCGTACTTGCCCTTGTCCTCTTCGGAGGCGGCTTCGTCCTTCTCGTGGCGGGCCAGCTCCTCCAGCATGGCCAGCACGCGCTTGGTGCTGCCCTCGCGGATGGCGCGCACGTCGCGGCTTTCCTGCAGCAGCTCGCGGCTGACGTTGAGCGGCAGGTCGGCCGAGTCGATGACGCCCTTGACGAAGCGCAGGTACACCGGCATCAGCGCCTCGGCGTCGTCCATGATGAAGACGCGCTTGACGTACAGCTTCACGCCCGCGGCCTTCTCGCGGTTCCACAGGTCCATGGGCGCGTGCGCCGGGAGGTAGAGCAGCTGCGTGTACTCGGTGGAGCCTTCCACGCGGTTGTGGCTCCACGCCAGCGGGTCCTCGTGGTCGTGGCTGATCTGGCGGTAGAAGGCCTTGTACTGGTCCTCGGTGACGTCCTTCTTCGGGCGCGACCACAGCGCGCTGGCCTGGTTCACGGTCTCCCACTCGTCGGTGAGCACCATGCCGCCGCCCTTGTCGTCCTCGCCCTCCTTCCACTCTTCCTTGCGCATCAGGATCGGCAGGGAGATGTGGTCGGAGTACTTGCCGACGATGGACTTGAGTTTCCAGGTGGACAGGTACTCGGTGGCCTCGTCCTTGAGGTGCAGGATCACGCTGGTGCCGCGCTGCGGGCGATCGATGGCCTCGACCTCGAAGTCGCCGGTGCCGCCGCTGGTCCAGCGCACGCCCTGGTCGGCCGGCAGGCCGGCCCGGCGCGATTCCACCGTGATGCGGTCGGCCACGATGAAGCCGGAATAGAAGCCCACGCCGAACTGGCCGATGAGCTGGGCGTCGGCCTTCTGGTCGCCCGACAGGCGGCTCATGAACTCGCGGGTGCCGCTCTTGGCGATGGTGCCCAGGTTGTCGATGGCCTCCTGCTGCGACAGGCCGATGCCGTTGTCGGTGATGGTGAGCGTGCGGGCTTCCTTGTCGAAATCGATCCGCACTTCGAGGTTGGGCGAGTCCTCGTACAGCGAGTTGTCGGCCAGCGCCTCGAAGCGCAGCTTGTCGCAGGCGTCGGATGCGTTGGAGACCAGCTCGCGCAGGAAGATCTCCTGGTTGGAGTAGAGCGAGTGGGTGACCAGGTGCAGCAGCTGCGCGACCTCGGCCTGGAAGGAAAGGGTTTGCTTGTTCTGGGTCATGGTGCCGGTGCGTCAGGAATACGAGCGAACGGAGCATGAGGGCGCCGCCGCGGATTTCAAGGTGGGCCGCCCGCCAGTGGCTCGGGACATCCGCGCGACATCCTCGCAGGTCTTTTCGTGAAAAAAGTGGGTGGGTTCCGGCCGGTGACTGACGAGTCGCGCTCCGACCGGGCTGACGACTGGTTACAGTGCGCTGCGTCTCACGCCCTGTCCATGTTCATCGAGCTTCCCCACGCCCTCACCCGTTCCGCAGAGCTCGCGCTCGAGCTGGACCCGGCCTTCGACGAACCCCAGACCCTGACCGCGGCCGACCTGCCGCGCGTCAAGGGGGCCATTGCAGCCTCGCGGATCCGCCTGACCCTGGCGCGCGATGCGCGCAGCTGGCCGATGCACGCCAGCGTTGACGGCGGTCGAAGCTTCGAAGTGACGCTCACCCAGGGCTAGCGCCCTGGGCGGCGCTCAGGACGCCAGCGCGGGCGTCGGCACGGTCTGCGCGGCGCCGGACTGGGCGGCCGCGGCGGCCACCGCACCCACCGGCTCCAGTCGCGCAATCAGCCCGCTGCGGTCTTCCCGGTTGCGCAGCACGATGCGCAGGCCGCAGCGCTGCGCGGCGCTCTGGGCGATCGACAAACCCAGGCCGCTGCCGCGCGTGCCGTTGCCCGGCACGCGGAAGAAGCGGTCGAACACGCGACCCAGCTGGTCCGGCGGGATGCCCGGGCCGGTGTCCACCACCTCGATGGCCGGGCCGTTCGGCGTGCTGGACAGCCGCACGTCCACCACGCCGCCTTCGGGCGTGTAGCGCAGCGCGTTCTCGATCAGGTTGTCCATCGCGCTGCGCAGGTCGCCGGCGGCGCAACGCATCATCAGAGTGACCGGGACGCGCGACTCCACCACCATGCCCAGGTCGATGTTCTTCTGGTCGGCCAGCGCGATCAGGCCGTCGATGCTCTGGTGCACCTGCGCCTGCAGGTCCACCGTCACCATCGGTTCCTGCGCCGCCTTGGCCTCGTGGCGCGAGAGCTTGAGCAGCTGGTCCACCAGCCGCTGGGCGCGCTCCACGCCGGCCGCCAGCTGGGAGAAGCTCTCCTGGCAGGCGCCGGGCGGCAGGTCGCAGCGCACGTTCTCCAGCTGCAGCGCGACCGCCGTGATCGGCGTTCGCAGCTCGTGCGCCGCGTCCTGCACGAACCGGCGCTGGGTGTTGAAGGCGTCGCGCAGGCGCGCCAGCAGGCTGTTGAACGAAGCCACCAGCGGGACGATCTCCGCCGGCACGCGCGTCAGCGGCAACTCGTGGATGGTGTTCTCGTCCTGCTGCGCGGCCTGGCGGCCAATGGCCTGCACTTCGCGCGAGAGCGTGGCGGCCACGCCCCACAGGATCAGGATGGCCAGCGGCAGCAGGATGAGCACGGGCGCCAGCGCCGCGCCGGCCCGCTCCACCGCCAGGTGGCGGCGGAACTCGCCGCTTTGCAGCACCTGCACCTGGTGCCCGTGGTTGGCGGACGGCGTGGCCACGTACACCCGCCAATCATGGTCGGCCAGGGTCAGGTCGTGGAAACCGGGCGCCATCTTCGGCGCGTCGACGCCGGGCATCGAGACCGCTTCGAGGCGGCCGTCGGGGGTCCAGACCTGGCCGACGTAGCTGCCCCACTTGTGCACGCGATCGGCAGTGACCTGCGGAAGCACCACGCGGTCTTCGCGAGCGGCCAGCGAGTCGCCCAGCTGCTGCATCTGTTCGTCCATGAAGGACGCCACCATGCGGGTGTAGGTCCAGTACGAGAAGGCGGCCGAGGCGGCGCCCACCAGCAGGAACAGCGGCACCAGCCAGAACAGGAGCGCCCGCCGCAGCGAGCACATCGGGCCTGCGGAGAGGATGTGCATCACGCGGCTCCCTTCGACGCGACCGCGACCGGCTGGCCCGCGGCGATGCGCCAGCCCAGGCCGCGCACGTTGCGGATGACCTCGGCGCCCAGCTTGCGCCGCATGCCGTGGATCAGGACGTCCACCGCGTTGCTGCTGACCTCCTCGCCCCAGCCGTAGATGCGGCTTTCGAGCTGGTCGCGCGAGAGGATGGCGCCGGGGCGCTCCAGCAGCGCGTGCAGCAGCGCGAACTCGCGCGCGGACAGCTGCTGGCGTTCGCCCTGCACCAGCACCTCGCGCGTGGTCAGGTCCAGTTGCACGGTGTCGCTGCCGATCACGGAATGGGCGGCGCCGTCGCGGCGGCGGATCACCGCCCGCATGCGCGCCAGCAGCTCGCGGAACTCGTAGGGCTTGACCAGGTAATCGTCGGCGCCGACGTCCAGGCCGGTGATGCGGTCGTCGAGGCCGTCGCGCGCGGTGAGCACCAGCACCGGCGTGCGGTCGCCCTTGGCGCGCGCGGTGCGCAGCACCTCGATGCCGTCGCGGCGCGGCAGGCCGAGGTCCAGCAGCACGCAGGCGTAGCCGCCTTCGTCCATGGCGCTCTGGGCGAGCATGCCTTCCTTCACCCAATCGACCGACCAGCCGTTGGCCTCGAGGGCCTTGTGCAGGCTCTGGCCGATCATTTCGTCGTCTTCCACCAGCAGGACTCGCATGGCTCAGGGCTCCAGTCGGAGGAATTGTCCGCCGTTCCAGCGCGCTTCGCGGCGCGCCTCGCTCCGGAAGACCACCCCGGCGAAGGCCAGCAGCAGCAGGAGCGCGGCCTCCAGCGCGGCGGTGGCGCCGTCGCTCGCCTGCCAGGCCAGGAGGTAGCTGACCTTCCCGAGCACGGCGGCGGAGACGGCGGGCAGGCGCCAGGAGGGGGTGACGACCGCGATCAGCAGCGCCAGGCCGGAGGCCACGGTGAGCCACTGGAGGTTGCGGCCGGCCATGTCCAGATCGATCGGCGCCCACAGCGCCAGGAGAAGCGTCAGGACGCCGGCGACGGCCAGCGCGACGGTCGCGGCGCGGGGGAGGGATTCGTTCATCGCGGGGCCTCGGGAAGGTGGAATTCCGATGCCCGAAGGCTACCGAACCAGTGTTAGGCGGCCCTTAGCGACGACCGGCGAAAACGACCCGACGAGCGGCCTCAAGGACCGCCTGTCCCGCGCCACGGACCGGCCGTCGGGTATTACATGGCAGGAATGTGGCGGAACTGAAACGTTTTGATACTTGCAAGGGCCGGAATTTCGTAAGTCGCTGATCCACAGGACTTTTTTCTGTTGCAAAGCATTACAGGCGCTCCTACAGTTCAGCCACCTTAAGCAGCTTGCTTAACCCGAGCTAGCGCATCTCCCTAGGAGCCCTACATGAAACTCTTCCGCACCGTCGCCCTGGGTCTCGCGACCGCCGCCGCCCTGCTGTCGGGCAACGCTTTCGCCCAGACGACCTCCACCTTCAACGTCAGCTTGACGCTGACGCCCAAGTGCTACATCAACATGGCCGGCACAACGGCGGCGGACGTAGCCACCAGTGACGTCACCATGACCTATACGGCCTTCCAGGAGACGCATGAGGAGAAAGCGACCGGTTTCACCGTGACCTGCACCAACTCACTGTCTTATGGCATCGCCGTGACCGCCGACACCGCCACCATCGCCGGGATCAACTACTACCTCAAGCTCGGGGCCGGCACGGCCGCAGCTGCCACTTACACCAGTGCGGCCGGTGGGGCGTCGCTGGCGAGTTCGGCCACCGGCAGTGGTTCGGCCCAGGACTACTACATCGGCGTTCGCGCTCCTAAAGGCCAGGCAGGCACCTGCGCCGGCCCCGGTACCTGCGACGGCTCCAACCTGCATACCATCACCGTCTCCTACTGAGCGGCGCGGTGCCGCGTAGGCGAGCATTCCCACTACGCGGCATGACCCGTTTTTTCCCTTTCGTCCTGGCCGCCCTCGCCACCCAGGCCGCATGGGCCGCCAGCGCCTCCAGCCAGTTCGCCGTGCACCTGACGGTCTCGAACGGCAACGGCAAGTGCACCGGCGAGACCCTGAGCCAGCCAGCCGAGGCGGTGGTGCAGGTGGTGTGCGGGAGCACCGGGCCCTTCGTGCACATCGCGCCGCCTCCGGACATTGCGCCGGCCGCCTTCATCGGGCGCGCGTTCCGCTACCCGACGTCGATGGAAGGATTCGTGCCCCTCACAACGGAAACGGGCATCCGTGTTGACACGCCGGTAGCCACGGTCACGGAATTCCGGGTCGTCGGCGACTCCGTCAGAGACAATCACTTCGAACTACTCATCAGTTTCTGACTTCGGACCGCAGCCAGACACGGCAGCCCGCCGGTGGCCCAGGGCCGCAACCGTGACCCCTTCACCATGAACGCTGCCCGCCTGCTCGCCACCGGTCTCCGCGCCTCCTGCCTCGTCGCCGCGCTCGCGGTCTCGTCCCTGGCGACCGCCGGCAATTTCTCGGTGACGCCGGTGCGCATCTACATGACGCCCAGCGATCGGGCGATCGCCGTGACCCTGACCAACGAGGGCGACTCAGAGGTGGCGTTGCAAGCCGACCTGTATGCCTGGAGCCAGAACCCGGACGGCACCGACGACCTCGTGCTGACCGAGGACCTGATCGTGGCGCCGCCCATCATCAAGCTGGCACCGCGCGCGCGCCAGGTGGTGCGCCTGGCGCGCCTGACGCCGCCCGACCTGTCGCGCCAACTGACCTACCGCCTGATCGTGCGCGAGGTGCCCGAGGCCACGGCACCCAAGGCGGAGAAGGGCATCGTGATGCAGCTGCCAATCGCGCTGGCCATGTCCATGCCGATCTTCATCACGCCGCCCGCCGTCCAGCGCGACGTGCAGTGCCAGGTGGCGCGCATGGACGAGCAGAACCTGTCGGCCGTCTGCCAGAACACCGGCACCGCCTACGCCCAGATCCGAACCATCGTGCTCGCGCGCGGCGACCAAGAGCTGGCCAAGTTCGAAGGCGGCACCTACATCCTCCCGGGATCGCGTCGCTCGATGAGCATCAAGGCCGATCGCGCCATCTCCGCCGGGCCGGCCACCGCGCGCGTCCTGTACGACGACGGCAAGGCCACCGAGCTCCCCGTCCAGCTTCCATGAGTGGAACCGGGTGCAGCCTCGTCCCCTTACGCTCCCGCCCGCTTGCCGCCCTGGCCGTCGCCATGGTGCTGGTGGCCGCGGGCGCGCGGGACGCTGACGCCCAGACCGCCGGAGGCCCCGTGACCGGGCCTGCGACCCCGCCCTCCACCGGCGCCGCCTCCGATCAGATGCGCGTCGTCGCGTTCGACGTGCGCCTCAATGGCCGGCCGCTGGGCCGCTGGTCGCTCCTGCAGCGCGGCAATTCGTACCACCTGCCCGTGACCGACCTGCCGATGTGGCGCCTTCGGCCCGGGCTGAACGTGCCGCTGTTCGAGCACCGCGGAGTCCAGTGGTATCCGCTGTCCGCCATCGCCGGCGTGGAACTGCGCGTGACTTCGGCGGAGAACCGGCTGGAAGTACAGGTGCCCGAGGCGGCGCTGCTGCCGCAAGGCCTGCCACCGCTGCCGCGCTCCGCGGCGCCGGCACCGGGCGCCCGCGCGCCCGCCGGCCCGGTCGAATCCACCCGCCGCTACCTGCCGATGGAAGTGCGCGTCAACGGCAGCCGCGCCGGCAACTGGGTGCTGCTGGACCAGCAGGGCGCGCTGCATGCGCCCGAGGAAGCCTTCACCGAGTGGCGCATCACGCGCTCGCCGCAGGCCGTGCCGATCGAGGCGCGCGGGCAGCGCTGGTACCCACTTTCCTCCGTCGCGGGCTTCGAGTCGCAGGTGGATCTGGCGAGCCAGTCGATCGACCTGCGCTTCTCGCCCCAGGCCTTCACCGCTACCCGCGTCGCGAACGAGGTCGCCGTGCAGCGGCCGCCGGTCACGCCTTCGATCCCGGCCGCCTTCCTCAACTACGACCTGAACCTGACGACGCAGAACGTCCGCACCCAGGCATCCACGCGCGAACTGGGCGCGCTCACCGAGCTGGGCCTGTCCAACGAATGGGGCGTGCTGACGTCCAGCCAGGTGGGCACGGGCCTGCTCGGCTCCACCGACCCGGCCGGCGCGCAGTGGAGGCGGCTCGAGACCACCTTCACCCGCGACTTTCCCGAACAGAACGTGAGCCTGCGCATTGGCGACAGCACCACGCGCCCGGGCGTCGGCGGCCGCTCGGTCTACTTCGGCGGCTTGCAGATCGCGCGCAACTGGGCGCTGACGCCGGGCTTCGTCACCCAGCCGATCCCGCTGGTCAGCGGCGTGTCGACCGCGCCGAGCACGGTGGAGCTGTACATCAACGACGCGCTGCGCCAGACCTCGCGCGTGCCCGCCGGGCCCTTCTCGATCGAGAACCTGCAGCAGCTCACCGGGAGCGGGCAGGCGCGGGTGGTCGTGCGCGACGTGCTCGGTCGCGAGACGGTCCTGGTGCAGGACTTCTTCACCCACGGCGCGCTGCTGGCCGAGGGCCTGAACGACTGGAGCGTGGAGGTCGGCGCGGTGCGCCGCAACCTGCTGCAGCGCAACGCCGATTACGGACCGGGCTTCACCAGCGGCCTGTTTCGGCACGGCTTGAACCCGTCGACGACCGTGGAGGTCAAGGGCGAAGCCGCCGAGGACACGCAGGCATTGAAGCTGGCGCTGACCCGGGAGCTGCCGGCCCAGGTGCTGGGCCAGCTGTCGGTCGCGCGCAGCCGCGACGCGCTGGCGGGCAACGGCTTCCAGGCCACGCTGGCGCTTGAGCACCGCAACCTGCGTCATGGCTTCTCCGCGCGCTGGGAATACGCCAGCGACGGCTTCCGGCAACTCGGGTTCCACGACGGCTTCCTGCCCCCGCGCCTGGTCAGCTCACTCAGCTACAACTACACGCACCCCGACTGGGGAAACGTGGGCGTGGCCTTCGCGCGCAGCGACACGCGCACCAGCGGCAAGCTGAGCACGTACTCGCTGAACTACACGACTCGCGTGGGCGTTGCGAGCTCGGTGGCTCTTTCGCTCACGCGCGTGGAAGGCGCCAGCCGCGGCACGGCCGTCGGCATCAGCTTCGTGGCACCGCTGGACGGCGCCCTCACGGCCCTGGGCAGCGCCACCTTCCGCGACGGCCGGCATGACGCGTACGCGGGCGTGAGCCTGCCGCTGACGCAGGAGACCGGATTCGGCGGCCGCGCCCTGGCCGGTACCCGAGGCGGCGAGACTTACAGCGAGGGCGGGGCCTACTACCAGGGCAGCCGCGGCTTCGCGACCGCGGACGTGTTCGCCTCCTCGAACCAGCAGACCTTGAGGCTGGGCGGCCGCGGCGGCGTGGCGGTGGCCGACGGCCAGGTGTTCGCGGCGCGCCAGATCGAGGACAGCTTCGCCGTCGTGCACGTGCCGGGCTATCCGAACGTGGGGATCGGCTTCCAGGGCAGCAGCCTGACTCGCACCAACGCCGACGGCGTGGCCATCCTGCCCCGGCTGCGACCCTACGACACCAACAGCATCCGGCTGGACCCGCGCGAACTGCCGATCAACGCCGAGCTGGACAACATCGAACAGATCACCGTGCCGGCATCGCGCAGCGCGGTGAAGGTGACCTTCCCGGTGCGCAGCGGCCGCGGCGCGCTGATCAAGCTGCTGCTGGACGACGGCCTGCCCGCGCCGGCCGGCGCGGAGGTGGAGTTGGTGGGCGACCGCAAGGAGTTCTTCGTAGCCCGTCGCGGCGAGGCCTTCGTGACCGGACTGCAGGAGAAGAACCAGATCCGGCTCAAGCACAACGGCGGCAGCTGCACCGTCGCCGTGAACCTGCCCCCGCCCGGCCCGGACGACGCCATCGCCCGCGTGGGGCCGCTGACCTGTTCGGGAGTGACGCGATGACGATCCTGCGGACCTGGAAACTGCTGTTGCTGCTGGCGGCCGGCCTGCTGCTGCTGCCGGACGCCCGGGCGGCCGGCAACTGCACCGTGACCAGCATCGCTTTCACCGGCGTCACGTACAACAACACGGCGCTCACGGCGATGGGCACCGTCAACTACACCTGCAGCCGCAGCTCGAACGGGACCGACGGCTCGCCGTTCACGATGCAGATCACGGCCGGCCCGGGCCTCTATTACGCCGGCAACACCCGAAATGCCGGCAACGGCGCCAATCGGCTGGCCTACAGCTTGTCGACCACCGCGGCCTGGGGCAACGGGATGTCCGGACTGGGCAACGCCCACGCGATCTCCGTCCCGTTCCCGACCGGCAATACCGACACGGTCTCGGGGAGCTTCACCTTCACATTCAGCATCGCCGCCTCGCTCAATCCGCTGGCCGGCCTGACCTACACCGACACCATCGCGGTCGGGGGCACCTGCGCTACCGCCACGAACAAGAACACGCCGTGCACGCTGGTCGGTGCCACGCTGCCGATCAGCATCACCGTCCCGTCCTCCTGCAGCATCACCAGCGCGCCAGGCACGCTGAACCTGGCCTACACCTCGTTCCAGTCGACCGCAGGTGCGGGCAACGTCCCGTTCGCCGCGCGATGCAGCAACGGCGCGCCTTTCCGCATGAGCCTCTCGCCGACCAACGGCACGGTGCTGGGCGTGGCCTACAGCCTGCGGCTGGGCACCAGCGCGGGCAGCGCCACCAACATCAGCAGCACCACGACGTACAACCTGACGGGCAACGGCTCGCCCGTCACCTATTACGTCAACGCGACGGCGGCGTCGGGCCAGGTGGGGACTTGCGCCTCCGGCACCTGCCAGGCCCTCAGCCCGCCCCACACGTTGCTGATCGAGTACTGAGAGCGGCCGCGCCGCGCTCCTAGAACCGCTCCTGCGCCCCCAGGTACCGCCAACTCCCCTGCGGCAACTGCCCCAGCGCCACGCGCCCGATGCGCACGCGCTTCAAGCCGACCACCTTGAGCCCCACCAGCTCGCACATGCGCCGGATCTGGCGCTTGCGACCTTCGGTCAGCACGAAGCGCAGCTGCTCCGGGTTCTGCCAGTCGACCCGCGCGGGCTTGAGGGCGCGGCCGTCCAGCGTGAGGCCGTGGCGAAGGCGCGCCAATTGCGCCGGCGGGAACGCCGCCTGCACGTCGCGCGCGACCTCGCCGAATTGAACGCGCACGAGGTATTCCTTCTCGATGCCGGAGTCCTCGCCGATCAGCTGGCGCGCGACGCGGCCGTCCTGCGTGAGCACCAGCAAGCCGGTCGAGTCGATGTCCAGCCGCCCCGCCGGCGCCAGCCCGCGCAGCTGCGCCGGCGAGAAGCGCTGGCGCGAGGCGTCGCCGTTCCAGTGGTTGCGGTCCTGCACCAGTGTCACCGCCGGCTGGTAGCCGTCTTCCGCCTGGCCGCTGACGTAGCCGACGGGCTTGTGCAGGAGGATGGTGACCTGCTGCTGCTGGTGGCCCTGCGCGCGCTTGTCGACCTCGATGCGTGCCTGCGGGCCGACCTGCATGCCCATGGTGGCGGGCGCGCCGTCCACGCGGACCCAGCCGCGCGCGATCCAGTCGTCGGCTTCGCGGCGCGAGCACAGGCCGAGCTCGGCCATGCGCTTGTTCAGGCGGACCGTTTCATTCAGGTCGTTCATCGCGCGGCCGCCTTCGCGCCGGTGCTGCTGGTGCGCAGCGCGGCCAGGTCCAGGATGCGCAGGCCGCCATACTCGACGCGGATCGCGCCCTGCGCTTCCAGCGCGGCCAGCGCCTCGTTCACGCGCTGGCGCGACAGGCCGACCAGGTACGCGAGTTCCTGCTGCGTGATGCGCAGCACCTCGCCCACGCCGGGGTAGAGCACGGGGTTGAACAGCGCGGCCAGGCTGCGGGCCACGCGCATGTCGGGATCGTTGAGCCGATCGATCTCGCGCGCGGCGATGAACTGGCCGAGGCGCTCGTTGAGCTGGTTCATGATGAAACGGTTGAAGCCGATCGAGTGGTCCAGCAACCAGTGGAAGGTGTCGACGGGCAGGCCGGCCACCACGCTCTTGCGCAGCGGCTGGATGTTGTAGCGGTAGGCCTCGCGCTTGAGCACGGTGCCCTCGCCGAACCAGCCGCCCGGCGGCACGCCGGTGAAGGTGACGGTCTGGCCCAGCGCGGTGTCGCTGCTCATCTTGAGCAGGCCCTCGACCACGCCGAACCAGTAGGTGGCGGGCCGTCCCACGCGGCAGACGAAGTCGCCCGGCAGCGCATCGCCCACCGTGATGTGGCTGGCCGCGCGTTCGTACTCGGCCGGTTGCAGCTGCAGCAACCACGGGATGCCCTCGAGCTCCTGCGGCGTGGGGCGGCGCCGCCGCTGGTAGAGCGGCAGCTCGGGCGCGACGGCTTGCATGCGGGTGCGGGTAAGTCCGTGGGAGGGATATCCCGCGGATTGTCGTTGCAAAGACAACTTGACGTCAAAGTGGCGCCTACCATCCGCTCGCAATTCGCGTCCATCGACGGACGCCAAGGATTCGGATGGACTCCACGTTCCCCCGCCTTCTGCTCCAGCACGCCGAGCGACGCCCCCAGGCCGCCGCCATGCGCGAGAAGGAGTACGGCATCTGGCAGACGCTGACCTGGTCCGACCTGGCCCAGCTGGTCGAGCGCCTGGCCTGCGGCCTGCACCAGGCCGGCCTGCAGCGCGGCGAGCACATGGTCGTCGTCGGCACCAACCGTCCGCGCCTGTACGCCACCGTGCTGGCCGCGCAGTCGCTGGGCGCGATCCCGGTGCCGCTGTACCAGGACGCCGTGGCGGGCGAATGCGTGTTCCCCATCACCAACGCGGAAGTGCGCTTCGCGCTCGCCGAGGACCAGGAGCAGGTCGACAAGCTGCTGGAGATCCGCCCGCAGTGCGCGCAGCTCTCGCGCATCTGGTTCGACGATCCGCGCGGCCTTCGCAATTACAGCGAGCCGGGCCTCGCCTCGCTCGACAGCCTGCTGCAGGAAGGCCAGGCGTTCGCTTCGTCCAACCCGCAGTTCTTCACGGCCGAGGTCCACAAGGGCACGCCCGACGACGTGGCGTCGATGTTCTTCACCTCGGGCACCACCGGCCAGCCCAAGGGCGTGGTGCACACCCACCGCACGCTGCTGGACCGCGCGCACGCGGGCGCGCAGTTCGACCGGCTGACCGAGAACGAGGAAGTGCTGGCCTACCTGCCGCCGGCCTGGATCGGCCAGAACATCTTCAGCTACGCGCAGTGGCTGGCCTGCGGCTACGTGGTGAACTGCCCCGAGTCGCCGACCACGGTGATGATCGACCTCAAGGAGATCGGCCCCACCTACTACTTCGCGCCGCCGCGCGTGTTCGAGGGCCTGCTCACCACGGTGATGATCCGCATGGAAGATGCCGGCGCGCTCAAGCGCGGCATGTTCCACCGCTTCATGAAGCTGGCGCGCCGCGTCGGCCCCGCGCTGATGGACCGCACGCCGGTGGGCGCGGTCGACCGCCTGCTGTACCGCCTGGGCGACCTGTTCGTGTTCGGGCCCTTGCGCAACAACCTGGGCTTCTCGCGCGTGCGCGTGGCGTACACCGCCGGCGAGGCGATCGGGCCCGACCTGTTCAGCTTCTACCGGTCGATCGGCATCAACCTCAAGCAGCTGTACGGCTCCACCGAGACGGCGGTGTTCGTCTGCCTGCAGCCCGATGACCAGGTCAAGCCCGACACCGTGGGCGTGCCGATCCAGGGCGTGGAGATCAAGCTGGCCGACAACGGCGAGATCCTGGTGCGCTCGCCCGGCCTGCTCAAGGGCTACTACAAGAACGAGAAGGCCACGGCCGAGGTGCTCACCGCCGACGGCTGGTACCGCACCAGCGACGCCGGCTTCATCGACGCGGCGGGCCACCTGAAGATCATCGACCGCGTCAAGGACGTGGGCCGCATCCAGGGCGGCCCCAACGACGGCGCGATGTTCGCGCCCAAGTACGTGGAGAACAAGCTGAAGTTCTTCCCGTACATCAAGGAAGCCGTGGCCTACGGCGACGGCCGCGAGAAGGTCTGCGTCATGGTCAACATCGACTTCGAGGCCGTGGGCAACTGGGCCGAGCGCCGCAACCTGCCCTACGCCGGCTACACCGACCTGGCGCAAAAGCGCGAGGTCTACGACCTGATCCGCGACTGCGTGGAGAAGGTCAACGCCGACCTGGCCGCCGACGAGAAGCTGGCCGGCTCGCAGATCAGCCGCTTCCTGGTGCTGCACAAGGAGCTGGACGCGGACGACGGTGAACTCACGCGCACCAACAAGGTCCGGCGCGGTTTCATCGCCGAGAAGTACCAGGTGCTGGTGGACGCGCTCTACGGCGGCAAGTCCGAGCAGTACGTGGAAACGCAGGTGAAGTTCGAGGACGGGCGCGCCGGCAAGGTCAGCGCCACCCTCCAGATCCAGGACGCGAAGACCTTCGCGCCCGTGAAGGCGGCGGCATGAACATGATGACCGATGCGGTGGTGCTGGAGCAGCAGCGCCAGGCTTCGCAGGAACGCCCCGCGGCGACGGGCCGCCGGCTCGGCGAGGTGGTCCTGGACGTGCGCAACATCTCGCTGGCGTTCGGCGGCGTGAAGGCGTTGACCGACATCTCGTTCGATGTCCGCGAGCACGAGATCCGCGCCATCATCGGCCCCAACGGCGCCGGCAAGAGCTCGATGCTCAACTGCATCAACGGGGTGTACCAGCCGCAGCACGGCAGCATCACCTTCCGCGGCAAGACCTTCAACCACATGAAGAGCCGGCAGGTGGCGCAGATGGGCATCGCGCGCACCTTCCAGAACCTGGCCCTGTTCAAGGGCATGAGCGTGCTGGACAACATCATGACCGGTCGCAACCTGCGCATCAAAAGCAACCTGCTGCTGCAGGCGCTTCGCATCGGCCCGGCCGAGCGCGAGGAGATCCGCCACCGCGAGTACGTGGAACGGATCATCGATTTCCTGGAGATCCAGGCCTACCGCAAGACGCCGGTCGGCCAGCTGCCCTACGGCCTGCAGAAGCGCGTGGACCTGGGCCGCGCGCTGGCGATGGAGCCGCAGGTGCTGCTGCTGGACGAGCCGATGGCCGGCATGAACCTGGAAGAGAAACAGGACATGTGCCGCTTCGTGCTGGACGTGAACGACGAGTTCGGCACCACGGTGGTCCTGATCGAGCACGACATGGGCGTGGTGATGGACATCAGCGACCGCGTGGTGGTGCTGGACTACGGCAAGAAGATCGGCGACGGCCCGCCCGACGAGGTGCGCAGCAATCCCGAAGTGATCAAGGCCTACCTGGGCACCTCTCACTAGGACGGAACAGGACGATGGGATTCTTCCTCGAGACCCTGCTGGGCGGCCTGATGGCCGGCATGCTGTATTCGCTGGTGGCGCTGGGCTTCGTGCTGATCTTCAAGGCCTCGGGCGTCTTCAATTTCGCGCAGGGCGCCATGGTGCTGTTCGGCGCGCTGGCCATGGCGCGGTTCGCCGAATGGATCCCGGGCTGGACCGGCATCGAGAGCAAGGCGTTCGCCAACGTGGCGGCCTTCCTGATCGCGGGCGCCATCATGTTCGCGGTGGCCTGGCTGGTGGAATACCTGGTGCTGCGCCACCTGGTCAACCAGGAAGGCGCCACGCTGCTGATGGCCACGCTGGGCATCACCTACTTCCTGGAAGGCGTCGGCCAGACCTTCTTCGGCAGCAGCATCTACAAGATCGACATCGGGATGCCCAAGGACCCGGTGATCGCGTTCGAGAACGTGTTCCAGGGCGGCATCCTGATCAACAAGGAAGACCTGTACGCCGCCATCATCGCCGCCGCCATGGTGGCGGTGCTGACCGTGTTCTTCCAGAAGACCTCGACCGGCCGTGCGCTGCGCGCGGTGGCGGACGACCACCAGGCCGCGCAGTCCATCGGCATCCCGCTGGCGCGCATCTGGGTCATCGTGTGGTGCGTCGCCGGCGTCGTGGCGCTGGTGGCCGGGATGATCTGGGGCAGCAAGCTGGGCGTTCAGTTCTCGCTGGCGACGGTGGCGCTGCGCGCTCTGCCGGTGGTGATCCTGGGCGGACTGACGTCGGTGCCGGGCGCCATCATCGGCGGGCTGATCATCGGCGTGGGCGAGAAGCTCTCCGAGGTGTACATCGGGCCGCTGGTGGGCGGCGGCATCGAGATCTGGTTCGCCTACGTGCTGGCGCTCGCGTTCCTGCTGTTCCGGCCGCAAGGGCTGTTCGGCGAGAAGATCATCGATCGAGTCTGAGGGAAGAGAAGAATGCTTTATCGCGAGAACGGCCAGTTCAAGACCAGCTACCGTGCCGACCAGCAGATCTTCCCGATCCGGCAGGACCGCATCGCCATCGTGCTGCTGCTGGTCGCGGCCTATGCCGTGGTGCCGCTTCTGGCCAGCGACTACTTCTTCCGCGCCATCCTGATCCCGTTCCTGATCATGTCGCTCGCCGCGCTGGGGGTGAACATCCTGGTGGGCTACTGCGGTCAGATCTCGCTGGGCTCGGGCGCGTTCATGGCGGTGGGCGCGTACGGCGCCTACAACTTCTTCGTGCGCATTCCCGACATGCCGCTGGTGCCGGCCATCCTGCTGGGCGGCCTGTGCGCCACCGCGTTCGGCATCCTGTTCGGCCTGCCCAGCCTGCGCGTGAAGGGCCTGTACCTCGCCGTCGCCACGCTGGCCGCCCAGTTCTTCTCCGACTGGATGTTCCTGCGCGTGAAGTGGCTCACCAACGATTCGCCCTCGGGCTCGGTGGGCGTGTCGGCGCTGCAGGTGTTCGGCCAGCCGATCGAGAGCGCGGTCAGCAAGTACTGGTTCTGCCTGGCCCTCCTCACGGTCATCGCGCTCCTGGCCAAGAACCTGGTGCGCAGCGCCATCGGCCGCGAATGGATGGCCATCCGCGACATGGACGTGGCCGCCGCGGTCATCGGCATCCGGCCGATGTACGCCAAGCTCAGCGCTTTCGCGGTCAGCTCCTTCATCGTGGGCGTGGCCGGCGCGCTGTGGGCCTTCGTCTACCTGGGCACCTGGGAGCCGGCGGCGTTCTCGGTGGACGTCTCGTTCCGCCTGCTGTTCATGGTGATCATCGGCGGGCTGGGCTCGATCATGGGCGCGTTCTACGGCGCCGCCTTCATCGTGGTGCTGCCGATCTTCCTCAACCAGTTCCTGCCGGCGCTCGCTTCCACGTTCGGGCTGGAGATTTCCACCGCCGGCGTGTCGCACGCGGAACTGATGATCTTCGGCGCGCTGATCGTGTGGTTCCTGGTGGTGGAGCCGCACGGGCTGGCCCGCCTGTGGTCGACGGGCAAGCAGAAGCTGCGCCTGTGGCCCTTCCCCCATTGACCCTTCCCCGTCCGCTTCAACAAACCTTCAACAGGAGACAAACCATGAAGCTTCGTTCCCTCGTCCTGGCGGGCCTCACGGCCGTCGCCGCGCTGGGCTCGGCCACGGTGCTGGCCCAGGCCAAGGAGCAGTTCTTCCCGCTGCTGTCGTACCGCACCGGCCCGTACGCGCCGAACGGCACGCCGTGGGCCAACGGCAAGCAGGACTACCTGAAGATGATCAACGCCCGAGACGGCGGCATCAACGGCGTCAAGCTCACCTGGGAAGAGTGCGAGACCGGCTACGCCACCGACCGCGGCGTCGAGTGCTACGAGCGCCTGAAGGGCCGCCCGGGCGTGACGCTGTTCGACCCGCAGGCCACCGGCATCACCTTCGCGCTGACCGACAAGGTGATCCACGACAAGATCCCGCTGATCACGCTGGGCTACGGCCTGTCGGTGGCGCAGGACGGCATGGCGTTCCCGTGGAACTTCCCGCTCATGGGCAGCTACTGGACGGCCAGCGACATCCTGATCCAGCACATCGGCAAGAAGGAAGGCGGCCTCGCCAAGCTCAAGGGCAAGAAGATCGCCCTGGTCTACCACGACTCGCCGTTCGGCAAGGAGCCGATCCCGCTGCTGCAGGAGCGCTCGCGCATGCACGGCTTCGACCTGAGCCTGATCCCGGTCACCGCGCCCGGCGTGGAGCAGAAGGCCGCCTGGCTGCAGGTGCGCCAGCAGCGTCCCGACTACGTGCTGCTCTGGGGCTGGGGCGTGATGAACTCCACCGCCCTGAAGGAAGCGCAGGCCACCGGCTATCCGCGCGACAAGATGTACGGCGTGTGGTGGTCCGGTGCCGAGCCCGACGTCAAGGACGTGGGCGAAGGCGCCAAGGGCTACAACGCGCTGGCGCTCAACGGCTACGGCCAGCAGCCGAAGGTGATCCAGGACATCCTGACCCACGTGCACGGCAAGGGCCAGGGCACGGGCCCGAAGGACGAGGTGGGCTCGGTGCTCTACACGCGCGGCGTGATCATCCAGATGCTGGGCGTGGAAGCCGTGCGCCGCGCGCAGGAGCGCTTCGGCAAGGGCAAGGTGCTCACCGCCGAACAGGTGCGCTGGGGCCTGGAGAACCTGAGCCTCGACCAGAAGCGCCTCGACCAGCTGGGCTTCTCCGGCGTGATGCGCCCGATCTCCACCAGCTGCACCGACCACATGGGCTCGTCGTGGGCGCGCGTCCACACCTGGGACGGCAGCAAGTGGAACATGGGCGCCGACTGGTACCAGGCCGACGAACAGATCATCAAGCCGATGGTCAAGACGGGCGCCGAGAAGTACCTGCAGGAGAAGAAGCAGACCGCCCGCAACGCCACGGCCTGCCAGTCTTGATCGCCTCGCAAATGCTCGGCAATCCGCCTGGCGTCGCCAGGCATTGACGGCACCCTCCCCTGCCCCTCCCGCCAAGCGGGAGGGGACGCGGCTCTCACGAGCCGCCAAACGAAAGGGCCGCCCTTTCGTTTGGTAAAGGCAACCGCTTTTATGGATCCGAAGAACATCGTCCTGAACGTCAACGGCATCGAGGTCATCTACAACCACGTCATCCTGGTGCTCAAGGGCGTCTCGCTGCAGGTGCCCGAGGGCAGCATCGTGGCGCTCCTGGGCGGCAACGGCGCCGGAAAGACGACGACGCTGCGCGCCGTGTCCAACCTGCTCAAGGGCGAGCGCGGCGAGGTCACCAAGGGCTCGATCGAGCTGCGCGGCGAGCGCATCGAGAACCTCTCGCCGGCCGAACTGGTGCGGCGCGGCGTGGTGCAGGTGATGGAAGGCCGGCACTGCTTCGCCCACCTCACCATCGAAGAGAACCTGCTCACCGGCGCGTACACGCGCGCCAGCAAGGCGGAAGTGGCGACCGGCCTGGAGAAGGTGTACGGCTACTTCCCGCGGCTGAAGACGCGGCGCGGCTCGCAGGCGGCCTACACCTCGGGCGGCGAGCAGCAGATGTGCGCCATCGGGCGCGCGCTGATGGCCAATCCCAGCATGGTGCTGCTGGACGAGCCGTCGATGGGCCTGGCGCCGCAGATCGTCGAGGAGGTGTTCGAGATCGTGAAGGACCTCAACACCAAGGAGCGCGTCACGTTCCTGCTGGCGGAACAGAACACCAACATGGCGCTGCGCTACGCCAACTACGGCTACATCATGGAAAGCGGCCGCATCGTCATGGACGGGCCGGCGCAGGAGCTGGCCAGCAACGAGGACGTCAAGGAGTTCTACCTCGGCATGGGCTCGGGCGAGCGCAAGAGCTTCCGCGACGTCAAGAGCTACAAGCGCCGCAAGCGCTGGCTCGCCTGAGGGAATTCGGGATCAAGGGACAGGGAGAGCGATGAGCGAGTTCTTCGACGAGCGCGAGACGCGCGAGCCGGCGCGGCGAGAGGCCGAGTTGATGCAGGCGCTGCCGCGGCAGATCGCCCATGCGCAGAAGGCCTCGCCGGCGATGGCGCAGGTGCTGGCCGGCGTGGATGCTTCCGACATCACCTCGCGCGAGGCGCTGGCGCGCCTGCCGGTGATGCGCAAGCACGAACTGCTGGATCGCCAGCGCGCCTCCGTGGGCACCGACCCGTTCGGGGGCTTCTCCGCGCTGGTGCGCGGGGCGGACATGCCGCGCGTGTTCTCCTCGCCCGGCCCCATCTACGAACCCGAAGGCGCCACGCGCGACTACTGGCGCAGCGCCCGCGCGCTGTACGCAGCGGGCTTCCGCCGCGGCGACCTCGTGCACAACGCGTTCAGCTACCACATGACGCCGGGCGCCTTCATCATGGAAGCGGGCGCGCATGCGATCGGCTGCACGGTGTTCCCGGCGGGCGTCGGCCAAACCGAGCAGCAGCTGCAGGCGATGGCCGAACTGCGGCCCACCGCCTACACCGGCACACCGAGTTTCCTGCGCATCCTGCTGGAGAAGGCCCAGGAGGCCGGCGCCGACGTCGGCAGCCTGCGCAAGGCGCTGACCAGCGGCGAGGCGCTGCCGCCCAGCCTGCGCGACTGGTTCGCCGGCCGCGGGGTGCACGTGTTCCAGAGCTACGCCACCGCGGACTTGGGGCTGATCGCCTATGAGACGTCCGCGCGCCAGGGGCTGGTGCTCAGCGAAGACCTGATCGTCGAGATCGTGCGCCCCGGCACCGGCGACGTGGTGGCCGAGGGCGACGTCGGCGAGGTCGTCGTCACCACGCTGAACACGGCCTACCCCTTGGTCCGTTTCGGCACCGGCGACCTGTCGGCGCTGCTGCCCGGTCCCTGCCCCAGCGGCCGCACCAACACCCGCATCAAGGGCTGGATGGGCCGGGCCGACCAGACCACCAAGGTCCGCGGCATGTTCGTGCACCCCGGCCAGGTGGCCGACATCGCCCGGCGCTTCCCCGAGGTGATCAAGGCGCGGCTGGTGGTCAGCGGCGAGATGGCCAGCGACCACATGACGCTCAAGGTGGAGACCGCGGGCCGCACCCAGGACCTGGATGCCCGCATCGGCGAAGCCATCCGCGACATCACCAAGCTGCGCGGGGAGGTCGAACTGCTGGCCCCGGGCTCGCTGCCCAATGACGGCAAGGTCATCGAGGACGCGCGCAGCTACAAGTAAGTGAATCGGCTCATCGGCGCGGAAGTTCCTCAGCCAATCCCCTAAGTACTTCCCGCGATGGCCTGATAACGCGGTTTTGCGATCATCGGCGGGTTTCAGTTAAGGAGAGCCTGCCTCATGAAGAACGTACTCAAGACCCTCGTGCCCGTCGCCCTGCTGGCCGCCGGCGCCGCCGGTGCCCAGAATTTCCCCGGCGACAAGCCCATCACCATCATCGTGCCGTTCTCCGCCGGCGGTCCCACCGACCGCGTCGCGCGCGACCTGGCCGAGGCCCTGCGCAAGCCCCTGGGGGGCGCCACCGTGGTGGTGGACAACTCCGCGGGCGCGGGCGGCTCCATCGGTGCCAACAAGGTCGCCAAGGCGGCTCCGGACGGCCACACGCTGCTGCTGCACCACATCGGCATGGCCACCATGCCCACGCTGGTGCGCAACATCCCGTTCAAGGTCGAGAGCGACTTCGAATACCTGGGCATGGTCAACGACGTGCCGATGACGCTGATCGGCAAACCCACGCTGCCGGCGAACAACTACAAGGACCTGACCACCTGGATCGGCCAGAACAAGGGCAAGATCAACCTGGCCAACGCCGGCGTCGGCTCCGCCTCGCACCTGTGCGGCCTGCTGTTCCAGAACGCCGTCAAGACCGAGATGACGACCGTGCCGTACAAGGGCACCGGCCCGGCGATGACCGACGTGATCGGGGGCCAGGTGGACCTGATGTGCGACCAGACCACCAACACCACCGGCCAGATCGAGGGCAAGAAGGTCAAGGCTTTCGCGGTCACCACCGCCAAGCGCCTGACCCCGCCCGCGCTGAAGGACCTGCCCACGCTGCAGGAATCCGGCCTGAAGGACTTCCAGGTCACGATCTGGCACGGCCTGTACGCGCCCAAGGGCACGCCCGCCCCGGTGCTGACCAAGATCAACGAAGCGCTGAAGGTCGCCCTGAAGGACCCCGAGTTCGTGAAGAAGCAGGAAGGCCTGGGCGCCGTGGTCGTCACCGACAAGCGCATCGAGCCCGCCGAGCACAAGAAGTTCGTGGCCGCCGAGATCGCCAAGTGGAGCCCGGTCATCAAGGCCGCCGGCGTCTACGCGGACTGATGTCCGGTTGCGCCTGGCCGCACCACGGGCCGCCTTCGGGCGGCCTTTTCACTTGTCATCCGCCGAACGAGAACAGGAGACCCGCATGAAGCACCGCCTTTCCCGCCGCCACCTGCTGGCCATCGCCACCGCCGCCGCCTTCACCGCGCCCGCCGCCTGGGCCCAGGGTTCCTGGCCGACCAAGCCGGTGCGAATCGTCGTGCCGTTCGCGCCCGGCGGCACCACCGACATCCTGGCCCGCGCGACCGCGCTGGAACTGAGCAAGGCCTTCGGCCAGCAGTTCGTAGTCGACAACCGCGGCGGCGCGGGCGGCAACATCGGCGCCGACATCGTGGCCAAGTCGGCGCCGGACGGCTACACGCTGCTGATGGGCACCGTGGGCACGCAGAGCATCAACAAGTGGCTCTACACCAAGATGCCGTTCGACCCGCAGAAGGACTTCACGCCGATCACCATGGTCGCCGCGGTGCCCAACGTGATGGTGGTGCCGACCGAGAAGGCGAAGAACAACGGCATCAACAACGTGGCCGACTTCATCCGCTACGCCAAGGCCAACCCGGGCAAGCTGAACATGGCGTCCAGCGGCAACGGCACCTCGATCCACCTGGCGGGCGAGCTGTTCAAGGTGATGACCGGCACCTTCATGACGCACTTCCCGTACAGCGGCTCCAGCCCCGCGCTGCTGGCGCTGATCGGCGGCGACATGGACGTGATGTTCGACAACCTGCCCTCGTCGATGCCGCACATCCGCTCGGGCAAGCTCAAGGCGCTGGCGGTCACCAGCTCGCAGCCTTCCGCGGCGCTGCCCGGCGTGCCCACGGTGGAACAGGCGGGCAACCTGAAGGGGTTCGAGGCTTCGTCCTGGTTCGGCCTGCTGGGCCCGGCCGGCCTGTCGCCGGACATCGCCAACCGCATCCAGCAGGAGGTGGCCAAGGCGATCGCCACGCCGGAGATGAAGGACAAGCTGCTGGCGCAGGGCGCGATCCCGAGCGGCAACACGCCGCAGCAGTTCGCGGCGCACATCGACGCCGAGCTGAAGAAGTGGCAGCCGGTGGTGAAGGCTTCCGGCGCGAAGGTCGACTGAGCGTCTTGGGGCTAGACGCCCCAGACGACGTCGGCGCCGGCTTTCTCCGCCCGCTTGAGCATGTCGATGAAGGGCACCGCCCGCTGGCGCAACGACACGTCGGGCGCCTTCGGGGCGGCCTTGCCGTTGGCCCTGGCCTCTTCGACCGCGGCCTGGTGGTCCGCCTCCTCGCGCGCGATGGCCGACTCCAGCGCGGCCACCGCGGCGGGCATCTGCCCCGACTCGATGATCCCCTTCGGGCCGGGATCCTTGCCGATGATTTCCAGCACGCGCCGCCCGTTGGGCTCGAGCATGATCAGGTCGCCGGCCGCCTTGCTTTTGAACTTGTAGAGCATCGTTTCCTGCTGCTTCAGCGCGAGTACATGTACCCGCGATTGAACGGATAGGACGATTGTGCCCCCGTGAGCGGGCCGGTTTCGAGCCGGCCGTCCGGCCGCGCCGCCAGCACCTGGTGCAGCGAGATCCAGCCCTGCTCGAAGCTCATCGCGCAGCCCGACAGGTACAGCCGGTAGGCGCGCAGCACCTTCCCGGCGTCGCGCGCGTTGGCGGTGCTCTCGAGCACGCGCTGCGCCTCGTCGAGGCGGTCCTCCAGCGCATCCGACCAGGCCCACAGCGTGCGCGCGTAGTGCGGCCGCAGGTTCTCGGTGTCCAGCATCTCCAGTCCGGCCTCCGAGAGATCGCGCACGACATGGCTGACGTGCAGCAACTCGCCGCCGGGGAAGATGTACTTGCCGATGAAGTCGCCCATCCCGGCGCCCAGCTGGCTGGTCGACACCCCGCCGGCCGTGATGCCGTGGTTCAGCACCAGGCCGCCCGCGCGCAGCAGGCGCCGGATCTGGCCGAAGTACACCGGCATGTTGGCGCGCCCGACGTGCTCGAACATGCCGACGGACGCGATCTTGTCGAAGCCGTGCTCGTCATCGAGCTCGCGGTAGTCGCGCAGCTCCATGCGCACCCGGCCCTGGAGGCCCTTCTCCTCGATCAGCCGGTTGACGTGGGCATGCTGGTTCTTCGACAGCGTGATGCCGGTGGCGTCCACGTCGTAGTGCTCCGCCGCCCAGAGCAGCAGCCCGCCCCAGCCGGCGCCGATGTCCAGGAAGCGCTCGCCCTGGCGCAGCATCAGCTTGCGGCAGATGTGGTCGAGCTTGGCCTCCTGCGCCTGCGCCAGCGACATGCCGGTGTCGCGGTAGTAGGCGCACGAGTAGACCCGCCGCGGGTCCAGCCACAGCTTGTAGAAGTCGTCGGAGACGTCGTAATGGAACTGGATCTGCTCGGCGTCCTTCTGCGGCGTCGCGTGCGCGGCCAGCGACCGGGCGTGGCGCAGGACACCGGTCCACCAGCCGGTGTCGCTGCCGACCGGGCTGCCGGGAAGCAGCTGGGCCGCCGCGGCCATCAGGTCGCGCATGCGGCCGTGGACTTCGACGCGGCCTTCGACGATCTCCTCGGCCATCTTGCCGATCTGGCCGGCGGCCATGACGGCCAGGCCCGACCAGTCGCGGAACGCGAGCGTCACCGCGGGATGGGATCGACCGAGCCGCCGGCCGCCCGGCAACGTGACGGCCACGGACACCGGAAGCGATTCCAGCTGGGCCGAGATCTTTCGCTCAAGGGGTTCCATCGGCAAATTCTTGCCAGCCGGCCCGGACAGCGTCAACTGCTCAGCTGTAGGACAACTTCGCTTCCTCTTCCGCCAGGGCCCCCGTTGACACCGATTACTTGAGACTTAAACTATTTAGGTCTTAACTCCAGGCCGATGCACATGGACATGGAAGCGCGCGCGCACAGCGAGCACCCGGAGGCGCTGCGCCTGTGGCTGCGGATGCTCACCTGCACCCAGCTGGTGGAAAAGCAGTTGCGCAGCCTGCTGCGCGAGCGCTTCGACACCACCCTGCCCCGCTTCGACCTGATGGCGCAGCTCGAGCGTGCGCCCGACGGCCTGAAGATGAGCGAGCTGTCGCGCCGCATGATGGTCACCGGCGGCAACGTCACCGGCATCACCGACCAGCTGGTGCAGGAAGGCCTGGTCGATCGCGTGGATGTCGAAGGCGACCGCCGCGCCTACCGCGTGCGGCTCACGCCGCGCGGCCGCAAGCTCTTCAACGAGATGGCGCACGAGCACGAGGAGTGGATCCTCTCCGCCTTCTCCGCCCTGTCCGACAAGGACATCTCCACGCTGCATCGCCTGCTCGGCAAGGTCAAGGAGCACGCGCAGTCGAGCGCGCAGCAGCAACGACAGCAACAGCAACCGGCCTGAAGAGGAGCCCTTCGCGATGTCCGCCCCGTCCGACCGTTTCGTCCTCGACCGCCTGCCCCCGCGCGAGCAGTGGCCGGAGTACCGCTACGACCTGCCCGAGCTGCGCCTGCCGGACCGGCTGAACCTCGTAGAGGAGCTGCTCGACAAGGCGCAGGCCAACGGCTTCGCCGACCGCCCGCTGCTGCGCTCCCCGCGCATCACGCTCACCTACCAGGACGTGCGCGATCGCGTGGACCGCATCGCCCGCGTGCTGGTCGAGGACCTGGGCCTGGTGCCCGGCAACCGCGTTCTGCTGCGCGGCGGCAACTCCATCGGTTTGGCGCTGGCCTGGCTGGCCGTGGTCAAGGCGGGCCTGGTGGCGGTGGCGACCATGCCGCTGCTGCGCGCCCGCGAGCTGGGCGACATCATCGACAAGTCGCAGCCGGTGGCGGCGCTGTGCGACAGCAAGCTGCTCGATGAGCTGGAGAAGGCTCGCGAAGGCCGGCCGGTGCTGCGCACCGTGGTGGCCTTCAACGCGCCCAACGAGCCCGGCTCGCTCGCCGTGCGATCCGCGCAGAAGGACGGCGATTTCACGGCTTGCCCGACCGCGGCCGACGACATCGCGATGATGGCCTTCACCTCCGGCACCACCGGCAAGCCCAAGGCCGCTGTGCATTCGCATCGCGACGTGCTGGCCGCGTGCGAAGCCTGGCCGCGGCACGTGCTGAAGGCGACGCCCGACGACATCGTGGTCGGCTCGCCGCCGCTGGCTTTCACTTTCGGGCTGGGCGGCCTGCTGATATTTCCGATGTGGGCCGGCGCCTCCGTCTATTTCCCGGAAGCGCCGTACACGCCCGAGACGATGGTGCGCACGATCAACGAAGTCGGCGCGACCATCTGCTACACGGCGCCGACGTTCTACCGGCAGATGGCGCCGTTCGCGCGCGAGCAGGGCGTGGGCAAGCTGCGCATCTGCGTGAGCGCCGGAGAAGGCTTGCCCGACGCCACGCGGCAGCTGTGGAAGCAGGCCAGCGGCATCGAGATGTGCGACGGCATCGGTGCCACCGAGATGTTCCACATCTTCATCTCGTCCGCGGGCGCCGAGGTGCGGCCCGGCGCCATCGGCAAGGTGGTGCCCGGCTACCAGGCCAAGGTGGTGGACGACGACGGCAACGAAGTGCCGCGCGGCACGGTCGGCAAGCTGGCCGTGATCGGCCCCACCGGCTGCCGCTACCTGGACGACGCGCGCCAGGCCAACTACGTGAAGAACGGCTGGAACCATCCCGGCGACGCCTTCATGCAGGACGCCGACGGCTACTTCTTCTACCAGGCGCGCGCCGACGACATGATCATCACCGCCGGCTACAACGTCGGCGGCCCGGAGGTCGAGGATGCGCTGCTGCGCCATCCCGCGGTGGCCGAGTGCGGCGTGATCGGCAAGCCCGACGAGGAGCGCGGCATGATCGTCAAGGCCTTCTGCGTGCTCAAGCCCGGCCACGAGCCCGGCGAGGCCATGGTGCGCACGCTGCAGGACCACGTGAAGAACTCGATCGCGCCCTACAAGTACCCGCGCGAGATCGAGTTCGTCGCCAGCCTGCCCCGCACCGAGACGGGCAAGCTGCAGCGCTTCCGGTTGCGCCAGCCGTCCTGATCGCCCTCGCCCGTCGCGCAGGCGAGATGCTTAAACTCCTGCGCAACACGAGCGATTGGACGATTCCTGATGCCAGCGTATGCATTCGAGGCCCTCGACGCGAACGGGCAGACCCGGCGCGGGGTGCTGGAGGCCGACACCGCGAAATCGGCGCGCAGCCAGTTGCGCTCGCAGTCGCTGGTTCCGCTGGTGGTCGGCCTGGTCGAGGCCGGCGGCACGGGCGGCGTGTCCGGCCGCCGTTTCGGTCGTCGCGTCTTCAGTCCGACGCAGCTCACCGTCTGGACGCGGCAGCTAGCCGGGCTGGTCGCCTCCGGCCTCCAGCTCGAGCGTGCGCTGACCGCGCTGGCCGATGAAGCGCCGACGGAAGCGGAGCGCAACCTCGTCGCGGCCCTGCGCGCCGAAGTGAACGCCGGCGCCACCTTCGCTTCGGCCCTGTCGCACTTCCCGCGCGAGTTCTCCGAGATCTACATCGCGGTGGTCGCCGCGGGCGAGACCAGCGGCCACCTCGGCATGGTGCTGGAGCGGCTGGCCGACGACCTGGAGAACCGGCAGGCGCTCAAGTCCAAGCTCACCGGGGCCGCGCTCTACCCGGCCATCGTCACCGTCGTCGCGCTGGCGATCGTGGTCTTCCTCGTCACCTACGTGGTGCCGCAGGTGGCCAACGTGTTCGCCGGCACCAAGCGGGGGCTGCCGTTCCTGACAACCGTCATGCTGGGCGCCAGCGCCCTGGTGCGCGAATGGGGCTGGCTGATCGCCGCGCTGCTCATCGGCATGGCGCTGATCCTGCGCGCGATGCTCAAGCGCGAAGCCTTCCGCGAGAGGTTCGACGCAGGCTTCCTGCAGCTGCCGGTGCTGGGCCGGCTCGCGCGCGGCTACAACAGCGCGCAGTTCGGCAACACGCTGGCGATGCTGACGGCCGCCGGCGTGCCCATCCTGCGCGCGCTGCAGGCCGCGGCCGAGACGCTGAACAACCGCGCCATGCGCGCCGACGCGCTGGACGCGCTGGTGCTGGTGCGCGAAGGCGCCCCGCTCGCTTCGGCGCTGGCGCAGAAGAAGCGCTTCCCCGGCCTGCTGTCGATGTTCGCGCGCCTGGGCGAGCAGACCGGCCAGCTGCCGGTGATGCTGCAGCGCGCGGCCAACCAGCTGAGCAGCGAGGTGCAGCGCCGCGCGATGCAGCTGGCCACCATCCTGGAGCCGCTGCTGATCGTGAGCATGGGCCTGGTCGTGATGCTGATCGTGCTGGCCGTCCTGCTGCCCATCATCCAGCTCAACCAATTGGTCCGATGAGCGTATTCCCCGACGACAAGCTGGTGGTCGCGATCTCCTCGCGCGCGCTGTTCAACTTCGAGGAGGAGAACCGCATCTTCGAGAGCGGCGACTCGCAGGGCTACATGGCGCTGCAGCTGCAGCGGCTGGACCAGCCTGCGCGGCCGGGGATCGCGTTTCCGCTCATCAAGAAGCTGCTCGCGTTCAACGACACGACCAGCCAGCGCGTGGAGGTGGTGATCCTCTCGCGCAACGACCCGGTGTCGGGCATGCGCATCTTCCGCTCGGGCACGGCCAACGAGATCAAGCTCGAGCGCGGCGTGTTCACCCAGGGCCGCTCGCCGTTCCGCTACCTGCGGCCGCTGAATGCGCACCTGTTCCTGTCGGCCAACGCGGAGGACGTGCGTGAAGCCCTCACGGCCGGGTTCCCGGCGGCACGAGTGGTCACCGAGTCGATGCAGGCCGGCGACAACTACCCGACCGAGGTGCGCATCGCCTTCGACGGCGACGCGGTGCTGTTCTCCGACCAGGCCGAGCGGGTGTTCCAGGACGGCGGCCTCGACGCCTTCCAGAAGCACGAGTCCGACAACGTGCTGCAGCCGCTGCCCGACGGGCCGTTCAAGCCGTTCCTCGCCGCGCTGCACCGGCTGCAGGCCAGCGGCACGCCCGCGATGAAGATCCGCACGGCGCTGGTGACGGCGCGCAGCGCCCCGGCGCACGAGCGCGCCATCCGCACGCTGATGCACTGGAACATCCAGGTGGACGAAGCCATGTTCCTCGGCGGGCTGCACAAGGGCGAATTCCTGCGCGAGTTCGAACCCGACTTCTTCTTCGACGACCAGACCCGGCACGTGGACCACGCGGCGCTGCACGTGCCCGCGGGGCACGTGTCGGGCGGCATCATCAACGTGCGGAACTGATCAGGCGGTCGCCTTGCCGCGCACCTCGCGCCGCGCGATCCACAGCGTCGAGGCGCAGATCACCGCGCCGCCCAGCAGCGTCCAGCGGCTGGGCACGTCCGAGAACACCAGCCAGCCGAGCGCGGTCGCCCACACCAGCTCCAGGAACTTGGCCGATTGCGTGGCCGAGATGTCGGCCACCGAGAACGAGCGCGTCAGGCAGTAGTGCGCCGTGCTGCCGAGCACGCCGCAGGCGACGAACAGCAGCCACTGCGGCGCCGTCGGCCAGGTCCACCCCGGCAGCGCCAGCGGCAGGCTGCACAGCGTGACGGTGATCGCCTGCCACACCACGATGACCTCGGGGCGCTCGTAGCGCGTCAGCCCCTTGGTGATGAGGAAGGAAGCGGCGAAGACCGGCGCCGACGCCAGCATCACCAGCGTGTACCAGCCGCCCGCCCCGGTCAGCTGCGGCCCGACCACGATCAGCACGCCGCCCATGCCGATCAGCGCGGCCAGCCAGCGCTCCCAGCGCATGGTCTCCTTGAACACCAGCACCGCGCCGATCATGATGAAGATCGGCGTGGTGAAGCCGATCGCCGTCGTGTCGGCCAGGCCGATGTGCGGCAGCGCGATGAACCACAGGCACAGGCCCGCCGTGTGCACGCCGCCGCGCAGGAACTGCCCGCCGACGGTCCGCGGCCGGTAGGAGCCGAGCCCGGCGCGCAGCAGCAGCGGCGTCATCACCGCCAGGCCGGCGAGGTAGCGCAGGAACTGCGTCTGGAACGGCGCGAGCTGCAGCGACAGCTCGCGCATGATCGCGTTGAGCACCGTGAACAGCAGGCCGGCCGTGGCCGACCACAACAGTCCGCGCACCGCCGGCGGCCAACGTCGCGCGCGGCGCCGGAGCACCGACCAGCGCCGGGCCCACGGGGGTCGCGTGGTTGTCTCCATGGCGTCCGACTATAGGGGGCCGGACGTCCTATATTCGACGGGTCTTCAGGGCGGGGCGGAATTCCCCACCGGCGGTAGGCGGCGCAAGCCGCGAGCCCGCGAGCGCCCGGACCACGCCAGTGGCCCGGGGTCAGCAGACCCAGTCCAATGCTGGGGCCGACGGTCAAAGTCCGGATGAAAGAAGATTCGCGGGTGCCCCGGCACCTGCGATGTGTCGTCGTCCGCGCCTTCCGGCGCGGCCGGCGGCGTTCTTGTGCCTTGAAGCGTTTTTGTTCAACCGACAGGAGCGTTTCATGTTGATCGATTCCCTTCCCTCCCCCACCGCGCCGGCCATCGAGCTGGCGCCCCTCCCGCTTGTCCTCGAGGCGATCCGCGCCGGCCGGCCCGTGCTGGTGCTGGACGACGCCGATCGCGAGAACGAGGCCGACCTCATCTGCGCGGCCGAAAGCGTCACGCCCGCGGTGATGGCGCGGCTGATCCGCGACGGCAGCGGCATCGTGTGCCTGTGCCTGCTGCCCGAGAAGGCGAGCGAGCTGAAGCTGCGCCCGATGGTGGAGGTCAACCGCTCGCGCTACGCCACCGCGTTCACGCAGTCGATCGAGGCGTCGCACGGCGTCAGCACCGGCGTGTCGGCCGCGGACCGCGTGCAGACCATCCAGTGCGCGCTGCGGTCCACGCTGGAGCGCAGCGAGATCGTCTCGCCCGGCCACGTGTTCCCGCTGGTGGCCCGGCCCGGCGGCGTGCTGGAGCGCGAGGGCCACACCGAAGCCGCGGTGGACCTCGCCACGCTGGCCGGCCTGTTTCCCGCAGGCGTGCTGTGCGAGCTGATGAATCCCGACGGCAGCATGGCGCGCGGCCCGCAGGTCGCCGAGTACGCGCGCGAGCAAGGCTTGCTATGCACCACCGTGGCGGCGATCGCGAAATGGCGGCGCGGCGGGATCGCGCCGTCAGCGAACCAGGACCCGGAACCCGAGGGTGAATGACGTCGGCGAAGCCGGAGTCGCGGCGGCCGCCATCCGTCCCTTCGGATTGACCCGGATGTTGGTGATGTTGGCCGCGTAGCAGCCCGGTGGCAGCGTGCCGTTGGCCGTGACGACGGAGGGCATGAACGCCCAGGTCGGACTGGCCGTCCAGGTGCTTCCGTTGTCGCTGGAGTACTGCAGGTCGGTGCCGGCCGTGAACGTGAGCCCGCTCGAGTTCGCGCCGTTCGTGAAGCTGACCGGTATCCCGGCCGCGGCGCAGTTGGTCGCCGCCGCGGGAAGGCCCACGTAGAGGGACGTGTTGGGCGGGATCGGGTCGGTGACCACCACCGTGTTCTGGTCCACCCGACCCTGCCCTGTGTTGCTCAGCGTGATGCTGTACTGGGCGACCGCGCCGGGAATGTTCAGGGGCAGGCAGGGCGCCGTGCCGCAACCGGCGGAACCGCCCGGCCCCCGCACGGGGTCGCTGACCGTCACCACCGTCTTCGCATTGGTCAGCTTGGGGTAGTACACGGTATCGGTGTCGATGGCGCTGACCGCCACGCCTTGCACGGTGACCGTCGCTGTGTTGGTCAGGGATCCGCCGTCCGCGGGCACCCACGGCGAGGCCGCCGTGCCGAAGCCGCTCGACGTGACGGTTCCCGACACGGTGAACGTCAGCGTGCTGTTGTTCGCCATGCTGCCCAGCGCGACGCCCGAGGCCAGCGTGGCCGGCGTGAGGCCGCCGGGACAGGCCGCTCCCGCCGTCGCCGCGCAAGCGACCGAGCTGACCGACAGCCCGGCCACGGCCGGATCGGACAGGGTGGATGCGGCGATCGCAGCCCCCGTCTGGTTCGCCACCGTGATCGTGTAGGTCGTGGCATCGCCGGGGCTGAGGCTGGACACGTTGTTGGTCTTGGCCACCTGGGGCAGCGTCACCACGTCGACGTCGCCGAGCGTGCCGCTGGGTGCGTTGCACTTGGACGTGGTGCCCGGTGTGACCTGGGTGGGCCCGTTGCAGCTGTTGCCGGCGTTCTGCAACCAGGACACCACGAACGGGATGTTCAGCTTTCCCGAGCCCGAAGCCGTCGTCGACGAACAGCGGATCGGCACGTCGTAGATGATGAAGGTGGCGATGCCGGTGCCGGTCGGGCGGCCGGTGGCGGCGGAGTACGCGGCCGTCGGCACCGTGGTGTTGGAGCCGTCGCCGCAGTAACCGCCCGTGGCGTTGTTCAGGTTGTTGAACGGCGAGGGGACCGTCCCGGTGCCGAACGGGTTGGGGATGCCGCCGACGTCCAGGGGCAGGATCGAGACCGTGCACTGCTTGGCGCTGCCGGCCGACGACGCCAGCAGCTGCGGATTGCCGCCGTCCTCGGCCAGGAAGATGCCGATGTCGTAGCGGTCGGGCGAGTTGAACTGCACCGTCACGTTCAGGTTGGCCGTCGCGGTCGTGCCGCCCACGCAGCCCGCGCCCGTCAGCAGATCGGCCGGCGGCGTGGTGTTCACGCCGGGGTAGTAGGTTCGGTTGATCGCGATCTGCGTGATGGCCACGTCGTTGGCGGTGCAGTTCAGCGAGCCGCTGAAAGAGGGCTGCTGGAGGGCCTTGAACCGGTCCGCCGCGCACGGGTAGCCATGCAGCACCTGTTGCGCCTGCGCGGCCGGCGCGAACGTCAGCCCGGCGGCGAAGGCCACGCACAGCGCCCCGAGGCTGCGCACGGCGTGGAGGATGAGGGGGATCGTGCTCATGGTGTGGACAGGGAGACAGGCCCGGCCGGGCGTGCGTTGAGGTCGAGCGTGTCCTGGTCGAACTTGGTGCGCAGCGTGAGGTACAGGCCCTTGGCGCGGTACTGGGCGCCCGCGAAGTCCGCATCCCAGAAGCCCTGCGCGTTCCAGCCGAGGACCAGCGAGGTGTTGGTGGCGAGGCGGTAACCCACGGAAATGCCGAGATGGTACGTGCGGGCATTCGCCGCCAGCACGCGCAGCATGCCGGCGTGCAGGCCGACGTCGATGTCGCGGGTGAGGTCCTGGCGGGCCTCCACGCCGAACAGGTCGGTGTAGCCGGAGGCCGAGAAGTCGCCCAGCATCTCGCGCACGAACTTCGCGCCGTACTGCAAGGCGACCTGGCTGCGCGCGTTGGGCCGGTAGTTCGCGTTGAGGTTGTTGATCAGCTTGCGCACGAACAGCTGGGTTTCGACGTTCGGGGTGGACTCCTGCACGTACTCGAGCCGGTCCAGCACGACCCAGTTGCTGTCGGCGGGCCGCCACACATAGGACAGGCGCGTGTTCAGGCGCTGGCCCTCGGCGGACCCGCCTTCCGACCGGCTCCACTGGAGACCCGCGGCCACCGCCTCGCCCGCATCGAGCTTGCGCTGCGCTCCGGCCAGGACGTTCACGCGGCGCTCGATGCTGCTGGTGCGCCATTCGGCGCGAGCGTTGCCGCTCCAGACCTCGTTCCGGTAGGCGACGCCGGCACTGACGGCCGTGAAGTCCGTCGCGACCAGGCCCAGGCCGGACGGCGTGGACGACCCCGAGGGGATCGACGCGACGGGCGACGTGGCCGGCACCGTGCCGCTGGAGGGCACCTGGTTGATTCGCAGGGGATCGTCCGACTGCACTCCGCGCAGCGTTCGGGTCTGCTCCAGGCCGCCGTCCAGCGACCAGTTCTCGTTCAGGTGCCAGCGCTGGATGGCGCCGAGGCTGGCGAACAGCCGATCGCCGTCCGTGGTGGCCTGGCTGCCCAGCGAGGAGCGCAGCTCCGCCCCTTCCCACAGGCGCTTGCGCAGTCCGACGGTGGTAGTCGACAGCCGGGCCTCGCCCGCCTGCGCGATCTCGTGCTGGGCGGTCAGTGCCAGGTCCTGGGTCAGGCGGTAGTCGGCCCCCAGCTGCAAGCGGTCCGGATACGCCGCCAGCCCACCGGTCGAAGGACCGCGGCCGATGCTCAGCTCCGTCGACGCACGCAGCGTCAGCTGTTCGCTCGCCTGGTAAGCCACTCCGCCGATCGCCTGCTGGGTCGTGCCTTCGCCGCCCTTCCCGTCCGACTCGCGCACCACCCGCGCGCCCGCCTGCACCTTCACCGATTCGGTGGCGTCCCAGTTGACCCGGCCCTCCATCACGTCGCGCGACGCCGACGTCGTCAGGTCCTGCGCGCGGCCGGCCTCCGCCTGCACCTGCAGCGTGTCGGAGGCCTGCACGCGCCCTTCCGCGCCCACCCGGCGCTGGCCCCGGCCCAGCACTGACTGCTGCCCCAGGCCGAACCCGGCCTGCTGCTCGCGCACGTATGCGCGCGCCTGCGTCTTGCCGGCCTCGTGCTGGACTTCGGCGAGGTAGGCGTTGCCGGACTCGGTCGTGCCCGCCACCTCCTGGCGGCTGCTGGCGACCTCGAACCTGGCACGCGTGTGGTCGTCGATGCGGACCGTCGCGTCGGCCGCGGCAAGCGTCCCGCTCCGTCCCGGGTCGCCCTCGTGCACGCCCGTGACGCCGACCACCGTCGACTCGGACACCTGCAGCGCAGCCCGGCCGCCGTAGGTCCACGCCTCGACGCCGCGGCCGTCCGACTCGTACTCGACGACAAGGAATTGCGGGTTGAAGTCGGCGTCCCGCGACGCGAGCGGCTCGCGCAGCTGGATCGTCCCGAGCACGTAGTCGATCTGGTAGTCCAGCCAGGGCGCGAGCGGCCGCGTCTGCAGCACGCGGTCCGGCTGGAAGCGGTCGCGGACTTCGATGCGCGCCTTGTCGGTATTGGGCAGGACGTCGCGCGCGCGCAGCCGGTAAAGGCCCGAGCTGCCGTCGCCCTGGATCTCGTCCTTCAGGTAGGCCTGCGCGGTGCGCGTGGCGAACGCGGTGTAGCTGGCCTTGTCGCCCCTGTACTCGGACTTCACGCCGTTGACGGTGCGGCTGTAGCGTCCCAGCTCGGTGACGGTCAGGCCGGTGTTGAAGTCGCCGAACAGCGCGTAGAACTGCTGCTTCTCGATCTTCACGTACAGCTTGCGGATGCTGGCCGCGTCGTACTGCGCCTGAGTCGCATCGCCGTACAGCGTGTAGAACTGGTTGGGGTCGATCGCCTGGTGCAGCAGCGGGTTGGCGCGCGTGCCGCGCTCCTTGGCCGAGTCGTAGGCGGCCGTGAGGAGGTACTCGCCCTTGACCATCCCTTTTGCGTAGAAGGCGAGCCGGTTCTGGTCGAACAGCGTGTCGGCCGCGCCGGCATCCTGCAGCGCCTGCGCGTTGCCCGACAGGGCCTTGTGCCCGACCGTCCCCTCTGCGAAGCCGACCAGCAGCCACTCGCGCTGGTCCGGCTGCAGCCAGGCGCGAACCTCCAGCACCTTGTTGGCGCCCAGCTCGAAGCGCAGGGTCGCCTCGCCGGACTGGCTGGTCGGACGCAGCGGGATCAGGGCGACGCCGTTCTCGCCGATCTCGAAGCGGGCGCGCGCGCCGCCCGTTGTGCTGCTCAGCGGCTCGCGCTGCAGCGCGGCGGCGGAATCCTGCGGCGCGTAAGGCGGCTCCACCGAGAAGTCGCCGACCAGGCCGCGGCGCACCGGCTTGCCTTCGGGGTCGACGAAGCGCACCGCGATCACGGGCGGGGTGCGGCCGTCGGCCACGGAACGCGATTGCGACGCGTCGTACTCCGCCCGCGCGACCACCGTGCCGAAATGGATCTCACGTCGCTCCGCGAAGGCGACCTTGCCGTCGCCGTCGCGCACGGTGACTTCCAGCAGGTTCTTGCCGCTGCGGATCTCCACGCCGCGCCACAGCGAGAGGGCCACCGAGCCCGCGGGGTTCAGCTGAGTGCCGTCGAAGCGAAGGGGGTCCACCGGCGCGCCGTTGACGCGCAGTTCGACCGACTGCCGGCCGGCGTGCTTGACCGCGACCTTGATGGCCGGGAAAGCCGGCGAGAAGTCCGCGCGCGGATGCAGCCACTCCGGCCCCGGCTCGGCGGCGGCCAGCCAGCGATCGTCGTAGGGCAGCTGCTCGGCGTACGAGTTGCCGTCGGCGGCCGCGCTGATCGCGGCGACCGGGGCGGCCGAGATCAGCGGCTGGGAGGCCTGCGCCTTCGAGGAGCCCTTGAGCGAGGCCAGGTCCACGGGCAGCGCGCCGCACGCGGCGGCCTGCGCGGCACCGGCGGCCAGCGACACGGGCGCCAGTGGCGCGTCGGCGCCGCCGATGCCGCGCGTGCGCACCGACAGCTTGACCTCGCCCGGCGTGTCCTCGACCAGCCGCAGTGCCAGCCGCCGCTGCCAGCGTGCCGGCAGGACCTGCACCCGCAGCACGAGGAATCCGTCCTCGACCTGCACGCCCGCCGCCGGCCGGCCGTCGAGCAGCACGGAATCGGGTTCGACCTTCGCGCCCTGCGGCAGCAGCACCGTCGCGCTGAGCGACTGCTGCCCGACCGGGGCCGAGAGCAGGACCTCGAGGTCACGGCCGTTGCGGCGAATCTGCTGACGCAGGCAGCTCTCCACGGGAGCCAGCCGGAAGTCCGCGCGCCACAAGGTGCCGCCGCGCACGTTCACGAACTGCGAGAAGTCGCGGCCGCCCGTGCGCTGGTGGTCCTCGCACGAGCGCAGTTGCAGGCCCTCGGGCAGCGTGGTGGTGTCCAGTTGCACCACGTGGGTCCCCGGGCGCACGTTCTCGATGTGCCAGTGGCCTTCGGCGTCGGTGATGACGTACGTACCGTCCTGCAGCAGGATGCGGGCGTTCGCCACCGGCCGGCGCGAGGCCCGGTCGTTCGCGTCGGCCTCGCAGCTCGGCGCCACCGTGACCTGGCCCATGAGGATGGCGCGGCTCGCGTTCAGCTCCTCGCGGATGACGACCGTGGCGCCCGCGGTGTTGGAGCTGATGCGGCCCACGGCCTGGACGGTGTTCTGCGCCGGGCCGAGCGGGGTGTCCGGGCCGACGACGGCGATGTAGGTCAGGGTGAGCGATCCGCGCGCGGGCACCGTACCGGCCGCGAACACCAGCGAGCGGCCATCCGGCCCGCCTTGCGGATCGGGGATCGCGACGCCGTTCACGCGCGCCGACCCGGCGCGGTAGCGCAGGCCGGCGGGCAGGCGGTCCAGCAGTTGCAGGCCGGGCAGCGCCCTTTCGCTGGTGGTCGAGATCGCCACCGTGTACGGCACGAAGTCCCCGACCGCGGCCACGGTCTTGGGCGAAGACTTGGCCAGGTCGATCGAGCCGTACGGGCCCGGGTCGAGCGGAACGTCGATCTCCACCGGCGGTCCGGGCAGCACGGTGAAGGGCGCGCCACGCGAGACGGCGCTGAGGTTGTAGGGTGCCGTCGGCAGCTGCTGCAGCACGGCGTCGGCGACCGTGGACGGGTAGCGGTAGCCCAGCGGCGGGTCGACCTGCAGCCGGTACGTGCCCGGCGCGTTGACGCGCGGGAACTGGTAGCGGCCCGGGCCCATCGCGTAGGCCTTGCCGGTACTGTCGGTGACCGTGCTGCCGGTCAGCATGGAGCTGGGATAGAGGCTTACGCCGTCGTCGCCGAACACCTGGGCGGGCAGGCCGGTGCCGGCGTCGATCAGCGTGACGCGCACGCCATCGAGCGGCTGGCCCGTGGCCGAGTCGAACACCACGCCCAGCGGGTCGACCAGCGCCGTGCTCGTGCTCACCGCGCTGGTGCCGCCCTGCACGTAGGTCGCCACGAGCTTCTCGTTGGCCTTCACCTCCAGCCGGCAGTTGCCCGGCTGCACGGCGCCCTGGTGCAGCGGCACGTAGCCGACGAAGACGCCCGTGGACGGACCGGTCTCGAGAAGGCGGAGCTTCTCGGAGTCGCCCGAGCTGTTGGTGACCGTCACCAGCAGCGGCTCGGCGACCGCGGGGTCCGCATTGGCCGAGAAGTCGGTGACCTGGATGAAGGCGGTGTCCGCGGAGCCATAGGCCGTGACCGGCGCGAGCGGGTGGTTGCCGGGGGTCGCGAGCGCGCCGGCGATCGGCACCACCGGCGGGGGGAGCGGCGCGTAGGCGCCGCCGGCAGCGGCGCAGGTGGTGGTCCCCACCTGTTGCATCGTCGCCGATCCGTTGCCGCCGTTCGGCATGTACGACAGGAACCGGATGGTGGCCGGCGTCGTCGCCACGGTCGTCACGGTGGCCGTGCTCGCCGCCGCGAGGGTGGTGGTGCCGAGGTCGTAGCTCACGGACGCCGTGTTGGCGATGTCCGTGCTGGGCGGGGTCGCCGCGAGCGCGGCCCACGCGCAGGAAGCGAGGACGAGGAAAGCGATCAGGCGCACGAACCAGGCCTGGGCCTGCGCGCGGCAAGCGCGCACGCCCAGGCCTGCTGGAGCGGCGTCCAGCAGGCCTGTGGGAAGCCCGCGGCCGCGGGTAGCGGCGCGGGCGGTCGACGGTGTCGACGGGCTCGTCACGAGTTACTGGACGACCGCGTTGAACTCGATCGTCAGCGTCTCGCCGGCCTTCAGGTCACCGAGCGCATAGGCGGTCGGGCCGGTGCCCTCGGCGGGCAGGGCCGTCGGCCAGGCGGTCGTCGGGCTGAACGTCAGCGTGTCGGGGCCCGTGGCCGTCAGCACCGTGCCGCTCGCGCCGAACACGTACGTGTTGTTGTTGGCGCGCGTGCTGTTGGTGACGCGGAAGCGGACACCCGCGTTGGCCGCCGAGACCGGCGCTCCGTTCGCCGACGAACAGGTGACGGAAGCAAGCGCCGCCGTGTTGGCACCGGTCACGAGGTTGCGGTCGAACGCGAGGGCGCCGTTCAGCGCGTCGCTGATGGTCGTGAGCGTCGCCGTCGAAGCGTCCGCGGCGTTGGCCACGGTGATCGTGTAGCGGACGATCGCGCCGGGCACGTTCTTCGGCGAGGTCGCGCCGGAGATGGGATCGCACAGCGTCTGCATGGTCTTGGCGACCGACAGCAGCGCCGGCTTCATCTTGAAGGCGCTGCGGGCCGAGTGCTGCGCGTCCCGGGGACCGGTGGCGTCGTCCGAGCCGGCCACGTCCGCGAACAGGACGTCCGCCGTGCCGCCCTGGGTGTTGGTGCTCGAGGCGGTCAGCGCGCCGCCTCCCGCCTGCTGCATGGTCGCGCGCAGGGCGACCACCGCGATGTCCGTCAGCGCGAAGGGGGTCGTGCCGTCCTTGAGCGTGGGGAACGTGCAGACCACCTTCACCACGATCGGCACGGCGTCGGGGGCGACGCTGCTCAGGCGGGCGGGCGACATCGGGATGGTCCCGGTGTCGCTGTACAGATCGCAGGAGTCCGGGTTGAAGTTGTCGGTGAAGGTCGTGCTGCCCAGCTGCACGGACCCGGTCCGGTCGCGCAGCGCCTCCAGGCCGATGTCCTGGGTGGAGTTGCCCTGGTTCCTGACCGTGAACGTCAGCGTCGCCTTGCCGCCGGGCGTCGACGACTGCGCCGTGGTGTCCGACACCGACACCAGCACGTCGATCTTGGTGTCGACCGTGAAGACGGTCGGTGCGCAGGTCTTCGTGTTGTTCGGCGTCTCGCCGGAGCAGATCTCCTCCTGGCTGTTGCCGCCGATGGTGTAGTTCAGCTTGGCGGAATTGGGGATCGGGGTCCCTGACGCGGTGCCGACGGCATGCGCCGGCCCCGCGAAGGCGGCCAGCAGGACAAGCGCGGCCGCGCCTGCCTGGGCCAGTGAGTTTCGGAGGGATGTCATCTCGATGGGTCCTTTGTGTTGGTTCGGATGAAATGGAAAGGGGTGGGTGGAAACGACTACGCGCCGGCTCGAGGCGGCGCGTTCTGGGTGGGATCTCGCGGGGGCCCGCACCCGCCTTCGCGGACGGGCACGTTGGGGCCGCGTGGCGGCACGAGCGCCACGCCGTCGGTCTTGTTCATGGCGCCTTCAGTTGACGGTGACGCGGAAGCCGACGCTGGACTCCCTGGCCGGCGGCAGATCGCCGCGGTAGGCCCAGCGGACGTGGGTGATGTCGCCGACGGCGGCCGGGCGCTCCTTGCCGCCGGTCTCGCGCACCTTCAGCTGGTCGGCCGGCGCCCAGGTCTTGCCGCCATCGGTGGAGAACGTGATGGCCACGTTCTCGCCGAAGGCGCTGCCGCCCACGTAGGTGGTGTGCGGCGGCAGCGGGTTGGTGATGACGATGTTGCCGGCCGGCTTGGGACCGACGTTCCTGAACGTGGAGGTGTAGATCACCTCCTCGCCCGGCGCGGCCTTCGCGGCCGGCACGCGTTTCTTGACGGGCTGGCCGTTCTCGGTGACGGTGATCTCCTTCTCGGCCACGTTCGCGAGCGAGACGGTGCCCGGCTTGGGCGCGGGCTGCGCGTGCAGCGCGGAGGCCGCGAGCAGGCAAGCGGCGAAGGCGATGCGGGGGAGGATGGAAATGCGCATGGAGGCTCCTTGGGTGAAGTCAGTTGACGGCTGCTTTGAACTCGATGACGCGGCTCTGGGGCGCCGCGAGGGAAGGCAGCACGGTGCGCACCGTGCCGCCGCTGAAAGTGCTGTCGTCGCCGTCCGCGGCGTCCGTGCGAGCAGCGCCGTCGACGGTGATGCTTCCGGGGACGTAGGTGAGCGCCGCGGGTAGCGGGTCGGTGACGACCAGGTTGCCGGCGCTGCCGCTGCCGGTCGCCGTCACGACGAGCCGGTAGGTCAGGATGGAGCCGGGCATCACGCGGTTGCCGCCTTGCGTGTCCGCCACCGAAGCCACGGTCTTGCGGATGCCGACGGCGACCACCGCCACGAGGTACGCGCCGGTCGCGGCCGATCGGGCGCCTTGCGGCCCGACGACGATGGAGACGCCCGCGTCCGTGCCGGCCACGGAACCGGGCGCCGCGTTGGCGGCGGCGATCGTCGAGCGCGCTTGCAGGCTGACGCGGCCCAGCGCGCCCGTCGTGAAGCCGGCGGGGATGCTGCTGACCACGTAGACGATGCGCGTGGCGTCGGGCGCGAGGTTCGGGTCGTTCGCGCCGGGGACGTAGACGATGTCGGCGTTGGGGCCGCTGGTCTGCAGGCCCGGCTGCGCCCCGCTCTCCAGCCAGATCGCACCCTGGAGGGCATCGCCCGGATCGAACTGGTCGCCCGCGATCGCGTTGTCGCGCGTGAGCAGGAAGGTGTCGGCCGCGTTGCCGAGGTTGGTGACGGCGAAGGTCAGCGGCCGCGCGGCGTCGGGCGAGTTCGAGGGCGTGGCGGTGCTGTCCTGCCAGGTCGTTCGCACCGCCAGCACGCGGGCGACCACGACCGAAGGCGCGGCCGCTTGCTGGGTGTAGGGTGCGCCGTTGGAGACGTAGCCGATGGAGGCGGTGTTCGGGATGCGCGTCCCCGCCGGCGTGCCGGCGGCCAGCGCGCCCGTCGCCGCCCCCACGAGGACGAGCGCGAGCCCTGCCAGCCGGCAGGCCAGGCGCCGGCGCATCCGTTCCAAACCCCTCACGCTGTGCTGCCCCGTGTCTGCGTTCTGGACGGCCGGGAGGCGACAGAACGGCGGTTGCGAGAACCGCCGGTAACTGCGGTTTACATGTTGTTACCTAGGATATCAGTCATTAGGGGGATTGCCTAAGGTGAAGTCCGGGGAATCCGTAGGCTCATCAGGTATTTGCCCAAGCTTGGCGCAATTCTGTTGTGCGAGCGCCGCAGGGGTGCCCGGGCTTGAAAAGTCGGGGGCGCGCGGTTGTCCGACAGGGGGAGGCCTTGAAACCGACATGGAATCCCCTATCATTAGCACTCGCTGGTTCTGAGTGCTAGCAGATGAGCTGGCCCGCCACGCGCCAAGTTAATGGGCGCCAACTTCGTTTGGCGCCTTTTGATGTCAACCGCCCTGAAGGAGATGCAATGAAACTTCGCCCGCTGCACGACCGCGTGATCGTCAAGCGTCTGGAGAACGAGACCAAGACCGCTTCCGGCATCGTGATCCCCGACAACGCCGCCGAGAAGCCCGACCAGGGCGAGGTGCTCGCCGTCGGTCCCGGCCGAAAGAACGACAAGGGTGACCTGATCGCCCCGAACATCAAGGTGGGCGACCGCGTGCTGTTCGGCAAGTACAGCGGCCAGACCGTCAAGGTCGAAGGCGACGAACTGCTCGTGATGAAGGAAGACGACCTTTTTGCCGTCGTCGAGAAGTAATCACCAGCCCTTCAACTGAATCATCCGGAGTCAAAACATGGCAGCTAAAGACGTGATTTTCGGCGGCGATGCGCGCGCGCGCATGGTCGAAGGCGTGAACATCCTGGCCAACGCGGTCAAGGTGACCCTGGGCCCCAAGGGCCGCAACGTGGTGCTCGAGCGCTCCTTCGGCGCCCCCACCGTGACCAAGGACGGCGTGTCCGTGGCCAAGGAGATCGAGCTCAAGGACAAGCTCCAGAACATGGGCGCCCAGATGGTCAAGGAAGTCGCTTCCAAGACCAGCGACAACGCCGGTGACGGCACCACCACCGCGACCGTGCTGGCCCAGGCCATCATCCGCGAAGGCATGAAGTACGTGGCCGCGGGCATGAACCCGATGGACCTCAAGCGCGGCATCGACAAGGCCGTGCTGCAGCTGACCGATCAGCTGAAGAAGGCTTCCAAGCCCACCACGACCTCCAAGGAGATCGCCCAGGTCGGCTCCATCTCCGCGAACAGCGACGAGTCGATCGGCAAGATCATCGCCGACGCGATGGACAAGGTCGGCAAGGAAGGCGTGATCACCGTCGAGGACGGCAAGTCCCTGGACAACGAGCTGGACGTCGTCGAAGGCATGCAGTTCGACCGCGGCTACCTCTCGCCCTACTTCATCAACAACCCCGAGAAGCAGAGCGCGATCCTCGACAACCCGTTCGTGCTGCTGTTCGACAAGAAGATCAGCAACATCCGCGAACTGCTGCCCACGCTGGAGCAGGTGGCCAAGGCCTCGCGCCCGCTGCTGATCATCGCCGAGGAAGTCGAAGGCGAAGCGCTGGCCACCCTGGTGGTCAACACCATCCGCGGCATCCTGAAGGTCGTGGCCGTCAAGGCGCCCGGCTTCGGCGACCGCCGCAAGGCCATGCTGGAAGACATCGCCATCCTGACCGGCGGCAAGGTCATCGCTGAAGAAGTGGGCCTGACGCTCGAGAAGGTGACGCTGGCCGACCTGGGCCAGGCCAAGCGCATCGAAGTGGGCAAGGAAAACACCACCATCATCGACGGCGCCGGCGCCGCGGGCGACATCGAAGCCCGCGTCAAGCAGATCCGCGTCCAGATCGAGGAAGCCACCTCCGACTACGACCGCGAGAAGCTGCAGGAGCGCGTGGCCAAGCTGGCCGGCGGCGTGGCCGTCATCAAGGTCGGTGCCGCCACCGAAGTCGAGATGAAGGAGAAGAAGGCCCGCGTGGAAGACGCGCTGCACGCCACCCGTGCCGCCGTCGAGGAAGGCATCGTGGCCGGTGGTGGCGTCGCGCTGCTGCGCGCCAAGCAGGCCGCCGGCGAGATCAAGGGCGACAACGCGGACCAGGACGCCGGCATCAAGCTGGTGCTCAAGGCGATCGAAGCGCCCCTGCGCGAGATCGTCTACAACGCCGGCGGCGAAGCCAGCGTGGTGGTCAACCGCGTGCTGGAAGGCAAGGGCAACTTCGGTTTCAACGCCGCCAATGACACGTACGGCGACATGATCGAGATGGGCATCCTGGACCCCACCAAGGTGACCCGCACGGCCCTGCAGAACGCCGCGTCCGTCGCGTCGCTGATGCTGACCACGGAAGCCATGGTCGCCGAGGCGCCCAAGGAAGAGTCCCCCGTTGCCGGCGGCATGCCCGGTGGCATGGGCGGCATGGGCGGCATGGACATGTAAGTCCTCTGCCCAGGCAGAAATGAAAAGGCCGGCATCCGCCGGCCTTTTTTCATTGCGCCCCGGGCGCGAGCTCGGTGCCTGAAGGGTCCGAGGGCTGCGGGCCGTACTCGTTGCCACCCGCCTGGCTCGGCTGGGCCGCGAAATACAGCAGGACCAGGCCGATGATCGGCACCACGGCCAGCAGCAGCCACCAGGCGCTCTTGCCGATGTCGTGCAGCCGGCGTGCGCCGACCGCCAGGCCCGGCAGCAGCAGCGCCGCCACGGCGAGCCAGTAGACCAGGCCGTGGATCAGGCTGGCGACCAGGTACACGCCAATCTGGAACAGGAAAAACCACCAGAACTCGGGGCGCGCCGCGCGCCCGTTGAAGTCGGTGTACTTGTTCAGGCAGGCCTTGACGGCCTTCTTGAAGTCTTCCATCTCGGTTCTCCTCGTCTGGGGCAAGGCGCCCGGCCGGATGATAGAACCGTTGATGAGCTGGAGGTGACTTTCAGCTGCGCAGGCGTCTGACCAGCGCCGCGGTGGAAGCGTCCAGCCCTTCCGTGTCCCCCGAAGCCAGCCGCGGCGCGATGTCCTTGGCCAGCACCTTGCCCAGTTCCACGCCCCACTGGTCGAAGCTGTTGATGCCCCAGATCGCCCCGGCGCAGAACACGCGGTGCTCGTACAGCGCGATCAGCGCTCCCAGGCTTCGCGGGTCCAGGCGATCCAGCAGCAGCACCGTGCTCGGCCGGTTGCCCGGGAAGTGCTTGTGGCCGCCCGCATCCGACTTGCCCTGCATCAGCGCCGCCGACTGCGCCAGCACGTTGGCCAGCAGCTGCGGATGGTGTTCGGCCAGGTCGTGCGCCGCTTGCCTGACCGCGATGAACTCCACCGGCACGACGTCGGTGCCCTGGTGCAGCATCTGGAAGTAGGCATGCTGGCCGTTGGTGCCGGGCTCGCCCCAGACCACCGGCGAAGTGGCGAACGGCAGCTCGCGACCTTCGCGGTCCACCCGCTTGCCGTTGCTCTCCATCTCGAGCTGCTGCAGGTAGGCCGGCAATCGCCGCAGCCCGCTGTGGTACGGCGCGACGCTGCGGGTCGGGAAGCCGTGGAAGTCGCGGTACCAGACGTCCAGCAGCGCCAGCCGCACCGGCAGGTTGCGCTCGAGCGGCGTCTCGCGGAAGTGGCGGTCCATCGCATGCGCCCCGACCAGCAGTTCGCGAAATCGCTCCGCGCCCACCGCGATGGCGACCGGCAGGCCGATGGCCGACCACATGGAATACCGGCCACCCACCCAGTCCCAGAAACCGAAGGTGCGCGCGATGCCGAACTCGGACGCGGCCTTGACGTTGGTCGTCAGCGCCGCGAAATGCCGCGCGACGTCCGTGCCGCCCTGCTGCGTGAACCACTGGCGCGCCGAGCGCGCGTTGGTCATCGTCTCCAGCGTGGTGAAGGTCTTGGACGCGATGAGGAACAGCGTGCTCTCGGGCTTGAGCTGCCGCAGCACCGAAGCGAGCTCGTGCCCGTCGATGTTGGACACGAAATGGAAGCGCCGCGCCGGCGAAACGAAGGACTCGAGCGCGATCGTGGCCATCTGCGGCCCGAGGTCGGAGCCGCCGATGCCGATGTTCACCACGTCGGTGATGCCGGCGTCCGCCCTCACCTCCTCGGCGAAGGCCAGCATGCGATCGAGCGTGTCGTGCACCTGCGTGAGTTCCGTCGCGAGCCGAGCGTCCGCACCGCCCTGCCGCGGCGCGCGCAGCAGAAAGTGCATGACCTGCCGGCCTTCGGTGTTGTTGATCGCCTCGCCCGCGAACATCGCGTCGCGCTGGGCCTCGAGCCCGCACTCCTTCGCGAGATCCAGCAGCAGCCGGTCGGCGTTCGAGTCGACCAGGTTCTTGGAGAGGTCGGCGAAGACATGCGGCGCCTCGAAGCCGAGCGATTCCACCCGGGCGATGTCGCCCTGCAGCGCCTCGCGCACGTCGAAGGCGCGACCCACGTCGTCGAAATGATCCCGCAAGCCTTTCCAGGCCCCGGTCTGGTCGCAGCGGGGATGGTTCATGGAGGCCGCCATGCTCAGGCCTCCTTCATCAGCTTCTCGAGCTTGATCGCGTCGGCGGCGAAGGCGCGGATGCCCTCGGCCAGCTTCTCGGTGGCCATGGCGTCTTCGTTCAGCGCGTAGCGGAACCCCGCTTCGTCGTAGCTCACGGGCGGCAGGTCGGCCGCCTTGGCCTGCTGCGGATCGAGCGCGCGCGCCACGGGTTCGTCGGAGGTCGCCAGCTGCGCCAGCAGCTCCGGGCTGATCGTCAGCAGGTCGCAGCCGGCCAGCGCCAGGATTTGGCCGACGTTGCGGAAGCTCGCGCCCATCACCTCGGTGCGGATGCCGAAGTGCTTGTAGTGCAGGTAGATCTGCCGCACCGACTTCACGCCGGGATCGTTCGCGCCGGCGCTGGCGGCTTCATCCCAGGAAGTGCCCGCCGACTTCTTGTACCAGTCGTAGATGCGTCCCACGAACGGCGAGATCAGCTGCACCTTGGCCTGGCCGCAGGCGACCGCCTGGCAGAACGAGAACAGCAGCGTGAGGTTGGTGCGGATGCCGCGCTGCTCCAGCTTCGCGGCGGCCTGGATGCCCTCCCACGTCGACGCGACCTTGATCAGCACGCGCTCGATCGGCACCCCTTCCGCGCGGTACATCGCGGCGATGCGTTCGGCACGCGCCAGCGTGGCCTGCGTGTCGAAGCTCAGGCGGGCATCCACCTCGGTGGACACGCGGCCCGGGATGATGGAGAGGATCTCGCGGCCGAAGCGCACGAGCAGCCGATCCATGGTTTCGTCCAGCGGCTGCTTGCGGTGCTGCGCCATCGTCTCCTTGAGCAAGGGCGCGTACTCGGGCTTCTGCACCGCCTTCAGGATGAGCGACGGATTGGTCGTCGCGTCCTGCGGCTTGAACTGGGCGAGCTGGCGGAAGTCGCCCGTGTCGGCGACCACGGTGGTGAACTGCTTCAGCGCATCGAGTTGATTCATGGGTCGATTATCGGGCGCGGCAGCCGTAATCGAATTACATGGGTTCAACTCTTCAACAGCCAAAGGCTCTGCTTGCGGCGGCTGAGCTGGAGAGCCGGAAGATGGAACGAAGTTACAGTAGACCGTTCCCAGAGCGAGACCTTCAAGAACCATGAGCTTCGACCTCGTCCTCTTCGGCGGCACCGGCGACCTGGCCTGGCGCAAGCTGCTGCCCGCACTGTTCCAGGCGTTCCGCCACGGCACGCTTCCGGCGGACGGCCGGATCATCGGCGTGGCGCGCGATGAACTGAACCACGACCAGTACCGCCAGCTGATCCAGCAGCGGTTCGAGAACGTCGACCTGGCCAAACGCCCCAGCCCGGAAGAGTTCGGCCGCTTCGCCCAGCTGCTGCACTTCCTGCGCATGGACCTGTCGAAGCCGGAGGACTACGCGCGGCTGAAGGACAAGCTGGTGCAGCGCAACGCCGACCAGGTGGTGATGTACCTCGCCACCGCGCCCACGCTCTTCACGCTGGCGTGCGAGCAGCTGGCCGCCGCGGGACTGAACACGCCGCAGACGCGCATCGTGCTGGAGAAGCCCCTGGGCCACGACCTGGCCAGCAACCGGGCGATCAACGACACCGTTCGGCGCGGCTTCAGCGAGCAGCAGATCTTCCGCATCGACCACTACCTGGGCAAGCCGTCGGTGCAGAACCTGCTGGCGCTGCGCTTCGGCAACGCGCTGTTCGAGCCGCTGTGGCGGCGCGAGAACATCGCCAACATCCAGGTGACGATCGCCGAGGACATCGGCGTGGAAAAGCGCGGCGCCTTCTACGACAGCACCGGCGCGCTGCGCGACATGGTGCAGAACCACGCGTTGCAGCTGGTCTGCGCGCTGGCGATGGAGCCGCCCATCAGCGCCGATGCCGATGCGATCCGCGACGAGAAGCTAAAGGTGCTGCGTTCGCTGCGCGCGTGGACGCCCGAGTCCATGGGCCAGTACGCGATCCGCGGCCAGTACGGGCCGGGCACGGTGGCCGGCGAGCCGGTGCCGGCCTACCGGCAGGAGCCGGGCGTGTCGCCCGAGAGCACCACCGAAACCTTCGTCGCGCTGCGTGCCGAGATCGCCAGCTGGCGCTGGGCCGGCGTGCCGTTCTACATCCGCACCGGCAAGCGCCTGGCCGCGCGCGACGCCCACATCGCGGTGAACTTCCGGCCGGCGCCGCACGCGATCTACAACACGCCACTGGGGGCCGCCAACCGCCTGGTGATCGACCTGCAGCCGCGCGACGGACTGGAGCTGCACCTGCTGGCGCAGGGGCAGGAGAACCGGCGCCATTCGCAATCGCTGTCGCCGGTGCACCTGGACCTGGATTTCGACAAGCGCTTCGGCTCGGAGCGCGTGGGCGCCTACGAGCGCCTGCTGCTGGACGTGATCGACGGCCGCCTGAACCTGTTCGTGCGCAGCGACGAGCAGGAGGCCGCGTGGCGGTGGGTGGAGCCGCTGCTGGATGCGTGGCAGGGCAACAGCAACGGATTGCGGCCCTACGCGTCCGGCAGTTGGGGGCCGAGCGCGGCCAGCGCCATGATCGCGCGCGACGGCTTCTGCTGGAGCGAGGAGCTGTGACGCCGGGCGGCGGCGGGACCATGCTCGACCGGATCAAGGCCTCGCTGCCTTCGCTGGCGGCGGCGGAGCAGCGCGTGGGCAAGCTGGTGCTGGGCGATCCGCGCGCCTTCGCCAGCCTGCCGGTGAGCGAACTGGCCGAGCGGGCCCACGTGAGCAAGCCCACCGTGGTGCGCTTCTGCCGCAGCATGGGCTACGACGGCCTGTCGGACTTCAAGCTCAAGCTGGCGGGCAGCGTGAGCGAAGGCGTACCCTTCATCCACCGCAGCGTGGACGCCGACGACAAGACGTCCGACGTGCTGGTGAAGGTGATCGACAACACGGTCGCGGCCTTCCTGAAGTACCGCAACGACGCCTCGACCTACGCCATCGAGCGCGCCTCCGCGGCGCTGGCCGCCACCTACCAGACCGGGCGGCGCATCGAGTTCTACGGCGCGGGCAACTCGGGCATCGTGGCCCAGGATGCGCAGCACAAGTTCTTCCGCCTGGGCGTGAACACCATCGCGTACAGCGACGGGCACCTGCAGGTGATGGGCGCTTCGCTGCTCGGGGCGGGCGACTGCGCGGTGATCATCTCGAACTCGGGGCGCACGCGCGACCTGATGGACGCCTGCGACATCGCGCGCAAGAACGGCGCGACCACGATCGTCATCACTTCGAGCGGCTCACCCCTGGCGGCGGCGGGGCACATCCACCTGGCGGCCGACCATCCCGAGGGCTACGACCGGTACAGCCCGATGGTGTCGCGGCTTCTGCACCTGATGGTGATCGACGTGCTGGCCACCAGCGTGGCGCTGAAGATCGGCGGCGCGCGGCTTCAGCCGCTGCTGCGCGAGATCAAGAACAACTTGAGGGCCAAGCGGTACGCCTGAAGAAGGGCGTCAGATCCGCCCTTCCTCCACGGCGTGGCAGGCGACCTTGATGCCGGCGATGGTCAGCAGCGCCGGCCGCTCGGTGCGGCAGCGCTCGTTGGCATGCGGGCAGCGCGGGTTGAAGGCGCAGCCGGTAGGCGGGTTCAGCGGGTTCGGTACTTCGCCCTGCACCGGCGTGCGGGCGCGGCCCGTGTCGTGCATCTTCGGGATCGCGTCCAGCAGCATGCGCGTGTACGGATGCCGCGGATTGCCGAACAGCTGGTGCTTGCCGGCCAGTTCGACCAGGCGGCCCAGGTACATCACGCCGACCTGGTCGGACACGTGGCGCACCACCGCGAGGTTGTGCGAGATGAACAGGTAGGTCAGGCCCTGCTTGCGCTGCAGGTCCTTCATGATGTTGAGCACCTGCGCCTGCACCGAGACGTCCAGCGCGCTGGTGGGCTCGTCGCACACCAGGAACTCCGGCTCGGTCGCCAGGGCGCGCGCGATCGAGATGCGCTGGCGCTGGCCGCCCGAGAACTGGTGCGGGTACTTCACCATGTCCAGCGGCGACAGGCCCACGCTCTGCAGCAGCTGGCCCACGCGTTCCTTCAGGGCCGCGGCGTCGGTGACGATGCCGTGCTCCTTGAGCGGCTCGCCGACGATGTCCTCCACCTTCCAGCGCGGGTTCAGGCTGGCGTACGGGTCCTGGAAGATCATCTGGATGCGCCGACGCAACTTGCGCGCCTCGCCCGTCTTGAAGACCTTGTGCGCCTCGAGGCCGTCGAATACGAGGTCGCCGCGCGACGGTTCGTACAGCCCGACCAGCAGCCGCGCGACCGTGCTCTTGCCGCAGCCCGATTCGCCGACCAGGGCCAGCGTCTGGCCCTTCTCGATGTCGAAGCTCACGCCGTCCACCGCGTGCAGCAGCTGGCGCGGCTTGCGTTCGAGCACGCGGTTGAGCCAGGGTGCGGAGACGTCGAAGGTCTTGGCGAGGTCGCGCGCCTGCACCAGCGCGGTCGAGCCGGTTTCGGCGGCGGTGGCGGAGACCGAGGTCGTCCTCGGGGCGGCGGCCATGTCGGTGGCGATGGCGGTCATGCCGTGGCTCCTGCCAGCTTGGTGGACTGGTGCGCGTCGTGCAGCCAGCAGGCGGCGCGGGTGGCGCCCGCCTCCAGCAGCTCGGGGCGCTCGCGCGTGCAACGCTCGAACGCGCGCGGGCAACGCGGGTTGTAGGGACAGCCGGTCGGGATGGCGTTCAGCCGCGGCATCGCGCCGTCGATCTGGTTGAGCCGCTCACGCTCGCTGTCCATGTCGGGGATGGAGGCCATCAGGCCCATGGTGTACGGATGCGCCGGCGTGTTGATCACCTCGTGCACCGGGCCGATCTCGGCGATGCGGCCGGCGTACATCACCGCCACGCGGTCGCAGGTCTCGGCGATGACGCCCATGTCGTGCGTGATCAGCATGACGGCCGCGCCGCGCTCGTGGCAGATGCGCTTGAGCAGCTGGATGATCTGCGCCTGGATCGACACGTCCAGCGCCGTGGTGGGCTCGTCCGCGACGATCAGCTTGGGTTCCGCGGCCAGCGCCAGGGCGATCACCACGCGCTGTCGCATGCCGCCGGAGAACTGGTGCGGGAAGTGGTCGATGCGGTCGGCCGCTGCCGGGATGCCGGTGTCTTCCAGCAGGCGGATGGCGCGCCGGCGGGCCTCGGCGGCATCGACGGGCAGGTGCGCGAGGATGGTCTCGGTCAGCTGCCGGCCCACCGTGTACAGCGGGTTCAGCGAGGTCAGCGGGTCCTGGAAGATCGCGCCGATCTTGCGGCCGCGGATGTGGCGCATCTGGTCGGCCGACAGGTTGTCGATGCGCTGGCCCTCCAGCAGGATCTGGCCCGACGCCACGCGGCCCGGCGGCTCCAGCAGGCCGATGATGGAAGCGCCGGTCAGGCTCTTGCCCGCGCCCGATTCGCCCACCACGCCCAGCACTTCTCCCGGAGCGATGGAAAAGGAGATGTCGTCCAGTGCGCGCAGGGTGCCGCGGCGGCCCGGGAATTCGACGACGAGGTTGTTGACTTCGAGGAGGCTCATCTGAATCTCGCGGTCCGTCACTGCAGGCGCGGGTTGAGCGCGTCGCGCAGCCAGTCGCCCAGCAGGTTCACCGACAGCGCAATGAGGATGAGCATCAGCCCGGGGAAGATGGTGATCCACCACTCGCCCGAGAACAGGTAGTCGTTGCCAACCCGGATCAGGGTGCCCAGCGAGGGCGAGGTGGGCGGCACGCCCACGCCCAGGAACGACAGCGTGGCCTCGGTGATGATGGCGGTGGCCACGTGGATGGTGGCCAGCACCAGCACCGGGCCCATGACGTTGGGCAGCACGTGCCGCGCCATGATGCGCAGCGGCGCCACGCCGGTGACGCGCGCGGCCTGCACGTATTCCTTGTTGCGCTCCACCAGCGTGGAGCCGCGCACCGTGCGCGCGTACTGCACCCAGCCGGTCAGCGTGATGGACAGGATCAGCACGCCGAAGGCGACCGTGTCGTGCGCATGCGGGAACATCGCGCGGCCGACGCCGGCGATGAGCAGCGCCACCAGGATGGCGGGGAAGCTGAGCATGACGTCGCACAGGCGCATCAGGAAGCCGTCGATCCAGCCGCCCTTGAAGCCGGCGAGCAGGCCGAGCGCCACGCCGATCACCATCGAGAACAGCACCGACACCGCGCCGACCACCAGCGAGATGCGGGCGCCGTACATCAGCGCCGAGAGGATGTCGCGGCCCTGGTCGTCGGTGCCCAGCAGGTACTTGGCGCTGCCTTCCGCCTGCCAGAACGGCGGCAGGCGCGCGTCGGACAGCACCAGCGTGGTGAGGTCGAACGGGTTGTGCGGCGCCACCCAGTTGGCGAAGGCCGCGCAGAACACGCAGACCAGCGCGATGGCGGCCGCGATGATGGCCATCGGCGATGTGCGGAAGCTGTAGCCGATGTCGCTGTCGAACCAGCGGGCGAGCGTCTGTCTCATGGGATCCTTGATGAACGAACGCCGCGGGGCGCGGAGCCCCGCGGCGTCGGTCTCGTCAGTGGCTTACTTCTGGACGGTGATCCACTTGAAGTCCAGGTAGTTGTCGCCACGCTGGACCACCTTGACCTTCTTGCTCACGCCCCAGGCCAGCGACTGCTGGTGCAGCGGCAGGTGGCCGACGTCGTTGGTGTGGATGTCGAAGGCCTGCTTGATCATCGCCGCGCGCTTGGCCTTGTCGGTCTCGGACTGGACCGCCTTGGTGAGCTTGTCGAACTCCGGATTGCAGTAGCTGCCCAGGTTGAACTGGCCGGCGCCCTTGTCGTCCGGGCAGGCCATCAGCGCATTCATCGCGTTGTGCGCGTCGTAGGTGCTGGGGGTCCAGCCCAGCAGGTAGAAGCTGGTGTCGCGACGCAGGATCTTCGGGAAGTACGTGCCCTTGGTCTCGGCCGCGAGGTTGATCTTGACGCCGATGCGCGCCAGGTTGGCCGCCACGGTCTGGCAGATCCGCGCGTCGTTGACGTAGCGGTCGTTCGGGCAGTTCATCGTCACTTCGAAGCCCTGCGGATAGCCGGCGTCCGCCAGCAGCTTCTTGGCGCCGTCGGGGTCGTACGGCAGGCGCTTGTTCTGCTCCTGCGAGAAGCCGTTGATGCCGGGGCCGATCATCAGGGCGGTGGGCAACGACACGTTGCGCATCACGGTGCGCTTGATGCCCTCGATGTCGATGGCCTGGTAGAAGGCCTGGCGCACCCGCTTGTCCTTGAACGGGTTCTTGCCCTTCACGCTGGAGTACAGCAGCTCGTCGCGCTTCTGGTCCATGCCCAGGAAGATGGTGCGCAGCTCGGGCGCCACCAGTGCCTGGGTGCTGGGGTTGTTGCTGATGCGGTCGATGTCCTGCACCGGCACCGGCTCCATCACGTCGACTTCGCCGGACAGCAGCGCGGCCACGCGGGTGGCGTCGTTGCCGATGGGGGTGAAGAGCACCTCCTGCACGTTGCCTTCGATCTTGCCCCAGTAGTTGCCGTTGCGGACGAACGTGGTGCGCACGTTCGGCTGGCGCTCGCGCAGGCGGTACGGGCCGGTGCCGTTGGCGCGGAACGAGGCCGCGTTCTCGACGCCCTTGCGACGGTCGACCGGGCGCGTGGCCTGGTTGGTCTCGCACCACTTCTTGCTCATGATGAAGACCTGCGTCAGCACGTCCGGCAGGATGGGGAACGGCGCATTGGTCTCGATCTCGACGGTGTGGTCGTCGACCTTGCGCACCGCCTTCACGTCGTTGGTGTAGCTCTTCATGTCGGAGCCTTCCACCTGGGTGCGGGCCATGCTGAACAGCACGTCGTCGGCGGTGAACGGGGTGCCGTCATGGAATTGAACGCCCTTGCGCAGCTCGAAGCGCCAGACGGTTGGCGAGGTCTGCTTCCACGAGGTGGCCAGCGAAGGCGCCAGCGACAGGTCCTTGTTGCGACCGACCAGCGGCTCGTAGACGTTGCTGGTGACCGAGAGCTGCAGCGACTCGTTGAGCGAATGCGGGTCCATCGACAGGGCGTCGCCCTGGTTGGCAACGCGAACGGTCTGGGCCGACGCCGCGGTGGCGAAAGCGGCCAGCAGGGCGGCGTACAGCAGCGTGGACTTGATCTTCATCGTGGGCTCCTTTGCGAAAGGGTGAGCGGGAAAAGCGGTGTCAGGCCGCGGGCAGCGGCAGCGCCTGTTCGACCAGGCTGGCGTGCAGCGCCGATCCGAGCGGCAGGATCTCGTCGTTGAAGTCGTAGCGGCTGTTGTGCAGCATGCAGCTGCCCTCGCCGCCCTGGCCGATGCGCATGTACGCGCCGGGCTTGACCTGCAACATGAAGGAGAAGTCCTCGGCGCCCATGCTGGGCTCGAGGTCGCGCACGACGTGGTCGACGCCGACAAGCGACTCGGCCACGTCGGCGGCGAACATCGCCTCGCGCGTGGTGTTGGTGGTGGCCGGGTAGACGCGCTCGTAGTGGACGGAGGCGGTGGCACCGAAACCCAGCGCGACGGCGCTGCACAGCTCGGTGAGGCGTCGCTCGACCAGGTCCTGCACCTCCGGGGTGAAGGTGCGCACCGTGCCGACCAGCGTGGCCTTGCCCGGGATGACGCTCATCGCATGGACGTCGCCGGCCTGCATGGCGCACAGGCTGATCACCGCGCCATCCACCGGGCGCACGTTGCGCGAGACGATGCTCTGCACCGCCGTGATGATGTGGGCCGCCACCAGAACCGGATCGACCGCCAGATAAGCGTGGGCGCCGTGGCCGCCCCTGCCGGTGATCTCGATCGTCACGCGGTCGGCCGCGGCCATCATCGGCCCGGGGCTCAGGCCGATGGTGCCGGGACGCAGGCCGGGCCAGTTGTGCATGCCGTAGACCGACTCGACCGGGAAGCGCTCGAAGAGGCCGTCCTCGATCATGGCCTTGGCGCCGGCGAAGCCTTCCTCGCCGGGCTGGAAGATGACGACGGCGGTGCCGTCGAAGTTGCGCGTCTCGGCCAGGTAGCGCGCGGCGCCCACCAGCATGGCCGTGTGCCCGTCGTGGCCGCAGCCGTGCATCATGCCGGTGCGGGTGGAGCGCCAGGCGAACTCGTTGTTCTCGGCCATGGTCAGGCCGTCCATGTCGGCGCGCAGGCCGATCATGCGGCCGCTGTCGGTCTTGCGGCCGCGGATGATGCCCACCACGCCCGTCTTGCCCATGCCGGCATGGATCTCGTCCACGCCGCAAAGGCGCAGCGCTTCCTGCACGCGGCCGGAGGTGTAGACCTCCTCGAAGCCGATCTCGGGATGCGCGTGCAGGTCGCGGCGGAACGCCGTCAGCTCCGGGTGGTACTGCGTGATGTGGGCGAACGCGCGGCCGTTGGCCTTCAGGCGCAAAATCGGGTTGGCGGAAAGCATCAGTGCCCCTTGGCGCCGCCCACGCGAAGGCGCGGATCGACGGCGAAGTAGAGCAGGTCCACCACCAGGTTGATCACCACGAAGATCAGCGCGATCAGGCACAGGTAGGCGGCCATCACGGGGATGTCGGCGAACGTCACGGCCTGGATGAACAGCAGCCCCATGCCGGGCCACTGGAACACCGTCTCGGTGATGATGGCGAAGGCGATCAGGCCGCCCAGCTGCAGGCCGGTGATGGTCATCACCGGGACCAGCGTGTTCTTCAGCGCGTGGCCGAAATGGATGGCGCGGTTGGAAAGGCCCCGCGCGCGCGCGAACTTGATGTAGTCGGTGCGCAGCACCTCGAGCATCTCGGCGCGCACCAGCCGCATGATGAGCGTGAGCTGGAAGATGGCCAGCGTCGTCGCCGGCAGCACGATGTGGTGCCAGCCCTTGGGCGTGAGCAGGCCGCTGGACCACCAGCCGACCTGCACCGTCTGGCCGCGGCCGAAGCTGGGGAACCAGCCCAGGGTGACGGAGAAGACCAGGATCAGCAGGATGCCGATCAGGAAGGTCGGCAGCGACACGCCCAGCAGCGAAATCGTCATGAACGCCTGGCTGAGGAAGCTGCCGCGGCGCAGCGCCGAATAGACGCCCATCGGAATGCCGATGACGAGCGCCATCACGGCGGCGACGAGGGCGAGTTCGAGCGTGGCGGGGAATCGCTCGGCGATCAGCCGCGAGACCTTGGCGCCCTGGCGCAAGCTGAGGCCGAACTCGCCCTGCACCGCATTGAGCAGGAAATGCCAGAACTGCACGAAGAAAGGTTTGTCCAGGCCCAGATCGGCGCGCAGGCTGCGGATCTGTTCGGGCGTGGCGTCCTGCCCGAGCAGGAAGACGACCGGATCGCCCACGTACTGGAAAAGCAGGAACGCGATGAAGGCCACGGCGACCATGACCACCACGGCCTGCATGAGGCGTCGGAGGATGAATGCAAACATTGGTAGGACGACAGCGGGGGCGAATGCTAGCAGAGCAAGCTGCGCGCCAGCCCCGGTGGAAACGAGCACCAGAACCGCGCTTCGATCGAAAAACGAAGGGCGCCGAAGCGCCCCTCGCTCTTCTTGTGGGCGGCTCAGCCGCCCATCGAAGCAGAGATCAGTTCACCGAGACGAGGCGCCAGTCGATGCGGTTGTCCGGACGGTGCACGACCTCGAGGTTCTTCTTCATCGCCCAGGGGATGACCTGGTTGTGCAGCGGGATGTGCGAGAAGTCTTCCTTGCTCATCTGCAGCGCTTCGACCAGTCGGCGGTTGCGCACCAGCGTGTCGGTCTCGACCTTGGCGCGATCGATCACCGCGTCCACCTTCGAGTTGCTGTAGCGGCCGACGTTGTAGTTGCCGTCACCGTCGGTGCCGACGGTGCGCACCAGCGACTGCAGGCTGTACATGGCGTCGAAGGTCGGCACGCCCCAGCCGAGCATGTAGATGCTGGCTTCGTAGCGCTGGATCATCGGGAAGTAGGTCACCAGCGGCATGGTGCGCAGCTTGGCGCGGACGCCGGCGCGCGCCCACATGGCGGTGACGGCCTGGCAGATCTCTTCGTCGTTGATGTAGCGGTTGTTCGGGCAGGCGAAATCGATCTCGAAGCCCTGCGGATAGCCGGCTTCGGCCAGCAGCTTCTTGGCGCCTTCCGGGTCGTAGGGCATGCGCTTGTGCAGGTCCTCGTTCCAGCCGTTCACCTGCGGCGCGATGAGCGTGCCGGTGGGCTGGCCCAGGCCGCGCATGGTGACGCGCATCAGGCTGTCGATGTCGATGGACTGGTACAGCGCCTTGCGAACGCGCTGGTCCTTCAGCGGGTTCTTGCCTTTCACGCTGGAGCCGGGCAGCTCGTCGCGGAAAGTGTCCAGGCCGAAGAAGATGGTGCGGCTCTCGACGCCGTCGACCACCTTCAGGTTGGCGTTGTTGCGGAGGCGCCCGAGGTCTTGGGGGCTGGGGTCGAGCAGCAGGTCGATCTCGCCGGAGAGCAGCGCCGCGACGCGCGTGGCTTCCGACTTGATCGGGGTGTACACGATCTCGGTCAGGTTGCCTTCGAGCTTGCCCCACCAGTTCGGGTTGCGCTCCATCACCATGCGCTGGTCCGGCACCCAGCTCTTGAGGATGAAGGGACCGGTGCCCATCGCGTTGCGGTTGGCGTAGGTCTCCTGGTTGACGTTGCGGATGTCCTTGGGATCGACCGAGTTGTTCTTCTCCGCCCAGGCCTTGCTCATCATCCGCAGCTCGGTGAGCTGGTTCAGCAGCACCGGGTTGGGGTTCTTGGTGAAGATGTCGATCGTGTTGTTGTTGACCTTCACGACGCGGTCGATGCCCGCGGTGTAGGGCGTGAAGTTCGACGTCTTGGCCATCGCGCGCTGCAGCGAATACACCGCGTCGTCGGCGGTGAAGTTGCTGCCGTCGTGGAACTTGACGTTCTGGCGCAGGTTGACGCGCAGCTGGGTCGGCGAGACCTGGTTCCAGGAGGCGGCCAGCACCGGGTCGATCTTGAAGGTGCGGCTGTTGTAGTAGACCAGCGACTCGTAGACCGCGGCATGGATGCCGTTCTGCAGCGCGTTGTTCTGGGAGTGGATGTCCCAGGTGGAGATTTCACCGGCACTGGCCCAGCGGAAGGTCTTCGCTTGCACGGCCGGGGTGCTGGCCATGGCGGCCGCGGCCGCGGCGCACAGGAGTGCGTACTTGATCTTCATGAAACCCTCTTGGATTGTTTGGGAAGCGGCGACTATGCAGGCCGCCCCAGCAGTTAGTCAAAAGGGTTTCCCCCGGCGGACGCCGGTCATGAGAAGGACCGCTCAGCGAGCGACGGAAGCGGTCGGAGCGACGTGACGCACCGGGCCGTAAAGCGCGCTCGCGGTGCTGCGGGTGTTGTCGCTGTCGGTCATCAGCGCGATGCCGATCAAGGCACCGGGCGGTTCGCCGAAGGCCTTCTCGAAATCGGCCCGCACGTCGCGCTCGTAGTCGAGCCATCGGCGGAGCCGTTCCGGACCGGACTCGAGCACCAGCTTGCGGACGCGATCGGTCCTGGGGCTGCGCACGACGGTGCCGGGCGCGCGCTTGTTGCACCACACGTACATCAGCGTCGCGTAGGGCATCTCCTCGCCCGTCAGCGTGCGCATCAGCTCGGACAGCATCGCGTCCTTGGCGGACATGCGCGAGCGATCGCCGTCGAAGGCCAGGATGACGCGCACCGGCGCGTCGTCGGCTTCGCGGGTGGCGAGATCGGCCGCCTCGATGAGTTGCGGCACCTTCCAGGAAAAGCGCAGCCTTCCCAGGTCCTGCGGCTCGATGCGCACGCGCTTGCGCACGACGCTGGCGGCGGAGACGGCGGTCGCCTCCAGCGCCGCGCGGCCGTCGTCATGGATGGGGACGAACTGCACGCGGGTCTTGCCGGGCAGGGCAACGTGCTCCCAGCCGGCATTCAGCACCGGCGGAATGGCGGACACGCGGGAGGCCATGGCCCACGGGGTGTCCGCGATGGTCTGGGTCGGAGGGGGCGACGAGGCGCAACCCGCCAGCAGAGCGGCGATGCACGCCAGGCCGGCGCCCGCACCGCCGCTTCCGAACAGGTCTATCCGCAATCGGTCGTCCTCATCATCGAAATCGTAGCGCTCATGAAAAAAGCCGCCCGAAGGCGGCTTTCAAGTTTCTTATTTTCAGGCTGGTGAACCAGCCTTCGAATTAGAAGCTGTGGCGAACGCCCAGGTCGAAACCGGTGGAGTTCGTGTTGGCGCCGGTGCTGGAACCGCCCAGGGCGAAGGCAGCGCCGCCGTTGTTGCGGATGCGAGCCACGGTGGTGTACACGGCGGTGCGCTTGGACAGGTTATGCACGTAGCCCAGAGCCAGCTTGCGGCCGCGAGCTTCGGTGCCGAAGTCCTGCTCGCTCTGCGAGTAGGAGGCACGGATCTCACCAGCGCCGACCGGCACCAGGGTACCGATCAGCCAGCCGTTGGTGTCGAGGTCACCGGCAGTGGTCTCAACCGTGTCGCGGTTGAAGTGAGCCATCAGCTTGGCAACGCCGAAGTCCCACTGGCCACCCACGTTGAACGTGGTGATCTGGCCGGCGGTGGCGGTGGAAGCGTAGTCGGTACGGGAGTACGCGACAGCGACGTTGACGGGGCCCGCGGCGTAGCCGACGCGGAAGCCAGCGCCCGTGCCGTCCTTCTCGGTGGCGGCGCCGTCCTTCAGGTTCTCACCCATGTAGTACTGGGCCTGGCCGTAGAAGCCGCCCAGGTTGCCCGGCAGGAAGTAGCCGATGGTGTTGGAAGCACGGACGTTCACCGGGCCGCCAGCGGAACCGTTCAGGGTCTGGGTCGTGCCGACGCCGTTCGTGCCGAACGGATCGAACGTGGTCAGGTTCCAGAATTGCGGGCTGTAGTCACGGCCCAGACGCAGTTCACCCCAGCCGCCGGCCAGGCTGACCGTCGAACGACGGTTGAAGGTCAGGCCTTGGGTACCAGCGCGGACCGGAGCGTTCGCGCCGGTGGTGGGCACGAAAGCGGCAACGGCCTGGTTGTTGGAGTTGGTGGCGGCGCCTTGGCCGTCGTCGTTGTTCAGGCCGGCTTCCAGCCAGAAGGAGGCGGACATGCCGCCACCCAGGTCTTCCGTGCCACGGAAGCCCAGACGCGAGCTGTTGTAACCGGAGTTGGTCAGCTGGTGCTTGTTGGCGATCGAGCCGCGGCCAACCTGCAGGGTCGCGTCAACGATACCGAACAGCGTCACGGACGACTGAGCGGAGGCGGCGCCGGCGGCGGCCAGGACAGCCAGGGCAACTAGAGATTTTTTCATGCAAGTTTCTCCAAGGTTAAACATAGGGCTCCGGTGCGAAGGGCTCACCTCATGCAGGCACATTGGTGCTCCCGCCGGATCCCCGGGCCAACCTCCTTTTGGGAAGTTGGCGCTATTGCACCAGAGCGCCTTTTCTTGGGCAAAGTATTTAGCCCGCGACCGAGGGTTTCGTTGCATGCCGACAACAAGGCGGGCGGCACTAGTGGAAACGGCGCAACAGGACAAGGCGGCGGACCCCATCCGCGCGTGAGGTTGTTCGCGCCGCCCCTGCCCGCCCGGAAAGCGGCCGGCCTTCTACACTGCCGACATGGACCGACTCCTAGGCGCCGCCGACAGCGCCCTACGCACTCTGTTTGCTCATGCCCGGCCGGTTCGGCCCCGCCCCGTTGCCCCTCAAAGTGAGGCGGCGCTCACTCCGGATGAAAAACGGAAGGCGGCCTCCCTGATGCGCGTGAACCACGTCGGCGAGATCTGTGCGCAGGCGCTGTACACCGCCCAGGCAGCGTCGACCCGCGATCCAGCGCTCCGCAGCCATCTCGAGCAGGCGGCTCGCGAGGAAACGGATCACCTGGCGTGGACGCGCACGCGCCTGGAGGAGCTCGGCGCCCGCCCGTCCCTGCTCAACCCGCTCTGGTATGCCGGCGCCTTCGGCCTGGGCCTGCTGGCCGGCCGCCTGGGCGACCGCGTGAGCCTGGGCTTCGTGATGGAAACCGAGCGCCAGGTCGAGGCCCATCTGGCCGGTCACCTAGATCGCCTGCCAGCCTCCGATCACGCGTCGCGCGCCATAGTGGCGCAGATGAAAGAGGACGAGGCCGCCCACGCTTCGCAGGCCGCCAGCGCCGGTGGCGCCGAGCTGCCCGCGGTGGCCAAAGGCCTGATGCGGGCGGCGGCCAAGGTCATGACGACCACCGCCCACTACATCTGAACGCTCGATTCAGGCCGTTTCGACGATCTCGAAGCTGGTAGTGACTGTCGCCGTCTTGGCGAGCATGGCCGTCGCCGAGCAGTACTTCTCGTGGCTCATGGCGATCGCCCGCTCCACGGCCGGCGCGGGCAGCGCCTTGCCGGTGACCGTGAAATGCATGTGGATGGCGGTGAACACCTTCGGATCCGTAGGCGCACGCTCCGCCTTGAGCTGCACCGAGCAGCCGGACACCGCATGTCGGCCACGCCGCAGGATCAGCACCACGTCGTAGGCGGTGCAGCCGCCGGTGCCTGCCAGGACGGTTTCCATGGGCCGCGGCGCCAGGTTGCGGCCGCCGTTCTCCGGCCGCGCCTCGTCCGGCGCGCCGTCCATCGCGAGCACATGGCCGCTGCCGGTCTCGGCGACAAAACCCATGCCGGAGCGGGTACCGGCAGCGCCGGTCCAAGTGACTGTGCATTCCATCGACTGTTCCCCCCGGACCACAGATCCGGTACGTAAATTCACGGATGCTCGGGCCCGGTTGCTGCATCGCAGCAATCACGGGCTATACTGATTTCGAAGCATAACGAAGCGTTGTGCTGCCGATTGTCTCCTCCACCTCTCCAATGGTGGACTTAGCCCCCGGATCGCAAGGCCCGGGGGCTTTTTTCATCCGCCCTTTGCAGAGCTGGCCGCGTGTTGCACACTGGGTCGCGATCCCGCCGGCCCCGCTGCCGGGCTGAAGATCGAGCGGCCAAGCGGCTGGCCGCATGCGGTTACCGGTCACGATCGTCCTGAAGAATCGGTGTGCGACTGGGCCAAGCCCGCCAGAAGCGCCGATTCGAGCGCCTGTCGAGGGATGCAGCCCAACAGGACTCCCACCGAAGAGGTCGGAAAGCGTAGCTGCCCTGGCTGCCCTTGCAACCGCCGGGTTCGCCTCCGCGCAGTCCTCGTCGGTCACGCTGTTCGGCGTGGTGGATGCCACCGTCCAGCGCGTGTCGAACAAGGGCACGGGCGCGGGCAGCGTCACCCGCCTCACGAACTCGGGCTACAACAGCTCGCGCCTCGGTTTCCGCGGCACGGAAGACCTGGGCGGCGGCATGTCCGCTTCCTTCTGGCTCGAAGCCGGCGTAGCCAACGACGACGGTCAAGGCGCCGGCACCAGTTCCAACAACCAGGCCGTTGCCGCTTTCGTGCCCACCTCCGGCGCGAACGCTCCGGTCCGTGCTGGCACCCAAGGCCTGACCTTCAACCGTCGTTCGACCGTCAGCCTGGCCGGCGGCTGGGGTGAGCTGCGACTGGGCCGCGACTACACGCCGCAGTTCTGGAACCTCACCGTGTTCGACCCCTTCGGCACCAACGGCGCCGGCACCACGCAGACGCTGCTAGGCACCACCGGCAGCGCCATTACCGGCGCGACCACCGTGCGGGCCTCCAACAGCATCGGCTACTTCCTGCCGGGCAACCTGGGCGGCTTCTATGGCCAGGTCCAGCACTACCGCGGTGAGAACCCGAGCACGGCGGGCGCGACGGAAGATGACGGCAACGGCTTCGGCGCGCGCATCGGCTACGCCGCCGGCCCGCTGAACATCGCCCTCGGCCTGAGCCGCACTGAAGCCTCCACCGGCGACATCGACCAGAACAACATCGGCGCCCAGTGGGACTTCGGCGTCGCCAAGCTGATGGGCCATATCGCCTTCGATGAAGTCGGCACCACGGAAGGCCGCGGTTGGCTGATCGGCGGCCTGGTCCCCATGGGCACCGGCGAGATCCGCGCCTCCTTCTCGCAATACTGCGTGGACAACGGCACGACCGAGCCGCGCAGCCGCAAGATGGCGCTGGGCTACGTGCACAACCTGTCCAAGCGCACGGCGGTCTACACGACGTATGCCCGGGTTCGCAATTCGAACGGTGCGACCTCGTCGGCCGTGCCAGGCGCTGCGCCCGGCCCTGCCGCCAATGCCTCGTCCAGCGCCTTCGACTTCGGCGTGCGACACAGCTTCTAAGAAGACGCCCCCAGGAAGGACTTGAAGCCGCCCCTCGGGGCGGCTTTTTTACTTGGTGCCGCGCCGGCTGTGCAGCAGACCCACGTTCATCTCGCCGCTCAGGCTGGCAGCGTAGAAGCGCTCGATCATCTGCACGCTGGTGCGCGCGTTCCGCGCCAGAGTCAGCATGTCGATGCCCTGCCCATACAGCAGGCGGAAGCTGATCGCGGTGTGCCGAAGCGAGTACAGGGTGCGCCGCTGGCCGAGCGGACCGTAAGTCAGGCCGCATTCCTTCAGCACCCATTGAAAGTGGAAGTTCAATACCGCGAGCGCATGTTCACGGTTCGCGATCTGCGGAAGGAACAGGTAGTCGTCCGGCCCGCCTGCACCCATCTTGGCCCCGGCCGACTTCAGCGCGCCGTAGATGCGCACAGCGGCGCGCATCGACACCACCGGCTTGTCGTGCCGCTTCGTCTCCGGCAGATTCATTCGCAGGTAGACATGGCTGCCACGCACCTCCTCCACATACCGGTGCCGCATGATCTTCAGGTCGCTGGGCCGGATGAAGGTGTTGACCATGAAGGCGATGGCCCACGCCACGTCGGGCGGCATCACCAGCAGGTCCCGATGGATCCAGAAACGCGCACTCTCGCCGAGCGTTTTCGCGACGGGATGAATCTGGCCACGCAGGCGCCGCGCCGCCCTCAAGAGTCGGGCGTACTCGCCGACGCTGAATCCTCCCCGCGGCGTCGAGTGCACCTTGACGACCGGGAACTCCGGCATGTCGCGCAGTTGGCCGAGTTGCCGCGCGAGCTTGAACACCTTGCGCACGATCACCAGGTACTGGGAGATCGTCGTACTGGAGAACCCCGCCCGGCCCAGGCGAGACACCAGCGCCTGCAGCTGCATGTGCCCGATCGCCTGGATCGGCCGCGTACCGAGTTCCGGCAGGATGTGCAGATCCAGCCGGTTGCGCATCACCTGCAGCGAGCCGCGGCTGAATTCACCGCGGGTGTGGCGCTCGGTCTCATGCAGGTACATCGCCTCCGCCAGTTGGCCGAACAGGCGCGGCGTCTGCACGTCGTGGTCATCGTCGTCCGGCCGGAACAGGCGGCCGGCCAGTTCGTCGAAGAAGCACCGCGCCAGGTTCATCGCATTGCGCTTGGACGTGGTGCGCAGGCTGCGGGTGTAGGTCTTGCCCCTGAACCAGCAGCGCACCTGCCAGAAGCGACTGGCCTTGATTCGGTAGATGCGCAGCTTCTCCGGATAGCCCGGAATCGAGGTCAGCGAGTCGGGGATCGGTACCGTGCGACCCCGTACGGCCCGGAAAGCGGGATCGTTGGAGGCCAGCGGTTGAGCCAAATGCACGGACAATGTCTCCTGCAGGGGCGCGGCAATCGCCGCGCCTGAATTAGCTGGAAAGTGTTAAAGGCCCATCCGGTCGTCACACACCGGGGTTGCTTCTTGTTGTCAGCAGCTCGGGCCGACACGCCGTTCGAATGCGCAAGAAACTCACCCCCGCCGACTACCTGAAGAAGATCCTGACCGCGCGCGTCTACGACGTCGCAGTGGAGTCGGCCCTCGACCCCGCCAAGGCACTTTCGCGCCGATTGCACAACAAGGTGCTCCTGAAGCGGGAGGACCAACAGCCCGTCTTCAGCTTCAAGCTGCGCGGGGCCTACAACAAGATGGCCCAGCTCAACGAGGACGAGCTCAAGCGTGGCGTCATCTGCGCGTCGGCCGGCAACCACGCCCAGGGCGTGGCGATGGCCGCGCATCGCCTGGGCACGCGCGCCGTCATCGTGATGCCGGTCACCACGCCCCAGCTGAAGATCGAAGGCGTGAAGTCGCTCGGCGGCGAAGTCGTGCTGCATGGCGACAGCTACTCCGACGCCTATTCGCACGCCGCCGAGCTGTGCGAGAAGCAGGGCCTCACCTTCATCCACCCGTTCGACGACCCCGAGGTCATCGCCGGCCAGGGCACGATCGCGATGGAGATCCTGCGCCAGCACCAGGGCCCGCTGGACGCGGTGTTCGTCGCCATCGGCGGCGGAGGCCTGGTCTCGGGCGTGGCCGCTTACATCAAGGCGGTGCGGCCCGAGGTCAAGGTGATCGGCGTCCAGATGAACGACTCCGACGCCATGCTGCAGTCGGTGCAAGCCAACAAGCGCGTCAACCTCGCGGACGTGGGCCTGTTCTCCGACGGCACCGCGGTGAAGCTGGTCGGCGAGGAAACCTTCCGCCTCGCGCGCGAGCTGGTCGACGACTTCATGACGGTCGACACCGACGCGGTCTGCGCCGCCATCAAGGACGTGTTCGTCGACACCCGATCAATCGTCGAGCCCGCCGGCGCGATGGCCGTGGCCGCGATCAAGCAGTACGTCGCCCAGAACAAGACCCGCGGCGAGACCTACGCCGCCATCCTGTGCGGCGCCAACATGAACTTCGACCGGCTGCGATTCGTCGCCGAGCGTGCCGAGGTCGGCGAGGAGCGCGAGGCCCTGTTCGCCGTCACCATCCCCGAGGAGCGCGGCAGCTTCCGCCGCTTCTGCGAGCTGATCGGCGCCCTGCCCGGCGGCCCGCGCAACGTCACCGAGTTCAACTACCGCATCAGCCACGAGCAGCAGGCCCACGTGTTCGTCGGCCTGACCACGCACGGCAAGGGCGAGTCCGCGCGCATCGCGGCCAACTTCAATCGGCACGGCTTCGAGGCGCTGGACCTCACGCACGACGAACTCGCCAAGCAGCACGTGCGCCACATGGTGGGCGGCCATTCGGCACTGGCCCATGACGAGCGGCTGCTGCGCTTCATCTTCCCCGAGCGGCCCGGCGCGCTGATGAAGTTCCTCTCGCACATGCGGCCGACCTGGAACATCACCCTTTTCCACTACCGCAACCAGGGCGCGGACTACGGTCGCATCCTCGTCGGTCTGCAGGTGCCGCAGGCGGACGGCAAGGCCTTCCAGGCCTTCCTCGACACGCTGGGCTACCCGTTCGTGGAAGAGACCTCCAACCCGGTCTACCGGCTTTTCCTGCGAAGCTGATGGCAGCCGCGGCCCGGGCGACGGCGTTCCTGCGCCACTACCTCGTGGCGGTGCAGTTCTTCACCCGCCTGCCGGTCACCGGGTCGCTGGGCGCCTGGGTCGGCTACAGCCCCGAGATGCTGCGCGCCAGCGCCGCGCATTTCCCCGGCGTCGGCTGGCTGGTGGGCATCGCGGCCTGCGCCGCCTTCGCCGTCGTCTCGCTCGCGTTGCCGGACACGCCTTTCACGCCGCTGGCCGCGGCGGTCGCGGCCACGGCTTGCACCGTGTGGATCACGGGCGCCTTCCACGAGGACGGCCTGGCCGACCTGGCCGACGGCCTGGGCGGCTCGTCGGACCGCCAACGATCGCTGGAGATCATGAAGGACTCGCGAATCGGCAGCTTCGGCGCGATCGCCCTGATCCTGGTCCTGCTCGCCAAGGTGGCGCTGCTCGCGGTGCTGGCGACGGTCTCGCCCGCCGCCGCGCCGGCCGCGCTGCTGGCGGCGCACGTGGTCTCGCGGTTCTGGCCGTTGCTGATCATCCAGACCCTGGCGCACATCGGCGACGCCGCCGGCTCCAAGAGCAAGCCGCTCGCGGAGGCGATCTCGCGCGGCGCACTCGTCGCCGGCGCGGCCTGGTGCGTCGTTCCGATGGCCGTGGCGGGGCTGGCGCAGGGCGCCGCCTTCGTCGCGGCCGGCTTCCTCGCCGGCGCCCTCGCGTTCCTCTGGATGCACCGCCTGCTGGCGCGCCGCCTGCAGGGCTTCACCGGCGACGGGCTGGGCGCGACGCAGCAACTGTGCGAGCTCGCCTTCTACTTCGGCGCGGCCTGCGCGCTGGGTGCCGGCTGATGCGCCTCTGGCTGGCGCGTCATGCCGCCGTGGTGCGTCATGCCGCCGTGGTGCGCCAGGACGGCATCTGCTACGGCCGCCTCGATCTCGTGGCCGACGACGCCCTCACGCAGGAAGCCGCGCTCCACCTGCATCGCACGCTGCCGCCCGGCGTGGCCGTGCGCCGCTCGCCGGCGCGGCGCTGCCGCCAGTTGGCGAGCGCGCTGGCGTCGCTGCGTCCCGGCCTGGCCGTCGCGGTCGATCCCGACCTGCAGGAAATGGACTTCGGCCAATGGGAAGGCCGCTCCTGGGACGACATCGGCGAGCCCGCGATGTCCGCCTGGACCCGCGACTTCGCCTCCCACCGCCCCGGCGGCGGCGAGTCGGTGCAGCAGTTGCTCGGACGCGTGCGGCGCGCGATGGAACGCGAACGCGATGGCGACGACGCGCTGTGGATCACCCATGCCGGCGTGATCCGCGCCGCGCGATTGCTGCTGTCAGGTGTGCGGGTAGTGGAGCGGGCCGACCAGTGGCCCCGCGACGAAGTTCCGTTCGGCGGCGTGGAGTGCCACTCGCTCGGGGATTGAACTAGCGAGCCGCGCCGGTTCCGACGCCGGCGGCCGCGGTTGCCGGCAGCGGCAGTTCCAGCGTGACCGAAGCGGGACCGTCCACCGAAGGACCCAGCGTCGCCTTGCGCGGCTGCACCGACTGCAGCACCAAACCTTCCTCGACCGGCGTGCCGACGCGATAGGGCTTGGGCGGCTTGCCGTCCACGGCGATCAGCGCGGCGCCGCGCTGCGAGCGATCGGCCACCACGCCGATCAGGCTGAGGCGCGAACTCGTGGAAGGTTGCGCGACCGTCGTCGGCGCGGCGGTCGTGTGCCCCAGCAGGCGGGCGACCACCATCGGGTCGGCCGGCGCGGGCTGGCGCGAAGCGGCGGCCACGCGCGGCACCGACGGATTGGAACCGGCGAACTTCATCACCCAGTAGGCAGCGCTCGCCGCCGCGAGGACCCACACAACGAAGGTCACGCCTCGTACTGTCCAGTTGCTCGCCCGGTCGGTCACCATCTGATGATTATCATTGAACGGATTAGCTCTCAGGACCCTGGATGACCTTGCTTCGTTCCGCCTCCCGCCGCGTTCAGGCCGGCTTCACCCTCATCGAACTGATGGTGGTGCTGGTGATCATCGGCGTGCTCGCCGCGTTGATCGTGCCCAACGTGCTCGACCGTGCGGACGACGCGCGCGCCACCGCCGCGCGCACCGACGTCAACAACCTCATGCAGGCGCTCAAGCTCTACCGTCTGGACAACCAGCGCTACCCGACGGCCGAACAGGGCCTGCAGGCGCTGGTGCAGCGTCCCTCCGCGGGCCCCCAGCCCAACAACTGGAAGCCCTATCTCGAACGCCTGCCCAACGACCCGTGGGGCCGGCCTTACCAGTACCTCAACCCCGGCGTCAAAGGCGAGATCGACGTGATGTCGTACGGCGCCGATGGCCAGCCGGGCGGCGAGGGCAAGAATGCGGACGTCGGCTCCTGGCAGTGACAGCGCAGCCCGCCGTCCTGCCGTCTCCCTCCTCCAGCGCGGCTTCACGCTGATCGAACTGCTGGTGGTCGTGGCGATCATCGCCATCGCCACCGCCGGGGTCGCGTTCACGCTGCGCGACGACTCCGGCACGCGCCTCGAGCAGGAAGCCCGCCGCCTGTCCGCGCTGTTCGAATCCGCCCGCGCGCAGTCGCGCACGACAGGCGTGCCGGTCGTGTGGCATGCGGTCGAAGGCGGCTTCCGCTTCGAAGGACTCCCCGACGGCAGCTTGCCGCAGCGGTGGCTGCACCCGGAGACGACGGTGGTGCAGGGCCCGGGCCGCATCGTGCTCGGCCCCGAGCCCATCATCGGTCCGCAGCAGGTGGTGCTCGGCTCGGCCGCCGGCTCCGGACGCACCCTGCGCATCGTCACCGACGGGTTGCGCGCCTTCCAGATCGCCGACTCGGCCGCGCCATGAACAAGAGAGCCGCCGGCTTCACGCTGATCGAGGTGCTGGTCGCGCTGGGCATCGTGGCGATCGCGCTGGTCGCCGGCCTGCAGGCCACCGCCGCGCTCACCAACAACGCGACGCGCCAGTCGAACGTGCTGCTCGCGCAGCTGTGCGCCGAGAACGAACTGGTGCGCGTGCGCCTGGCGCGCCAGATGCCGGGCGCGGGCGAGCGCCGCACCGTCTGCCGCCAAGGCAACATCGACTTCGAGGTCGCCCTGACCGTCGCGCCTACGCCCAACCCGAACTTCCTGCGCGTCGACGCCCAGGTGTTCGAGCCGACCGGGCCGGTGCTGCGCATCTCCACCGTGGTCGGGAGGTTCTGAGGATGAACGCGCGCCGCCGCCTGGCCGGCTTCACGCTGATCGAGCTGATGGTCGCGCTGTTCGTGCTCGCGCTGGTCGCGATGCTCAGCTGGCGCGGGCTGGACGGCATGGTGCGCGCCCAGGAGACGACCCAGGCCCGCGCCGACGAGATCCACGCGCTGCAGATCGGCCTGGCCCAGTGGAACACCGACCTCGACGCCCTGGTCCAACTCCCCCAGATGCCTGGACTCGACTGGAACGGCCGCGTGCTCCGCCTCACCCGCCCCGCCTCGACCGCGGCCGGCGACGGCGTGATCGTGGTCGGCTGGAGCCGCCGCGTGCAGGGCGGCCTGCCGCTCTGGATGCGCTGGCAGTCGCCGCCGCTCACCACGCGCGGCCAGGTCGAGGACGCCTGGAACCGCGCCGACGCCTGGGCCCAGGGCCAGGGCGGCCCCGAGGACGCGTCGGCGGTCGCCGTCATGGCGCTGCAGGACTGGCAGGTGTTCTATTACCGCTCCGACGCCTGGACCAACCCGTTGTCCAGCGACGCGACGCAGGTGACGCAGACCCCGACCGCGCCGACGCCGCAGACCCCGGCATCCGCGCCGGCGACCGGAACGACGCCGACACCCACGCCGACCCAGCCCGCCGCGCGCGGGCCGGTGATCCCCGACGGCATCCGCGTCGTGCTGACCCTGTCCGGCGGGCAGGCCATCACGGGCGACCTGGTTATCGACTGGGTGCGCCCGACCGCCAGCGGAGGCAAGACCTCATGAAGACCCGCCAGCGCGGCGCCGCCATCCTGACCGCGATGCTCACGGTCACCCTGGTGGCCACCTTCGCCGCCGCCGCCCTGTGGCAGCAATGGCGCGCGGTGGAAGTCGAATCGGCCGAGCGCGCGCGCGTGCAGGCTTCGTGGATGCTGACCGGCGCGCTCGACTGGGCCCGCCTGATCCTGCGCGAGGACGCCCGCTCCGGCGGCGCCGACCACCTGGCCGAGCCCTGGGCCGTGCCGCTGCAGGAAGCGCGGCTCTCGAGCTTCCTTGCGGCCCAGTCGGGCGGCACCGCCGATGCCGCCAGCGGCTCGGACGCCGACAACGTCTTCCTGTCCGGCCAGGTCAGCGACCAGCAGGCGCTGCTCAACGTCAACAACCTGCTGGAAGCGGGCCGCGTCTCGGAAACCGGCATGCGCAGCTTCCAGCGGCTGTTCGAGCTGCTCGGCCTGCCGCAGAGCGAGCTCAACCGCATGGCCGAGAACCTGCGCTTCGCCTCCGACATCACGACCGACAACCGCTCGGCCACCCAGGCGCCGCTGATGCCGCAGCAGGTGGATCAACTGGTCTGGCTGGGCGTCTCGCCCGCCACGGTGCAGGCGCTCACGCCCTACGTCACGCTGCTGCCCGCCCGCACGCCGGTCAACCTGAACACCGCCTCGCCTGAAGTGATCTACGCGGCCGTCAACGGCATCAACCAGGCGGAAGCCGCCGAACTGGTCGCGCGCCGGGCGCTCTCGCCCTTCCGCGGCATCGCCGACGCCAGCGCCGCCATGCCCAACCACGCCGGCGCCTTGACCGAGGGGACCGTGGGCGTGTCTTCACGCTTCTTCGAGGTGCGCGGCCGGCTGCGCATGGACCGGTTGATCGTCGAGGAACGCTCGCTGGTCCAGCGCGACGGCCTGGACGTCCGCACCCTGCGACGCGACCGCGGCGTGCTCGACCGCAGCAGCGTGGCCATGGCTCCCTTGGCACGATAGGGCGCAGGTAGGTACGGCAGAGTTGCCGGCCTCCCTACAATCGTCCCTCCCATGAGTTCGCTCTACGTCCTGCTCCCGGCCACGCCCGTCACGGCGCAGACCGAACTTGAATACGTGGTGGCCGGCACCGGCCGCGCCGCCTCCGCGCCGACGCCCACGCAACCCGCGCTGCTGCCGGCGCCCACCGGTGCGGGCAGCGAGCTGGTGCTGATTGCCCCGGCCGCCGCCCTCTCCTGGCACCGCCTCGAACTTCCCAAGGGAATGGGCCCGAGATCGCCCAAGCTGCGCGCGGTGCTCGAAGGCCTGCTGGAAGACCGGCTGCTGGACGAACCCGAGAACCTGCACTTCGCGCTGGAGCCGCGACCGCAAGCCGGTGGCGAAGTCTGGGTGGCGGTATGCGACCGCAGCTGGCTGCGCAGTGCCATGCAGACGCTGGAAGCCGCGGGCCGGCCGGTGTCGCGCATCGTTCCCGAATTCGCACCCGAGGGCGATCCCGCCCTGTACGCGTTGGGCGAACCGGAAGACGCGCAGCTGGTCTGCGCGGGCCGCGAAGGCGTCTTCAGCCTGCCGCTGACGACCGCGTCGCTGGGCCTGCTGCCCACGCTGCCCGAGTCCACGCCGGTGGTGGCCGAACCCGCCGTCGCCGTCGCCGCCGAACAGGTGCTGCAGCACGCGCCGCTGCTGCAGCAACCCGCCGAGCGCCTGCTGCTCGCGGGCCGCACGTCCTGGGACCTGGCGCAGTTCGAGTTCGCCAGCAGCGGCCGCGACCGCGCCTTCAAGAAGCTGTCCACCGGCTGGGCCGATTTCCTGCGTTCGCCGCAGTGGCGACCCGCCCGCTGGGGCGCGGCGCTGCTGGTGCTGGTGCAGCTGGTCGGCCTGAACGCCTGGGCCTGGAAGGAGCGCTCGGCGCTCGCCACCAAGCGCGATGCCACTCGCGGCCTGCTCACGCAGACCTTCCCGAACATCCGCGCCGTGGTCGATGCGCCGCTGCAGATGGAGCGTGAAGTCGCGGCCCTGCGCCAGGCCACCGGTGCCGCGTCGGGACGCGATCTCGAAACGGTGCTGGGCGTGATCGCCACGTCCGCCCCGCCGGGCCGTACCGCCACGTCGATCGAATACACCGGCAACGAGGTGCGCGTGCGCGGCCTCGCGGCCAACGAGGCGCAGGCGCAGCCGCTGCTGCAAGGCCTTCGCGCCCAGGGCTATACCGCCAACGTCCAGGGCGACGTGCTGGTGGTCCGACCGGAGGCGCAGCCATGAAGATTCCGCCGCAGTGGACCGCCACCTGGGCCGGCCTGGCGCCGCGCGAGAAGATGCTCGCGGGCGGCGCCGCAGCTCTCGTGCTGCTTGCTCTTATCTGGTGGCTGGCGGTCGCGCCCGCGTTGTCGGTGCTGCGCAGCTCCGACGCGCAGCACCAGGCGCTGGACGCGCAGCTCGCGCGCATGCGCGCCCTGCAGCAGCAGGCGCAGGCGCTGCAAGGCCAGCCCAAGCAGAACCAGGACGAGTCGATGCGCATGCTCGAATCCTCCGTGCGCCAGCGCCTGGGCACCAGCGCGCGCATGGTCGTCGCCGGCGACCGCGTCACGCTCACCCTGACCAACACGCCACCCGATGCCCTGGCCAGCTGGCTGTCGCAGGCACGGGTCAACGCCCGGGCCGTGCCCGCCGAAACGCGCCTCACCCGCGGCGCGGGCGGCGGCTGGGACGGCACGGTGGTCCTCACCCTGCCCCCGCGCTGACCTGCCGGAAGACGCAAGAGTTGGCGCGCACCCGCATCAAACCCGTCGCTTCCGCTCCCTGGCGCTGGGCCGTTGCCGGCCTGGTGCTCGGCCTGTTGATCGCCTTGCCGGCCTTCCTGCCGGCATCCTGGCTCGCCGAACGCATCGTCGCGGCCACCGGCCAGCAGGTCCAGCTCATCGATCCGCGCGGCACGATCTGGAGCGGTTCCGCCCGCCTGGTGCTTACCGGCGGCGCCGGCAGCAGCGACGCCGCCGCCCTGCCCACCCGCCTGACGTGGCGCATGCGTCCCGGCTTCGGCGGCCTGCACGTCGCGTTGGCCTCGGAGTGCTGCACGCCGGCACCGCTGTCGTTCGACTGGCGCCCGCGGTGGGGCGGCGCTTCGCTGCGCGTGGCCGACGGCCAGTCGCAGTGGCCGGCGTCGCTGCTGGCCGGCCTGGGCACGCCCTGGAACACGCTCCAGCTCGACGGCGACCTGCTCCTTCGGACGCAGGCGCTGTCACTAGAATGGTCCGAAGGCCGATTGGCCGTCAACGGGAGGGCGGAGATGACCGCTCAACGCGTGGCCTCGCGCGTGTCCACACTGCGTCCCCTCGGCAGCTACCGGGTGGTGCTCGCAGGCGGCGCCGTGCCCACGGTGCAACTGTCCACGCTCGAAGGCGCCCTGCAACTCACGGGCAACGGGCAATGGGTCGGGTCGCGCCTTCGCTTCACCGGCGAAGCCAGCGCCGCGCCCGACCGCGAGGCCGCCCTGGCCAACCTCCTGAACATCATCGGCCGCCGCAACGGCGCGCGCTCCATCATCACCATAGGTTGACCGTCATGACCCTCTCACGTGCCCTGCTTTCCCTCCTGGCGGCCGCCGCGCTGGCCGGCGCCGGCGGCGTGCATGCGCAGCGCGCGCGCGAGCCGGTGACGCTGAACTTCGTCAACGCCGACATCGAGGCGGTGGCCCGCACCATGGCGGCCATCACGGGCCGCAACATCGTGGTCGATCCGCGCGTGAAGGGCACGATGTCGCTGTCCACCGAGCGGCCGGTGGCGCCGCAGGCCGCGTTCAACCAGTTCGTCTCCACGCTGCGCCTCTCGGGCTTCACCGTGGTCGATTCGGGCGGCCTGCTGAAGGTGGTGCCCGAGGCCGACGCCAAGCTGCAGACCGGATCGGTGTCGGTCGGCTCGCCGCCCGGCGGCTCGCAGGTGGTCACGCAGATCTTCCGGCTCAACCACGAGACGGCCAACAACCTGGTGCCGATCCTGCGGCCGCTGATCAGCCCCAACAACACGATCAACGTGAACCCCGGCAACAACTCGCTGGTGATCACGGACTACGCCGACAACCTGCAGCGCATCGGCCGCATCATCTCGGCGCTGGACAACCCCAACGCCACCGACGTCGAGGTCATCACGCTGAAGAACGGCCTGGCGTCGGATCTCGCGCCGGTGGTGCAGCGGCTGGTGGACGCCGGCGGCGCCACGCCCGCCGCGGCCGGCCAGGGCCAGGCCGACACCTCGTTCCGCACCACCGTCATCGCCGAGCCGCGCAGCAACGCGCTGATCGTGCGTGCCGCCAACCCGGCGCGACTGAACCTGGTGCGCAACCTGGTCGACCGCCTCGACACGCCGACCGCGCAGAACCCCACCGGCAACATCTACGTCGTCTACCTGAAGAACGCCGACGCCGTGCGGCTGGCCACCACGCTGCGCGCCGCGATGGCGGGCCTGGCCACCGGCGCCGCGGCCGGCGGAGCCGCCAGCCCCTTCCCCGGCGCGCCCGGCACCATCAGCACCGGCCTGGCGACGCCCACCTCGTCCGGCATCGGCGCCACCAGCGGCATCGGCGGCGCCAGCCCGGCGACGGCGGCCGCGCAGCCGCTGGCCCAGCCTTCCACCGGTGGACAGATCCAGGCCGACCAGGCCACCAACTCGCTGATCATCACGGCGCCCGAGCCGCAGTACCGCCAGCTGCGCGCGGTGATCGACCGGCTCGATTCGCGCCGCGCCCAGGTGTTCGTGGAAAGCCTGATCGTCGAAGTCAACGCCGACAAGGCGGCCGAGTTCGGCATCCAGTGGCAGAACGCCTTCGGCAAGAGCGGCGACAAGAACATCGGCGTGCTGGGCACCAACTTCAACGCCGGCGGCGCCAACATCATCAACCTGCAGCTGGGCGCCGCCAGCGGCAACATCACCGCGCCTTCGACCGGCATCAACCTGGGCCTGCTGCGCAACATCAACGGCACCTACATCCTGGGCGCGCTGGCGCGGTTCCTGGAGTCGAACGTCGACGCCAACATTCTCTCCACGCCCAACCTGCTGACCCTGGACAACGAGGAAGCGCGCATCGTCATCGGCCAGAACGTTCCGTTCGTCACCGGCCAGTTCACCAACACGGGCGCCACCAACGGCTCGGTGAACCCGTTCCAGACCATCGAGCGCAAGGACGTCGGCCTGACGCTGCGGGTGCGCCCGCAGATCAGCGAGAACGGCACGGTGAAGATGCAGATCTTCCAGGAGACCTCCAGCGTGCAGACGGCCTCCATCAACTCGCCCACCGGCCTGATCACCAACAAGCGCTCGATCGAATCGAACGTGCTGGTGGACGACGGCGCCATCGTGGTGCTGGGCGGCCTGCTGCAGGACGAATACAACGGCAACCAGGAGAAGGTGCCGGGCCTGGGCGACGTGCCCGTGCTGGGCAACCTGTTCCGCAGCGAGGCGCGCAGCCGCCGCAAGACCAACCTGATGGTGTTCCTGCGGCCGGTGGTGGTGCGCGACGCGGCCCAGACCGACGAGATCTCGCTGGACCGCTACGACCTGATGCGCCTGAAGCAGGAAGGCGCCCAGCCCACGCCCAGCTTGATGGTCCCGATCAACTCCGGCCCGGTGCTGCCGGTGCAGGCCAGCCGTCCGGCGCCAGTCGCGCCCACGAGCCCGCCGGTTCCGGCTGAGCAGGCCGTGATCCCCGCCCCCACGCCCGCGCCTCCCCTGCCGCAGGCCGACCCGCTGCCGCCCGCAACTCCGGCCGCCCCCGCGGCTCCAACGCGCTGATGGCCAACCGCTACCCGCTTCCCTACGGATTCGCCCGCAGCCACCAGCTGCTGGTGGAGGACGACGGCCAGGCCGTCACGCTCTGGCACGCGGCCGCCCCGGCGCCCAGCGCCTGGAGCGAGGTGATGCGCAAGTTCCAGGTGCGCGCTCTGCAGCAGCTCGACCCGGACGCACTGGCCCAGCGAATCAGCGCGGCCTACGCGCAGGGCGAGTCCAGCGCGGCCACGGTGGTCAGCGAGGTGCAGAACGAGGCCGACCTGTCGCGCATGATGCAGGAGCTGCCGGCGGTCGAAGACCTGCTGGAGACCAGCGACGACGCGCCCATCATCCGCATGCTGAACGCGCTGCTCACCCAGGCCGCGCGCGACGGCGCCAGCGACATCCACATCGAGCCGTACGAGCGCCATTCCTCGGTGCGTTTCCGAGTCGACGGCACGCTGCGCGAGGTGGTGCAGCCCAACCGCGCGCTGCACGCCGCGCTGATCTCCCGCCTGAAGATCATGGCCGACCTCGACATCGCCGAGAAACGCCTGCCGCAGGACGGCCGCATCTCGCTGCGCATCGGCACGCGCGCGGTCGACGTGCGCGTGTCCACGCTGCCCAGCGCGCACGGCGAGCGCGCGGTGCTGCGTCTGCTGGACAAGAGCGAGAGCAAGCTCAGCCTCGAGGCGGTCGGCATGACGGGCGAAACGCTTCGGCGCTTCCTCGCGCTGATCGAACAGCCGCACGGCATCATCCTGGTGACGGGCCCCACCGGCTCGGGCAAGACCACCACGCTGTACGCGGGGCTGTCGCGGCTGGACGCCGGCAGCAGCAACATCATGACGGTGGAAGACCCGATCGAGTACGAGCTGCCCGGCATCGGCCAGACGCAGGTCAACGCCAAGATCGACCTCAGCTTCGCCAAGGCCCTGCGCGCCATCCTGCGCCAGGACCCGGACGTGATCATGATCGGCGAGATCCGCGACTACGAAACGGCGCAGATCGCGATCCAGGCTTCGCTCACCGGCCACCTGGTGCTGGCGACCCTGCACACCAACGACGCCGCCAGCGCCGTCACGCGCCTCACCGACATGGGCGTCGAGCCGTTCCTGCTCAGCTCGTCGCTGCTGGGCGTGCTGGCCCAGCGGCTGGTGCGAAAGCTGTGCCCGGCCTGCGGCGGCAAGGGCTGCGGCGAATGCGGCCAGACCGGCTACCAGGGCCGCACGGGCGTGTTCGAGCTGATGCTGGCCGACGAGAAGGTCCGTACGCTGATCCACAACCGCGCGTCCGAGGCCGAGATTCGCGACGCCGCGCTGGCCGAGGGAATGACCCTGATGCGCGACGATGGCGAGCGGCTGGTGCGCGAGGGCATCACCTCGCGCGAAGAGGTCCTTCGGGTCACCCGCGACTAGCGCGGCGCTTCGACCCGCTCAGGCACGCCCGGCTTGCCGGGCAACCTCACCGGCGGGTTGTCGAGTTCCTCGTCTTCCGACGGCGGCATCCTGGGCGTGCCGTCGCCCGGCTGCGGGTCCGGGTTGTTCACGGGCGGCACGTTCTCCGGCGCCGGCACGTCGTGCAGCTTCCGCTCCGGATTCATCCGCGTTCACCTTTCGGCGTGTCGGTGCGGCCGCTCTCCACGACGGGATCGTCCTCCTCGTCCTCGATGTCGGCGGCCATCGGCCTGGGCTTGTCCGGCAACGAAGGACGGCGCTCGATGTCGGGCTTGCCGGCGATGTCGCGCTTTGCCTGCGGGATCTGCTTGTCTTCGGGCATGCGCTCCATGTCGCGCGGGTCGGGCGTGGTGTCGGTGGGCATGAAAGTACCTGCGTAGTTGCGCTGGATGTTCCCTTCATGCTGGACCGCATGGCCGGCGGCCGCATTCGGAGCCGCGCGCGGCTTGCTGTCAGCCCACGCCGACAGAGGCTCAGCCGAGCCCGAGACGGTCCGCCAGGTCGGTGAGGCTGGTGCAGTGCAGGTCGTTCGCGGGCCGCGGCGACACGTCCTTCGGATGGGCCGCGCCGAACTCGAGCGGCCGCTCGATGTAGGCGGTGCGCAGCCCGCAGCGGCGCGCGCCTTCCAGGTCGTCGTGATGGGCCGCGACCAGCATCACCTGCTCGGGCGCCACGTCGAACACCTTCGCGACGCCGAGGTAGGTGGCCGGATCCGGCTTGTACGCGCGGAACACCTCGGCCGACAGCACGCAATCCCAGGGCAGGCCCGCGCGCTTGGCCATGTTCGTGAGCAGCCCGATGTTGCCGTTGGACAGCGTGCAGATGACGTAGCCGCGCTTGAGCCGCGACAGGCCGGCGACGCTGTCGGGCCACGGGTCGAGCCGATGCCACACCCGGTTCAGCTCGGCGCGTTCGGCTTCGCCCAGGTGGTCGAGGCCGAACTGCGGAAGGATGCCGTCCAGGATGATCCTGTGCAGGTCGTCGATCAGCGTCCAGCCCAGCTCGCCGCTCGCCACGCGCGCCATCGCCGGCTTGTAGCCCGCGCGCCAGGCGCGCGCGAACGCGTCGCTGTCCACCTGCGGATGACGCTCGCGCATCTCGCGCACGATGCTGCCGTACCAGTCGACCACCGTGCCGAAGATGTCGAACGCGAGGACCTGCACGGGCGCGGCCATCTCAGTCCACCTTCACGTGGGCGGCCTTGATGACCCGCTCCCACTTGGGCACCTCGGCCTCGATCAACGCGCGGAACTGCTCCGGCGTCGAGCCGCCGACCAGGAAGCCCTGGCTGCCGAAGAACTCCTTGATGTCCGGCGACTCGAGCGCCTTCACCACCTCGGTGTTGATGCGCGCCAGCACGTCGCGCGGAACGCCGGCCGGCGCGAACAGCCCTTGCCACGAGGTGGCCTCGAAGCGTTCCAGGCCGGGCACGCCGCTCTCGGCGATGGTGGGCACCTCGGGCAGCATGGGATGGCGGCGGGCGGAAGTGACGGCGATCGGCCGCACCTTGCCGGCGCGGATCTGCGGCAGCAGCACCAGGAAGTCGCCGAACATCGATTGCAGGCTGCCGCCCAGCATGTCGTTGAGCGCGGGCGCGCTGCCCTTGTACGGCACGTGCATCAGCCGCGCGCTGGTGGCCAGGTTGAACATCTCGCCCGTCAGGTGCATCGAGGTCCCGTTGCCCGGCGTGCCGTAGGTGATCGAATCCGCCTTGGACGCGGCGACGTAGTCGCGCACCGTGCGCAGCGGGCTGGCACTGCCCACGGCCAGCACCAGCGGCGCGGAGACCACTGTGCTCACCGGCGTGAAATCGCGCAGCACGTCGTACGGCAGCCTGGGATAGAGGCTGGCCGCGATGGCGTTGCTGCCCGTCACGCCCAGCAGCAGCGTGTGGCCGTCGGGGGCCGACTTGGCCACGTGGTCGGCGCCCGTCGTGCCGCCCGCGCCGGGCTTGTTCTCCACCACAACCGGCTGCCCGAGCGACACGGCCAGCTTCTCGCCCAATCGACGCGCCAGCAGGTCGGTGCTGCCGCCCGGCGGGAACGGCACCACCAAGCGGATCGGCTTGCTGGGGAACGAAGCCTGCGCGCGAGAGAGCGCGGGCAAGGCGGCCAGCGCGGCGAAGGCGGTGAAGTGGCGTCGGCGGAGCGTGTGCGGCATGGGCTGCAGTCTGGCGCGGATGGCGGCGGCGCGGACGCAGGGTTTGCCCCGCTTCGAATGCAAAGCTGCCGATGGGCTCGCGGCCCTTCTAGAACCGGTCGGGCGCGAACGGCCGCAGGTCGACCTGCGTCTTGCGCCCCGCCACGAGATGCGCCACTTCGCGGCCCGTGCTGGCCCCGGCGCACATGCCGATGTGTCCGTGCCCGAACGCCATCCATGCGTTGGCCATGCGCGGCGCGCGGCCGATCACCGGCAGGCTGTCCGGCAGGCAGGGCCGATGCCCCATCCAGCGTGAGACACGCGAGCTGTCGAGGTGCGGGAACATCTCGCGGCCCTTGGCCAGCAGCACGTCGGCACGCCGGTAGTTGGGCGGCGGCGCGAGGCCCGCGAACTCCACGCTGCCGGCCAGCCGCAGCCCCATGGCCATCGGGTTGACCATCAGGTTGTATTCGGGCGCCATCACCGTGTGGCGCAGCTGCAGGTTGTTGCTCTGCACGGTGACGTGATAACCGCGCTGCGTCTCCAGCGGCACGCGCGTGCCCAGCTGCGCGGCCAGCGGTCGCGACCAGGCGCCCGCGGCGACCACGACGCCGTCGCACTCCACGCGCTGGCCCGAAGCGAGTTGCACCGCCGTCACCGTATCGCCCCGCTTGTCCAGTCGCACGGCTTCGTCCTGCAGCATCCGCGCGCCGTCCGCCAGGCACTGCGCGTGCAGCGCCTTCACCAGCGCCTCGGGGTTCAGCGTGGAACCGTTCTCCGGCGCCAGGATGCCGAATCGGAATCGTCCCCGCAGGTCCGGCTCCAGTTGCGCGAGCTCCTCTTCGCCGACGTCGCGCAGGTCCACCTGGAGGCTGCGGCGCAGGTCCATCCCCCACTGCCAGCGCGCGGCCGACTGCGGCGAGCCGTAGACGTACAGGCAACCCGTGCGGCGCACGAGGTGCTGGGCACCGGCGTGTTCGAGCAGCGGCCCGTAGCTGTCGAAGATCGGCGCCAGCAGGCCGCGCAGCGCGGTGGCGATGCGCACCACCTCGTCGCGGGTGGAGTGCCGCAGGAACCGCAGCAGCCAGGGCGCCACCGTGGGCAGGTACGAAGGCCGGATCGCCAGCGGACCTTCGGGATCGCGCAGCCAGGCGGGCACCTGCTTCCACATGCCCGGCATGCCGACCGGCAGGCAGGCGCTCGGCGAGAGCGAACCCGCGTTGCCGAACGAGCAGGCTTCGCCCGGCGGCACCGGCGACACGAAGGTGATGCGATGGCCGTCGCGCTGCAGCCAGGCGGCGGTGCAGGTCCCCACGATGCCGGTGCCGAGCACGACGAGATGCATGCGGGCAGTGTAGCCAGCCGCGCATCAATCGACGTCGTGGATTTCATGGAACGCGCCGCGGCGCGGGCCTATGCTCGGCGGATGTCCCGCATCTCTCCCGCCCACGCGCTGCTGGCGCTCGCCATCGTCGCCGTGTGGGGCACCAACTTCGTCGTCATCAAGGTGGTCCTGGACGAACTGCCGCCGCTGCTGGTGGCCACGCTGCGCTTCCTGCTCGCGCTGGTGCCGGCCATGTTCTTCCTGCCGCGGCCGCGGGTGCCGCTGGCCAACCTGGCGGGCTACGGCCTCCTGATCGGTGCCGGCCAGTTCGGGCTGCTGTACCTGGCGATCGACGGCCACATCTCGCCGGGGCTCGCCTCGCTGGTGGTGCAGACCCAGGTGTTCTTCACCATCGGGCTGGCGATGTGGCTGGGCAACGAGCGCCTGCGTGGCTACCAGGGCATCGCGGTCCTGGTGGCGGCCGCGGGGTTGGCGGTGGTCGGCTGGCACACCGACGCGACCACCACGATCGCCGGCCTGCTGATGGTGCTGGGCGCGGCCGCGTCCTGGGCGGGCGGCAACATCCTGACCAAGCGCGCGGGCAGCATCAACATGCTGGCCTACGTCGTGTGGTCGTCGGCTTTCTCGGTGCCGGTGCTGCTGGTGCTCTCCCTGGCGGTCGACGGCTGGGATGCGATGGCGGCCAGCATGCGCAACGCCTCGCTCGCGGCGTGGGCCGGCGTGGCCTGGCAGTCGTGGGGCAACACGCTGTTCGGCTACGCGGCCTGGAACTGGCTGCTCTCGCGCTACACGGCGGCGACCGTCACGCCGCTCGCGCTGCTGATCCCGGTGTTCGGCATGGGCGCTTCGGCGCTGTGGCTGGGCGAGCCGCTGCCGGGCTGGAAGATCGTCGCGGCGGGGCTGGTGATCAGCGGGCTGGCGTTGAACCTGCTGTGGCCGCTGGTGCCGCGACGCGCGGCGGCCTAGGGCGTGCAGTTGCGGCCCTGCATCGCGATCAGGGCGCGCAGATAGCCGACCGATCCCGGCGCCATGCTGGTCTCATCCGGTCCGAGCGCGTCGTCGGTGTGCGAGCAGCCGTAGCCCGTGTTCGACACCGTCGCGGGCGTGAGCACGTCGTCGCCGACCGGCTGGGTGCCCTGCTTCACCCACGCCACCATGTCGTCGAACGACTTTGACATCTCGGCGATGGTGAAGTCGCAATGCGACACGCCGCGGATGGCACGTTGCACGAGCAGGTGGCCCGCGCCGTGGCCCTCGGCGCGCCGGCGATACACCTGCTGCATGCCGAACGGCACGAACAGATCGCCCAGCGTGTGGATGGAGACCACCGGGGCCATCAACTGGCCGTTGACCTTGGGAATCCAGCGCAGCCCGTCCCAGCGCCGCCGGTTGGCGTCGGCAGGGGCGATGGCCCTGGGTGCAACCGCGTTCAGGTCGGCCGAGAGAGCGTCCTGGCCGTCGACCTTGTAGACGATGGCAGTGGTGTCGGACACGGATCGCGTCGTGAGGCCCGTGGTCACGGTGGTGGTGCCGAACAGGCCGTAGGGTGCGATGAACGACCCCACGCCCAGGCCGAGGTCGAACAAGGGCCGGGGGCCGCCGGTGAGGTTCTGCAGGACGGACGCGTACGCCATGCCTGCGATGGGCGTCGGCGTGATCGGCGGCGCCGGCGTGGCCGTGCCGAACAGTGCGGTCGTGACATCGGCCTTGATGCCGCTCCACTGGTCCAGCGCCACCGACGGATGCCCGCCCAGCACGTGGGCGGCCGCCTGCATCCCGGCGAAGGTGTCGAACAGCGCCGTGTCGCCGACCACGCCGCACATGGGCATTGCGCCGTCGTAGCGGACCTTGTGGCGCGCCGTGGCGTAGGTCTCCGCCTCCACCGCGGCGGCCGCGACATGGCCACCCATCGAGTGGCCGATGATGTACGTGCGGCCCGGCGCCGCCAGCGGACGGCCACGCGCCGCCGCGATGGTGTTGAAGTTCCTCGCCAGCAGGTTGGTGTCCTCGACGCCGGCGCGCACGTCGTACGAGTTCCGGCTGAAGCTGGACGCGGCCCAGGCGTAGCCCTGCTGCACCAGGTGGCGGCGCATCGCGCTGTCCACCGCGCGCAGCTCCAGGCCTTCGCCCGCGTAGCCATGCGCGTACATCACGAGCTCGCCGTTCCAGTTCGCGGGCACCTCGATGCGGTAGGCAGCGCCTTCGAGCACGCCTGCCCAGCGGCTGGTGGTGTTCATGTCCACCGCGTCGCCGGCGGCGGCCGGCAGGGCCGCGAACGTGGTGGCAACGGCATCGGCGGGGCGGACGAAGTACGCGACGCCGTCGTGCGGGCGGCTCTCCTCGGGCGGCATTGCGGCGCGAAGGTCGCCACCGGCGGCCGCGGCCGCCCGAAGGTCGGCGACGGTCACGCCTGCCTGCGCCAGCAGCGCGGCCAGGTTGTCGAGCAGGCGGTCATCGGCATCGCCGATCGAGAACGGCTGGGTCAGCGGATCGCCGGTGATGAGTCCACCGGCCAGCGCGGACGCCTGTTCCTGCACATAGGTGCGAGCCGCGTCGAGTGCGGCTTGCAGGACCGCCGCGCGCGCCGCGTCGAAACCCGCGAACGCCTGGGCCGGATCGCCGCCGATCGCGCGGGCGACCAGCAGCTCGGTCAGCGGCGTCACGTTGACGCGACCGCCTTGCGCCGCGAAGCCGTGCAGCGTCAACCCGTCCCTGCGCACCTGCACCAGGCAAGGCAAGGCGGGATCGGCGAGCGTCACCGTGAACGTGCCGTCCGCCGCGGAGCTCGTGCTGCCGCCGCCGGACACGCATCGGGCCGCGACGGCCGCGTTGGCCATCGGCGCACCGGTGGCCGCGAGCCCGTCGAGCGTGACGCTCGCTCCGCCGCCATGGTCGCCACCGCCGGCACCGCACGCCGCCAGCACCGCGGCCGTGATCACTCCCAGGGCCAGGCGGCCCGTCATCCCTTGCTTCATGTCGTCTCCTCCGGGTAGTCGCCGCGCTGGACCGCCGCGGCGCGGCCAGTGTGGAAACCGCTCGTGGCCGCGACAATGGACCATCGGACTCCCCGCATGACGAATCGACGACAACTCCTTCGCGCCGCCGCGGCCCTGCCGGTGATCGGCCCGATCGGCGCGACTGCCGCTTCCGACTTCGCGCGCGTCCGTCCCGGCCGGCCCGGCTGGCCGACCGAGGCCGAGTGGCAGCAGTTCGGCGCGCGCTTGTCGGCCGGCGCGTTGATGCCGGTGCGCACGCCCTGGCCCGGTTGCATCGCATCGCCCGCCGGCGACGAATGCAAGCGGCTGTTCCGGCAGGCCAAGAATCCCTGGTTCCTGGGCGACGACGCGGCGATGACGCAGACGCTCGGCTGGGTCGGGGCGTGGACGTCATCGCCCAGTGCCTATGCCGTCGCGGCGGACAACACGGCCGACGTCGCGGCCGCGGTGAACTTCGCGCGCGAGCGCCGGCTGCGCCTCGCGGTGAAAGGCGGCGGCCACAGCTACCAGGGCACGTCCAACGCGCCGGACTCGCTGCTCGTGTGGACCCGGCGCATGAAGCAGGTGACGCTGCACGAGAACTTCACGCCGCAAGGCTGCGCCGGCGTCACTCCGGAAGCGCGCGCCGTTTCCGTCGGCGCCGGTGCGCTCTGGGCCCATGCCTACGACGCCGTCACCACGCGTGGCGGCGGCTACGTGCAGGGCGGCGGTTGCATGACGGTGGGTGTCGCGGGCCTGGTGCAGAGCGGCGGCTTCGGCAGCTTCTCCAAAGCGTTCGGACTCGCGGCGGCGGGCCTGCTGGAAGCCGAAGTGGTGACGGCCGACGGCGTCACCCGCATCGCCAACGCCTGCACGCATCCCGACCTGTTCTGGGCGCTCAAGGGCGGCGGGGGCGGCAGCTTCGGCGTGGTGACGCGCCTCACGCTGCGCGTGCACGAACTGCCGCAGACGTTCGGGGCGGTCAACTTCACCGTTCGCGCCCATTCGCCGGAAGCGTTCCGCCGCCTCATCGCGATGGCCGTGGACCACTACGCCGGCTCGCTGATGAATCCGCACTGGGGCGAGCAGATCCGCTTTCGCCCCGGGAACATCATGAACGTCGCCATGGTGTTCCAGGGCATGGAGCGCGCGCAGGCGGTGGCGATCTGGGAGCCTTTCCTCGATGCGATCGGGCGCGCGCCGCAGGACTTCTCGATGGACTTCGCGCCGCTGAAGATCGTCTCGACTTCGGCGCGCACCTTCTGGTCGCCCACGCTGATCAAGCGCGCGCTGGGGTTCATCCGCCGCGACGACCGGCCGGGGGCGCCGGAGGGCAATGTGTTCTGGCCGGGCGACGAGGGGCAGGCCGGGCAGTTCCTGCACGGCTTCCAGTCGGCGTGGCTGCCGGCCGCGCTGCTGCAGCCCGACCGGCACGCCGCGCTGGTCGAGGCGCTGTTCGCGGGGAGCCGCCACTGGGGACTGTCGCTGCACTTCAACAAGGGCCTGGCAGGCGCGCCGCCGCAGGCCATCGCGGCGGCGCGCGACACCGCCATCAACCCGGCCGTGCTCGATGCCTTCGCGCTCGTCATCTGCGCCGCCAACGAACAGCCGGCCTATCCCGGCGTGAAGGGCCACGAGCCGGATGCCGCTCTCGCGCGCACGCGGGCCGAAGCCATCGAGCGCGCCATGGCCGAGTTGCGCAAGCTGGTGCCGCGGCCGGGCTCGTACGTCTCGGAGAGCGACTATTTCGAGCGCTCGTGGCAGCAGTCGTTCTGGGGTTCGAACTACGCGCGCCTCCTCGCCATCAAGCAGAAATACGATCCTGATGGGTTGTTCCTCGTGCACCACGGCGTCGGCAGTGAACGCTGGAGCGCGGACGGGTTCACTCGGCAGGACTGAGCGCCGCGCGCTCCGTTGCCAAGCCTTCGCTTCGAGCGCACGATGCAGTGGCATCGCGGGGAAACTCGTGCCCCGCTTGCCGGCGCCTGATGGAGTGCCGCGCTGCACGAGGACCACGAGGGCCCGTCGATGTTCTTCCTGTGGCCTCAGCACCTCTGGCTGATGCTGCTGGTGCCCGTCCTGTCGCTGGCGTACGTCTGGCTGCTGCTGCGACGCGACCGGGCGGCCGTGCGCTACAGCAGCGTGCGTCCGGTGCGCGAGGCGTCCAGGGGCAGGCAGTGGCGCCGCCACCTTCCGCCTTTCCTGCTGCTGGTGGCCTGCTCGGCGCTGCTGTTCGCCGCCGCGCGTCCCGTCACGCGCATACCGCTGCCGTGGTCACGGTCGACCATCATCCTCGCCATGGACGTCTCGCTCAGCATGCGCGTGACCGACGTGAAGCCGACCCGGCTCGCGGCCGCGCAGGAGTCGGCCAAGGTGTTCCTGAACCAGCTGCCCAGGGACATCGAAGTCGGGCTGGTCGCTTTCGCCGGCAGCACGCAGGTCGTCCAGCGCGCGACGCTGGATCGCGCGACGGTCGTCGCGGCCATCGACGGCTTCCAGATGCAGATGGGCACGGCGGTCGGCGACGCCATCGTGCAGTGCCTGTCGGAGCTGTTCCCCGACCAGGGCCTGGATCCCAGCGCTCCACCCGTCCCCGCGCCCAGCCGGCGGACGCTGGGCCGCAGTCTGGACGACGCGGCCAAGCCACCGCCGAAGCAGGTCGCCGCGGTGGCGCCAGGCTCGTACGACTCCGCGGCCATCGTCCTGCTCAGCGACGGCCGCCGCACCACGGGCATGGAAACGCTGGACGCCGCGAAGATGGCCGCGGATCGCGGCGTGCGCATCTATGTCGTGGGACTGGGGTCGGTGAACGGCGACGCCACCACGCCAGAAGGCATGCCGATCTACGTGCAGCTCGACGAACCGACGCTGCGCGAAGTCGCGCGAATGACGAAGGGGGAGTACCATCACGCGGGCACGGCGGAGGCGCTGCGGCGCGTGTACGAGGAACTCGGGACGCGGGTGCAGGTGGTCGCGCGCGAAACGGAACTGGCGGGGCTGCTGGCGCTAGCGTCGGCGCTGTTCGCCCTGGCGGGCGCGAGCCTGTCCGTGCTTTGGTTCGGACGGATCGGCTGAAGCGATCCAAATGGAGCGGGAAAAGAGTCTCGAACTCTCGACCTCAACCTTGGCAAGGTTGCGCTCTACCAACTGAGCTATTCCCGCGGGGTGCCGAAGAAAAAGCCCCTGATCTCGTGATCAAGGGCTTGTCCTTGGATCTTGGTGGCCTGGGGCGGAATCGAACCACCGACACGCGGATTTTCAATCCGCTGCTCTACCAACTGAGCTACCGGGCCGTGAGCCGGCAATTATAGCCTAGCCTGCGCTCCGCTTTCCGCGCGAGAGGTCCACGCCGAGTTGCTTGAGCTTTCGATAGAGGTGCGTGCGCTCCAGGCCGGTCTTCTCGGCCACGCGCGTCATCGAGCCGCCTTCCTTGGCGAGGTGGAACTCGAAGTAGCTTTTCTCGAACTCGTCGCGCGCGTCGCGCAGCGGCTTGTCCAACTCGAAGGTCTGGCGCGCCTGCGGGCCCATTTCGACGGGCGCCGGAATCGTCTGGCCGCCCGTCATCGCCGCTTCGACCGTGAGCTCGGCCATCGGCGGCAGCGGCGTGCTGCTCACGTAACCGGGACCGGGCTTGGGACGCAGGCCGCCGTTGCCGCCGGGCGTCTCGCGCTGCAGCGCGCCTTCCACTGCCTTGAGCAGCTTCTGCATCGTGATCGGCTTCTCGAGGAAGGACTGCGCACCGATCTTGGTGGCTTCCACCGCGGTCTCGATGGTGGCGTGGCCACTCATCATGATCACCGGCATCGTCAGCTGGCCGGTGCTGGACCATTCCTTGAGGAGCGTGACACCGTCGGTGTCGGGCATCCAGATGTCGAGCAGCACGAGGTCGGGACGGGCGCGCGCGCGGGCCGATCGTGCCTGCGCGGCGTTCTGCGCCAGTTCGACGTTGTGGCCCTCGTCATTGAGGATTTCCGAGAGCAGGTCGCGGATGCCCAGTTCGTCGTCGACCACCAGTATGTTTGCCATGTTCTCCGAAGTGCCGCGCCTGGCGCGAGCGCAGGCAGATTGTTGTCAGGCTGCAACTGCGAATGATAGCGAGACTTGCGCCCCCACGACCATTCCGTCTTCCAGCCGGTTCTTCACGTCGATGCGGGCGCCGTGCTCATCGGCGATCTTCTTGACCACCGCGAGGCCCAGCCCCGTGCCCTTGTCCTTGGTCGTCACGTACGGCTCGAAGGCGCGCTTGAGGATGTGCTCGGGAAATCCCGGGCCCGTGTCCTGCACCACCAGCCGAACGCGACGGTTCGATTCGTTCCATTGCGTGCGGATCATCACCTCCCGTTTCACGGCGCCCTCGGTCGCATCCTGCGCGTTCTGCAGGAGGTTGTGGATGACCTGGCGCAACTGCTGGGCATCGCCCAGGATCTTCGGGCTGGCCGGGTCCAGCTCCGCGCGCACCGGGGCGTGCGAACCCACGCCCGACTCGCCCTCGCGCACGTACAGGTGCAGCACGTCGCCCACCAGCTGGTTCAGGTCGATCGGCTTGAGTTCCGCCGCCGGCAGCCGCGCGTAGTCGCGGAACTCGTTGACCAGCCGCTTCATCGCGTCGACCTGGTCCACGATGGTGCGCACCGACTTGTGCAGCAGCGCGCGCTCGCCCTCGCCCACCTTGTCGCCCAGCTTGTGCGCCAGCCGCTCGGCCGACAGCTGGATGGGCGTGAGCGGGTTCTTGATCTCGTGCGCCAGCCGGCGCGCCACCTCGCCCCAGGCCTGCGCTCGCTGGGCCGAGACGATCTCCGAGATGTCGTCGAACACCAGCAGCCGCGACGAGCGGCCCGCCTCCGACGGCATCTCGGCGCCGCGCGCCACCAGCGTGAGCGTGTCGCCCTGCGAAGGGCCGCCGGAGGGGCCCGCATTGAGCTCGAACGACTGCTGCCAATGGTCGAGGCCGTGCTGCAGCCGGTCCTGCATGTAGTCGTCGAACTGGTTCTGCACCGCGGCGCCGAACGTCTCGAGGCCCGGCAGCTCCGAGAGTTGCCGGCCTTCGTAGGCCGCCAGCGGGAAGCGCAGGATCCGGGTGGCGCCGGGGTTGGCGGTCTCGATGCGGCCCTGTTCGTCCAGCACGATGACGCCGGCCGTGAGGTTGTCCAGGATGGTCTGCAGGTGCGCGCGCGCGGCGTTGACCTGGCCCATGCTCTGCTCGACCGCCGCGCGGGCGTCGGCCAGCTGCTGCGTCATCTCGGCGAACGACCGCGTGAGGCCGCCGAGCTCGTCCTTGCCCAGCAGCACCGGCTTGGGCGACAGGTCGCCGGCCGCCACTTCGCGCACGCCCGCGGCCAGCAGCAGCAGCGGCCGCGCCAGCGAGTTGCCCAGCAGCACCGCCAGGAAGATCGCGCCGAACACCGCGAGGAACAGGCTCAGCGTGAGCGTGCCGATGTACATGCGGCGCAGGCCGTCGCGCGCCAGCGCGCGCTCCTGGTACTCGCGGTAGGCCTCCTGCACCGCCATCGCGTTGGCCACCAGCGTCGGCGGCAGGCTCTGCGTGACCTGCAGGACGCGCGGCTCGGCGAGCAGGCCCAGGCCCGGTCCCGGAACCACCGCCAACGCCTTGATGCGGGCCTGGCTGGTGGCGCCGGGGCTCGCGTCTTCCAGGCCCTCCACCACCGCCATCGAGCGCTGCGCGCGCACCGTGCGCACCTGCTGCGCCGTGGGCCGCTCGGGGCTGAGCAGCATGCGCGACTGGCCGGCGCTGGCCACGACCTGCCCGGTGCCGGTCCAGAGGATCACGTCGTTGGCCGAGAGCGGCTCGCGCATCCGGTCCAGGGCCAGGGCGGCCGAGGTGTCCGGCACCTCCGCCAGCTGGTTGGCGGCGGCGCGGGTCTTGTTGGCCAGGTCCTGGGCCAGCGCATCCAGCGTCGACCGGCCCAGGTTCAGGCCGGCGTCGAGCGCGCCCTCGACCTTGACGTCGAACCAGCTCTCGATCGATCGCGAGACGAACTGGTACGACACCACGTAGATCAGCAGCCCCGGGATGAAGCCCACCAGCGCGAAGATGGCCGCCAGTTTCACGAGCAGCCGGCTGCCGAACTTGCCGCGCCGCACGCGCGAGGCCAGCCGCAGCGCCACCCAGCCGATGACCAGCAGCAGCATGCCGGCCACCACCATGTTCAGCACGAACAGGCGGCCGTAGTTGCGCTCGTACAGCTCGCGGTTCCCGGTGGCCTGCGTGAGCAGGAACATCAGCACGATGGCGATGGCGATCATCACCGCCGCGCCGACCAGCAGCGCCCAGCGGACCGCACGCCGGCTGCCGAAGGTGGGCTTCGGTTCGGCGGCCGGGGTGGGCAAGGACTCGTTCACCGTCCGTTCTCGAGGGCCAGGCGCTGGGTGCGACTGGCGATGATGCTCCAGTCGGACTGCCCGACGGCGCCGATCTGGAACGGCCGCGGCAGCTGCGACACGTCGAGCCGGAAGCGGAAGTCCACGCTGTACTTGGCGTCGGGCTCCAGGTCGCTCAGGTCGGCGATCTTCCAGCGCGAGACGTTGCGCACGGCGGCCAGCGCCTCCTCCTGCGTGTCGAAGCTCTGGCCCAGCGCGAGGCCGGCGTTGCCGATGGGCGCGGACGACACCTGCAGGCGCCAGCGTCGCGTGAGCGGCTGGTACGACAGCCTCATGTGGCGCGAAGCGCCGGCCACGTGCTTGTCGTACCAGTACCAGCGGTCGCGCAGCAGCGAGGCGTCGGCCACGAAGAACATCGGGATGCCCTTGAGCAACGCGTCCTCCACCGCCGGCGGCAGGTCGAAGCGGACCCCGGCACTGAGCAGGACGCCTTCCTCGGTGCGCTCCAGGCGCAGGTGGGCGACCTCGGGGTCGGCCGGCGCCTGCGCGGCGGCGGGCAGCAGCAGCAGCACGGCCGCCACCAGCCCGCACAGCCAGCGTTCAAGCCGCAGGCGCAGCATCCGCGCGCTTGTCCAGCGCGGCGTAGAAAAAGCCGTCGTGGTCACCTGAGAGATTGTCCCGGAGGGCCTCCCCCACCGCCCCCGCCTGGGGCAGCAAATGCCCGGGCCCGGGGCGCAAAACAGCCGCTTTGTTGTGCGCAACAAACGCTTCGACGCGGTGCTGGCCCTCCTCGCGGAAGACCGAGCAGGTGCAATACAGCAGCCTGCCGCCGGGCCGCAGCAGCGGCCACAACGCATCGAGCAGGCGCCGCTGCTGCGCGGCCAGCGAGGCGATGTCGCCGGGCCGGCGCAGCCAGCGCACGTCGGGGTGGCGCCGCACGATGCCCGAGGCCGTGCAAGGCGCGTCCAGCAGGATGCCGTCGAAGGGTTTTCCGTCCCACCACGCGTCCACATCGGCGGCATCGCCGGCGATCACTTCGGCGGAAAGGCCCAGCCGCGCGAGCGTCTCGCGGATGCGCTCGCAACGCTGCGGGTCCACGTCCAGCGCGACCAGGTCGGCATCGGCGCGTTCGAGCAGGTGCGCGGTCTTGCCGCCGGGCGCGGCGCAGGCGTCGAGCAGGCGAAGGCGCGCGCCGGGTCGTGCCTCCAGTCCTTCGAGCAGCAAAGGCGCGGCCAGCTGCGCCGCCGCGTCCTGCACGGACACCTGGCCCTCGTCGAATCCCGGCACGTCGTGCACGGGCCTCGGGCGCTCCAGCAGCAGGCCGTCCTGGCCGATCGCCAAAGCCTCGATGCCGCCGCCGGTCCATCGCTGGAGCAGCTGTCCACGATCGGCGCGCCGCACGTTCACGCGCATCGTCATCGGCGCGGCCGTGTTGTTCGCCGCGAGGATGGCCTGCCAGTGCTTCGGATGGTCCTTCTGCAGCCGCTCGATCCACCAGCGCGGATGGTTCCAGCGCGCCACGGGATCGGCGTCGGTCGCGGCCACCAGCGCGGCGCGCTCGCGCAGGAAGCGGCGCAGGCAGGCGTTGATGAAGTTCGCCTGCGGCGCGGTGCCGGGCACGCGCTTGGCGGCTTCCACCGCCTGGTCCACCAGGGTGAACGGCTCGTAGGGCGCTTCCTCTTCGTTCCAGCACAGCGCGAGCGCGGTGCACAGCAACGCGTCGGCTTGCGGCGGCGGCGCGCGCTTGGCCAGCTGCTTGCGCAGGGCCTCGGCGCGACCGAGGTGGCGCAACGCATGGAAGGCGAGCGCTTGCGCGGCGGCGCGCAGGTCGGGCGCGACCCGCGCGATGGCCGGCGTGGCCGACTCGCCCGCGCGCACGGCGCCCACCACCGAAGCCGCCGCGGCGAGCTGGCGCCACAGCGGAACGGACGTCGTCTGCGAAGCGGAATTCAACCCGCCGGTCCCCGGCTGACCGGCATCGCTTCCAGCCCGCGGCCCGGCTTGAAGCCGAACAGCAGGGCCAGCAGAACGGCCGGGAATTGCGCGATCGCCGCGTTGTAGCGGTGCACGGCCTGGGTGAAGCGCTCGGCGCCGGCGATGCACTGCGCCGTCAGGTGCGCGCGCGTTTCGGTGAGCGTGTCCGGCAGCCGCGGGCCGGCCAGGTCGTGCGCGTCGTCGCGTTCGGCGCGTTCCCATGCGGTGGCCAGCACCGACTGGGCGGCGGCCAGCGCGGCGATGCGATCGGGCTCCAGCGGCTTCTGCCGCGCCGCCGCCAGCGTGGCCTCCAGCTGCGAGGCCGCGCCCTGCAGGCCGCCCCAGAACGATCCACCGATGCCGTCGAACACCGAAGCCGGAGGCTCGTCGTCCTCGGTCAGCAACTGGTTCACCAGCTGCACCTGGCGCGCGAGTTCGGCGTCGAGCGAGGCGAAGGCGGCGTTGGCCTCGCCGCGCAGGCGCACCAATCGGTTGTACGCGCCCACCGTCCAGAACAGGAGGACGGCGGCGGCGACCCAGGTGAGGAGCGAAGAAGGCATCGTCGGTGGAGAAAAAGAAAAAGCGCCCCACCGCTTTCGACGGTGGGGCGCCTAGTTTAGTGAAGCCGGTCGGCTTACTCGCTGGAGGAAGCGTTCTCGGTCGCCTCGGGCGCGGACGCGCCTTCGGTGACGCCCGCCAGTTCAGCGGCTTCCTGCTCGGCGATGGCGCGGCGCTCGGCCTCGTCCATCGCGTCCTTGGCCTTGCGCGCCTGGTGGTAGGCCATGCCGGTGCCCGCGGGGATCAGGCGGCCGACGATGACGTTTTCCTTCAGGCCGCGCAGCTCGTCGCGCTTGCCCATGATCGCCGCTTCGGTCAGCACGCGGGTGGTCTCCTGGAAGGAGGCCGCGGAGATGAACGAATCGGTCGACAGCGAGGCCTTGGTGATGCCCAGCAGCAGGTTGCTGTAGGTCGCCGCGATCTTGCTGTCGGCACGCAGCGCGTCGTTGGTGTCCAGCATCTCGGAGCGCTCGACCTGCTCGCCGGCGATGTAGCCGGACTCGCCCGGGTTCTCGACCACGACGCGGCGCAGCATCTGGCGGACGATCACCTCGATGTGCTTGTCGTTGATCTTCACGCCCTGGAGGCGGTAGACGTCCTGGACCTCGTCGACGATGTAGCGGGCCAGTTCCTCCATGCCCAGCAGGCGCAGGATGTCCTGCGGGTCCGCCGGGCCGTCGACCACCGACTCGCCCTTGTTCACCACCTGGCCTTCGTGCACCAGGATGTTCTTCTCCTTGGGCACCAGCTCTTCCCAGACCTTGCCGTCCGGATCGGTGATCTGCAGGCGGATCTTGCCCTTGGTCTCCTTGCCGAACGACACCGTGCCGGTCATCTCGGCCAGCACGCCCTTGTCCTTGGGCGAGCGGGCTTCGAACAGCTCGGCCACGCGCGGCAGGCCGCCCGTGATGTCGCGGGTCTTCTGGCCTTCGATCGGGATGCGCGCCAGCACTTCGCCGCCGCCCACGTCCTGGCCGTCGCGCACCTGGATCAGGGCGCCGACCTGGAAGCCGATCGTCACCGAGTGGTCGGTGCCGGGGATCTTGACCTCATGGCCCTGCGCGTCGATCAGCTTGACCTGCGGGCGGACCACCTTGGCGGAGCCGCGGCGCTTCGGGTCGATCACGACCAGCGTGGACAGGCCGGTCACTTCGTCGACCTGCTTGGCCACCGTCAGGCCCTCTTCCACGTTCTCGAACTTCACCGTGCCGGCGAATTCCGTGATGATGGGTCGGGTCAGCGGGTCCCAGTTGGCCAGCACGGTGCCGGCCTTGATCTGCTGGTCGGCCTTCACCGTCAGCGTGGCGCCGTAGGGCACCTTGTGGCGCTCGCGCTCGCGGCCGTGCTCGTCATGGATGACGATCTCGCCGGAGCGGGCGATCACCACCAGCTCGCCCTTGCTGTTGGTCACGTAGCGCATCGTGCTGTTGAAGCCGATCACGCCGTTGGACTTGGCTTCCACGCTCGAAGCGATGGCCGCGCGCGAAGCCGCGCCACCGATGTGGAACGTACGCATCGTCAGCTGCGTGCCGGGTTCGCCGATCGACTGGGCGGCGATGACGCCGACCGCTTCGCCGACGTTCACCAGGCCGCCGCGGCCGAGGTCGCGGCCGTAGCAGCGGGCGCACAGGCCGAAGCGCGTGGCGCAGGTCAGCGCCGTGCGCACCTTCACCTCGTCGACGCCGACGGCCTCGAGCTCCTCGATCGCGTCCTCGTCCAGCATGCTGCCCGCGGGCACGAGCGTGGCGCGCGATTCCGGATGCAGCACGTCCTCGGCGGCGGTGCGGCCCAGGATCCGGTCGCGCAGCGACTCGATGACTTCACCGCCCTCGACGATCGCGCGCATCAGCGAGCCGTCGGAGGTGCCGCAATCGTCTTCGGTCACGACCAGATCCTGCGTCACGTCGACCAGTCGGCGCGTGAGGTAGCCGGAGTTGGCGGTCTTCAGCGCGGTGTCCGCGAGGCCCTTCCGGGCGCCGTGGGTCGAGATGAAGTACTGCAGAACGTTCAGGCCTTCGCGGAAGTTGGCCGTGATCGGCGTCTCGATGATCGAGCCGTCCGGCTTGGCCATCAGGCCGCGCATGCCCGCCAGCTGGCGGATCTGGGCGGCGGAGCCGCGGGCACCCGAGTCGGCCATCATGTAGATGGAGTTGAACGACTCCTGGTCCACTTCCTTGCCGTTGCGGTCCTGGGTCTTCTGCTTGGCCAGCTGGGCCATCATCACCTTCGACACTTCGTCGCCGGCCTTGCCCCAGATGTCCACGACCTTGTTGTATCGCTCGCCGGCCGTGACCAGGCCCGAGACGTACTGCTGCTCGATCTCCTTCACCTCGCGCTCGGCGCGGCCGATGATCTCCGCCTTCTGCGGCGGCACCAGCATGTCGTCGATGGCGATGGAGATGCCGGCCTTGGTGGCCAGGCGGAAGCCGTTCTGCAGCAGCTTGTCGGCGAAGACCACGGTCTCCTTCAGGCCGCATTTGCGGAAGGAGGCGTTGATCAGCTTGCTGATCTCCTTCTTCTTGAGCGCCTTGTTGATGTTGGAGAAGGCCAGGCCCTTGGGCAGGATCTCCGACAGCAGCGCGCGGCCGACCGTGGTGTCCACGAGGCTCGTGGACGGCACGAATTCGCCGGAGTTGCGGTCCTTGTTCCACTCGGTCAGGCGCACCGCCACCTTGGTGGTGAGCTCGACCATGCCGGCGTCCAGCGCGCGCTGCACTTCGCCGACGTCGGCGAAGACCATGCCTTCACCCTTGCCGTTGATGCGCTCGCGCGTCGTGTAGTACAGGCCCAGCACCACGTCCTGCGACGGCACGATGGACGGCTCGCCGTTGGCGGGGAACAGCACGTTGTTGGAGGCCAGCATCAGGGTGCGGGCTTCCATCTGCGCTTCCACCGACAGCGGCACGTGGACGGCCATCTGGTCGCCGTCGAAGTCGGCGTTGAACGCCGCGCAGACCAGCGGGTGCAGCTGGATCGCCTTGCCTTCGATCAGGATCGGCTCGAACGCCTGGATGCCCAGGCGGTGCAGCGTCGGGGCCCGGTTCAGCATGACCGGGTGCTCCTTGATCACCTCTTCCAGGATGTCCCACACCACCGGCGTGCCGCTCTCGACTTCCTTCTTGGCGGCCTTGATGGTGGTGGCGATGCCCATCGCCTCCAGGCGCGAGAAGATGAACGGCTTGAACAGCTCCAGCGCCATCAGCTTGGGCAGGCCGCACTGGTGCAGCTTGAGGGTCGGGCCCACGGTGATGACCGAGCGGCCCGAGTAGTCGACGCGCTTGCCCAGCAGGTTCTGGCGGAAGCGGCCGCTCTTGCCCTTGATCATGTCGGCCAGCGACTTGAGCGCGCGCTTGTTGGCGCCCGTCATGGCCTTGCCGCGGCGGCCGTTGTCGAGCAGCGAGTCGACGGCTTCCTGCAGCATGCGCTTCTCGTTGCGCGCGATGATCTCCGGCGCCTTCAGCTCCAGCAGGCGGCGCAGGCGCGAGTTGCGGTTGATGACGCGGCGGTACAGGTCGTTCAGGTCGGAGGTCGCGAAGCGGCCGCCGTCCAGCGGCACCAGCGGACGCAGGTCCGGCGGCAGCACGGGCAGCACGTCCATCACCATCCACTCGGGCTTGATGCCGGACTTCTTGAAGGCTTCCAGCACCTTCAGGCGCTTGGAATTCTTCTTGACCTTGACTTCGGAGCCGGTGAGGTCGCCGCGGAGCTTCTCGATCTCGACGTCGATATCGATGCCTTCCAGCAGGTCCTTGATGCCCTCGGCGCCCATCTTGGCGATGTATTCGTCGCCGTATTCCTTGCGCTTGGCGTCGTAGTCGTCCTCGGACATGATGCTGAACTTCTTCAGCGGGGTCATGCCGGGGTCGGTGACGACGTACGCCTCGAAGTACAGCACGCGCTCGATGTCGCGCAGCGTCATGTCGAGCACCAGGCCCAGGCGCGACGGCAGCGACTTCAGGAACCAGATGTGGGCGCAGGGCGCGGCCAGGTCGATGTGGCCCATGCGCTCGCGGCGCACCTTGGTCTGGGTGACTTCAACGCCGCACTTCTCGCAGATCACGCCGCGGTGCTTCAGGCGCTTGTACTTGCCGCACAGGCACTCGTAGTCCTTGATCGGGCCAAAGATCTTGGCGCAGAAGAGACCATCCCGCTCCGGCTTGAAGGTGCGGTAGTTGATCGTCTCGGGCTTCTTGACTTCACCGAAGGACCACGAGCGGATCTTCTCCGGCGAGGCCATTCCGATCTTGATGGCGTCGAAGTGCTCGTCCGGCGTGAATTGCTTGAACAGGTCGAGTAGCGATTTCATTGGCTCAATCCCCCTGAATTAAGAACGCTCGAGTTCCATGTCGAGACCCAGCGAACGGATCTCCTTGACCAGGACGTTGAACGACTCCGGCATGCCGGCGTCGATGGCGTGCTCGCCCTTGACGATGGACTCGTACACCTTGGTGCGGCCCTGCACGTCGTCGGACTTCACGGTCAGCATCTCCTGCAGCGTGTAGGCCGCGCCGTAGGCTTCCAGCGCCCACACTTCCATCTCGCCGAAGCGCTGGCCGCCGAACTGGGCCTTGCCGCCCAGCGGCTGCTGCGTGACGAGCGAGTACGGACCGGTCGAACGGGCGTGCATCTTGTCGTCGACCAGGTGGTGCAGCTTGAGCACGTGCATGTAGCCCACGGTCACCGGACGCTCGAACTGGTCGCCGGTGCGGCCGTCGTACAGGTGCGCCTGCGTGCGCGTGGCGGTCAGGCCCTTGCGCTGCGCGATGTCGTCCGGGAACGCCAGCTGCAGCATGTTGCGGATCTCGGACTCGGCCGCGCCGTCGAACACCGGGGTGGCGAACGGAACGCCCTTGGCCAGCTCGCCGGCCATCTCGATCACCTGCTCGTCGGACATCGAGGACAGGTCCTCGCGACGGCCCGACTTGTTGTACAGCTCGTCCAGGAACTTGCGCAGTTCAGCCGCGCGCGACTGCTGCTGCAGCATGTCGCCGATGCGCTGGCCGATGCCGCGAGCGGCCCAGCCCAGGTGCACTTCCAGCACCTGGCCCACGTTCATGCGCGAAGGCACGCCCAGCGGGTTGAGCACGATGTCGCACGGCGTGCCGTCGGCCATGTAGGGCATGTCCTCGACCGGAACGATCTTGGACACCACGCCCTTGTTGCCGTGGCGGCCGGCCATCTTGTCGCCGGGCTGCAGGCGGCGCTTGACGGCCAGGTACACCTTGACCATCTTGAGCACGCCCGCGGGCAGCTCGTCGCCCTGGGTCAGCTTCTTGCGCTTTTCCTCGAACGCGAGGTCGAAGTTGTGGCGCTGCTGCTCGATGGAGTTCTTGATGGACTCCAGCTGGGCGGCGACGTCGTCTTCCGCCGGTCGGATGTCGAACCAGTGGTACTTCTCGATCGACTGCAGGTAGGCCTTGTCGATCTTCGTGCCCTTGGCCAGCTTCTGCGGGCCGCCGTTGGCGACCTTGCCGTTCAGCAGCTTCTCGATACGGTCGAAGGCGTCGGCCTCGACGATGCGCAGCTGGTCGTTCAGGTCCAGGCGGAAGCGCTTGAGTTCATCGTCGATGATCTGCTGGGCGCGCTTGTCGCGCTGGATGCCTTCGCGGGTGAACACCTGCACGTCGATGACCGTGCCTTGCGAGCCCTGGTCCACGCGCAGCGAGGTGTCCTTCACGTCGGAAGCCTTCTCGCCGAAGATGGCGCGCAGCAGCTTCTCTTCCGGCGTCAGCGTGGTCTCGCCCTTCGGCGTGACCTTGCCCACCAGCGTGTCGCCCGGCATGACCTCGGCGCCCACGTAGATGATGCCGCTCTCGTCCAGGCGGTTGAGCTGCTGCTCCGACAGGTTCGGGATGTCGCGGGTGATTTCCTCGGCGCCCAGCTTGGTGTCGCGGGCCATCACCACCAGCTCCTCGATGTGGATCGAGGTGTAGCGGTCGTCGGCGACGACGCGCTCGCTGATCAGGATCGAGTCCTCGAAGTTGTAGCCGTTCCAGGGCATGAACGCCACCAGCATGTTCTGGCCGAGCGCGAGCTCGCCCAGGTCGGTGGACGCACCGTCGGCGATGACGTCGCCCTTGGCGATCTTGTCGCCGCGCTTGACGATCGGGCGCTGGTGGATGTTGGTGTTCTGGTTGGAACGCTGGTACTTGATCAGGTTGTAGATGTCGACGCCGACTTCGCCCGCCTGGGCTTCGTCGTCGTTGACGCGCACCACGATGCGGGTGGCGTCGACGTAGTCGACCACGCCGCCACGGTTGGCGGTGACGACGGTGCCGGAGTCGACCGCGGAGACGCGCTCGATGCCGGTGCCCACGAAGGCCTTCTCGGGACGCAGCGTCGGCACGGCCTGGCGCTGCATGTTGGCGCCCATCAGCGCGCGGTTGGCGTCGTCGTGCTCGAGGAACGGCACCAGCGAGGCGGCCACCGACACGATCTGCGCGGGCGACACGTCCATGTACTGGATGCGGTCGGCGCCGACCAGGATCGATTCGCCGCGTTCACGCGCGGACACCAGGTCACCGGTCAGGCGGCCCTGCTCGTCCAGCGCCGCGTTGGCCTGGGCGATCACGTACTTGCCTTCCTCGATGGCCGACAGGTAGTCGATTTCCATCGTGACCTTGCCGTCGCGCACGCGGCGGTACGGCGTCTCGATGAAACCGTATTCGTTCAGGCGCGCGTAGAGAGCCAGCGAGTTGATCAGGCCGATGTTCGGGCCTTCCGGCGTTTCGATCGGGCACACGCGGCCGTAGTGGGTGACGTGCACGTCGCGCACTTCGAAGCCGGCGCGCTCGCGCGTCAGGCCGCCCGGGCCGAGGGCGGACACGCGACGCTTGTGCGTGATCTCGGACAGCGGGTTGGTCTGGTCCATGAACTGAGACAGCTGCGAGGCACCGAAGAACTCCTTCAGCGCGGCCGAGATCGGCTTGCTGTTGATCAGGTCGTGCGGCATCAGCGGCTCTTGCTCGGCCTGGCCCAGACGCTCCTTCACGGCCTTCTCGATACGGGCGAGGCCGGTGCGGTACTGGTTCTCGGCCAGTTCGCCGACGCAGCGCACGCGGCGGTTGCCCAGGTGGTCGATGTCGTCGACTTCACCGCGGCCGTTGCGCAGGTCCACGAGGATCTTCACCACGGACAGGATGTCCTCGTTGGTGAGCACCATCGGGCCGGTCGATTCGTCGCGGCCGACCTTGGCGTTGAACTTCATGCGGCCGACGCGCGACAGGTCGTAGGTGTCGGGGTTGTAGAAGAGGCGCTGGAACAGCGCCTGCACGGCGTCTTCCGTCGGCGGCTCGCCGGGGCGCATCATGCGGTAGATGGCCACGCGCGCAGCGAACTCGTCGGCGGTTTCGTCGATGCGCAGGGTCTGCGAGATGTACGCGCCCTGGTCGAGTTCGTTGGTGTAGATCGCCTGGATGTCGTGCACACCGGCGGTGCGCAGCTTCTTCAGCAGCGCTTCGGTCAGCTCGTCGTTGGCCTTCGCAAGGATCTCGCCCGAATCCGGATCGATGATGTTGCGCGCGACCACGCGACCGATCAGGAAGTCTTCCGGCACGCTGATGTGCGTCGTGCCCGACTGTTCGAGCTCACGCGTGTGGCGCGCGGTGACGCGCTTGTCCTTCGCGACCACGACCTTGCCCGACTTGTCGGTGATGTCGAAGCGAGCGACTTCGCCGCGCAGGCGCTCGGAGACGAACTCCATCTGCGCGCCGCTGTCCATGAGGCGGAAGTTGTCGTTGACGAAGAAGTTCGCGAGGATCGATTCCGGGTTCAAGCCGATGGCCTTCAGCAGGATCGTGACCGGCATCTTGCGGCGACGGTCCACGCGGAAGTACAGCATGTCCTTCGGATCGAACTCGAAGTCCAGCCACGAGCCGCGATAGGGAATCACGCGGGCCGAGAACAGCAGCTTGCCCGAGCTGTGCGTCTTGCCCTTGTCGTGTTCGAAGAACACACCCGGCGAACGGTGCAGCTGCGACACGATGACGCGCTCGGTACCGTTGATGATGAAGGAACCCTTGTCCGTCATGAGCGGCACTTCGCCCATGTAGACCTCTTGCTCCTTCACTTCCTTGACCACCTTCGACTGCGAGGTCGACGACTCGCGGTCATAGATGATCAGCTGGACCTTGGCGCGCACAGCCGACGCGAAGGTCAGGCCCCGGGTCTGGCACTCGCGAACGTCGAAGGCGGGCTTCGCGAGGTTGTACTCGAGGAACTTCATCTCGACGAAGCCGTTGTGCGAGACGATCGGGAACGCCGCGTCGAACGCGGCCTGCAGACCTTCCACGGTCCGTTTCTGGGGCGGCACGCCTGCTTGCAGGAACGCGGTGTACGCGTCTTTCTGCATCTGCAGCAGGTAGGGAATTTCGACGACGCTGTCGCGGCTGCCGAAATTCTTTCGGATGCGCTTGCGTTCGGTGTAACTGTACGTGGACGTTTGGGCCATGAGAGCTCCGGTGCTTGAGATCTTCAGCGACTTTGTCGGCAGCGCTTTCGCGCCACCGCTTGGCGGCTGGCCACTACCAGCCGTTGGCGGACAGTGATGCGTTGCACATCACCCGAACCAAGGGGTCTTCTGTAGTCGGGGTCAGAAGACACTCAAAAATCGTCTCGTTTGACTGACTTTTGAGTGCGCTCTGAAAGCGGCAAAGGCTGGAGGGCCTTTTCGGCACACTCCAGCCCTCCAGGATGACTGAATTACTTCAGTTCCACCTTGGCGCCAGCTTCTTCCAGCTTCTTCTTGGCGGCTTCGGCGTCTGCCTTCGGCAGCGCTTCCTTGACAGCCTTCGGAGCGGCTTCCACCAGGTCCTTGGCTTCCTTGAGGCCCAGGCCGGTGATTTCGCGCACGGCCTTGATCGCGGCAACCTTGTTCGAGCCGGCGTCGAGCAGCATCACGTTGAACTCGGTCTTCTCTTCGGCGGCCGGAGCGGCGGCGCCACCGGCAGCAGCCGGGGCAGCCATTGCAGCGGCGCTCACGCCGAACTTCTCTTCGATGGCCTTGACCAGGTCGTTGAGCTCGAGGACCGTCATGCTGTCGAGGGCGGTCAGGAATGCGTCTTTATCGAATGCCATTTGTGTTTCCTAAAAATATGTTGGTTGAAAACCGCGCGCTCAGGCTGCTGCGGCTTCTTCTGCGGCCGGTGCCGCTTCGCCACCCCCACGCTTCTCGGCGAGCGCGGCCAGAACACGGGCCGTGCGCGAGATCGGGGATTGCATCAAGCCCAGCAGCTGGGACAGCAACACTTCCTTCGAAGGGATGTTGGCCAGTTGCTTCACGCCGTCGACGTCCAGGGCCTTGCCACCGAATGCGCCACCGCGGATGACCAGCTTGTCGTTGGTCTTCGCGAAATCGGCCACCACCTTCGCGGCGGCCACGGCGTCTTCGGAGAAGCCATAGATCAGCGGACCGGTCATCTGGTCACCGACGACCTCGAATGCGCTACCGGCGACAGCACGGCGGGCCAGCGTGTTCTTCAACACGCTGAGGCTCACACCCTTGCTGCGCGCTTCGGTGCGCAGTTTGGTCATATCGGCTACCGTGATGCCACGGTATTCCGCCATCACGAGCGTTTGAGCTTTTGCGGCGAGGCTGGTCACTTCGTTGATGACCGCTTCTTTCTCACTGCGATTCAGACTCAAGGTCTACTCCTTTTCAATGCGTCCTTGACCGAGGTCTCGGAACGCGCTTCATGCAGCGACCAACTGTTTCCGGAAACGAATTCCTTTGCAGCGGGATCGCCATCTGCGCTGGCCACCCCGCGATGGCGGGGCGATTAGGTGCAGGCCACCCTGCACACCAGCGGTCTTGGATGGCCCGAAGCTGCTTGCGCTGCTTCGACCCACCACATCGTCCGGCGACCGTTTGACCGGCCGCCGGACAAATCACATCACGCCTGGGTGATCGTTTGCGTGTCCACGCGGACACCCACACCCATCGTCGAGGACACGGCCACCTTGCGCAGGTAAACACCCTTGCTCGACGCCGGCTTGGCCTTGACCAGGGCTTCGATCAGCGCAGCGAGGTTGCCCTGCAGCTTGTCGGTGTCGAACGAACGACGGCCGATGGTGCCGTGGATGATCCCGGCCTTGTCGACACGGAACTGCACCTGACCCGCCTTGGCGTTCTTGACAGCCGTCGCGACGTCGGGCGTCACGGTGCCGACCTTGGGGTTCGGCATCAGGCCGCGCGGACCCAGGATCTGACCCAGGGTACCGACGACGCGCATGGCGTCCGGGGCGGCGATCACGACGTCGAAGGGCATGTCGCCGGCCTTCACCTGGGCGGCGAGGTCGTCCATGCCGACGATGTCGGCGCCGGCGGCCTTGGCTTCCTCGGCCTTGGCGCCCTGCGCGAACACGGCGACGCGCTTGGTCTTGCCGGTGCCGTTGGGCATCACGACGGCGCCGCGCACGACCTGGTCCGACTTCTTGGCATCGATGCCGAGCTGCACGGCCACGTCGATCGACTCGTCGAACTTCGCGGTCGCGGCTTCCTTCACGATGCCGATCGCGTCAGCCAGCGTGTACAGCTTGCCGCTGTCGACCTTGCCTTCGAGGGCCTTCTGCTTCTTGGTGATCTTGGCCATTTACACGCCCTCCACATTCACGCCCATCGAGCGGGCCGAGCCGGCGATGGTGCGAACTGCCGCGTCCAGATCGGCCGCGGTCAGGTCCTTCATCTTGGTCTTGGCGATTTCTTCGAGCTGCGCGCGCGTGATCTTGCCGACCTTGTCGGTGTGCGGACGTGCGGAGCCCTTCTCGAGCTTGATCGCCTTCTTGATCAGCGTGATCGCCGGCGGCGTCTTGATGATGAAGGTGAAGCTCTTGTCGGCGAACGCGGTGATGACCACCGGCAGCGGCAGGCCCGGCTCGACGCCTTGGGTCTGCGCGTTGAACGCCTTGCAGAATTCCATGATGTTCAGACCGCGCTGGCCCAGTGCGGGGCCGATCGGCGGCGACGGATTGGCTTTACCAGCTGGCACTTGCAGCTTGATGAAGCCGACGATTTTCTTCGCCATGCTTTTCTCCTTGCGGGTGATAACGCCTCGGCACGCTTGGCCTCAGCTCCCCGGGGTTGACGACTCTTTCAAACCAGATTCACGCCGAGTCGGAGGAGCGTGAACCCCGAAAAGTTCAAAGCCAGGGCACTGGCCTTGCGAACGTCCGTCAGGTCTTCTCGACCTGCGCGAACTCGAGTTCGACCGGCGTTGCGCGGCCGAAGATCATGACCGACACGCGCACCTTGCTCTTCTCGTAGTTGACTTCCTCGACCGTGCCGTTGAAGTCGGTGAAGGGGCCTTCCTTGACGCGCACGAACTCGCCGACGACGAACTCGATCTTGTGGCGCGGCTTCTCGGTGCCCTGCTGCATCTGGCTGACGATGCCCTCGACTTCCTTCTGCGAAATGGGCGCCGGCCGGTTCTTCGCACCACCCACGAAGCCAGTCACCTTGTTGGTGTGCTTCACCAGGTGCCAGCTTTCGTCGTCCATGATCATTTCGACCAGAACGTAGCCGGGGAAGAAGCGGCGCTCGGTCGTGCGCTTCTGGCCATTCTTGACCTCGACCACTTCCTCGGTCGGGACCAGGATGCGACCGAACTTGTCCTGCATGCCGGCGCGCGTGATGCGCTCCGTGATGTTGCGCTCCACGGCCTTTTCCATGCCGGAATAGGCATGCACCACATACCAGCGGAAATCGGGATTGGCCGCCGGGGCCAGTACGGAACCGCCTTCCGGCGCAACGTCGATGGCGTCGTCAGTCATTTACTTTCTCCAGCCCAGAATGAGATCGAAGAACACCCATTCGAGCGTTTTGTCAGTGAGCCAGAGGAAGATCGACATGATCGCCACGAAGGCGAACACGTAGGCCGTCATCTGGATCGCCTCTTTGCGCGTCGGCCAGACGACCTTCTTGACTTCACGCCACGAGTCGCGGCCGAACGCCCACAACTGACGACCGCTCTCCGAACTCGCAAACACGCCCACCGCGAGCGCGAGACCCACCAACAGCGCGCCCCACTGCACGACCGCGCCTTGGCGCGCGAGCAGATAGAACGCAACGATGGCAGCCACGGCCAGGACGCCGGCCGTCGCCAGCTTGGCCTTGTCGGCACCGGTGCTTACGGTTTCGATTTGAGTAGAAGCCATCTTGGGCAATATTCCTGAGGCCTTTCGACCTCCAATTCAATGCGCCTTCTGAGACGCCGAAGCCCGTCAGGGTGTGACGGGCTTTTTTGAGACCACCTTCAGGTGGCAGGGGCAGTAGGAATCGAACCTACAACCTTCGGTTTTGGAGACCGACGCTCTGCCAATTGAGCTATACCCCTTCGAATCCCAAATTAGACGTCGAGGATCTTGGCCACGACGCCCGAGCCGACGGTGCGGCCGCCTTCGCGGATGGCGAAGCGCAGGCCTTCTTCCATGGCGATCGGGGCGATCAGCTTCACCGTGATCGACACGTTGTCACCGGGC
>JAEWIF010000018.1 GCA_023387335.1 Pseudomonadota bacterium | reverse complement strand
GTTTCATAGTTGATCATGCCCGAACCAAATGACGGACTGGCAGCCTTTAACTGCCCCGATCCATCATCTTTAAGCTCATAGAACTTACCTTGACTCATATACGAGATCGACAAAGCGCCTGGTGCCGGAATTGGAATTAAAACTCCCGACCAATTGCTACCCTGGTTATTCTGGGTTACTGGAATCGCGTGGCTTTGATAATACTGATTCGGTGCAGCTGCCGGCTTAAACGTAATATTCAAACTTACAGTGCCAGCTGGTGCTGCTGCAGTCCATTGAATCAAGCCACGCTGATAATCAATCGTTCCGACCTGGGTGCCTTGGGTATTTTTAAGCAGGCCGCCCTGATCATTGATCTGCTGGCCTTGCAGGCTAAACGCCACACTTGATGGAATCACTGCAGAGCCAATGTACAGGTTCTGACTGACACCAATGTTCATGCCAGGATAATTGACCGTGATGGTGCCTTCATTACCGGCTACCAGCACTACGCTTTCACCTGCAGCGTTCACATCAATGATCGGTGTTTCAGTCTGGGCCGATGGAATCAGTTGGGCAAAGATACTTTTGGCATTGACCGTAAATTCTCCCACATTAGCATCAGATGCCAGCACTGTAGATGAATAGTAAAGGCCGGTATCAGCAACAATGGTATCGCGGATAATAGTTTTTGATTTCTCACCGTTGTACCACTGGCGTGCCGATAAACCGACAAAATCAACTTCGAGCGGATCATTGAGTGAGTAGGTCGCCACCTTATACTCAACATTCTTACCATCGATGACCATAATGGCAGTACGGGTTTCAACCTTAGTGATTCGCACGTACTGCTCACGCTCCAATACCTTGCCTTCATCACTGACCAGCACAATGGTATCGCCTACCGAAGACTCCACTTCCTGAGGAAACATGGCGACCTGGAGTGATGACATGCCCTGCCAATGGGTATCGAGTGGTGTGCCGGCAATCTGCCCGCCTTTGGCTAAATAGTTTTCCACCCGGTTCTGGGCAGCCTGACGTTCATCGTTCCAGTTCTTGGTGCTAAATAACAGGGCCGATACGTTTGGATCCTTTGGCAGTTCAGAGACAAATACTGTTGAGCCCATCAGTACATCAGTATCTTCAGTTGTGACCGCAGGAAAGACCTTGCGCATGGAGACATCCCCCATGGTCCGATCCATCTCTGAAACATCATTGAACAGGTTATTGCTGATGCCATCCTGCACCACGACACCAGAGTATTTACCACCACCATCCGAGTTATCGGTCAAGCGTTCAGACTTGTAGATCACTAAATCCTTGGTTTCAATCGCCATCGTCTAACTCCGTAAAGCGCAAAGTCACATTAAAATAATCATCCAGTGATACCGCTGGAATTCCTTTTACCGGTGTGGCCTCTAAAGCCCCATCCTGGTGGTTAAATTTGACGGTGAATTTCCGGCTATCATGTGGCTGCTCAAATTGCAGTTTGAAATTCTCCTCCTGTAGCCTGGACCATTCCAAAACAGTCCGCAGTTCACGCAACCTGATCCAGCCCATCTGTGGATCTGCCGGCTGCAGGGTAATTGGTCGGCCCGACTTCTTTTTGCCTTCCTGAATGATCAAAGTGCCATCCATGGCGTAGTCTTGACTCTGCTCAATGGCCTTCCATGAGAATTCATCAGGCCATAAAAAACCGTCCTCTAATGGGACGGTTTCTGATGTTGCTAAGCGAATAAGCTTCATGTGGATTTCGCCTGTATTTTTAATTGATTCACAAGTTCATTCATTAAAGATTCCTGTCCCGCAGGACCGCTAAATTTCATCTGCTTACCATTGAAGTCAAAGTTATAGGTAACTTCTTTGGCAGGCTGATTAGTGTCTCTGACAGATGGTACTGAAGGAATAGACGGCGCGTAATCATTCAGGTTGCTAGATCCTGTAGAGGCCACATTAATAGATCGAAGCAGCTCATTGATCTTGTTGGTTCCGTGCTGAGTGGTAATGCCCTTTTTAGCCGCATCGTCATACATCTGTCTCATGAGCGTATCTAGACCACCTACACCACTATTACCATAACTGGCCATCTTGGCATCACGATCCGCTTCCATAGCTTGCGACCAGATATTACCCGCAAGTTTTTTGGCATCTTTATCGTCATAACCCTGAGATTTCAGCATAGAGATAACATCATTCTTGTTATAAGAATCATAGTTATCCAAACTGCCAAGCGATTTACTTTGCTGCTTCATGGCCTTGTCAAATTCACCTTTGGCCTTATTGACTGCATCAGCCCATTCCTCAGTAGATGACTTGGCGCCGTCTATTGCCCGGGTAGCAGAGTGAACACTGCCCTCAATGCCTTTAACCCCATCACGAACACGATCTGTCGACCGGCGCATACTGTCCAATGACTCATTGGCTTTATCTGTGGCTTTTACAGTGGCCTTACCGGTTTCATCAATCTGCACTTCAAGATTACGCCCGGCATTCATTGCATTTACCGCTGCAATTCTTCCTGCGTCACCAGATGCAGCCGCAGACTGAGCAGCTTTTTCATAGGCCTTTTGCACACCTTCAGCAGTAGCCTTGCCGCTATCACGAACATTAATAAAATCCATTAATGCCTGTTGGGCAGCCAGCTTGAGATTTTCCTTGGTCTCAATGCCTAGTCTTTTGAAAGACTCCGTAACAGGATCGATATCATCTGGTAGTTTTTGAGCTTGCATCTTGATAGCAATGAGGCCTTGCTCTACCTGACTTGTTGAAACTTTCCCCTGGTCTCCAAACTCTTGAAGTTTTGCTTTAGCCATATCAATTTCAGCTTGGCTTTTTGCTGTTTCCAGCCATGTCAACCAAGCTTCATAGGTAACCTGCCCAGCCTGCTTGCCCTTAACACCAAGATCATCAAGGCCTGCTGCAAAGTTATTAACATTTTTGCCATTTTCTGCGAACTTTTCAGAGACACGATTTAAGGAAACATCCAGATCCAGACCTAAAGCGGTTGCAGCTTTTCGCGCTTTATCAGCTGCATTTGCCGTACCCTCTGTTGCTTTTGTACCATCATCCATGGCTTTGACAATTGCTTTACCAGCACCATCAAACTCAAGTTTTAAACCCTGAGCTGCAAGGATTGTTTGTAGGGTTTTTTGGGTGGCTGCATCAGCTGCTTTTTGAGTGCCATCTGCTGCTGTAAGTTGAGCATTTACCCAATCTTGTGCAGCTTTAATCTTAGCCTCAGTGATTTTCTGGCTCTCAGCCTGATAGGCTTTTTCCTTAGTATCCAGCTCGGCAAGACCTTTTACAGCCTGATCAATTGCAACCTGATTACCAGTTTTTCGTGCTTCATGGAGCTGCTGCTCTAACTGAATGCGCTCATCACTAATAGCCTTGTAGTCAGCCTTATGCTTTTCTTCTTGAAGCTTTAATTCATTAAGAGTTTTTTGGCTCTCAGCAACCCGTTCTTTATTTGCTTCATCTTCAGTCTGACGAATCTCTCGAATTGCTTCTCTTGTTGCAGATTTGCTTTCAAGTGCTAACCTGTTAGCCTCTCTACCATTCTTTTCGGCTTGTCTAAACAGAGCATCAGACGCATTTTGAGCCTGTGCAGCCAGATCATCGAATCCTAAGAAATCCAGTACGGCGGCACTAAGTGCATAAATACCTCCTGAAATAAACTGAATACCTGCAAGGAGTAGCTTAAGCGCAATGTTTAGCCCAGTTGCAGCATCAGATACCACCCCTAATGCAATTTTAAAAACATTGAATAGAGTAGTTAATCCACTAACCTCCTCCTTGCCACCCATAATTGCGTTAAATAATGGAGCAATCGCATCCAAGGTAGATGTAAAGGCACTCCAGGCGGTTTCAGCGATGCCAGCCATACTTGATATGACATTTTTTATTGTGTCGTAGACAGCAGATAAGGTACTTCTGATTGCCTCAATAGTAGATGGATCAATCTCAGATAGTTTGCCCTGGAACCACCCAATACCTTCAGCAACATCATCAAAGAATACTTTCAAGATTCCAAGATTGTCAGCAATGATTGATAGTGCATTAGCTACCGTTGCACTTGACCCATTGGCCTGATCCATCTCACCAATCAGAATCTGCCATTGTGTGGAAATCTTCTGCAGTGCATTGCTGATAGTAGTTGGAAACTGGTTGTAGGTTTCTTGGATCTGGGTAGCTTGGCTTTGAATAGCCTTAACAACCCTTTCAGATGTAAGCTCACCATTTTCCGCCATTTTTCGGAGCTCACCAGTAGTGACTCCCAATCCTTTGGCTAAAGCCTCTGCAAGACCATAACCATTCTCCATAATGCTATTAAATTCTTCTCCCCGAAGAACAGAACCTTGCATGGCCTGAATAAACTGAGTAATTGCAGCCTCACTGGCCTGTGCAGTACCACCACCAATCTGAATCGCTTGTGTAACAGTTTTCGTGAGATCTAGTGCCTGTTGCTGCGTCATCCCCATTTCTTTGCCGACTGTATTCAGTCGGGTAAATAAATCACCTGTTGCCTGTAAACTAGAATTTGTGGCAAGTGCTACCTGATGAACTCCAGCCATTGCAGAACTAAAGTCACCACCTTCACGGGTAGCAATCTGAATACGGACAGATAGGTTAGTGTATGAGTCGGCGGCTTCCGCAAGCTCACGAATACCCAAACCTATACCAAGAGCAGTTAATGCACCCACAAGTGTGTTAACAGCAAACTTAGCACCATCAATGCCCTTTTGCGCCGTTTGAGCTGCTGTATCTGTTTCTCTTAAGCTGTTGTTGGCTTTGCCTACCTCTGCCTGAAATCCACTAAAAGCCTGATCTGCTTGCTGAACTTCTTTTTCAAGTTGATCAACCTGGACTTGTGCTTTTTCAATATCTGCAGGTGAAGCTTTAGTTTTTGAAAATGCTTCAAGATTTTGCTTGGCTTGGGCTAAATCTCCTTTAAGTTGATCTAAAGCCTTTCCAGCCTTATTACCAAAATCCGTAAAATTCCCTGCTGTAGATTTTGCATTGTCACCAGCATCTTTGATAATGCCTGTAGCAGCATTTAGAGACTGAGAAAGTTTGTCTGCTAACTCACTGGTGCCTTTAGGGATAATATTTCCCATTTCTTTCGAAGCATCAGAAGTTGCTTGTTTTAATCGTTCAGATTCGTGCTTAATTGTGTTGAATACTGATTTAACTGTATCTTCTGACTGTCTAACATTGCCAACGAAACCTTTGGTGTCGGCGTCCATGATTAATTTGAATGTTAAATTTTTACCAGACATGCTGACCTCTAAATTTTAGGCAATAAAAAACCCGCTCAAGGCGGGTGAATTACATATTAAAAAACCACCCCGAAGGGTGGTCTTGTTTTTACTTAATCATCAAGACTATCGCCACAATGACTAAGATAGCTGTTAAGAGATAACAATTAGTTCGCCACATCAGAATGGTTTTAGTGCCTCGCTTTATTAAAACATCGTACTCACGCATTTTATCCATTGCTCGAGCCATCGCTGCATCACCCCTTTGTAGGAGCGTAATCATTTCTAGCTTTTCCTGCTCTAGGATTCGTCTTTCCTTAGCATGCAGGAGAATCATTTCACGATCCGCTAGAATTCGATATTTAATATCCTCCAGCAACTCATCACGGCTCATGCTTAGAATGTCTTTGCTTAACTCAAAATCTAGATCATTCATCCTTTTTATCCTCGAAAGGCAGCAAAGGTTGAATTTTTTGCTTTAGCTCCTCAGCCTTTTGAACAGCCTGCGGTTTGTATTGCTTTCCAACCAAACACAATGTTCTCCCTGCATTTGATGCAATATCAGTAAATCGCTCAACTTCGAGCATCGCCTTGTTGAATTGATTCATTAAGCCAAATGCAGCTTGTCTCAAGGATTTTTCGCAATTAATAAAATAACGTCTAGCGGTTCGACCTTGATCATTGTTTTCAACCATTGACAGCTCTTTAGCCATATCTAACGTGAGAAAATAATCAACACTTCTTCGATTACCACCCCGACCTTTGGTTTTGGTGTTTACCAAAATCAAAACATAGTCTTCATTTTCCAAAAACTTGTAAGTCTTGATTCGCTTTTTTATCCAAGTGGCAAACAGTTCACCACACTTGAGCCATTTGTGTAATTCGCGTGCATCAACACAAGGTTGTAATTCGCCTGCAATTTCATGTTCGATAACTGGAATCAAGGAATTCCGATTAACAATCGCATTCATGCTACTGACTCCTTTAAAACCAAGTTTGCCACTTTTGGTGAATGTCGCTTGAAGTATCCAATCTCTTCATGACATGCGCTTACCCAGTCATCCAACTTATCCCAAGTAATAGCTGCCAGTGTGTAAGCAGTAGTGTGCTTTTCAGACTTTTCCATAATTAAGCGAACTAGAGTTTCTAGTGCGCTAAAGCCTTCTTCTGCATTGTTAATAAAATCAACAAAGCGCTCTAATTGATGTTCACTGATCTGAACTTGATTCGCTTCAGTGATATGAGTTATATTTGACATAGTTAATATTCCTTTGTTAACAACACTAAAGCTCCGCATCCGGCAAGATTCAGGGGCTTTTTTGTTGTCTATTGATTTCATGCTTTCGCACTCTCTTGTTTAATTAAAAGTTCAACTGCCTTATTCATTAAATAATTCATTGAACGCTGCTCTTTCTTTGCCATTTGCTTTAATGGCTCATGCAATTCATTAGTCAACCGAAATCGCACATCAGTTGAATCTTTTTGTTTATCTTTCATGCTTCCTCCTTTTAATGCCACACTTTGTGGCTTTTAATAACTATAGCCACACTTTGTGGTAATGTAAATACCTATCATGAAATATTTACCACAATTTGTGGCATTGAGGTTTTTTTAATGAGTAATCAAACTGACCACACTATAGTTAGATTGCGTGTACCGCCTGAATTAAAAGAAAAAATTGAGAAATCCGCGGAAGAGAATAACCGTTCACAGAGTGCTGAGATGGTCGCTCGTCTTGAGAAAAGCTTTGAGCTTTCTGAAAGACAGGCTGTAATTGAAGAGAACCACCTACATAACATTGAGGCTTTTTCTCGAAATGTAGAAATGCAAGAGCGATTAGTGCTTCAACTTAAGCAAAATGAAGCTATTCAAGAAGAGTTAATCAAAACTCAAAACCATTTACTTCAACTTGTAAAATTAAAGGAAAGTGAGTTATCAAAAAGCACAAAATGATCTAAAAAAAGCACCCTAAGGTGCTTTTTTCACTTTGTTTACCTACAGACTTGTTCCCATGCTTTTTGAAACTCACCTGAATCCATATTTTCGCCTTCAACAGCAACTATTGTTGGGCTTGCAATAAAGCGCTTAAAGCCTGTATAGCCACCAAAGCTATTTT
>JAEWIF010000071.1 GCA_023387335.1 Pseudomonadota bacterium | reverse complement strand
GTAATAGATGGTTTTCCCGCTCGCCAGGGTCTTCTTGACCTTTGCCAGTCCCTTTAGCTTAGCAGGCATATTTTCCACCGGTATTCAAACACTGCCGCCGGCAAGCGTGCCGACTGAACCTTCGTGTGGAGCTACGATTGGTGGTCACTAGTTGACGCTAATGTAGCGAGATGTTGCGGTCAAGGTGATGACCTAGCTGATCAGCGCGCTCAGCTCTTGCTCACGCCGAACGCCCATCCGGTACAAATCGAGCAGCTCCGCGGCAATATTCTCAGCATCCGGTCCGCCCGTTTCAAGGTTCCGGCGGTTACAGACGTTCGCGAGGACGCGCTGAATCACGTCCAGATCAGAGGGGGTGAGGGGACTCGTGCTGGCAGTTAAGCAAATCATTCGCTCACTTTGGGCTGCCCCACATGAACGCGGTATGAACCGCAGCCCCTTACGCGGGCTCGCGCAGGCGGACCCCAGGGCCGCCACCGTTGGCGTCGATGAAGAGGACGCCGGCGCTCTCAAGGGCGGCGCGGATGGCGGATACGTTGTTGGCCAGCCCAGACGCCGCTCCTTCACTCGCCTCCATCCGCTTCAGCGTCGGGACAGAGATCTGCGACGCCTCGGCAAGTGCAGCCTGCGTCAGTCCCAGCAGGGCTCGAGCAGCGGCGATCTGCCTTCCGGTAATCATTTCAATACCTTTAGATCATTTTGATACGAAGGTATTGACGGAACCTTCGAGATGAGCTATAGGTATCACACTGACACCAACAGCGCAACGAGGAGCCGCCATGACCACGCACGCACACACGCCAGCCGACAGATCACTGCTCCCGCGGAGCCTTCTTCCGAGAAGACCGGCGGCTGATGTTCAACAAGGCAACTGGCGGTTCGAACTTGGCGCCGTCGTAGAGTTTTGGGACGAGTTGGGCGTCGTCGTCGACAGAAGCGCCACTTCGGCTGGTCGCCATCTATACACACTGAAAATAGTGAACCCGCAGCACGGACGAGAGGTACGCGTGGTGCGCGACGGTTTCATCGAGCGCGCTCCGGATCAGGATGCAGTCGATAGCGCACCATAACGTTTCAGCCGGCGCCTCCGCCGGCCACCTGGCCGCGCTCCCGCAAGGTCGAGACGGTCCTTTCTACACCACAGGCCAGCGCGAGCACCACGTCGCCCACACAAGACGCGCGCTGGCCGCACCAATCTTGACGGAATGAGCGCCTTGGGTATTGACCTCGGCCCACTCCCATTCGGTGCCACTTGGGAGACGGCGATACGTCGGCTATTAATTGGCGGCCTGCGCTGCATAAGGCGAAAGCGGTGTATCCCCCAGCCGACCTTTGTGGTCTAATGCAGGGGCGCCGCGCCATCAGAGCGACGTGCCCATTTCTCAAAACGAATCGAGATCAATTGTGCCCACGCCCAGAACGGTCGTTCTCGTGGTTGACGATGAGCCATTGATCCGCTGGTCCCTAGGGGATGATCTCCGGGACCAAGGATTCCATGTCCTGGAGGCCTCCGACGCCGACGAAGCAATTGCAACCATCATGGGAAATCCTGAAATCGAAGCCATCGTGACGGATATCGACATGCCTGGCACGATGGACGGTTTCAGGCTTGCTGCATTCGTCCGCGGACGTTGGCCATCCATCCGGATTATCGTGACGTCTGGAAACTGGACCGCCGACAACGTCTCGGTTCGCTGTTGTGAACGTTTTGTCGCGAAGCCGTACGATCCGAAAGTCGTGGCGCGCGCAATTCGCGAAACGATCGCGGCATTGTAGCCTGCAGATAGGCAGGGGACAGTGGTGGGTAGCTGGATAGTCTCGCGGGGCCACCTACCGTCGCAAACGAAACCCTTGCTAAATCTCGCACTGGTCGCCGCAGCTGGACCCGCTACCTCCGCCCAGTCCGTGTCTGTTTGGACGCGGCCGGGAGAGTTGCCCCAGACGCCCCCTCCGGAGCGACTCTTCTAGTGGCACCGGCGCTGCTCGATCATATCGGCACGCCGGTGCTCTCATCACGACTAGAGAAACCCCGCGCGGAGGATGCACCGGGCTTGTTGTGACGGCTTGGGGAGGGGAGGGGCCGCCATCGGTCGCGAGTCCTTGGCGTGTGGAGGAGGGGAGTGCGCGCGGCTGCGCTCATGTAGGTAGGACCACGCCGGCCGACAGCCGACGATTCGGGGCGCCCGTAAGTTCACCAGGCCGACTTTACCGCGACTCGTGCGTCAGCACCGATAATGAGTTCACTGAGGCCTACGGACCCTAATACCAACAAAAGGAGTCGAACCCACTCCAAAAGTGGGGAGGGAAAGTGGGGAAGGGGTGCGGTATCGGACCAAATCATTAGCAAGTTCAATCACTTGCAGAAAGAAATGGCTCCCCGGGCCGGATTCGAACCGGCGACCTGTCGATTAACAGTCGAATGCTCTACCGCTGAGCTACCAGGGAACAGGGCGCCTCGGCGCGCCGTCGAGCGGGGTAATACAAATGCTTTGACCGTTTGCCAAGCGCTTTTTCGAAAAAAAATCATGCCGCTTGTTTCACGGCCGATCCTGCACCATTTCAGCGCCTGCGTTGTGGAGATGAGTGTGGAGAATTCGGAAAACAAGCCCCGGCAGAAGCGGTTCGGTGTCGATCCCGCAAGCGGTCGCTTGTCCCTCGGCAACTGGCACCTGCCATTGCCGCGCTCAAGGATCGGCCGCCTCCTGGTGGGGGGCAGCCTCATCCTCGGCGGCACGCTCGGTTTCCTGCCCGTTCTCGGCTTCTGGATGGTGCCGCTCGGCCTGCTCGTGCTCTCGCACGACCTTCCCTATGTGCGCCGCAAGCGCCGCCGCTTCGCGGTCTGGTGGGAGCGCCGCCGCCTGCGCCGGCGTGACTAGCTGAAGAAGCCGGCGAGGCCCTGGCCCGCGCTGAACGCCATGTAGGCCAGTATTCCGAAATAGATGAGCGTGATGACGTTGAAGGCATAGCCCGCCAGCACGACCAGTCCGTCGCGCTGGATCATGCCGGTGGCGACGAGCAGGACCGCGATCGCCGGAAGCGTGTTTGAAAACGGGATGAGCCCGAGCGGGAACATCAGGAG
>JAEWIF010000049.1 GCA_023387335.1 Pseudomonadota bacterium | reverse complement strand
CCTAAGGCGCCCGCGAAGCGATCGCGTCGTGCCGGCTGTCCACCCCCTCCACGACGTTCACCACGTACTCCGCGACGTTCTTCGCGTGGTCCCCCACCCGCTCCAGGGACTGCACCACCAGCACCAGGTCCATGGCGGTCCCGATGGTGGCCGGCGCGGTCGCCATGTTGGCGAGCAGGTCCGCGACGATGGCGTCGCGCTGGCTGTCGAGGTTGCGGTCGCGCTCGGTGAGCGTCTGGGCGATGCCCGTGTCGTGGCGCACGAAGGCGTCGAGCGCGAGCCGCAGCATGTCGCAGGCGTCGGCCGCCATCGCGCTGATCGGCTGCACCGGCACCGGGAGCGACTTGCCGCCGAGGCGCCTCACCTTGAGGGCCACCTTCTTGGCCTCGTCGCCGACGCGCTCGAGGTCGTTGATCATGTGCAGTATCGCGATGATCTCGCGCAGGTCGATCGCGATCGGCTGCCGCTTGGCGATCACCCGGTTGCACATCAGGTCGGTCTGCACGTGCAGCCGGTTGACCACCTCCTCGTCGGCCAGCACCTCCGCCACGAGGCCGAGGTCCATGAGGCGGATGCCGTCCACCGCGCGCTGCACCTGCCGCTCGACCAGCCCGCCCATCTTCAGCACGTTGCTTCGCAACAGGTCGATGTCGGCGTCGAAGGATCTGGCGGTATGCTCGCCCACGGTGGTGCAGCCCGTGTCGGGGTCGTGGAGGTCAGTCGTCGAGAATGCAGGTGCCCGACAAGTGTAGACCTTAACGGCTGCCCGGAATCGCGCTGTTGTCTTTGCGCAGGTACGGCGCCAACCGCTGCTCGCGGTCGTCGCCATCGCCGACCGCGAGGCCGTGATCGTCAGCGTCCCGGTCGTGCTGCGCGACATCGCTTCCGGCGCCGGCCCCGGCGCCCGGATGCTCGCCGGGCAGCGGCCGGCGGAACGCCATCAGGGTGTCGCCGAAAGGCGAGCGCGGGATCCGCTCACGCTGGCCCACCGGGAAGAGGCCGTGCTCCTGCATGACCGCGATCCACTCGTCGGCGGCGCGGAAGGCGCGCGGATGCGCCTGGCTTGCCTCCCAGGTCTCGCCCGCGCAGAGGAACGCCAGCGTGACCGCGAGCGAGGCCTCGAGTCCGGCATGCGCCGTCTCGACGTCGTGCTCGAGGAGCAGCAGCAGGCCACCCGGGCGCACCACGGACGCGAGGCGGGCGAGGCATGGCGCCACCTGGGTCGAGGGCAGCCCGCTCAGCCCGCCGTAGAGGGTCACCACGTCGGCGCTGGCCGCGTCGCCCGCCGCCTCGCCGTTCCAGACGAGGACGTCGCCGACGGCCGCCCGCGCCGGCACGCGGGATTCCAGCCAACCGGCGCCGCCCTCGGCGAACTGGCAGCCGAAGTCGTCGAGCTGGCGCGCGGCGGCCACCTTCACGTGGCGGCGCAGCGCCTCGGCATGCCGGCCGCGGCTCGCGACCTCGAGCAGACCCTGCACCTGCTTGCCGTCGAAGCCGGCGAGGTCGCCGAGCCGCTCGCGGGTGTAGCGTGCAAGCCGCCGGTGCAGGGCAAGCTGCCAGTCACCCTGGCGCATGGTCAGGCCGGCGAGCGCGGAGTTGCGCCACTTGAGCAGCGTGCCGCGCATGTTGCGATAGATCAGCTCGTCCTCGGCGGAGCGCTGGGCCATGCGCTCCAGCAAGCCCAGCATCCGCGGGGCATGCCCGCGCGGGCCGCACTCGTCCAGCAGGCGGTAGACGGCGTCGCGCGAGGTCATCTGGGCGAAGGCGGCGCGGAACTCGGAGATTTCCCCGGGCTCGGCCGACTCGGGCACCGGATCGCCGTCGAGATAGCGGCTCCAGAGACCGTTGCCGAAGCGGTTGTCCGGGTCGTACTTGCGCTTGGCGAGCAGCAGCTCCTGGCGTCTCGGGAAGGCCTGGGCGAACTGCTCCGCCGTGGCATGCATGTGGTAGGCGGGATTGAAGCAGCCGGCCCCCTCCAGCGCCGCATCGACCAGCTCGCGGCTCCACACGGCGTAGTCGGCCTTGAGGGCATCGCCCGGGTGCGAGCGCACGGCAAGCAGGAAGGCGAACGAATCGCGCCCGGCCAGGCTGAGGTAGGTGTCCTGGCAGGCGCCGTAGTGCCGGATGGACAGGTGCACCGCCGGCACCTTGTAGCGCGCCAGGATCTCGCGCATGCGGGTGAGGAAGGTGGCGGCGTACGCCGGGCTCACGACGTACTCCTGGAGCTCGAGCGAGGGATCCTCGTGGATCCGGGGGTCGAACTCCACCAGGTCGTGGCTCGCCTCGTAGTTGCGCCAGTGGACCGCCTTGCGGCCGTAGCGCAGCGGCTCGACGATCAGCTCCTCGCGCATCCGGCCGAACCAGGAGGTCGGACGCGACCAGTCGAACACCTTGCGCAGCGGATCCTCGACGCCGGGGAGGTTGAGCGGCTGGTCGTTGGTGCAACGCTCCTGCGAGCTCACCCAGGTGCGGGTGCGCAGTCGGCGCATGGCCGGCATGTAGAACTCGGCCGAGTGAAAGACGGCGCCGGGGTCGGTCGCGATCCGCGCCTTGAAGTAGTCGACGTACTGGTCGGCCGGCAGGCGCACGGACTTGCGCAGCAACGGCGTGTTCTCGGTCAGCTCCAGCTCGACCTCGACCACCACGGCGACGCCGCCGAAGCCGCCGACGACCGCGGCGAACAGGTCCGGATGATCCTCGCGGCTCGCCTCGACCAGGCTGCCGTCCGCCAGCACCACGCTCAGCCGGCGGATGGTGGAGGCGATCGGGCCGACGCCCACATAGTGCCCGTGGGCATTGCTCGCCACCGAGCCGCCCACGCTGAAGTTGGCGAACTGCGGCATCACCTTGACGGCGAAGCCGTGCGGCTGGATGAAGCGCAGCAGCTCGTGCCAGCGGATGCCCGCCTGCACCCGCAGCAGGCCCGCCATCGGCTCGAAGCGGATCACCCGGTTCAGGCGCGACATGTCGATGTGCAGCGCGCCGTCCAGCGCGAACTGGCTGTCGGGGCTGTAGCGCGCGCTGCTGACGGAAAGGCGTCCGCTGCTGCGACGGATGGCGTCGCTCACCTCCGCGGAGCTTTCCGGAACGACGGTGGCCCAGACGTCGACCGACGCGGTCTGCGACGCGTTGCTGATGCTGGTCCCGGTTCTGCCTGACGCCATGATCGTGCCGGACCGCCGCCTTCGCGGGGATCCCAATGTCCCGATGCACGAAATCTAGCCGTTGGCTGGCCGCCCGCAGCGCCCTTCCGATGGTCGGTCGGCGCGGTCCGATCGGCCGGACGGACCGCGCGCCGGAGTCCGGGCGCGGGGCCGGCCCAAGCCGGCGCGGCGGCCCTCAGCGGCCGATCAGGTCCAGGAACTCCTTGCGCAGGCTCGAGTCGCGCAGGAACGATCCGCGCATGATGGAGGTGATCATCACGCTCGCGTCCTTGACCCCGCGCCAGTGCATGCAGAAGTGGTCCGCCTTCATGACGACCGCGAGGCCATCGGGGGCGAGCTTGGACTCGAGCTCGTCCGCGAGCGTCTTCACCGCTTCCTCCTGGATCTGCGGTCGGCTCATGATCCAGTCCGCGAGACGCGCGTACTTGGACAGCCCGATCAGGTTGGACTCGGCGTTGGGCAGCACGCCCACCCAGATCCGGCCCATGATCGGGCACAGGTGATGGGAGCACGCGGAGCGGGCGGTGATCGGTCCGATCACCATCAGCTCGTTGAGCTTCTCCACGTTGGGGAACTCGGTCATCGGCGGCGGATCTTCGTAGCGGCCGGAGAAGACCTCGGTCACGTACATCCTCGCCACCCGGCGCGCGGTGTCCTGGGTGTTGTGGTCCGATTCGGTGTCGATCACGAGGGCGCGCAGCAGCCCCTCCACCTGCGTCTCGACCTCGCGGCGCAACTGCGCCCGCTCCTCGTCGGAGTGGATGAACTCGGCGATGTTGTCGTTCGCATGGAAGCGCCGTCCGGCGGCCTTGATGCGCTCGCGGATCACCTCCGAAATGGGTCGGCCATCGTCGCTGCTCGCCTTGCCGATCGCCGTCACCTTGCTCTTCATCCGTTCCTCTCGTTGCGTTCCAGCGCGGGCACTGCCGCGCCGACCGGCGATTTTCCGGCGGCCGGCACCTGCCGGCCGGCCGCGCGGCGCTCGATCTCGTCGGCGATCGCCTCAAGATGCCGCCGCAGCGAATGCCGCACGGCATACAGCCCCACCACGGCCGGCAGCTCGAAGTCCGGCACGAACCGTCCGCGATACTCGATCAGCGTCTGCTCGCCGCGGTGCGACACTGCGTAGGTGCCCTCGAACTGCCTGAAGCTGCCCGCGAGCGCGCGCAGCGTGATCATCGAAGGCGGCGTCTCGCCGATCTCCAGCCGCACGGCCACCCGCTGCCGGAAGAACAGGACACCCTCCTCGGCCACCTGGTCCACGATCGCGCCGTTGTCGCTGCGCGATGCCACGGTGGATTCGATCATTCCGGGAATGAACTGGTCCATGCGATCGTAGTCGGTGAGGACCTCGAACGCCAGTTCACGGTCCGCGGCGACCGTGACGCTCCCCCAGCTGACGACGGTCTCGCCCTGCAGGACCGCATCGGCGCTCCCGCGCGCGACCGCGGGCGACGCCCCGAAGGCCGCCATCGCGGCGGCCGCGGCGAGAACGCAGCTACGGACCGTGACTGCCGGGCTCAATCCGTGGCCTTCAGCCGGCCTGGCGCTGCACCGGCAGGCTCGCCACCTCGATGAGATGTCCCGCCCGGTCGCGCTTGGTCTTGATGTACCGCTCGTTGTGGCGATTGACCGGACCGCCGATGCCGATGCGCTCGACGACATCGATGCCGGCCTGGCGCAGGGCCGCGATCTTGGCCGGATTGTTGGTGAGCAGCCGGATGCGGTCGATGCCCAGGTCGCGCAGCATCTTCACCGCGACGGCGAAGTTGCGCTCGTCGCCGCGAAAGCCCAGGTAGCGGTCCGCGTCGATGGTGTCGAGCCCCGCGTCCTGGCGGTCGTAGGCGCGCAGCTTGTTCGCGAGCCCGATGCCCCGGCCTTCCTGCGCCAGGTAGAGAAGCACGCCGCCGCCGTCGCCTAGCCGGTCGATCGCGCCGCGGAGCTGGTCCCCGCAGTCGCAGCGCAGGCTCGCGAAGAGATCGCCGGTGAGGCAGGACGAATGCAGGCGCACCAGCACCGGCTGCGACGGATCGGGATCGCCGATGACGATGGCCACGTGCTCGAGATCCGCCACCGTCTCCCGGAAGAGGACGAAGCGCGAGTTCTCGTGGCCGGCCAGCGGCACCGGCGCCTCGCTCACCCGCAGGAGCGATCGCGCGCGTTCCTGCGGATACGCGCGGACATCCTCGTCGCTCACCCGCAGGTGGGTCTCGTGGCCGGCGTCCATGGCGGCCCCGGGGGCGGCGATGCCCGGATCCAGCGTCACCACCGCCGGGACGAGCCGTGCAAGGCGGGTCAGCTCCAGCGCGGCGCGCATGGCGTCGGTGGTCTGGCCGACCGGGGAAGCGGGCTGCCCGCCGAGCAGCCCGGCCCAGCGATCGACCTCCGAGGCGCCGGACGATGCTCCCCCGCCCTCGCGGCCGTGGATGCCGATGCCGGCGAGGTCGCCCAGCAGCGTCGGATCGAATGACTCGGGCAGTCGCAGGGTGATCGGCGCGACCGCCGCCGGTTCACTGCCCGCCATGCCCACCGGGCCCAGCGTGGCGACATCGCCCTCCGCGAGCACCGCCGCGGTCGCCCGAAGCCATCCGGAAGCCTGGGCACGTTCCGCGGTGAGGGTGACGCTCGGTCGTTGACCATCCCGGGCGGCGGCACTGTCGGCCAGCTCCTCCCAGGCAGCCGGTTGCAGCGTTTCGATGGCGCCGACGAGGAGGTCCTCCATGCCGGAAGACAGACGGACCAGGCGTCCGCGCCGCAGCTCCGACACCGCACGGTCCACCCGCACGCCGGCCTGCGCGACTGCGCGACGCCGCGCATGGGCGTCGCCTGCCGCCGCGGTCGCTGCACCTATCTCTTCCACGCCAGCCGTTCTCCTTGGAAACACGGGTGTTCCGGCCGGTTGAGGCGGCCGGAAGCTCCTAAGCATACCGAATCCCGTGATTTCTCATCGAAAGCGGCCCGGCGGCGCCAGGTGCGGCGCCCCGGTCGGCCACCCGCGACCGGAGTTGACGTACCCTTGACCCATGAGCCGACTCGCAGCGTCCCGGCGGGCAGCGATGCCCGCCAGCGAACTCGCCGCGCCACCGATTGCCGCGCCGCGCCCGGACCCCGCTCCGATCGGGGACGAGGCCCCGGACTGCGGACGGTTGTGGGCGCTGTGCCTGGAGGCGGCGCGCCGGCGTCGCGCGGGGCTGGCCGGTGCCGGCTTCATCGGCGCCGGCGACGCCGACCCCGCCGCCGGCCTCGAATGGCGTCCGGGCAAGGGATGGTGCCTGGAAGGGACCTGGTCGCCCCAGGCGATCGCGCTGTTCGCGCTCCACCGGCCGCTGATCTCGCTCGGTCCCGGCCGGCGATTCGTGCTCGGGCACCTGGCCCAGAGCCTGGACGGCCGGATCGCGACCAGCACCGGAGATTCCTGCTACCTGAGCGGCACCCCGAACCTCGCGCACATGCATCGCCTGCGGGCATTGTGCGATGCGGTCCTGGTCGGCGCGGGCACTGTGGCGGCCGATGACCCGCAACTGACCACTCGGCTCGTGCCGGGCCCCGATGCGACGCGCGTGGTGCTCGATCCGTCCGGGCGGCTCGGACCGGCGCACCGCATCTGCTCCGACCCCCGCGCGCCGACCCTCGTCGTGCGCTATCCGGATGCGGCCGGCAAGGCCACACGCTGCGGGCGCGCCGAGGTCATCGCCGCGCCGCGGGACGCGGACGGCATCGACCTGGGCGGGCTGCTCGACGTGCTTTCGGCGCGAGGCCTGAACGCCATCCTGGTGGAGGGTGGCGGCATCACCGTCTCCCGCTTCCTGCAGCGCGGGTTGCTCGACCGACTCCAGGTGGCCGTCGCCCCGGTGATCATCGGCTCCGGCCGCCAGGGGCTGCAGCTGCCGGAGGTCGTGGCGCTTGCCGACTGCCTGCGGCCGGCCTGCCGGCAGCACGTGATGGGCGAGGACGTCCTCTGGGACCTGGAGCTGCGCGCCGCCCAGGCGGCGACGGAAGACTGAGCGAGTCGCGCACGGCCGCACCGGCGGCGGCGCGCACCGTCAGCGGCCTGGCAGCGCGAGCAGGTCGACGTGGCCGACGCGCAGTGACGACCGGCCGGCATCGATCTCGGCGAGGCGGAACGGCAGCCAGTCGGCCGCTGACGCAGCCGCTGGCGCGGCTGCTGGCGCTGCCGGTGCTGCCGGGTCCGCGGCCGACGCAACGGCCGACGCGACGCCGAGGGCGAGCGCGCGCTGCAGCGGCTGCCCGGCCGTCGCATCCAGCACCCAGTCGCTCGCCGCTTGCGCGACCTCGTAGCCCGCGGCGCGCAGCAGCCGCGCGGTCCGGTCCGCCGCGGCCGGCCCCAGCGCCCGGCCGAAGCCCTTGTCGCCGCGCTGGTGCCGGTTGAAGGCGTCGGCCACGGCCCCGTCCGCGGGATGCGCCGGCGTCCACGTCATCCTGCCGTCGTAGCTGAGCGCGAAGAGCAGCGCCGGCCGCGCCCGGCCGGCTGCCGTCACCCGCGCCGCCAGTCGTTGCACCCAGGCCTCGGAGACGAGATCCAGCAGCGCCGTCGCGGTCACGAGGCCGGCCTGCTGCAGCGGCAGCCGCTCCAGGTCCCGGGCGAGATCGAGCTCGCGAGGCTCGCAGCCCGCCTGCCGTGGGAGCAGCCGCAGCACCGCCGGATCGTTGTCCACCAGCATCCAGTGCTGCGGCGTGGGCAGTCGCGGCGCGAGGTAGCGCAGGTTGGACCCGGTGCCGCAGCCGAGATCGACGATGCGCAACGGAGCGGCAGCGCGCCGCCCGGCGAGGTGGCCGCGCAGCCGGTTGGCGAGCGCTTCGTCGCGCGCGGCATGGTCGGCGCGCTCGCGCAGCGCGAGCCACTCGGGCGTGAAGCTCATGGGTGCCCGGCCTTTGGCCGCGGGAGCCGGTCGCCGGGGGACAACCCGGGCAAGGCCGCGAGGATGCGGTCGGCGGTCTCGTCCCAGTCGGGCAGCCGCGCACCCGCCGCGCGGGCACCGGCAGCGAGGCGATCGCGCAGCATCGGCTCCGCCAGGATGCGCCCGAGCGCGTTCGCGAGCGCGTCGGGGTCGCCCGGCGGCACCAGCAGGCCGGCATCGGGCGGCACGGTCTCCGGGATCGCCCCGGCGCGCGTGCTCACCACCGCAAGGCCGTGCGCCATCGCCTCGGCGAGCACCATGCCGTACCCCTCGTGGTGCGACGCCAGCACGAACACGTCGGCGTCGCCGTAGAACCGGTCGACCTCGCCCTCGTCGCGCTCGCCCACGAGCTCGATCCGATCGCCGAGGCCGAGCGACGCGATCTTTTCGCGCAACCGCGCGACGCAGGCCGGATCCCGCTCCAGGCTGCCGACGCAACGCAGCCGCCAGGCGACGGCCGGCTGGGCGTCGCTCGCCATCGCGAGTGCCTCGACCAGCTCCACGTGACCCTTTCGCGGAGTGATCGTCGCCACGCACAGCAGCCTGAGCGGCTTCTCCCACGCCCGCGCGGCGACGGCGCGCTGCACGCGCCGGGTCCCGGGCAGTGCGACATGCCTGCGCGCTTCGGGCACGCCGTAGCCGTTGAGGTCACGCGCGGTGCCCGGGCTGGTCACGATAACCGCCCGGGCGCCCGCGAGCGCGGCGCGCTCGGACGCCGCGAGGCGCGCGGCGGTGACGGGATCGATGCCGGTCTCCAGGGCAAGCGGATGGTGCACCAGCGCCGCCAGCCGCAGCCGCCGCTCATGCGCGCCGACCACCGTCGGCATCGCGCCGAACGCCAGCCCGTCCACCAGGACGATGGCGTCGTCCGGGATCGCCGCGAACGTCGTCGACGCCGCGGCCAGGTCCTCTGCGGCCGGAAACGGAAACGGACCGTCGAGACGGTGCAGCGCGACCGGCACTCCGCGGCGCGCCAGCACCGCGAGCACCTCGCGGGCGTAGCGGTAGCCGCCGGTGCGCGTGGAAAGATCGCCCGGGTAGACGAAGTGCAAGTGCGGGTGCGAGCCGCCGCTACCCAAGCGGCGCCTCGTACGCGGCCCAGGCGGCATGCGACTCGTGCAGCGACACGCGGATCGACTCCAGCCCGGCCGCGCCCGCGCCGAGATCGCCGCCGCGGACCCGCGCGGCTATTCGCTCGAAAATCTCGCGCGCGAGGAACTCCGTGGTGGTGTTGATGCCGGCGAACGCGGGTACTTCGTCGAGGTTGCGATAGTTCAGGTCGGCGAGCACCGAAGCGAGCAGCTTGCCGGCCAGCCCGATGTCGACCACCACGCCGTCGGCATCGAGCTCGCGGCGCCGGTACTCGACGTCGACGACGTAGGTGGCGCCGTGCAGCCGCTGCGCCGGGCCGAAGGTCTCGCCGCGGAAGCTGTGGGCGATCATGAAGTGGTCACGGGTGCAGACGCTGTACATGCCTCGGCTCTGGGTGCGGGGCCCGGTCGCGGGCTCCGGATGGTCAATAGTCGATTCTCTCGCAGAGGGCGCCGGCCAGCGCTGCATCTCCGTCCGCGAGGCGGGCCATCAGCTCCGGCAGGGAATCGAACGGCGTGCCGCCGGTCACCAGGCAGTCGAGCCGATCGTCGACAAGCAGCTCCAGCGCGAGCCGCATGCGCCGGACGTGGGTCCAGCGTCCGCGCTGCGGCGTCGCGACGGCGCCGACCTGCGAGGAGACCAGCCGCAGGCGCCGCGCGTGGAAGGACTCGCCCAGGGGAACGGTCACCGGGCGGTTGCCGTACCAGCTCAGCTCCAGCACGGTCGCCTCGAAACCCGCGAGCCCGAGGGCGGTGGCGAGCCCGCCGGGGTCCCCGCTTGCGTGCACCACCAGGTCCGCGTCACCGGTCGCGGTGGCCGGATCGGCGAAGCGTGCCCCGAGCCGTGCGGCGAGCGCCGCGCGCGCCGGATTGGTATCCACCGACTCCACGACGCAGCCGGGGATGCGCGCCGCGAGCCATGCCACCAGCAATCCCACCACGCCCGCACCCACCACGCAGATCCGGTCCCCCGGCAACGGCCCGGCATCCCAGAGCGCATTGACCGCGGTCTCGAGGTTGGCCGCCAGCACGGCGCGGGCGGGCGGCACCGAGGCCGGCACGGGGTGCACGGCGACCGCCGGTACCACGTACGCGGTCTGGTGCGGATGCAGGCAGAAGACCGTCTGGCCGAGCAGCGACGCCGGCCCCGCCTCGACGACGCCGACGCTGCTGTAGCCGTACTTGACCGGTCCGTCGAAGTCACCTTCCTGGAACGGCGCGCGCATGCGCCGGTGCTCGCTCTCGGGCACCTGGCCGCGGAACACCAGCGATTCCGTGCCTCGGCTGATTCCCGAGTGCAGCGCGCGCACCCGGACCTCGTCGGAACCGGGTTCGGCGAGGGCCACCGGGCGGATCGCGCCGCGGCCATTGCCTTCGGACCAGAAGGCGCGCGCGGTTGGCTTCGGCAAGGGAGCAGGCATGGCTTCGATGATCGCACGGCCGCTGTGGCGGCCGATGCGACGGTCGCGGTACGATGTTCGACGACAGGAGGTCACGCAAGTGAACGAAGCGCGCGATGTCGATCCGGGAACGCGCGGAGCCGCGCCGGGGTTCCTGGATCGTCCGGTCGGCCCGGCCGACCCAGGACCGGCCCTCGGGCCGCAACTCACGGCGACGCCCGGCCTCGCGGAGATCGACGGCCTGGTGCGCAGTGCCTGGCTGGCCATCGTCACGGTGGGCGCCGCGCTCGCGCTCGGCATCTTCCTGATCGATTCGCTGCTGCCGATCGGCAGCCACCACGCCTACAAGGCGATCGGCGGCTACCTGGTGCTGCTCGTGCCGGTGCTCGCGTTCCTGCGGGCCCACCGACCGCACCGCCACTTCGGCCCTGCCAACACCGTGACGCTGCTGCGGGCAGCGATGGTGTGCCTGCTCGCCTCGCTATTCGGCGAAGCCTGGAGCGACCTGGAGCTCTTTGTCGCCTGCGTGGCGACCGTCGCGTTGACGCTGGACGGCGTCGACGGCTGGCTCGCGCGCCTGCGCGGCACCCAGAGCAGCTTCGGCGCCCGCTTCGACATGGAGATCGACGCGCTGCTCGTGCTGGTGCTCTCGCTGCTCGCCTGGCAATCCGGCAAGGCCGGTGCGTGGGTGCTCGCCGTGGGGCTGATGCGCTATGCCTTCGTGGCCGCGTCCTATGCCTGGCCATGGCTCGCCCGTCCGCTGCCGCCGAGCCAGCGGCGCAAGACGGTGTGCGTGCTGGAGCTGATCGCGCTGATCGCCTGTGTCGCGCCGGTGCTGCCGGACGGATGGCGCACCGCCGCCGCGGTGGACGCGGTGCTGCTCGCCACGTGGTCGTTCGCGATCGACGTCGCCTGGCTGCACCGGCGGCGGCATGATCCGACCGTCCCGGGGTAAAGCACCCCCCGCGTTCACCGCTTCCGCTGCCACCGACATGATCCGGACTCCTCTCGCCGACGGCGTTGGCGGGCTCGTAGGGCAACGGCACGGCGCGCGCCCATGGCGCCTTGCGATCGCGCTCGTCTTCCTCAACCTCACGCTCACCTTCGACAACCTCTGGCCGACGCCGGCGATCGTGCCAGGCATCGCCTTGTCGCTCGAAAGCCTCGTGCTCGCGCTCCTGCTCGTGCTGGCCGCGCAACGCGGGCCGGCCGGACGTGCGCGCATCGTCTCGCTGGTCGCGTTGGCTGCGACGGTGCTCGCCTGCGGCCGCTACGTCGAGGTCACCATTCCGGCCTTCTTCGGCCGTCCGGTCAACCTGTACTGGGACGGCCGTCACCTGCCCAATCTGCTCACGCTCGCGTGGCAGCAGAATCCGCTGTGGAAGTCGCTGGCGGTCGCTGCCGGCGTCCTGGCGCTGCTCGCGGTGGTGTACGGGCTGATCCGCGCAGCGGCCGGCTGCATCGCCCGCGAACTTGGCGCCGGTGGCGCGGTGATGCGTCGCCGCGTCGGGGTCGGCCTGGTCGGCGTCGTGGTGGCCTCGCTCGCGGTGGCGCACCTTCCCGCCGTCGGCTCGGCCGGCGTCGGCAGGCACACGACGCTGCGCGACTATGTCACCACGCCGGTGATCGCGAACTGGGTCCGGCAGGGAGCTTTCCTCGTGACCGCGCTCTCGGGTAGCCGTGCGGAGCAGCTGCTGCCGGCGAGCGTGCCATTCACCGGCGACATCGCGGGTCTGCGTGGCGCGGACGTGGTGCTGGTCTTCGCGGAGTCCTACGGCGCCACCGCCTTCGACCACCCTGGCTACGCCGCCAGGCTGCGGCAGCATCGCGATGGCTTCGCCGCCGCCATCGCCGCCGCGAAACGGGAAGTGCTGTCGGCGTTCGTGCGTTCACCGACCTTCGGCGGCGGCTCCTGGCTCGCGCATGCATCGTTCCTGGCGGGGATCGAGGTCGGCGACCCGGCGCAGTACGACCTGCTCCTCACCACCCGCCGTCCCACGCTGGTCGGCTTCCTGCGCGAGCACGGCTACGAGACGGTCGCGCTCATGCCCGGCATCCGCGCCGACTGGCCGGAGGGATCCTTCTACGGCTTCGACGAGCTGATCGACAGTCGCGGGCTCGACTACCATGGACCCGCGTTCGGGTACTGGCGGATCCCGGACCAGTACGCGATGGCGCGCCACCTGGCACTGCGCCAGGCGCGCCCGGACAAGCCGCGATTCCTGTTCTTTCCCACAGTGACCAGCCACATCCCCTTCGATCCCGTGCCGCCCTACCAGCCGGACTGGACGCGGCTGCTTGGCGCGGAGCCCTATCCGCCGGCGGCGATCGCGCAGTCGCTGTCGGGCTCGCCGGACTGGCTGAACCTCGGACCGGCCTATGCCGATACCCTCGCCTACACCTACGACTGGCTGACCGGCTACCTGGCGCAGCCGGCGGTGCGCGACTACCTGCTCGTCGTCGTCGGCGACCACCAGCCGGCGGCGAGCGTGAGCGGGCGTGGCGCGAGCTGGGAGGTGCCGGTTCACGTGGTCACCGGAGATCCCGTGCTCGCCCGGCGCCTGGAGTCGCTCGGCTTCAACCGCGGGCTCGACCCGCGGCGTCCCGCGCTCGGCGCGATGAGCGACCTGTCGCACCTGCTGGTGCGCGCGGCCGGCGTGCCCGGACCGGCCCGGAGCCACGACTGACATGGACAAGTTCTCGGCGATGCAGGCGTTCATCCGGGTGGTGGAGGCCGGCACCTTCACCCGAGCGGCGGATTCCATGGACCTGCCGAAGGCGCGCGTCACCCGCCTCATCCAGATGCTCGAGTCCGAGCTGCAGACCCGGCTGCTCAACCGGACGACACGACGGGTCACGGTGACCGCCGACGGAGCGGCGTATTACGAACGGGCCGTCCGCCTGCTCGGCGACCTGGAGGAGCTCGAGGCCGGCATGAGCCGGGCACGGGCGCAACCGCGCGGCCGGCTCAAGGTCGACTGTTCGGCCGCCGTGGCCGGTCCGATCCTGATTCCGGCGCTGCCCGACTTCCACGCTCGCTACCCGGACATCCGGCTCGAGCTCGGCGTGAGCGACCGCCCGGTCGACCTGCTGGGCGACAACGTCGACTGCGTTCTTCGCGGCGGCGAGATCACGGACCTGTCGATGGTGGCGCGCAAGATCGGCGAGACCGCCCTGCTCACCTGCGCCACCCCAGACTACCTGCGTCGCCACGGCGTGCCGCGGCATCCCCAGGATCTCGACGATCCGGAGAAAGGGCACGAGCTGGTACGCTACTTCTCGCCGCGCACGGGGCGGATCAATCCCTTTCTCTACACCCGCGGCGACGAGTCCGTGAGCATCGAAGGCCGATACCGGCTGGCGCTCGACGACGTGGCGGCGATCGTCGCCGCGGGCATCGCGGGCCTGGGGATCATCCACGCGCCGTCGTTCCTTGTGCAGGAGCATATCGGCAGCGGCGTGCTGGAGCCGCTGCTGCTCGACTGGTCCGCCGCGAGCGTCGCGCTGCACGTGGTGTATCCGCCCAACCGCCACCTCAGCAACAAGGTCCGTGTCTTCGTCGACTGGGTGGCGGATCTCTTCGAGAACCACGACCTCGTGCAGCGCAAGAGCACCTTCCCGCGCCGCGCCGCCTGAGAGCTCAGGCGATGCGCTTGCGCAGCTCGGGAGGATTCGCCGATTGCCGGCGAAACGCCTGCGAGCCCTCGGAGAAGCGCACGCCCGCCGCGCGCACCGCCTCGTCGGGCACCTTCACGAGCGGCGTGTAGCGCGGATGGTGATGCTCCAGGTACGGGTCGTTGCGGGCCGCGTTGTAGCACATCAGCACGGTCCAGCGCCGGTTCGGCGACCGGTTCTGGTCCGAGCGATGCAGCACGTTCGCGTGGAAGAACAGCGCGTCGCCGGGCTCGAGCTCGGCATGCTCCACCGGCAGCCGCTTCAGGATCTGCTCCATCCGCACCGGATCCGCGCCCACCTGCTCGCCTTCCAGCACGCCGTGATCGATACGGCCGAGCAGGTGTGAACCGCGCACCACCTGCAGGCAGCCGTTCTCGCGGGTGGAATGGTCGAGCGCAACCATGACGCTTGCCATCAGCGGGAACATGCAGCCGTTGTGATACCAGTAGCCGTAGTCCTGGTGCCACTCCCAGGCGCCGCCAACCTCCGGCTCCTTGGCGGTCAGCTTCGAGTGGTAGTGGTAGACCTCGCCGCCCAGCATCGCCTCCATCCGGTCCACGACCCGATGGGAGCGGGCCGCAAGCCCGTAGATGCTGTCGCCGGGGTGATTCCAGAGCGCCATCCGCGTCGCCATGCCGGCCTGGTCGCGGCGCTCGTAGAAGCTCTCGCGCAAGCCGGGATCACGCTCGATCGCCTCCCGCATCATGGCGATCTCCTCGTCGTCGAACAGCCTGCGCACGGTGAAGTAGCCGTCCCGGTCGTAGGCGGCCCGTTCCGACGGGGCAAGTATCGGTTCGATCATCTGCCGCAATCTCCATTCGAGGGTGGGTCTGGTGAGCGATGTTATCCGCTTCCGGCTCGCGACCACGCACGGCCGCGTGGCATCATCCGGAAGGTGTCTACCCCAGGGAGAGCAGCCGCATGGCCCGCCGCTTCGTCGTCGCAGGAATGCTGCACGAGACCAATACATTCTCGCCGGTCGCCACGCCGCTCGACGCCTTCTTCTCGCGCGCCGCGGTGGCCGATCGCGCCGACGGTCCGATGCTCGGCGGACAGCGCGCGATCGATGCGTATGCCGGCACGAACATCGCCTTCGCGGCTTTTCTCGAGGCCGCGCGCACTGCCGGCGCGCAAGTCGACGTGCCCGTGTACGCCAACGCCTCGCCGAGCGCGCCCACCGACCGGCGCTCCTTCGACACGATGGCGGACGCGATCGTCGCCGCGGTCGCGCGCGGCTGCGATGCCGTCATGCTGGACCTGCACGGCGCCATGGTGGCCGAAGGCTTCGACGACGGTGAGGCGGAGCTCCTGCGGCGGATCCGCGAGGTGGCTCCGGAGGTGCCGATCGCCGTCGCGCTGGATTTCCACGGCAACCTGAGCCCCGACCTGGTATCACGCGCCGACGTCCTCACCGGGTACCGGACCTATCCGCACGTCGACATGGGGGAGACCGGCGAGCGCGCGGCCCGGTCCCTGCTCGCCGGACTGGACGGCAAGGCGCGACCCTTCACCGTCCATCGCTGGTTGCCCATGCTCACCCACATGAACCAGCATTCGCCCATGTTCCAACCCATGAAGGACATCATGGCGCGGGCGATCCGGATGGAGGCCGACGGCGAGGTCATGAACGCGTCCGTCTTCGGCGGCTTTCCGCTCGCCGACATCCCGTGGGCAGGCTTGAGCGTCGTCGTGGTCGGCGACGCGGCGAAGCCGGGCGGACGCGAGGCGGCGCAAGCCTGCTGCGACGAGCTGGCCGCGATGGCCTGGGAGCGCCGCGAGGAGTTCGTCTACCGGCCGGACCCGCTGGAGAAGACGATCGCCGAGGCCGCCCGCCTGGCGGACTGGCCGGTGGTCATCGCCGACCACGGCAACAACACCGCCTCCGGCGGCTCGGCCGACACGATGGAAACGATCGCCGAGGCGCTGCGCCAGGGACTCCAGGGCATCGTCGCGGGACCGGTCAGGGACACCGCCACCGTCGCGGCGATGATCGAAGCCGGCGTGGGTGCCCGCGTGACGCTCCCGGTGGGCGGTCGCGTGGACATGCCGACGATCGGACGCAAGGGGAAGCCCCTGACCCTCACCGGAACGGTGCGCGCCATCACCGACGGACAGTTCACCGTCACCGGCCCGATGATGACGGGTGTGCGGGTGAGCTGCGGCCGCACCGCCGTGCTCGATACCGGCCCGCTGCAACTCGTCGTCTCCGAGGAACGGGTCGAGCCAATGGACCTCGGCGTGTTCACTCACTGCGGAGTCGATCCGCTGCGAGCCCGCTACGTCATCGTCTTCTCGCGCCAGCACTTTCGGGCGGGTTTCCAGCCCATCGCCAAGACCATCCTCATGGCGGCCGGACCCGGCGTGTGCAGCTCGGACTACAGCCAGTTTCCGTTCCGCCGGCTGCGGCGGCCGATGTATCCGCTCGACCCCCATGCGACCCTCGAACCGGTGGCGCGTGGCGGTTGATTCGCGTGTCGGCTGTGTACAATGAGAATCATTAGCGTTCTCTCCGAACGAGATCGACCGCTACCGGCAAAGGCATCGCGACACCGAATCCGGCAAGTCGGCACGCCGATCGTCCGTCCCGGAGCCGCCGGATGACCCCCTACCCTTCAACAGCCAAGCGTGAGCAAGCCACCACCGACGCCGCCCACGACGCCGCCACCGGCGGGCGCGTCGCCGTCCGGCGCGCCGGACCGGTCGGCCGGCATCGACCCGCGCCTGCTGCGGGCCATCGGGTCGAGCCATGCCGGCCCGCGTTGGCATCAAGGCCCGATCGTCGTCGCCGTGGTGCTCGCGCACGTCGCCGCGGGGTGGGGGCTGAGCCGGGTCGATACCACCATCGAAGTGAGCGGCGACGATGCGCCGCTCTACGTTCAGTTGCTGCCGGAACCGGCGCCGCCGGAGGCGGCCCCTGTAGCGACGCCGGAGCCGCAGCCCGAGCCGGCACCTGAGCCGGCTCCGGCTCCTCCGCCTCCTCCGCCTCCGCCGCCTCCGCCGCCTCCGCCGCCTCCGCCGCCTCCACCGCCACCGCCCTTGGCGATCGCGTCTTCAGGCCACACCATCCCGAACGTTCCCAGCACGGCCACCGCGATCAGCGAGGCGCAGAGTTTTTCCATCAGGCGTTTCATGACATCGGCTCCAGCTCGAATCCGTCATGTTCATCTTTCCCATCCGGACATCTGTCAGACGGCGCCCGGCCCGCGCGTGAGCGCGCGCCTGCGCGGGCTTGCCACGGATGTGCCACGTGGACTGGCATAGTCCGGCAGGACAGACGGGAGCCTTCATGATCGAACTGGACAAGCAGGTGCGGCAGCAGGCCATCGCCTCGATCGAGCGGTACTTCCGCGAGAACATGGACGAGCCGATCGGCAACGTCGCGGCCTCGGGCCTGCTCGGCTTCTTCGTCGAGGAGATCGGCCCGGCCCTCTACAACCAGGCCGTGCGAGACGTGCAGGAGCGGCTGCAGGCGCGCATCGCCGAACTCGACATCGAAGTGCACGAGGAGGAGTTCGACTACTGGCGCCGCTACGACAAGGCCGCACGCCGCAAGCCATGATCTCGCGCACGCAGCGCCTCCTGGCCTTCGGCGTGGTGGTGCTCGCCACCCTCCTCGGCTTCGCGGCCACCGACCTGGTGCTGCCCGCGGTGCCGCTGCTGCCGCAGGCCTTGAGCGGCACGCCCGCGCAGGCCCAGCACGTGCTCGCGTCCTTCACCGCCGGGCTCGCGTGCGGGCTGCTGCTGTTCGGCGAGCTGGGCGCGCGGCGCGCGCAACGGCCGCTGCTCCTGATCGCGCTGCTGCTGTTCGCGTTGACGTCCTGGGCCGCGGGTCGCGCGGAATCGATGCCCGCGCTGATCGCGCTTCGCTTCCTGCAAGGCGTCACCGCCGCGGCCGGCGCCGCTTTCGCGCCCGGCATCATCCGCCGCCTGTTCGAGCCCGCGCAGGCGGTGCGCGCCATCGGCCTGCAGGGCAGCATCGAATCGCTGATGCCGGCGCTCGCACCGATCGCGGGGGCGTGGCTGCTGGCGGTGTTCTCTTGGCGCGCTTCGTTCATGGTGCTCGCGGTCGCCGCGACGGCCGTGGCCCTCGCCGTGCCGCGGATGCCCGCGCTCGCCTTCCCGCCCCCCGACCCGCACCGCGGCGGCAGCTACCTGCGCCTGCTGCGCAACCGCGAGGTGTCGAGGCACGGCCTGTCGCAGGCCTTCTCGCTGGCCGGATTGCTGGTGATCGTGTTCGCCGCGCCGGCGGTGATGGTGTCGGTGTGGGGCGGGCCGCTGTCCGACTTCATCCGCATGCAGGTGGTGGGGGTGGCAACGTTCATCGCCGCGGTGCAGTGGTCGCACCGGCTGGGCCGCCGCTTCGGCGAGGAGCAGGTGATCCTGGGCGGTTCCGTGGTGTCGGCCGCGGGCTGCGTGGCCATCCTGGCCTACGCGGGGTTCGGCGGCACCTCGGCCGCGGCCGTCACCGTGCTGTGGGTGGCGGTGAACGGCGGCTTCGGGGTGCGCGGACCGGCCGGCTTCCTGCGCGCCATCGTCGCGGCCGAGGGAGACGACTCGCGGGCGGCCGCGCTGGTGATCCTCGCGATCCTGCTGAGCACGGCTGCCGGCACGATCGTGGTCGCGCCCTGGATCACGCTCGGGCTGGTGCCGGTCGCGGCGGTCGCGGGCGCCCTCTCGCTGGCCTCGGTGGCCGTGCTGGTCGGTTTGCGGCAGCACGAAGCGCCTACCATCCGCGCATGACCCAGCACCGGCCGCTCTCCGCGCCGCTCGGTTTCACCGACGGCCAGGTCGAGGCGCTCAAGTGGATCGGGCTGGTCTCGATGTTCTGCGACCACATCGGCCGCCACCTGCTGGGCATGCCGCTCGAGAGCTGGGCCTTCATCGCGGGCCGGCTGGCCTTTCCGCTGTTCGCGCTGGTGCTGGCCGTCAACCTGGCGCGCGAAGGCGACCGGGCCGAGCGCTGCGCGCGCACCACCGTGCGGCTGGCGGTGTGGGGCGCGGTGGCGCTGCTGCCGTCGATCTGGGCGCGCGGCGATCCGATGATGCTCAACGTGCTGTTCACGCTGTCGCTCGGCGCGGCGGTGTGCTGGGCGTTGGAGAGTCCCGCGCCTGTCGCGCTTCGTGCGGTGGCCTGCGTGGCGATCGCGGCGGCGAGCTGGCTCGTGGAGTTCGGCACCGCCGGCGTGTTCCTCGTCGCGGCGGGTTATCTCTGGTGCACGCAGCGCGGCGGCGGACTCGCGGTGCTGGTGTTGCTGTTGCTGGCCGCCACCGGATGGCTGAACGCGCTGTTCGGCGGCTGGGCCTCGTTCTTCTCGACCCTGGCCGCGCTGCCGGTGGCGTGGGCGGCGCGGCACCTGCCGCTGAAGATGCCGCGCATCCAGCACCTGTTCTACGTGATCTACCCGGTGCACCTGGCCATCATCGGCGCGCTCAAGGCCCTCTAGGCGGGGCGCTTCTCGATCAGTTTCGCGCCGCCTTTTTCCACCAGCAGCCGCGAAGGATCGGCCGGATCGCAGTACGGCAGGTCGGCCGTCGGGCGGCCGCTCCTCACCCAGGCCGTGATGTCGGCCGCGACCATCCTCGGCGCGCCCCACTGCGTGTTGTGGCCGAGATCGCTCTCCTGCTGCCCGGACGCGGGCAGCGGCGCCCGGCCGTAGGTCTTGAACACGTAGCGCGCGGAGCCCGCCGCGACCGCCATGTCGAGCGCGGACCGCAGCTCGGCCTGGTTCTCCTCGACGAAGAAGTTGTCCTGCGTGGCCCAGAGCACCAGCGTCGGCACGCTCAGCCGGCGCAGCCGGTCGCGGTTGTCGGTGCGGGTGACCGCGCGAAGCACGCCGATCCAGGTGCCGAGCTTGACGGCCGCGGTCTCGGGGACGATCCGTTGCACGAAGTCCGGGTCGGCGGCGATCTCCAGCGCCCAGTTCCGCGCGATCCACTCGCCCGCCCCGGGATCCGCGTCGAGCGGCGTCAGGTGGTACGCATCCTCGGGCCAGCGAAATCCCGGCCGGCAACGTTCGAGCGCTTCCTTCCACTGCCCTTCGACCAGCGGCACCAGGAACTGCTCGACGCCGGGATGCGCCACGCTGCATGCCCAGCTGCCGATCAGCACCAGGCTCAGCACGCGCGACGGGTGCGACAGCGCGAGCTCCTGCGCGACCAGGCTGCCGTTGGAATGGCCGACCACGTGGGCCTTGAGGAAGCCCTTGTGTTCCATGAACGCGACCACGTCGGCCGCCAGCGCCGGCGGAGCGAAGCACTGCTCGGGCGCAGCCGCGCAGCCCGGGCCGGCGGGCATGGACGAGCCGCCGTGGCCGCGCAGGTCGAGTGCGAAGACGTGCAGGTCGGTGCCCGACTGCTCGAGCGCCTCGATCGTGGGGAAGTACGAGCGGGCGGTGTCGGTGTAGCCGTGCAGCAGGATCACGACGGGGCCGCCGGGCTTGCCGGCCTCCACGTAGGCCATCCGGATGCCGGTGGACAGGACGACGGTCTGCTTGAGGGGCTCGAAGGCCATGGGATCGATCTCCGCGGTTGGGGGGCGACCATTCTTGGAACGCGCGCCGCGCGACGGAAGTGCCCGAAGGCTGGGCCGTGAGGCTTCGTCCGACACGACGACGGTCGCGCCATGCCATCACGGTCGCGGGGCGCGCGCGTTAGCGTGGAGGGCATCGAAGAACCTCCCACCTGCCGCCATGCAAGCCAGCAACAAGCCTGAAGTCGTCAAGCGCTTCGACAATCCCGCGCCCCTCTTTCCCGGCGAACACTGGGTGGACCTCGTCGGCGGCGTTGCCGCCTGGGTGGTCACGCGCAAGCACCCGTCGCTGGCGGTGCGCACGCTGGGCGTGTTCATCGGCGCCACGCTGGTGGCGCGCGCCGCGCACGGCCGCCGCACCATGAGCAACGTGATGCGCTGGACGCCGATCGGCGGCGGCATCAAGCGCGATCCGGCCGACGTGGTCTGAAGGCCCGCCGCGGGCGGCGCGCGCAGGCGCTGCCTAGAATCGGCCGATGACCGTTGAAGAGCTGGCCCGCCTCGGCCAGCAGGTCCTCTGGGCCTCGTTCCTCGTTTCGTTCGCGTTCGGCGCGCTGGTGCAGCGCACGGGCTTCTGCACCATGGGCGCCGTGAGCGATGTCGTCGCCATGGGCGATTCCACGCGCCTGCGCCAGTGGGCGCTGGCCTCCGCCACCGCCATGCTCGGCTTCGCCGCCTTGTCCGCGCTCGGCTGGGTGACGGCGCCGCAGACGCTCTACGCCTCCACGCGCTGGATCTGGTTGTCCGCTCTGGTCGGCGGCGCGCTGTTCGGCTTCGGCATGGTCCTGGCCTCGGGCTGCGTCAGCAAGACGCTGGTGCGCGCGGGCGCGGGCAACCTCAAGTCGCTGGTGGTTGCCATCGTCACCGGCATCGCGGCCTTCGCCACGCTCAAGGGCATCACCGCGGTGCTGCGGGTGAACACGGTCGATCGCGTCGGGCCGGAGTTCGCGGGCAACGCGGACCTGGCCGGCTTGCTCGCGCGAGCGGCCGGGCTGTCGCCGGGCGTCGCCGCGCTGGTCGCGGGCGGCGCGATCGGCGGAGCACTGCTGCTGTGGGCGCTGTCCTCGCGCGAGGCCTGGCGCCCGGTCAACCTGGCCGCGGGCCTGGGCGTCGGCCTGCTGGTGCTGGCGATGTTCTGGATCACCGGCCGCCTCGGCCATGTCGCCGAGCATCCGCAGACGCTGGAGGAAGTCTGGATCGCCACCAACTCCACCCGCGCCGAGGGCCTGAGCTTCGTCGCGCCCACCGGCTTCGTGCTGGACTGGCTGATGTTCTTCAGCGACGCGAGCAAGCGGCTCACGGTGGGCATCGTCGCCGTCGCCGGCGTGCTGTGCGGGTCGGCCGCGATGGCGCTGGTGGGCCGCAGCTTCCGCTGGGAAGGCTTCGGCGGCACCTCGGACCTGGGCCACCACCTCGTCGGCGCCGTGCTGATGGGCGTGGGCGGCGTCACGGCCCTGGGCTGCAGCATCGGGCAGGGAGTCACGGGCGTGTCGACGCTGAGCCTGACCAGCTTCGTGGCCGCGGCGTCGATGATCGGCGGGGCGGTTGCGGGGGTGAACTACCAGATGTGGCGCCTGGAGCGCGCCTGAGGACAGGACAAACCCCGGCGCGGCCGGACCGGGACTTCGCTTATATTGCCCGCGAGCAATACATCCGGAGCCCTCGCCCATGCGCCAATTCGCCCGCTACCTCGTCCTGCTGCTGGCTTTCGCCTCGTTCGGCGCCTTCGCCCAGGACAAGGTGGTCTACCACTTCGACGACACCGACGCCCAGGCCACCAAGGGGCTGCGCAACATCCGCAACCACCTGGACGTGGCGCCGGACACGAAGATCGTGGTGGTCACGCACGCCGCCGGCATCGACATGCTGATGGAAGGCGCGCGCGACAAGAAGAACCCGAACATCGACTACGCCTCGCTGGTGAGCGCGCTCAAGGCGCGCGGCGTGAGGTTCGAGGTCTGCGAGATCACCCTGCGCACGCGCAACATCTCCAAGGACAAGTTCATCATGGACGCGGACTTCACGCCTTCCGGCGTGGTGCGCATCGCGCAGCTGCAGACGCGCGAGCAGTACGCCTACATCAAGCCCTGAACCCGAGGTCCGCACCATGGCCGTCGCCGCCCGCTCGCGCAGCAAGGAAGCCGCCGTCGTCGAGTCCGACGATGTGTTCGAGATGGCCGCGGAAGTCTTCCGCGTGATGTCCTCGCCGATGCGGCTGAAGATCATCAGCAGCCTGTGCAACGGCGAGAAGAACGTCAGCGAGCTGCTGGCCGAGATCGACACCACCCAGCCCAACATGTCGCAGCACCTGAACACGCTGTACCAGGCGGGCGTGCTGGGCAAGCGGCGCGAGGGCGTGCAGATCTACTACCGCATCGTCAACGACCGCGTGGTCACGCTGTGCCGCGCGGTCTGCACGCAGATCGCCATCGAAGCCGACGTGGCGCGCTGAGGGGGCGGCCCATGCATTTGCCGTTCCGGGGCCGGGCCCTGCTGCTGTCGCTGGCGTTCGCCTTCCAGTCCGCGTGGGCGCAGGCGCCCGCGATGGCGCCGCAGCAGGTGTCGCCTTCCGCGTGGTTCGTGCAGGGCGTGTCCGCGCTGGGCTCGCCCGCCAACCAGAACTTCATCTCCAACGCCGGCTTCGTGGTCACGCCGGCCGGCGTGGTGGTGATCGATGCGCTGGGCTCGCCCGCGCTGGCGCAGCGGCTGATGGCGGAGATCCGCAGGATCACGCCGCTGCCCGTCACGCACGTGATCCTCACGCACTACCACGCCGACCACGTCTACGGCCTGCAGGTGTTCAAGGCCGCGGGCGCGAAGGTGATCGCGCACAAGGGCGCGCGCGACTACCTGGCCTCCGACACGGCGCGGCTGCGGCTGCAGGCCTCGCGCACCGAGCTCGCGCCCTGGATCGACGAGAAGACGCAACTGGTGACGCCCGACGAATGGCTGGACGGCCCGCGCGAACTGACGGTCGGCGGCACGCAGCTGCGCATCCTGCCGGTCGGGCCCTCGCACACGGCGGAAGACCTGGTGATCTGGCTGCCGCGCGAGAAGGTGCTGTTCGCCGGCGACCTGGTGTTCCGCGGCCGCATCCCGTTCGTGGGGCAGGCGGACAGCCGGCGCTGGATCGGTGCGCTGGACCAGATCCTGGAACTGGGCGCCGACGTGCTCGTGCCCGGCCACGGCGCACTGACGCGCGAGGCGCGCGCCGACCTGCAGCTCACGCGCGACTACCTCGTGCACCTGCGCCGGGTGATGGGCGAGGCCGCGAAGAACCTCGAGCCCTGGGAGGACGCCTACCGCGCGGCCGACTGGAGCCGCTTCGAGCACCTGCCGCTGTTCCAGGCGGCCAACCGCATGAACGCCTACAACACCTACCTGCTGATGGAGCAGGAGAAGGACTGAGCATGCGGCGCCGCACGCTGCTGGCTCTTCCGGCGCTGGCCTGCGTCGTGGAAGCGCGCGCGGCCACGCTGCCGTCGTCGCGCTCCTTGCCGGACGAGCTGGCGCTGTCGCTCCAGCGCGGCCGACCGCTGCTGGTGATGGCCAGCCTGGACGGCTGCCCGTTCTGCCGGCGCGTGCGCGACCACCATCTCGCCCCGCTGCTCGCCGAGAGCGGCCAGCCCGTCGTGCAGGTCGACATGGCGAGCGCGGCCGCGCTCGCAGGCTTCGATGGGCAGGCCACCACGCACGACCAGCAGCTGCGCGCCTGGAAGGTGACGGTCGCGCCGACGGTGCTGTTCTTCGGCCGGGGCGGGCGCGAAGTCGCCGAGCGGTTGGTGGGCGCGTCGATCCCCGACTACTACGGCGCTTATCTCGAGCAGCGGCTGCAGGCCGCGCTCAAGAGCGTCTCCTAGGCGAAAACCCCAGCCCGCGGTGCGCTCGGGCGCGATATATTTGTGAATCCGAATATAGCGATCCAAAAACAAGATGGACACCGGCCGCGTGCGCAAGGCGCCCGAGAACTTCCTGGATGCCGAGGGCATCCGCCAAGCCGCCGCCGAGGCGCGCCAGGGACGGCGCGACTTCCTGCGCGGCGCTTTCGCCGCCGCGGCCGCCGGCACCGCCGGCGCGGCGCTGGCGCAGACCCCGCCGCAGGGCGACCGCAACATCCTCGAGCTGCCCGAGCACACGCGCGGCCTGGGCCAGCCCGTGGTCACCGACGGCTACGGCAAGCCCTCGAAGTACGAGGCCAACGTGCAGCGCCGCCAGAGCCCCGGCCTGACGCAGACGAAGCAGGCCTCGGTGTCGTTCGCGCCGCTGCAGTCGCTGTTCGGCATCGTCACGCCCAGCGGCCTGCATTTCGAGCGCCACCACCAGGGCTGGTGGGACATCGATCCTTCGAAGCACCGCTTCATGGTCAACGGCATGGTGAAGAAGCCCAAGGTCTTCACCATGGACGAGCTGATGCGCCTGCCCTCGGTGTCGCGCTTCCATTTCATCGAGTGCGGCGCCAACACCGGCATGGAATGGGGCAACGTGGCCGTGCCCACCTGCCAGTACACGCACGGCATGCTGTCGTGCAGCGAGTTCACCGGCGTGCCGCTGATCACCGTGCTGGAGATGGCCGGCGCCGACCTGGGCAAGGGCCGATTCGTGCTGGCCGAGGGCGGCGACGGCTCCTCGATGACGCGCACCATCCCGATGGACCTGGTGCGGTCCGGCGAGGTGCTGCTCGCGTACGGCCAGAACGGCGAGATGCTGCGGCCCGAGAACGGCTACCCGCTGCGGCTGGTGGTGCCCGGCGTGCAGGGCGTCAGCTGGATCAAGTACCTGCGCCGCGTGGAGGTGGGCGACCAGCCCTGGGCCGCCAAGGACGAATCGGTGCACTACGTGGACCTGATGCCCGACGGCACGCACCGCCAGTACACCAGCATCCAGGAATGCAAGAGCGTGGTCACCACGCCTTCGGGCGGCCAGGTGCTGCTGGACAAGGGCTTCTACAGCATCACCGGCCTGGCGTGGTCGGGCCGCGGCAAGGTCAAGGGCGTGGACGTGTCCGTCGACGGCGGGCGCAACTGGCGCCCCGCCCGCCTGCAGGACCCGGTGATGAGCAAGTGCCTCACGCGGTTCTCGGCCGACTGGGTGTGGGACGGCAAGCCGGCCATCATCCAGAGCCGCGCGCGCGACGAGACCGGCTACGTGCAACCGAGCTATCCGCAGCTGCGCGCCGTGCGCGGCACGCGCTCGATCTACCACAACAACGCGATCCAGTCGTGGCGCGTCGAGGAAAGCGGCGAGGTGAAGAATGTCCAGCTGGGTTAAGCCGCTGACCGCGCTGGCGCTGGCGGCGTTCGCCTGCGCCGCGGGCGCGCAGCCGTCGAAGTTCCCGGGCGTCGGCCGCGATGCCACGCCCGCCGAGGTGAAGGCCTGGGACATCGACGTGCGCCCCGATTTCCAGGGCCTGCCGCCCGGCTCCGGCAGCGTGGCCCGCGGCCAGCAGGTGTGGGACGACAAGTGCGCGTCGTGCCACGGCGTGTTCGGCGAATCCAATTCGGTGTTCAACCCGCTCGTGGGCGGCACGACGAAGGCCGACATCGAGAAGGGCCGCGTCGCCAACCTCCAGCGCACCGACTACCCCGGCCGCACCACGATGATGAAGGTGCCCACGGTATCCACGCTGTGGGACTACATCAACCGCGCGATGCCGTGGAACGCGCCCAAGTCGCTGAGCACCGAGGAGGTCTACGCCGTCACCGCCTACATGCTGAACCTGGCGGACGTGGTGCCGGCCGACTTCACGCTGAGCGACCGCAACATCGCCCAGGTGCAGCAGCGGCTGCCCAACCGCAACGGCATGAGCACCGACCACGCGATGTGGCCGGGCAAGGAGATCAAGGGCGCCGCGCGACCCGACGTCGTGGGTTCCATCTGCATGAAGGACTGCCCCGTCGGAACCAAGGCGGCCTCGGTGCTGCCCGCGCACGCCCGCAATGCGCACGGCAACCTGGCGGAGCAGAACCGCCTGGTGGGCGCGCAGCGCGGCGCGGACACGCGTGCGGCCGCCGGCGCCAACGCCGCGCCGGCAGCCGCCGCGCCCGTGGCGCCCGCCGATGCCGCGCCCCTGGCCCTGCTGCAGAAGAACAACTGCACCGCCTGCCACGCGGCCGGCCAGCGCATCGTCGGCCCGAGCTGGGCGGAGGTTTCGCAACGCCACGCCGGAAAAGCCGACTACCTTGCAGGCAAAATCCGGGGTGGAAGCTCGGGCGTGTGGGGCAACGTGCCCATGCCGCCCCAACCCCTGGACGAAGCCGGCGCGCGCCAGATCGCCGACTGGCTCGCGGGCGGCGCGAAATAGAACGTTCATCGCCGGGGAATCCCCCATGCGACAACGCCGAGCTTGTATTAGTCTGCACTGATTGATTCCGGAGACCCGAATGAAGACCACCCGTCGACAGACCCTCCAGCACAGCGCCGCGGTCGCGGGGCTGCTGGCCACCAGCGGCCTGTTCCCGCAGCTGGCGCATGCCTGGACCAACGCCGCGTTCGACGCCAAGACCGTGGCCGAAGCGCTCAAGGCCTACGGCGGCGGCGCGCCCACGGAGAGCAAGGACGTCACGCTGACCGCGCCCGACATCGCCGAGAACGGCGCCGTCGTGCCGATGGGCGTGGCCACCACGCTCCCCAACGTCAAGCACCTGCTGGTGCTGGTGGAGAAGAACCCGTCGCCGCTGGTGGCGAAGTTCGACGTCAGCGAAGCCGTCGACGCCAACTTCCTCACCCGCGCCAAGATGGGCCAGTCGTCCGACGTGTACGCCGTGGCCATCACGCGCGACGGCAAGGCCCTCTTCTCCAAGAAGGAAGTCAAGGTCACGCTCGGCGGCTGCGGCGGCTGAAGCGGACTTCACGAACACAAGGAGCAAGAACATGGCAGATCCGATGCGCATCCGCGCACAGGCCCAGGGCAGCGGCGCCGTCGTGCGCGTCCTCATGAGCCACGAGATGGAAACCGGTCAGCGCAAGGATTCGTCCGGCAAGACCATCCCGGCCTGGCACATCACCGACGTCACGGCCTCCCACAACGGCAAGCAGGTGCTGGCCGCCGAATGGGGCCCCGCCGTCGCCAAGAACCCCTTCCTGCAGTTCACCGTCAAGGGCGCCAAGGCCGGCGACAAGATCGCCGTGACCTGGAAGGACAACAGGGGCGACACCCGCACCGACGAGGTCGCCGTCAGCTGACGGCTCCGGCCGGCCCGAGAAGGCGCCGGCCGTTTTCTTTCGAAGAACATCGAAGAGGAGACATGCAGATGAAGACGAGGACCCTGGTGGCCCTCGCCGTGGCCGGCCTCGCGGCAGGCCTGGCGTCGGCGCAGAGCCCCAAGTCGACCACGCAGTCGATCGAGGAATACCGGGCCATGCTGGCCGACGGCAACCCGGCCGAGCTGTTCGAGGCCAAGGGCGAAGACCTGTGGAAGAAGAAACGCGGTCCCAGGAACGCGTCGCTCGAGCAGTGCGACCTGGGCAAGGGCCCGGGCGTGGTCAAGGGCACTTTCGTCGAGCTGCCCCGCTACTTCGCCGACACCGGCAAGGTGCAGGACCTGGAATCGCGCCTGGTCACCTGCATGGAGCGCCTGCAGGGCCTGGACGGCAAGGAGATCGCCAAGACGCCGTTCGGCCGCGGCGAGATGGCGAACGTGACCGCGCTGGCCACCTGGATCGCCGCCGAGTCGCGCGGCATGGCGTTCAACCTGCCGCAATCGGCCCCGCAGGAACGCGTGGCCTATGAAGTGGGCAAGCGCCTGTTCTTCATGCGCGGCGGCACGCACGACTTCTCGTGCGCTTCGTGCCACGGCGAGGACGGCAAGCGCATCCGCCTGCAGGACCTGCCCAACCTCACCAAGAACTCCGGCGACGGCGTCGGCTTCGCCGCCTGGCCCGCCTACCGCGTGTCCAACGGCCAGATGTGGAGCATGCAGCTGCGCCTGAACGACTGCTACCGCCAGCAGCGCTTCCCGTACCCCGAGTTCGGCAGCGACGCGCTGACCGCGCTGTCCACCTACCTGGGCGTGAACGCCAAGGGCGCGAAATCCGCCGCGCCCTCCATCAAGCGCTGAAAGGACGCCCCATGAAGAAGATCAATCGCAAGTGGCTGGCGCTCGGCGCCGTGGCGGTCGCGCTCGCGGCGGTGGGTTGCGCCGGCCTGGCGCCCCTGCCCTCCAGCGCCGACCTCGACAAGACCGCGCAGGACCTGGTCAAGGCCAGCTTCCGCGGCCAGGGCATCGCCAAGGTCGAGCGCGTCACCGACATCGACGAGACGCTTCGGCTGTGCAATGCCGCCGACGTGGCCGGCAAGCCGCTGGACGCGGCCGTCGCCAAGCGCATCGAGGAAGCCAACCTCAAGACCGTGAAGTGGCCCGCCGGCGGCAAGTTCCTGGGCGACTGGAAGCAGGGCGAGCAGATCGCCCAGAGCGGCCGCGGCCAGACCTGGACCGACGCGGCCAACACGGTCAACGGCGGCAACTGCTACAACTGCCACCAGATCAGCAAGGAGGAGATCTCCTTCGGCACGATCGGGCCCAGCCTGTACCAGTACGGCAAGCTGCGCGGCGTCACCGATCCCTCCAGCGCGGCGGCCAAGCCGATCGTGGAATACACCTGGGGCAAGATCTACAACGCCAAGGCCTACAACGCCTGCTCCAACATGCCGCGCGCCGGCCACATGGGCAACCTGACCGAGCAGCAGATCCAGCACGTGATGGCGCTGCTGCTGGACCCGCAGTCGCCGGTCAACAAGTAATCGGTCGACCGTGAAGGGGCGGAGGAGCCCTCCTCCGCCCCTTTTCCTTTCCGACTCCCGAACACACCCTCTGCGATGAACCTGAGCAAGCGCGAATTCCTGCAGGTGCTGGCCGCCGCCGGCGCGGCCGGCATGGGCCTGGGCCGCTGGGCCGAGGCCGACGCGGCCACCGCGGCGGACAAGCTGTACGACGTCCCGAAGTTCGGCAACGTCTCGTTCCTGCACATCACCGACTGCCACGCGCAGCTGCAGCCGATCTGGTTCCGCGAGCCCAGCGTCAACCTCGGCGTGGGCGCGATGGCCGGCAAGCTGCCGCACCTGGTGGGCGAGCACCTGCTCAAGTCGGCACACCTGCCGGCCCAGTCCGCGGAGAGCTACGCCTTCACCTGCCTGGACTTCGAGAAAGCCGCGCGCCGCTGGGGCAAGGTGGGCGGCTTCGCGCACCTTTCCACGCTGGTCAAGCGCATGAAGGCCAGCCGCCCGGGCGCGCTGCTGCTGGACGGCGGCGACACCTGGCAGGGCTCGGCCACCGCGCTGTGGACGAAGGGCCAGGACATGGTCGACGCCGCCAAGCTCCTGGGCGTGGACGTGATGACCGGCCACTGGGAATTCACGCTCGGCATGCAGCGCGTGCAGGAGATCGTGGAGAAGGACTTCGCGGGCAAGGTCGACTTCGTCGCGCAGAACGTCAAGACCACCGACTTCGGCGACCCGGTGTTCAAGCCGTACGTGATGCGCACCATCAACGGCGTGCCCTGCGCCATCCTGGGCCAGGCCTTCCCGTACACGCCCATCGCCAACCCGCGCTACTTCGTCTCCGACTGGACGTTCGGCATCCAGGACGACCAGATGCAGAAGATGGTGGACGAGGCCCGCGCCAAGGGCGCGCAGGTGGTCGTGCTGCTGTCGCACAACGGCATGGACGTGGACCTCAAGATGGCCACGCGCGTGCGCGGCATCGACGCCATCTTCGGCGGCCACACGCACGACGGCATGCCGGTGGCCACGGTGGTCTCCAACGCCGGCGGCAAGACCCTGGTGACCAACGCGGGCTCCAACGGCAAGTTCCTCGGCGTGATGGACTTCGACGTGCGCGGCGGCAAGGTGCAGGACTTCCGCTACAAGCTGCTGCCGGTGCTGTCCAACGCGCTGCCCGCCGATCGCGAGATGCAGGCGCTGATCACGAAGATCCGGGCGCCGTACGAATCGAAGCTGAACGAGAAGCTCGCGGTCACGGAGGGAACGCTCTATCGCCGCGGCAACTTCAACGGCACGGGCGACCAGCTGCTGCTCGACGCGCTGATGGACGTGCAGGGCGCGCAGATCGCCTTCTCGCCGGGCTTCCGCTGGGGCACCTCGCTGCTGCAGGGCGAGACGATCACGCGCGAATGGCTGATGGACATGACGGCGACGACGTACTCGTACGCCACCGTCAACCAGATGAGCGGCGAGATGATCAAGACCGTGCTGGAAGACGTCTGCGACAACCTGTTCAACCCCGACCCGTACTACCAGCAGGGCGGCGACATGGTGCGCGTGGGCGGCCTGCAGTACACCTGCAACCCGCTCGCGCCCATGGGCCAGCGCATCCAGGACATGCGCCTGGACGGCAAGGCCATAGAAGCCGGCAAGCAGTACAAGGTGGCCGGCTGGGCGCCGGTCGCCGAGGACGCGAAGAATGCGCCGGGCGTGCGGCCGGTGTGGGAGGTGGTCGAGGAGTGGCTGCGTTCGCGCGGCGGCGTGGTGAAGGCGCGCCAGGCCAACGTGCCCAAGCTGGCGGGCGTGCTGCCGAATCCGGGATTCGTCGACGCCTAGGTGTCAGCTGCGCTCGCGCAGCCAGTTCGCCGCGTCTTCCGCGCCCATCCTCTGCGCCGCTTCGCGCGCGCTCGTGCCCGAGGCGTCGCGGTGCCGCAGGTCGGCGCCGCGCTCGGCCAGCAGCTCCATCACGTCCACGCGGTTGAACATCGCCGCGAACATCAGGGCGGTGCGGCCGTCCTCGCCCTGGCCGTCCACCTGCGCGCCGCCGTCCAGCAGCGCGCGCACCACCTCGACGTACCCCTTGAACGAAGCGCCCGCCAGCGGCGTCTGGCCGCGGTCGTTCGCCACTTCCGGATCGGCGCCCGCGCGCAGCAGCGCTCGCGCCAGCTCGTGGTGTCCGTGGTAGCACGCCAGCATCAGCAGGCTGTCGCCGCTCTCGTTGCGCAGGTTGGGCGGAAAGCCGTGGTCGAACAGCGGCTGCAGGGAAGCCAGGTCGCCTTCGCGCACGCACTGGAACACCTGCCGGGCCAGGCGCAGCGAGTCCTCGTCGAGGGCGGGTTTCTGAACAATCGAACTCGTTTCCATCCGACTACCATAGCCCGCACCGAACGCATCCGTATGACAGCCATTTCCCTCTCCTCCGCCGCCGAACCGAAGTTGCAGTTTTTTGCGGAGCTCGCCGTCGAGGTGGGCACGCCGATCGAAGTCGGCCGCACGCCGCGCGGACTGCGACGCATGATCCCGATCACCGGCGGCCACGCGCGCGGCGATGGCTGGACCGCGCGCGTGCTGCCCGGCGGCGCGGACTACCAGCTCGTGGTCAGCGACACGCTGGCCGAACTGCAGGCCCACTACGTGCTCGAGACCGACGCGGGCGACCTGATCTACGTGCGCAACCAGGCGATCCGGCAGGCCAGCGCGGAGGTGACGGCGAAACTGATCCGCGGCGAGCCGGTCGATCCTTCGCAGGTGTATTTCCGCTGCCTGCCGGCGCTCGAAACCGCCGCGCCTTCGCTGCGCTGGGTCAACGAGCGGCTGTTCGTGGGCTCGGGCGTCCGCCGGCCGCGGCAGGTGGAGATGAAGTTCTTCCTTCTGGACTGAGCGACTCGCGCACCGAGTCGATCAGCGTCAGCACCTCGTCAGCTCGCTCGCAGCGGACCACCAGGCCCATCGCCAGCATCGCGAGGAATCGTTCGGCCTGGTCGGGCCCGACCTCGCCCAGCGCGCGGCACAGCGCGGTGTACGCGACATCCAGTTCCTGCTCGGTCATGGCCGCACTCCTCGTTGCTCCAGTTCAGCGCGCGCGGCCTCGAGGTCGACGCGGTCCCAGCGGCCGAACACATAACCGTCGGGCCGCACGACCACCAGCGCCTTCGCGCCCGGTGCGACGCCGTAACGCTCAGCCGCCGGGCCCGCGGGCAGTCGCACCAGCGTGAAGCCCGGCCCTTGCTCGATGCGCGCAGCCTCCCCGCCGGCACCGAACACCAGCCCGACGAAGCCGCGGCCGAAGCACTGGGTGAGATGGAACTCGCCCTCCGCGCCGCGCACCCGCGCTTCCGGCGCGGGACGTCCCGGCGCCGCCAGGTCCGAAGCCCAGCGCCCGACTTCGGGCCCGTTCAACGGCGAGCCCACGTAGGCGATCGGCGCCGACTGCCGCGGATTGATCAGCGGCCGCACGCGCGGCTCGTCCAGCGCCAGCCGCAGCACCGCGTCGCGCATCAGCGTGAAGGCGAAGTCGGGCGGCGCCATGAACTCGGTGCTCTTGCTGCCGTACGCCAGGTTCTCGTGCGTGGCATGCAGGCGCTCGACGGTGTACGAATCGAGCAGCGCCTCGTCGGCGCGGCCCTGCAGCACGGCCGCCAGCTTCCAGGCGAGGTTGCCCGCGTCGTCCAGCCCCGAGTTGAGCCCGCGCACGCCGAAGATCGGCACCAGGTGCGCCGCGTCCCCGGCGAACAGCACGCGGCCCTGGCGGTAGTCCGGCAGCGTCAGGCACTTGGCGTTGTACATCGACGCCCACAGCATGCGCCACGGTTCGCGCTCGCCGATCATGTCCAGGTGGCTCTGGATGCGCGGCACGATGTTCTCGGGCGCCAGCGCGGCCTGCGCGTCCTCGCCCTCGCGCAGCTGGTAGTCGATGCGCCAGACGTCGTCGGGCTGCCGGTGCATCAGCAGCGTGGAACCGGGATTGGAGGGCGGATCGAACCAGGCCAGCCGCTCCACCGGCCGCCGCGTCTTCTGCTCGATGTCCACGATGACGTAGCGGCCCTCGTACTGCGTGCCTTCCAGCGCCAGCCCCAGCTGTTCGCGCACCGTGCTGCGACCGCCGTCGCAGGCCACCAGCCATTGCGCGCTGACGGTCTTGCGGCCCGACGGACCCTCGATGCCGACTTCCACGCCTTCGCCGTCCTGCCGCACGCTCGCGACGCGATGCGACCATGCGACTTGCACCCGTTGCCGGTCCAGCGCCTCGTGCACGAAGCGCTCCACGTAGAACTGCTGGATGTTGACCATGGGCGCGAAGCGCTGCGCCGGCTCGTGCGGCATCTGGAAGTGAAGCACCTCGCGGTCGCGCCAGTAGCTGCGTCCGCCGGTCCAGGGCAGCGACTTGTCGCGAATCGCGCTTTCCGCGCCTGCCCAGGCCAGGATCTCGAGCGACCGGCGCGAGATGCAGATCGCGCGGCTGCCGGTGCAGTACGAGGCATCGGCCTCCACCACCAGCGACGGCACGCCCTGCTCGGCCAGCAGCGCGGCGCACGTCAGGCCCACGGGGCCGCCGCCCGCGATGAGCACGGGCACTCGCTCGGGAAGGGGTTCGGCGTCCATGCGCCGAGTATGTCAGTCCGCGGCGGGCGCCTCCGCGTTCAGGAACACCGGACCCACGACCCGGTCGCCCTCGGCGATGCCGTGCTCGTCGAACCAGCCCTGCGGCACCTCGAGCACGTAGCGCACCGGGTACTCGCTGCTGTGCGAATCCAGCGAGTGCGGCTCCATGTGGTCGATGTGCAGGATGCCGCCGTCGTCGTCCAGGAAGGCGATGGACAGCGCCACCGGCGTGTCCTTCATCCAGAAGCTCTGCACCGCCACTTCGTCGCAGACGAACAGCATGCCCTCGTTCGGCCCGAGCTCGTTGCGGTGCATCAGGCCGAGCGCGCGCTGCTCTTCCGTTCGCGCGATGTAGGTCTCGAGCTCGTGGTCGGCGATGGTGAACTTGCAGCGAACGAGGTTCATGGCGGCATTTTTGCTGGGCTGCGCCACGAGCACCTGAGCGGCGCGGCCGCAACGCGATGTAGGAGGCCTACTTGGGCCGCGGCCGCGACAGGCGCGCATCGGGCTGGCGCAGCTTGCCTTCGCGCAGCTGCTGCACGGCGGTCACCACCGCGTGCGCCGCGTTCTTCACCTCGACGTGCAGCGCCTCGTCGGCGTCCAGCGTGTCGTGGCTGGTCGCGTAGGGCTCGTAGTAGCCGATGAAGCGGTCCAGCCGCGCCTGCGAGCCGGCGTCCACCAGGCCCATCCAGTCGAGCCAGTCACACAGCGCGCGCCGCACCGACTCGATGCCCGCCACGTCGCCGTGCACCACCACGCCGTACGCGCGGCCGGCCAGGTGCTTGGGATAGTCCCAGCCCTTCAGTTCCAATGCCTTGGCTTCCTCCGGATGCTTGCCGTGCGTGCTGGTCGGGTCCGGGTTGCCGCCGTCGGCACACACCATGCGGTCCATCATCAGCTTGAGCGGGCTGGCGGCCTGGTACCAGTGCACCGGCGTGACGAGCAGCACGCCGTGCGCGCTGACCCAGCGCTCGTAGATCTCGTTCATCCAGTCGCCCGTCTGGCGCTGCGCATGGTTGGGATAGCAGCTGCACGGCCAGTGGCACAGCGGCATCGCGGTGGACACGCAGCCCTTGCAGGGATGGATGTGGCGGTCGTAGTCGGAGGTGAGCAGGCTCAGGTCCAGCACGTCGCACTCGATCCCCGAATCGGCGACCACCCCGCGCGCCATCTGCGTGAGCCGCCAGGTCTTGGACATCTCGCCGGGACAGGTGCCGTCGTTGCGCGGCGAGGCGCACACGAGGAGCACGCGCGAGGGCGTTGCCTTCTCGCCCCAGCGGCGCTGCGCCTCGACCAGCTTGTCGCGGGTGGCGCGCCACTCGACCGACAGGTCGTAATCGGGATCGGCGAAGCCGGGTCCGGCCTTGGCTGTCACGGGCGCCTTGCGGCCCTGCTGGTAGGCCTCCCAGGCGATCGCCTCCAGCCGCTCGATCGCGGCCGATTCGGCCTGGTACGCGGGATCGAAGAACGATTGCAGGAATCGCTCGCGGAACTGGTCCCGCGGCAGCATGGGCCCTGCCTGGCCTTTTCGGACGTCGGTCATCGGACCAGTGTAGGAACGATGGCGGCGACGCGGGAACCGCGAACCTTTGCATTGCCGAGTAGGTCCCGGACTACAGACGAGTCGGCCCGCGCTGCCGATAATTTCAGCTGCATCCGGGCGAGCTCTACCGTGGCTCCGCCCGCTTCCCACCGGCAGCGTTGGCGCCGGTCCCGCAGGTCCGGCACGCGATGCCCGGACCGCTCCACGAAATTCCCTGGGAGAAACGCGCGTGAGTATCCGCGTCCTGCTGGTCGAAGACGTCAAGGCCACCCACCAGCTCATCACCGAGCTGATCGACTTCGTCGGTGGCTTCGAAGTGGTCGCCACCTGCGTCACCGAATCGAACGCGCTGGTGTGGCTGCACGACCACCCCGGCGAAGCCGACCTGGTGATCCTCGACCTGATGCTGCGCGAAGGCTCGGGCTTCTCGGTGCTGGCGGGCGCGGCGCGCGAGCAGGCGGCCGACGTGGTCGTGTTCAGCGATTTCGCCTCGCCCGCGGTGGTGCGCAAGTGCCGCAGCCAGGGCGCGCTGGAGGCGATCTCCAAGTCGGACTACCGCCAGCTGCGCGTCTTCCTCGAGAAGTACCGCGGAGAAAAGGCGCGGAAGATCTCCGTCATTCCCGCGGAGGCGGGAATCCGGAACCTGGAGCCCCTCCCCCGCACGGATGACGGGGACGTCCGCCTTACTGCGGCTCGATCTTCGCGTCCTTGATCGCCTTGGCCCACTTGGCCGTTTCGGCCTTCGTGCGCTGCGCCAGCGCCTCGGGCGTGCCCGGCTCGGTGACGAAGCCGATCGGCGCGAACTTCTCCTGGATGTCCTTGCTCTTCGCCGCCGCGTTGAACGCGTCGTTGAGCTTGCGCACGATCTCGGGCGGCGTGCCCGCCGGCGCGAACACGGCGAAGTACGCGATCAGCTCGTAGTCCTTCAGGCCGAGCGCCTCGTTCACCGTCGGCAGGTTGGGCGCCGCGGCGGAACGCTTCGTCGAGGTCACCGCCAGGCCGCGCACCTTGCCGCCGTTGACCTGCGGCAGCATCACCGCGAAATCGGCCGTGAACATCATCACCTGGCCGCCGATCAGGTCGGTCATCGCCGCCGGGCCGCTCTTGTACGGGATGTTGTTCATCTGGATGCCGGCCATGCTGGCCAGCATCTCGGACGACACCAGCTGCGAGGTGCTGGCGCTGGCGAACGTCACCTGGCCGGGCTTGGACTTGGCCAGGTCCACGAACTCCTTCAGCGTCCTGGCGGGCACGTCGTTGTTGATCCCGACGATCAGCGGCACCTGGCCCAGGTAGGCGACCGGCGCGAACGCGGTGTCCTGGTCGTAGGGCAGCTTCTTCATCAGGCTCTTGAGCGCCGCGTTGGTGCTGTTGGTGCCCACCATGATGGTGTAGCCGTCCGGCGCGGCCTTGGCGACCTCGGCCGCGCCCAGCATGCCGTTGACGCCCGGCTTGTTGTCCACCACGAACGTCTGGCCCAGCGACTCCTGAACCTTGGCGGTGAACGCGCGCGTGATCTGGTCGGTGGCGCTGCCGGGAGCGAACGGCACCACCACGCGGATGGGCTTGTTCGGATAGCCGGCGGCGGAAGGCGAGCCTTGGGCGAAGGCCGTCGAGGCGGCGAGCAGGGCCGCGGCCACGAGGGCGCGCCGGTGGAAGGTGGTTCTCATGGATGTCTCCTTTTCTTCGGGGGTGGTAGCAGGAAATTCAGTCGATCGGCGGCAGTCCGTGCCGCGCATTGTGTTCGCCCAGGCGCGGTGCGACGGAGCGCGGCAGCGGCCGCTCTCCGTCCACGGTGAACGGCAGCCCCGTGAGCCGCACGTCCGCGCCAGGCAGCGCCTGCAGGATGCCCAGCGCCTGCACCTGCGGGTGGGCCACGGCTTCCGGCAGCGAATGGATGGGCGCGCAGGGCACGCCGGCGCGCTCGAAGCGGTCGAGCCACTCGGCGCGCGGCCGCGCCTTCAGCAGCGGCACGAGCTCCTCGAACAACGCGGCCTTGTTCGCCAGCCGCGCGCGGTTGGTGGTGAAGCGCTCGTCGGCCGCCCACTGGGGACGACCCAGTTCCTGCGCCAGCTTGGCGAACAGGCGGTCGTTGCCGCAGCACACCAGCAGCGGCGCGTCGGCCGCCTCGAAGGCTTCGTAGGGCACGAAGCCCGGATGCCCGGAGCGGTGCCGCTCGGGCTGGCGGCCCTCGTTCACCAGCGCATCGACCTTCTGTGCGTTCCAGCCCATCGCGGCTTCCAGCAACGAAGTGGCGACGATGCCGCCGCGGCCGGTGTGCTGGCGCCGCTGCAGCAGCGCGAGCGCGCCGATCACGGCCCACATGCCGCTGCCCTGGTCGCAGAGCGAGGAGCCGGCGCGCATCGGCGGATCGTCCGGTCCGCCGTTGGTGGCCGACAGGCCGCTGAAGGCCTGCACCAGCGGCTCGTAGCCGGGACGCAGGTTCATCGGTCCGGTGGCGCCGAAGGCGGAGATCTCGCAGTACACCAGCCGCGGATGGCGTCCGCACACGGAAGGCCCGTCGATGCCCATCTGCGGGGTCACGCCCGGCCGCAGGTTGTGAACCAGCACGTCGGCGTCTTCCAGCAGGCGCTCCAGCGCGGCGCGCCCGGTGTCGCTCTTGAGGTCCAGCGCCACCGACTGCTTGCCCCGGTTGAACACCTGGAAGATGAGCGAATCCTCCTCGAGGAAAGCCGGCCCCATGCGGCGCGCGTCGTCGCCGCCGTCCACCCGTTCCACCTTCACCACCTCGGCGCCCAGGTCCGCGAAGATGGCGCCCGCGAAGGGCCCCGCCAGCACCTGGCCGAGTTCGATGACGCGGAGGCCGCGCAGCACGTCTTGCATGGCGGGCAGTCTAGGCAGGCGGCACTGATCTGGGAATCCGAAGATTTGCATTTCTCTGATCACAATCGTGGATCAGCGGAAATCCCGGGCCTCCGATGCGCATCAATCTCACCCTCCAGCAGCTGCAGTCCTTCGCCGAAGTCGCGCAGCGCTGCAACTTCCGCGAATCGGCGGCGGCGCTCAACGTGTCGCAGCCCGCGCTCAGCCGCACCATCCGCATGGCCGAGGAGGCGCTGGGCACGCGCCTCTTCGACCGCGACACGCGCCGGGTGCAGCTCACGCCGGCCGGCCGCGAGCTGCGCCCGATCGCGCAGCGCATCCTGGCCGAGTTCCACGGCGCGTTCAGCGACCTGGCCGGCTTCCTCGCCGGGCGCAGCGGCCAGGTGGCCGTGGGCGCCCTGCCCTCGATCGGCGTGTCGGTGCTGCCGGCGCTGATCGCTCGCTTCCAGTCCGAACATCCGCAGGTCGGCTTCAGCATGGTCGAAGCGCCCGCCGGCCCGCTGCTGCAGGCGGTGGACGACGGCAGCGTGGACGTGGCCGTCACCGTGCGTCCGGAGCCGGACGCACGGCTCCGCTGGCAGCACGTGCTGGACGACCCCTTCGTGCTGCTGTGCCGCCACGACGATCCGCTGGCGCGCCGGCGCACCGCTTCCTGGCGCGCCTTCGCGGACCGGCCCTTCATCGCCGCCTTTCCCCAGAGCAGCATCCGCCCGGTGACCGACGCGGTGTTCCTGCAGCAGGGGCTGCAGGTGCATGCGCCGCTCACCTATCCCAGCATCGCGGCGGCCGGCGCGCTGGTGCAGACGGGGCTGGGCATCACCGCGTTGCCGCGCTTGGCGCTGCGGCTGATCGCGACCGAAGGCCTGGTGGCGGTGCCCCTGCAGCGGCCGGCGATGCATCGCCCGCTCGGCCTGGTCACGCGCATCGGGCGCACGCCGTCGCCGGTGGCGCAGGCCTTCGTGCCGCTGCTGGCGCGGGCGCTGAAGGCCGAGAGCGCTCAGCGCTGGGGAGGTTCGTCGCCCGAAGGCCGTCCGAGCGGGATGGAAGGATCGGGCCGGCGCTTGTAGTGCGCATAGTCCCTGGAGGGATCGGCCACGCCGGCCTGGCCCACCGACTGCGGCAGCTCCGACTGGATGGCCACGTGGCTGATCGCCTCGCCGGAACGGCGCCGGGCGCGCAGCGACTCCGCGAACTTCAGCGCCTCGCCGAGCTGGTCCTCGGCGAAGGGGGAGAAGCGGGCCTGGGGTGCGCCGGTGGGCGCCTGGTGCAGCCAGTAGACGACGATCACGCCGTCATTCTGCTTCAGGCAGCGACCTTGGCGCAGGCGTCGGCGCAGCGTCGGCACGCCTCGGCGCACTGCTGGCAGTGGTCGTGGTCGTGCCTGCCGCACTCCTCGCCGCACGCGCGGCAGGCCTTCGCGCAGACACCGCACAGCGCCGGCGCGAATTCGCTGTCGCCGGCCATCAGCGCGACGCACACCTGGCACAGCTGCGCGCAGTCCATGTCCAGCTCGATGCAGCGCACCATCATCTTCACGTCCGGCTCCTGCAGGCAGGCGGCGGCGCAGTGCTGGCACGCGACCGCGCAGGCATTGCACGCGGCGATGCAGTCCAGGTACCGGTTCAAAGGATCCTTGGCCATGGCGGCTCTCCTTGGAAAAGGAACATCAGGTCTGGCGCGCCGGCATGTCCGGCACCACACCGACCGGCGCCGCCGGCTTGAACTGCGCCCGCGCCGGCGCCAGCCCGACGGTGGCGTCGCCCGCGGGCCAGCCCTCGTCCGGCGCCATCACCTTGTCGGGCGTCATCGGCGTCGTGCGCACGCGGCGGCCGGTGGCGTGGAAGATCGCGTTCGAGATCGCCGCGGCCACGCCCAGGATGCCGATCTCGCCCACGCCCTTGCTGCCCATGCGGCTGACCACGCGGTCGTCCTCCTGAACGAACAGCACGTCGATGTCGTGCACGTCGGCGTTCACCGCCACGTGGTATTCGGCCAGGTTGTGGTTCATGAAGCGGCCGAGGCGGTGGTCGGTGAGCGTCTCCTCGTGCAGCGCCTGGCTGATGCCCCACACCACGCCGCCGACCACCTGGCTGCGCGCGGCCTTGGCGTTGACGATGCGGCCGGCGGCGACGGCGCTCACCACGCGCGTGACCCGGACGGTGCCGAAGTCCTCGTCCACGCGCACTTCGCAGAACACCGCGGAATGGGTGGCGCTGGTGAACCTGTCCTTCTGCTTCTCATCGGGTTTGGACTCGAAGCGAACCTGCAGCGGCTGGCCGCCGCACCGGGCCATGAGCTCGGTGACGGCGATCGCGCCCTGCGTTTCCGGCGCCGCGCTGCCATCGGCCTGCCGCCAGCGCATCTGGCCGTCCGCGAACGCGACTTCGGACGAACGACGACTGGCGCGGAACGGCGAGTCGCGCAGCGTGCGCGCCAGGCTCCACAGCTTGCGCCGCAGCTCGTCGCAGGCGCCGGCCACGGCCGTGCCCACGGTGGCGAGGTGCGAGGAGCCGCCTTCCAGCGGCGCCTCGGGCAGGCTGGAGTCGCCCAGGCGGAACGTGACCTGCTCCAGCGGCAGGCCCAGCGCCTCGGCCGCGATCACGCACAGCGCGGTGTAGGTGCCGGTGCCGATGTCGCTGGCCGCGCTGGAGAGTTCGAGCCGGCCGTCCGCCCGCAGCGTGGCGCTCACCTGCGCGCCGCTCTGCATCGCCTCCCAGATGCCGGTGGCCATGCCCCAGCCGACGAGCTCATGGCCTTCGCGCGTCGATCGCGGCTCCGAATCGCGGCGCTCCCAGCCGAAACGCTTCGCCCCTTGCTCGTAGCAGGCCCGCAGTTCCTTGCTCGAGAACGGCTTGCCGGTCGAAGGATCGTGGTCCGCGTAGTTCTTCAGCCGCAGCGCCAGCGGGTCCATGCCCAGCAGGTACGCCAGGTCGTCCATCGCCACTTCGAGGGCGAACAGGCCGTGCGTGGCGCCGGGCGCGCGCATGTCCAGCGGCGTGTAGCGGTCCAGGTCGACGACCTGGTGCGACAGCCGGATGTTCGCGCATCGGTACAGCTGCCCCGACCAGTCGGCCACGCGCTCGGTGAAGTCCTCCAGGCGCGAGGTCTCCGCGACCACCTGGTGCACGATGGCGCGCAGCGTGCCGTCGCGGTCCGCCGCCAGCTTCACCCGCTGCCACGCCTCGGGCCGGTGCCCGAAGGTGAACATCTGCTGGCGCGTGAGCACCACGCGCACCGGCCGGCGCAGGTGCAGCGCCGCCATCACCGCCAGGTGCAGCTGGTACTGCGGCCGCAGCCCGGAACCGAACGCGCCGCCCACGAACGGGTTGCGCACCACCACCCGGTCGGGCGGGAGCCCGAACACCCGGCACACCATGTCGCGGCTATTGATCGGTCCCTGCGTCTTGTCGTAGATGAGCAGGCGGCCGTCGGGCTGCGGCAGCACGGTGCTGGCGTGCATCTCCATCGGGTTGTGGTGCTCCACGGCCTGGTGGAACTGCAGGTCCACCTTGACGGACGCGGCGTCGAAGGCCGCATCGGCATCGCCGACCGGGCCGGGCGGGCCGTCGGCATCGGCGGGCTCATGGGCGTCGCCGAGATTGCGCACCAGGTCGGTCTCGTGCAGGCTGTGCCGGTACTGCGCGCGCAGCAGCGAAGCCGCGTAGCGCGCCACCTCGAAGCTGCGGCCCACCACCAGCGCGATCGGCTGGCCGCTGAAGAACACCTCGTCGCCCAGCAACGGTTTGAAAGGCTTGCCGGACGGCGAGTCCTCGTCCCGATAGCAGCCGTCGCGCCGCGCGATGCTCGGGCGGTTGCCGTGCCACAGCACGTCCACCACGCCGGGCACGGCCAGCGCGTCGTCCACGTCCAGCGCCGTCAGGCGGCCGCGCGCGACGGTGCTGTTGACCACCACGCCGTACAGCAGGTCCTGGGCCGGATGCTCGGCGGCGTAGCGGGCCCTGCCCGTCACCTTGGCGCGGCCGTCGATGCGATCGACCGCGTCGCCCAGCTTCACCGGCCCGGTGCCGGGTTCGGCGACGGGCAACTCGTCGCGGGCGCTCATGGGCGGTCCTCCACTTCGGCCGCGACCGTGGACGAGGTGCCGCGCACGGCGCTCTCCAGCGCGCGCACGATCGCGCGGCGCGCCAGCGGGATCTTGAAGCCGTTGTCGCCGGGACCGGAGCCCTGGGCGCGTGCGCCTTCCACCAGCCGCCGCGCGACGTGCTCGAACAGCTCGCGCGCGGGCGGCTCGCCCACCATCAGGTCCTCGACCTCGGGTCGCCGCCAGGGCTTGTGCGCGACGCCGCCCAGCGCGATGCGCGCGGCACGGATGCGGCCGCCCTCGCCGAGGTCCAGCGCCGCCGCCACCGACACCAGCGCGAAGGCGAACGAGGAGCGCTCGCGGATCTTGAGGTACGCCGAATGGGCCGCGAACCGCGCGCCGTCCGGCGGCAGGTCGATGTGCAGGATCAGCTCGTCGTCGTCGAGCGTGGTGTCGTGCTGCGGCCGGTCGCCGGGCAGGCGATGGAAGTCGCGCAACGGGATCGCGCGGTCCGCATGGGTGGAGCGAACGTGCACCACGGCCTCGAGCGCCGCGAGCGCCACCGCCATGTCGGACGGATGAGTGGCGATGCAGTGCTCGCTGGCGCCCAGGATGGCGTGCTGCCGCGCCAGCTGTCCGATGGCCGAGCAGCCGCTGCCGGGCATGCGCTTGTTGCACGGCACCTGCGAGTCGTGGAAGTAGTAGCAGCGCGTGCGCTGCAGCAGGTTGCCGCCGTTGCTGGCCATGTTGCGCACCTGCGGCGAAGCGCCGGAGAGGATGGCCGCCGCCAGCAGCGGATAGCGCTCGCGCACCAGCGGATGGCGGGCCGTGTGCGCGTTGCGCGCCAGCGCACCCAGCCGCAGGCCGCCGCCCGGCAGGGGCTCGATGCCGGACCAGGGCGACAGGCCGTTGATGTCCACCAGCCGGTGCGGACGCAGTACGTTCTCCTTCATCAGGTCCAGCAGGTTGGTGCCGCCGGCGATGAACCGCGTGCCGGCGGCGTCGCCGAAGGGGGCCGGCTCGGCCAGCTCGAGCGCCTCGTCGGGGTCGCAGGCGCGCACGTAGTCGAACTCGTTCATGCGGCCTCGCTTTCTTCGCGCCGCTCGGCGGCCTTCGATGCGAGCGCGACCTCGCACACGGCACGCAGGATCTGCGGATAGGCGCCGCAGCGGCAGACGTTGCCGCTCATCAGCTCGCGCACCTCGTCCTCGGTGCGGGCGTCGCCTTCGTTGATCAGGCCCACGGCCGAACACAGCTGGCCGGGCGTGCAGTAGCCGCACTGCAGGGCGTCGTGCCGGAGGAAGGCGCGCTGCAGCGGATGAAGCTCGTCGCCGTGCGCGAGGCCCTCGACGGTGGTGATGTCGGCGCCGTCGCGCATCACGGCCAGCGTGAGGCAGGACAGCACGCGCTCGCCGTTCACCAGCACCGTGCACGCGCCGCACTGGCCGTGGTCGCAGCCTTTCTTGGTGCCGGTGAGGTCGAGCCGGTCGCGCAGCAGGTCGAGCAGCGTGGTCCAGGACTCTACTTCGATCTCATGGGGCTGGCCGTTGATGCGCAGCTGAACGCTGTGGCGGCGCAACGGCACGCCGGTTTCCAGGGCGGGGAGTTGGGGCATGGCGCGAGCCATTCTGGGAGCCGGAGGGGGCCGCGACTGTCGGACACCGCCGCGTAGGCCGTGGACCGCGCCTCAACCCCAGCAGCCGGGAAGCAGCACGACCGCCAGCGTCTCCCACGCGATCGCCAGCAGCGCCAGCGCGTTCAGCGCGAGTCCGGTCACTCGCAGGAACTCGCGGTTGTGCACGAGGTTGCTGCGCGGACGAACGCGGAAGCATGCGACCAGCACGGCGGCCGCGACCGCTCCCGCGGCGATCACCACCCAGCCCTGCCACGACAGGCCCAACGCCTGCGGCCCGGCGCCCGGACGAGCGCAGGCCACGCCGGTGAAGCCGTAGATCGAAAGGAAGTGCAGGCCCCACACGATCGGCCCCGCGAACAGCAGCAGCAGGTCGTGGCCGGTGGAGGACGGTCGCGGCAGGCGCATCGCGGACTCAGGCCGTCAGCCGCGCGAAGCCGTGCACCAGCACCAGCCCCAGCAGGCCCTGGGCCACGGTGTAGTACCAGAACAGCAGGGTGTTGTCGAAGGTCTGCCGCCGCCGCGACGACAGCAGGCCGCAGGCGGAACGAGCGACCGTGTAGAGCCCCATGAAAGCCATGATGCCCACGAAGAAGCCCTGCAGCGCGACCACCATGTAGACCGATGCGCCGTATGCGCTGTGCGAGGGACGCAGCGGCGTGGAAAGGTGGCCGTTCAGCTCCACCGCGAGGGAGGCGCAGAGCAGCACCACGGCGATGAGCAGCGCGACCTGCAACGAACGCTGGCCACCCGGTGAAGCGGCGCGCGCAAGGCGCCTGCTGCACCACGCCACCAGCCCCGCGCTCGCGACCAGCATCGCGGCGGACAGCGCCGGCCAGCCCACGTGGGGAAGCCCCTCGACATCGGTCGGCCAGACGTCCGGCGACACCGTCCAGAGGAACAGGTAGGTGAACACCATGGACGCGAAGATCGACCCGGACACCAGGATCAGCACGACCATCGCCCACCACGAATGCGACGACGGCCCATTCATCTGCACCGGCAGCCGGATGCCGCCGCCGATGTCCGCAGGCTCGCGCGGCGGTTCCGGATCGGAGGCCCACAACCACTTGAAGAGCGCCACGATGGCGAGCACGCCGAACAGCACCGCCGGCACCACCAGCTTTACGGTCAGCAGCAGGAAGAAGCCCGCCGTGCCCACCGCCGACAGGAGGGGCGACCAGCCCGGCCCCGGCATCTGCAGCAGGTACTGCGGCTCGGCGTCGATCGCGCTGGTCACCAGGGTTTCGCGCCGGCCGGTGGGCGCATTGGGCAGGTACCAGCGGCCCTCCTCCACTTCGCGCACCAGCGTGGGCCGCTCCCACAGCGGCTCGTGGCCGGCCACGCGCGGGATGCTGCGGCTGGCATAGTGGCCGTTCGGCAACCATTCCAGCGTGCCGGCGTTCCAGAGGTTGCCCGCGTTCTTCTCGCCCATGCGGAAGTTCAGCACCAGGTCGATGACGACCAGCAGCACGCCCAGGCCGATCAGGTAGGCGCCTCCCGTCGAGAGCATGTTGAGCAAGCCCCAGCCGGGATGGTCGGCGTAGGTGTAGACGCGCCGCGGCATGCCCATCAGGCCGGTCAGGTGCATCGGAAAGAACGTGAGGTTGACGCCGGCGAACATCAGCCAGAACGCCCACCTGCCGATGCGCTCGTCGAGCGCGCGCGTGCTGGTGTACGGCGTCCAGTAGTAGATGGCCGCGAACAGCGGGAACACCATGCCGCCGATCAGCACGTAATGCAGGTGGGCGACGATGAAGTAGGTGTCGTGCGCCTGCCAGTCGAACGGCACGACGGCCACCATCACGCCGGTGAGCCCGCCCAGCACGAACACGAAGAAGAAGCCCAGCACGAACAGCATCGGCGTCTTCAGCGGCCGCAGCTTCAGCGCCACCGCCACCGTGGCGATCCACGCGAACACCTGGATGCCGCTGGGCACCGCCACCGCCATGCTGGCCGCCGAGAAGAAGCCCAGCGACAGCTGCGGGATGCCGGTCGCGTACATGTGGTGCACCCACAGGCCGAAGCTGAGGAACCCCGTGCCCACCAGCGCCAGCACCACGAGGCGGTAGCCCACCAGCGGCCGCCCCGCCATCGCCGGGATGATCATGGAGACCATGCCCGCGGCGGGCAGGAAGATGATGTAGACCTCCGGATGGCCGAAGAACCAGAACAGGTGCTGCCACAGCAGCGGATCGCCGCCCTTGGCCGCGATGAAGAAGGGCCACTGGAAGCTGCGCTCGATCTCCAGCAGCAGCGTCGCCAGGATCACCGCGGGGAAGGCGAAGATGATCAGCCCCGCCACCACCAGCATCGACCACGCATAGATCGGCATGCGCGCCAGCGTCATGCCCGGCGCGCGGGTGCGCAGCACGCCCACCACGATCTCGATGGCGCCGGCGATGGCCGAGATCTCGATGAAGCCGATGCCCAGCAGCCAGAAATCGGCGTTGTCGCCCGGCGAGAACTCGTAGCTGGTGAGCGGCGGGTACATGAACCAGCCGCCGCTGGGTGCGAGGCCCCAGAACAGGCTGCCGAAGAACACCAGCCCGCCCACCGCGTAGGCCCAGTACGCATAGGCCGACAGGCGCGGGAACGGCAGGTCGCGCGCGCCCAGCATGTTGGGCAGCAGCAGCACGCCCACCGCCTCGACCATGGGCACGGCGAAGAGAAACATCATCACCGTGCCGTGCATGGTGAAGAACTGGTTGTAGGTCTCCGCGCCGATCAGGTCGTTCTCCGGCACCGCGAGCTGCGTGCGCATCAGCAGCGCCAGCACGCCGGCCAGGAGGAAGAACAGGAACGCCGTGCCGATGTAGAGCACGCCGATCAGGTTGTTGTTGACGTCGGTGAGGATGCGCAGGCCCTTGGGCCGCGCCCAGATGCGCTCGAGCTCGGCCAGTTCGCCTTCGGGACGCGGCGCGGTGTTCGGCAGCTCCCGCGTCAACGCAGGCCCTCCAGGTAGGCGGACAGCGCACGCAGGTCCTCGCCCGTGAATTGCCGGTAGCGCGGCATGCGACTCCCGGGCTTGATGTGCTGCGGATCGGAGATCCAGGCCGCGAGAGGTCCGCCGCCGTTCGGCAGCGTGCCGGCGGCCAGCGTCAGGCGAGTGCCGACATGCGTGAGGTCCGGGCCGACGCGGCCCTCGGAGGTCGTGCCGCGCACGGCGTGGCAGACGCCGCAGCGCGCCTGTTCGAACAGCGCGCGGCCCTGCTGCTCCAGCGGCGTGCGCGGCGGCGGCGCGGGCCGGCGGCCGGACGCGAGCCAGGCGGCGTGCTCTTCAGGCGGATGCGCGACGACGTGCAACGCCATCTTGGCGTGCTGCGTGCCGCAGTATTCGGCGCACTGTCCGCGGTACACGCCCGCTTCGGTCGCGCGCAGGCGCACTCGGTTGGTGGTGCCCGGCAGCATGTCGAGCTTGCCCGCGAGGCTGGGCACCCAGAAGCTGTGCACCACTTCGCGCGACACCAGCTCCAGGTCCACCGGTTCGCCGACCGGGATGCGCAGCTCGTTGGCGGTCTCCAGCAGCACGGCGCCGTCGGGCGCGAGGTACCGCACCCGCCACCACCACAACTCCCCCGTGACCTGGATGCGCGTGGCGGCCGGCTGCGCGTTGGCGCGCTGCATCTGCGCGGCGACGCCGAAGGTGTAGACCAGCAGCGCCGTGAGCACCACGAGCGGGAACGCGATGCCGGCGCCGATGAGCCAGCCGCGGCGCGCGAGCCAGGCCGTGCCCTCGCGGCGACCGAACAAGGCGAACAGCCCGAGCGCCATCACCGCCACGAAGATCAGCCCGCCGCCGATCAGCAGCACCCAGGTGATCTCCAGGATGTGGGCCGCCCCCTCGCCTTGCGCTTCCAACGCGAACTGGCGCGGCGACACCGGGGCTGCGGACGCGATGGAAATCTGCATGGATGGGATGCGGCGATGTTGAAGGACCCGCCGGTTTTCGTGGGCCGGGCACGAACCCAACCGCTCATCTTTTTTCTTCGAATTTGTTACGGCCGGGCTGGCGCGCCCCACGGCTGCGCGAGGGCCTCGCAGAATCGGGCGCCATGCGGCTCGCCTTCCTGCTGCTGATCGCCGCCGCCGGCGCGGCCTGCGGCGAAAGCCCCGAACGTCCGCGAGTCGCCGGCGGCGACGTGGACCGCGGCCGCGCGGCCATCGAGCGCTACGGCTGCGCCGCGTGCCACACCATCCCCGGCGTGCCCGCGTCCGGCGCCAACATCGGCCCGCCGCTGCTGCACCTGGCCGAGCGCGGCTACATCGCGGGCGTGCTGCCCAACACGCCCGAGCAGCTGGTGCGCTGGCTGCGTGACCCGCCCGCGGTCGCGCCGCGCACCGCCATGCCCAACCTGGGCGTCTCGCCCGCGGAAGCGGCGGACGTCGCGGCATATCTCTATTCGCGGCCGTGAGCACGATGACGATCCGGCTGCGCACCCTGTTCATCGTCGTGCTCGCCTTGGCGCTGCTCGCCGGCGGCGCGGGCGGCTGGGTGCTCTGGGGCGGCGTGTACGACATCTCGGCCACCAACCAGCACACCGATCCGGTCTTCAAGGTGCTGGACTATGCGATGCGCCGGTCGGTGCAGTCGCGCCTGGACCAGGTCGCGGCGCCGCCGGACCTCAGCGACGAACGACGCGTGCGCGCGGGCGCCCTCACCTACCGCGACCAGTGCGTGCAATGCCACGGCGCGCCGGGTGTCGCGCCCGAGCCGCTGGCCTTCGGCCTCACGCCCGCGCCGGCGAACCTGCTCGCGGCCGGCCGCACCTGGGTGCCGGGCGAGATCTTCTGGGTGGTCAAGCACGGCATCAAGATGACCGGCATGCCGGCCTGGGTCTACCGGCTGAGCGACGACGAGGTCTGGGACGTGGTGGCCTTCGTGCGCGCGATGCCGCGGCTGGCGCCGCGCGACTATGCGCAGCTGGGCGCCTCGCTGCCGCCGCCCGGTTCGGTCTCCGTCGTCTCGAAGCCCTCACCGGACGATCCGCCGCTGCGGCCCGGCGACATCGCCGCCGGCAAGCGCGCCACCGAGCGCTACCTGTGCGTCACCTGCCACGTCATCCCCGGCTTCGTCAGCGCGCAGCACCACGTCGGCCCGCCGCTGGACGGCATGGCCAAGCGCGGCTTCATCGCGGGCATGCTGCCGAACTCGCCGGAGAACATGGTGCGGTTCCTCCTGCAGCCCCAGCAGGTCGACCCGGACACGGCGATGCCGGCGTTGGGGCTGTCCGAACAGGACGCTCGCGACATCGCGGCGTTCCTGGCCACGCTGGACAAGGTGAAGGTGCGCTGAGCCTGGGCCCCCCACGACTCGAGAGTCTTCGTCACACCCTTCACACAGCTTCACGTTCCCTGCATGAGCCCTTCAGCCGGGCAGCAGAAAGTGCGTTCATCCAAGGAAGGGGCTCCCAGATGAACCGCTCGATGAAACACAGGATCGCGACCACCGTGCTGGCTTTCGGCGCGCTGGGCGCGGCCGCCGCCGCCAATGCCGGCGACCTCCACGTCTCGGTGCGCATGCAGCAGCCGGTGCAGGTGCAACCCGTGCCCATGCCAGTGCACCAGGTGTACGAGCAGTACGAGCCACCGCGCGCCTACCGCCAACAGCAGAACTGGGGCGGCAACGACTGCCGCGCGCCGCGCTGGGATCCCGACGTGCGCTACATGCCGGGCCAGCTGGTCCGGCGCCAGGGCAACCTGTTCGTCGCCAAGCGCGTGTCGGCGCGGGTGTGGAACGTGAACAGCCCGCCGGAATGGACGCCGCAGTACTGGGCCTACGCCGAGTGCCGCTGAGCCGGGCCCGCTTCCAGAATCGCTCCCGTCATCCGTCCCGGACAAGGAGCGAACCATGGAACCGCAGCAATGGCATCGGGGCCGCCTCCTCGACCACGTGCAACTGGTCGTGCGCGACCTCGAGGCCTCACGGGCCTTCTACTCGGCGATCTTCGAAGTGCTGGGCATCCCCATCGGCGGCAGCGGCGACGGGTTCTTCTGGGCCGACGAACTGGTGGTCTCCGCTCGCGAGAGCGAAGCCTCGCAAGGGACGCTGACGGGCCGCACGCACCTGGCGTTCCAGGCGAAGGACCAGGCGATGGTGAAGGTGTTCCACGAGACCGCTCTCGCCCACGGAGGTCGGGACAACGGCGCGCCCGGATTGCGGCCCTATCACGAGAGCTATTACGCCGCCTTCGTGCTGGACCCCGACGGCAACAACATCGAGGCGGTGCATCACGGCGGCGCGCGTCGCAGCGCGCCGTCCGTGACGATCACGCTCTAGCGGGCGAAAGAGCCGTCCTTGCGGATCATGGTCAGCGCCACGAAGCGCGACCCGAGGTTGCTCTGCTTGCCGTAGCTGATCGAGAAGCCGCCCAGGTCCTCGGCGTTCAAGGCTTCCAGCGTAGAGATCACCTTCGCGCGCGTGAGCGGCGCGGGCGTGCGCGAGACGGCACGCGCGATCAGCTTGGCGTTCAGGAAGCCCTCCAGGCTGTTGTAGCTGAACTTCGCGTCGGGCGACTTGCCGATGATGCTCTGGTACTCGCGCACCACCGGGTTGCCCAGCTCCGTGAACGGATAGGGCACGACCTGGCTCACCACAACGCCCTGGGCCGCTTCGCCCAGGTCGGCATGCAGGCCCGAGGCGACGCTCAGCACGAAGAACTGCGGGCTCACGCCTTTCGCGCGCATCGCCTTGATCAGCGCGGCGGCCGGCTTGGACTGGCCGATGAACAGCACCGCCTGCGGCTTCGCGGCGACCATGGCGTCCGTGGCGGCCGCCACGTCCACCGTGCCGCGCGGCACCGGCGCCACCGCCGCGGCGGCGCCGCCGCGCTTCCTGATCGCTTCGTTCAGGGCTTCGAGGCCTTCCTTGCCGAATGCGTCGTCCTGGTACACCGCGCCGATCTTGGTCACGCCGACCGTCCAGGCGTGGCCGACGGCGGCCTCGATCTCGTCGGTGGTGCTGGCGCGAACGTGGAAGACGTTCTGCACGTACGGATCGCGCAGCGACTTCGCGCCGCTGGTGTTGCCAACCTGCGCGATGCCGGCGGCCTGCACCACCGGCACGATCTTGAGCACGTTGGCGGTGCCGCGGTAGCCCACGAGCGCCAGCACGTTCTGGTCGATCAGCGACTTGGTGTTCTCGACGGTCTTGTCCGGATTGAAGCCGTCGTCCAGGCTGACCAGCTTGACCTTCTCGCCGCGGATGCCGCCCTTCTTGTTCAAGTCGTCGAAGTACGCGTTCATCCCGCGCAGGTAGTCCTTGGTCAAGGCAGCGGACGTTCCGGACAGGTCGCCGGAATGTCCCAGCAGGATGTCCGCCCGGACCATGGACGGCGTCGCGATTCCGAGAGCCAACGAAAGAATGGCGCCCCACGGGCGCCCGATCACACTTCTCACTTTTCTCACTCCTCCTGACAGAAAACTGTCAGGAGGGAAGCTACCGATGGAGGCGCCTCGAAACAATGAGGGCCGACCCTTTGCGTGGGGCGCGCCCAACGCAGAACTTGACGGGTCAGCCCGCCGATGCGAAGAGCCGGCCGAATCCTTCGGACCGCGGCGACACGCCCGCCAGCCGCACCACGTCCCAGAACCCCGCCGGCGAGCTCGCCGTCACCGGCAATCCCAGTTCGTCTTCCAGCTGCCGGATGGCGTCCAGCGTGAGCAGGCCGCCGCAGGAGATGAAGACGCCGTCGGCCGTGCGGTCGCGCGCGTGCACCTTGCGCGAGAGCTTCACCAGGGCCTCGGTCGGGACCTCGCCCACTTCCTTCACGCCCGTGATCGACATGCCTTCGATCGCCGTGACGACGAAGCCGGCCTGCGTGAGGTAGTCCACCAGGCGGTCGTTCAGTTCGTCGATGTACGAAGTGGCGACCGCGACGCGGCGGATGCCGAGTTCCTTCAGCGCCGCCAGGATCGCATGGCTCATCGTGGTGCAGGGAACGCCCGTGGCCTCCTGCATGGCGGCGCGCAGGCTCTCGGTGAACGCAGCGCCGCGATAGAAGCTGATCGAGGTGCCCATCAGCGAGATGGCCTCGGCGCCGGCCTGCCGCAGCTCGCGCGCGCGATCGAGCACGGTGTCGATCACCGGAGCGAAGCCCTCCGGCGACACGCCGCCGATGCCGAGGCCGCGCGCGATGAAACGCACGCGATCGCCGTACAGCATCGGTCCGTCCTGCGGCACCTGGCCGTGGCCGGGCGGGACGATCAGTCCGAGGGTGGGCGCGCGCTGCGTCATTGCGTGGAGATGTTCTGCGACTTGATCAGCTTGCCCCAGTCGGCGTTCTCCTGCGCCATCGCGCGGCCCAGCTGCGCCGGCGGCAGGTAGGCGGCGATGCCGCCGGCCTTGGCGGCGGCCTGTTCCAGCTCGGTGCTGGCCAGCACCTTGCGCATGGCCTCATCGAGCTTGGCGACGATGGGCGCGGGCGTGCCGGCCGGCGCCAGCACGAAGAGGCGCGGCGCGACGTCGAAGCCCGGCAGCGCGTCGGCCATCGCGGGCACGTTCTCGGCGCCGGGCAGCTTGCCCTTGCTCATGAGGCCGATGGCCTTCAGCTTGCCTGCGTTGGCCTGCGCCAGGCCCGCGGCCGCGCTCACCACGCCGATGGGCACCTGCCCGCTCATCACGTCCGGCACGATCTGCGAAGCGCCGCGGTACGGGATGTGGACGATGAACGCCTGCGAGTGCGCCTTGAGCATCTCGAAGCCGAGGTGGTGCACGGTGCCGACGCCGGAGGTGGCGTACGAGAAGGTGCCCGGCTTGGACTTGATCAGCGACACCAGCTCCTTCGGGTTGGCCGCCGGCAGGTTGTTGTTGGCCACCACCAGCAGCGGCGTGACGAACGCGCCGGCCACCGGCGCGAACGACTTCAGCGGATCTAGGTTGGCGCGCGGCTGCATCAGCGAGGTGATCAGCATGCCGCTCTCGCCCATCAGCAGCGTGTAGCCGTCGGCGGGCGAGTTGGCCACCAGTTCGGCGGCGATCATGCCGCTGGCGCCCGAGCGGTTCTCCACCACCACCTGCTGGCCCAGCACCGTGGACAGGCGCGAGGACAGGAGGCGCGCCATCGCGTCCACGCCGCCGCCGGCGTTGTAGCCGACCAGCAGCCGGACCGGCTTCTCGGGGAAGTTCTGGGCGCCCGCGAACGGCGCGGCCAGTGCGACGGCCGCGGCGATCAGTGCGCGGCGCGAGAGGACGGAAAGGTTGCGTTTCACTGTCTGTCTCCTTGTCGTTGTGTTCAGGCCTTGCCGACGCCGCGCGACCCGGGCCGCCTGGCCAGTTCGGCCACGCGCTCGCGGTTCGGGCGGAAGCCCAGGCCGGGCGTCTCGGGCAGCGCCAGCACGCCGTTCGACGGTTCGGGCAGCCCGTCGAACACCAGCTTGCAGCATTCGACGGCGACCGAGTGGTATTCCACCAGGCTTCCGTTGGCCAGGCCCGCATGCAGGTGCATGTTGTGGTGCGGCCAGGCGCCGCCGTTGGCGAAGGCGGTGTTGAAGGCGGCGGCCAGGCCCGCGATCTTGACGCACTGCGTGTAGCCGCCGGTGATGCACGCGTTGGGCTGCACCACGTCCACCGCCTGCGCCACCAGCATGTCGCGGAAGCGGCTGGCCAGGCCCTCGTTCTGGCCGGCGGCCAGCGGGATGCGCGTCTTAGCGCGCAGCTTGGCCAGGTTGGGGATGTCGTTCTGCGCCACCGGCTCCTCGAAGAAGGTGATGCCGTACTCCTCGATCCGCTCGGCCAGCGCCTGCGCATGGAAGTAGTCGAGGCTGCAGTTGGCGTCGATGTACAGCTGCGCGTCGGGGCCCACGGCCTCGCGCACGGCGCGGATGCGCTGCACGTCCTCGCGGATCACGTCCGCCAGCGGACGCGGCTCGTCGCGCCGCTGCAGTCCGTGGTGGCCCACCGTCATCTTCAGGCGCGTGAAGCCGCGTTCGACCCAGCTGCGCGCCGCCGCCGCGAGTTCGTCGCGGTCGAAGAAGGCGAAACCGAAGGTGGCGTACACCGGCACGCGGTCGCGCGCGCCGCCCAGGAGGCGCCAGCACGGCTGGCCCAGGATCTGGCCCTTGAGGTCCCACAGCGCCAGGTCGATCGCGGCGATCGCATGGCTCGCGTAGCCGGACTGGCCGCGCGGGGCCAGCAGCCAGTAGAGCTTGTCCCACACCTGCTCGTGGCGCAGCGGGTCCATGCCCTTGAGCGCGTGGGCCGCGATGTCGTTGACGATGGAACCGATCACCTCTTCCTCGGTGATGGCCGTCATGCCGCAACCGATGCGGCCATCATCGAGCTCGACCTCGACGATGCAGACGGAAAGGGAGGTGGATTTGGTGCGGCTGCCGCTCCCCACCGTGACCGGCAGGTTGAGCGGGGTCGCGCGGACGTCGGCGATCTTCATGGGCGGCCAGTGTCCGGATGCGCCCCGCCACCGGCAAGCGGACCGGGCGAAGCCCGCTTTCGCGGGCGGCGATATCAGGGTTCGCCCGGGGCGCCCGCGAGCCAGCCTCAACCGTCGGCGAGCAGGGCCTGGGCGAGCGTGCGCGCCGCCGCGGGTGCGTCCTTGCCGGTGCGCAGCGCAAGGTAGTGCGTGCGGTCGGCCCAGTCCTCCCCCAGCGGCAGGGCCTCCAACGGCAGGTGCTGCAGCTGCGGCGCGATCGCCGCAGGCGGCAGCACGGCCACGCCGAGGCCGGCGGCCACCATGCGGCAGGCGGCGTCGAAGCTGCGCATCTGCAGGCCCACCTGGACGCTTCGGCCCAGCGCCGACGCCGCGTTGTAGAGCCGGGTGCTCACCGTGGCGGCACCGGTGAGCACGATGAACTTCTGGTCCAGCACGTCTTCCAGCCGCAGCGGTCCGGCGCCGACCAGCGCATGACCGCGCGGCACCACCAGCGCCAGGCAGTCGCGGAAGAACGGCAGGAACTCCAGGCCCGCCGAAGGCGTCTGCGTGTCCACCACGCCGATGTCGGTGCGGCCGTCCAGCAGCGCGCTGGCGATCTCGGGGCTGATGCGCTCCTCCACCTCGACGCGGATGCGCGGATGGCTGCGGCTGAAGGCCTGCAACCTCGCAGGCAGCACTTCGAGCAGCGCCGAGGCGTTGGCCAGCATGCGCACGTTGCCGGCCAGGCCCAGGCTCAGGTCGCGCAGGTCGTTGACGAGCTTGTCGGAGTCGACCAGCAGCTCGCGTCCGCGCTGCACCAGCAGGCGACCGGCCGAGGTGAGTTCGACGCCGCGCGGCGAGCGCTCGAAGATGCGGATGCCCAGCGCGGATTCGAGCGAAGAGATGCGGGCGCTGGCCGCGGCGACGGCCAGCTGCAGCCGATCGGCGCCCGCGCTGATCGACCCCGACTCGGCCACCGCGATCACCACGCGCAGCGTGAGGAGGTCCATCCGTTCCGACATGGGAAGGATTATCCCGGGCGGGCGCGGCGGTGGTCTCAGGCGGCCGAGCCGCGGTGGGCGCGAGCAGCGCACCCAGCCGCACCCCGCACCCTCACCACCCCATGAAGCGCCGCGCGTTCGGGCTCAGGCGCTCCGGCGTCCACGCGGGCTCCCACACGAGCCGCGGCTCGACGCCGGTGCCCTCGGGCAGCGCCTGCTCCAGCTCGAGGACGATGCCGCCGAGGATCACGTCGGTGACGGGGCAGGCGGCCGACGTCATCGTGACGTCCACCTCCACCTCCCCCGGCCTCGCGCGCACGCCGTACACGAGGCCGACATCCACGATGTTCAGCGCCAGTTCCGGATCCACCACCCGGCGCAGCGCCTTCAGCACGGCCCGGGCGAGCTCCCGCGGGCCCTCGTAGGGGAACGGCAGCGGCTCGCCCATGCGCGTCTCCTCGTCAGCGCGCGGCATTCACCGCACCGGCGGTGGCCGGCACCTTCCGTCCACCGCGGCCGAGCAGCCGCAGCACGTAGAGGGCCAGGAACGCGGCGCCGGCGGCGAACAGGATGTCGCCCGGCACGCGCAGCCACACCAGCGCTTCCATCACGCCGGAGTGCACGACCTCGGGCGAGCGGGCGTACCAGAGGCCGCGCGTGATGCTGGCCCAGGCCTGGTAGATGCCGGCCGGCAGCAGCGACAGGAACACCATCATCGCCAGGCCGATGTTCAGGCCCCAGTAGGCGGGCTTGAGCAGGGCGTCGGCGTGCAGGTGGCGGGCGTACAGGCCGCGCAGGCAGAACAGCATCAGGCCGATGCCCAGCATCCCGTAGACGCCGAACAGCGCGGCGTGGCCGTGGGCGGGCGTCATGTTCAGGCCCTGCACGTAGTACAGCGAAGCCGGCGGATTGATGGCGAAGCCGAGCAGGCCCGCGCCGACGGTGTTCCAGAAGCCCACCGCGACGAAGCACAGCACCGGCCACTTGTACGCCTGCAGCCAGGGCATGGCTTGCGTGCGCCTCCACGTCTGCAGCGCTTCCAGGCCGATCAGCGTCAGCGGCACCACTTCCAGTGCGGAGAACACCGCGCCCACGGCGATCACGGACGTCGGCGTGCCGGTCCAGTACAGGTGGTGCAGCGTGCCCAGGATGCCGCCGAACAGGAACACGATGGTCTCGGCCACGATGGCGCGGTTGGCGCTGGTGGCGCGCACCAGCCCCAGTCTGGTGAAGATCAGCGCGATGACCGCGGTGGCGAACACCTCGAAGAAGCCTTCCACCCAGAGGTGCACCAGCCACCACCGCCAGTACTCGACCATCGAGTAGTGCGTGTGCTGCCCCCAGGTGAGCGAGGTCGCGTAGAAGCCGCCGATGCAGGTGGCCGACAGGAACACCATGGCGATCAGGCCGCGGCTTTCCGACGGCGTCTTCAGCGCCGGCCAGAGCGCCCGCCCGAGCAGCACGGCCCACAGCAGCAGGCCGACGAACAGCAGCAGCTGCCACACGCGGCCCATGCTGGTGAATTCCAGGCCCTGGTTGCCGACCCAGAAGCTGAAGTCGGTGCCGCTGCGCTGCAGCGTGCCCAGCCAGCCGGTGACGGTCGAACCCACCACGATGGCGATCAGCGCCCAGAACAGGAAGTCCACGCCCAGCTTCTGGAACTTCGGCTCGCGTCCGCCCAGGAGCGGCGCGATGTACAGGCCGGTGGCCAGCCACGCGGTGGCGATCCAGAAGACGCCGACCTGCGTGTGGATGGTGCGGCTCGTCACGTATGGCAGCAGCTCGCCGATCGGGAGCCCGAAGAAGGAGTTGCCCTCCACCGCGTAGTGCGCGGTCACGACGCCCATGGCGATCTGCAGCAGCAGCAGGCCGGCCACGGCGAAGAAGTACTTGCGGGTGGCCTTCATCGACGGCGTGGCCGCCGCGCCCAGCAGCGGATCGGCCGCCGGCGGCTGCGGCTCGGGCTCATGGCGGCCCGCGCCGTGCAGCCACAGCATGGCGGCGATGGCCGCCAGCAGCAGGATCACGCTCGCCATCGACCACATCGCGGCCGAGCCGGTCAGGGTGTTGCCCACCAGCGGCTCGTGCGGCCAGTTGCTGGTGTAGGAGAGGCCTGCCTCGCCCGGCCGGTCGGTCGCGGCGGACCAGGCGGTCCAGAAGAAGAACGCCGTGAGCGCCACGCGGTCCTGCGCCGCCGGCACGGTGTTGTCGCGCATCGCGTACTGCTCGCGCAGGCCGGACAGCGAGGCCGCATTGCCGAACAGGGCGTCGTAGTGGCCGGCCACCTCGTGGATGGCCCGCGCGCGCGCGTCGGACACGGCCACGCGGCCGGTGGCGGCATCGTGCGTGTTGCGGCGCATCTCTTCCTGCAGCGCGGCCTGCACCGCGCCGCGCTGGGCGGCGGTGGGCTCGGCCGTGCCGGCGACTTCGCGCGTGCGCAGCTTCTGCAGCGCCTCGGCTTCACGGTGCAGCCAGTCGGCCGACCAGTCCGGCGCGACGTACGCGCCGTGGCCCCAGACGCTGCCCTGCTGCTGGCCGCCGGAGGCCAGCCAGACCTGCTGGCCGCGCCGGACCTGCTCGCCGGTGAAGAGGACTTCGCCGCTCGTGCTGACCACCGAGGACGGGATCGGCGGCGCCGTCTGGTAGATCTGCCAGCCGAGGTAGCCCAGGACGCCGAAGGACAGGACGAAGACCAGTCCCAGCCAGCGCCACAGCATGTTCGTGTTTCTCATCTCATGCTCCTTGGTGTCATTCGCCGCCGCAGCAGCCGCAGCAGGCGCCTGGCCGGCCCGCGGGTCGGACCCGGCGCGTGATCGACACGCGCCAGGTCCGCGGGCCCTCCTCCAGGTAGGTCCATTCGAACTGCCCGGGCAGCTGCGCGTCGAACTGCTGGTACAGCGGCCGCGGGTCGTGGTCGTTCACGAGCTCCATCGCCTGTCCCGGCGCCAGTGCGCCGAAGGTGGAGAAGATCAGCGGATGCCGGTCGCGCGGCGCGATGGTGCGCACGTCGATGCGGGAGTTGCCTGTCATGGGGAGAGCCTCCTGCCCGAAAGGTGCTTCGGGGATGCATCTCATGCTAGGCAGCGGGTTCATTCGCACCTTGATCGGCGTCAAGCCGGTCGCGGGTGCCCGCAGCGCTTGATGCACGTCAACGCGCGCGCGGTCGCGTCCACTAGGCTGGATTCCTTTCGACCCAGCACGCGGGAGGAATCCATGACAACCCCGATCGTGGCGTGGCACCAGGAACACGTCCGGTTCAACCAGCTGCTGGCGCTCATGCAGCGCGAGCTCGACCGCTTCCACGGGGGCGAAGACCCGAACTACCAGCTCATGCTGGACGTCATCCGCTACCTGCGCGACTTCGGCGACCGGTTCCACCACCCGCGCGAAGACGAGGCGTTCCGGCGCCTGATCGTCCATTGCCCGGACCGCGAGTTGCCGATCGCGAGGCTGCTCCAGGAGCATCGCGTCATCGCGCACGCGGGGGAGAAGCTGAGGGACCTCCTGGAGCAGGCGGCGAACGACGCGATCGTGCAGCGCGGGGAGATCGAGGTGGCGGCCGCGACCTACCTCGTCTACTACGGCAACCACATCGCCAAGGAGGAAGAGGACATCCTGCCGAGGGCCGCCCGCCACCTGGCGGCGGACGACTGGCAGGCCGTGAAGGCCGCGGCGCCCGCGGCCCGGCCGCCTGAGTGGGCCATGTCGCCCATCGGCTTGTCGGAAGCGCGGTAGACCTCGGCGTCCGCCTTGCCGGAAGCCCGGCTGCAACTTTCCGCGCCGCCGCCGCCCGCGATTGATCCTGCGCAAGGCGCGCCGCCGCGGCGGCGATACCGTAGCCCCATGGTCCGAGCCACGAACTGCGATCCCGGCTGCGTGCCCTGCCTGATGGCGCGCCTGTCGCGATCTCCCGGCGGCAAGCTGGAACTGGTCGACCGCGAGGTGGCGGCCGGCCAATGGCTGTTCCGCGAGGGCGAGCCGCTGCACTTCCTCTACGCCGTGCGGCAGGGCGCGTTCCGCGTGTCGGCGAGCGCCCGCGAGGAGGTCGAGCAGGTCACGGCCTTCCGCCGATCCGGCGAGCTGCTGGGGCTGGACGCGCTGGCGGAGGACCGCCACGCCACGAGCGCGATGGCGCTGGAGCCCTCCTCGGTCGTCTCCGTGCCCTATGCGGGTCTGCGCGAAGTCTTCGAGACGCAGCCGGGCGTCGCCGAGGCGCTCTGGAAGCTGCTCAGCCGCGAGCTGGTGCGGGACAAGAAGCGCCTGCTGCTGCTCGGCTCGCTCAACGCGGAAGAGCGCGTCGCCGCGTTCCTGCTCAACCTGGCGGCCCAGGTCGCGCCCGGCGACGACGGGGCGGAACTGCCGCTGCCGATGACCCGCGCGGACATCGGCAGCTACCTCGGACTCACGCTGGAAAGCGTCAGCCGCATCCTGCACCGCTTCCAGGACCGCGGGCTGCTGGAGCTGAAGCACCGCCGCCTGCGCATCGCGGCACCGGAGGGCCTCAAGGCGTTCTTCGCCGTGAAGAACGGCAACTGAAGGGTTCCTTCTTCGGCCCAACCGCGGTCCTCGGTTGACACTGCCCGACGCCTGCAAGAGGCTTGTGCGCTGACAAGATGCACAGGAGACATGCATGCAGGACAAGATGTCAACGGCCGAGCTGCGCGGCGCCGCGCTCGAGTACCACAGCACCCCGGGCAAGGGGAAGATTTCCGTCACGCCGACCAAGCCGCTGTCGAACCAGCTCGACCTGTCGCTGGCCTACTCGCCGGGCGTGGCCTATCCCTGCCTGGAGATCCAGCAGAACCCCGCCATGGCCGCCGAGTACACGGCACGCGGCAACCTGGTCGGCGTGGTCACCAACGGAACGGCCGTGCTCGGCCTCGGCGACATCGGCCCGCTGGCGGGCAAGCCGGTGATGGAGGGCAAGGGCTGCCTCTTCAAGAAGTTCGCCGGCCTCGACGTGTTCGACATCGAGCTCGCGGAACGTGATCCCGACAAGCTGGTCGACATCATCGCGGCTCTGGAGCCGACGCTGGGCGGCATCAACCTCGAGGACATCAAGGCGCCCGAGTGCTTCTACATCGAGAAGAAGCTGCGCGAGCGGGTCAGCATCCCGGTGTTCCACGACGACCAGCACGGCACCGCGATCATCGCCAGCGCGGCGCTGCTCAATGGCCTGGAGCTCGTGGGCAAGCGCATCGGCGAGATCAAGCTGGTGTCGTCCGGCGCCGGCGCCGCGGCCATCGCGTGCCTGGACCTGATGGTCCACCTGGGCGTGGCGCGCAAGAACATCTACGTGGTCGATTCCAAGGGCGTGGTCAGCCAGGGCCGCGCCGGCGGGCTGGACGAATCCAAGGCCCGCTACGCGCAGGACACGGGCGCGAGGACGCTGGCCGACGTGTGCAAGGACGCCGACGTCTTCCTCGGATGTTCCACCGCCGGCGTGCTCACGCCGGACATGGTGGCTTCGATGGCGGCGCAGCCCATCATCCTGGCGCTGGCCAACCCCGAGCCGGAGATCCGTCCCGAACTGGCGCGCCAGGCCCGGCCCGACTGCATCGTCGCCACCGGCCGCTCGGACTATCCCAACCAGGTCAACAACGTCCTGTGCTTCCCGTACATCTTCCGCGGCGCGCTCGATTGCGGCGCGACCGGCATCACCGAGGAGATGAAGCTGGCCTGCGTGCGCGAGATCGCCGACCTGGCCAAGGCCGACATCAGCGAGGAGGTGTCCAACGCCTATGCCGGGCGCGAGCTGTCGTTCGGGCCGGACTACATCATCCCGACGCCGTTCGACTCGCGGCTGATCCTGCGCATCGCGCCCGCGGTCGCGAAGGCGGCCGAAGCCTCGGGCGTGGCGACGCGACCCATCACCGACTACGAGGCCTACAAGCAGAGCCTCACCCGCTTCGTCTACCAGACCGGGATGATCATGCGGCCGGTGTTCGTCGCCGCGCGCTCCGCTTCGCATCGCAGGGTGGTGCTGGCGGAAGGCGAGGACGAACGCGTGCTGCGGGCCGCGCAGCTGGCGATCGAGGAACAGATCGCCACGCCGGTCCTGATCGGCCGGCCTGCGGTGATCGAGTCGCGCATCGCCAAGGCGGGCCTGCGCATGCGACCGGGGAGCGACGTGGAGATCGTCAATCCCGAGAGCGATTCACGCTTCCGGCAGTACTGGGAGACCTACCACCGGCTGATGGGCCGCAACGGCATCACGCCCGAAGCCGCGAAGGCCGCGGTGCGAAGGTCCAACACCCTGATCGGCAGCCTGGCCGTCCACCTGGGCGATGCGGACGCGATGCTCTGCGGCCTGGTGGGCCGCTTCGACCACCACCTCGAGCACGTGCGCGACGTCATCGGCCTGGCGCCGGGCGCGCGCGGCTTCGCGACGCTCAACGGCCTGATGCTGCCCAACCGCACGCTGTTCATCGCGGACACCTACGTCAACGAGGACCCGGACGCGGAGCTGCTGGCGCACACGGCGCTGGTGGCCGCGACGGAAGTGCAGCGCTTCGGACTGCCGCCCAAGCTGGCCTTCCTCTCGCACAGCAGCTACGGCAGCTCGGCGCGGCGCTCGGCGCTCAAGATGCGCCAGGCGCGCGACATCTTCCGCCAGCTCGCGCCGCAGATCGAATGCGACGGCGAGGTGCAAGGCGACCTCGCGCTGTCCGAGCCGCTGCGCAAGGCGAGCCTGATGGACGGCACCCTGACCGGCGAGGCCAACCTGCTCATCTGCCCCAACCTGGACTCGGCCAACATCCTCTTCAACGTGCTCAAGATCTGCGGCGGCCAGGGCATCACGATCGGACCGATGCTGCTGGGCGCGCGCTCGCCGGTCCACGTGCTCACGCCGACGGCCACGGTGCGGCGCATCCTGAACATGGTCGCGCTGGTGGCGGCGAGCGGGGCGCGGGCGGGCTAGCGAGGTCCGCCGCCGCTCAGGTCCTGATCACCGTGATGTGCTCGGTGCCGCTCTCCGGCAGCCACACCTCGCCCTTGCGGCCCAGGATCTGGCGCACGTTGGCGCTGTCGCGCGGCATCGCGTGGCGCTCGAACTTCTCGCCGCGCGGATCGAACGACCACACCGCGTTGCCGCCGAAGTCGCTGCACCAGACGGTGTCGCGCTCGTCGACGTAGACCGCGTACACCATGGGCTTGTCGCCCGGAACGCGCCAGGTTCGCCAAGTGTTGGCGCCCGGATCGTGCATCGAGAGCTGGCCGCTGTTCCATTCGGCGACCCAGATGCGGCCGCGGCTGTCGCTCCACACGCGGCGCGCGCCCTGCCCGCGCGTCGGCGGCTCGACGACGCGCGAGTCGCCGGTGCGCGGATCGACCTGCGCGATGAACGAGCCCGCCAGCGAGCACCACCACACGTCGCCGCCGGGCGTGGCGCAGATGCCGTAGGGCCCGCGGCCGCGCGGCGACTCCTTCACGCTGACCTGGCCGGTGCGCACCGCGACGCGACCCACGTAGCCGGCCTGGCCGGTGAACCAGAGGTCGCCGGCGCCGTCGAAGGCGCAGGTGTTCAGGTTGGTGTAGGGCGTGCCCGCGGGCAGCGGGAACACGGTGACGGCCCGCTGCGGCCAGGTGACGCGGACGATGGCGTTCTGGCCGCCATCGGTGAGCCAGGCCGCGCGGTCCGGCCCCTGGATCACGCCGTGCGGCGAGGAGCCGGAGCCCAGCGCTACCAGCTCGGTGCGGCCGCTGCCGGGTTCGAACCAGCCGAGGTGGCCGCTCGCCTGCGCGCTGAACCACACGCCGCCGTCCGGCGCCGGCGCGACGTCGTGGATGCCGGTGCGGCGCGACGTCGCGAGCTTCCACGACTGCATGGCGTCGGCGGCCTGCGCGCGTGGCGGCAGCGGAAGGAAAGTGGAGGCGATGGCGGCGAGGAAGGGTCGCCGGCCGAGCATGAGCGAGGACATCGGAGGCTCCTGCAGTGCTCGCGCCATTCTGCGTGCCGGGGCGGGCCGCTTCAACTGGGGCAAATGCCCCGCGGATCGAGGCAAATGACCCACGCCGGTGGGTGAGATGCCCCACTCTGTCCAGCTGACGGTGCGCAGGCGGCAGCCCATCCGCCCGGAACCAGCCCCGGCGCCCTGTCCGGTGGCGCACTTTCGATCCGGCACGCGACATGCGAGGCGGACCGCCCCTTGGAGGATCCACCATGGCTTTTGAAGATGCGATTCGCGATGCGAGCCGAAGCTTCGTTCCGACGCTGCGGCTGGCAGGTTCCGCCGTGCTGGCGCTCGCGCTTTCCGCGGGAGCGGCGCTCGGCCAGACCCTGAAATCGGAGACCACGTGGGGCGGCCAGAACGCCGACATCGCCCACGGGGTCGCGGTCGCCGCCGACGGCAGCTCCTACGTCGTCGGCATCTCGGACAGCTTCACCTTCAACGAGTTCGGAGGATTCAGCGCGGCCATCTCGCTGGTGAAATTCGCCCCGAACGGCTCGCTCGATTGGCAGAGGCTCTGGACCGGGGGCACCTTCCACGGCGGCCTGACCGGCCTGGGCGGGCCCGCGATCGCGCTGAGCCCCGACCAGGGCTCGGTCTACGTGTCCGGCCTGACGACCAGCAACGGCAACGACGCGGTCCTGTTGAAGTTCGCCGCGGACGGCACGCTCCAGTGGCAGCGGACATGGGGCGGCAGCTCGGCCGAGGAAGCCAACGGCGTGGCCACGGATGCGCTGGGCGCGGTCTACATGGTCGGCACCACGACCAGCTTCGGCGCCAGCTCCGCGAGCCTGTTCGTGACGAAGTTCAACCCGGCCGGCACCCTGCTCTGGCAGAAGATCTGGGACGGCGCCTCCGGCTTCGCCGCCGGCGTCGCGCCGGACGGCCATGTCTACGCGGCGGGAAGCATCTCGCGCCCCGATTCGCTGGGCAACTTCGATGTGCTCGCGCTCAAGATCACGGGCGCCGGCGGCCTGGTCTGGAGCAGGACCTACTCATCGGGCGAGCAGGTCGACGCGCGTGGCGGATTGACGGTCGCGCCCGACGGCAGCCCCATCATCGCGGGCGCCCTCCAGACCCGCAAGAGCGGCTCCGTGGGCATCGCGGCCTGGCTCGCCAAGCTCGACCCCAACGGCGCGCTGGTGTTCGATGGCGAATGGGGCGGCCGCGAAGGCAGCGAGGCCGCCGGTGTCGCGCTGGGGCCGGATGGGGTCGTCCACGTCGCCGGCCAGGTGAGCCAGAGCGCCGACACCCAGGGAGCGTTCGCGTTCCGGGTGGACGCCAGGGGCCGGGGCCTGGATGCCGTGACGTGGGGCGGCTCGGGGTTCGAGAGCGGCCGTGGCATAGGCATCGCGACCGACGGAACGATCGTGCTGGCCGCGACGACGTCCGCCGGCCCGCCGTACGCGCTGCTCGACGCATCGAAGCGGGTTTCCGGCGTGAAGGGAACCGTCGCCGCCATCGCGGGCGGCCTCGCCGATCCGGCGGGCGTCGTGCAGGACCCGGGCGCCGCCGTGGTCGTCCCGGATGGCCGCACCGCGTTCGCGGGGGCCGAGGACACCGCGCTGGTGCGGTTCACCCGGCCGTAGGCACGACGACGCCGCGCGGTTGTGTTGCCCCCATCGGGCGGGGACGGACATACTGGGCGTCCACCGTCAGGAGGCGCCATGTCCAAGCATGTCTACAAGACCCTGGAACTCACCGGGTCCTCGCCCTCGGGCATCGAGGATGCCGTCAGCTCGGCCATCGCCAAGGCGGCCGAAACCGTCCGCAACATGCAGTGGTTCGAGATCGTGGAAACGCGGGGCCACATCCAGGACGGCAAGGTCGCCCACTGGCAGGTCACGATGAAGATCGGCTTCACCCTCGAGTGAGGCCCGTCGTGAATCCGCAGCAGCACGAGAAGGTCCGGTCGGCCAACGGATTCATCGCCGCGCTGGACCAGAGCGGCGGCAGCACGCCGAAGGCGCTGAGCCTCTACGGCATCAAGCCCGAGAGCTGGTCGGGCGACGCGCAGATGTTCGACCTGATGCACGCCATGCGCACCCGGATCATCACGAGCCCGGCGTTCAACGGCGACCGCATCCTGGGCGTGATCCTGTTCGAGCAGACCATGGACCGCGAGATCGAGGGCCGGGGCAGCGCCGACTACCTCTGGTCCGTCAAGCAGGTCGTTCCGTTCCTGAAGGTCGACAAGGGCCTGGCCGACGAGGCCGACGGCGTTCAGCTGATGAAGGCGATGCCGAACCTGGACGCCTTGCTTGCGCGAGCCAAAGGCAAGGGCGTGTACGGAACGAAGATGCGCTCGGTCGTCAAGCGCGCCGACGCAAATGGCATCGACGAGATCGTCAGGCAGCAGCTCACGGTGGGAAAGCAGATCCTGGCCGCGGGCCTCATGCCCATCCTCGAGCCGGAAGTGGACATCCACGCGCCGGACAAGGCGCAGGCCGAGCGGCTGCTCAAGGCGGCCCTCCTCGAGCACCTCGAAACGCTGGGGCCGCAACAACAGGTGATGCTGAAGCTCACGATCCCCTCGGTCGACGATTTCTACGCGGACCTGGTCGGGCATCCGAAGGTGCTGCGCGTGGTCGCCCTCTCGGGTGGCTATTCGCGCGAGGAGGCGAACCGGCTGCTGGCTCGCAACCGCGGCGTGATCGCGAGCTTTTCACGGGCGCTGACCGAAGGCCTCTCCGCGCAGCAGGACGACCCGGAGTTCAACCGGGTCCTGGACGCGTCGATCGCGAGCATCCACCAGGCATCGGGCACGTAGCCGCTCAATCGCCGTGGTGCCCGTGCCGGTGGTGGTGCCTCCACCAGCGGCGGCGCTGCCACTCGTCGTCGTCGCGGTAGCGCCAGCCGGGCGTGACGTAGACCGGAGCGGGTTGCGCGTAGACGGGCGCCGGCTGCACGTACACCGGCCTCGGCTGCACGTACACCGGCGCGGGCTGCACGTAGACGGGCTGCGGCGGCACGTACACCGGCTGCGGCACGGCATAGACGGGCGCGGACTGCACGCCGATCGACAGGTGCACGTCGCTGCGGGCCTGCGCGAGCCCCGCCGCACCGGCGAGGGCGAGCGCCAGGAGGAATTTGCCGGAGATCGAGGGGAACATGGTGGCTCCTTGGTTGGAACAGGACGCCATCGTGCGCGCCGGCCCATGAACGCAAGCTGAACCGAATGCGGAAAGTCGCGCCGTTGCGCGCCCGCTTCAGGCCGGCGGCAGCGTGAGATCGACCCGGGCGCCACCCAGGTCGGAGCGGCCCAGCGCAAGCTCGCCGCCATGGCTGGCCACGAGGTCGCTCACCACCGCCAGGCCGACCCCGTGCCCGGGCACCTTCTCGTCGCCGCGCACGTGGATCTGGAGGATGGAGCGGGTGTCGCGGAAGCCGGGGCCGTCGTCGTCGACCCGCAACCTGAGCCGGTCGCCCTCGAGCCAGGCGCGCACCTCCACGCGGCCCGCCGCCCACTTGGCGGCGTTGTCCATCAGGTTGCCGAGCAGCTCGAAGGCATCGCCCTCGTCGATGCGCCACTGCAGGTCGGGCGGGCCATCGATGTCGAACACCAGCTGCTTGCCGGCGTACACCTTCTCCAGCGAGTCGCGCACCCGCTGCGCGACCCCGCCGATCGCCAGCCGGGGCGCGAAGCGGGCCGCGCCGCTGGCCGCCCCGCGGCCGAGCTGGTGCTGCACGATGTGGTCCATGCGCTGGACCTGCTGCGTCACGGCGTCCGCGAGCGTCGCCGGTTCGTTGAGCGCGGTGCGCAGCACGGCCAGCGGCGTCTTCAGGCTGTGCGCGAGGAAGCTCAAGGCCTCGCGGTAGCGCGTCTGCCGGTCCCGCTCCTGCTTCATCAGGGTGTTCAGGTTGTCGGTGATGGCCGCGATCTCGCGCGGATAGCGGCCTTCGACCTCGGCCTGCTGCCCCTCCTCGATGCGCCGGATCTCGCGCTGCACGCGGCTCAGCGGGGCGAGGCCCCACTGCAGCAGCAGCGTCTGCGACAGCAGCAGCAGCAGGCCCGCGCCGCCCAGCCAGGCCCAGAGCGCCCGCTCGAAGACGGCGTCCTCGCGGCGGTAGGTTTCCGCGTCCTCCAGCACGGACAGGACCAGCGGCGTCGCGTGCGAGCGGGTCTCCCAGTCCACGCGGTAGGTCGAGGCCAGGTAGGTGCGGCCGTTCGCGCGCACCGTCTCGTGCCGCCAGCGGCCCACGTCCACGCCGCCCTGGAACGGGACCGGCAGGCCGACCGCGGAGGGCGATCGCCAGGACTCCCCGCGCGTGGGGTTGGCGATGCCGGCGTACAGGCCCGATCCCGGCAGCGACAGGCGCGGCTCGGGAAAGGCCTGCGGCATGACCAGCGCGCCGTCCGGGCCGATCTCCGCCCCGGCCAGCAGCAGGTACACCGTGCCCTGCAGCCGGGCGAACCGCTCGGTGCGGCTGCTTTCCGTGTGCGCGCGCTGCACGGCCAGGCCGACGCCGGCCAGGAACGCGACCAGCACCAGCGCGGCGCCGACGAAGAGGCGCGACCGGATCGAGCGGTCCGGCCTCATTCGGGCGTGAAGCGGTAGCCCCGGCCGCGCAGCGTCTCGATGGGCGCGAAGCTTCCGTCGGGAGAAAGCTTGCGGCGCAGCCGGCCCACCAGGACCTCGAGCACGTTGCTGTCGCGGTCCTGGTCGTGCGGATAGAGGTAGTCCGACAGTTCCTGCTTGGTGACGACGCCCGGCCGCTTGCGCACCAGGTACTCCAGCACCCGGTATTCGTACGCCGTGAGGTCCAGGGGCGCGCCGGCGAGCTGCGCGGACTGGGCGGCGAAGTCGATGGCCAGCGGCCCGAAGGCCAGCACGTCCGACGCCGCCTTGAGCGAGCGGCGCAGCAGCGCCTTCACGCGCGCGGCCAGCTCCGGGTACTCGAACGGCTTGACCAGGTAGTCGTCGGCGCCGGCTTCCAGGCCGAGCACCTTGTCCTGCCAGCTCGAGCGCGCGGTCAGGACCAGGATCGGGATCGTACGGCCCTCGGCGCGCAGCCGCTGCACCACCGTCAGCCCGTTCAGACGGGGCAGGCCGAGGTCCACGATCACCAGGTCCACCGGGTATTCGCGGGCCTGGAACAACCCGTCCTCGCCGTCGGCCGCGTGGTCGACCCGGTAGCCGTCGGCCTCGAGCCGGCGCGCGAGTCCCAGCCGCAGGCCGGCGTCGTCCTCGATGAGCAGCAGGCGCATGCGCAGGTCCGCTCCGGTGCGCTAGCCGGGCCGGCCGGTGGCGGCGTCGATGAAGATCACCCGCACCTGGCCGCCCGCCGTGAGCACCTTCACGCGCCACGTGCCCCGCTGCCCGCCCTGGACGCGGTCGACGGACAGCACGCGGCCGTCGGTCTGGCGGCGGGCGATGGCCGCGGCCTCGTCGGCACCCACGTCGGCCCAGGCGGGTGTCGCCGACGCCACGATCGCGGCACAGAGCAGGCGCAGCAGGATTCGCATGGTGAGCATCGTAGCGGGCATGTTGCGTCCGGGTGCATGAACGCCGGCTGAACCGCCGCTAGCGCAGGCTCAGCTGGATCGTGCTCACCTGGGCCCTGTCGAAGTTGGACGTGGCGACCAGGACCACCTCGATGGGCAGCAGCGCCGGACCGTAGAAGGTCGACTGCAGCACGACCCGCCCCGGGTCCAGTTGCACCTGGGTGATGGTCACGCCGCCGACGTCCACCGTGGTGCCGTTCACGAAGAGCGGGCTGCCGTTCACCGAGAAGCTCCAGCTCACGGCCTCGTTCGCATCGAACTCGATCGTCTGTCCCACGCCCGCCACCACTTGCAGGAACTGGCCGGTCGACGCGCGCGCGAGGTTCGACCCGGCGACCGTCACGCCGATGTCGAGGTCGGTCGCGACCACCTCGATCTCCCCGCCACCGCCGCAGCCGGCGAGCACGAGCGATGCCGAGAGCACGACGGCGCCGAGGAGTCGGTGGATGGCCGGGGTCGTGGGGTGCTTCATGAGAGTTCCGGAAGGTGGCGGCTGAGCGAGGAACGCACTGTCCCTCAGCCATGCTGAACCGACGCTGAACGGAGCAAGGGTTCAGTTTTTGCGCATCGCGCACAAACGGCTTGATGTGGCGCAAGGCGGCTGCTGAAAATGGGACGAGCGGCCAGGCACCGCCCCCCAAAACGATCAGGAGACCTCCACCTCGCTCGACGCCAAGCGTCCGAGCTCGACGCCCCTGCCGGCGTCAACACCCCGCGCCATGACACCACCCCAAGACTCTCCCGCCACCGCCGCGCGCCGCCTTCTCGAGGAAGCGGCGCGCCTGGACATCGACTGCATCTTCACCAACCTCGGCAGCGACCATCCGGCGTTCATCGAGGCCTTCGCGCACCTGGACGTGCATGGCGGAAAAATGCCGCGCGTGGTCGTCTGTCCCCACGAGATGACCGCCCTGAGCGCCGCGCACGGCCACGCCATGAAAAGCCGCCGGCCGCAGATGGTGCTGGTGCACGTCGACGTCGGGACCCAGAACCTGGGCTGCAGCATCCACAACGCCGCGCGCGGCCGCGTGCCCGCCATCATCGTGGCCGGCCTCTCGCCGGTGACCGTGACCGGCGAGCGCGTCGGCGCACGCACCGAGTTCATCCACTACACCCAGGACAGCACGCGCCAGCACGAGATCGGCGGGCAGTACATGAAGTGGTCCTACGAGGTGCGCGCGGCCGAGATGGTGGACCAGGTGCTGCTGCGCGCGGTGCAGCTGGCCACCACCACGCCGCAGGGTCCCGTGTACCTGACGGGCGCGCGCGAGGTGTGGGAAGAGCCGGCGCAAGCGCCGCGGCAATCCCTGGCGCACTGGGTGCCGGCCCGCACCGCCGGGCTGCCGGCCGCCGACGCGCAGCAGTTGCACGCGGCGCTGTGGGCGGCGCGCAAGCCGCTGGTGATCACCAGCTACCTCGGCCGCGATCCCGCCGCCGCCGAACGGCTGGCCGAACTCTCGCGACGCATCGGCATCGCGGTGTGCGAGGTCAACCCGCAGTACGTGAACTGCCCGGGCGACCATCCGAACCACGTGGGCTACCGGCGCAACACGCTGGTGGACGAAGCCGACCTGATCCTGATGGTCGACGTCGACGTGCCGTGGATCGTTTCCAAGGTCGCGCCGCGGCCGGACGCGCGGCTGTTCCACCTGGATTGCGATCCGCTCAAGGACGACATCGGCTTCTGGCACTTCCCGGCCGAGCGGACCTGGCAGGCCGACAGCCTGGCGGCGCTGGAGCAGCTGCTCGCGCTGCCCGCGCCCACGGGCGATGCCGGACGTGCCGAGCGCGAATCCTGGATCGCCGACGCGCGCCAGCGGCTGGCGCTGCCCGACATGCCGGCGGCCCCCGACGGCCGGATCAACGTGCAGCAGCTCAGCGAAGCCGTCGCGCGACTCGTGAACGAACGGACGGTGGTGGTGTTCGAAGAGCCCACGGCCACCGATCGCGTGCTGTACACGCTGCGCATGAAGCGGCCCGGCAGCTACTACGCCAACGGCGGCAGCGGACTGGGCTGGAGCATCAACGCGGCGCTGGGCCTGAAGTTCGCCGATCCGCAAGCGGAGGTGATCACGCTGGTCGGCGACGGCAGCTACATCTTCGGCGTTCCCTCCAGCGCCTACTGGGTGGGCGAAACCTACGGCGCGCCGCAGCTCACGGTGATCTTCAACAACGGTGGCTGGAACGCGCCGAAGGCGTCCACCCTGCTGGTGCATCCCGAGGGCACGGCGAAGAAGAACGATCGCTACTGGATCACCAGCACGGCGCGTGCGCGCCTGGCCGACCTGGCGGCGGCGGGCGGAGGCGCGGCGGCGTTCCGCGTCAGCCACGTCGACGAGCTCGACGCCACCCTGCGCGAGGCGATGCAGACCGTGCGCGACGGCCGCAGCGCCGTGGTGGAGGTGATCACCCTTCCGATTTCGGGCCAGGTGCTCGGCCAGGAGCAACCGAAATGAGAGACAACCTGCTGCTGGCGGACGATGCATGGAAGGGCCGCTGGTTCAGCGGCCGTTGGCACGAAGCGGCCGCCACCGCGTCCGTCACCGACAAGGCCACGGGCGAGGAGCTCTCGCGCATCGGGCTGGCGACGCCGGCCGACCTGAATGCCTGCGCGCGCATCGCCGCCTCGGCCCAGGCGGCCTGGGCGCTGACCGCGCCGGACGAACGCGCCGCGGTGTTCCGCCGCGCCGCGCAGGTCGTCGAGCGCCATCGCGACGAACTCGCGGGCTGGATCATGCGCGAGAGCGGTGGCCTGGGCGCCAAGGCGGACATGGAGCTGCGCTCGACGCTGACCACGCTGCATGCGGCGGCCGCGATGATGGGCGAGCCCCAGGGCCTGGTGCTCCCGAACCGCCCCGACCGCATGAGCTTCGCGCGCCGCGTCCCGCACGGCGTGGTGGGCGTGATCTCGCCGTTCAACTTTCCGCTGACGCTGTCCATCCGCGCCGTGGCGCCGGCCCTCGCGACCGGCAACGCCGTGCTGCTCAAGCCCGATCCGCAGACGGCCGTCTGCGGCGGCGTGCTGCTCGCGCGCGTGTTCGAGGAAGCCGGGCTGCCCGCGGGCCTGCTGCACGTGCTGCCGGGCGGCGCGGACGTCGGCGAGGCGATCTGCACCGACCCGCACGTGGGCATGGTCGCCTTCACCGGTTCCACCGCGGCCGGCCGCAAGGTGGGCGCGCTGTGCGGCGCCAACCTGAAGAAGGTGTCGCTCGAGCTGGGCGGCAAGAACTCGCTCATCGTGCTGGACGACGCGGACCTGGACGCGGCGGCATCGGGCGCGGCCTTCGGCGCCTGGCTGCACCAGGGCCAGATCTGCATGGCCACGGGGCGCATCCTGGCCAGCGCCCGCATCGCCGACGCGCTGATCGATCGGCTCAAGGCCAAGGCCTCGAAGCTGAAGGTGGGCGATCCGGCCCGGGAGCAGGTCGCGCTCGGCCCCGTGATCAACGAGCGCCAGCTCCGGTCGATCGACGAGATCGTGCGCGCCAGCATCGAGGCCGGCGCCACGCTGCACGCCGGCGGCAGCCACGACAAGCTGTTCTACCGGCCCACGGTGCTGGGCGGCGTGCGCCCCGGCATGCGGGTGTTCGACGAGGAAGTGTTCGGCCCGGTCGCCTCGGTCACGGCCTTCGAGTCCGACGACGAGGCCGTGGAGCTTGCCAACCGCACCGACTACGGCCTGGCCGCGGCGGTGATGTCGCGCTCCACCAGCCGCGCGCTCGCGCTGGGGCAGCGCCTGCGCGTCGGGCTGCTGCACATCAACGACCAGACGGTGCTGGGCGATCCCCATGTGCCGTACGGCGGCCGGGGCGCTTCCGGCAACGGCAGCCGCATCGGCGGGCCGGCCAACTGGGACGAGTTCACGCAATGGCAGTGGATCACGGTGCGCGACGCGCCGCCCGCCTATCCCTTCTGAGAACCACCGGAGACAGAGCAATGATGGACAAACGCACCTTCCTCGCGGCGATCGCCCTCGCGGCCGCCGCGCCGGCCGTGCTGGCGCAGGAACCGGCCGCCAGCTACCCGAGCAAGCCGATCCGCCTGATCGTGAACTTCCCCGCCGGGGGCACGGTCGACACGCTCGCGCGCACCGTGGGCCAGAAGCTGTCGGAACGCTGGGGCAAGCCCGTGGTGGTCGACAACCGGCCCGGCGCGGGCGGCAACATCGGCGCGCAGGCCGTGGCCACAGCCGATGCCGACGGCTACACGCTGCTGGTCTCGCCGCCCGGCCCGCTCGCGATCAACCAGAACCTCTACCAGAAGCTTCCCTTCGACCCCGAGAAGCTGGAGCCGGTGGTGATGCTGGCCAGCGTTCCCAACGTCATCACGACGCGAGCCGACTTTCCCGCCAATTCGGTCAAGGAACTGATCGCCTACGTGAAGGCCAACCCGGGCAAGGTGACGTACGGATCGCAGGGCAACGGCTCCACGTCCCACCTGACCGGGCAGATGTTCGCCACCATGGTCGGCGGCGACATGGTGCACGTGCCCTTCAAGGGCGAGGGCCCCGCCCTGACCGAGCTGCTGGCCGGCCGCCTGGACCTCTTCTTCGGCAACGTCTCCGCGGTGCTGAAGTACCGCCAGTCCAACCAGGTCAAGCTGCTGGGCGTCGCCCAGAGCAAGCGCGGCTTCATGGCGCCGGACGTGCCGTCGGCGGTGGAATCGGGCGTGCCGGACTTCGTCTCGTCGGCCTGGTTCGCCGTCGCGGCGACGCCCGGAACGCCCGCGCCCATCGCCCAGAAGCTGAACGCGGCGATCGTGGAGATCATGAAGATGCCCGACGTGAAGGAGAAGTTCGCGCAGCAGGGCGCCGAGGTGGTGGGCGGCTCGCCCGCGGACATGACGGCTTTCGTGAAAGCCGAGCGGGTGCGCTGGAAGAAGGTGATCCAGAGCGCGGACGTGAAACTGGACTGAGACGATGAACAAGCAACCTGGATCGATCGGCCGTCGCGCGGCCGTCCTGCTGGCGGTGCTGGCCTCGTTCGCGTCCGGCGCCGCCGGTGCGGCCGAACTGGGCAGCAAGCCGCTGCGCATCGTGGTGCCGTTCGCGGCGGGCGGCACGGCGGACGTGCTCGCGCGCGTGCTGGCCGAGAAGATGCGCGCGCGCTTCCCGCAAGGCGTGCTGGTGGAGAACCGCACCGGTGCCGGCGGCAATGTCGGCGCCGAGGGCGTGTTCAGGTCGGAGGCCGACGGGCACACCGTTCTGCTGTCCTCGCCGGGCCCGATCTCGGTCAACCAGAGCCTCTATCCGAAGCTCGGCTTCGAGCCCGACAAGTGGGTGCCGGCGACGGTCATCGCCGAAGTGCCGAACGCTCTCGTCATCGGCCCCAAGCTGCCCGTGAAGACGGCGCAGGACTTCGTCGCCCACGTGAAGGCCCATCCCGGCCAGCTGAGCTACGCGTCGCAGGGCAACGGCACCACGTCGCATCTCACCGCCAAGCTGTTCGAGACGGCCGCGGGCGTGGAGATGATCCATGTGCCCTACCGCGGCGACACGCCGGCCATGACGGACCTTTCGGCGGGCCAGGTCGATGCGTTCTTCACCAACCTGAGCGCGGCGATGGGCCTGTACAAGGGCGGGAAGGTGCGCATCCTCGCCGTGGCGGACGCCAGGCGAGCGGCTTCGCTGCCCGACGTGCCGACCTTCGCCGAGATCGGTCTGCCGCGCATGCAGGCCGTGACCTGGTACGCGGTAGTGGCGCCCCCCGCCACGCCGCAGGAGGTCGTGAAGGCCTTGAACGACGCGCTGGTCGCCGCCATCGCGCAGCCGGACGTGCGCCAGCGATTCGTCGACCTGGGCCTCGCGCCGGTGGGCTGCACGCCGGACCAAGCGGCCCGCTTCATCCGTGGCGAGACGGCGCGCTGGCAGAAGGTGATCCGGGACGCGAAGGTGACGGTCGAGTAGCCGCCCGCCCGGGCATCACACGAGCCGACCGTCGCGCGCCACCACGCGGCCACGCGCCACCACGCATTGCCGCGGCGGGCGCGCGACCACGGCTTCCGCCGTGTTCTGCGCCTGCACCAGCACGAAGTCGGCGCGGCAACCCGGCGCCAGGCCGTAGTCGGGGAACCCGCAGACGCTCGCCGCATCGGTGGTGACGGTCGCGAGCGCGAGGTCGATCTCATCGTCGCGGCGCAGGTTGTTCCGCAAGCCGATCAGCATCGCGCGCTCCAGCATGTCGGGCCTGCCGTAAGGCGTCCAGGTGTCGCGGATGCCGTCGTTGCCGCCCGCGACCTGGACACCCGCCGCGCGGCAGGCCAGCAGTTGCGGAACCGGCCGCGACGCGGTCCCGGTGGTGATGACGGCCACCCGCGAGCGCGCCATCCGCGAAAGCAGCCTGTCGCGTTCCGCGGCCTCGACGTCGCCGAGGCAGAAGCAGTGGCTGATGGCGACTCGCCCTTGCATGCCGAGTGCTTCCACTCGATCCAGGACCCGATGCAAGGTGTTCGCGCCGGGCATGCCGCCTTCATGCAGATGGATGTCCAGCGGCTTGGCGTGCCGCTCCGCCAGCGAGAACAGGACATCGAGCGATGCCACGGCGTCACCGTCGATGGCCTGCGGGTCCAGCCCGCCCAAGACGTCGGCGCCCTGCCCCAAGGCCTGGTCGAGGAGCTCCGCGGTTCCCGGGCGGCACAGCAGGCCGGATTGCGGGAAGGCCACGACCTGGATCTCCATCAGGTCGCGAAGGGTCTCGCGCGTGGCGAGAACGCCCTCGAGATGCTTCAGGCCGGCGTCGGTGTCGATGTCCACATGGGTGCGAAGCCGCGTCGTGCCCTGGGCGAGGAAAGCCCGCGCGAGCGCCAGTGACTGCGCCGCGGCGTCATGGCCCGAGGCGGCACGCCACCGGCGCTCGTTCTCGATGCGGTCCGTGAGATTCGGGCCGACGTCGTTGCGGTACCAGGGCATGCCCCACAGCGTCTTGTCCAGGTGCGTGTGGGCTTCCACGAACCCGGGCAGCAGCAGCGCGCCATGCCCTTCTTCGACCAGGGCGGCCGCCGTGTCTGGAAGCGATGTGCCCACCGCGTGGATGCGCCCGTCGCGCACCAGCACGTCGCCCGCGGCGGCGTTCATCGGGCGAACATTGCGAATGAGCAGGTCGCCCGTCGTCATCGAGTCGCGCGCTCAGCGCGTCAGTTGCCCGCGGATCTCGCCTCCGGGATTGGCGGCCGTGTGGATGTTCACGTAGTAGCGGCCGCCCTTCAGGTCGGCGTACTGGTCGGCGGTGAGCGTTCCGCTGCCCGTGATGGGCGACTGAGCGACGCTCGGGAACGGGATCTTCACGCCCGCGTTCTGCCCCGCCGGAGCGGGGCCATGGATATGCCCCGCGCTCGCCGGCCCGCTCAGGCCCGAATAGGTGATGCGGTACGTCATGGCCATCGTCGAGGGGTTCACCGTCACTTCGGCGTTGCCGGAAGCCGCGCTCGAATTCGGCGGCACTTCCTGCGACCCGGAGAGCGTCGCGCGATACGTCTCCATGCCGCCGCGCGCGCCGCCGCCGCCCATGCCCATCTGGCTGCAGGCCGCTAGTGCCATCGTGAGCGCGGTGAAAGCGAGGCCGCGAACGATCAAGTGACGTGAAATCATGATGAACACCCCAGAAGTGGAGGTTCATTGTGAAGGAGGCATGCCCGGCCGTGCGCGATCCCTGCCGTTCCGAACTCATCGTTGCACTCGTCCCGTTCCTGTCGAGCGAGGCACGCACTGGCATCTCGCGACGGGGCGCCTATCCTTCAATGGCTGCCAGGTGGCTGACCGAAGGAGGCAACATGGACAAGCCCGACGATCCGCTTCGCCGCAAGCTCATCACCGGCGGTGCCGGCCTGCTCGCGGGGGCCGGCCTGGGCGCATTGGGCCGATCGGCGCTGGCGCAGGCGGCCACGGTGGAGCAGCCCTTCGCCAACGGGACCCGCATGCTGGTCGCGTTCCCGGAGAAGCGGCCGCTGATCGTCCTGACCTCGCGGCCGCCGCAGCTCGAGACGCCGTTCGCGATCTTCAACGAAGGCCTCATCACGCCCAACGACGCGTTCTTCGTCCGCTACCACAACGCCGGCATCCCGACCACCATCGACGCGGACAAGCACGTGATCAGGATCGGCGGCAACGCCGCCGGCAAGCCGTTCGAGCTGTCCATGGCCGACCTGCGTTCGCAGTTCAAGCCCGTGGAAGTGGTGGCGGTGAACCAGTGCTCCGGCAACAGCCGGGCGTTCTTCAATCCCCGTGTCACGGGCGGCCAGCTGGGCAACGGCGCGATGGGCAACGCGCGCTGGCTCGGCGTGCCGCTGATGGACGTGCTCGCCCGGGCCGAGCCGAGGAACACGGCGCGCCAGGTCACGTTCGACGGACTGGATGCTCCGCTGGCCGGCGGCGGCGATTTCGTCAAGGCGCTGGACGTGAACCACGCGCTCGACGGCCAGGTGATGCTGGCCTGGCAGATGAACGGCGCCGACATCCCGATGCTCAACGGCTACCCCGTCAGGCTGGTCGTGCCGGGCTACTACGGCACCTACTGGGTCAAGCACCTGTCGAGGATCGAGGTGATCGACCGCGAGTTCGACGGCTTCTGGATGAAGCCCGCCTACCGCGTGCCGGACAACGACTGCGCATGCGTCGAGCCGGGCACCACGCCCGCCGCCACGCGTCCGATCGGCCGCTTCAACGTGCGCTCGTTCATCACCTCGCTGGCCGATGGCGCGCGCCTTCCCGCCGGTCGCGAGACCGAGGTGCGGGGCATCGCCTTCGACGGCGGCCAGGGCATCCGCGAGGTGGCCTGTTCGACCGACGGCGGGCAGACCTGGCGGGCCGCGCGGCTGGGCGCCGAACTGGGCCGCTACTCCTTCCGCGAGTTCACGTTCGGCTTCACGCCGCAGCCCGGCACCCACGACCTGCGGGTGCGGGCCTGGAACCGTTCGGGCCAGAGCCAGCCGATGGAAGCCCTCTGGCAGCCGGCCGGCTACATGCGCAACGTCGTCGAGTCGGTCAAGGTCTTCGCCGCGTGAAGGAGCCTGCGATGGAAAGGATCCGAACCGCCCGCCGCCTCGCGGCCGCCGTGCTGGCGGCCTGCAGCCTCGCCGCCCCGCCGGCCTCCGCCGCCCGCAGCATCGAGTTGCCGCCCGATGCGGTGCAGCTCAAGCCGAGCAGCCTGCCCGGCTATGCCAAGGCCCAGGCCCAGTGCGTCGCCTGCCATTCGGCCGACTACATGCAGTACCAGCCGCCCACCGCGGCGCGGCCGTACTGGGACGCGATGGTCAAGCGCATGAAGACGGTGTTCCAGGCGCCGGTCGAGGACGCCGACATGCCGCTGATCGTCGACTACCTGGTCAAGACGTACGGCAACGAGCAGGGCAAGTAGCGATACTTCGCCGGTGCACGAACTCGAACAGGTCCTGGCCCTCTTCGGCGCGGCCGTGCTGCTGGCGGCCGCCGCGCGGCGGGCGGGAGCGCCGTATCCCGTGTTCCTGGCCATCGGCGGCGCCTTGCTGGCGCTCATTCCGGGTGCGCCCAGCCCCACCCTGCCGCCCGAACTGGTGCTGGCGCTGTTCGTGGCGCCGATCCTGGTCGACGCCGGCTATGACGCCTCGCTGCGCGACCTGCGCGACAACTGGGCGCCCCTCGTCAGCCTGGTGCTCGTGGCGGTGGGCCTCACCACGGCGGCGGTGGCCGTCGTCGCCCACGCGCTCGTGCCGGGCCTGCCCTGGGCCGCGGCGATCGCGCTGGGCGCCATCGTCGCGCCCCCCGATGCGGTGGCGGCCACCACCGTGCTGCGCCCGCTGCATCCGCCGCAGCGCATCCTCGGCATCCTGGAAGGCGAGAGCCTGCTGAACGACGCCAGCGCGCTCCTGATCTATCGCCTGGCGGTCGGTGCCGTGGCGGCCGGCGGCTTCTCGGTGCAGGCGGTCGCGCCGACCTTCCTGCTGGCGGTGCTGGGAAGCGTGGTGGCGGGTCCCGCGCTGGGCTGGCTGATGCAGCGAATCCTGGAGCGGGTGCAGCACATCCCCACGGCCATCATCCTGCAGTTCGTGGGCACCTTCACCGTGTGGCTGGTCGCCGAACACGTCGGCCTGTCGGGCGTGCTCACCACCGTCTGCTTCGCGATGACGCTGGGACGCATGGCGCCCGCGCGGATACCGGCGCGCATCCGCATCCCCACCAACGCGGTCTGGGCCACCGTGGTGTTCGCGCTGAACATCTTCGCGTTCATCTTCATCGGCCTGCAGATCCGCCCGATCCTGGTCGACCTGGCACCTGCGGCGCGCGAGCGGTACCTGCTGGTCGCGGCGGCCGTGCTGGCGACGGTCATCCTGGTGCGGATCGTCTGGCACATGTCGTTCAACGCCGCGATCCGGTGGCGCCACCACCGATACGGCTTCCATCCGCCCAGGCCCATGCTGCGGCCCACCGTGGGCAGCGGGCTGCTGATCTCCTGGGCGGGCATGCGGGGCATCGTCACGCTCGCGGCGGCGCTGGCGCTGCCCGCGGGCTTCCCGGCGCGCGACCTGATCGTGCTGACGGCGTTCCTGGTGGTGCTGGGCACGCTGCTGCTCCAGGGCCTCACGCTGAAGATGCTGCTGCGCGCCTTGAACCTGCGCGACGACGATCCGGTGGCGCGCGAGGAGCACATGGCGCGCCGGCGCCTGCTGGAGGCGGCTAGCGCGCAGCTGCCGACGGCCGGCTCGGCTGCCGTCGACCTGGTGCGCAAGGACCTGAAGGTCTGGCTGGGCCAGCCCCAGCGCGGCGGCGGCGGGCACGCGTCCTTCGGCAGCGAGTACGACACCGCGTACCGCGCAGCCCTGCGCGCCGCGCGAACGGCGCTTCTCGCGATGCGCGACAGCGGCGAGATCGGCGACGACGCCTTCCACACGCTCGAGAACGACCTGGACCGGATGGAGGTGTCCGATCCGCTGCGGGCCGCCAACGCGGATGCGACGGAGTAGCGCGTCGCTCGAGGCCTCGGCGATGGCCGCTTCGCCATCTCGGCCGTGGCGACCGCGAGACTGAGCCGCAGTTTTCAATTGCGCGAACCGGCGCTCAATGAGATTCTTGCGCGCTGCCACGGAGGGACCGAGAACAGGGCGGTGAGCCGAGGGCGTCGAGAGCCACGGCTCGATCGATGGAAGAGGGCACGAAGAGGAGGTGGAGGCCTTTGGGCCTCCACCTTGCTCGCGACCCATCCCCGTTCCGCACCCCCACGATGAAACTCGATCCGTACGTGCAGGTCGACGAGACGCCGTTCCTGCTGTCCAGCGCGGACCTGCTGCGCGATCGAGGAGAACCCTGGCGAGCGCTGCGCAACGGCGTAGGCCTCAACGAGATGGACTACGGCGACGTGGTGTACCGGTTCCAGGACTGTGGGCGCCTCGAGGAGATCACGCTGCAGGCCGAGGTGGTGGACATCGGCAACGTCGCCGTCCCCTTCGCCAACCTCGCGGCCTTCATCCGCGCCCACGACCCCGGTGCCTTCGAGCGCGCGGGGTTCGTCATCAGTCCCCGGTTCGGCCTGGCCTTCGATCCTTCGGAGCCGTTCTGGGTCACGGCGCTGGCCCGCCACTGCCTGCCGGAGTGGAAGCGCCTGGGTCAGGGTTGAAGGAGCCGGCCTGTGACAGACTTCCGATCCGACGAAGCACTTCAGGAACCGCAATGGACCTTCCCTCCCACCAGCTGACGATGACCGTCCTGATGACGCCGGACACCGCCAACTTCGCCGGCAACGTCCATGGAGGGCATCTCCTGAAATGGCTGGACCAGGTGGCGTATGCCTGCGCGAGCCGCTACGCAGGCAAGTATGTCGTCACGGTTTCCGTGGACCAGGTCACTTTCCGGGAGCCCATCTTCGTCGGCGAACTGGTGACTTTCCTGGCGAGCGTGAACCATACCGGGACGAGTTCGATGGAGATCGGCATCAAGGTGCTCGCCCAGGACATCCGGAGCCAGGGGCTGCGGCACGTCAACAGCTGCTTCTTCACGATGGTCGCCGTCGACGATGAGCGAAAGCCCGCTGCCGTCCCTCCCCTCAGGCCGTTTTCCCCGGACGAGAAGCGCCGCTTCGAGGCGGCGAAGCTGCGCAAGGCACTCCGTGCGGAAATGAAGTCCCGCTTCGAGGCCACCCGGCCGACGGTTTCCGGCTAGCGGCCGCCAGCGATTCACCGAGGAGAGCGACGTGACCGACCCACATTCCAATCACGACGAGTGGCGGCAGGCCGCGCGGATCATCGCGACGGCGCGGAGGAGCCTGACTCCCCTGCCTCCCCTGCCGCAAACCCTCGTGCCCCGGAGCATCGAGGACGGCTACCGGGTCCAGTCCGAAGTTCATCGGCTCCTCGCGGACAACCCGGGCCCATGGGTCGGCTACAAGATCGGCTGCACCAGCGAGGTCATGCAGAAGTACCTTGCCATCCCCCACCCCTGCGCGGGCGGTGTCCCTGCGCGCGGCGTGCATCGGAGCGGCGTCGTCCTGAAGGCGGCGGACTTCGTCCGCGTCGGTGTCGAGTGCGAGATCGCGGTCCGGCTCGGGAAGGATCTCGTCCCCTCGGGCGCCCCCTTCACCCAGGACTCTGTGGCCGACGGCATCGAGTGCTACCTGCCGGCCATCGAGCTCGTCGACGATCGCTACGTGAAGTGGGAAACGCTGGGCGCGCCGACGCTCATCGCCGACGATTTCTTCGCCGCGGGCATCGTTCTCGGGCGACCGGTCGCGCGGTCCGCGGTCGCGGATCTTCTCGACGTGCAGGGGCGCGCCCTGGTCAATGGCAGGGAGCAAAGCCGGGGAACCGGCGCCGACGTCCTCGGCCATCCGCACAACGCCTTGGCCTGGCTGGCCAATCACCTGGCGAGCCAGGGCAAGGGCCTGCGCGCGGGCGAGATCGTGATGACCGGCAGCCTCGTCAAGACCATCTGGCTCCAGGCGGGCGATGAAGCGACGATGGCGTTCTCCGGCCTCGGCGACGTGCAGGTCGCGTTCGCCTGAGCCCTAGGGCTTGGTGGCCCGGTAGTCGCTCCCCGCGCCCACCAGGGCGCCACTGTTCTTCTCGCGCAGCAGCGCCGCCTCGTCGTCGTACAGGAACGGCAGGAACGCATACCGCCGGCCGGCCGTGACGCGCGAGACGGCGTGCAGCAATGAACAGGAGAAGACGATCGCGGTCCCGGGCGGCGGCTTGTAGCTGCGGGGTCCGTATTCCGGGAACGAGAGTCCGCCGCCTTCGAACTCGTCATTGAGGTTGATCGTCACGGCGAACCGGCGGTGCGCCGTGCCCTCCGTGGTGTTGTCCCGGTGGGGCCGGAAATGTCCGCCTTCCTCGGCGGAGTAGCACGAGACGATGTGGCGCTCCATGCGCGACGCCCGGAAGAAGTGGATCTTCTCGATCTCCGGCCTGACGCGCCGGGCGAAGCGGCTCTGCACGGCGGCGATGAGGTCCGGGTCCTCGATGATGTAGTCCCTGCGCACCTTGTGGCGGTGGTCGTTGACCAGCACCGTCCTGCCCTCGACGGCGCGCATGAATCCGCTGTCCTCGCCGCCGTTGCGCTCGTAGCGTTCGATCAGGTGACGGCACAACTCCGGTTCGAACACATTGGAGATGGCGAGGATGGGCGCTGACAGCTCGATGCCCGCGTAGCTCGACACGGGGGGAAGGTTGCGGACGTACTCGAAGACCATCGCTCCATCGGCGCCGCCGGCCTCGAAGGGGAACACCGCCCGGACACGGAGGTTGGGATCCAGCACGAACCACAGGCGCCTGTAGTGCGGCCGCGGATGGGCGACGTCCTCCGGCGCGGCGCCGAAGAGGCGGGCGACGCTGCAGTCGAAGTCCCAGAAATGGCGGATGCCCGGCCGTTCTCCGCGAACCCTTCCGGTGGCCTGGTCCTCCGGATCGCCGCTGACGCCGTAGAAGGACACGCGCGTGTCGTCGAACAGATCGCAATGCGCCCGGACGGCCTCCAGGACGGCGCGCCCGGCGGCATCCCTCGCCGTGCCGAAGAAGCACATCAGGACGTACTGGCCTGCCGCGGTGTTGAACTGGTACCGGGGGTTGCTGGTGCAAGCCTGCTGGAACCAGGGCGCCGCATCGCCCGGCAGCAGGTTCCGATAGCGCAGCTGAGCGGATCCGGGTGGCGGCGAAGGGGGCATGGCGGGCTCCTCACGGCACGTTCGAGCTGCGTCGGCGCGCGCCGACGGTCCGCAACCATGCTATCTCAGCCGCTGGCACGGGTGTGCTCTACAACGGCGACGCCGAGGCGGCCTGGCTGATCCATATAGAATCCACCCCTTCCTGAAATGCCCAGGTGGCGGAATTGGTAGACGCACTAGTTTCAGGTACTAGCGAGTAACTTCGTGGGGGTTCGAGTCCCTTCCTGGGCACCAGCACACTGATGAAGCCGGTCAACGCACGTTGGCCGGCTTTGTTTTTTTCGCGCTCCCCACCCGCCGGAACAGCTCCTGCAGCAGGTTGCGCAGCCAGTGCTGCGCCGGGTCGTTGGTGGTGCTGGCGTGCCACACCAGGTGCACGTCGTAGTGCGGCGCGAACGGCAGCGTCCAGCGCTTCACGTCGGGCAGGCTGGCCGCGTACATGGCCGGCACGATGGCCATCAGGTCCGAACTGGTGACGAGCTCGGGCAGCGCGCCGAAGTGGCGCGCGCGCAGCACGATGCGGTCGGCCAGGTCCATGGACACCAGCATCTCCTCGACGCTGCTGTGGAAGGTCGCGGTCGGCGACGCCACCGCCAGCGCGGCCGTGGCCAGCTGCTCGCGCGTCAGCGACGAGCCGCGGCCACCCGTCGCCGGCTTCCACGCGGGGTTGGTGATGGCCACGTACTGCTCGCGGAACAGCCGCTCGGTCAGCACGCCGCGATGGCGCGGCTGGAGGATGCCGACGGCGCAGTCGATCTCGCGCGCCTGCAGGGCCGTGGCCACGGCCGCCGCGGGCACGGAGATGTTGGCGACCCGCGTGTACGGCGCCTGCTGCCGCAGCGCGGCCGTGAGGCGCGGCAGGAAGAGCATCTCGCCCAGGTCGGAGAGCGACAGCCGCCAGGTGGTCCGGCTGTTCTCCGGCACGAACTCCTCCAGCCCGGTGACGACGGCCTCCAGCGACAGCAGGTGCGCGACCACGGCCGGCGCCACCTGTTCGCACAGCCGGGTGCGCTGCAGCCCCGACGGCGAGCGAACGAAGAGGTCGTCGCCGAAGAACTGCCGCAGCCGCGCGAGCGCGTTGCTGGTGGCCGATTGCGACAGGGAGAGCGTGCGGGCGGCGGCGGTGACCGAGCCGGTGCGGTGGATGGCCGCCAGCACGCGAAGGAGGTTGAGGTCGAGCTGGCGGAAGTTCATCCCGAGGTACTCAGGGTTCCCCCTGATCATGGACGCGGTGAATGTACCCCATCCACACAATCCATTCGCCAAATGCGACGGCGCTGCTTAGATTGCACTGTTTTCACTGACGACAGATGGCCGAACGTTCCTTTGCCACCGAAGTGCAGAAGCTGCGCCTGGGCGCCGGCCAGGAGTTCCATGGCGAGGGCATCCTGGCCGTCACCAAGGCGCTGCTGCAGTCCGGCGTCTCCTACGTCGCCGGTTACCAGGGCGCGCCGATCTCGCACCTGATGGACGTCCTCACGGACGCCAACGACATCCTGCGCGAGCTGGGCATCCGCTTCGAGCACAGCGCCAGCGAGGCGACCGCCGCGGCGACGCTGGCGGCCTCGGTCAACTACCCGCTGCGCGGCGCGGTGACCTTCAAGTCCACGGTCGGCACCAACGTGGCCTCCGACGCGCTGGCCAACCTGGCCTCGGGCGGCGTCACCGGCGGCGCGCTGATCATCGTGGGCGAGGACTACGGCGAGGGCTCCAGCATCATGCAGGAGCGCTCGCACGCCTTCGCGATGAAGTCGCAGATCTGGCTGATGGATCCGCGGCCCAACCTGCCCAGCATCGTTGAAGCGGTGGAACAGGGCTTCGAGCTGTCCGAGGCCAGCCGCACCCCGGTGATGCTGGAACTGCGCATCCGCGCCTGCCACGTGCACGGCCGCTTCGATGCCAAGGACAACCGCCGCTCCGCCTTCTCGCTGAAGGACGCTATCGAGCAGCCGCGGCGCGACACCGAGCGCATCGCCCTGCCGCCGGCGACCTACCTGCACGAGCAGGAAAAGGTCGCGCAGCGCTGGCCGGCCGCGGTGCGTTTCATCCGCGAGCGCGGGCTCAACGAGTTCTTCGCGGAGGAAGCACAGGGCTTCGGCATCGTGATGCAGGGCGGCCTGTACAACGGCGTGCTGCGCGCGCTGGAGCTGCTCGGACTGGCCGACCCGTTCGGCCAGTCGAAGGTGCCGCTGTACGTGCTGAACGTGACCTACCCGCTGGTGGACGAGGAGTTCACGCGGTTCTGCGCCGGCAAGCGCGCCATCCTCATCGTCGAGGAAGGCCAGCCCGATTTCATCGAGCAGGCGGTGCACGCCATCCTGCGCAAGGCCGACGTGCAGACCCGGGTGCACGGCAAGGACGTGCTGCCGATGGCGGGCGAGTACACCGGCGGCGTGCTGGTGAAGGGCATCGCGGCCTTCGTTCGGAAGTACGCGGCGCATCTGCTGGACGGCCAGGCCTTGCCGGCCGCGGCCCTGCCCCAACCGCTGGCAACGCTCGAAGGCAATCCGAAGGCGATCGCGATCCGCGACGCCACGACGCAGGTGCACGGGCGTCCGCCTTCGTTCTGCACCGGCTGCCCCGAACGGCCGATCTTCACGGCGATCAAGCTGGTGGAGCGCGAGCTGGGGCAGCACCACGTCAGCGCCGACATCGGCTGCCACCTGTTCTCCATCCTGCCGCCGTTCAACATCGGCGCGACGACGATGGGCTACGGCCTCGGCTGGGCCGGCGCGTCGGCGTTCAACACGCCCGAGACCGGCAAGCGGACGCTGGCCATCATGGGCGACGGCGGCTTCTGGCACAACGGCCTCACCAGCGGCGTCGGCAACGCGGTGTTCAACCAGTCCGACAACGTGCTGCTGGTGGTCGACAACGGCTATTCGGCGGCCACCGGCGGCCAGGACGTGCTGTCGTCCAAGGCACCCAACGCGATCCGCGCGACCAACCACCCGATCGAGCAGGCCGTGCGCGGCGTCGGCGTGAAGTGGGTGCGGACGGTGGACCACACCTACAGCCTGGAGCGGATGCGCGACGCGCTGCGCGAGGCGCTGACCACGCCCGTGAAGGGCCCGAAGGTGATCGTCGCGTCCAGCGAATGCATGCTGAACAAGCAGCGCCGGGTGAAGCCGCTCACGCGCAAGGCGATCAGCGAAGGCCGGCGCGTGGTGCGCGAGCGCTTCGGCGTCGATCCCGACACCTGCACCGGCGACCATTCCTGCATCCGCCTTTCGGGCTGCCCCTCGCTGACGATCAAGCCGAACCCGGATCCGCTGCGCCGCGACCCGGTCGCCACCGTGGTGGACAGCTGCGTGGGCTGCGGCCTGTGCGGCGAGGCCGCGCATGCGGCCGTGCTCTGCCCTTCGTTCTACCGGGCCGAGATCGTGAACAACCCGACGCGATGGGACCGGCTGCGGCAACGCGTCGCGTCCGCGGTCATCGGCTGGTTCCAGGCCCGCATCGACCGCCGGCTGGAGGGCCTCGCCGCATGAACAAGCCACGCGCGATCACGGTCGCCCTGCTGGCCATGGGCGGCGAAGGCGGCGGCGTGCTGTCCGACTGGCTGGTGGACCTGGCCGAGCACAACGGCTTCCTCGCCCAGGCCACCTCGGTGCCGGGCGTGGCCCAGCGCACGGGGGCGACCATCTACTACCTGGAGCTGTTCCCGGCAGCCGAAGTGCCGGTCGGCGCGCAGCCCGTGCTGGCGCTCGCGCCCGTGCCGGGCGAGCTCGACGTGGTCATCGCGTCCGAACTCATGGAAGCGGGTCGCGCGCTGCAGCGCGGCCTGGTCACGCCCGAGCGCACCACCTTCATCGCCTCCACCCACCGCGTGTACTCGATGACCGAGCGCACCGCGATGGGCGACGGCCGCGTGGACGCCGACAAGCTGCTCGAAGGCGCGAAGGCCGCCGCGGCGCGCCTGGTCTGCACGGACTTCTCCGAACTGGCGGAGCGTTCCGGCGCGCCGATCTCGGCCGTGCTGTTCGGCGCCCTCGCGGCGTCGGGCGCCCTGCCCTTCTCGCGCCAGCAGTTCGAAGAGGCGATCCGCCGCGGCGGCGTCGGCGTGGAAGGCAGCCTGCGGGCGTTCGCCTCCGGCTTCGACGCGGCGCAAGGAAGCAAGGAATCCGTCGCCGTCGAGCCGGCGGGTCCGCGGCTCGGTCGCCGCCTGGCCTTCCTGGAGCCGCGCATCGCCGACCAGTTCCCGCTCGACGCGCGCGAGACGCTCCGGCATGGCGTGCTGCGCCTGGCCGACTACCAGGACGAGGCCTACGCCACCGAGTACCTCGACCGGCTCGTGCCCCTGCGCGGCGCGGGCGAAGTGCTGCTGGAGACCGCGCGCCACCTCGCGCTGTGGATGACGTACGAGGACGCGATCCGCGTCGCCGACCTCAAGACCCGCCGCACCCGATTCGCGCGCGTGGGCGAGGAAGTGCGCCTGCGTCCCGCCCAGCTGCTGGACATCAACGAGTTCATGCATCCGCGCATCGAGGAGATCGCCGACATCCTGCCGGCGGGCCTGGGCCGCTGGCTGCTGCGCAGCCGCGTGGGGCGCGGCGTGCTCGGCCCGTTCACGCGCAAGGGGCGCGTCATCCGCACCAGTTCGGTGGGCGGATTCCTTCAGCTGTACACGATCGCATCGATGCGCCGGTGGCGGCGCGGCTCGCTGCGGTTCTCGGTCGAGCACGAGCGCATCGACGCCTGGCTGGCGCAGGTCGAGCGGCTCGCAAATCGCGACCCGGCGCTCGCCCTCGAGGTCGCCAAGGCCCAGCGCCTGGTCAAGGGCTACGGCGACACGCATGCGCGCGGCTGGAGCAATTTCCAGAAGCTGATGGGCGCGCTGCCCCGGCTCGAACGGCAGCCGGGCGGCGCGGGCCGCCTGGGCCAGCTCGCGGCGGCGGCGCTGTCCGACGACAGCGGCCAGGCGCTGGAGCGCATGCTCGCGTCCGCCTGAATTGACCCTGCACCACGCACCCGATATGTTCAGCCACCACTACAAGGAGACAAGGCGATGAAGCGTCGATTGATTTGCCAGGCCAGCGCGCTGCTGATGGCCATGGGGTTCGCGGCGGGCGCCGCCGCGCAGGAGACCACGCTGCGGCTGGTCAGCGCCTTCGCCGAGAACGGCATCTACGTGCAGCGGCTGCAGCCCTGGATCCAGAAGTTCAACGCCGAGGGCAAGGGCGTGCTGCAGATCAACTTCATCGGCGGCCCCAAGGCCATGCCTCCGTTCGAGGTGGGCAACGCCGTCAAGACCGGCGTGGTGGACATCGCCCTGAGCACCGGCGCGTTCTACACGAACGTGATGCCCGAGGCCGACTTCCTCAAGCTCACCCAGGTGCCCGTCGCCGAGCAGCGCAAGAACGGCGCGTTCGATGCCATCAACAAGGTGTGGAACGAGAAGGGCAACATGCAGTACCTGGCGCGGATGGTCGAGAACCAGCCGTTCCACCTGTACCTGAACAAGAAGATCGACAAGCCCGAGCTCGGCGGCCTGAAGATCCGCATCACGCCGGTGTACCGCGACTTCTTCCAGTCGCTGGGCGCCAACGTCGTCACCACCGCGCCGGGCGAGGTCTACACCGCTCTCGAGCGCGGCGTGGTCGACGGCTACGGCTGGCCGATCGGCGGCATCTTCGACCTGAACTGGCAGGAGAAGACCAAGTTCCGCGTCGACCCCGGCTTCTACGACGCCGAGGTCTCGCTCATCATGAACCTGCCGGCCTACCGCAAGCTCTCGCAACCGCAGCGCGACTACCTGCAGAAGCAACTGCTGGCGCTGGAGGCCGAGAACACCTTCTGGACCAGGTACACGGCCGACGAGGTCGCGCGCCAGCAGAAGGCCGGCATCGAGACCATCAAGTTCGACGCGGCCACGGCCAAGACCTTCGTCGACAAGGCCTACCAGGTCGGCTGGGCCAGCGCCGAGAAGCAGAGCCCGGAGATCGCGGGCCGCTTCAAGAAGCTGTTCGCGCCCGCCGCCAAGTGACGTCGCGCGTCTCGCAGGCCTACGGCCGCCTGCTCGCGGCCCTGGCCCTGGGCGGCTGCGCCGTGATGTTCGCCATGATGCTGGTCATCGTGGCCGACGTCGCGCTGCGCAACCTCGCCCTGCCAGGGCTGCCGCGCGGGATCGACTGGAGCAACGAGGTCTCCGAGCTGATGCTCTACCTCACCACGGTGCTGGTGGCGCCGTGGTTGCTGCGCCAGGGCCAGCACATCCGGGTGGACATCCTCCTCACCGCGCTGCCGCCCCGGCTGGCGTGGTACCTCGAGTGGGTGGCCGACACGCTGGGCCTGGCCTGCTGCCTGTTCATGGCCTGGTACGGCGCCAAGGCCACCTGGGCCAGCTGGAGCTCGGGCGCGCTGAACATCAAGACGCTGGTGACGCCCGAGTGGTGGTCGCTGGCCCCGCTGCCGGCGATGTTCGTTCTGCTGTCGGTCGAGATGGTTTTCCGCATGAAGCGGTTGCACGAGGGCGAACGCGCGCCCCGGCAGGACGCGGTGAGCGCCGCATGAAAGGCGATTGACGATGCAGGACTGGGTGATCGCGGCCTGGCTGATGCTGGGCGGCTCCACGCTGCTGCTGTTCATCGGCATGCCGGTGGCGCTGACCTTCATCACGGTGAACATCGTCGGCGCGTGGCTCTACATGGGCGGCGAGATCGGCCTCTCGCAACTGGCGCGCAGCAGCGTGGGCTCGGTCACCGCGTTCTCGCTCACGCCGATCCCGCTGTTCGTGCTCATGGGCGAGGTGCTGTTCCACACCGGGCTCGCGCTGAAGGTGATCGAAGGCATCGAGCGCCTGATCCGGCGGTTGCCGGGCCGGCTGGCCATCGTGGCCGTCGTGGCCGGCACCGTGTTCTCCGCGATCTCCGGCTCCACCATCGCCACCACCGCGATGCTGGGCTCGCTGCTGCTGCCCGTGATGCTTTCGCGCGGCTACCACCCGCAACTGGCCACCGGGCCGATCATGGCCATCGGCGCGGTGGACATGCTGATCCCGCCCTCGGCGTTGACCGTGCTGCTCGGCTCGCTGTCCGGCATCTCGATCTCCAAGCTGCTGATCGGCGGCGTGCTGCCGGGCGTGATCCTGTCCATCGCCTTCGTGCTCTGGATCCTGCTGCGGGTCCGGTTCACGCCCTCGCTGGCGCCCAGCACGGAGAACGATCCGTTCCATACGGGCTGGGAACGCTGGAAGCCCTTCTTCGCGTACGTGCTGCCCACGCTGTCGATCTTCGGCGTCGTGGTGGGCGCGCTCGCCTGGGGCTGGGCGACCCCGACCGAATGCGCGGCCCTGGGCGCCTTCGCGACGCTGGTGCTGGCCATCGCCTACCGCGCGCTGACGTTCGATGCGCTGCTCAAGGCGCTCAAGGGCACGGCGGGCATCTCCGGGATGATCCTGTTCATCATCCTGGGCGCGACGACGTTCGCGCAGATCCTGTCGTTCTCCGGCGCGAGCAACGGGCTGGTGCAGCTGGTCACGGGCCAGGGCTGGTCCACCGGCGCGGTCATCGCGGGGATGATGCTGATGCTGATCTTCCTCGGCGTCTTCGTGGACCAGGTGAGCATGATGATGATCACGCTGCCGATCTTCATGCCGATCGTGCAGCAGCTGGGCATCGATCCGGTGTGGTTCGGCATCATGTTCCTGATCTGCATGCAGCTCGGGCTGCTGCTGCCGCCCCACGGACTGCTGCTGATGACGATGCGCGGCGTGGCGCCGCCGGCGGTGACGATGGCGCACATCTTCCGCGCCGTCGTGCCTTACGTCGTGATGAGCCTGCTGCTGCTGGCGGCGGTGTTCTGGCTGCCGTCGATCGCGACCTGGTTGCCCGCGCTGCTGGGCTGAGCCGGCACTCAGAGAGCGAGCTCGAAGCTGCGGCTCAGCACCACGCGGCCGCCGTTGCGCACCACGTACTCGCCGACGTAGCGGCCCCTGCGCCAACCCTCCGGGGGACGGCGCAAGCCGGCGAAGATCAGGTTCTGCGCCTGGTCGCGCGACAGCGGTTCGGCGGTGTTGATGGCCAGGACCGCGCCGTCCGGTGATTTCAGAGTGAGGACCTGCACGTCGCCGGCCTTCAGGCCGATGCCCCTGGCGTAGGCGAGCAGCGCCGCGGCCTCCGTGGTCGGCGCCTCGGGCCTTTCCTCGATGGCCGCCATGTTCAGCGGCCGCGCGGCGAAGCCGGCGTTCAGCACCGCGCGCGCCTTGTAGGCGAGCCGTTCGCTCAGCTCCGGACGCCACAGGCTGCGGCCGGCCCCGCAGGCGCCCGGCGGCGCGCCGTAAGCGAAAGGATCGATGACCGAGGGACCCCTGTGCACCGAGAAGTGCAGGTGCGGGTACTCGGTGCGGCCGGAGAGTCCCACCCGGCCGAGCGCGTGGCCGGCCTTCACCTCGTCGCCGGGACGCACCGCGACGCTGCCCTTCGCCAGGTGGCAGTAGCGCGTCTCGAAACCGTCGGGATGCCCGATCACCACGCCGTTGCCGCATTCGAGCCCCTGCACCGCATCGGTCCCGGTGGAGCGGACGGAGACGTCGGAGACCCCGTCGCGCACGCGCAGCACGCGCCCGTCCGCCGCGGCCCGCACGGCCACGCCTTGCCGTTGGCGGACGAGGTCCGGCAGGCGGAAGTCGACGCCGGTGTGGCCCTCGTAGGTCCTCGAGCCGCACTGGTGGTCGCGGGCGCCCGGGCCGGGGTCGTGGTCCACGTGGTTCTGGATCTCGCAGTCGACGCCGAGGCGGCAGTCGATGGGCAGCGAAAGGCTCGGCGGCTCCGCGCGTGCCGGTTGCGCGGCGAACAGAGTGGCGGTGACGAGCGCGACCATGGGCAGGAGCACGGCGGAAGCCATGGCTCGCAATCTACGGCAAGCGCAGCCCTTCCGCACCCGGCTTGTATTCGGGTCGGGTCCGCCTATATTGCTTGCGCCACCGAAGGAGAGCCCCATGGCGATCGAGCCCCTCACCTGGCGCAGCGTCGACACCCGGGCCGTCCGCGTCCCCTTGCGGCGCCCGGTCGTTTCCAGGGTCGGCACCTTCGATACCTGGCCGCTCATCCTCATCGACCTCCACACGCGCGAAGGCGTCACCGGTCGCAGCTACCTGGAACCCTATCTGGACGGCGCCGCGCGTTACGTGAAGCCGGCCATCGAGGACCTGGCGGCGCTGCGCGCCGGGTCGCCGCTGCAACCGCTCTCCGACTTCCAGGAGAACCGGCGGGCCCTGCAACTGGTCGGCTACGAAGGCGTCGCGATGATCGCCGTCGCCGGCCTCGACATGGCCGCGTGGGACGCGGTCGCGCAGGCGGCGGGCCTGCCGCTGGCCCGCCTGCTCGGCGGCGGCGCCGGCCCTGTCCCCGCCTACAACAGCAACGGCCTCTGGCTCGGAACGCCGCCTCGGGAACTGGGAGCGCAAGCCGGCGAGCTGGTGGCGGAAGGAGCAAGCGGAGGCCTCAAGCTGCGGCTGGGCCGCGAGCGCCTGGACGACGACCTCCTCGCGATCCGCTCGGTGCGGGAGGCCGTGGGTCCCGACGTGAAGCTGATGGTCGATTTCAACCAGGGACTGACACTGGGCGACGCGCTGCATCGCTGCCATGCGCTGGACGAGCAGGGTCTCTACTGGTTCGAGGAACCCATCGCGTACGGCAACCTCGATGGACACGCCAGGCTCGCGCGCGAACTGAAGACGCCGGTGCAGATCGGCGAGAACTTCTACGGCCCGCGCGAACTGATGCGCGCGCTGCGGGCCGAAGCCTGCGACCTCGTCATGCCGGACCTGATGCGCATCGGCGGCGTGTCGGGCTGGCTGCGGTCGGTGCCGCTCGCCTGCGCTGCCGGCGTGGAGGTGTCGTCCCACCTCTATCCCGAGTTCTCGGCGCACCTGCTGCGCGTGACGGAAACGGCTCACTGGCTGGAGTGGCAGGACTGGGCGTATCCGGTCCTTCGCCAACCCTTCGAGCTGCAGGACGGCTGTCTCCGGATGCCCGACGTCCCCGGCTGCGGCATCGAATGGGACGAGGCCGCGGTGCGGCGCTATCGGTACGACGCCTAGCCGGTGCTTTTCGCCGGCCCCTCGCGCCGCGCCAGCTCCCAGAACGCCCGGCCGGCCGGCGAAAGACGCGTGGCGTCCAGGCAGGCGATGGCGACGCGCCGGGCCACGCGCGGCGTGATCGGGCGGAACGCGAGTCCGGGCCGCGGCTGCGGCGGGACCGCGAGCGACGCGAGCACCGAAACGCCGTCGCCGTGCGCCACGAACTCGAGGATGGAGACGACCTGCAGCAGCTCGTGCGCCACCTTCGGCCGCACGCCCGCGCGCTCGAACATCTTCATCACCATGTCCTGCGAGCCGGCCTGCGTCAGGATCAGCGGGTACCCGGCCAGCTCGCGCACGGAGACGGTCGCGTTGCGAGCCAGCGGATGGTCGTGCGGCAGGATGGCCGTGAGCTCGTCCGTCGCGAGCGCCACCGTGTCCAGCGAAGGCTGGGGCAGGCGCACGACGCCGAGCTCCACCTTGCGCTCGACGAGGTCCTGCTCGATGTCCTGGTCCGCGCGCTCGGTGACGTGCACTTCCACGCCCGGATAGCGCCGCCGGAACTTCTCGAGCAGCGGCGGCAGCAGCCGCAGCGACGTGCTGGGACCGATGGAGCCGATGCGCAGCAGGCCCGTCCGCAGCCCTGCGGACGCCGCAGCGACCGACTTCACCTGCTGCAGCGAGGCGAAGACGTCGCGTGCGTGGGCCAGCGCCAGTTCGCCCGCGTGCGTCAGCACCACGCCCGCGGCCATTCGGTCCACCACTTCGCAGCCGAGGCCGCTTTCCAGGGCGCGCAAGGCGTGGCTGGTGGCGGACGCGCTCATGCCGATCCTCGCGCCGGCCGCCGCGATGCTGGATGCGCCCGGCAAGGCGGCGAGCAGCTCCAGCTGCCGCAGGGTGGGAAGTCCCGGCTCCGTGCGCATTGAAAGTGGATTCAATTGAATGTGAAGATGCTTGAATCCTAGACTCGGGGCCATGAACACGCAAACCCAAGTCCATCGCCTCGAGGCCGGCCAGGCGCTGGCGCTACCGCGCCGCGGCGCGGGACCTGCGGTTCTCTCCGGAGGCGAACTCCTCGTTCAGGCGCCGGCGCGCTGGCTGGCCGGCACCGTGGTGCTGTCCGCGCCCGTGCGGCTCGTCGCGCCGGCGGTGCTGCCGGCCGAGCCGGGGTGCTCGGTCGTCGCCGTCCGGCCTTCGGTGGTGGTGGTGCGGGAAGTGGCGCCGTGGTGGTCGCCCAGCCGGCTGTTCGCGGCCTTTCAGGCGACGGACGGCGTCACGGCCGACCCTGCCGGTCCAGCATCCAGTGCAGCGGCCGCGCGATCCATTGCCTGAACTTCGGTGAATGCAGGAAGAAGGCGCCGGCCAGCGCCACCATGCATCCCACCAGCGTGTCGAGGAAGCGCGCCTGCATCACGCCCGGCGGAAGTCCGTGCGCGAGGTCGACCGATTCGGCCAGCAGCATCGCCAGCGGCGTGATGAACACGACCGCCAGTCCGTAGTGGCGCACCACGAGGGTTTCGATCAGGAAGGTGAGCCCGATGATGGCTGCCGCCACGGTCCAGGGCGTCACCGGCACCCGCGTCAGTCCCCAGAAGAGCAGCAGCCCCAGGCCGGTGCCGGCGATGCGTTGCAGCTGCCGGCTCCACACGGCCCGCACCGAGGCCTGCTGGATCACGCCCAGGCAGGTGACGGCCGCCCAGTAGGGACGCGTCAGGCCGAGCAGGTGCGCGACCACCAGCGACAGGCCGACGAACGCACCGATGACGACGGCGTCGATCACCACGAACTGGAAGTCCTCGCGCGGCGCCGCCGGCGCGTGGCGCGGCGTCACCACCAGCAGGCTGTACGCGAACGCGACCAGCACGGCCAGCACCGTGCCCAATGTCAGGAGTCCGGCCAGCATCGGCAAGGCGTGCCCCGATGCCGGCGTGTAGGCGGCGATCGCCGCCGCCATCACGAAGAACAGCCCGCCGGGCGGCGGCGCCGAATAGAAGCGCATCACCATGGTCGCGAGCACGGCGACCAGCGCGACCGCGGGCACCTGAAGAGCGGGCGCCAGGTGCGACAGCAGCCCCACGCAGTAGCTCGCCGCCATGCCGAACGCGCAAGCCATCAGCCAGGCCATGCGGTGCGACAGCGGCGTGTTGGGGAGGTACAGGAACACGAGTCCGCCCAGCGAGGCGGGCAGGCCCAGGGGCAGCTCACCGAGGGCCGCGGCGACGAGGAGCGGCAGCCCGCTGGCCAGCGCCGCGGCCAGCGGCATCTGCCACGGCCGGGTGCTGGTGTTGAACGTCCCCAGCTGGCGCAACTCGGCGGCGGCGGCCGCGCGGATCGAGTCTCGGGCCCGGGGGCGCGTCGGTGGCTCCTGCATCGGCGCAGTTATAGCGGCCGCGACCTCTTGCGCGAGTGCCGGTCCGCGCGCAGCGCCAGCCCGAACACGCCCAGGCCGGCGACGGCCAGCAGGGCGCCGACCCATCCGGTCGAGGTCCATCCCAGCCCGGCGCTGATCGCCACGCCGCCGAGCCAGGCGCCGAGCGCGTTGGCCAGGTTGAAGGCCGAATGGTTGAGCGCGGCCGCGAGGGTCTGCGCCTCGCCGGCCACGTCCATCAGCCGGATCTGCAGCGCGGGCCCGATCGCGACGATGGTGCCGAGCAGGAAGGTGCCGGCCGCGGCGGTGGCGACATGCTCCGCCGCGAACACGAAGCCGCCGAGCACCAGCAGCGACCAGAGCAGCAGGGCGCCGATGGTGCGCATCAGCGAACGGTCGGCGAGCCGCGCGCCCACCAGGTTGCCCGCCACCATGCCGGCGCCGAACAGGGCCAGCACGACGGGCACTTGCGCCAGCGGCAGGCCCGCCACTTCGGTGAGCGTCGGCTTGATGTAGCTGAACACGCTGAACATGCCGCCGAAGCCGATCGCGCCGATACCGAGCGTGAGCCACACGTGCTTGTTGCGCAGCGCCTGCAGCTCGCGCCAGGGACCGGCGCCCGGGTCGGCCGGGATCGCGGGCACCAGCTGCCGCAGGAGCACGACGGCCAGGGCGGCGATGGCTCCGACGAAGATGAAGGCGGCGCGCCAGCCGAAGTGCTGGCCGAGCGCGGAGGCGATCGGCACGCCCACCAGCGTCGCGCCGGTGAGCCCCAGCATCACCAGCCCGACCGCGCTGGCCCGGCGGCCGGGCGGCGCGAGCGATGCCGCCACCAGCGCCGCCACGCCGAAGTAGGTGCCGTGCGGCAGGCCGGAGAGGAATCGCAGCAGGTTCAGCGAAACGTAGCCGGGCGCCAGCGCCGAGCCGATGTTGGCCACGGCATAGGCGGCCATCAGCGCGATCAGCAGCGTGCGCCGGCCCCAGCCGGCCGCCAGCACGGCGAGCGCGGGCGCGCCGATCACCACGCCGAGCGCGTAGGCGCTGATCACGTGCCCGGCCTCGGGGATGGTGACGCCGATTTCGCGCGCCACTTCGGGCAGCAGGCCCATGACCACGAACTCGCCGGTGCCGATCGAGAAGCCGCCGACGCCGAGCGCCAGCACGGCGCGCAGCAGCCGCGCATCGCCGGAGGAAGAGAAGGAAGGCCGGGCGCCGCCGGCAACGGCGGGGCCCTGCTCCGGTTGGAGCCGGGGTGAGGTCATGGGCTGATGGATGGGCCGCCGCGACGCGGCGAAGGCAGGACGCGAAGTCCAGGGGACGGACCTTACCACCTCATGTTCTGCCCCGTCCCGCGTGGGGAAACAGTCCTACATCCGCGCGCGAAGCAACGGACAAGCAGCAACGGCCGACGCTGATCACGCGTGCGGCCAAGCCAGCCTTAACCTTGCCGCAGGACTCGCACCCGCCGGGTGCGCCGTCACTCAAGGAGTCGACATGCTGCACTATGCCGTCGTGTTCTTCGTCATCGCGCTGATCGCCGCGGTGTTCGGCTTCGGTGGCATCGCCGCCGGCGCGGTGGAGATCGCCAAGATCCTCTTCTTCGTCTTCATCATCCTGGCGGTCGTCACCTTCATCTTCGGCGGCCGCAGGCGCTGACGAGCGGCATCGCGCGCTCACCTATAGTGGGCCGTGATGCGATTCACTCCCGAAGAAATCGAACATGCGCGGCGCGTGGTCTACGCGGCCATGCCGCCGACCCCTCAATACGCCTGGCCGCTGCTGCGCGAGCGGCTCGGCGTGGACGTGTGGGTCAAGCACGAGAACCACACGCCGGCCGGCGCGTTCAAGGTGCGCGGCGGCCTGGTGTATTTCGAGCAGCTGGCCCGAACGCAGCCACGACCGGCCGGCGTGATCTCGGCCACGCGCGGCAACCACGGACAGTCGGTGGGCTGGGGCGCGCGCAAGCACGGGATGGACGCCACCATCGTCGTGCCGCATGGCAACTCGGTCGAGAAGAACGCGGCGATGCGCGCGCTCGGCGCCGAGCTCATCGAGCATGGCGAGGACTTCCAGGCAGCGCGCGAATTCGCGCAAGGGCTGGCCCGGGAACGCGGGCTGCACATGGTCCCTTCGTTCCACCGCGGCCTGGTCCTGGGCGTGGCGACCTACTGGATCGAGTTCTTCGAGAGCTTCAGGCCCGGTGAAGCGCCGGCCGTGGTTTACGTCCCCATCGGCCTGGGCTCCGGCTTCGCCGCCGCCGTGGCGGCGCGCGCCCACACCGGTGCCAGGAGCAAGCTGGTCGGCGTGGTGTCGGCGCATGCGACGACCTATCTCGATTCGTTCCGCGAAAAGCGTGTCGTCGCGGCTCCCGTGACGACCCAGCTGGCGGACGGCATGGCCTGCCGGCTCGCCGAAGAAGAAGCGCTCGAGATCGTCCTGCGCGAGGCGGAGGACGTGGTGGCCGTCACCGACGACGAGGTCGCGGACGCGATGCGCATCCTGTTCACGGACACCCACAACGTCGCGGAAGGCGCTGGTGCGGCCGGCCTGGCCGCGGCGATCCGCATGCGCGGCCGCTGGCCCGGCGAATCGGTCGGCGTCGCGTTGACGGGCGGAAACGTCGACAAGGATGTGTTCGCGCGTGTGCTGCGCTAGGTTCGGCGCCCTCGCGCTCTGCTTGCTGGCCCTGGCGGGCTGCGATCGGTGGAGTCCCAGGCCCCAGGGGCTGCTTCGCGCCGACGATCCCGCGGTCCTCGCGGAGGGACGCACGGTGTACGAGCAGCGCTGCGCCGCCTGCCACGGCGCGCGGCTCGAAGGCCAACCGGACTGGCGCGTGCGCGATGCCGCCGGACTTCTGCCCGCCCCGCCGCACGACGCTTCCGGGCACACCTGGCACCACCCCGATGCCGTCCTGTTCGACATCACCAAGTACGGAGTGGCGAAAGCGGCGAACCTGAAGGACTACCAGTCCGCCATGCCGGCATTCGAAGGCACCCTGACGGACGCGCAGATCGTCGCGGTGCTTTCCTGGATCAAGGCGCAGTGGCCTGAAGAGATCCGCAAGCAGCAGGAAGCGGTCAATGCGACCGCCGAGGCGAACCGCGCGAAAGGCGGACGCTGACCGGCTCCACCTCGCGCGTCTGCAGCACCTGCCGCGAGACGACCCAGCCGTTGCGGTGGTGCTGGCGCAAAAGCTCCCGGAGCACGGCCCCGGCGCGCTGGCGCAGCGCGTCCAGCATGGTGGCGTGCTCCTGCACGGCCCTTTCCCAGCGCGCGTGCTGCTGGTTGCCCGCGAAGCGGTAGCGCTGGATGCGCGCGCACTCGCTGGCGTAGATGCGCGAGAGCACCGGGTTGCCCGCGGCGTCCACCATGCGCTGGTGGATGGTCTGGTTCAGGCGGAAATACGCCATCAGGTCGCCGTCGCGCCAGGCCTGCTCCATCCGTGCATGCAATTCCTCGATGGCGGCGATCCCGGCGTCGGTGATGCGCTCGCAGGCCGGTTCGGCCGCCAGGGTCTCCAGCCCGATCAGCACCTCGATGGCCGCGGCCACTTCGTCCACCGACAGCGCCGTGACGACCGCGCCGCGGTTCGGCTCGATGCGCACCAGGCCCTCGGCCTCCAGGATCTTGAAGGCCTCGCGCAGGGGCGTGCGCGACATCCCGTCCAGTTGGTCCGAGACCAGCCGCTCCGTGATGCGCTGACCGGGCGGCAGCGAGCCCGAGACGATCAGTTCACGCAGCTTGCGGGCCGCGACGAGGGTGCGCGTGCCGCGGTCTTCCGGCGAGGAGTTCATGGAACCGGATTGTGTGGTGCATGCAATCCTTGTCAACAACTGCTGATCTAAGGGGAAATACGCACTTCAATCGCTCAGATTGCATGCAATATCCGCCCACCCATGAATTTCCTGACCCATTACGCCGGGGCGCAGCGCCCCGTGGAGACCTGCGTCGTCGGCAGCGGCGGCTTCGGCCGCAGCTTCCTGGCGCAGGCGCCGCGCATCCCCCTCGTGAACTGCCGCGTGGCGGTGGACCGCGAGGCCGGCATCGCCGCCGACGCCCTGCGCTCCATCGGCCTCGCGCCCGACCAGTTCGCCGTGTGCGAGACGCCCGAGCAGGCCGCCGCCGCCTGGCAGCGCGGCCAGCACATCGCCGCCGGCGACGTGTCGGTCGTGCTCGGCCTGCCGCTGGACCTGCTGATCGAGGCCACCGGCCATCCCGAAGCGGGCGCGCGCCATGCGCGGCTCGCGATCGAGGCCGGCCTGCACGTGGCCCTGACGTCCAAGGAAGTCGACAGCGTGATCGGCCCCGGCCTGGCGCACCTGGCGCGCCAGAAGGGCCGCGTCGTGACGCCGGTGGACGGTGACCAGCCCTCGCTGCTGATCGGCCTCGTCACCTGGGCGCAGACGCTGGGCCTGGAGATCGTCTCGGCCGGCAAGTCCAGCGAGTACGACTTCGTCTTCGACGCCAAGGCCGAGAGCATCGAGAGCAACGGCCGGCGCATCCCGGCGCCCGGCTTCGGCAAGTTCTGGACCCTGGGCGACGGCGACGTGGGCGCCCTCGCCCGCGCCCGCGCCGAGGCCTGCGCGGCGCTGCCGCAGCGCGCCGTGCCCGACCTGTGCGAACTGCTGGTGGTGGCGAACTCCACCGGCCTCGTGGCCGACCGCGCCGACCTGCACGCGCCCATCGCCCGCATCACCGAGGTGCCGACCGCCTTCGTGCCCCGCGAGGCCGGCGGCCTGCTGTCGCGCCCCGGCACGCTGGACGTCTTCCACTGCCTGCGCGCGCCCGAGGAGGTGAGCCTGGCCGGCGGCGTGTTCGTCGTCGTGCGCTGCGAGGACGAGGAGACCTGGCGCCTGCTCGACGGCAAGGGCCACGTCCTCAGCCGCGACAAGAAGCACGCGATGATGTCGATCCCGCGCCACCTGCTGGGGCTGGAAGCGGCCACCAGCGTGCTCGACGCCGTCATCCACGGCCGCTCCAGCGGCGCGCAGCAGCCCCGGCCGGTGCTGGACCTGGCGGCCCGCGCGACGCAGCCGCTGAAGTCCGGCACCCGCCTGGAGATGGGTGGCCACCACCACACCATCGCCGGCACGGTTGCCGAGCTGATCCCGGCCGCGCCGCTGGGCGACGACGCGCCGGTGCCGTTCTACCTGGCGGCCAACCGCGTGCTGGCGCGCGACGTCGCCGCCGGCCAGCCGATCCGCCTGGCCGACGTCGCCATCGACGCCGGCTCGGAACTGCTGGCGCTGCGCCGCATCCAGGACGCCCACTTCTTCCCGCAGGGCCGCTGACGCGGTCCCGCTCGCACCTCTTCCACTCAGGAGACAACCATGACCCATCAGCCTTTCGCCACCCTCGCCAAGGTCGCGGCCGCCGCGCTCGCGGTCGCGGCGCTGCCCGCCATCGCCGCCGACTGGAAGCCCTCGCGCCCGGTCGAATTCATCGTCACCGCCGGCCCCGGCGGCGGCACCGACCAGTTCGCGCGCGTCGTGCAGTCGGTGGTGCAGAAGTACAAGCTGATGCCCGTGCCGGTGGTGGTCACCAACAAGAGCGGCGGCGCCGGCACCGAGGGCCTGATCTCGGCCAAGTCCGCCAAGGGCGACCCGCACAAGCTGGTGTTCTCCACCAACCTGGCCTACCTGATGCCCATGATCACCAAGGTGGGCTACAGCATCGACGACGTGACGCCGGTGGCGATCATGGCGGCCGACGAGTTCATCCTCTGGTCCAGCGCCGAAGGCCCGTACAAGTCCGCCAAGGACCTGATCGCGGCCGCCAAGGCCAAGAACGGCAGCTTCAAGATGGGCGGCGCGCAGTCCAAGGACACCGACCACATCCTCACGCGCCAGATCGAGAAGGCCACCGGCGTGAACGTCACCTACGTGCCGTTCAAGTCGGGCGGCGAGGTCGCGGTGCAGCTGGCCGGCGGCCACGTCGAGGCCAACACCAACAACCCGTCCGAGAACATCTCGCACTGGCGCGCCGGCAAGGTGCGTCCCCTGTGCGTGTTCGCCAAGCAGCGCCTGCCGATGAAGGACAAGGTCGCCGGCGACATGAGCTGGAACGACATTCCCACCTGCAAGGAGCAGGGCATCGCGATCGAGGAGTTCCGCATGCCGCGCACCGTCTGGGCCATGGGCGACATCACGCCCGAGCAGTCGGCGTACTTCGGCAAGGTGATGGCGCAGGTGCGCGAGAAGCCCGAGTTCAAGGACTGGCTGGCCAAGGGCCTGCAGAGCGACATGTTCATCACCGGCACCGAGCTGGCGCGCTACATCGCCAACGACAAGGCCAACCACAAAGTGCAGTTCAGCCAGGACGGCTGGCTCCTCAAGGACTGATCCATGTCGGTGTCACGCCGCACGCTGGAAGTCGCCACCGCCGCGACGCTGGGCGTGTTCTCCGCCGCCGTGATCGCGGGCGCCCTGCAGCTGGACACCGGCTGGGGCGCCACCGGGCCGCAGGCCGGCTACGTGCCGCTGCGCCTGGGCGGGCTGCTGCTGCTGGTGAGCGTGCTGCTGATGCTGCAGGGCGCGCGCTCGGCCGCGGGCGGCAGCTTCGCCACGCGCGAGGAACTCGGGCGCAGCCTCTCGCTGCTGCTGCCCACCCTGGTGATGGTGGTGGCGATGGCCTGGCTGGGCACCTACCTCACCGCCGCGATCTATCTCGCCTTCATGGCGCACCGCCACGGCGGCCTGAAGTGGCCGCGCGCGGCCGCCCTGGGCGTCGTGACGACGGTGCTCTTCTTCCTCGTGTTCGAGCTCTGGTTCGGCGTTCCGCTGGCCAAGGGCCCGATCGAATACTGGCTCGGGCTCTGAAGCGATGGCCGAACAATTCCACCTGCTGATGGGCGGCTTCCAGACCGCCTTCAGCCTCTACCACGTGTCGCTGATGGTGGCCGGCGTGCTGCTGGGCATCCTGGTCGGCGTGCTGCCGGGCCTGGGCGCGCCCAACGGCGTGACGCTGCTGCTGCCGCTCACGTTCACCATGACGCCGGTGGCGGCGATCATCCTGCTGTCGTCGATGTACTGGGGCGCGCTGTTCGGCGGCTCCACCACCTCGATCCTGTTCAACATCCCGGGCGAGCCTTCCTCGGTGGCCACGACCTTCGACGGCCATCCGATGGCGCGCAAGGGCAATGCGCCCCGCGCGCTGGCCCTGGCCTTCCTGTCGGCCGGCTTCGGCGCGCTGGCCGGCGTGATCGTGGTGACGCTGGTGGCCAACGCCATCGCCGGCTTCGCGCTCAGGTTCAGCCCCGCCGAGTACTTCGCGGTATACCTGCTCACCTTCTGCAGCTACGCGGGCATGAGCGGCGGCAAGCCGCTCAAGACCATCGCCGCGCTGCTGCTGGGCCTGATCCTGGCCGGCGTGGGCACCGACACCGTCTCGGGCGAGATGCGCCTCACGTTCGGCTCGGACCTGCTGGTGGGCGGCGTCTCCTTCCTCGCGGCCGTGGTCGGCCTGTTCGGCATCGGCGAGCTGCTGGTGACGGTGGAAGAGGGACTCGCGTTCAAGGGCCTGCAGGCGCGAATGAGCTGGCGCGCCGTGTGGCAGACGGCCAAGGAGATGCCGGCGTACGCGTGGACCCTGATCCGCTCGACGCTGATCGGCTGCTGGATGGGCATCACGCCAGGCGGCCCGACGGCGGCCTCGTTCATGTCGTACGGCATCGCCAAGCGCTTCTCGCGCCGGCGCGAGCAGTTCGGCCAGGGCGAGCCCGAGGGCGTGGTCGCGCCCGAGACGGCCGACCACTCGGCCGGCGTGTCGGCGCTGCTGCCGATGCTGGCGCTCGGCGTGCCGGGCTCGGCGACGGCGGCGGTGATGATGGGCGGCCTGATGATCTGGGGCCTGCAGCCGGGACCGATGCTCTTCATCGAGCAGACCGAGTTCGTCTGGGGCCTGATCGCCTCGATGTACATGGCCAACGTGGTCGCCATCGTGCTGGTGCTGGCCACCATCCCGCTGTTCGCCGCGATCCTGCGCGCGCCGTTCGCCATCATCGGCCCGCTGATCGTGGTGGTGTGCCTGATCGGCGCCTTCACCATCGGCGGCAAGATGTTCGACGTGTACCTGGCCGTGGGCTTCGGCGTCGTCGGCTACGTCTTCAAGAAGCTCGACTACCCGATCGCGCCGCTGATCCTGGCCATGGTGCTGGGCGACAAGACCGAGGACGCCTTCCGCCAGTCGATGCTGCTGTCCGAAGGATCGCTCGGCATCTTCTTCAGCAACGGCCTGGTCGGCACGCTGATGACCGCGGCGCTGGCCCTGCTGGCCTGGAGCTTCGTCGCGCCGCTGCTCAAGCGCCGCGCCCCGCCCGCCGCCGCGTGAGGTGACATGACAGCCGACAACCGTCGCCTCGTGCTCGGCGTGATCGCCGACGACTTCACCGGCGCCACCGATGTCGCCAGCATGCTGGTGCGCGCGGGCATGCGGACGGTGCAGGTCATCGGCGTGCCCGACGGCCCCGTTCCCGCGGCCGATGCCGTGGTGGTGGCGCTCAAGTCGCGCACCACCCCGGCCGCGGACGCGGTGCGCGAGTCGCTCGCGGCCCTGCGCTGGCTGCAGGCCGGCGGCGCGCGGCAGTTCTACTTCAAGTACTGCTCCACCTTCGACTCCACCGCGCAGGGCAACATCGGCCCTGTGGCCGAGGCCCTGCTGGACGCGCTGGGCGGCGATTTCGCCATCGCCTGCCCCGCGTTCCCGGAGAACGGCCGCACGGTGTTCCGCGGCCACCTGTTCGTCGGCGATGAGCTTCTCTCCGACTCGGGGATGCGCCACCACCCGCTCACGCCGATGGCCGACGCCAACCTGGTGCGGGTGCTGCAGGCCCAGTCGCGCGGCCAGGTGGGCCTGGTGCGCTACGACGACGTAGCCCGCGGCGAGGCCACGACGCGCGAGTGCTTCGCGCGGCTGCGCGCGCAGGGCGTGCGGTTCGCGGTCGCCGACGCAATCGACAACGACGACCTGCGGACCCTGGCCGCCGCGTGCGACGGGCTGCCGTTGATCACGGCGGGTTCCGGGGTCGCGCTCGGGCTGCCCGCGGTGTACCAGGCGCGCGGCTGGATCCAGCCGGATGCCGCGGCCGCGGCCCTGCCTTCCGTCGGCGGCCATGCCGCCGTGCTCTCGGGTTCCTGCTCGACGGCCACGAACGCGCAGGTCAGGCACTGGCTCGACGCCGGCCGGCCGGCGCTGCAGGTCGATGCGCTCGCGCTCGCCGAAGGCCATCCGCTCGCCCGTCGCGCGCTGGAGTGGGCGGCGCCGCGGCTGGCCGACGGGCCGGTGCTGGTCTACGCCACCGAGCAGGCGGACCGCGTCCGCGCGGTGCAGTCCACGCTCGGCGCCGGGCGTGCCGGCCAGCTGGTCGAGGAATGCCTGGCCGAGGTGGCACGCGGACTGGTGGAGCTCGGCGTGCGGCGCCTGGTGGTCGCGGGCGGCGAGACTTCGGGCGCCGTCGTGCAGGCGCTGGGCGCCCATCGGCTGCGCATCGGCGGCACCATCGATCCTGGCGTGCCCTGGACGCAGGTCGAGGGCCGGCCCCTGCTGCTGGCGCTGAAGTCCGGCAATTTCGGCACGGTGGACTTCTTCGGCAAGGCGCTGGCGCAGGTCGGCTGAAGGATGGCCACAATGGGGCCATGCCGCGCCGCCCCGTGAACATCCACCCCGCCTACCACGCCCACGTCTACTTCGACGCCGACACGGTCGGGCAGGCGCGTGCCCTCTGCGAACAGGCGGGGCGGCAGTTCAAGGTGGCGGTGGGCCGCGTGCACGAGAAGCTGGTCGGGCCGCATCCGCGCTGGAGCTGCCAGCTCGCTTTCTCGGCGGCCGAGTTCGACCGCATCGTGCCCTGGCTCGACGAGCACCGCGGCGGCCTCGACGTGTTCGTGCACGGCCTGAGCGGCGACGAGCTCAAGGACCACACGGACTACGCCTACTGGCTGGGCAACGAGTGGCCGCTCGACCTGCGGATGTTCCAGAAGTCCTGAAACGCAGCCCTCAGCGCCCCGCGCGCGCCGCCTTGTCCCCTCCGGCATCCGACCGCGCCGCGATGAACGACAGCACCGCGGCGACGTCGTCGGTGCCCAGTTCCACGTTGGGCATGCGCACCTGCTTGTACTGCCTGAAGAGGCCGGTCGCGATCGGGTCGCCCTCGGCCAGCACCTTTTCGGGCTGCGCCACGTAGCGGGTGAGCCAGGTGCGGTCGCGCCGTTGCGTCACCCCTTTCAGATCGGGGCCCAGGCGGTCGCCGCCGCCGATGGTGTGGCAGGCCTCGCAGCGGCTCTGGAACAGGAACTGGCCCTTGTCGATCGAGAGCGGCCGCGCCTCGGCATAGCTCGTGTCCGGCTGCTCGCTCTTCCAGCCCAGGAAGTTCGAGATGGTCGTGGCGAGGAACCGCGGATCGTCCAGGGCCGAGTTGCGCATCCACATCCCGCTGGCCACGTTGCCCACCATCAGGCTGGCACTGTGGCCGTCCTTGCTGACCGCGTCGCTCGCCCGTGACAGCCCGAGCTTGCGCGTGATCTGCTGGATGTCGGCTTCCTTGCCGGAGAGGAAGGACCACCCCGGCCCGACGCCGAACTTCTGCGCATAGGCCTTGTTCTCCTTCGGCGTGTCCCAGGGATCGATGGCGATGGAGTAGAAGAAGATGTCCTTGCCCATCCGGTCGCCCAGGAGCTTCTGCACCTGCACCAGGTTGGCGGTCTCCAGCGGGCACACGTCCTGGCAGCCCGTGTAGAAGAGCAGGATCGCGACCGACTTGCCCTTGAGCAGGTCGTCGTAGAAGCGGACCGTCTTGCCGTCCTGGGTGGTCACGGGGACGTTCGGGAAATAGTCCGGCCCCCAGGGCGTCGCGGCCGCAAGCGCGGCCGCGCCGGCGAGCACGGCGAACGCGGCGCCGCGCCGCCACAACGTGCTGATCATGGTGCAAGCCTCCGAAGAGTGATCAGGAAGGCGGATTCGGCTCGACCTTCACCGGCGTCGTCTTCAATCCCCCGGCCTCGCTGTAGCGCACGCCGAAGGAAGCCATCGCCGAACGGGCCTGCGTCACGTCGCCTTGCGGGGCGAAGGAGATGCCCACCTCGACCTGTTCGAACGACTGCAGCGGGCGACGCACGATCGCCTGGTCCTGCACCTGGTAGGCCCGTCCGGAACTCGCGCCCCGGGCCGTCACCCCACCCAGGTCGACGATGAGCTCCATCACCGGCGGCGCGCCGAAATCGGTGTCGTGGATCACGCGGCCCGTGATCGATGCCTTGCCGCCGAAGACGACGGCCTCCAGGGCGCGATCCACCACGGTGCCCGTCACCGCGGCCTGCTCGGCCGCGGCCGGCGCCGCCCACCCCATCGCCGCCGCCAGCACGGATGCCAGGAGGACGGGGACCAGCGTTCGATTCCTCGTTGCCATGATTGCCTCCATCGTGATGGCGCTCATGCCGTCCTCAGCACCTGCGTGGGCGCCTTGAACGTCACGCCCTGCGGCGTCGGGATCGGCGTCGGCAGCGGCCGCAGGAAGGGCGCGCCCGAGTCGTCGATCTCCCAGCGAAGCAGCATCGCGTTGTCCTCGTGCACCGTGTTGTGGCAGTGCTCCATGAACATGCCGCCCCAGTCGCGGAACTGCATCGTGATCTTGAGGCTGCCGCCGGGGCGCAGCCGGTACACGTCCTTGCGGCCGCGTTCCCAGGCCGGGACCCGGGACGCGCTGCCGTCGCGCTCGAGGATCTGCCCTTCCTCGAAGTGGATGTGGATGGGATGGTCCCAGCCGCCGCCGCCGTTCCTGATCGTCCAGACCTCGCGGGTGCCGAACTTCGGCGCCGCGGAGACGCGGCCGAAATCGGCCGCCAGCATGTCCTGGCCGTCGACCTTCACGCCCCAGGGACCGAACGCGGACGACACCGGATCGTTGGTGTTCCTGTCCGCTCCGCGCCCGAACTCGAACGTCCGCTCCCTGGCCACGGGGATGCGGGACAGGTCGGGATTCGGGATCAGGACCGGGGGCACCTGGCTCTTGTCCTCGCCGGTCCTGGCCAGCACGACGCGGAACTCGAGGAACCGGCCGACGCAGGGATCCTCCGAGTTGCCCGACTGGGCTTCGGACAGGCTCAGGTCCTTCGCGACCCGCCGGCCGTCCTGGTGCTCGGCCAGGTTGACCATCCAGACCTTGGTGCCCTGGGTGTAGCGCGAGAAGTCGATGACGATGTCGTAGCGCTCCGCGATGCCCATCTCGTCGAGCTGCGTCAGGACCACCGGGCTGGGCAGCAGGTTGCCGTCGTTGGCGATCTGGATCATCGGCGAGCCGTCGCTGAGCGCCAGCTTGAAGAAGCGCGACACCGAGGCGTTGAGGATGCGGAAGCGGTACTTGCGCGGCTCGACGTTGAAGAACGGCTTCCAGGCCAGGTTCACCGTCATCTGGTCGCCCAGGAAGCCGTCCAGGTCGAAGATGTCGAACTGCATCTGGCCGTCCGCGTTCCACGCCTTGTCCGCGAGCATCAGGTTGACGTCGTAGTCCAGGTTGCCCCACGGCTTGGCGGAACCGCTGGGCAGGCGCAGGTTGACGCCGTCCTGGATGGACTCGTTGCCGCGGTCGATCGCGCTGTAGATGTTGAACATCGCGGCGACGCCCTTGTAGACGTTCTGCGACGTGAAGCTGAACATGTGGTCGTGGAACCAGTGCGTGCTCATCGTCTCGTGCCAGTCGCCGGGCACCAGCATGGTCTTGCCGTCGTCCGTCGGCGAAGCGGCCTTCGGGTCGGTGGCGAACTTGTTGATGCTGCTGAACCCCGCCAGCACGATCGGCCAGTGGTAGTCGTAGAACTGGCCGGGATAGAAGTACGCGCCGGTGAAGCCGTCGTTCTCCGCGCCGTGGTGCCCGTTGTGCTCGTGCGTCGAGATCGTGTGGATGCCGAAGCCGCCGTTCTTCGTCCGGTCGGGGTCCAGGCCGTTGTGGTGGCGGAACAGGATCGGCTCGCCGTAGCGGCCGATCACCAGCTTGGGCGGCACGCAGCCGTTGAAGGTCCAGAACCGGTCCGCGTTCTGCAGTGGGAAGGCCGAATGGAAGTACGGCGGGCAGGCCGTGGTGGCGGCGTCGAAGTCGCAGTTGAGGCGGTTCGGCACCTCCGGCCGGTAGCTGCCGACGGGATCCACGTGGCAGCCGGACTGCGTGACCTCGATCGCGACCTGCGGCTTGAACCGGGGATCGTCCCACCCCTGGTGCGCCCAGATCGGTCCGGGCGGGCGGCCTTCGACCGGACCGGTGCCGCCGCCCAGGATGGCGGGCACCGGCCGCTGCGTGGTGTTGGCCTCCTTCGTCGGAGCGGGGCTGAGCGAGCCGATCGAGTTGCGCGGGATGACGTCGAACCGCAGCATCGGGAAGGTGAAAGGCTTCGCGCCGAACAAGGGACTCGCCGGCACCCCGGTCGGGATCGCGCCCCACGAGTTGCCCACGAACGGGCTCAGCCCATGCTTGGCGGCCAGCAATCCGCCGGACGTGAAGATGCCCCACTTGATCAACTCGCGCCGGGACACCTGGCCGTGTGACAGGCACCGGATGATCTCGAGGCGATTGCGCCTGGCTTTTTCGGCTTCGCGCAGCACGGCTGCCGATGCGCTCTTGGAGAGAAACATGGGTCGCTCCTGGAGGAATCACCGAATCCGGTTGGTTCCGCAGGTTTACATGCGTCCAAATTCAACTTCCAGAGCCATTACGCAGTTTCCGCGCTTTCACGCGCGGAAACAGTGCGCGAGGCGGCCCACCGGAGGGTGGTCATCCGGTGGACGGTGGCGCCGGCAGGGCGGCGTGCCGATGGGCGCGGCGCGCTTCGTTGGTTGGCAGACGCAAGAGGCTCCTGATTTGTCAGGACGTCCGCAGGTCGGGCAGGTCGTCTCTCCGCACGCGCGCTAACTGACCGTGGCCTGACCGGCGCCGCGCACCGCCCACCTTCCTCGCGGATGGCCGGCCGTTCTTATTTAACCCGGGTGATATTGACGCGCGCAATTTAACCCGGGTATATTCCGGCCATGGACGACCTGGACCCGACCCCCACGTACTCGGCCTTCCAGGGCACCCGGCGTCTCGCGTCGGGGGCCCTGGAGGAAGTGGCGATCGCCGCCGCCCGCGCGACGGCGCGCGGCCACCAGCCGCTGGTCTTCAGCGATGCGACCGGCGCGCAGATCGACCTCGACCTGCGCGGCGAGGAAGCGGAGATCCGCGCGCGGCACCGCCCTGCTCCCGTGGCCACTGCCGCCGCGACGGAGAGCCCGCCGCGCGGCCGCGGCCGCCCGCGCCTGGGCGTGGTCGCGCGCGAGGTCACGCTGCTGCCCGACCAATGGGAATGGCTGGCGGCGCAGCCCGGCGGCGCGTCGGTCTCGCTGCGCAAGCTCGTGCAGCAGGCGCGGCGCGCCGGCACCACGCGCGAGCGCCTTCGCCGCGCGCAGGAGCGCAGCTACAAGGTGATGGTGGCGCTCGCCGGCGACCGGCCCGGCTTCGAAGAGGCGGCCCGCGCCCTGTTCGCCGGCGACATGCAGGCGCTCGGCGGCCGCGTCGACGCCTGGCCGCGCGACATCCGCGAGCACGTCCTGCGCCTGGCGGATCCCGACTATCCCGGCGTTGTCTCAAGGAGTCCGGAATGACACGGGAACCCTGCCGACGGCATTCGGCCGACGAGCGTCGGCGGCTCTCGCGCGAGGCCCGCGACGCGTTTCCACCGATGGGCCTGCACCCTGCACGGCGAGGAACTCGGGCTCCCGCCTAGGATGGCGGGGTGATGCAGATCCCCCTCCTCGACATCGCCGGCCTGCAGTCGGCGCAACCCGACCGCCGCGGCGCCGTGGCGCGTGCGATCGGCGCGGCGTGCCGCGACACCGGCTTCTTCGCCATCACGGGCCACGGCGTCCCGGCGGAGCGGATCGCCGACACGTTCGCGGCGGCCGCCGGGTTCTTCGCGCAGCCGGCGCCGGCGAAGCGGGCGCTGGCCATCGGCGTGCACGGCCACAACCGCGGCTACGTCGCGCTCGGCACCGAGTCGCTGGACGAGAAGGCGGCGCCCGACCTGAAGGAGGCCTTCAACCTGATCTGGACCGACGAGGCGACCCGGCCGGCCAACGTGTGGCCGGCACTGCCTGGGTGGCGCGAGCGGGTCCAGGCGTACTTCGACGCGATGTACGAGGTCGGGCGCCGGCTGCACGCGGCTTTCGCGCTGGACCTGGGCCTGCCCGAGGGCTTCTTCGCCGACAAGATCGACCGGCCGCAGGCGACGCTGCGGCTGCTCCACTACCCGGCGGCCTTCGCGACCGATGCGCCCGCGGGCCAGGCGGGTGCGGGCACGCACACCGACTACGGCAACGTGACGCTGCTGGCGACCGACGGCGTGGCCGGCCTGCAGGTTCGGCGCCGCGACGGCGGCTGGATCGACGTGCCGCCCCTGCCCGGCGCCTTCATCTGCAACATCGGCGACTGCCTGATGCGCTGGTCCAACGACGTGTACGTCTCCACGCCGCACCGCGTGCTGCCTCCGCAGCGGGAACGCTACTCGATCGCGTTCTTCCTCGACCCGAACCCGGACGCGCTGGTGAGCGCGCTGCCGGGCTGCCTGCGGCCGGGCGAAGCGCCGAAGTACCCGCCGGTGACGGCGGCCGAGTACCTCCAGCAGCGGTTCAGCGCGACGTACGGTCGTTGAAAACATGGATCGACGCGATTTCCACCTGAACCTCGCCGCCGCCGTTTCGGCCTTCGCGCTGCCCGGCTGCGCGCAGCCTGCGCGCCCCACCGGACAGGGCAAGCCCTGGGCGGCGATCGAAACCCGCTCCGGCGGCCGGCTCGGCGTGGCCGTGCTGCAGGCCGACGGCCGCATCGAAGGGCATGCGCTCGACGAGCGCTTCCCGATGTGCAGCACCTTCAAGTGGCTGGCCGCCGCGCACGTGCTGCAGCGGGTGGACCGCGGCATCGAACGGCTGGACCGGCGCATCCGCTTCGGCCGCGAAGTGCTGCTGCCGCATTCGCCCGTCACGGAAAAGCATGTGGGCGATGGCATGACGCTGGGCGAGCTGTGCCACGCGACCATCACCACCAGCGACAACGCGGCCGGCAACCTGATCCTCGCGAGCTACGGCGGGCCACAGGGACTCACGGCGTACGCGCGCAGCCTGGGCGACGAGGTCACGCGGCTGGACCGGTGGGAGCCCGAGCTGAACGAGGCGAGGCCGGGCGATCCGCGCGACACCACCACGCCGCGCGCGATGGTCCAGCTGCTGGGGAAGACCCTGCTGGGCGACGCGCTTTCGCCGCGCAGCCGGGAGCAGCTGGCGCGCTGGCTCGAGGCCTGCGAGACCAACGGCGAGCGCCTGCGCGCAGGCCTGCCCGCGGGCTGGCGCATGGGCAGCAAGACCGGCGGCGGCGGCCGCGGCACGACCAACGACGTCGGCATCTTCTGGCCGCCCGGGCGCCCGCCGGTGGTGGTGGCCGCTTACATCACGGACACGCAGGCGCCGCCGGCGGATCGCAACGGCGCCATCGCGGCCGTCGCGCGGCGGGTGCACGGCTAGGCGCAGGCGCACCATCGGCCTACTCCAAACGGCGTATTCAGTTGGCGCCGGGGATGGGCGATGCTCCTGGACCCGGGGCGAGGATGGTGGAGCCATGGAACAACTGATGCTGATTGCCTGGCGGCAGGCCGAGAGCGACGCCTGCAAGGCCGAGCTGGCCGCGGCCGTGGCCGGATCGCGTGCCGGCCTGCTGCAGGCGGAGGCCCAGCGCCTGCGGGCCGAGGCCGACCGGCAGTTCGCCGACCTCCTCGCACCCCCGAAGCCGGTCAAGCCTCGCGCCGAAAGGAAGGCGCCGCTGGCTTCGTCGACGACCTAGCCCTCGGTCCCTGCAAGAATGTGCCGTGCCGCGCACCGTCAGCGCGGACCGGAGGACGTCGCCCATGCCTGCAGACCGCAATGAACCCTCGACCCTCGCGCCGATCGGCGTGATCGGCCTCGGCGCCATGGGGCGCGGCATGGCCGGGTCGCTCCGCCGCGCGGGCTACCCCGTCCATGTCTTCGACGTCCGGCCCGAAGCGGTGGAGGCTTTCGTCGCCGAGGGCGGCGCGGGCTGCGCCAGTCCGGCCGAGATGGCGTCGCGCTGCGAGGTGCTGGTGAGCGTCGTGGTCAACGCGGTGCAGACCGAGGAAGTGCTGTTCGGGACCGGCGGCGCCGCCGCCGCGATGAAGCCCGGCAGCCTGTTCGTCATGTGCTCGACGGTCGATCCGAACTGGTCCGCCCAACTGGAGGCGCGCCTGGCGGAGCAAGGCCTGCTCTACCTGGACTCGCCCATCTCGGGCGGCGCGGCGAAGGCCGCTTCAGGCCAGATGACGATGATGACCGCGGGCCGCGCCGAGGCCTACGCCAAGGCCGGCGGTGCGCTCGACGCGATGGCCGCCAAGGTCTACCGGCTGGGCGACCGGGCCGGCAACGGCAGCAAGTTCAAGATCGTCAACCAGCTGCTGGCCGGCGTGCACATCGCGGCGGCCGCCGAGGCGATGGCGCTGGGCATCCGCGAAGGGCTGGACCCCGCGGCGATCTACGACCTGATCACCCACAGCGCCGGCAACAGCTGGATGTTCGAGAACCGGATGCCGCACGTCGTGGCCGGCGACTACACGCCGCTGTCGGCCGTCGACATCTTCGTGAAGGACCTCGGGCTGGTGCTCGACACGGCCCGCGCGACGAAATTCCCGCTGCCCATCACCGCCACCGCGCACCAGATGTTCATGCAGGCCTCCAGCGCGGGCCACGGGCGCGAGGACGATTCGGCGGTGATCAAGATTTTTCCCGGTATCGAGTTGCCAAAGCCGCGCTAGGCCATCCGGCAGCGCGCCACCTTCTCCGGATCCCACGCCAGCCCCGTGCCGGGCCGCTCCGGGATTTGCCAGTGGCCGTCCACGACAGGCGCCGGCTCCTGGGCGATCGCATCCGTCCAGTCGACGTACTCCAGCCAGTGGCAGGTCGGGCTCGCTGCGAGCAAGTGGGCGCTGACCTCGGGCATCAGGTGCGAGCTCATGGGGATGCCGTGGGCCTCGGCGACGCCGGCGGCCTGCATCCAGCCGGTGACGCCGCCGATGCGCGCCACGTCGGGCATCACCAGGTCGCAGGCGCCGGCGTGCAGCGCCCGCAGCAGGTCCTTGGGTCCGTCGAAGTTCTCGCCCAGCTGCAGCGGCAGCGCGAGCTCCTGGGCGATCTGCGCATTGCCCGCCAGGTCGTCGTGGCGGATCGGCTCTTCGAGCCAGGCCACGCCTTCGTCCTGCAGCGCGCGTCCGCGCTGCAGCGCGTCGGCCCGCGACAGCGCCTGGTTGTAGTCGACCATCAGCTGCACGCCGTCGGGCAGCCGCGCGCGAACCGCGCGCGTGACGGCCAGGTCCTCGGCCAGCGAGGCGTAGCCCAGGCGCAGCTTGACGGCCTGGAACCCGCCTTCCAGCAGCGCCTCGGCCTCGTCCGCGGCGGCCTGCGGCGCCATCAGGCCGAGGCCGCAGGAGTTGTACGCGCGCACCGGGCGCGGCTTCGCGCCGAGCAGGGTGGCCAGCGGCAATCCGGCAGCGACGGCCAGCGCGTCCCACAGCGCCATGTCGAACACCGACAGCGCCATGCGCGCGAGCCCGGTGACGCCGATCAGCGCGAAGCGGCGCTGCAGCTTCGCGGCCATGTCCACCGGCGCGATGCGCTCGCCGCGCACCAGTTCCGCCGCATCCTCGACCAGCGCCGCGATCGGTCGGGCGCCGCTGCGCCGGTAGCAGAAGACGTAGGCGCGGCCCGTGATCCCCTCCTCGGTGAGCACGTCGACCAGCAGCAGCGGCGCGCTGCGCACCGTGGCGGCGCTGGTGCCCAGCACGAAGCGCATCGGCACTTCCACCGCCGTGCAGCTGACGCCGCGCAGGCGCGGCGCGTCAGCCACGGCGCTCTCCCGCGGCGTGCAGGGCCAGGATGTCGGCGATGGCGCGGTTGCAGGGCGTGGCCACGCCCTTGGCCCGGCCGAGTTCGACCACGCCGCCCGACAGCCAGCGCACTTCCAGCGGATTGCCGCGCTGCAGGTCGTGGTGCATCGAGGACGTCATCTCGGGCGCGACCGTGTCGGCGCGCTCCATCGAGATCCGCAGCTGGTCGTCGGGCAGGTCCACGCCGTGCGCGCGGCCGACCGCGATCACCTCGGCCATCACGTCGGACAGGAAGGCGCGCGTCTGCGGGTTGGAGCGGATCGGACCGATCGTGTCGCGCATCGAGGTCGTGGTGCCCGACAGGCCCACGAGGAAAACGTACTTCTGCCAGATCTCGCGCAGGATGCCGGACGACAGCTCGGCCTGGATGCCGCCGGCCAGGCAGGCCGCCAGCAGGGCCTGCCCGCGCTCGGACCGCGTGCCGTCGAACTCGCCGAAGATCAGCCGCTGCATCGGGCCGGTCTGCCGGATCACGCCGGGCTCCTCGATGGTCGTGGCGACGTAGCCGACGCCGCCCATCAGCTGCTTGGCCGGAAAGGCCGCGCGCAGGTAGTCGTCCTTCAGCACGCCGTTCTGGAACGAGATCACCGTGGTCCGCGGTCCCACCATGGGACGCATCTGCGCGATGGCCTGTTCGGTGTCCCAGAGCTTGACGCCGAGCAGGAGGAAATCGACGGGGCCGACCTCGGCGGGTTCGTTCGTGGCCTGCACGCGCGGCACGTGCAGCGGCTGCGGTCCCTCGATGCGCAGGCCGTCCCGGCGCATCGCCTCCAGGTGCCTGCCGCGCGCGATGAAATGCACGTCCGCTCCGCCCGCCGCGAGCCGGGCACCGAAGTAGCCGCCCAGTCCGCCCGAACCCATGATCCCGATACGCATCGTGTCTCCTCGTTCCGCAGCCCCCAGGGCGCTTCGCGAGGGTTATAGCCGACGGTCATGCCGGGGGGGTAAGCTGCGGCGCCCGGCGCGGTCATCGCGGTCCGGCTCAACAACGGGGACACGGACAAGTTCGCCGACATGGCCGCCAAGCCGGTGGACCAGCGCTTCGGCCAGTGTCCCTGGGGCCTGTACCACATCGAAGTTCAGGCTTGAGGCCTGGGCCTCAGTAGATCGCGGGCTCTTCCGGGTCCTCGCCGAACTGGGCCTGCAGGAAGTCCATGTCGCAGCCCTCGTTGGCCTGCAGGATGTGCTCGGTGAACATCCAGCCGTAGCCGCGCGCGAAGCGGGGCTGCAGCGGCTTCCACTCGGCGCGGCGCCGCGCCAGTTCCTCGTCGGACACCTCGACGCGGATCGTCCTTCCGGGCACGTCGACGCTGACGAGATCGCCCGTCCGCACCAGCGCCAGGTTGCCGCCCACGAAGGCCTCGGGCGCGACATGCAGGACGCAGGCGCCGTAGCTGGTTCCGCTCATGCGCGCGTCGCTGATGCGCAGCATGTCGCGCTTGCCCTCCTTCAGCAGCTTGACCGGCATCGGGATCATTCCCCACTCGGGCATGCCCGGCCCGCCCTTCGGTCCGGCGTTGCGCAGCACGATCACATGCTCCTCGGTGACGTCGGCTTGCTCGTCGTCGAGCATCTTCTTCATCGTCGGGTAGTCGTCGAAGACCAGCGCGGGTCCGGTGTGCTTGAGGAACTTCTCGCTCATCGCGGACGGCTTGATCACGCAGCCGTCCGGAGCCAGGTTGCCCTTGAGCACCGCGAGAGAACCTTCCTGGTAAACGGCCTGGTCCAGCGGACGGATCACGTCGTCGTTGAAGCACTCGGCGCCCGCGATGTTCTCTCCCAGCGTGCGGCCCGTGACGGTGAGCTGGCCGAGGTCGAGGAACCCCGTGAGGCGCTGCATCAGCGCCGGCAGACCGCCGGCGTAATAGAAGTCCTCCATCAGGTACTGGCTGGTGCCGTTCGGGCGGATGTTGGCCAGCACCGGCACCTTGCGGCTGAGGCGGTCGAAGTCCTCGAGCGAGATGTCCTGCTTCGCGCGGCGCGCCTGCGCGATGACGTGGATGATCGCGTTGGTGGAGCACCCCAGCGCCATCGCCACGGTGATGCCGTTCAGGAAGGCCTCGCGTGTCTGGATGCGCGAAGGCCGCAGGTCTTCATGGACCATCTCGACGATGCGGCGTCCCACCTGCGTCGCCATCCGCTGGTGGCTGGCGTCCACGGCGGGGATGGAGGAAGCGCCCGGCAGCGTCATGCCGATGGCTTCGGCGATCGAGGTCATCGTGCTGGCCGTACCCATCGTCATGCACGTGCCCGAGCTGCGGGCGATGCCGCCGATGATCGACTGCCACTGGTCTTCGGAGATGGTGCCGGCGCGGCGCTCGTCCCAGTACTTGAACGCGTCCGAACCGGAGCCGAGCGTCTGGCCGCGCGACATGCCGCGCAGCATCGGACCGGCGGGAAGGAAGATCGCCGGCACGTCCGCGCTGGTGGCGCCCAGCAGCATCGCGGGCGTGGTCTTGTCGCAGCCGCCCATCAGCACCACGCCGTCGACCGGGTAGGCGCGGATCATCTCCTCCACCTCCATCGCCAGCATGTTCCGGTACAGCAGCGCGGACGGCTTGATCAGGTTCTCGCCCAGCGACACGGTGGGCAGCTCGAGCGGGAAACCGCCGGCCTGCAGCACGCCCCGCTTGACCTCGTCGACCCGCTGCTTGAAGTGCTGGTGGCAGGGGTTGTAGTCGTTCCAGTTGTTCAGGATCGCGATGACCGGCTTGCCTTCCCAGTCCTTCGGGTCGTAGCCCATCTGCATCACGCGCGAGCGATGGTTGAAGGAGCGGAAGTCGTCGCGCGCCAGCCAGCGTTGGCTGCGCAGCTTTTGCAGTTTGGTCATGGGCACGATGGTAAGGGGGCGCTGCCGCGCGCCCTTCGATCATTCGCTCTTCAGGTGGTAGCCGCGGCCGGCGTAGTCGAAGCCGGCGAGTTCGTTGATCTTCACGCTCTTGTCCGCGGGCGCCGCGTAGTAGGCGCGGATCTCGGCGATCTTTCCCGTCTCGGGATCGAACCGGTACCACTCGTCGCCGCGCAGCGCGGTGCCGCTCTTGTTCTTCCAGTGGGTCCACTCGATCACGGCCTCGGGGCTGTCGTGGCTCACGAGGATCTTCTCGATGGTCCACTGCGAGCCGAGCTCGTTCACGCACCAGATCCACTTCCTGGCGATGGTGTCCGCGCCGCGCCACGGGATCTCGGGCAGGCCGGGCGGGAAGTAGTGCACCGCGTCGGGCGTGAAGCAGTCGATGAGCGCCTGGTGGTCGGCGTCGTTGCAGGCCTTGAAGTAGCGGCGGATGAGCGCCGCGTGGTCGGCGGGGGTGAACTTCGGCATCTGGGTCAGCTCCTGGACGGTGTGGCGGCTGGGCCGCGCGGTTCGATCGGCGGCTGGCCGGCGGCCAGCCAGGCCTGGTACTGCGCGCGGGTCTGTTCGCTGGGCGGATAGATGCCCCACAGAGGCTCGCCCGCCTTCACCCGCATGGCCAGGTAGGCCTCGATGCCGTCGCGCTTCTCGCAGAGGTCCGCCATCTCCTCGGCCCATTGCGCCGGGATGATGGTGATGTTGTCGCCGTCGCCGTGCACGACGTCGCCGGGGTAGACCGCGACGCCGGCGCAACCGATCGGCACATTGAGGTCCGCCACGTGGTGGTACGACAGGCGGGTGGTGTTGGTGACGCCCGTGCACCACACCGGGAAGTCCATTCCGGACAGGTCGACGCCGTCGCGGAACGTGCCGTCGGTGACGACGCCACGCGCGCCGCGCATCATCATCCGCGTGATGAGCATGTTGCCCATCGACGCGGCGCGCCCATCGCGGTTGCTGTCGATCACGAGCACGTCGCCCGGCTGCAGCTGCTCCACGCCGACCCACTGCAGGTGGTCGTGGTGCGGCCGCGTGACGAGGTTGCCGTAGGTGTCGACGTCCTCGCGCGCCGGGATGAAGCGCATGGTGTAGGCGCGTCCCGCGAACGGCTTCACCTTCTTGTTGAGCGGCGTGATGCCGTGCAGCACGGGCTGCCGGATGCCCTTGATGTACAGCTGCGTGGTGAGCGAGCCGGCGGTGCAGCGGGCGAGCCTCGCCAGCACCTCGTCGGACACGTGCGGCTGCGGAGGCCGCTTCGGGATGTCGCTTTCCGCCAGCGGCGGGGGTTCGTTGAAGAAGGGCGTCATGCCGGTTTCCTTCACGGCCGCTTGCCGAACTCGGCGTTCTCGGTGCGCCAGGCGAGCGCCTGCTTCGACAGCGAGAAACCGAGGCCGGGACGATCGGGCACGAACATGCGGCCGTTCTTCAGCTGCAGCGGCTCGTTGAAGAGCGGTCCCAGCCACTCGAAGTGCTCCAGCCAGGGCTCGATGCCGTAGGCGGCGGCCAGGTGCAGGTGGATCTCCATCGCGAAGTGCGGCGCGAGCTTGCGGCGCTTGTACTCGCCGAGCGCCATGATCTTCAGGAAAGGCGTGATGCCGCCCACGCGCGGCGCGTCGGGCTGGATGAAGTCGGTGCCAGCCATGATCAGCTGCGCGTGCTCGTCGAAGCTGGTGAGCATCTCGCCCGTGGCAATGGCGGTGTCGAAGCGCTCGGCCAGCAGGCCGTGGCCCTCGAAGTCGTGCGCGTCGAGCGGCTCCTCGATCCAGGTCAGGTCGTACTGCTCGAACTGGCGGCAGGCACGCGTGGCCTTCTGCCGGTCCCACTGCTGGTTGGCATCGACCATGAGCGGGAAACCGTCGCCGAGCAGCTTGCGCACCTCGCCCACGCGCTTGACGTCGATCGACAGGTCGGGCTGGCCCACCTTGATCTTGATGCCGCCGATGCCGCTCTCGCGCGAGGTCTCGACGTTCTTGAGCACCTGCGACAGCTCGGTGTGCAGGTAGCCGCCCGAGGTGTTGTAGCACTGCACCGAGTCGCGCTGGGCGCCGAGCAGCTTGGCCAGCGGCAGCTTCGCGCGCCGGGCCTTGAGGTCCCACAGCGCGATGTCGAACGGTGCGATCGCCTGCGTGGTCAGGCCCGCGCGGCCCATCGACGCGCCGGCCCAGGTCAGCTTGGTGAAGATCTTCTGGATGTCGTTCGGGTCCTCGCCGATCAGGTTCGGCGCGAGCTCCCTGGCGTGCGCGTACATGCCCGGGCCGCCGGCCCGCTTCGAGTAGCCGAAGCCGATGCCTTCGTGGCCGTCGCGCGTGCGGATCTCCGCGAAGATGAAGGCGATCTCCGTGAGCGGCTTCTGCACGCCCGTGAGCACCTTGGCGTCGCTGACCGGCGTGGCGAGCGGAAGATAGATGAGCGACAGCTGCACCCATTCGATGCGGTCGGCGCTGTCGGCGGCGGTGCGCGTGTCGGACGCGACCTTGGCGTAGGAAACGATGTTGGATTCGACGGCCATGTCAGGCACTCCTCATTCGGGCTTGATGCCGGAGGCCTGGATGACCTTGCCCCAGCGGTTGATCTCTTCCTGGACGAACTTGGTGAAGTCCGGCGACTTCGACGCGACCACGACGAAGCCGCTGGCTTCCAGCTTCTGCCGCGCCGCGGGCTCGTTGAACGCCTTCACCATCGCGGCTTCGAGCTTGTCCACGATCTCCTTGGGCGTGCCCTTGGGCGCCGACAGGCCGGTCCACGACACGGCGGAGAAGTCGGGGTAGCCGGATTCGGCGATCGTCGGCACGTCCGGGTACAGCGGGTTGCGCTGCGGGCTGGTGACCGCCAGCGCGCGCAGCTTGCCGGCCCTGACGTGCGAAAGCACCGCGTCCTGGTTGGTGAACATCAGCGGGATCTGGCCGGCCAGCACGTCGGTGAGCGCGGGCGCGCCGCCCTTGTAGGCGATGCCGACCATGTTCAGGCCCGCCACCTGCTTGAGGTATTCGGTGGTGAGGTGGCCCGAGGAAGCGGTCACCTGTCCGTAGTCGACCTTGCCCGGATTGGCCTTCACGTAGGCCACGAACTCCTTGAAGGTCTTGGCCGGGAACGACGGGTTCACCACCAGCACGTTCGGCCCGGCGGCCAGCTGCGAGATGTGCACGAAGTCGCGCATCGAGTCGTAGTTGGGCTTGGGCGCGGCGAAGCCGTGGATCACCGCGTTGCTGCCGATGCCGGACAGCAGCAACGTGTAGCCGTCGGGCGCGACCTTGGCGACCTGTTCGGAGCCGATGGCGCCGCCGGCGCCGCCCTTGTTCTCCACCACGAACGGCTGCTTGAGCTGCTTCGAGAGCTCCTCGGCGATGGCGCGGCCCATGAGGTCGCTGGTGCCGCCGGCCGGGAAAGGCACGACGATCTTGACGGGGCGGCTGGGGTAGTCGCCTTGCGCGAGGGCGGCGGACATCGGGCTGCCGAGCACGGCCACCGCGAGCGCGGCGGCCAGGAATGTGCGCTTCTGCATGGGTGTCTCCTGAAAGATGAAAGCGCTTTCATCGTATCGTGAAAGCGTTTTCATGCGCAAGCCCCGGATTGCGCGACAATGCGTAACGATGAAAGTTCGCTCGACAGTACGCATGTCCGACGTCGCGCAGGCCGCGGGCGTGGCGCTCGCGACGGTTTCGCGCGCGATCAACGAGCCGGACAAGGTCGCGCCCGAGACGCGCGCGCAGGTCGAGGCCGCGGTGCGCAAGCTGGGCTACGTCCCGGATCGCACGGCCAGCGCCCTGGCTTCATCGCGTTCGCGGATCGTCGGCGCGATCGTGCCGACGCTCGCCAACGTGTGGTTCGCCGAGACCATGGAAGGCCTGGCCGCCGAACTCGGGCGCGCGGGTTACCAGCTGATGCTGGCGCAATCGAGCTACGTGCCCCGGGCGGAGGCGGGACTGATCGATGCCTTCCTGGGCCGGCGGGTCGACGCGCTGGTGCTGACCGGCTCTCTGCGGGACACGGCGGCGCGCACGCGGCTGCGCCGGCTGCAGTTGCCCGTGGTCGAAACCTGGGACCTGCCCGCGCGGCCCGTGGACATGGCGGTCGGCTTCTCCAACGAGCAGGTCGGCGCCGAGGTCGCGCGCCGGCTCGTGGGCGCAGGCAAGCGGAAGATCGCCTTCCTCGGCGCGGACGAGCAGCGGTCGCACATGCGCAGGACCGGCCTGGAAGGCGGGCTGCAGGCCGCAGGCCTGTCGCTGCTCGCCGCCGAGTACGTCCCGCCGCCCTCTTCCATTGCGCTCGGGCGCGAGCTGATGGAGCGGCTGGCGAAGGCTCACCCGGAAGTCGATGCGGTCTTCTGCGGCAACGACTTCGTCGCCATCGGCGCGCTGATGTGGGCGCGGGCGCAGGGCTGGGACCTGCCGGGCCGCCTGGCCGTCGTCGGGTTCTCCGACCTGCCGGTGGCGGAGGCGACCTGGCCCGCCCTCACGACGGTGCGCGTGCGCGGAGCCGAGATGGGCCGGCGCGCGGGCGAGATGCTGCTGGCGCGCCTGCGCGGCGAGGAACCGCCGCGCAAGGTGGTGGACATGGGCTTCGAGTTCGTGGAGCGGGCTTCGCTCTGAACCCCTGGACTACTCCTTCACCGCCCCGGTGAGGCCCGACACGTAGTACTCGACGAAGAACGAGTACACGACCGCCACCGGCAGCGAGCCCAGCAGCGCGCCGGCCATCAGCGCGCCCCAGTGGTAGACGTCGCCTTCGACCAGCTCCGTGACGACGCCCACCGGAACCGTCTTGGACTCGGACGAGGAGACGAAGGTGAGCGCGTAGATGAACTCGTTCCACGACAGCGTGAAAGCGAAGATGCCGGCCGAGATGAGGCCGGGCACCGACAGCGGCAGCACGATCTTCCACAGGATCTGCAGGCGGCTGGCGCCGTCGATCAGCGCGCATTCCTCCAGCTCGAACGGGATCGAGCGGAAGTAGCCCATCAGGAGCCAGGTGGAGAACGGGATCAGGAAAGTGGGATAGGTGAGGATCAGCGCCCACTTGGTGTCGAACAGGCCCAGCTGGAACACGATGCTGGCCAGCGGGATGAACAGGATCGACGGCGGCACCAGGTAGGCCAGGAAGATCGACAGCCCGATCTGGCGCGAGCCGCGGAACCGCAGCCGCTCGATGGCGTAGGCGGCGAGCACCGACGCCAGCAGCGACACGAAGGTGGCCACCACCGAGACGAACACGGTGTTCCACATCCACTCGGGATACGAGGTGTGGAACAGCAGCTTCTTGAAGTGCGCCAGCGTGGGCTCGATGACCCAGAACGGGTTGCCGCTGCGCGAGAGCAGCTCGTTGTCCGGCTTGAACGACGTGACGCCCATCCAGTAGAACGGGAACAGCAGCACGAAGACGAAGATCGCCAGAGGGATGTAGACCGTCACAACGCGCCGCGGCAGCGACGCGAGGTAGTGCATGCCCTGGGTGTCGGTGTCGTTGGCCTTCATGTGTCGCTTCCGCCCTGCTGCCACGCGCGGCGCTGCAGCCCGAAGTAACTGAACAGGATGGCCGCCAGCAGGAACGGCACCATCGCCACCGCGATCGCGGCGCCTTCGCCGAGCGCGCCGCCGGAGATGGCGCGCTGGAACGACAGCGTGGCCATCAGGTGCGTGGCGTTGAGCGGGCCGCCGCGCGTGAGCACGTAGATCAGCTGGAAGTCGGTGAAGGTGAACAGCACCGAGAAGGTCATCACCACCGCGATGATCGGCGTCAGCAGCGGCAGCGTGATGTAGCGGAACCGCTGCCAGCCGCTGGCCCCGTCGATGGCGCCGGCCTCGTAGAGCGACGGCGAGATCGTTTGCAGGCCGGCCAGCAGCGTGATGGCCACGAACGGCACGCCGCGCCAGATGTTGGCGACGATGGTGGCCAGGCGCGCGTTGTACGGGTCGCCCAGGAAATCGATGTAGTGGTCGATCAGTCCCATCTTCACCAGCGCCCAGCTGATGATGGAGAACTGCGAGTCGTAGATCCACCAGAACGCGATGGCCGACAGTGCCGTGGGCACGATGTACGGCAGCAGGATCACGCTGCGGAAGAAGGTCTTGAAGGGCAATCGCTCGTTCAGCAGGATCGCCAGCCACAGGCCGAGCGCGAACTTGATGACGCTGGCGACCGCCGTGTAGAACAGGGTGTTGAACAGGGCCAGCCGGGTGACGCTGTCGCCCCAGAGGAACTCGTAGTTCGACAGCCCGATCCATTCGCCGCCGCGGCCGATCTTGGTGTCGGTGAAGCCGAGCCACACGCCCAGCCCGAGCGGATAGGTGAGGAACAGCAGCAGCAGCACTCCCGCGGGCAGCATGAAAGCCAGCCCGAGGAGGTTGCGGCTGTTCTGGAGGCGGTGCAGCGCGCCGGGCCGGGACGGCCCGGCGGCGGTGCCGGCCTCAGAGCTTGTAGTAGCGCTCTGCACGCTGCTGGGCCCGTTGCATCGCTTCCTTGGGCGACTTGGAGCCGCTGACGGCCTCCGCCACCATGTTCACCACGATGAAGTCGGCCCCCGCGCCGGCGGACGCGTAGCCCAGCTTGCCGGCGTAGCCCGCGGGACGCATGTTCTTCACGGCGTCGCGGTACGGCGTGTTCTTCGGGTCGGCCGTCCACACCGGGATCTTGGTATACGCGTCCAGCGGAGGCGCCACGTAGCCGCCGGCGCCGGTGAGCCAGGGCTCGAACTGCTCCTGCTCCATCATGAAGCGCAGGAACTCCTTGGCCGCCTTCGGGTACTTGGAGTACTTGAAGATCATCTGGTTGAAGAACAGGTGCGACTCGGTCGGCTGCCCGACCGGGCCGACCGGGAAGGTCGCATGCTGGATGTCCGAGGCCATCTCCTTGACCTTGGGATCCTGCGAGTTCTTGGCGGCGTAGTAGATCGAGATGCCGTTGTTGGTCACCGAGACCTGGCCGTCCAGGAAAGCCTTGTTGTTGTTCGGATCCAGCCACGACAGCGTGCCCGGGATGAAGGTGGCGTACAGCTCCTTGCCGTACTCCAGCGCCTTGGCGGTCTCGGGGCTGTCGATCACCACCTTGTTGTTCTTGTCGACCAGCATGCCGCCGAAGGCCCACACCAGCCAGTTGCACCACAGGCCGTCGCCCGTCGCGTTGCCCAGCGCCATGCCGCCGGGGGTGCCTTTTTCCTTCAATGCCTTGAACAGCTTGAGGAAGTCGTCGGTGCCCTTCGGGAACGCGTCGAAGCCGGCGGCCTTCACCATGCTCTGGCGGTACACCATCATCGAGCCGGCAGCACCCAGCGGGAGGGCGATCCACTTCTTGCCGTCGGGCCGGTTGTAGGCCTGGCCTGCGGGGAACCAGCCGCCGTACTTCTTGCCCAGGTACTCGGCCAGGTCGGTCACGTCGAGCAGCTTGTCCGGATACAGGTTCGCGTCGTCGTTGGTCGACAGGATGATGTCGGGACCGCCGCCGGTGTTGGCCGCCACGGCCGCCTTCGGACGCACGTCCTCCCAGCCCTCGTTGTCCACCCGCACGTCGATGCCGTACTTCTCGCTGAACTTCTTGACGTTCGCCATGTAGGCGTCCTCGTCGCCCTGAACGAAGCGCTTCCAGCGCAGCACGCGCAGCTTGGCGCCCTTCTCGGGCTGGTTGTTCCACTGCGCGTGGGCGACGCCCGGCCAGAGCATGGGCAGCGAGACCGCGGCGGCGCCCGCGGAGGCCTTCTTCAGGAACTTGCGACGGTTGTCGGACATGTTGTCTCCTTCGTTGGTGAGGGATGCGCAGGAAACCAGGAACTCAGGCGGCCAGGCGCACCCCCGTGGCCGCGTCGAACAGGTGGGCTCGATTCACGTCGGGGCGCAGGCGGATGACCTCGCCGGGACGGAACGCATGGCGGTCGCGGAACACGCTGGTGATGTCCACGCCGGCGATCTTGGTGAAGACCTGGGTGTCGGCGCCCGTGGGCTCGACGACCACGACCTCGGTCGGCACGCCTTCGCCGTTGGACGACAGCTCCATGTGCTCGGGCCGCGTGCCGTAGATGACGCTGCGGCCGTCCTCGGCCGATACCGCCTCGACAGGCGCGGGCAGCGAGAGCCCGCCCTCGAACTCGACGCGCGCGGCGCCGTTGGAGCGGCGCACCACGCCGGGCAGGAAGTTCATCGCGGGCGAGCCGATGAAGCCGGCCACGAACTGGTTGGCGGGGTGGTCGTACAGCTCCAGCGGCGAGCCGGTCTGCTCGACCACGCCGTCGCGCATGACGACGATGGTGTCGGCCATCGTCATCGCCTCGATCTGGTCGTGCGTGACGTACACCGACGTGGTCTTCAGGCGCTGGTGCAGTTCCTTGATCTCGGTGCGCATCTGCACGCGCAGCTTGGCGTCCAGGTTGGACAGCGGCTCGTCGAACAGGAACACCTGCGGGTCGCGCACGATGCAGCGGCCCATGGCCACCCGCTGGCGCTGGCCGCCCGACAGCTGGCGCGGGTAGCGATCGAGCAGCGCCTCCAGGCCCAGGATGCCGGCCGCCTTGCGCACCCGCTCATCGGCCACCGCCTTGGGCTGCCTGGCCAGCATGAGGCTGAACGCCATGTTGTCGCGCACCGTCATGTGCGGGTACAGCGCGTAGTTCTGGAACACCATGGCGATGTCCCTTTCCTTGGGCAGCATGGTGTTGACCACCCGGCCGCCGATCAGCACCTCGCCTTTGCTGATCTCCTCCAGCCCCGCGATCATGCGCAGCAGCGTGGACTTGCCGCAGCCCGAGGGCCCGACGAGGACGGTGAACTGGCCGTCCTGGATGTCGATGTCGACGCCACGGATGATGTGCGCCGCACCGAAGAATTTCTCGACCCGCCGGATCTGAACAGAAGCCATCGTGTCCCCGAGCGTTGGCCGGCGCGGCCCCGCCGTGGGGCCGCATCACCGGCGGGCCATCAGAATCCGCCGGGGGTGCCGGCCGCAATCGGGGAAACACCAAGCACCCGCCGGAGCTTTCGCGCAACCTTCATACGAACGGTTGCGTTCCGGCATGGATCAGGTGCGTCGACCGCGCTTCTCCACGCCCTTGCCCGCATGCGTCACCAGCCGCGCGAAAGCCGCCGCGGCCGGTGACAGGCTGCGGCCCGTGCGCCGGATCATCCCGATCGTCCGCATGATCGCCGGCTTCTCGAGCTGGACACCGACCACCGATCCCGGCTTGGACGGCAGCGCGAGCTGCGGCACCACCGCGATGGCCAGCCCGTTCTCCACCATGCCGATCAGCGTGGAGACGTGCTGCACCTCGCAGATCGGGCGCGGCAGCCGGCCCAGCCCGGCCAGGGCCTGGTCGATCAGCACGCGGTTGCGGCTGGCGTGCGAGACCAGGGCGTACGGATGGTCGGCCAGTTCCTCCCATCGCAGCGAGCGGCGTTTCGCCAGCGGATGCCCGCTGGGGCAGGCCAGCACGAAAGGCTCCTTCAGCAGCGGCGTGAACTCGACGTCGGGGTCCTGCATGCCGGTGTAATTCAGCGCGAAGTCGGATTCGCCGTTCTTCACGCTGGCCAGCACTTCATCCGCGCCTTCCTCCACGATGCGCACCAGCACGTTGGGATGGTGCTCGCGGAAGGCGCGGATCACCGGCGGCAGGAAATGGTGCACGGCGGAGAACACGCAGCCCACCGTGACGTCGCCCGCCTCCAGGTGGGCCACGTCGTGCAGGCCGACCACCGAGCGGTCCAGGTTCTCGATGACGGTGCGCACCTCGCCCAGGAAGCGGCGGCCGAGCAGCGTCAGGGCGACGCTGCGCGTGGTGCGGTCGAAGAGGCGCACGCCCAGCAGCTCTTCCAGGTGCGAGATGCGCCGCGACAGGGCCGGCTGCGACAGGTGCAGCACCTTGGCGGCGGCCGCGAAGCTCTGCAGTTCGCCCACGGTGACGAAGGCGCGCAGGTCGGCGAAGGTCGGCTTGGGGGTGCTCATGGATTATTGCAACCGTTGCATCAAGGCTTCCGAAAGATGCAATTTACAGCAATAGCACGCACGGCCAAGATGCGCCCATGAAGGAGACATTCGCGATGAAACGACGCCACCTGGTGCAGTCGGTCGCGGCCGCGATCGCGCTTCCGCGCTTCGCGTTCGCCCAGGGCTTTCCGAGCAAACCCATCCGCTACATCGTCCCCGTCTCGGCCGGCGGCGGCAACGACATGATCGCCCGCGTGGTCACCGAGCGCTGGGGCAAGGCGCTGGGCCAGAACTTCGTGGTGGACAACCAGAGCGGCGGCGGCGGCGTGGTGGCCTGCCAGACCACGGCCCGCGCGCCGGCCGACGGCTACACGCTGCTGCAAGGCTACGTGGCCACGCACGGCACCACGCCGGCGACGCGCCGCGTGAGCTACGACGCGATCAAGGACTTCACGCCGATCGGCATGATCGGCGCGACGCCCAACGTGCTGGCCATCAACGCCGACCTGCCGGTCAAGACGGTCAAGGAGTTCGCCGACTACGTGAAGCAGCATCCGGGCAAGGTCAACTACGGCTCGGCCGGCGCGGGCTCGCTCACGCACATGACGATGGAGCTCTTCAAGCAGGAGACCGGCGCCTTCATGCTGCACATCCCGTATCGCGGCATCGCACCGGCCATCAACGACCTTCTTGGCGGCCAGACGCAGGCGATGTTCCCCGGCCTGGCGGCGGCGCTGCCGCACATCCGCTCGGGCCGCATGCGGGCGCTGGCCGTCACCGGCAAGGCGCGCAGCCCGCAGTTGAAGGACGTGCCCACCATGGAGGAGATCGGCTTCAAGGGCTTCGACGCGATGCAGTGGTACGGCTCGGTCGGCCCGGCCGGCCTGCCGGCCGACGTCGTCAAGCGCCTGAACGAGACCCAGGTGGCCGTGCTCAAGGCGCCCGACCTGGCCGAGAAGCTCTCGGGCGAGGCGGTCGAGCCCTGGCCCATGTCGCCCACCGAGTTCGGCGACTACATCCAGGCGGAGATCAAGCGCTGGACCGCGCTGGCCAAGGCCCGGAACATCCACCTGGACGAATAGGTCCTTTCACAAGGAAGCAGTAACCCGTGGCACGCAACACGCACGTGGCCGCCGACCTGGCGGCACCTCCCATCACTTCGATCCTGGCGCGCTTCGTCGCCGCCCATCCCTCGCGCGGCTGGAACGACGACGTCGAACGCGAAGCGCACCGCACCTTCTACAACTGGCTGGGCTGCGCCATCGGCGCGGCGCGCCACGAGGCCGCCGACGCGGCGGTCGCGGCCGTGGCGATGCTGCAGCCGGCCGCGCAGGCCACGGTGCTGGGCCGCGGCGAGCAGGTCGACATGGCCAGCGCCGCGCTGGTCAACGGCATCACCTCGCACACCTTCGACTTCGACGACACGCACCTCAAGACCATCATCCATCCGGCCGGTCCCGTGGCCTCGGCCGTGCTGGCGCTGGCCGAGCACCGCGGCCTGTCGGGACGCGACGTGCTGGACTCGCTGGTGCTCGGCATCGACGTGGCCTGCCGCATCGGCAACACCATGTACCCCGATCACTACGACCGGGGCTGGCACATCACCGGTTCCACCGGCACGCTGGGCGCGGCCGCCGGTTGCGCGCGCCTGCTGAAGCTGGACGAAGCCCGGACCGCCATGGCCCTGGGCATCGCCGCTTCGCAGCCCGTCGGCCTGCGCGAACAGTTCGGCACCATGACCAAGCCCTTCCACCCGGGCGGCGCCGCGCGCGCGGGCTTGATGTCGGCGCTGCTGGCGAGCCGGGGCTTCACCGCCAGCCCGCGCGCCCTGGAGGCACCGCGCGGCTTCGTGCAGGTGGTCTCGGACAAGCGCGCCTGGAACGAGGTCACCGACGAGCTCGGCGAACGCTTCGAGATCTCGTTCAACACCTACAAGCCGTTCGCCTGCGGCATCGTGATCCATCCCAGCATCGACGCCTGCTGCCGGCTCAAGGCCCAGGGCATCCAGCCCGAGCAGGTCGAGCGCATCGAGCTGCGCGTGCACTCGCTGGTGCTGGAGCTGACGGGCAAGAAGGAACCGAAGGACGGCCTGCAGGGCAAGTTCAGCGTGTACCACGGCTGCGCGGCCGGCCTCCTCTTCGGCCGCGCCGGCGAGGCGGAGTTCGCCGACGAAGTGGTGAACGATCCGCGCGTGGTCGCGCTGCGCGACAAGGTGCAGGCCACGGTGGACGATTCGATCGACGAGGCCGCGGTGCACGTCACCGCCCACCTGAAGGACGGCCGCCGCGTGCAGGTGCAGGTGGAGCACGCCATCGGCTCGCTGCAGAACCCGCTGTCGGACGAGCAGCTGGAGGCCAAGTTCGCGCAGCTGGTCGACCCGGTCCTGGGCGCGGCGCGCTCCCGGGAGATCACGCAGGCCTGCTGGAAGCTGGGCACGCTGGCCGACGTCCGCGCCCTGACGGCCCTGTGCCGCGCATCGTGAAGGAGGACGGCATGGCGAATCCCGCTCCCCTTCGCATCGGCATCCTGGACGGCGACGACATCGGCCTGGAAATCGTGCCGGCCTCGGTGGCCATCGCCCGCGCGGCCGCGGAGCTCCACGGCGTGGCCATCGACTGGCGGCCGCTGCCCATCGGCGCGACCGCGTTCCGCTCGCACGGCCACACGCTGCCGCCCGAAACCATGGAGACGCTGCCGACGCTGGACGGCTGGATCCTGGGGCCGATCGGCCACCGGGCCTACCCGAAGTCGCCGAACGCGATCAACCCGCATCCGATCCTGCGCAAGCAGTTCAACCTGTTCGCCAACGTGCGGCCCACGCGCTCGTACCCGGACATCGGCTGCCTGCACGACGGCGTGGACCTGGTGATCGTCCGCGAGAACAACGAGGGCTTCCAGCCGGACCGCAACATGCTGGTGGGCAATGCGGAGTTCCGCCCCAACGACGAAGTGACGCTGTCGATGCGCGTGATCACGCGCACCGGCAGCAACCGCGTCGCGCGGGCCGCGTTCGAACTCGCGCGGCAGCGCCGCAAGCACCTGACGACGGTGCACAAGGACACCGTGTTCAAGCTGGGCTGCGGCATGTTCGTGGAGGAGTGCCGCAAGCTCGCGCCCGAGTACCCCGACGTGCTGCTGGACGACGTGATCGTCGACACGATGGCGATGCGCCTGGTGCGCGATCCCCAGAGCTTCGACGTGGTGGTCACCACCAACATGTTCGGCGACATCCTGTCGGACCTGGCGGCCGGCCTGGTGGGCGGCCTCGGCATGGCGCCGGGCCTGTGCATCGGCGACGGCAACGTGGCGATGGCGCAGGCCACGCACGGCTCGGCGCCCGACATCGCCGGCAAGGGCATCGCCAATCCCTACGCGATGATGGAGTCGACCCGCATGATGTTCGACTGGCTGGGGCACAGCCGAAGCAATCCCGGCGCGGTGCGCATGGCGGCGTCGATGTCGCGCGCGATCACGTCGGCGCTGGCGGATGCGAAGGCCCGCACCGGCGACATCCGCGGCCAGGGCGACACCGCCGGCTTCACCCAGGCCGTGCTGCGGCGGCTGGAGGCCTGACCCATGCAGGCCTGGCGGATGCGGTTCACGGCGGACGGCAGCGAATTCGAGCAGCGCGACGCGTCCACGCCGCATCCCGGCCCCGGGCAACTGCTGGTGCGGCTGCGCGCGGCCTCGCTCAATCGCGGCGAGTTCGTCGCGAGCCATGGCCAGTCCGGCGACAAGGGCGAATGGAAGCCGGTGGGCGGCGAAGGCGCGGGCGAAGTCGTTTCCATCGGACCGGACGTGCAAGGCTTCCGGCTGGGCGACCGGGTGATGGGCCGCTGCGCCGGCGCTTTCGCGGAGCGGGCCTTGATGGAGGCGGCGGAGGCGATGCCCGTGCCGCCTTCGCTGTCGTGGGAAGCGGCGGCGGCCATCCCGCTCACCTTCCTGGTCGCGTTCGACATGCTCGTGATGCAGGGCCGGCTGCGCGAAGGCGACTGGCTGCTGGTCAACGGCGTGTCGTCCGGCGTCGGCCTCGCCAGCCTGCAGCTGGGCAAGACGCTGGGCGCGCGCGTGATCGGCACTTCGGGCAGCGAGGAGAAGCTCGCGCGGCTGAAGGCCTTCGGACTCGACGTCGCCATCCGCACGCGCGGCCCCGATTTCGCGGGCCGCGTGATGGACGCCACCGGCGGGCATGGCGCCGACCTGGTGGTGAACGCGGTGGGCGGCTCGGTGTTCGCGGAGAACCTGAGGGCCATGGCCTTCGAGGGGCGGCTGGCGACGGTGGGCTACGTCGACGGACAACTGCATGCCGACCTGGACCTGGGCGCGCTGCATGCGAAGCGCCTCACGCTGTTCGGGGTCTCCAACAAGCTGCGCAGCAAGGCGCAGCGCGCCGCCGCGGTGCCGCGTTTCGCGGCGGAGGTGCTGCCCCACTTCGCCGCCGGGCGCATCGAGCCGCTGGTGGATCGCGTCTATCCTTTCGACCAGCTGCCGCAGGCCAAGGCGGCGATGGAGTCGGGCGCGCACGTCGGCAAGATCGTGCTGCGCATCCCGACAGGATGAGCGCAACAACGAACAAGGAGACCGCGCCATGCATCACCCCGAATCCCCCGATTCCACCCGTCGCCGGCTCTGCGCAGCCGGCGCGATGCTGTTGGGCGGTTGCGCTTCCAAGCCTTTCAACCCGGGCGCGGCGGCGGAGCTGTCGCCCACCGGCCGCATGCGCGCCGCGATCAATTTCGGCAACCCGATCCTCGCCACCCGGGGGCCGTCGGGCGAGCCGACGGGCGTGTCCGTCGATCTCGCGCGGGAAGCCGCGCGCCGCCTCGGGCTCACGCCGGACCTGGTGACGTTCAACTCCGCCGGCGCGGTGGTCGAAGCCATCAAGGCGCGGCAGGTGGACCTGGCCTTCGTGGCCATCGATCCGGTGCGCGCCGCCGACATGGAATACACGGCGCCCTACGTGATCATCGAAGGCGCCTATCTCGTGCGCAACGCCTCGCCGCTGCGCGCCAACGCGGAAGTGGACCGTCCCGGCACGCAGGTGGTGGTGGGCCGCGGCAGCGCGTACGACCTCTTCCTCACGCGCGAGCTGAAGCAGGCGACGCTGGTGCGGGCGCCCACCTCCCCGGCCGTCACCGACATGTTCCTGGCCCAGAACCTGGACGTGGCCGCGGGCGTCAAGCAGCAGCTTGAATCCGACGCGCGCCGCGTGGGCGGCGTGCGCCTCCTTCCCGGCCGGTTCATGGTGATCGAGCAGGCCATGGGCGTGCCCAAGGGCCGCACCGCCGCGCAAGCCTGGCTGAGCGGATTCATCGAGGAAATGAAGGCCAGCGGCTTCGTGGCGGCGGCCCTGCAGCGACACCGCATCGACGGCGCCGCCGTCGCGCCGCGTCGGGGCGCGTGAACTTCCCTCGGCTGCGCTGAATGGCGCGCCGAGGGCTGCTCGGTATCATGGCGCCCCTCTCCACGCGCCCCCGTCCCTCCTCATGCCTCCCAGCTCCACCGCGAAGAACACCCTGGTGGGACTGGTCGCGGTGGTGCTCTGGAGCGCCTCGGTCGGACTGATCCGCAACGTCTCGGAGCTCCTGGGCCCCACGGGCGGCGCCGCCACCATCTTCACCGTCAGCGGCATCTTCGCCGCCGCCGCCCTCGGCATCCCGCGTCCGCGTTCGCTGAACCCGGTCTATCTCTGGGCGGGCGGTTTCCTCTTCGTCGCGTACGAGATCTGTTTCGCGCTGTCGCTGGGCCTGGCGCGCGACCGGCGCCAGGCGCTGGAGCTCGCGATGATCAACTACCTCTGGCCCTGCCTCACGATCGTGCTGGCCGTCGTGTTCAGGCAGCAGCGAGGCTCCTTCCTGCTGGCCCCCGGCGTCGCGCTCTGCTTCGGCGGCGTGGTCTGGCTGATGACGGGGCAAGGCGGCTGGTCGCTCGCCGCGATGGCCGAGAACATGCGACTCAATCCGCTGGCCTACGGTCTCGCGGGCGGCGCGGCCCTGACGTGGGCCGCCTATTCCGTGCTGACGCGCGCGTACGGGGGCGGCCGCAGCGGCGTCTCGCTGTTCCTGCTCGTCACGGGCGCGGTGCTGTGGGTGAAGTACGCGTTCGCGGGCGAAGGCGCGATGAGCATCACGGGGTCGGGCGCGCTGCTCGTGCTCGTGCTGGGCGCCTTCACCGCGATGGCTTACTCCTGCTGGAACATCGGCATCCAGCGCGGCAACCTCACGGTGCTGGCCGCGATGTCGTACTTCACGCCCGTCTTCTCGACGCTGCTGGCGAGCCTGTGGCTGGGCGTACGGCCGGGGCCCAACTTCTGGCAGGGCGTCGCGATGGTGGTCGCGGGTTCGTTGCTGTGCTGGTGGTCCACGCGGCGGGGCCAGGCGTAACGGTCACTTGCGCCTGCGTGGGGCGCCCGTCGCTTTCGCGGCGGTCGTCACCGGGTGCTCGCTGCCCGGACGCGCGAAGTCGCAGGTGCGCACCGCGAGCTCCACGATCCGCCGCAGCGCCGGCGTGACGGTGTCGGTGCGGTACACGGCGCTGTAGACCATGGGCGGCAGCTTCTCGGTCTTCACCAGCCGCAGCCGGCCCGCCTTCAGGTCCTCTCCCACGAATTCGCGCGACAGCTGGCTGATGCCGAAGCCGCGCACCGTCAGGTCGCGCAGCAGCGTGGTGCTGTTGGTGTGGAGCACCTTGCCGAAGCGATACCCCTGCCGCGCGCGCCATTCCTCGTAGAACATCTTCTTGGACGCGCCGGTCGATTCCTCGATCACGGGATAGCCGGCGAACTCCTGCGGCTCCAGCGCGCGGGGAACCTGCAGGCGCGGACTCACGACCCAGAGTTCCTCGACCTGCCCGACCTTCACGGTGGTGTAGTCCGCGCCCCAGAACGTGCCGGGCATGATGCAGACGTCGATCTGCTGGGCGGCCAGGCGATCGAACAGCTTCACGCCGGCATCGACCACCGGCTCCAGCGTCACCTCGGGGTGGTCCTCGTGGACGCGCTGGATCAGGCGCGTGAGCCAGGTCAGCGCGATCAGTTCCGTCACCCCGACCCGGAAGTTGCCGCGCAGGGATTCGCCCGCCGCGAATTCCTGGTCGATCCGCGTCCAGAGCGCCAGCGCCTGCTCGGCCAGCGGCAGCAGCCGCCGGCCCGTCTGGGTGAGCTGCAGGCCGCGCGCGGACCTCAGCAGCAGGGGGCCGCCCGTCTGCTGCTCGAGTTCGGCGATGCGCTTGGACACCGCCGATTGCGTGGTGTGCAACTGCACGGCCGCGGCGTTGAAGCTGCGCAACCGGGCGCTGTACAGGAACGTTTCCAGCTGTCGGAAGGTGAAGTTCATGCGTCCGCGGGCTCAGTCCAACCGAGTATAGGGACGACCCGGGACGCAGGAAAAAAAGGAATGGGCCCCCGCGAGCTTTCTTCGCTTGTTGCCGGGGCAGCGGGTTCCTAGACTCGCTCCCGTCCACTCACCTTCCTGACATGACCCGCCTCTTCAAGACCTTCGCCGCGGGAGCCGCCGCCGCTCTCGCTTTCACCGGCAGCGCCGCGCTCGCCGACACGTTCCCCACCAAGCCGGTCCGCATCGTGGTCGGCTTCTCGCCCGGCGGGTCCAACGACATCGTCGCGCGCCTGATCGCGCCCAAGCTGGGCGAGCTGCTGGGCCAGCAGGTGGTGATCGAGAACAAGACGGGCGCGGGCGGCGCGATCGCGATCTCCTCCGTCCTCGCTTCCCCGCCGGACGGCCACACGCTGTCCATGTGCACGACCGGGACGTCCTCGATCCAGCCGCACCTGGGCCCGATGCCCTTCAACTCCGAGACCGACCTGGTGCCGGTCACGCAGATCGCCAACGCGCCCTACGTCCTCATGGTGCACTCCAGCGTGCCCGCGAAGAACGTGAAGGAGTTCGTGGCCTACGCGAAGCAGAACCCGGGCAAGATCAACTTCGCCTCCTCCGGCAACGCCACCGGCGGCCACCTGGCGGGCGAGATGTTCAAGTCGCTGGCCGGCGTGAACCTGGTGCACGTCCCGTACAAGGGCACCAGCCAGGCGATCTCCGACCTGCTCAGCGGCCAGGTCCAGGTCATCTTCGACCAGCCCGTCAGCTCGATGCAGTACGCGCGCACCGGCCAGCTCCGCGCGCTCGGCGTCGGCAGCCTCCGCCGCCTGGGCGCCTTCCCGGACCTGCCCACCATCCACGAAGCCGGCCTGCCGAACTTCGACCCCGTGACCTGGACCGGCATCTGCGCGCCGAAGAACACGCCGCCCGCGGTGGTCGCGCGCCTGCAGGCCGACATCGCGAAGGTGCTCGCGATGCCGGAGATCTCGCGCAAGCTGGTGCAGGACGGCCTGGAGCCGGTCGGCAGCACGCCCGAGCAGTTCCGCGACTTCCTCGTGGCCGACAAGGCGAAGTGGGGCCGGATCATCAAGCAGGCCAACATCAAGGCCGAGTGATCCCCATGCCCATCGATTCGGGACAGGCCTTCCCCGCGGAACTCTCGCGCCAGATCAAGGACCGCTTCCACCACGTCGACCACGACTTCACGGGGCGCCCGCGCCTCTTCTTCGAGAACGCCGGCGGCTCCCTTCGCCTGAAGGCCGCCCTCGAGGCGATGGCCCGGGTGGACGCCGTGCCGGACTCGGCCGAACGCATCCACGAGGTCGCCTCCTGGCTGAAGCAGGTGCAGACGCAGGGCACGGACGACGTGCGCCTGCTGTTCAACGCGAAGGGCGGCACCGTGCACGCCTCGCTCACGGCCTCGGCCGCCATGTTCGACATGGTGCGCGCGGTGGCCGAGAACGTGCCCGGCGACAACATCGTCACGACCGTGCTGGAGCACCCGTCCTCCTACGACGCCGCTTCGCTCTATGCGCAGCGGCTCGGCAAGGAACTGCGCGTGGCGCGCAGCAACCCGGTGACGGGCGGCGTCGATGTCGAGGAGATCCTTCGCCTCGTCGACCAGCGGACCTGCCTGCTGGTGCTGATCTACGCGTCCAACATCTCCGGCGCGAAGCTCGAACTCGAAGAGATCGTCAGGCGCGCGCGAGAGATCAAGCCCGACCTGTACGTGGTGGTGGATGCCGTCCAGCACGCGCCGCACGGGCTCATCGACGTGCAGAAGGCGGCGGTGGACGGCATCAACATCGCCCCCTACAAGTTCTTCGGCTGCCGCGGTTCGGGCTTCTCGTGGATCTCGGAACGGATGGCCGTGCTGCCGCACCACAAGCTGGCCGGCAAGCCCGGGGCCTACTGGGACCTGGGCAGCGTCGCGCCGTGGCAGTTCGCCGTGGTGACCGAGATCGTGAACTACGTCTGCTGGATCGGCACGCAGTCCGGCGGACAGGGCGAGCGCCGCTCGCTCTTCGCCCGCGGCATGGAGCACATCGGCCTGCATGAACGCGCCCTGCTCGCGCGCCTGCTGCACGGCTCGGACCGGGTGCCCGGCCTGCGCGCCATCCCCGGCGTCACCGTGCTGCTGGACCACGACGACCTGCCGCGGCGCGACCTGATCCTGGCCATCTCGCTGCAGGGCCTGGAGCACACGCAGGCCGTGCGCGAGTACGAGAAGCGCGGCGTGATCGTCTACGAGCGGGTGGCTTCCAGCATCTACTCCCGGCGCATGCTGGAGTCGTTCGGCATGGATGGCGCGGTGCGGGTGTCACCGCTCCACTGCCATACGTTCGCCGACGTCGATCGCTTCCTGGAAGTCACGCGGGAGATCGCCGGCTAGAAGGCGAATCCGCCCTGCCGGCGGATCTGCGCCGACGCCGGTCCCGCCACCAGTTCCGCCAGCTTCGCCGCGAGCTCCGGCTCGCGCGCGCCGGTGCAGATGCCCAGCGTGTAGTCGGTCGCCAGCTCGAACTCCTGGGGCAACGAGCCCACCAGCTCCACGCCCTGCGTGTAGTTGATCTCGGTCTCCTGCGTGCAGCCGATGGCCGCGGCTTCGCTCGACTTCGCCATGGCCGCCATCGCCGTCGCGCCGTTGGGGAACGGCCGGAACGCGCCCTTCAGCTCCTGGTCCAGGCCCAGCGCCTTCAACACGTTCATGAAGTGGATGCCGGCCGTCGCCTTGTCCGGGTCCGGGTAGTAGATCTCGCGCGCGGCGCGGAACGCCGCGGCCAGCTGCGCGCGATCGCCGATGGCCGGATGCGCGGCGCCCGCGCGCACGGCCACGCCGGTGCGGACCAGGCCCAGCGACCGTTCGCTGCCCGCCACCACGTGTCCCGACGCCACCAGCTGGGCGACCAGCTGCTTCGTGAGGATCACCAGGTCGCAGGGGCTGCCGGCCAGCAACTGGTCGCGCATCTGGCCCACCGCGCTGAAGGTGGCCTGGATCGCGGCGCCGCTCTCGCGCTCGAACTGCGCCTGCACGCCCTTGACCACCGCCGCCGCGGCACCGCCGCTCAAAACGTTCACCACGCTCACTTGTCTTCCTTCTTGCTCGATTGATTGATCACGCGCCTTGCCGCTGCGCCTCGCGCATCAGGTTGTCGGCGCTGAAGGGCATCACGCGCATGCGGATGCCCAGCGCATCGTGGATCGCGTTCGCGATCGCGGCGGCCGTCGGCCCGATGCTGCATTCGCCCGCGCCCAGCGACGGGCTGTCGGGCCGGTCCACCAGCGAGACCTCCACCGCCGGTACGTCGGTGAAGCGATGGATGGGATAGGTTTCCCAGTCCTCCGAGCGCACGCCCGCGGGTCCCAGGTTCGCTTGTTCGAGCAGCGTCCAGCTGGCCGCCTGGATGGCACCGCCTTCGATCTGGTTGCGCGCGCCGTCGGGGTGGACGACCAGGCCCAGGTCGGCGGCGATCCACAGCCTGCGCACGCGCGCCTGCTGCTGCACCTCGACCTCGGCGACCACGGCGCACCAGGCGCCCGTGTTCTTGTAGCGGGCGAAGCCCAGGCCGCGGCCGACGCCGGGCTCGACCGGCGCGGCCTCTCCCCAGCGGGCCAGGCGCGCGGCTTCCAGCAGCACGGCGCGGGCGCGGTCGTCGTGGCCCAGGTGCTCGAACCGGAAGTCGAGCGGATCCCGGCCCAGCGCCAGCGCGATCTCGTCCATGGTCGATTCGGCCGCCAGCACGTTGACGTGCGCGCCGAGCGCGCGCATCGCCGACACGCGCAGCGGCATCGCGAGCACGCGGTGGTTGCGAACGTCCAGCCGCGGCACGGCGTAGGGCGGCACGGCGTTGCGATCGGAGCCGCCGCCGGTGGCCGGTGGCTGGTTCACGGCCATGGTGACGGGCGTGGGCTCCGCGGTCTGCCAGGCGCCCAGCAGCGCCGGCGTGGCGCCGCGCCCCGGGCGCGTGCCGTGGCCCTGGCTCCAGACGTCCTGCGTCCAGCTGACGAGGCGGCCGTCGGCATCCACGCCGGCTTCGACGCGCACCGCCATCGCCGGCGCCAGCGGCGAATTCGTCATCTCCTGCTGCCGCGTCCATTGCAGGCGGACCGGGCGGCCGCCCGCTTGACGCGCCAGCCAGGCGGCATCGAAGGCGACGTCGTCCGCGCCGTTGTGGCCGTAGCACCCCGCGCCTTCGGCATGGGTCACCTCCACCGCATCGACCGCGAGGCCGAAGGCGAGCGCGAGGTCGCGGCGCAGGTTGAAGATGCCTTGCGAATGGCTCGTCACCTGCAGCGCGCCTCCCGTCCACTGCGCGAGCGCGCAGCACAGCCCGATCGAAGCGTGCTGCAGCCAGCCGCGTCCGTACTCGGCGCGGAAGGTGCGCGCGGCGGCCGGCGCTTCATCGTGCCGCTGCTCGATCACCACGCTGTCCAGCGGCTGCGACTGCAGCCAGCCCGCGATCCCGTACGGCTGCGGCACCTCGGCCTCGCCTTGCCACAGGCCGGCGAGCGCGACGCGATCGGCCGCCTGGGCCAGCGCGTGCGCGCTCTCGGCCAGCACGCCCACCAGCAGGCCGTCGCGCACGACCTGCGACACGCCATCGATCGCTTCGAGGCGCGCCAGCAGGCGGCTCCAGACGGCTTCGTGGACCTGGGCCTGCAGCGTGCGCGGTCGGAACACCGCGCCGTGCACCATGCCTTCGGGCGCGAGATCCTGGATGTACTGGAATTCGCCGAACACCTTCTCGGCCACGTCGCCGCGCCCCAGCGCACCGAGCGTGGACTCCCGCCCGCCGCGGGGCGCGAGGTACGCCGGGTCCACCGCGGCGTCCAGCATGCCTGTGTCGACCAGCTCGCCGTAGCCCGCGCGTTCACCGCGCGCGCGGAAGAAGCCGCCGGCCAGCGCCACGGCCTCGGGCGGCAGGCCGAGCCGCTGCGCGAAGCGCGCGCGGCAGGCCTCGCGCAGGTGCGCGCAGGCGAAGCGGAGCGCCGCGCCCGAATGCTGCACCGACAGGCTTCCCGAGGTCACCGCTTCGTCGGGGCTGTATCGGGTCGAGGGCGGAACCATCTCCACCCACAGCGGGGCGACCTGCAGTTCCTCCGCGACGACCAGCCGCAGCGCGTGCGAGATACCCTGCCCGATGTCGACCTTGCCCGGCGTCGCGCGGATGCGGCCGTCCGGCGCGACCGTGAGCCACTGGCCTATGCGCGGATGGGCCCGCAGGCTTTCCGGGATCGCGGGCGGCTTCATGCGCCGGTCGCCTTCCGGACCGCGCGCACGATGCGGTTGTGCACGCCGCAGCGGCACAGGTTGCCGTCCAGGGCCTGCCGGATCTCCTGTTCGCCCGGGTGCGGATTGCGCCGCAGCAGGGCCGCGCCGCGCATCAGCATGCCGGTGGTGCAGAAACCGCATTGCAGCGCCTGCTCTTCGACGAAAGCGGCCTGCAGCGGATGCGGATCGGCCCGGCTGCCCAGGCCTTCCAGCGTGGTGATGTCGCGCCCGGCCGCCGCCTCCATCGAGGTGTCGCAGGCGTGCCGGGCCTCGCCGTCCACCAGCACGGTGCAGGCGCCGCACTGGCCGAGGCCGCAACCCAGGCGGGTCGCCTTCAGGCCGCAGGTGTCGCGCAGGACCTCCAGCAGCGACTGCGCGGGCTCCGCGCGCACGGTGGTCGCCTGCCCGTTGAGCGTGAACGCGAACTCGGCGGGCACGCGGTCACTCCGGCTTGATGCCCGACGCCTTCACGATGGCGCCCCACTTCTCGATGTCCTTGTTGAGGTAGGCGGTGAATTCCGACGGGTTCATGGACAGGGGCGTCGCGCCCTGCCTGGTCCAGGCCGCCCTGGTTTCGGGCTGCGCCACGATCTTGCGCACTTCCGCGTTGAGCTTGTCCACGATGGCCTGGGGCGTGCCCTTGGGCGCCATCAGGCCGAGCCAGATGGTGGCTTCGTAGTTCGGCACGGTCTCCGCCACGGTGGGCAGGTCGCCGGTGCGGGCCGGGCCGGTGGTGGCGAGCGCGCGCACCTTGCCTTCCTTGGCGACCGGCGCCATGGTGGTCACCGCGTCGAACATCATGTCGACCTGGCCGCCCATCACGTCGGTGCGGGCGCCGGAGCTGCCCTTGTAGGGCACGTGCACGATGTCCACGCCGGCCAGGTGCTTGAACAGCTCGCCGGCCATGTGGTAGGGCGTTCCGTTGCCCGAGGACGCGTAGTTCATCCTGCCCGGCTTCGACTTGGCCAGCGCGATCAGTTCAGGCAGCGACTTGGCCGGCACCGAGGGATGGACCACCAGCATCAGGTCGGACGAGTTGATCGGCGCGACACCGACGAAGTCCGACATCAGCTTGAACGGCTTGTTCGGGATCAGCGTCTCGTTGACCGTGTGCGTGTTGGACATCAGCAGCAGCGTGTAGCCGTCGGCCGGCGACTTGGCCACGAGGTCGGTGCCGATCACCGAGCCCGCGCCCGGCTTGTCGTCGACGACGAACGGCTGCTTGAGCGCATCGCCCAGGCGCTGGGCGATGAAGCGCGCGTAGTTGTCGGCCGGGCCGCCGGCGGCGAACGGCACGATGACCTTCACCGCGCGGTTGGGATAGTCGCTCTGCGCGAACGCGCCGGTGGCGGCGGCCAGGGCGGCGGCTGCGGCCAGCAGGCGCAGGACGGGGCGGCGGGTGAAGGTCATCGTTGTCTCCTTTTGTTGTGTCGTCGTCGGTGCCCGATGTCAGGCGAACTTGTTCTCGATCGAGCCGATGCCGTCGATCTCGATGCGGACCACGTCGCCGGCAGCGAGGTAGCGCGGCGGCTTGAAGCCCATGCCCACGCCGGCGGCGGTGCCGGTGGCGATCAGGTCGCCCGGCAGCAGCGTGATGCCGCGCGAGACGGTCTCGATCAGCGTCGGGATGTCGAAGATCATGTTCTCGGTGGGCGCGTCCTGGCGCAGCTCGCCGTTGACCCAGCAGCGCACGTGGGTCTTGCGGCCGTCCATCTCGTCGGCCGTCACGATCCACGGGCCCATGGGGCAGAAGGTGTCGAACGACTTGCCCATGTCCCACTGCTGGTGGCGCATCTGCACGTCGCGGGCCGTCACGTCGTTGCAGATCGTGTAGCCGAAGATGTGCTGCATCGCGTCGGCCTTGGCGATGTTCTTGCCGCCCTTGCCGATCACGACCACCAGTTCGGCCTCGTAGTCGATCTGCGAGGACACCGCGGCGCCCGGCAGCGCGACGTCGTCGTAGGGGCCGTTCACGGTCTCGGGCACCTTGGTGAAGACGATCGGCCACTCCTGCACGTTGGCAGCGTTGTCCTTGAACACGGACGCGGCCAGCTCCTTGGCATGGGCGTGGTAGTTGCGGCCCACGCACCAGACGTTGCGGCGCGGCAGCGGGATGGGCGCTTCCAGTTTCACGGAGGCGATGGCCAGGCTGGCGGACTCCAGCGCGGGCAGCGGCTCGCCGCGGACGGCCGCTTCGACCAGCGGCTGGGCGCCGCGCTGGGCGGCTTCGGGGGACAGCTTGAAAGGCGTGACCTGCCGGCCATCGGCCGAAACACGGCCCACTTGCCGGCGGCCGCCGGCGACGAAGGTAGCGATGCGCATCGAATCTCCAGGCGTTCGCGTCAATTGGTCTTGACGCCGAACCAATACGAACCAAAAACGGCTCGCGATGATAGGCCAACGGCCGTCGCAGTCAAGCGCGTCGCTGAGACTTCGGCTCGAGGCGAATTGGTATGATTTGGTTCAGACCATGGAGGGAACGCCGTTGAACACCGCATCGGGCCTGCGCGACTACATCCTCGCCAGCCTGCGCGCCAACCGCTGGCAGGCCGGCGACCGCCTGCCGACCGAGCGGGCGCTGTGCGACCAGTTCGGCATCAGCCGCACCAGCGTGCGCCGCGTGCTGCAGGAGCTGAAGGACCTCGGCGCCATCAGCCAGACGGTGGGCAGCGGCACCTACGTCACGGAGCAGGCCGGCGCGGTGGTGAACGGCCTGGCGGCGGCCGACCCCGTGCGCCAGACCAGCCCGGCCGAGCTGATGGAGGCGAGGCTGTCGCTGGAGCCCGCCATCCTGGAGATGGTGATCGGCAACGCCACCGCGGCGGACTTCGAGCAGATGGATGCCTGCTGCGCCCAGGCGGAAGCCGCCACCACGCTCGAGGAGTTCGAGCACTGGGACGGCATGCTGCACGAGACCATCGCCGTCGCCGCCCACAACAGCTTCGTCTCCAACGTGTTCCAGCTGATGAACCAGGTGCGCAACCAGGGCGAGTGGGGCGTGCTGAAGAAGCGCAGCGTCACGCCCGAGCGCCGCCTGCAGTACCAGGCCGAACACCGCGAACTGGTGCAGGCCTTGAAGCGCCGCGACGTGCACGAGGCGCGCGCCGTCGCCACCGAACACCTCCTGCGCGTGCAGCGCAACCTGCTGCGGCCCTAGGAGCCTGCGCGGCAGAGAAACGGGCCTGCGGCTACCTGAACTCCTTGCACTTCTTCGCGATCTCCGCGGACTTTCGCAGCCCCGTGTTCGCGCAGGCGGCCCGGGCGGCCTCGACGCAAGCCGCGGCGGCGACGCCCTCCTCCGGCCTGGTCTGCCGGCGCAGGCCCGGGATCACGAAGGGCCGGAACGTCCTGCCGCACTCGCCGCTGATGGCCGGGTCGCCGTTGTTGCGGGCGAGCTCGGTCACGACATCCCACGCGCGGTAGGCGACCTCGAAGGAAGGCGGCGGCGTCGCGGACCCGGCGAGCGGGGCATGCGCCACGATCATCGCGACGACGACGGATGGGCGGGTGCGCACGATCTTCACGCGCCGTCCGGCCCCGGCGCTTCCCAGTTGAGCAGTTCCGCCAGGCGCGTCACCACCCACAGCGCCTCGGCCGGCGTCACCGGCCCTTCGGCTTCCGAGAGCCCGAGCCGGATGGTCTTCAGCAACTCGACCTCCGGCGCGCCGGTCCTGAACTGCATCGTGGACGCCTGTTCCGTCAGCAGCTGGGCCAGGTCTTCGCAGAGCTCGTAGCGCTCGCGCACCGCCGACATCGGCTCGGTCAGCCGGCCGGATGGCGAAGTGAACAGCGCCGTGAACGAAGGCGGCACCTCGATCTGGTTCGCATCGTCCATGGATCACCTCGCGCCGAAGCGCGCGATGGCGCGCTCACGGGCCTTGGCGGCCTCGGCCTCGCGCGTGCGGGGCTCGGCGGTGGTGACCAGCGACCGGATCAACTTACGGGCCGATGCCGCGACCTCTTCGACCGCGCGCTCGAAGGCTTCCTCATTCGCCTTCGACGGGACGTTGAAGCCACTGAGCTTGCGGACGAACTGCAGCGATGCATCGCGGATCTCGAGCTCCGTCGCCGGCGGCTCGAAATTGAAGAGGGTCTTGATGTTCCGGCACATGGCTGCATGGTACGCAGCCACGGGAACCTGGCCGGCCCCATGCAATCGCACTTCGATGTCCCTCGACTACTTCAAGGAATGGCGAATGGCTGACCGGGCGGCCTCGGCCGCGGAGAAGGCGGTCCTGGAGAAGTCGCTGGCCGCGATAGAAGGCTCGGGCGAGTTTCCCTCCGACACCGAGATCCACGACAGCCACGCCCTGCGTGCCTCGGCCAACGACCTCTACCAGGCGGCCATGGAGGAAATGGCGGCCGCGGTCCGCGGATTGAAGAGGTGAGCGCGCACCTAAACTGCCGCGATGGCAAGCAAGCGGAAGAAGGGCCAGGACCCATGGGCGCGCTGGCGGCTCGAGGCGCCCGTCGAGGGCTTCTCGCTCGCCGCGCTCGACCCGGGCGACAAGCCCTTCTCCTCGGGTGACAAGGGGGCCGATCGCGCCCGGGTCGACGAGCTGGCGCAGGAGCTGGATGCGCTGCAGAACCTCTTCTACGCGGACCGCCGCCACAAGCTGCTGCTCGTGCTGCAGGGCCTGGACACCAGCGGCAAGGACGGCACCCTGCGCGCGGTGCTCGGGCGGATGAGCCCGATCGGGGTGCGCACCGTCGCGTGGCAGGCCCCGAGCCCGGTGGAGCGCGCGCACGACTTCCTCTGGCGCATCCACCAGGAGGTGCCCGCCACCGGCGAGATCGTCTGCTTCAACCGCAGCCACTACGAAGACGTGCTGGTGCCGGTGGTGTCCGGCGCGATCGCGGCGGCGGAGAAGGAGCGTCGCTACGCGCACATCAACGACTTCGAACGGCTGCTGGTGGAGACCGGCACCGTCGTGCTCAAGTTCATGCTGCACATCTCGCGCGACGAGCAGCGCGAGCGGCTGCAGGCGCGCATCGACGACCCGGAGAAGCGCTGGAAATTCCGCCGCGAGGACCTGGACGTGCGCAAGCAGTGGGACGCCTACCAGCTCGCGTACGAACAGCTGCTGGCGGCCACCTCGACCGCGTGGGCGCCGTGGACGGTCGTGCCGGCGGACTCCAAGACGCACCGCAACCTCATGATCGCGCTGGCGCTGCGCGACACCCTGCGGTCGCTGGACCTGCACTACCCCGACGGCGATCCGCTGCTGAGCAGCCTCAAGGTGGAGTGAACCGCGCCGCGTCGCGCCGGTGCGACCCAGCAGCGGCGCCGCAGCGGTGCCAAGGCGTAACTGCCGTCCGGCCTTGCCGCACCCACCCCGACGATCCGCGCGCCTTTCGAACGCGACGGCGTATCCGCGCCCAACACCCGGTTTCGCATGCCGGACCGTGCGAGCCCCACGGTGCTCTGCCTTTTTCTACAACCGGTACCTGAACGCTCAGGGAGATCTCATGCAGTACCGGATTCGCGGCGCCGTCGCGCCCTTCCTTGTCGGGCTCGTGCTCGCGCTGGCGGGCTGTGGTGGCGGCGGCGGAGGCGGCGACACGACCGCACTGGCCGGCGCTTCCGCGAACAATCCGGCGCCCACCAGCGCCGCGGCGTCCGGATCGGGTGGCCTGGCGTCCGGATCGGGATCGAGCGCAGCGCCTTCGGGCCCGGCCTCGAATCCGCCGCCCGCCGTGGCCGCCGAAGTCCGCTACACGCTCGGAACGACATCCACCGCCAATGCCACGACCGCCGACTTCCAGACGCTGCTGGGCATGGCGGCGACGGGCGACGGCGGCTATCGCATCGTCTGGTTCACCGCGACGTTCGACGCCGCGGGCGCCGTCCAGCGCGATTACTTCGAGCAGCGCTACGACGCCGCGGGCCAGCGCGTCGGCGGCGAGACCGCCATTCCCGAACCGGCCGATGACCTGTCCGCCAGCCGCGATGCGCGCGTGGAAGCGCTGGGCGGCGGCTACCTGCAGTTCGGCGTGACGGACCAGTTGCGGTTCGGCCTGCTCATCCAGCACTTCGCCGCCGACGGCACCGCCCTCGACGCGCCGATCGAACTCGGCGGCCCGAGCCACGGCTGGAGCGCCGCGCGCGTGGCCCTGCCGGACGGTGCCGTCGCGATCACGTGGCAGCCCTTCAGCTCGGTGGGCCCGGGCGAGATGCAGACCGCGCTGCTGACACCCGCAGCACGTTGAGCGTCAGGCCGACGCTGCCTGCACGGCCGCGCGGTCACACTCCGCGCATGAGCGGATTTCGTGAAGCGTGGCATCGCGTCCGGGACCTCGTGCTGGCCATCCCCGGCCTGCACGTCACGTTCCGGGCCATGCGCAACTACATCCTGCACCAGAGCGGCAACCAGGCCGGCAGCCTGGCGTTCTCGTCGGTGCTGGCGATGTTTCCGCTGCTCCTCCTGCTGTCGGCTTCCGCCGGTTACTTCGGGCAGCCCGGCGACGCGGCGGCGCTGGCCGATCGCGTCATGGAATACGCGCCGCAGCTCGTGCGCGACGCGATGCAGCCGGTCATCAGGCAGGTGCTGGCGCAGCGCAACCAGGCGCTGCTGGCCATCGGCGTGCTGGCGACGGTGTGGACGGCCTCGTCGGGCGTGCAGGCGATCCGCTCGGCGCTCAACCGTGCCTACGGCATCGATCGCGGACTCTCCTTCTGGAAGGCCCGCATCAAGGTCACGCTGTTCACCCTGATCGTCGGCACGGCGATCCTCGCCGCGTTCAGCTCGGTGGTCGTCATGCCGTACGTGTGGCAGCTGGTGGAGGCGACCACGGGCGGGGGGCGGGACACGATCTTCGTCCACCTCAGCGTCCGCTACGGCCTGGCCTACCTGGTGCTGGTGGTGCTGTACGCGTTGCTGTACGGCTGGCTGCCCGACATCCCGCAGCGGCTCTACACCGTGGTCCCGGGCGCGCTGGTGGGCGCCGCGCTGTGGGTGGCGGCCGCCGCGACGCTGTCGTACACGCTGCGCAGCGCCGGCAAGCTGGCGCTGCTCTACGGCAGCTTCGCGGGAGTGGTCGGCACGCTGGTGTTCCTGTACATCAGCGCGACGACGCTCATCTTCGGCGCGGAGATCAACGGCGTGCTGCGCGAGGGGGCGAAATCCCCGGAGCCGGCGAACCCCGGCTGAAGCTTGAACCGAAGCGCCTTTTGCGCTTCCATTGCAGTTCTTGCTTCCCGGTGGAGGTCCCATGGAAACCGAATCCGTCGCGGCCCGGCAGCAGCACTTCGTCATCAACCACCTGCGCGAGTCCGACTTCAAGACCGGCGGGCTGAGGGCCTATTCGGCCTACCGCGACCTGGGCGTGGCCGACGCCACCCACGGCCTGGCCCACGCGCACGTCATCCGCATGGTCATGCCGTTCCGTCCGGAGCTGAGCGTGCGCCACCACCACGAGGTGCGGTTCCAGATGCTGTATTGCCTGCGTGGCTGGTTCGAGACCGAGTTCGAGGGCGTGGGACGCCAGCGGCTGCTGCCCGGATCGTGCTGGGTGCAGCCCGCGGGCATCCGCCACACCGTCGTCGGCTGGTCCGACGACTGCGAGCTGCTCGAGATCTACATGCCCGCGGACCACGCCACGGTCAACGATCCGTAGGGCCCACCGGTCTCAATCCAGGCTGATCTGCGCCCGCTGCGCGACGGCCTTGAAGGCGCCGACCTCGTCGCGGATCAGGCGGCGGAAGGGCTCCGGGCCGAGCAGCACCGGCTCGAGGCCCGCGTTCTCCAGCGTCTTGCGCACTTCGGGCTCGGCCATCACGGCGGCCAGCTCGCGGTTCAGGCGCGCCAGCACCGGCTCGGGCGTGCGCGCGGGCGCGGCCACCGCGTACCAGCTCACCAGCGAAGCCTTGGGGATCTTCGCCTCGGCGTAGGTGGGCACGTCGGGCAGCAGCGCGGCGCGCTGCTCGCCGGTGACGGCCAGCGCGCGCAGCTTGCCCGACTTCACCTGCGGCGCCGCGGCGGCGACGGTATCGAAGCCGATCGGCAGCTCGCCGGAGATCAGCGCCGTCAACGCCGGCGCGCTGCCCTTGTACGGCACGGCGGTCATCTTCGCCTGGGCCGCCTCGGCCAGCATCGCGCCCGCCAGGTGCGGTCCGGAGCCGCTGCCGAACGTGGCGTACATCAGGCCGTTGGCATCGGCCCGCGCGCGCTGCAGCAGGTCGGCCACGGACGTGATCTGCGTCGACGCGCCGGTCACCAGCACCAGCGGCGCCTTCGCCACCACGGCCACGTGCGAGAAGCTGTCGATCGGGTCGTACGGCAGCCCGGGCTTGAGCGCGGGGAGGATGGAATAGGTCGACGAGCCCGACAGCAGCAGCGTGTGGCCATCGGGCGCGGCCCGCGCGACGGCCGCCGCGCCGATGGCGGTGGCCGCTCCGGGGCGGTTGTCGATCACCACCGGCTGGCCCAGCCTGGGCGAGAGGCGGTTGGCGACGAGGCGCGCGACGATGTCGGTGCCGCCGCCGGGCGGGAACGGCACCACGAGCGTCACGGGGCGCGTGGGCCACTCCTGCGCGAACGTGAAGGTGGGAGCGGCGAAGGCCAGGCACGCGGCGCCGAGCGCCAGCAGGGAACGGATCGATTTCATCGGTCGGGAAACTGCAGGAAGGTGGAAACGGATCACGCGGCCCGCGCCGCGCGCACGGCGGCCGCGCTCTCGCCGAGGTCCCAGAACAGGCCGGCCATCACGGCCAGGCCTTCGCGGGCCACGGGCGCCAGCAGGTGCTCGTTGGGCGCGTGCTGCGCGCAGGCGGGATAGGAGTGCGGGACCCACAGCGTGGGCAGGCCCAGCGTGTTGGCGAAGATGTCGTTGGGCAGCGAGCCGCCCAGGTTGGGCAGCAGCGCCGGTCGCTTGCCCGTGCTGAGCTCCATCGAGTCGAGCGCCCAGCGCACCCACGGGTCCTGAGGGTCGAGCCGCGTGGCCGCGCCCGCGGCGCCGGGGTGGATCTGCACCGCTTCGAAGCCGTGCGCATCCAGGTGCGCGCGCACAGCGGGAATGATGCTGTCGAGTTCGGTGCCGACGACGAAGCGCAGCTGGCAGAACACGCGCGCGCCCGGCGGGATGGCGCCCACCGGCTTCGCCGGGTCGCCCGCCACCATGGCCAGCACCTCCAGGCTGTTCCAGCCGATCACGCGTTCGGCGGGGCTCAGGCCCGGCTCGCCCCAGTCGGCGTCGATGGCCGGATCGTCCTCGCCGCCGCCGACCTCGATGTCGGCCAGCGCCTGCCGCACCGGCGCGGGCACCTCGCGCGGACGCAGCGCCTCGACGAGCACGCGGCCGCGCGGGCTCACCATCGAGGCCACCGCATTCGCCAGCACGATACCGGGATTGGCCAGCAGGCCGCCCCAGTTGCCCGAGTGGTAGGCGCGCTCGCGGCATTGCAGGCGCAGCTCGAAGTTGAGCGCGCCGCGCGAACCCAGGAACAGCGTGGGCCGCTGCGCGTGCAGGCGCGGACCGTCGCTGGCCAGGAACAGGTCGGCCCGCAGCGCCTCGCGCTCGCGCGCGCAGAACTCGGCCAGGCCCGGCGAGCCCGCTTCCTCGCCGGTTTCCACCAGCAGCTTCACGTTGAAACCCAGCCGTCCTTCGCGCGCCGCGATCACCTGCTCGAGCGCGGCCAGGTTGATGGTGTGCTGGCCCTTGTTGTCGGCGGTGCCGCGTCCGTACCAGCGCTCGCCCTCGATGCGCAGCTCCCACGGCGCGAGGCCTTCGCGCCACTGCGGCGCCTGGCCGCGCACGACGTCGCCGTGCGCGTACATGAGCACGGTCGGCAGCGCAGCGGACTCGATGCGTTCGGCGACCAGGAAAGGCAGCCCGGCGGCGGCCGGGTTCTCGTGCAGGCGGCACTGGAATCCCAGCGGCGCCAGCGAATCCACCATCTCTTCCTCGAGGTAGGCGCGCAGCACCGGGGCCGACTGCGGCTCTTCGCTCTCGGAGGCGTAGCGCACGCGCCGCGCCAGCGTGGCGGCCAACGCGCCGGTATCGAGGACTGCTTGCGCGCGCTGCAGGGCTTGGGGACGACTCATGCCCGCACTTTAGCGCCGGGCGGAGCCACTCGACGCCGCTGCGTATAGTCCCCGGATGCCCAACGATCGCCTGGCCGACCTGTCGCCCGCCAACTTCGCGATCGTCATGGCGACCGGCATCCTCGGGCTCGCCGCCGGCCAGCAAGGGCATGGGCGACTGGCCCTGGCGATGCTCGCGATCAACGCGGTGGCCTGGCCCGCGATCGCGGCGCTCACCGTCGCGCGCGCCCTGCTCCACCGCGACGCGCTGCTGGCCGACCTGCGCAGCCACCTGCGCGCACCGGGCTTCTTCACCGCGGTGGCCGGCACGGCGGTGCTGGCGAGCCAGCTGATCGTGCTGCGCATCGGCGGCAGGCTGGGTCTCGCGCTCGCCTGCCTCGCCGGCGTGCTGTGGCTCGTGCTCACCTACGGGATCCTCGTGACCCTGTTCATCCAGCAGGACAAGCCCGCGCTGGAAGATGGCATCAGCGGAGGCTGGCTGCTCACGGTGGTCTCCACCCAATCCGTCGCCGTGCTCGCCGCGCTGGTCGCCTCGCACACCGAGCAGCCCGCACGCCTGGTCCTGAACTTCGGCGCGCTGGTGTTCTGGCTCTGCGGCGGCATGCTCTACGTGTGGGTGATCTCGCTGATCTTCTACCGCTACGCGTTCCTCCGTTTCGCGCCGCCGGACCTCACGCCGACCTCCTGGATCAACATGGGCGCGATGGCGATCTCGGTGCTCGCGGGCGCGCTGCTCGTGTTGAACGCGCCGGAGGCGCCGTTCCTGCGCGATCTGCTCCCGTTCGTGACCGGCGGAACGCTGCTGTTCTGGGCCGTCGCCACCTGGTGGATCCCGATGCTGGCGGCGCTCGCCGCCTGGCGCTACGTGCGCAAGCGCTACCCGGTGCGCTACGAGGCGGCGTACTGGGGCGCCGTCTTCCCGCTCGGCATGTACTCCGCGGCGACGCACCAGATGTCGCTGGCGCTCGGCCTGCGCTTCATCGCGCCGCTGGCGCGGGGATTCTTCTACGTCGCGATCGCGGCGTGGGTGCTGGCGGCGTTCGGGCTGGTGCAGCGGCTGTGCAGCGGGAGCGCCAGCCGGTAGTCATCCGAGGTGGCGCAAGCGCTGCTCCTGGCGGCGCACCAGGCGTTCGATGTCGGCGACGTCCTGGGCCGAGAGCTTCGGGCCCGGCTTGCGGATGAAGGGCGAGGCGATCGCGCCGCGCTGGTGCAGCAGGTGCTTGCGCACGGCCAGGCCGATGCCGGCCTGCTGCTCGTAGCGCGCGAGCGGCAGGTAGGCGTCGAAGACGTCATGGGCGCGCTCGACATCGCCGCGGGCATGCGCCGCGACCACGTCGACCATCATCTCGGGCCACGCGAACCCGGTCATCGCGCCATCCGCGCCACGCGTCAGCTCCTCGGGCAGGAACAGGCCGCCGCCGTTGCCGGTGAGGATGGACACGCGCCGGACCTCGCCCTTGTCGCCCGCCGCCCGGATGGCCGAGAGCTTGGCCAGGCCCGGCCAGTCCTCGTGCTTGAGCATCACGCAGTTCGGCGAGCTCTTCAGGATGCGAAGGATCACCGCCGCCGACATCTGCACGCCCGTGGCGACGGGATGGTCCTGCAGGCACCAGGGCACCGCGCCCAGCGTTTCGTTGACCATGTCGAAGTAGCCGGCGATCTGGTCGTCGGTGCGCACCGTGGAGGGCGGCGCCACCATCACGCCGGAGGCGCCGAGGTCCATCACGGCCTGGGTGAGTTCGCCCATGGCGGCGAAGCCGGGCGAGGACACGCCGACCACGATCGGCACGCGGCCGCCGACGCGTCGGACCACCTGCCGGGTGTAGGCCTTCGCCTCGTCGGCCGTGAGCTTGGTCGCCTCGCCCATGATCCCGAGGATCGTGAGCCCGGTGACGCCGCGTTCGAGGCAGAAGTCCACCATGCGGTCGGTGCTCGCGAGATCGAGCGCGCCGCCGTCGGTGAACGGCGTGACCGTGATGAGGTAGACGCCTTTCGCGGATGGGTCGAATCTGTGCATGGAGAACTCCGGGCTGAGCTGACGCCGATCCTAAGACCGACCTGATCCCCGCTCAAGAACGGACAGCCCGCTAACATCGGCAACCCGGGCCGCGCCCCACGCGCCGCCCCGAGACTCATGCGGTCCCCTCCGGAAATCGATCCCTACATCGGCAAGCTCATCCGCTTTCGCCGCGACCTCCACACCCATCCCGAACTGCGGTTCGAAGAGACGCGCACCGCCGGCGAAGTGGCCGCCTGGCTGCAGGCCCTGGGCCTGCCGGTGGAACGCGGGCTCGGCGGCACCGGCCTGGTGGCGACGCTGCGCGGCCAGGGGCCCGGCGCCGGCGATCCGGCGCGCGCCATCGGGCTGCGTGCCGACATGGATGCGTTGCCGGTGCAGGAGGTGAACTCGTTCGACTACGCCAGCGCGAATCCCGGCCGCATGCACGCCTGCGGCCACGACGGCCACACCACGATGCTGCTGGGCGCCGCGACGCTGCTGGCGAAACAGCCGGACTTCAACGGCACCGTCCACTTCATCTTCCAGCCCGGCGAGGAAGGCGGCGCCGGCGCGCGCAAGATGATGGAGGACGGGCTGTTCGAGCGCTTCCCCATGCGCGCGGTGTTCGCGCTGCACAACTGGCCGGCGCTGCCGGCGGGCCAGATGGGCGTGCGGGTCGGCCCGATCATGGCCGCGACCTTCCGCTTCGAGATCCGCATCCGCGGCAAGGGCGGGCATGCCGCGCAGCCGCACACCACGATCGACCCGATCCCGATCGCCTGCGCCCTCGTCGGCGAACTGCAGACCCTGGTCTCGCGCACCGTCGATCCGCTGGACAGCGCGGTGCTCACGGTCGGCAAGATCGATTCCGGGACGGTGGAGAACATCATCCCCGACGAGGCCGTGATCTACGGCACCTGCCGCGCGCTGGGCATGGCGACGCAGGATCTGCTGATCGAAGGCCTGCAGCGCATCAGCACCTTCATGGCGCAGGCGCATCGCGCGACCGCGCAGGTGATCATCAAGCCGGGCTACCCGCCCACCGTCAACCATGCCCACGAAGCGCGCTTCATGGCGCGGATCATGGCGGAGGCGGTCGGCGCGGCCAACGCGCATGCCGACGTGCCGCCCGCGATGACGGCCGAGGACTTCGGCTTCATGCTGGAGCAGGTGCCCGGTGCCTACGGGTTCATCGGCAACGGCCCCAACGGCCGGCCCGGCGTCAACCTGCACAACCCCGCCTACGACTTCAACGACGACATCCTGGGCCCCGGCGCGTCCTTCTGGGACCTGCTGGTGCGGCGCTGGTTCGAGGACGACGACAACATCCGAAGGGAGAAGCTTCCATGACATCACGCCGCAGCGCCCTGATGCTGGGCCTGGGTTCCATCGCGGCCGCCGCGCTGCCGCCCCTGGCGCGCGCGCAGGCACGCTGGCCGACGAAGCCGGTGAAGATCATCGTCCCGTACCCGGCCGGCGGCGTGAACGACGTGGTGACGCGCATGCTGGGCGAGCACCTGCGCCCGCTGCTCGGCCAGGCCATCGTGGTGGACAACCGCGCCGGCGCCGGCGGAACGATAGGCATGGACGCCGCGGCCAAGGCCAACGACGGCCACACGCTGGCCTTCGCTGCGATCAGCCCGCTCACGCTGAACCCTCACGTGATGAAGGTGCAGTACGACCCGCTGAAGGATTTCGTGGCGGTGGCCTCGGTGATGTACTCGCCGGTGTACGTGATGGCGACGCCGCGCTTCAAGGGGGCGAACTTCGCCGAGGCGATCACGATGGCCAAGGCGGTGCCCGGCGGCGTGAGCATCGCCAGCTCCGGGTACGGCACGCTGGGCCACGTGATGATCGAGCAGGTCCGGCGCAAGTCGGGCGCCGACCTGACGCACGTTCCGTACAAGGGCGGCAGCCAGCTGGTGACCGACGCCGCTGGCGGCCAGTTCGACCTGTTCGTCGCCAACCCGTTCGCGCCGGTCAACAACCTGATCGCCGAGGGCAAGCTGCGCGTGCTGGCGGTCACCGGCCCGCGGCGGCTGCCGGCGATGCCCGAAGTGGCCACGCTCGCCGAGCTGGGCTATCCGGAGGCGAACCTCACTTCGCTGTTCGGTTTCTATGCGCCGGCCTCGATGCCGGCGGAGAACGTGCAGCGGTTCAATGCGGCGGTCAACCAGGTGCTGGCCGGCAAGGACGTGCAGGAGCAGCTGCGCAAGCTGGACAACGTCGTGAGCACGGGCACCCCGCAGCAGTTCGCCGCCGTCATCGACAAGGAGTTCGCGGCCAACGCGAAGATCGTCAGGGACGCGAACATCAAGGCGGAGTGACGCCGCTCGTAGAATCGCCCCCCATGCCCTACACCCTGTCCCACAAAGTGCTCGACGAGATCCTGCGCAAGCACAGGATCAAGTCCAACGACCTGGCGGGCATCGACAAGCTGTTCGGCGGGGCGGACGGCTACTACTGGTACCACACGATGCGGCACCTGTGCCCGAAGGACGAGGTCATCGTCTGGTCCAGCCCCGAAGAGATCCGCTCCGCGCTGCAGGACCACGAGAACGAAACCGCCGCGGAAGACGAGGTCAAGCCCCAGGTGCTGAAGGACGCCCACGTCGACGCCATCGCGGCGCTGCTCGCCCACTGACCGCGCCTGCCGCGCGGATCCGGCTCAGGGCAGGCTCCTCCACAGCGAGTCGCTGATCACCTCGCCGCAGGGCGAACGGGACGTGGTGGCGATGGACTTCAGCGCCATCGCCGCCTGCCGCACCTGCTGCTCGTTCTGGCCATGCGCCTGCGCCATGGCGGCCATGCCGCAGAACGACCAGGCCTGCGCGTTGGCGGGATCGGTCTGCGCCAGCCGCAGGTAGTGCTGGGCCCGCCCCTCCATTTCGGTGAAGGTGGACCGGGATACGGGCCGCGCCTCGGTCGCACCCCCCGCGAACCTCAGCGGCGTGCCGTTGGGCAGCACCTCGCCGCTGCCGCTGAAGCGGGACGCGACCAGCGTGGTGTTGTCCTGCACGGTCAGCGCGAAGTGGGTGCCCGTGTTCGGGTTGCGGTAGCCGTAGACCCGGGATCCCGGCGACGTGGGGCGGTACTCGGACGTGCGGTTGTAGGCGCGTTCGGTGAGCACCAGCGAGTCGCCCGCCAGCTTGACGTCGACCTCGTAGCCGGTGCCGCTGCTGTACAGCCCCGGCCGGACCGGCCCTTCGGCGGCCGCGGGACGCGGCGCCTGCGCGGCGGCCTGCTGCCGGGCCGCGGC
>JAEWIF010000039.1 GCA_023387335.1 Pseudomonadota bacterium | reverse complement strand
TTCCTGTGCCGTGGCGGCGGAAACGAAAGCAAGAAAAGCCATGGCCGTGGCAAGCGCTTTCAACATCAGAGCGACTCCAGGAAAGCGATCAGCGCAGTGCGGTCATCCTTGTCGAGCGCGGCGAAGGCGTCGCGGGCGGCCTGCGCCTCGCCGCCATGCCAGAGGATCGCCTCGGTGAGATTTCGGGCCCGACCGTCGTGGAGGAAGAAGGTGTGCTCGTTCACGGTTTCGGTCAAGCCTATGCCCCAGAGCGGCTGCGTGCGCCATTCCTGCCCTCCCGCGACGCCCACCTGCTGCCCGTCCGCCAGCCCCTCGCCCATGTCGTGCAGCAGGAAGTCGGAATAGGGCCAGATCAGCTGGAAGGCGTGGGCCTTGTTTTCCGCATCACGACGGGTGACGAATTTCGGCGTGTGGCACGAGGTGCAGCCGGACCGGTAGAACAGTTCCTTGCCCTTCAGCACCTTGATGTCGCCAGGCTCGCGCCTCGCCGGCACGGCAAGGTTCTCCGCGTAGAATGTCACCAGTTCGAGAACCGGATCAGGCGCCTCCGTGCTCCCCAGTCGCTCCTGGACGCCGGACGGGCGGGCAAGGCAGTCCGCCTGTACGGTCGTGCAGTCGCCGTGGTGGAAGGGCGCATCGGGATTGGAAATGCCGAGATCGCCGACGAAGGCGGACGCCGATTGGTCGCGGATGGAGGCGTTCTGCGCCTTGAACCCGAAGCGGCCGAGCTTGAGCTCTTGCGTGCGATGGTCGCGCACCAGGGCAGGCTTGCCGGAAATGCCGTCGCCGTCGGCATCGTCCGGGTCGGCCTTGGCAAGGATATCGGCCTCGTGGATCGCCTGGATAAGGCCCATCCCGATCATCGGCGGAGCAATCCGCGGCGACAGGGTCACGTCCGGCTCGAGCGGGCCGTAGTTAAGGTTTCTGACCGAATAGGATGGCTTGCGCAACGACACCACCTCGCCATCGGCAAGCGTCACGGGGATCTCCTCGTAGGAGATCGCCATGGTGCCTTCCGACCGGAGGCCCGGAATGGCGAGGTCCTGCAATTGCTTGCCGTAGGTGACGTCGGGAAAGTTCAGCGCCTCGTGGCGGGCGACAAGGGCCGCTTCCTGCTCGGTCCTGGCCGGGCGGGCGAGCCTGAGGAACATGGATGTCGCATCGGCAGATCCCTCCGGCGGGTGCCCGCGACCGTCCTTCAGGTGGCAGCTCTGGCAGGCCCGGGCGTTGAACAGGGGGCCCAGTCCGTCGGAGGCCTGTGTCGAAGAGGGCGAGGAAACCCAGAGCTTGCGGAACAGCGCGTTGCCGAGCTTGAACTCTTCCTCCTCCGCGAAAGTGAGGTTGGCGGAAAAATGCGAGAAGGCATCGCCGTTAACGATCGCCTTGGTGGTCGCAGCCCCGCCCTGCATGGTCTCGAAGTTCTCTGCCCTGGAGAATTCCGTCGTGCGGCGCGTCACCCCTTCCACACGCTTCCTGTCCTTCGGCGACAGGTCCGTGCGTTCGGTCGGAAATACCGGGCTTTCGCCGGTCGCGACGAGCGGCGACAGAACGAGAGCACCCGACAGTATCGGGAATAGCAACAGGCTCGCCTTAGGTGCTCTCATCGCGGCACGAAGCCGCCGCGAACGGGCGGCTTCCTCCCTTTCTTACTGGAAGACGGCGTCGGGATTGTCGAGGCTGTCGGAGCCTTCAAGCTCGATCGTGCCGAGTTCCAGCGACGCGATTACCCGCTCGATCGATCGTGTCTGGTCGATCAGGCCGTCGATCGCCGCCTGGACCAGCGCATTGCCTTCGACATTGCCCTCGCCGATCATCTGGTCGTAGGCCTCGCCACCCTCCGCCCGCGCGGCCATGGCGTTCATGGCGGCAAGGGTCGCGTCGAGCTTTTCTCTTACCTCCGTGTCGAGCGCCGCATCCCGCGCCGAGACGAGGTCGGCGATGGACGGGCCGGTCATCTTCGTGCCGTCGACGCGGGTATATTCCCCCGTATAGGCCGAGGCGATGCCGACGGCATCGTTCAGGTGCGAGGCGTGCGTGTTGTCGGAGAAGCAGTCGTGCTCCTCCTCCGGATCGTGCAGCAGGAGGCCGAGCTTCATGCGCTCGCCCGCAAGCTCGCCGTAGGAAAGCGAGCCCATGCCGGTCAGCATGGCGCGGATGCCCGTTTGCGGATCCGCCGCGACGCTCTTGGCGGCTTCGCCCTCAGGTGCCCAGGCGGCGACCATTTCCTCCAGGTCGGAGATCAGCAGTTGCGATGCCGCCTTCAGGTAGGCGGCGCGGCGATCGCAATTGCCGTTGGTGCAATTTGCCTTGTCGAAGTCGGTCGGGGGCCGCGTGCCGGCGCCGGCGTCGGTACCGTTCAGGTCCTGGCCCCAGAGCAGGAACTCGATTGCATGATACCCGGTCGCGACATTGGCCTCGATCTCCCCAGCTTCATGCAGGCTGCGCAGAAGGTCCGGCGTGATCTGGCTGGCATCCAGTTCCTCGCCGTTCACGTTCAGCTTGGGGTTGGCGATGATGTTGGCGACATAGAGCGTGTTCTCGTCGCTCTCTGTGCCGTAGGAGGCATCGACATAGTCGATCAGGCCTTCATCGAGCGGCCAGGCATTCACCTTGCCTTCCCACTCGTCGACGATGGGGTTGCCGAAACGATAGACTTCGCTCTGCTGGTAGGGGACGCGCGCCGCGATCCAGGCGTCGCGGGCGGCCTTCAGCGTATCGTCGCCGGGATCGGCAATCAGCGCGTTGATGGCGGCATCCAGGGCTTTTGCCGTGGTGAGGGAATCCTCGTATTTGGCATGCGCAAGCGCCGCATAGTGCTGGACGACGCCAGCCGGTTCCGTGGCAGCAGCAAGCGAGGGCACGGGCAGGGCCGAGGAAGCGGCCAGAAGCGCGAACGCCGCGCCGAAATACGTCTTGCGGATCATGGTCCCTCCTTCGGCAGCCTCTTCCCTCGGCTGCACCGGAAGTGCATGACGCAAATGAAAACTGGTGTCAAACTATCTAGTTTAGAATGGTTTTCGTATGCTCTCGACGATTGATCATCGTCAATTCGCCGAGGGCGCCCTGCGCATCCTGCAGAAGAAGAAACCGTCCGTACCGGTGCTTGCGGGCGTCAGCGTCAGCATCTTTCCGTCCCGGTTGCGGGGCCGCGGTGCCTCGCCGCCGAACAGGCTGCTCCATCCCGCCATGGCCTCCTGCGGCGAAAACTCCGTGTGCTCTTCGCAGAAGCGCTCGATCTGGCGATCATTCTCTTCCGGCAGCACCGAACAGGTGACATAGACGAGGCTGCCGCCGGGCCTGACGAAGGCCGCCGCATCGCCGAGCGCCTCTTGCTGCTGCGCGATCCGTTCCTCGATATTGCGGGACGTCAGCCGCCATTTCGTATCGGGCCGCCGGCGCCATGTGCCGGTCCCCGTGCAGGGCGCATCGACGAGCACGACATCCAGCTTTTCCTTCAGCCTGTCCAGCTGGCGCGCGTCGTCATGGACCTGCACATTGCGGGTGCCGGCGCGACGAAGGCGCTCGACGATCGGGGCCAGCCGCTTGCGGTCGGCGTCATAGGCGTGCACCTGGCCCTTGTTGTTCATCGCGGCTGCCATGGCCAGCGTCTTGCCGCCACCGCCGGCGCAGAAGTCGAGCACCTGCGAATGCTCCGGCGGCTGGATGAGATCGGAAACGATCTGCGAGCCTTCGTCCTGCACTTCGAACCAGCCCTTCTGAAAGGAGAGCTCGGCAGTGACGTTCGGCAGCCGGGAGGCCCCTTCGCCGGCCGGAATCCGGATTCCATTTCGTGCGATCGGGGCCGGAACGGCGCCGGCGCGTTCGAGCGCCTTGACGACCTTGTCGCGGGATGCCTTGAGCGTGTTGGCGCGAAGGTCGAGCGTCGGTCGTTCCGCTAGCGCCTTCGCCTCGCTCAGCCAGTCCTCGCCGAAGGCCGCTTCGAATGACGGCTGGACCCAGTCCGGGATGTCGCCCTGAACGTGAAGGGGAGCTTCGGCGAGATTGCGGGAGGAAAAGGCGGAGAGATTTGCTTCGGTCGGGAGGGGCGGCGCGAAACGGTCGTCGGCGAATTCTGCGGACAGGGCCTCGGGGGAGAAACCCCATTGCCGGATGAGAACCGCATATGCGAGCGCCGACGGCGCGTCGTCGTCCATGAGGAAGGCATGGGAGAGGCGCATGCGCAGCGCGTCGTAGACGATGTTGCCGATTGCGGCACGGTCGCCCGAACCCGCGAAGCGGTGGGCCAGCCCCCAGTCCTTCAGCGCTTCGGCAACGGGGCGCCGCCTGTCTTCGATGTCCTTGAGGACATCGATGGCTCCTGCAAGCCTTCCGCCCAATCGCATGTCAATCTCCGCTCCGGTTGAACCCGTCTGTGCGGGTCCTAACCATCATCGGCGTCAAGAGCAAGTGCGCGCGGCCTCAGCCGCCCTTGACGCCCTTGCCGGAGGCCTTGCCATTGCCCGCCTCGACGATCTGGTAGCAGACCTGGGCGGTGCCGGATCGGACCATGCCGATGTTGTGGGCTGCGGCTTTCGAGACGTCGATGACGCGGCCCTTGATGAACGGCCCGCGATCGTTGATGCGGACGATCACGCTCTTGCCGTTGCGTTTGTTGGTAACCTTCACCTTCGTTCCGAAAGGAAGCGAGCGGTGGGCGGCGGTCAGCATGGCTGGGTTCATCCGTTCGCCGGATGCCGTCTTGGAGGTCAATGCATACCAGGAAGCGTGACCGCAACCGGGTGCGGCGTGAGCGGATGTGGAGCCGAAGGTCGCGAGGGCAGCAAAGGCCGTTGCCGCGAAAATCGAGCGTCGAATGATCGTCAAATCTGTAGTCCCCGTCGGTAGTTCCCGCACAAGCTGTGCGCAGTCCCAAAAAGCACGGCCAAATTTGGCGAAAAAAGGCGCAACGCGATCACGGAATGTTACAAGGTGTAACATTGTGAGTTACATTGGTGGCTATGTAGCTTCCATGCCAGCGTAGAATTTTGGACAAACATGCCCGGAATTCCGCGGTTAAGAGGAACTACGTTTCGTAAGTCGCTGACGGAGCCCAGAGATCACGAAATGCGTGAAATTTTTTGCTAAAAGGGCTCGGAGGTCGGGAATGGGCAAAATTTGACGGGAATGTGGCAGGAGCGGTGCGTCTTTGTTCCCGCACTTGCCTCGAAAATGAATTTTTCATCCGCCGGGGCTAAGGTCATTTTCATCCCAGGAGCGGCTTTCCCACAACTGCCGAAGCGACATGCGGTAGTCCGGGAACTGGAACTGAAACCCGAGATCGCGAATCCTCCGGTTGGAAATCCGCTTGTTCGAGCCGTAGAACGATCGCGCCATCGGGGTCATTTCGGCCGTCTCGAACAGCTCCTCGGGAGGCGGCTCGACGCCCATCAGCCGGGCCGCTTCGGCTATGACGTCCTGCGGAGGGGCCGGTTCGCTGTCCGTGACGTTGAAGACGCCGCCACGGAAGGAGCGCGCGAGAAAAAGCGTAGCGCGGGCGACGTCCTCCACCCGGATACGGTTGAAAACCTGGTCCTTCTTGACGATCCGCCGCGCCGTCCCGCGCTGGAAGTTCACGAATGCGTTGCGGCCGGGCCCGTAGATGCCCGACAGCCGCAATACGGCGACCGGTATGCCCATGGCGCTGCCCGCGGCGAGCCATGCCTGCTCTGCCTCAAGCCTTTCGCTGGAGCGGCCGGGAGCAGGGGTACAGGGGGTATCTTCGTCGGCCCAGCCCCCGGCCTGGTCGCCGTAGACGCCCACGGTCGAGAGATAGCCCACCCAGGCGAGCCTCGGGCAGAGCGTCGCGAGGTTTTCGCCCGCAAGACGAAGCAGGGGATCGCCGGCCGCACCCGGCGGTATGGACTGGGCGAGATGGGTGACCCGCGAAAGCGCATGTCTCAACGACTCGTCGAGGCCGGTTCCGTCGAAGACGAAGGCGTCTACGTTCTGCGCGGCGAGCGCCCGGGCCTTTTCGAGCGTGCGGTTCGTTCCGGAGACCCTTGCGCCGGCCTCGAGC
>JAEWIF010000034.1 GCA_023387335.1 Pseudomonadota bacterium | reverse complement strand
CTGCGGAGCGGCTCGCGGAGCTCGTGCAGCAGCGCGAGCATTGGTACGCGCGCGCGGATCTCCACCTCGACACCACCGCGCTCACGGCCGAAGAAGCGGCGGGCGCGATCGTCGGTCTGCTCCGCACGATCGAAGGGCCGCTCACGCCGCTCGCGGGCGGCGCCGGGCGCGGCGGCCCCACGGCGCCGGAAGCATGAGCCGGAGCGAAGTGGAGGCTCGCGCAGCCGAAGGCGGAGCAAACGAAGAAACGCTCTGCGCGCGCGAGCGCGCCTCTCTGCCGGCCGGCCCCGCCGTGGCGGGGCCGGGTGGCGGAGTAGCGATCGCGCTACCGGTCCACACGCCTTCGGGCACGTACGCCGTGCAGGTCGGCGAGCATCTCCTCGCCGATCTGCCGCAGCGCCTCGCTGCAGCCGGCCTGCGCGGCCGCGTGGCGATCGTCGCCCACGAGCGTGTGCTCGCGCTGCATCCCCTCGCGATGCCGGATGCCGTGGTGATCGCCGTGCCCCCCGGCGAAGCGAGCAAATCGCTGCGCGAGGCCGAGCGCCTGTGGACCGCGCTGCTCGAGGCGGGTTTCGGCCGCAGCGACACGCTCGTGGCGTACGGCGGCGGCGTGGCAGGCGATCTCGCCGGCTTCGTCGCGGCCACGCTCCACCGCGGCATGCCGTTCGTGCAGGTGCCCACCACGCTGCTGTCACAGGTGGACTCGTCGGTGGGCGGCAAGGTCGCGATCGATCACCCGCTGGGCAAGAACCTCGTGGGCGCGTTCCACCAGCCGCGGCTCGTGGTGGCCGACGTGGCCACGCTCGCCACCCTGCCCGTGCGCGAGCGGTGGAGCGGGCTCGCGGAGATCGCGAAGGCGGCGCTGCTCGGCGACCTCGAGCTTCTCGCGCTGCTCGAGCGGCACCTCGAGGACATCGCCGGCAACGAGCCCGTGCCGTCCATCGAGGCGATCGCGCGCGCGATCCGCGTGAAGGCACAGATCGTCGCGCAGGACGAGCGCGAGAGCGGTCTGCGCCGCGTGCTCAACCTGGGCCACACCGTGGGCCACGCGCTCGAGGTGGTCTGCGGCTACGGCGTGCTCACGCACGGCGAGGCGGTGCTGCTCGGCATGCGCGGCGCCGTGCGGATTTCGCGTCAGCACGCGGGCCTTCCCGCCGGTGACGCGGAGCGTGCGCTCACGCTGCTCGCCCGCTTCCCCGTACCGGATCTCGGACCGATCGATCGCGACGCGGTGCTCGCCGCAGCCTTCCGCGACAAGAAGCGCGAGGGCGCTCGTGTGCACTACGTGGTGCTCGAATCGCTGGGCAACGCCGCCACCCTGCCCGCGGACGAAGCGCTGCTTCGCGAAGCGATCCAAGCCGCGCTGGAGCCTTGAGCATGCGCGTCCTCGTCCTGCATGGCCCCAACCTGAATCTTCTCGGCGAGCGAAAGCCCGAGATCTACGGCGCGCTCACCCTCGCGGAAATCGACGAGCGCCTGCGTGTGCGCGCGGGCGAACTGGGCGTCGACCTGCGCACGTTCCAGAGCAACCACGAGGGCGCGCTCATCGATCGCATCCACGACGAGCGCCGCTGGATGGACGCGCTCGTGATCAACCCGGGCGCGTATACACACACCTCCTATGCGATCCGTGATGCGATCGAGGCGGTGGCCGTGCGGGCGATCGAGGTACATCTCAGCGACATCCACGCGCGCGAGCCGTGGCGCCGCGAGAGCCGGATCGCCGAGGTGTGCGAGGCGCAGATCTGCGGCAAGGGCCTCGGCTCCTACCTCGAGGCGCTCGAGCGGCTGACGAAAAGGGCCTGACGCCCCACCCGGGCAACCGCCACTGCCCAGAGCAGGATGCTGTGGCGATCCTCTCGCAGTTGAATTAGGCAGGTGCGCATGCAGCTCGGCTCCGGAAGCCCCCTCCTGTGGGGCATGTTTCTGCTCATCGTCCTCGTCCTTCTCGCCCTCGACCTCGGTGTGTTCCACCGCAAGGCCCACGAGGTGTCGAGCAGGGAAGCCGGCATCTGGACGGTGGTCTGGATCTCGCTCGCGCTCCTCTTCAACGCCTTCATCTGGTGGGATCTCGGCTCGCAGAAGGGCCTCGAGTTCCTCACGGGCTACCTGATCGAGAAGAGCCTGTCGGTCGACAACCTCTTCGTCATGGTGCTCGTCTTCACCAGCTTCGCGGTGCCCAAGATCTACCAGCACCGCGTGCTGTTCTGGGGCATCCTCGGCGCGCTGGTGATGCGCGGCGTGCTCATCATCATCGGATCGCAGCTCGTCGAGCGCTTTCACTTCATCATCTACGTGTTCGGCGCGTTCCTCGTCTTCAGCGGCGTGCGCATGCTGTTCGCCGGCGAAGAGGAGCCCGATCCGCAGAAAAACGTGGCTCTGCGGCTCTTCCGCCGCGTCGTGCCCACCACCGATCAGTACGAGGGCAAGCACTTCTTCGTGAAGAAGAACGGCAAGCGGATGGCCACGCCGCTGCTCGCCGCGCTCGTGGTGATCGAGGGCATGGACCTCGTGTTCGCGGTGGACTCGATCCCCGCGATCTTCGCGGTCACGACCGACCCGTACATCGTCTTCACCTCGAACATCTTCGCGATTCTCGGCCTGCGCGCGCTCTACTTCCTGCTCGCGAACGTGATCGAAAAGTTCGTGCACCTCAAGGTCGGCCTCGCCGTGATCCTGGCGTACGTCGGCGTGAAGATGCTGATCAGCGGCTGGTACAAGATCCCGGTCTACGTCTCGCTGGCCATCATCATCGGCGTGCTCGTCACCTCGGTGCTCACCAGCCTGATCGCCTCGCGCCGCGAGGAGCTGCTCGAGAAGGCCGCCGAGCGCAAACACGAGTCCTGATG
>JAEWIF010000029.1 GCA_023387335.1 Pseudomonadota bacterium | reverse complement strand
TAAGAAACTGGCTATCGAGGTTACGTTGAAGCTTCGACAGTCAACGACTGTTGACTGGCAGGTACGAGAAAGCGTGCGGGCGAGGTTACGCATTCTGGTGCGTCAGACGCTCCGTAAGTACAAGTATCCACCTGACAAAACACCTCATGCCGTTGAACTGATACTGAAACAGGCGGAAATGGTATCCAACAGTTGGACTGTTTAATGTGCAGTCCTTTTATCTTTAGCGGTCACTGTTTTCACAAAAGGCGAAATGTGAAAAAATAGCATATACAATGGCTTAGTAGTGATGATCACTTTTTAACTCAGTCTAAAAGTGATCATACGAAAATGAGTTGGCTATGGGATCACTTTTTAAGTGCTTAGTGCGTAATCGGCAGTATATGTATACATTTGGCAGGGCAAATGGATCGCAGTAAAGTTTAAGCTTCATGGCATCCTGTGGCTGTCATTGAATCAGCCATTTCCTTCATCTGCTGTTTGTGCCGCTTCTGCTGCGTAATAGACTCTATAAACTTGCTGGCCCATTAGCTCTAAACTAATCGATATTTCCGTCCTCAATTTCTTTATCACCTCTATCCCTAAAGTTCCAGTGTTTTGGTTCATCAAATTTGTAGTTAACCCGTGTAAGAGTTTTTGGATTAAAAACCAAACGAGATAGTTCATATTCATGCTGTAAGCGAATCCAATTTGCAGGTGTGCCACCGAGCACATAGCTTAACCGCAACGCCAGCTCTGTTGTGATACGTGTATATCCAGTTACTATATAATGACACGTAGACAAGGGCATTTGCATCGCTTTTGCAAACTGTGTCAAGGAAACACTCCTGAAAGCAAGAATGGCCTGAATTCTTTCTGCAGGAATCAAACTATCGAGATTTTCATAAGTCAGTATTGTTTTATTTATGGAGCGCAGAGCTTTCCGCCTAGCTTGCCTTGCTCTTTCATAACTGTGATTATATGTCATTAATCTAACCTTATCACTTTTCAGATTGCAGGAGTGCGCTCTAAGTAAAAGTGTTTTTACGAGATTATCATTGGTCTGGGATTTTACTCTTATCGAGTATACTTTCTGAGAGTAAATTAATATCTCTTATTTATAATTTTATCGTTTAATTGATCGTTGGTAGTAGTTGAGTTAATGACTTCTTTTGCTTTTGTTGACCTCCTGAAATTCGTCGATTTCCATGCCTTTTGGTATAAATGTTAAAACGCTTTTTGGTCGTATTCTTAGCCAGGTAGCTCAACCGATAGATAATCTGTCCGAACAGTTTGTTATTACCAAGCTGCCAAAGATAATAGCAGTTTGCTGGCAGGCTGAATGTTCCCCCTGAAACTTCATGCCAGCACATTGCCATTAATTTATTTACTTTTCCAGGATGATTAATTTTGTGCCCATTCGCTAGCAATACGCAATGATAGTGCTGACATGGACTGTGGCCATGCTCACGTACCCATATCAGATGAAACCAAGTTTTGGCGTAATTCTTATACAAGGTTTTAGTTAGCATCTTACTAAAATTGCTCAGGATAAGGTTTGTTTCACTATGCTCTTTGACATGCAAGTCGAAACGAACCACCAGCACTTTAGTTGAACGACTAAACATTTCCAGCACTGTATCCAGAATACTTCGCATGATTTTTGGCTCAGGACGGATCATGTATTGTGACCATTCATATACCGGCAATGCATAATTCTGATGCAAAAAATAACCGAGCTTTTTCCGTGATACCTGAAAAATTCCTGCTGAGTTGATACTAGCCATATATTATAAATAATCCTGAGTGCGTTTTAACTTTAGCTTATGACGTTACACGGTCTGACGACTTATTGTCTTACCGAAAATAATGAAATATTGGTTCATCATCAGGGCGAGCGAAATCGACAGGTCATATACCTGCCGAGTTACCTTAACTTATTCGCTTCTGACTAATACTTAATACATATCATTAATTCTGGAGGCCATCCGACAACCTTTCTCCCTACTTTCAGCGGTGGGGGGAAATCACCCTTTCTGATCCAGCGATCAAGTGTTGAGCGGCTAATTCTAAGGTGGTGGCATACATCACATTTACCATGATATCGAATGAGCGATACTGGTGTTAGATCTGTGCTGGTAGGAATAGGCATCTTTCACTATTCCTCAACGCTGGTTGCACCAGAGCAATAAATCTGATAGTAACCAAGCGCAACTACTGTTGCCTAGCTTTTTACGTGGGGGAAATTGGCCATCTCTTTCCAGCTTCCATGCCTGAGAGCGAGAGATTGCTGTAATTTTATGGCGTTCACTTTCCCTGACTAAGCGATCAGTTTCAATACCGTAAAAAGAGAGAATTTCTTGTTTCGTATGATTGTTAATGTTCATGCCCATCCTCCGTAGGATTTAGTTGGTGATGAGCATTTTGAAGTGCTTCTGATTATGCCGGTACGTACCCAGGGGCTGGGTAAAACTTTTCTGCTTTAGATTTAATCAGCTCATATCCTTTTTTGACTTGTTTCCGAATTTCCCGCGTTATGAGTTCTAAAAAAGGCATATGTATTTTTTTATCACGAGCACCGAAAGTGTTTTCGTTGCCATAGATTTCCACGTGCGCTCTCACTTCGGAGGCAAAATCGTCATGTATCTCATATGCAACCTCTGAAGCAGATAGCTTAAATTCTAATGGTTGCCGATATAGAACTTCGCGAACCAGACGACAGATTAAGCTTAAGCGAAATCTTGCACGATTTTTCGAGGCAAGCCCGCCGGTTCTCCCTGCATCAACAAAAGATTGAAAAAAGTCGTTCTCATTTTTGTAGGATTTGTGACGACTATTCTTAACCGAAGAACGATGATGCTCATCACGGCCTAAACCAGCCCCTATGCGAAAATTATGGTCGCAATGGGTTGGTCCCAGAAGGGAAGAGCCGTCAACCATGAACATTGAGTTTATATCCATTCGATTTTCTCGTTTTTTAGCTAAAAGATACAAAAAGAATTTGGCTCAGAAGCAGGCAGAGTCTGATTGGTACAGATAATGATTCTGAAACTTTACCTGACCCATTACCTGACCCAATTCGCGCCCAAAGAAAAAGGAGTCAGACGATTTCTCATCTAACTCCTTGTTTTATTTGGTGGCCCCTGTTGGGTTTGAACCAACGACCAAGCGATTATGAGTCGCCTGCTCTAACCACTGAGCTAAGGGGCCGTGGCGCAGGATTATAATGGATGTACTGCACTC
>JAEWIF010000028.1 GCA_023387335.1 Pseudomonadota bacterium | reverse complement strand
TCATGTTCACTTCCTGCGGCATCCAGTGGTTGGCGCAGGTGGCGAGGTACTTCTCCCAGGCCCACTTGTACTTGAACGGCACCAGCTGGTTGACGTCGGTCTGGCCGTTGATGATGCGCTTGTCGGCGGCATTCACGCGGCGATTGCTGGCTTCGGCCGGACGCGTCGCGAGCGGCGCGGATTGCGCCGCCTGCGCGACCGGCACGCGCGCGCCGTCGTCGAGCGTGCGCACCACCGGGACGGGGGAATTCAGGGGTTGGGTCTGGAGTGCCTGCGGCGAGGGTGAAGGATTCACCCCGCGGTTCCAGTTCGAACCGCTGCTCGGGATTGGCGATTGGGGCTTGACGTCGTCGTCCCAGGTCAGCATGTGATGTCCAGTGCTCTGATTATCCGAGCCGCGATGTGTATTGAAAAGTGTCCGTTCACATCACGGCCCGATTCTGTTGTTCGATTGCATCGGCGTCCTGTCGGAGAACGCCGACACCTTGCTCGTTGATGCTTATTGGCAGGCCTCGCACGTCGGGTCGTCGATCGCGCAGAACTTGATGTCGGTGGCGGGTGCCGTGTTCATCTGCGCTTGCGCGGCGGCGGCTGCCGCTTCGAGAGCGGACATTCCGCCACCCGCATCCGACGACACCGCATTCAGGCGGCCCGATTGCACGGTGGATTTCTCCGCGTGCGTGGCGCTGATGGTGCGCAGGTAGTAGGTGGTCTTCAGGCCGCGCAGCCAGGCCAGCTTGTAGGTGTCGTCCAGCTTCTTGCCCGACGCGCCGGCCATGTAGATGTTCAGCGACTGGGCCTGGTCGATCCACTTCTGGCGGCGCGCGGCGGCTTCCACCAGCCACACCGGCTCGACTTCGAAGGCGGTGGCGTACAGCGCCTTGACTTCCTGCGGCACGCGGTCGATCGGGCGCAGCGAACCGTCGAAGTGCTTCAGGTCCATGACCATCACGTCGTCCCACAGGCCCAGGCGCTTCAGGTCGCGCACCAGGTAGTGGTTGATGACGGTGAACTCGCCGGACAGGTTGGACTTGACCGACAGGTTGCCGAAGCACGGCTCGATGGACGCGTCCACGCCGATGATGTTGGAGATCGTGGCGGTCGGCGCGATGGCGACGCAGTTGCTGTTGCGCATGCCGTCCTGGGCGATCTTGCGGCGCAGCGCATCCCAGTCCAGCGTGGCCGAACGGTCCACTTCCACGTAGCCGCCGCGCTCGCGCGCCAGCAGGTCCAGCGTGTCGGGCGGCAGCATGCCCTTGTCCCAGAGCGAGCCCTTGTAGCTGGAATAGCGGCCGCGCTCGCGCGACAGCTCGGTCGAGGCCCAGTACGCGTGGTAGCAGATCGCTTCCATGGACTTGTCGGCGAACTCGACCGCTTCCTGCGAGGCGTAGGGGATGCGCAGTTCGTACAGCGCGTCCTGGAAGGCCATCACGCCCAGGCCGACCGGGCGGTGGCGCAGGTTGGAGTCGCGCGCCTTCTTGACCGCGTAGTAGTTGATGTCGATCACGTTGTCGAGCATGCGCATCGCGGTGGAGACGGTGCGCTTCAGCTTCTCGTGGTCGATGCCGCCGTCCTTCAGGTGCTGGGCGAGGTTGACCGAGCCCAGGTTGCAGACCGCGGTTTCGGTGTCGCTGGTGTTCAGCGTGATCTCGGTGCACAGGTTGGACGAGTGCACCACGCCGGCGTGCTGCTGCGGCGAGCGCACGTTGCAGGCGTCCTTGAAGGTGATCCAGGGATGGCCGGTCTCGAACAGCATCGAGAGCATCTTGCGCCACATGTCCGTGGCCGGGACGGTCTTGCTGGGCTTGATCTCGCCGCGGCGGGCCTTCTCTTCATAGGCCACGTAGGCCTTCTCGAAGTCGGCGCCGAACAGGTCGTGCAGGTCGGGCACGGAGGAGGGCGAGAACAGAGTCCACTCGCCCTTTTCCATCACGCGGCGCATGAACAGGTCCGGGATCCAGTTGGCCGTGTTCATGTCGTGGGTGCGGCGGCGGTCGTCGCCCGTGTTCTTGCGCAGCTCGAGGAATTCCTCGATGTCCAGGTGCCAGCTCTCCAGGTAGGTGCAGACCGCGCCCTTGCGCTTGCCGCCCTGGTTCACCGCCACGGCGGTGTCGTTGACCACCTTCAGGAACGGCACCACGCCCTGCGATTCGCCGTTGGTGCCCTTGATGTGCGAGCCCAGCGCGCGCACCCGGGTCCAGTCGTTGCCCAGGCCGCCCGCGAACTTGGACAGCAGCGCGTTCTCCTTGATCGACTCGTAGATGCCGTCCAGGTCGTCCGGCACCGTGGTCAGGTAGCAGGACGAGAGCTGGCTGCGCAGCGTGCCGCTGTTGAACAGGGTCGGCGTGGACGACATGAAGTCGAAGCTCGACAGCACCTCGTAGAACTCGATGGCGCGCGCCTCGCGGTCGATCTCGTTGAGCGCCAGGCCCATGGCCACGCGCATGAAGAAGGCCTGCGGCAGTTCGATGCGGGTCTTGCGCACGTGCAGGAAGTAGCGGTCGTACAGGGTCTGCAGGCCCAGGTAGTCGAACTTCAGGTCACGGTCGGCCTTGAGCGCGCCGCCCAGCCGCTTCAGGTCGTACTGCAGCAGCTCGGGGTTGAGCAGCTCGGCTTCCACGCCCTTCTTGATGAAGAGGGGGAAGTTGTCGGCGTAGGCCTCGGCGGCGGCCGCCGGCGTGATGTCCTGGCCGAGCACTTCCTTGAAGATGGTGTGCAGCAGCAGGCGCGCGGTGGCGTAGGTGTAGTCGGGATCCTTCTCGATCAGCGTGCGGGCAGCCAGGATGGACGCCTTGTAGACCTCGTCGATCGGCACGCCGTCGTACAGGTTGCGCATCGTCTCGGCCACGATCGGATCGGCCTTCACGTCGGCCGACAGGCCGGAGCAGGCGTTCTCGATCAGCGCCTTGAGCTGGTTCAGGTCCAGCGGGATGCGCTGGCCGCCGTCGGTGACGTGCAACGCCGGCGCCTCGACCGCGGCGGGCGTGCCCTGGCGGGCGCGCTCCTGCGCGCGGCGGTCGCGGTACAGCACGTACGCGCGGGCGATGTCGTGGTGGCCGCCGCGCATCAGGCCCAGTTCGACCTGGTCCTGCACGTCCTCGATGTGGAAGGTGCCGCCGCCCGGACGCGAGCGAACCAGCGCGCGGATCACCTGCTGGGTGAGGCTGTCGACCGTCTCGCGCACGCTGGCCGAGGCCGCGCCCTGGGTGCCGTGCACGGCCAGGAAGGCCTTCATCATGGCCACGGCGATCTTGTTCGGCTCGAAGGGGACCACGGCGCCGTTGCGCCGGATGATCTGGTAGTGGGCGAGGGGGTGCGCCGTGGGCTGGCCGCCGGCGGGGGAAGCGCCGAGAGGCGCCAGGGTCTGGGTGGAAATGCTTTCGACGCTGGACACAGATTGCATGTCGTTCCTCTGCTGCAGTTATCTTTTTCGGAAGGGCGCGAGTCTAACGCGCCTCAGCCTCAGGGGCACTATATATAGCGCCCGAAGCAACGGCAAGCGCTATAGGTAGTGGTTAACGCCGTGGACGACAAGTGGATGGCCTGTGGACAGCGTGTGGGTTGTCTGCCCTGTGCCCGCCTCGCGCCCGCATCGCTGCGCGAACCATCATCCACCGCTCAGGGACGACGCGGCATTGCGCGCGAAATGCCCTTGCAGGCCGCGCGGCTGCTGGCTGCGAACAGTTCGAAGCAAGATCGACGTGCATGCGCGCGCACGTCGCGACGCGCGGCGGAGAAGCAACTCGACCGCAAACGAGGTCCGCGAAATCAGACCGATGGGGGAAGGGACGATGGCGCCCAGCCGAGGCTGTCGCGCAACAGCGCCCAGTCGAAGCCCGCGCCGGGATCCTGCTTGCGCCCCGGTGCCACGTGCTCGTGGCCGACGATGTGGCGGATCGGATGCCGCTGCGCCAGGGCCGCGCACAGGCCCGCCAGCGCCTCGTACTGCGCCGGCTCGAACGGCCCGCCTTCCAGCCCCTCGAGCTCGATCCCGACGGAGAAGTCGTTGCAGTTGGCGCGCCCTTCCCAGCTGGACGCGCCCGCGTGCCAGGCGCGATCGTCGGTGCTGACGAACTGCCACAGCTCGCCGTTGCGGCGCACGTAGAAGTGGGCCGAGACCTGCAGGCCTTCGATCGACTTGAAGTAGGGATGCGCTTCCCAGTCCAGCCGGTTGGTGAACAGCGCCTGCACGTGCTCGCCGCCGTACTCGCCCGGCGGCAGGCTGATGGAATGCACGACCACCAGGTCGATCGCCGCGTCCGCCGGCCGCGGGCCGAAGTTGGGCGAGTCCAGCCGGCGCGCGAAGCGGTACCAGCCGCGCGACCAGAGCGAGTCGTCAGGCGGCGGATTCATTGGGCTCTTCACCCCCGGGCACCACGATGGCCAGCCGCGCGATGCGGTAGCGGATCTGCCGCAGGCTCAGGCCCAGGCGCTGGGCCGCGGCCGTGCGGTTGAAGTTGGTTTCCTGCAGCGCGCGCACCAGGATCTCGCGCTCCTGCTCGTCCAGCCAGGCCTGCAGGTCGCTGGGCATCGGCGCCTGGGCGGCGGGAACGGGCGGCGTGCTTTCCAGGGGCGCGGGGCGGGACTCCTGCGGCACCGGGGCCGGCACGGATGCCGGCGCGCCGGGCGACGGCGGCGCGGCGACGGCCAGGTCGACCTGCAACTCCTCGCCGTTCGACAGCGCGACGGCGCGATGCAGCAGGTTCTCCAGTTCGCGCACGTTGCCGGCCAGCGGATGCGCCGCCAGCTGCCCGGCCATCGCCGGCGACAGCGCCGGCACCGGCATGCCGGTTTCGGCGGCGATGCGCGCCAGCAGCGCGTCGCACAGCGCCGGCAGGTCCTCGCGGCGCTCGCGCAGCGGCGGCACCACGATCTCGATGACGTTCAGGCGGTAGTAGAGGTCCTGGCGGAAGCGCCCGCCCGCGACGTCGGCCGCCAGGTCGCGGTGCGTCGCGCTGACGATGCGCACGTCCACCGAGTCTTCCTGGGTGGAGCCGATCGCGCGCACGTGCCGCTCCTGGATGGCGCGCAGCAGCTTGGACTGCATCGCCAGCGGCAGGTCGCCGATCTCGTCCAGGAACAGCGTGCCGCCCTGCGCGGCCTGGAAGTAGCCCTCGCGGTCGGCGGTGGCACCGGTGTACGAGCCCTTGCGCGCGCCGAAGAACTCCGCCTCCAGCAGCGATTCGGGGATGGCGCCGCAGTTCACCGCGACGAACGGGCCGTCGCTGCGGTGGCTGCAGGCGTGCAGCGCGCGCGCCGCCAGTTCCTTGCCGGTACCCGATTCGCCGCGCACCAGCACCGGGGCCATGCTGCGCGCGACCTTGGCGATGCGCTCCTTGACCTGCTGCATGGGCGCCGAGTTGCCCACCAGCCGCTCCAGCGCCGACTGGCCGCCCGCCGGCGCGCGATCGACGCGGCCGGACCCCGCCACGCGCGGCCGGCCGCCGCCCTGGCGGTCCTGGATGGCGGAGGCCACGACGCTGCGGAACTGCTTGAGGTCGACCGGCTTGGTGAGGTAGTCGAACGCGCCGGCCTTCAGCGCCTCGACCGCGTTCTCGGCCGAGCCGTAGGCGGTCATCACGATGCAGCGCTCGGGCCGCTGCTGGGCCGACATGCGTTGCAGCAGTTCAAGGCCCAGGCCGTCGGGCAGCCGCATGTCGGTGATGACGGCGTCGAAGCGGCGTTCTTCCAGGTGCTGCCAGGCGTCGGTCAGGGTGGCCGCGGAATCCACGCGGTAGCCCTCGCGCAGCAGCGTCAGTTCATAGAGCGTGCGCAGGTCGGGCTCGTCGTCGACGACGAGCACGTGGGCGACGGGAGCGGAGGCCGGGGCGTTCACGCCGGCATTTTGGCAAAGGCTGAGCTGGCGGCCGCGGCCGATGTTGCGCGGAACGCGACGAAGAACGCATTGCCGTCGCGGCCGTCGCCTCCAGGCGACGGTCCGCGCCGGTAGCCGATGCGCGCGCCGTGCCGCTCGCACAGTTCGCGGCAGATGTAGAGGCCCAGGCCGCTGGAGCGGCTTTCCGAGGAGAAGAAGGGTTCGAACAGGTGGCGCTCGACCGCGGCTTCCAGCGCCGCGCCGTCGCTCCACACGGTGAGCGTCGGTGGCCCCTCGATCGTGGTGGCCACCTGGATGGCGTCGGGCGCGTGCGAGGCGTAGCGCAGCGCGTTGTCCAGCAGGTTGACCAGCAGGCGGCGCAGGTGGTCCGGATCGAAGGCGACGTGCTGGCCGGGCGCGGCCAGCGCCAGCTGGAACCGCTCGCCGCTGTGGTTCTGGTCGGTCCAGTCCTGGCAGCAGGTGCGAACGGCGGCATCGAGCTCGGGCTTGAACTGGCCCAGGGGCGCCGACTTGTGCTGCACCCGCGCGACGTCCAGGATCTCCTCGACGATCTGCGACAGCCGCTGGGCGTTCTGCCGCACCAGCGCGCTCAGCTGGCGATGCTCGGGTGCCTGCAGCTCCTCTTCCAGCAGGTCGTTGGCCTGCGAAATGGCGGCCAGCGGATTGCGGATCTCGTGCGCCACCGCGGTGGACATGCGACCCATGGCGGCCAGCTTCTCGGTGCGCAGCCGCGCCTCCATCTCGCGCAGGTCCTGCAGGAACACCACGCACAGTCCGCCGGTCGGGTCGGCGGACGTCGAGGCCAGCCGCGTGCGCACGAACACCCGGCGCGCGGCGCCGGTGCGCTGCTCGATCGCCAGGTCGGAGAACTGCTGCTGCCCGCTGTCGAAGGTGCGCCGCGCCATCTCGGCCAGCGGCGACCAGGCCGGCTGCTCGGCCAGCTTCAGGCGGCGACGGGTGCCCGCGCCGAGCAGCTCGCGCGCGGCCGGGTTCGCCGCGTGCACCTTGCCGTTGGGGTCGACCACCAGCACGCCGTCGGCCAGGGTCTCGATCACCAGCCGGTTGACCTGGGCCTGCATCAGCGCGGCCCGGCGGCCTTCGCGCGCCGCCGCTTCCTCGCGCGCGAGCCGCAGCGCCAGCTGGTGGGCGAGGAAGGCCAGGGCGAAGAAGCCGATGCCGCTCAGGCCCGCCTGCACGAAGCGCTGGGCCATGTCCACCGACGACTCGAGCACCTGCACCCAGGCGTCGGCCAGCAGCAGCAGCGCGACCGCGGCCGCGGTGCCCAGGGCCAGCAGCCCGGAGCCGAGCACCGCCGCCATCAGCACCGGGATCGCGAACAGCGGCGCGTAATAGATGCCGCCCGCCTGCAGGAACTGGAGGCAGGCGAACACCAGCAGGTCGACGCCGATGCTGGAGACCCACTGCGGATCGAACGCCGAACCGGCCGCCGGCGGGCGCAGCAGCAGCCGTGCCGCCAGCGTCGCCAGCAGGTAGGTGGCGCACATGCCGATCAGCCAGCCGGAGACGGGCTGCGGTCCGAGGAAACGGGACGTGGCGAGCAGCACCACCAGGGCCAGGCCGACCGCAACGCGAGCGGTGGCGAAGCCCAGCCACAGCCGCACGAAGGGCGAATCCTGGGGACTCGCGAACTCCTGCAACGCGGAATCGAGGGGCGCCGAGTTCATCCCGGTCACTAGTTGCCGCCGTCGCGGCGGTGTTCGGCGCAGCAGTACAGGCGGCCGCTGCGGCCCGCCACGGCGTCCGGGCGCGGCAGGTGCACCGCGCACACCGGGCAGCGCACCATGTCCTGCGGCGGCAGCGCGGGGCTGGTGTCGGGACGGGGCGCTTTCGGCCGCTCGTCTTCGTCGTCGCGCGTGCGGCCCGATCGCCACACCAGGTAGGCGACGACCAGCACCGCCAGCACCAGCAGGAATTTCATGTCACCTGTCCCAGCACCACTTCCATCACGAAGCGCGAGCCCACGTAGGCCAGCAGCAGGAGCAGCGAGCCGGTGTAGAGCACCCGCACCGCCGTGCGCCCGCGCCAGCCGAAGCGCGCGCGCCCCAGCAGCAGCAGCGCGAAGGCCACCCAGGCCAGCACCGAGAAGATGGTCTTGTGGTCCCAGCGCCAGGCCCGGCCGTACAGAGTCTCGCCGAACAGCAGGCCGGCCAGCAGCGTGGCGGACAGCAGCACGAAGCCGGCGGCCGCGAAGCGGAAGGTGAGGCGCTCCAGCGTGAGCAACGGAAGGCCCGCCTGGGGCTCGGCGGCCTGCCGCATCATCTGCTCGGTGCGGCGCATCAGCCAGGCATGCACCACGGCGGCCGCGAACAGGCCGTACGAGGCGACGCCCAGTGCCAGGTGCAGCGGCAGCAGCGGCGTGGCGCTCGGATGCATCGGCGTGCCCGGGAACACCAGCGCGAGCAGCACGGCGAGCGAGCCGAACCCTGCGAGCGCCCAGCGCGCCTGCAGCTGCGGGAAAAGTTCGCGCTCGACCGCGTAGACCGTCAGCACCAGCCAGGCGGTGACCGAGAGCGCCGGGGCGAAGCCGAATCGCGGCGTGTCGCCCAGCAAGGTCCAGCCCAGCACCAGGGCGTGCAGCACCCAGGCGACGACGAGCGCCCAGCGCGCGGCGCGCTGGCTCAGGCGTGCCGCGGCGGCGGCGGGCACCGCGTAGGCCGCGGCGGCCGCCAGCGACAGCACGGCGCCGGTCGCGGAGCCACTCGCTAGAATCATGGGCCGCAGTTTAGTCGCTCGCCCCGCATCCGCCGGGGCACCGGCGCCCCACTTCTCCATGGCCTCCGCCCTCTCCGACAAACTCTCCCGCCTGGTCAAGGAAATGCGCGGCCAGGCGCGCATCACAGAAGCCAACGTGCAGGACATGCTGCGCGAGGTGCGCATGGCCCTGCTCGAAGCCGACGTGGCGCTGCCGGTCGTGCGCGACTTCATCGCGCGCGTCAAGGACAAGGCGCTGGGCCAGGAAGTGGTGGGCTCGCTCAATCCCGGCCAGGCGCTGGTGGGCATCGTCAACCGCGAGCTGGTCGCCACCATGGGCGAGGGCGTGGCCGACATCAACCTGGCCGCGCAGCCGCCGGCGGTGATCCTGATGGCCGGCCTGCAGGGCGCCGGCAAGACCACCACCACGGCCAAGCTGGCCAAGCACCTGGTCGACAAGCGCAAGAAGAAGGTGCTGACGGTCTCCGGCGACGTCTACCGCCCGGCCGCCATCGAGCAGCTCAAGACGGTGACGGCCCAGGCCGGCGCCGAGTGGTTCCCCAGCTCGCCCGACCAGAAGCCGCTGGACATCGCCCGCGCGGCGCTGGACCACGCCCGCAAGCAGTACTTCGACGTGCTGCTGGTCGACACCGCCGGCCGCCTGGCCATCGACGAGGCGCTGATGCGCGAGATCCGCGAGCTGCACGCCGCGGTCAAGCCGGTCGAGACGCTGTTCGTGGTCGACGCCATGCAGGGCCAGGACGCGGTCAACACCGCCAAGGCCTTCAAGGAGGCGCTGCCGCTCACCGGCATCGTGCTGACCAAGATGGACGGCGACTCGCGCGGCGGCGCGGCGCTGTCGGTGCGGCAGATCACCGGCGCGCCGATCAAGTTCGCCGGCGTGTCCGAGAAGATCGACGGCCTGGAGGTGTTCGACGCCGAGCGCCATGCCGGCCGCATCCTGGGCATGGGCGACATCGTCGCCCTGGTCGAGCAGGTCACGGCCGGGGTCGACCTGCAGGCCGCGCAGAAGCTGGCCGCCAAGGTCAAGAGCGGCGAGGGGTTCGACCTCAACGACTTCCTCGCGCAGATCCAGCAGATGAAGCAGATGGGCGGCCTGTCCACCCTGATGGAGAAGATGCCCGCCCAGGTGCAGGCCAAGGCCGGCCAGGTCGACATGGACAAGGCCGAGCGCGACATCCGCCGCAAGGAAGGGATCATCTGCAGCATGACCGCGGCCGAGCGCCGCAAGCCCGAGATCATCAAGGCCACCCGCAAGCGCCGCATCGCCGCCGGCGCCGGCGTGCAGGTCCAGGAGGTCAACCGCCTGCTCAATGAGTTCGAGCAGATGCAGGGGATGATGAAGAAGATGAAGGGCGGCGGCCTCATGAAGATGATGAAGCGCATGGGCGGGATGGGCGGCAAGGGCGGCAAGGGCGGGGTTCCCAAGCTCCCCTTCTGACCTTCATGGCGGGAATAAACTTTCCGCCATGAACATCGTCGATTCCTTCGCGGACGTTTCCCGCTTCGTCGCGCTGCGCCGCGACATCCATGCCCATCCGGAACTCGGCTTCGAGGAGCACCGGACTTCGAAGATCGTCGCCGACCTGCTGCGCGAGTGGGGCATCGAGGTGCACACCGGCGTCGCGGGCACCGGCGTGGTCGGGGTGCTGCGGTGCGGCAGCGGCGGCCGCAGCATCGGCCTGCGGGCCGACCTGGATGCGCTGCCGCTGCAGGAAGAGAACCATTTCCCGCACCGCTCGAAGCACGACGGCCGGATGCACGCCTGCGGCCACGACGGCCACACCACCATGCTGCTGGCGGCGGCCTGGCACCTTTCCCGGGCGCGCGACTTCGACGGCACGGTGAACTTCATCTTCCAGCCGGCCGAGGAGATGGGCAAGGCGGGCGCGCTCAAGATGATCCAGGACGGCCTGTTCGACCGCTTCCCCTGCGAGGCGGTGTTCGCCCTGCACAACTTCCCGATCGGCAACGTCGGCGGCTTCGCGCTCAACCACGGGCCGCTGATGGCTTCGAGCAATACCTGGAAGGTGACGCTCACCGGCCGCGGCACGCACGCCTCCATGCCGCACACCGGCATCGATCCGGTGGGCGCCGTGATCGACCTGGCCCAGCAGCTGCAGTCGCTGGTGCCGCGGGTGATCGCCTCGACCGAGCGCGCGCTGCTGGCGGTGACGCAACTGCGGGGCTCCGACGCGCCCAACGTGATCCCCGACATCGCCTCGGTGGGCGGCACGGTGCGGACGTTCTCGGAAGACGCCACCGACAAGATCGAGGAAGGCCTGCGCCGGCTGGCGAACGGCATCGCCCAGGCCCACGGCTGCACCGCCGACGTGTTCTTCCGCCGCGCTTCGCCGCCGGTGGTCAACCACGACGCCGAGGCGGGCTTCGCCGCGCAGGTGATGCGCGAGGTGGTGGGCGACAAGATGGTGGACGAGTCCTATCCGGCCGTGATGGGCGCCGAGGACTTCGCCCACATGCTGCGCGTGAAGCCCGGCTGCTACGCCTTCATCGGCAACGGCGACGGCGGGCACCGCCTGCCGGACCACGGGCCCGGTCCTTGCATCATCCACAACACCTCGTTCGACTTCAACGACGAGATCATCCCCATCGGCGCCAGCTACTTCGTGCGGCTGGCGCAACGCTGGCTCGCCCGACCCTGAACAACAAAGGAGACCTCCTGATGAAACGCCGTCCGATCCTGCGCGCCTTCGCGGCGCTGACCCTGGCCGCCGCCGCGGCTTCGCCCGTCCACGCGCAACGCGTGATCCGCATCGTCGTGCCGTTCGGGCCCGGCGCGGTGCAGGACACCGTGGCGCGCACCTTCAACGCGGAGCTGGGGCAGCTGCTCGGCGCCTCGGTGGTGGTGGAGAACCGTCCCGGCGCGGGCGGCACCATCGGCACGGCGCAGGTCGCCAAGTCGCCGGCGGACGGCAACACGCTCGTGCTGGCCGCGGCCAGCCACACGCTGGCCGGCCACCTGTACAGCAAGCTGGCCTACGACCCGATCAAGGACTTCACCGGCGTGGCCTACATCGGCAATTCCGGCTACGTGATCGCCGCGCCGGGCAACCTGGGCGTGAACAACCTGGCCGACTACGTGAAGCTGGTCAAGTCCAAGCCGGGCCAGTTCAACTACGCATCCGCCGGCAACGGCAGCGCCACCCACCTGGGCATGGCGTACTTCCTGGCGCAGGCCGGCCTGCAGATGCAGCACCTGCCGTTCAAGTCCACCGGTGACGCGGTGAACGAACTGCTCGCCGGCCGCGTGCAGGGCGTGGTGTCTTCGCTGGTCGGCATCGTGCCCTTCAAGCAGGACGCGCGCGTCAAGCTGCTCGCCTACACCGGCACGCAGCGCTCGCGTTTCCTGCCCGAGCTGCCCACCGTCGCCGAAGCCGGCGTGCCGAACTACAAGTTCGATTCCTGGATCGGCCTGCTCGCGCCGGCCGGCATGCCCAAGGCCGAACTGGACAAGCTCAATGCCGCGATGGGCAAGGTGCTGGCCGATCCGGCCGTGCAGCAGCGCCTGACCAACCTGGGCGTGGAAGTCGGCGGCAACCTGTCCGCCGACGAGTTCCAGAAGCTGCTGCGCGCCGATTACGACAACGCCGGCACGCTCGTGAAAGCGTCCGGCGCCCGTATCGAGTAACGCGCCAGACGCGCGCCGCTTTTCTTCAGGCGGCGCGCAGCCCCCGCGCCGCGCGCCCCGCGTGCAGGCGCGCACGCCGCAGCACCGGCGGCGAACCCGCCTCTTCCGGCACCAGCATCAGCCCGCGCGAGCGCAGCCACGTGCCGAAGTCCACGTGGCTGGTCGCCACCACCAGCGGGACCGACACCATCAGCGGCAGCGCCACCGGCAGCAGCACCACCAGGGCACCCACGTCCACCAGGGCCACTCCGGCCGCGAGGCCGAGGATCGCCAGCGTCAGCGGCAGCAGCTGGCGGGCCGCGTCGGCCCAGCGGATGCCGTTGGCTTCGCGCGGGGGCGAGATCCACTTCAGCTTGATGCCCGTGAGCGCCACCGCCACGAACAGCGTGTGGGCCAGCATGCGCACCGGCGCCTGCAGCAGCGCCAGGCCGGTCTCGATCACCGCGCTGGCCAGCAGGCGGGGGATGCCGCCGAACGAGCGCTGTTCGCCCCGCATGACCACGGCCGCGAGGCCCAGCACGCGCGGCAGGAACAACATCACCAGCGTCCAGGCCCACAGGCCGATCAGCTCGGCCGGCGCGGCCTGCGCGCCCGTCAGCACCAGCGCGCCCGACATCCACAGCGCCGTGCCCGACAGCAGGAAGGCGAGCCACAGCGGCGCGGACAGGTACGACATCGCGCCGATGGCGAACATGGCGCGGTGCACACGGTGGATGCCCGGCTCGGCGATCAGCTGCGCGTTCTGCAGGTTGCCCTGGCACCAGCGGCGGTCGCGCTGCAGCTCGGACAGCAGGTCCGGCGGCGGCTGCTCGTAGCTGCCGGCCAGGTCGGTCACCAGCCACACGTGCCAGCCGGCGCGGCGCATCAGCGCGGCCTCGACGAAGTCGTGCGACATGATCCCGCCCGACAGGCCGCCGCGGCCCTCGATGGGCGCCAGGCCGCAATGGGCCATGAACGGCTCCACGCGCAGGATGGCGTTGTGGCCCCAGTAGTGCGATTCGCCCAGCTGCCAGTACTGCAGGCCCAGCGTGAACAGGCGGCCCGTCACGCGCGAGGCGAACTGCTGCGCGCGGGCGTGCAGCGTGGAATGGCCGATCGGCTGCGTGGCCGTCTGCATGATGCCGGCCTGCGGGTGCGCTTCCATCAGCTTGGCCAGCGTCACCAGGCAGTCGCCGCTCATCACGCTGTCGGCGTCCAGCACCACCATGTAGCGGTAGTCGCGGCCCCAGCGGCGGCAGAAGTCGGCCACGTTGCCGGCCTTGCGGTGGGTGCGGCGCGTGCGGTGGCGGTAGTACACCTCGACCTGCGGGCCATCGGGCTGGGCGGCCAGCGCGAGGCGCAGCGCTTCCCACTCGGCGCGCTCGGCGGCCAGCGTCTGCGGCTCGCGGCTGTCGGACAGCACGAACACGTCGAACTGCCGGCCCTTGCCGGTCGCGGCGAGCGACTCGCAGGTGGCGCGCAGGCCGGCGAACACCGTGGGCACGTGCTCCTCGCAGATCGGCATGATCACCGCGGTGCGTACGTCCGGCGCCAGCGCGTCGTCGCGCACCGCCTCGGCCGAGATGCCGTGCTCGTCGCCGTGCAGCATCACCCAGAAGCCCATCAGCGCGGTCGCGAAGCCGGTCACCACCCAGGCCGACAGCGCGGCGAACAAAGCCACCTCGCCGTAGAACAGCCAGGCGTTGTCGTACTCCGGCTGGGCCGAGGCGAAGAGGAAGGTGGCGATCGCGCTGCTGATCACGGCGATCGCCGCGAAAGCCGCGCGGCGGCGCTGCGCGGCCTGCTCCCAGGGCTGGCGCGCCCAGCGCGGCCGGGAAGCGCCGCCCGGCAGCAGTCGCTGCGCGCGCGTGAGCGTGGCGAGCGCGACGCTGTTCCAGAAGCCGCGCCAGGGCACGAGCGGCATGGAGCCGCGATTGATCGGCGGGGCCGTCACCGAATTCGGATGCCGCTCCGCGCGCAGGCGGCTGCGCCGCGAAGTCACTGCGGCGGACGAATCCCCGCCGGTGTCGGACAGGCCGGCCTGCCTCAGTGGGCGGCGTCGGGTAGCACGATGGAGGTCCATGTTTCGCTCAGGGTGTCGTTGCCGTTTTGGAGGTAGGCGCGCAGTTCGACCGGCTTGGCCGGCTCGAGCGGACGCACCCGCAAGGTCATGCGCCAGCTGCGGCTGGCGGCGTTGAAATAGACGAGCTGCTGCTCGATGCGGCCGTTGGCGTCGGCGCTGGCCACCGCGCGCACGGGCGCGTCGGGGCCCAGCGCGTCGAGCGCGGGACCGGTGAAATCGACCACGTACTGCACCGAGCCCGCGAGCGCCGCGGCCTGCTCGACGCGGTGGTAGCCCAGGCCGCGGCGCGACTGCATCGCCCAGGCGCCGGGCGGGCGCTGCTGCGTGTCGCCCTGCCAGTGCAGCTCGTAGGCGAAGGAGAGCGGCTCGCCGGGCGCGGGCAGGCGGGCCGGCACCCAGTAGGCGGCGATGTTGTCGTGCGTCTCGTCCGGCGTGGACAGCTGCAGCAGCTCGACGCGGCCCGGGCCCCAGTCGCCGATCGGCTTGACCCAGGCGCTGGGGCGGCGCTCGTAGCGCGCCTCGGCGTCCTCGTAGCTGGCGAAGCTGCGGTCGCGCTGCATCAGGCCGAAGCCGCGCAGGCCGGGCAGCGTGAAGCTGGTGACGACGGGCGAATCGGGGTTCTGCAGCGGGCGCCACAGCCATTCGCCGTCGCTGCTCTCGACCAGCAGGCCGTCGGAGTCGTGCACCTCGGGGCGGAAGTCGCCGGGGCGCGGCTGGTTCTCGCCCGACAGGAACATGCTGGTCAGCGGCGCCAGGCCGAGCGTGGCGATCGGCTGGGCGACGCCGCCGCGCAGGAACACGCGCGCCGTCACTTCCACGACCGTGGAGCGGCCCGGCTTGACCACGAAGCGGTAGCCGCCGGTCGCGCGCGGCGACTCCAGCAGCGCGTACACCACGAGTTCCTTGGCGTCCTGGCCGGGCCGCTGGATCCAGAAGTCCGAGAAGCGCGGGAACTCCTCCGGGCCGCTGGCGCCGGCGGTGTCGATCGCGAGCCCGCGGGCCGACAGCCCGTACTGCTGGCCCTGGCCGAGCGCGCGGAAATAGCTCGCGCCCAGGAAGACGATCAGCTCGTCCTTGTAGGCGTCGCCGTTCAGCGGGTAGTGGATGCGAAGCCCGGCGTGGCCGAGGTCGGGCCAGCCTTCGGTGGACAGCGTGTTCTTGCCGTAGTCGAAATCGGCGCGGCGCCACGGCACGTCGCGCACGCGGCCGTCCTCCTGCAACTCGTGCACGCGCACCGGCTGCGGGTGGTAGCGGCCGCGGTGGAAGAACATGGCCTCGAACGGCAGGGCGGCGTCGCGCCACAGCGCGCGGTCGGGACGGAAGCGGATGTCGCGCAGGCCGTCGTAGTCCAGCGCGGCCAGGGCCGGCGGCAGATCGGAGACGGGTTCCTGCCAGGGCTGGGCGGCGCGCGCACGCGCCAGCTCGGAAACGGAGTCGAGGTTCCACGCCTGGGCCAGCGCCATCGGCGCGGCCAGCAGGCAACCCATGAGGAGGCCCCAGCGCGACAAGGGGGCGAACAAGGAAAGCACCAAGGGCATGCCGCTGCTAGTGCAAACCCTAGGCCAGGTCGAAAGTCCTTTGCTGACAAGGACTTGCGAGCGCTTTTTGTTGTTGGGTTGGCGCCACGCCCGGGAAACGGCCCAAAACCCGGGATTTTGTCGCCGGGCGGCGACAGGGGTTTGTCCTCTACCGGTCCTTGGCCTTGGAAGACGTCGGATCGGCCTTGTCGTCGTTCGGCGACAGCCCGACCGTATCGTCCTTGAACTGCCCCGGCGTGAGCTCGTTCTTCTGCAGCAGCCGGTAGAACTCGGTGCGGTTGCGACCCGCCAGCCGGGCCGCGTCGGCCACTGCTCCGTCGGTCATCTTGAGCAGGCCGACCAGGTACTCGCGCTCGAACCGCTGCTTGGCTTCGGCGTAGGTCAGCACTTCCACGCCCGGCACCCGCAGCGCGCGCTGCACCAGCGCCAGCGGCACCAGCGCGGTGGTGGACAGCGCGCAGACCTGCTCGACCACGTTGTAGAGCTGGCGCACGTTGCCCGGCCAGGGCGAGGCGGCCAGCGCCTTCAGCGCCTCGGGCGCGAAGCCGGACACGCGCTTGCCGTACTTGCCCGCCAGCTTGTGCAGGAAGTGGTTGGCCAGCAGCGGGATGTCCTCGCGCCGCTCGGCCAGTGTGGGCAGCGTCAGCGTCACCACGTTGAGCCGGTAATAGAGGTCCTGTCGGAACTGGCCTTCGGCCATGGCCGTTTCCAGGTCGCGGTGGGTGGCGGAGATGACGCGCACGTCGACCGCGATCGACTGGCTGGAGCCCAGCGGCCGCACCGCGCGCTCCTGCAGCACGCGCAGCAGCTTGACCTGCAGCGCGGGCGGCATGTCGCCGATTTCGTCCAGCAGCAGCGTGCCGCCATCGGCCGCCTGGAACAGGCCCTTGTGGTTGGCCACCGCATCGGTGAACGCGCCCTTCATGTGGCCGAAGAGCTCGGACTCCAGCAGCGCTTCCGGGATCGCGCCGCAGTTCACCGCGACGAACGGCCGGCGTGCACGCGAACTGGCCTTGTGGATGGCGCGGGCCAGCAGTTCCTTGCCGCTGCCGCTGTCGCCGCGCAGCAGCACCGAGGCGTCGGAGCGCGCCACCATGCGCGCTTCGGCCAGCAGCTCGGCCATGCGGCTGGAGCGGCTGACGATCTCCTCGCGCCAGCGCTCGTCGGGCGTGTCGCCGGTGGAAGGCGCCGAGCTCAGCGCGATGGCCTGCGCGATCTTGTCGAGCAGCTCGCGCGGCTCGTAGGGCTTGGTGAGGTAGCCGAACACCCCGCGCGCGGTGGCCTCGACGGCGTCGGGGATGGTGCCGTGCGCGGTCAGCAGGATCACCGGCAGCGAAGGATGCCGCTGGCGGATCTCGTCGTACAGGCTCAGGCCGTCGCGCCCGGGCAGGCGCACGTCGCTGAGCACCAGCTGCGGCCGTTCCACCGACAGCTGGGCCAGCGCGGCTTCCGCCGAGCCGACGGCGCTGACCTGGTAGCCGGCCGCGTTCAGCCGCATCGACAGCAGCCGCAGCATGTCGGCGTCGTCGTCGACGACCAGGATGCGGGGCGCGGTCGTCATGGCGCGGCGGGGCGGCTCGGGCGCGCGCGTTCGATGGCGCGCAGGGCGTCCAGCCGGTCCTGCAACTGGTCGACGCGGCGCTGGGCATCGCGCAGCTGCTGCGCGTTGCGCTCGGACTGTTCCTCCACCTTGCGCTGCTCGGCCAGGTGGGCGGCGAGCAAGCGCGCGAGCGGATGCAGCGGGCGCGCCTCGCGGCTGTCGTCGGACTGCACGCGTTGGAGGAGCTGGGCCGCGCGGCCGACGTCGCCGGGCCCGCGGGTCTGCAGGAGCACGAGGGCCATCTGAACGAGATTGGCGGCGCTGGGCGCCAGGCTGGAAAGTCGCGCGAGCTCCTGCGCCGCCGCTGAAGCGGGCATCGATCGGACCTGGTCGGCGTAGGCCAGCAGGACCAGCGCGGGCGGTTCGGCGTTGGTGGCGGCCGGCGCGGGCGCCGGCGCCGGGGCGGGGAGAGCCGGCGGTTCGGCTTGCGGCGCGGGTTCCGGGCTCGCTGGCATGGGCTCGGGCGGCTCGGGCTCGGCCAGCGGCGCGGGCGCCGCGCAGGCGATCGTCAGGGCCGCCGCGGCCAGCGGCAGCGCGAGCAGGCGAAAGAGGGTGGCGACGCGGTCAGGCGGCATGGGGCAGTTCGATCCGGAAATGGGCGCCCGAATGGTCGTCCTTCGGGGGCGGCAGCAGGGTGATCCGGCCGCCATGGGCTGCAATGTATTCCTGCACGATGGACAGGCCGATGCCGGTGCCGGGCGGCGCGTCCACGGGCTGGCGCTCGCCGCGGTAGAAGGGTTCGAACACGCGGGCCCGGTCGGCCTCGGCAATTCCCGGGCCGGCATCGCGCACGTCGATCTCCACCGCGCTGGGCAGGCGCCGCAGCTGCAGGCGGATTCGGCTGCCGTGCGGCGAGAAGCGAATGGCGTTGGTGAGCAGGTTGGCGAGGGCCGCGCCCAGCTTGTCGGGGTCGACCGGCGCGACCACGCTGTCGCCCTCGATGTCGATCGCCAGTTCCTTGGCGTGCCACTGCAGGCGCTGGGCCTCGGCCTGGTCGTGCAGCAGGGCGAGCAGGTCGACCGGGCGGCGGCGCAGCTGGCGCGCCTCGAACGCGGCGGCGTTGAAGCGCAGCAGCGCCTCGATGCGCTCCTGCAGCACGGCGGCGTTGTGCTGCAGGATGCGCACCACTTCCTGCTGCCGGCTGGTCAGCTCGCCGGCCACGCCTTCCTGTAGCAGCGACACGCCTTCGCGAAGCGAGGCCAGGGGGGTCTTCAGCTCGTGTGAGACGTGCCGCAGGAAGCGCGCCTTGTCGGCGTCCAGTTCGGTCAGGCGCAGGCGCAGCCAGTCGAGCTGGCGCGACAGCCGCCGCACGTCGTCGGGGCCCTGGATCTCGATCGGCTCGTCCAGCCGGTTCTGGCCGAGCGCGGCGATGGCCGCTTCCAACCGCTTGAACGGCCCGGCCAGCCAGATGCCCAGGCCGGCGATCAGCAGCGAGGTGAGCAGCAGCACCAGCACCACCTGCTGCATCAGGCGCGAGCGGCTGTTGTCCAGGCGCTCGCGCAGCTGGCGGTCGCGCTCGCCGATCAGCCGCTGCACCTCGCGCGAGATGCCGGTGTTGATGCCGTCGTATTCGCGAAACCGCTGGGCGACCACGCGCTCGCGCTCCAGTGCCGTGTCGGCGGAGCCTCGCAGCTGCTCCTCGACCAGCTGGAGGTGTTCGTTCCAGGTGCGGGCGTGCTCGGGCGCCAGGCCCTGGTCGGTGAGCCGCTTGAGCGCCGCCTTGGCCCGCCCCGCTTCCTCGTCGAAGCGGCGGCGCAGCACCGCGTCGCCCAGGATCAGCGACTGGCGCAAGGCGCGCTCCATGTCCACGGTGCGCTCGTTGAGCGTCTGCGCGCTGGCGCTGAGCTCCAGGGCGGCGGTGGTGGCGCCGCGGCTCTGGGCCATCAGCCGGTCGAGCACGACCACCGCGCGCAGCGCGGTGCCGCCCAGCAGCGCCCCCACCAGGATGAAGGCGATCAGCAGCAGCTGATGGAACGAGAGATGGAATCGCGCGCGGGCCATGCGCCGCGGTCAGGCCGCCGCGGTTTCACGCACCACGACCTCGCCGCGCAGCGAGTGCGGCAGGGCCTGCGTGATGGTGACGTCGACCATCTGCCCGACCAGGCGCTGCGGCCCGGCGAAGTTGACGATGCGGTTGCACTCGGTGCGGCCCATCAGCTCGGTCTTGTCCTTGCGCGAAGGGCCTTCGACCAGGATGCGCTGCACCGTGCCGACGCGGCTGGCGCTGATGCGCTGCACGTTCTCTTCCAGCACGGCCTGCAGGTGCTGCAGGCGGCGCAGCTTGACCTCGTGCGGCGTGTCGTCGTGCAGCGCGGCGGCGGGCGTGCCGGGGCGCGGGCTGAAGATGAAGCTGAAGCTGGCGTCGTAGCCGACGTCGTCGACGAGCTTCATCATCCTGGCGAAGTCGTCATCGGTTTCGCCGGGGAAGCCGACGATGAAGTCGGTGGACAGCGAGATCTGCGGCCGCACCGCGCGCAGCTTGCGGATGGTGCTCTTGTATTCCATCGCCGTGTAGCCGCGCTTCATCGCCATCAGGATGCGGTCGCTGCCGTGCTGCACTGGCAGGTGCAGGTGGCTCACCAGCTGCGGCACCTTGCCGTAGACCTCGACCAGGCGCTGGGTGAACTCGTTCGGGTGGCTGGTGGTGTAGCGGATGCGCTCGACGCCGGGGATGCCGGCCACGTACTCGATCAGCAGTGCGAAGTCGGCGATCTCGGCCGTCTCGCCCATCCTGCCGCGGTAGGCGTTGACGTTCTGGCCGAGCAGCGTCACTTCCTTGACGCCCTGGTCGGCCAGGCCCGCCACTTCGGTGAGCACGTCGTCGAATGGGCGCGAGACTTCCTCGCCGCGGGTGTAGGGCACCACGCAGTAGCTGCAGTACTTGGAGCAGCCTTCCATGATCGACACGAAGGCCGAGGCGCCGTCCACCCGCGCGGGCGGCAGGTTGTCGAACTTCTCGATCTCCGGGAAGCTGATGTCGACCTGCGGGCGGCCCTGGTGGCGGCGCTCGGCCAGCATCTGGGGCAGGCGGTGCAGGGTCTGCGGGCCGAACACCACGTCGACGTACGGGGCGCGCTCGATGATGGCGGCGCCTTCCTGGCTGGCGACGCAGCCGCCGACGCCGATCAGCACGCCCTTGGCTTTCAGGTGCTTCACGCGGCCGAGGTCGGAGAACACCTTCTCCTGGGCCTTCTCGCGCACCGAGCACGTGTTGAAGAGGATGAGGTCGGCTTCCTCGGGGTCCTGCGTGGATTCGTAGCCTTCGGCCGCGTGCAGCACGTCCGCCATCTTGTCCGAGTCGTACTCGTTCATCTGGCAGCCGAAGGTCTTGACGTAAACCTTCTTCATGGCGGGCCTACTTCCGTCCGCCGAAGATGATCTGCAGCGCCTCGGCGAACCGCTTGTGGCCCTCGGGCGAGCCGTCGTCGTTGGGCGCGACCCTGGCGTACTCCTCTTCCGTCAGCACCCAGACCTCGTGCACCAGGCCCATGCCGTCGCGGCGGAACACCACCGGCAGCGCCTGTCCGACCACCGAGCCCGACATCACCAGCATGTTGTTGGTGGCACGGATGCGCGCGCCGGGCGACAGCCGGTCGGGCTGGCCGTTCAGGCTGATCTGCGGCGGGACGGTGACGGTCAGGCGGCCCGGCTTGACGTCGGCCGGGGCGGTGCGCAGGGGCACCTGGGCCTGGGCGGCGAAGGCCGCGAGCAGCAGCGCGGCGGGGAAGATCCAGCGTTTCATGGTGTTGATCCAGAGGCTGAAGGGACGGGACAAAAAACAAAGGCACTGTACGGGACAGTGCCTTTGCTGGGTTTCTGGTGGCGCTTCACGGACTCGAACCGCGGACCTGTGGATTATGATTCCATCGCTCTAACCGACTGAGCTAAAGCGCCGAGAGCCCGAGATTATAGCAACTTGGGAACCTCAGCGGTTGCTGAACCTGGCGGGCCTCTTGGCGAGGAACGCTTCCATTCCTTCCTCCTGGTCATCCGTCGAGAACAGCGCGTGGAACAGGCGCCGCTCGAATCCGACGCCGTCGCTCAGCGGCGTCTCGAAAGCCCGGTTGACCGATTCCTTGGCCGCCATGGCCGCCAGCCGAGGCATGTCGGCGATCAGCAGCGCGGCCGCGAGCGCCTCGTCCATCAGCTTGTCCAGCGCGACGACCCGGCTGACGAGGCCGCTGCGCTCGGCTTCCTGCGCGTCCATCATCCGCGAGGTCAGCACCATGTCCATCGCCTTGGACTTGCCGATGGCGCGCGGCAGCCGCTGCGTGCCGCCGGCGCCGGGGATGATGCCGAGCTTGATCTCGGGCTGGCCGAACCTGGCGTTGTCGGCCGCGATGACGAAGTCGCACATCATGGCCAGCTCGCAGCCGCCGCCGAGCGCGAAGCCCGCCACCGCGCCGATGACCGGCTTGCGCACGCTCCGGATGGTTTCCCAGTTGCGGCTGATGTATTCGCTCTTGTAAACGTCGGCGAAGCTGTACTTGGTCATCACCGAGATGTCGGCGCCGGCCGCGAAGGCCTTCTGGCTGCCCGTGACGATGATGCAGCCGATCGCGTCGTCGGCGTCGAAGGCCTTGAGCGCGGCGCCCAGCTCGTCCATGAGCTGGTCGTTCAGCGCGTTGAGCTGCTTGGGGCGGTTGAGCGCGACGATGCCGACCTTGCCGGCTTCGGTGCGCACCTCGATCGTCTCGTACGACATCCGGGTCTCCTTGGAAGCGGGCACTATACCCAAGGGAAATCGTTGCCCGACCGAGCGGTCGGCCAATGCTAGATTCGGCGCAGGAGGCATCCCCGTGAGCGAACCCACGATCCTGTACGAAACCCGAGGCGCCGTCGCGCTCATCACGCTGAACCGGCCGCAGGCGCTCAACAGCTTCACGCGCGCCATGCACCAGGAACTGTGGGGCGCGTTCGATCGCATCGAGTCCGACAAGTCGGTGCGCGCCGCCGTGATCACCGGTGGCGGCCGGGGCTTCTGCGCCGGCGCCGACCTCGCCGAATTCGACTTCGAGCCGGGCCCCGACCTGGTCCAGCGCGCCGACCCCGGCCCGGTCATCGAACAGGCCTTCAATCCCACCGTGCGCCGGCTGCAGGCGCTGCGCGTGCCCACCGTCGCCGCCGTCAACGGCGTGGCCGCGGGCGCGGGCGCCTCGATCGCGATGGCCTGCGACTTCGCCATCGCCGCGCCGGGCGCCAGCTTCATCCAGGCCTTCATCAAGCTGGGCCTGATCCCCGATGCGGGCGGCACCTGGTTCCTGGTCAAGAAGCTCGGCCTCGCGCGGGCCATGGGCGCAGCGATGCTGGGCGACAAGGTCGGCGCCCGGGACGCCAAGGAGTGGGGAATGATCTGGGACGTCGCGCCCGAGGGCGAGGACTGCGTCCAGGCCGCGATCAAGCTGGCCGAGCGCCTGGCGGTGCTGCCCACCGCCGGCCTGGTCGCCACCCGCAAGGTGATGCGCGCCGCCGCCGGCAACGACCTGGATCGCCAGCTCGACCTGGAGCGCGACACGCAGTCGGCCCTGGGCCGCACGCACGACTACATCGAAGGCGTGATGGCGTTCCGCGAGAAGCGCCAGCCGAAGTTCAAGGGCGAGTGATGACGACGCCCGAAGAGAAGGCCGCGAAGGTCGGCGAGGCCATGTTCGCCGCGGATCGGGCCAGTCGCGAATTCATGCGCATGGAACTGCTCGCCTGCGGCCCCGGCCGCGCGGTGATGCGGATGGCGATCCGCGAGGAGATGCTCAACGGCCACCGCATCTGCCACGGCGGCTTCATCTTCACGCTGGCCGATTCCACCTTCGCCTTCGCCTGCAACAGCCACAACAAGGTGGCGGTGGCGGCCGGGTGCAGCATCGAGTTCCTCAAGCCCGGGCAACTGGGCGACGTGCTGACCTGCGAGGGCATCGAGCAGGTGCTGCAGGGCCGGCACGGCGTGTACGACATGAAGGTGACCAACCAGCGCGGCGAGACGGTCGCGATGTTCCGCGGCAAGAGCGCCCAGATCCCGGGCACCGTGATTCCGGAGGCATGAGATGAAGTCCTTCCCCCTCGAGCCGATCGAAAAGGCCAGCATCGACGAACTGCGCGCGCTGCAACTCAAGCGCCTGCGGACCACGCTGGCGCACGCCTACGCCAACTCGCCGGTGTACCGCGCCAAGTTCGACAAGGCGGGCGTTCATCCGGAGGACTGCCGCTCGCTGGCGGACCTGGCCAAGTTCCCGTTCACCACCAAGCACGACCTGCGCGACAACTACCCGTTCGGCATGTTCGCGGTGCCGCGCGAGCAGTGCGTGCGCATCCACGCGTCCAGCGGCACCACCGGCAAGCCCACGGTGGTGGGCTACACGCAGAACGACATCAACACCTGGTCCACCGTGATGGCGCGCAGCATCCGCGCCGCGGGCGCGCGGCCGGGCGACATGGTGCACGTGAGCTACGGCTACGGCCTGTTCACGGGCGGCCTCGGCGCGCACTACGGCGCCGAGCGGCTGGGTCTCACCGTGGTGCCCTTCGGTGGCGGCCAGACCGAGCGCCAGGTGCAGCTGATCAACGACTTCCGGCCGGACATCATCATGGTCACGCCCAGCTACATGCTGGCCATCGCCGACGAGTTCGAGCGCCAGGGGCTGGACCCGCGCGAATCGAGCCTGCGCCTGGGCATCTTCGGCGCCGAGCCCTGGACCAACGACATGCGCAAGGCGATCGAGCAGCGCATGGGCATGGACGCGGTGGACATCTACGGCCTGTCGGAAGTGATGGGGCCGGGGGTGGCCAACGAATGCGTGGAGACCAAGGACGGCCCGACGATCTGGGAGGACCATTTCTATCCCGAGATCATCGATCCCGACACCGGCGAGCCGGTGGCCGACGGCGAACTGGGCGAACTCGTGTTCACCAGCCTGACCAAGGAGGCGCTGCCGATCATCCGCTACCGCACGCGCGACCTCACGCGCCTGTTGCCCGGCACCGCGCGAACCATGCGCCGCATGGAGAAGATCACCGGCCGCAGCGACGACATGATGATCGTGCGCGGCGTCAACGTGTTCCCGACCCAGATCGAGGAGTTGATCTGCAAGCGCGCCGAACTCGCGCCGCACTACCTGTGCATCCTGACGCGCGAAGGGCCGCTCGACTGCCTGACCGTCGCGGTGGAAGCGCGCCAGGGGCTGTCGCACGAGAGTGCCGAAGCCCGCGCCGCGGCCGACGTGCTGGCGCACGAGATCAAGACCTACATCGGCAGCAGCGCGGTGATTGAGCTGCGGGCCGAAGGCGGCGTGGAGCGCAGCGTGGGCAAGGCCAAGCGGGTGGTCGACAAGCGGCCCAGGTAAGGCGCCCTCAGCGCTGCTCGATCGTCTCGACCAGCAGGTCGACGTGGGCTTCCTCGCCCATGTTCACGCGGATGCGCACCGGCAGGTACTGTAGGCTGGGCGCGAACCACATCTCCGCGGTGATGTTGCCGCGCGGGTTGGCGATCGGACGCGGCTTGAGGCGGAAAGCCTCGACCTCGCCCAGCCCCGTCTTCAGCATCTCGCGCTCGACGACGTCGTAGGTCCAGAGGTCCAGCGCGCCGGGCCGCGCCATCCAGAAGCTCACCGCGCGGCCGACCTCCAGCTTCTCCTGGCCGCTGGCGAAACGGTGGCTGAGCTCGACGAACTGGCTGGCCGTGTCCTGCACGCCGGGCGGCCGCGGCATCACCTTGCCGTTGGCGAGCTGCACTTCGCTCTCGTTCAGGCGCAAGCCGCGAGGCCGGCCGTTGCGCACTTCCTCGTAGGCCTGCGGACGCAGCGTGACCGGATCGACCTCGCCCTGGCTGGTCATCACCAGCGACGCGAGGAAGGTGAGCGCGACCTCGACGCGCACCTGGTAGCGCTTGTCCTCGCGTTGCCAGAGCACGCGCGCATCGCCGTAGAGCTCGCCGCTGCGAAATTTCCCGCCCAGCCGGTAGCTGAGTCGCGTGTCGGAGGGCCAGCCGTCCAGGCCGGGCGTGACGGCGGCGGTGGCGGTGCCGGTGCTGCCCGGCGCGCTGGCGCTCGGCGTGGGGGAGGGCGCGGCGATCGCGTCGGACGCGGGGGCCTCGGGGCTCTGCGCCACGGGCGTTTCCGGTTCGGGCGGCGCGGGTTCGGGAACAGGGGCGGGGGCTTCCGCCACGGGCTCCGGCGGCTTCGGCGGCGGCTCTTTCTTCAGCTCCGGCAGCGTGCGGGTGCTTTTCGCCGGGACGCTGGGCGTCGCTCGCATCCGCGTGGGCGAAGGCGGAGGTGCGGGCGCGGCCTGGGCCACGACCGGCGGCGGCGTCGCCGGCGCCTCCGGTTCCAGCAGGCGCGTGTACATCGGCGCCACGAACGGCTTGAGCAGCCGCGTCTCGGCGGTCCAGCGCAGCAGGCCTTCCAGCGCCGCCACGTGAAGCAGCAGCACCAGCGCCACCACCGCGAGCAGCCGGCGGCGCTCGCGCGGGTTCAGGTCGTGAGGGACAGCCATGGCTGCGCCAGGGCCGGGTCGCGCAGCACCAGGCGCCAGGTGGTGACGGCGGCCGGGAGGTGCAGTTCCAGCCGATGCAGGCGGCGGTCGCGCGCCACCAGGGCGATCACGCGGCGGTGGTTGCCGGCGTAGAGCAGCAGGTCGTCCAGCTTGGCCAGGCGCCAGGCGTTGCCGCCGACTTCCACGCCCAGCCACTCGTCGCCGGCGGCCAGGCCCGCCTGTTCGGCGGCGCCGCCGCGCAGCACGGTCTTGAGCTTGATCGTGCCGCCCGTTTCCTCGGTGCGCACGCCCAGCCGCTGCTGGAGTTGCGCCGGTTCATCGAGCGCGAACACGCCCTGCTTCTGCAGCAGGTCGGCCAGCGGCAGTTCGCGCGTGCCGTGCACCCAGGCGGTGATCTCGCGGGCGAAGCTGCGGCCGCCGAGCTCGCGCAGCACTGCGGCGAAGTCGGCCTCGGTCATCGGCCCGGCCTTGCAGCGCACCCACAAGGCGCGCATCACTTCGTCGAGCGTGGTGCGACCCTCGGCGCGCAGCGTGAGGTCGAAGCACAGCGCCACCAGCGAGCCCTTGGTGTAGTAGCTCACCGTGGCGTTGGGCGTATTCTCGTCCTGGCGGTAGTACTTCACCCAGGCGTCGAAGCTGGCCTGCGCCACCGGCTGGACCTCGCGGCCCGGCGTCTGCAGCACCTGGTTGATGGTCTTGTTCAGCAGGCGGACGTAGGCCGGCTCGTCGATCAGCCCTCCGCGCCGAAGCAGCAGGTCGTCGTAGTAGCTGGTGAAGCCCTCGAAGAACCACAGCAGCGGCGTGTAGTTCTCCTTCGAATAGTCGTAGCGGGTGAACTCCGCCGGCCGCAGCTGCTTGACGTTCCAGGTGTGGAAGTACTCGTGGCTGATCAGGCCCAGCAGCGTGAGATAGCCGTCGCCCATGCGCGCGTCGCCCAGGCGAGGCAGGTCGCGCCGGGAGGCGACCAGGGCGGTGGAGTTGCGGTGCTCCAGGCCGCCGTAGCCGTCGTCCACCGCGTTCAGCAGGAACAGGTAGTTCTTGAAGTGCGGCTTCTTGCGGTCGTGCCAGAAGCGGATCTCGGTCTCGCAGATCTTCTGCACGTCGGCCGCGAGGCGCGCGCCGTCGAACGAGTCGGCGGCGCCGGCCACCACCAGGCGGTGCGGCACGCCGCAGGCCTTGAACTCGGTGCTCCAGAACGGGCCCATCTCCACCGGGCAGTCCACGAGCTCGTCGTAGTCGTGCGCCAGGTACAGGCCGAAGCCGCGCTTGCCGGTCTTGAGCGGCGTCAGGCCGGTGGCGGCCTCCCACCCCGGCCGCGGCGACACCAGTTCCAGCGCGTGCGGCTGCGGCTCCTGGCCGTGCACGCGCAGGCACAGGCTGGTGCCGTTGAAGAAACCGCGCTCGGCATCCAGCCAGGCGGTGCGCACCGAGGTGTCGAAGGCATAGACCTCGTAGCTGAGCACCAGCGGGCTGCTGGGCACGCAGTCGATCTGCCAGGTGCACTTGTCGATCTGGTGGATGGGCACCGGCCGGCCGTCCTGCGTGGCGGCCAGGCGCTGCAGGTTCTTGGAGAACTCGCGCACCAGGTAGCTGCCCGGGATCCAGACCGGCAGCGAGACGCGCTGGCCCGCCGAGGGCTGCTCGACGGTCAGGGCGACGTGATAGAGATGGGCGTGGAGATCCGCCGCTTCGACCCGGTAATGAAGACGCCAGGCCGGGGCGGCGTGCGCGCGCGGACTCACTTGGCTTCGGTCAGGATCTTGTCGACCTGCGCGGCGGTCAGCGCGCCCGGCACGCGGCGGCCGTCGGCGAACAGCAGGGTGGGCGTGCCGGTGATCTGGTGCTTGCGGCCGAACTCGCGGTTGCGGTCCAGCGCGCTGGTGTCGCAGCCGGGCGAGGGCGCGGCGGGCGCGGCGACGTCGCGCACCATCCAGTCCTGCCAGGTCTTGCCCTTGTCCTTGGCGCACCAGATGTTGCGCGACTTGACCACCGAGTCGTTGCCCAGGATCGGGTACAGGAACATGTGGATGGTGACGTTGTCCACCTTCTGCAGGTCGCGCTCGAACTTCTTGCAGAAGCCGCAGTTCGGGTCCTGGAACACCGCCATGCGGCGCTTGCCGTCGCCGCGCACGACGGTGAAGGCGTCCTTCACCGGCAGGGTGTCGAAGTCGACCGCCAGCAGCTTGGCCTGGCGCTCCTCGGTCAGGTTCCTGCGATTGCGCAGGTCCATCACCTGGCCTTCGATCAGGTAGTTGCCTTCGGCGTCGGTGTAGAAGAGGTCGGTGCCCACGCGCACCTCGAACAGGCCCGGGACGGGGGTCTTGCTCACCTCGTCGATCTTGCCGATCTGCGGCAGCCGCTCCAGCAGGTTCTTGCGGATGGCCGCTTCCTGCGCGAAGGCGGCCCCGGCCAGCAATGCGCCGGCGATCAGGGCGGTGAGGGTGCGTTTCATGGCTTTTTCCAATGCTTGTTCTTGCGGGGGGATCACAGGCCCGCGGCCTGCCGGATCGCCCATTGCTTGATCGGGCCGCTGGCGTCGAAGCCGCGCATGCCGGCGTTGCGGATGGCGGCGAACACCGCGTGGTCCTGCGCGAACAGCCGCTGCAGGCCGTCGGTGGCCGCTTCCATCGCCAGCACGTCGGCCTTGCGCGAGCGCTCGTAGCGCCGCAACAGGCGGATGTCGCCGACGGGCCGCCAGTATTCCCGCTCGTGCAAGACCTGCGCCAGCGCGCGGGCATCGGCCAGGCCGAGGTTCAGGCCCTGGCCGGCCAGCGGGTGGATGCTGTGCGCGGCGTCGCCGGCCAGCGTCCAGCCGGGTCCGCACCAGCGGTCGGCGCGTGCCAGCTGCAGTGGCCAGGCGGCGCGCTCGCTGGCCAGCGTGAGCTTGCCCAGGACCGCATGGCTGGCGGCGGTCAGGTCCGACTCGAAATCGGCCGCCGGGTAATGCAGCAGGGATTCGGCCCGGTCCTGGCCGACCGACCAGACCAGCGCGAGCGAATGGCCGTCGCCTTCGGGCGACTCGCCGCCCATCGGCAGCAGGGCCAGCACTTCGCCGCCCTGGAACCACTGGAGCGCGACGCCGCCGTGCGGTTTCTCGCAGCGCAGGCGCGCCGCCACCGCGTGCTGGCCGTACGGCTGCACGTCGTACTGCACGCCGAACTCGGAGCGGGTGGCGCTGGCGCGGCCTTCGCAGACGATGGTGAGCGGCGCCTTGGCGGGCGCGTCGAGCACGGTCACCAGCGCCTGGTAGCGCAGGGCTTCGGCCAGGCGCTGTTCCAGCGCCGGCACGTCGACGATCCAGGCCAGCGCCGGCTCCTGGCCCGCGCGGAACCGCACGTGCCCGCCTTCGTCGCCATGGACTTCCATGCCGGTGACCGGCGTGGCATGGGCGGCGTCGGGCCAGGCCCGCACCGATTCGAGCAGTTGCCGGGACGCGGCGTTGAGCGCGTAGGCCCGCACGTCGTGGTGCGAGGGGGAGGGGGACGCGGCTTGCACGAGGCCGACGCGCAGCCGTTCGCGCGCGAGCAGCAGCGCCAGGGTGCGGCCGACGATTCCCGCGCCGCGGATACAGACGTCGAGGACAGGCGCCATCGGTCGATTGTAGGAGGCGGGCACAATCGGCCAGATGAGTTCCGCCACGCCCACGTCCCCTTCCGAAGGCCTGTCCGGCCGCATCGCGCGACTGTTCGTCTACCCGGTGAAGTCCTGCGCCGGCGTCGAGGTGACCGAGGCCGTGCTCACGTCCACCGGCCTGGACCTGGACCGTGCCTGGATGGTGGTGGACGCCAACGGTGAATTCCTGAGCCAGCGCCAACTGCCGCGCATGGCGCTGATCAAGGTCCAGCTCAAGCTCACCGAGGTGGTGCTGCGCGCGCCCGGCATGCTGGCGCTGCACCTGGCCATCGACGCGGTGGAGGAGCCGACGCGGGTTCGCGTGTGGAACGACGAGGTGCCGGCCTACGACATGGGCGCGGTGGCGGCCCAGTGGTTCACCGACTTCCTCGGCCAGCCGGCGCGGCTGGTGCGGTTCGATCCCGACCACCGGCGCCTGTCGGACCTGAAGTGGACGGGCGGCATCGAGGCGCCCAACCAGTTCGCCGACGGCTTTCCCGTGCTGGTGGCCAGCGCCGCGTCGCTGGCCGGCCTGAACGAGCGGCTGGTGAAAGCCGGCCAGGCGCCGGTGGGGATCGAGCGTTTCCGGCCGAACATCGTGCTGGACGACCTGGAGGCGCACGACGAGGACCGCGTCGAGGAGCTGCGGATCGGTTCGGAGCCGGCGGCGGTGCTCAGGCTCGTCAAGCCCTGCGCGCGCTGCTCCATCCCCGACGTGGATCCGCAGACCGGCGAGCGCAACGCGCGGCCGGTGGGCGACACGCTGCAGTCGTACCGGCAGGACGCGCGCCTGGACGGCGCCGTCACCTTCGCGATGAACGCGATCGTGCTGGAAGGCGAGGACGCGGTGCTGCGCGTCGGCCAGCCGGTGACCGGCAACTGGAAATTCGATTGAGTCGAGAGGGCGGCGCGCTCAGGCGCGCCGCAAGAGCTGCCGCGGCGGCATCGTGCTGTCCGCGCCGGAACTCGCCGTTTCCTCCAGCGGCGCCGGCTGCGTCTGCGGCGGCTCCAGGAAGCGGATCGGCCGCCGCGTGCGCGAGGACATGGAGGCGAGCAGCGCGTCGAGCGATTGCGCGAGGTCCGACGAGTCCACCGCGTGCTCGCACAGCAGCACGGCGGCCACGTGGAACTGCAGGGTGATCTCGGGCTTGAGGCCCGGCACGGGCATCAGTCCCTGGGCGATGAGGCGCGCGGCGCGGTCGCTGATGACGGCGCGCGAACGCACGCCTTCCATGATGAGCGCGAAGCGCGCCTCGCCGATGCGGGCGACCGTGTCCACGTCGCGCACCAGCTTGCGCAGCTTGATCACGCTGCGCAGCAGGCTCTGTTCGGCGACCGCCTGTCCGAAATGGGTCTTGATGCGTGCGTGGTTGGCCAGGTCGATGAAGACGATGGCGGCGTCGTCGCGGTCGCGGTTGAAGCGCGCGACGACCTGCCGCAGCTGGTCGTGGAACAGGTGCTGCGACAGGAGGCCGGTGAGCGCATCCTGGCTGGCCAGGGCCTGCTCGCGGATCTGCGCGCCGTGGCGGTCGCGCGAGCGGATGGACAGCGCCAGCAGCTGCAGCGGCACCTCCAGGATCATGGCCACGACCACCGCGTACTGCGTGAAGAACGACGTCGGCAGCCAGCCCAGCAGGCGCAGCATGGCGGCCAGCACCGCGGCGGTGAGCGGCGCGTAGGCGATCAGCACCCACATGCCGACCAGGTCGCCGCGCCGCCAGCAGTACGCCGCCACACCCATGTTCAGGAGCGTGGTGCCGAAAAGGTAGGCGGCCAGGATGTCGAGCGCGAGCTTGCGTTCGAAGAACAGGTAGAACAGGGCCAGCGGAACGCCCGCCCAGCCGGCCAGCAGCGCCAGCCGGTCCAGCCGGCGGTAGCGCGCCTGCAGGCCGGTGAGCTTGCGCACGAACAGGATGGCCGCGCCGGCGGCCAGGGCGGCCAGGCAGCCCGTTCCCGCGTCCGCCCATGCGCCGGCGAACGGCCAGAGCAGGTGGGCCGCCACGCCGGTGTACGACTGCACGCACAGCACGCTGAGGGCGGCGTAGCCCGCGTACCAGGCGTAGGTGCGGTCGCGATAGACCCAGCTCTGGGCCAGGCAGGCGGTGAGCAGCAGGAGCAGCGCCCCGGTCGCCAGCCCCAGCCCGAGGTATTCCACCTGCTGCTGCTGGCTGTGGGCGACGTCGGTGGTGAGGCGCAGCGGCACGCTGGCCGGCACCGCCCCGCGCACCTGCACGTACACGTCGCGGGCATGGCCGCCGGGCAGGTCGAGCCGGAACACCGGGTAACGGCCCGGCTCCGGCCAGCGGTCGACGGCCACGGTGTCGCCGGCGGACTGCGAGCGCCAGCGGCCGCGGTCGTCGCGCTGCCAGAGGTCGACCTGGTCGATCAGCGGATTGGGGAACACCAGCAGCCACTGCTGGCGGCTGCCCTCGGCGCGCTGGAGGCGGAACTTCAGCCACAGCGCCGTGCCGGGTCGCAGCGGGTGGACGATCTCGCGCGCGTCCGGGGAGAACGCCGCGCCTTTCTGCAGCACTTCGTCCAGCGTGGCGGTGCCACTTTCGTCGAACCAGACCTGGGCGAACGGCTCGGCGGGCACGCTGCCCGCGCCGTCCCCGAGCAGTACGGTGCCCGCGCGCTGCGGCAGCGACTGCGCCAGCGCGGCGCCCGCCAGCAGGAGCAGCGCGGCGAGGAGCAGCGCCCGGGCCGGCAGGGCCCATGGCATACACTTTCCCGCTTGTCTGTCTGGAACTGTCATGAGCTTGAAGTGCGGCATCGTGGGCCTGCCCAATGTGGGCAAATCGACCCTGTTCAATGCCCTGACCAAGGCGGGGATCGCCGCCGAAAACTACCCCTTCTGCACCATCGAGCCGAACGTCGGCATCGTGGAGCTGCCTGACCCGCGGCTGTCGCAACTGTCCGACATCGTCAAGCCGGAGCGCATCGTTCCGGCCATTGTAGAGTTCGTCGACATCGCGGGCCTAGTGGCTGGAGCCAGCAAAGGCGAGGGCCTGGGCAACCAGTTCCTGGCCCACATCCGCGAGACCGACGCGGTGGTCAACGTGGTGCGCTGCTTCGACGACCCGAACGTCATCCACGTCGCCGGCAAGGTGGACCCGGTCTCCGACATCGAGGTGATCCAGACCGAGCTGTGCCTGGCCGACCTGGGCACGGTGGAGAAGAGCCTCGCGCGCTACACCAAGGCCGCCAAGTCGGGGAACGACAAGGAGGCCGCCAAGCTGGTGTCGCTGCTCACGCGCCTGCAGGCCGCGCTGAACGAAGGCAAGCCGGTGCGCACGCTGCAGTTCAACGACGAGGAACAGGCGCTGCTCAAGCAGCTGTTCCTGATCACCGCCAAGCCGGCGATGTTCGTGGCCAACGTCGACGAGAGCGGCTTCGAGAACAACCCGTACCTCGATCGGCTGAAGGAATACGCGGACTCGCAGAACGCGCCCGTGGTCGCCATCTGCGCCAAGATCGAATCCGAGATGGCCGACATGAGCGACGAGGACAAGCAGATGTTCCTGTCCGAGATCGGCCAGGAGGAGCCGGGCCTGAACCGCCTGATCCGCGCGGCCTTCCGGCTGCTCGGGCTGCAGACCTACTTCACCGCCGGCGAGAAGGAAGTGCGCGCCTGGACCGTGCGCATCGGCGCCACCGCGCCGCAGGCCGCGGGCGTGATCCACACCGACTTCGAGCGCGGCTTCATCCGCGCCCAGACCATCGCTTTCGACGACTACATCAAGTTCAAGGGCGAGCAGGGCGCCAAGGACGCGGGGAAGATGCGCAGCGAAGGCAAGGAGTACGTCGTCAAGGACGGCGACGTGATGAACTTCCTGTTCAACGTCTAGTGCCTGAACCCCGGGATGCCCCCGGGGAACATCTCCAGCAGCGCGATCGTCATCACGACGTAGCGCAGGAACTTCCCGACCAGCATCCACCCCGCGCACGGCCAGAACGGCAGGCGCAGCCAGCCGGCCACCGCGCACAGCGGGTCGCCCACCACCGGCAGGAAAGAGAAGAGGCAGGCCTTGGGCCCGAGCTTCTCCAGCCACTCGATCGCCTTCACGTGCGTGCGCGAGTGGCCCCACTTGTCCACGACCTGGTGCGCGCCGTAACCCATCCACCAGTCGACCATGCCGCCCAGGGTGTTGCCGGCGGTGGCCACCAGGATGGCGGGCCAGAAGAGTTCGGGGTTGAGCTTGAGCAGACCGAACAGCGCGGGCTCGGAGCCGAGCGGCAGCAGCGTGGCCGAGACGAAGGCGACGATGAAGAGGGTGGAAAGCCCGAAGCGCGGAAGCGCCAACAGCGCCAGCAGGGACTCGAGCCACTCTTGCATGCGCGCGGATGTTAAGCCAGTCAAGCCGCCCGAACCTGTAGGCGCATACGCAGTCGCGCCGCGCCAGGTCGCGTCAGGCGCGGGGCCTACAATGCATGCCTCATTTTTCAGCAGCACCGTCCCGCTTTCCCCCATGCACATCGGCCCTTACGTCCTGGCGAACAACCTGTTCGTGGCGCCGATGGCGGGCGTGACCGACCGGCCCTTCCGGCAGCTGTGCCGAAAGCTGGGCGCCGGCTACGCGGTCAGCGAGATGGTCACCTCGCGCCGCGAGCTCTGGGACAGCCTGAAGACCTCGCGCCGCGCCAACCATGAAGGCGAACCGGGCCCGGTGGCGGTGCAGATCGCGGGCACCGACGCGGCCATGATGGCCGAGGCCGCGGCCTACAACATCGATCGCGGCGCCCAGATCATCGACATCAACATGGGCTGCCCGGCCAAGAAGGTCTGCAACAAGTGGGCCGGATCGGCCCTGATGCAGGACGAGCCGCTGGCCCTGTCCATCGCCGAGGCGGTGGTGCGCGTGGGGCAGGCGCGCGGCGTGCCGGTCACGCTGAAGATGCGCACGGGCTGGGACGCCGAGCACCGCAACGCCGTGCGGCTGGCGCGCGGTTTCGAGTCGGTCGGCATCGGGATGCTGACGGTGCACGGCCGCACGCGCGAGCAGGGCTACAAGGGCTTCGCCGAATACGACACCGTCGCCGCCGTCAAGGACGCGGTGCGCGTTCCCGTGGTGGCCAACGGCGACATCGATTCGCCGCACAAGGCGCGCGAGGTGCTGGCGCTCACCGGCGCCGACGCCGTGATGATCGGCCGCGCGGCGCAGGGCCGGCCGTGGATCTTCCGCGAGGTGGCGCACTTCCTCGCCACCGGCGAGCTGCTCGCGCCGCCGCTGGTGGCCGAGGTGCGGCGCCTGCTGCTGGCGCACCTGGAAGACCACTACGGCCTGTACGGCGAGTACACCGGCGTGCGCAGCGCGCGCAAGCACATCGCCTGGTATGTCCGCGGACTGCCGGGCGCCAGGGAATTTCGCGACCACATGAACGCCATCGAGGACTGCGAAGAGCAGCTGCGCGCCGTAGGCGCGTTCTTCGACGAGCTGGCCGTCCGGGGCGACCGGATGCCGGCGGCGGGGGAGCAGGACCAAGAAGAGAAGTCGCGACAGGAAGCATGAGCAAGAAACACATAGAGGAGTGCGTGCGCACCAGCCTGGAGGGCTACTTCCGGGACCTGCGCGGCACGGAGCCGGGGGGCCTGTACGAGATGCTGGTCAAGGTGGTCGAGAAGCCGCTGCTGGAGGTGGTGATGGCCAAGGCCGACCAGAACCAGTCGCGCGCCGCCGAATGGCTGGGCCTGAACCGCAACACCCTGCGCAAGAAGCTGGTCGAGCACAAGCTGCTCAAGTAGATCCTTTCCTTTTCGAACGGGCCCTGGCCCCCACACCATGAACGCACTCCTTTCCGTCTCGGACAAGACCGGGATCGTGGACCTCGCCCGCGGGCTGCACGCGCTGGGCGTGCGCCTGATCTCCACCGGCGGCACCGCCAGGCTGCTCGCCAACGAAGGCCTGCCGGTCACCGAGGTCGCCGAGGTCACCGGCTTTCCCGAGATGCTCGACGGCCGCGTCAAGACGCTGCATCCCAAGGTGCACGGCGGCCTGCTGGCGCGACGCGACGTGCCCGAGCACGTGCAGGCGCTCAAGGACCACGGCATCGCCACCATCGACCTGCTGGTGGTGAACCTGTATCCCTTCGAGAAGACCGTCGCCACGGCCAACTGCACGCTGGAAGACGCCATCGAGAACATCGACATCGGCGGCCCGGCCATGGTGCGCAGCGCGGCCAAGAACTGGAAGGACGTGGCGGTGCTCACCGACGCCGCGCAGTACGGCCCGGTGCTCGAGGAGTTGCGCGCCAACGGCAACAAGCTGTCGGACAAGACGCGCTTCGCCCTGTGCGTGGCCGCGTTCAACCGCATCAGCGACTACGACGGCGCGATCAGCGACTACCTGTCCAGCCTGCAGGACGATGGCACGCGCGCCCTGTTCGGCGGCCAGTCCAACGGCCGCTTCGTGAAGGTGCAGGACCTGCGCTACGGCGAGAACCCGCACCAGAAGGCCGCGTTCTACCGCGACCTCTATCCGGCACCGGGTTCGCTCGTCACCGCCAGGCAACTGCAAGGCAAGGAGCTCTCGTACAACAACATCGCCGACGCGGACGCCGCGTGGGAATGCGTCAAGAGCTTCCAGGCGCCCGCCTGCGTGATCGTCAAGCACGCCAACCCCTGCGGCGTGGCGCTGGGCAAGGACCCCCTCGAGGCCTACTCGAAGGCGTTCAAGACCGATCCGACCTCGGCCTTCGGCGGCATCATCGCCTTCAACCGTCCGCTGGACGGCGCGGCGGCCCAGGCCGTGTCCAAGCAGTTCGTCGAGGTGCTGATGGCGCCCGAGTTCTCGCCCGAGGCGCTGGAGGTGTTCAAGGCCAAGGCCAACGTGCGCCTGCTGCGGATCGCGCTGCCGCCGGGCGGCCGGACCGACTGGGACAACGGCCGCAACGCCATGGACGTCAAGCGCGTCGGCTCTGGCCTCCTGATGCAGACGGCCGACAACCGCGAGCTCACGCTGGCCGAGCTGAAGGTGGTCACGAAGAAGCAGCCGACCCCGCAACAGCTGCAGGACCTGCTGTTCGCCTGGACCGTGGCCAAGTACGTCAAGTCCAACGCCATCGTGTTCTGCCAGGACGGCATGACGCTGGGCGTGGGCGCGGGCCAGATGAGCCGCATCGATTCGGCGCGCATCGCCAGCATCAAGGCCGGCAACGCCAACCTGTCGCTGGCCGGCAGCGTGGTGGCCAGCGACGCGTTCTTCCCGTTCCGCGACGGGCTGGATGTCGTAGTGGATGCCGGCGCCGCCTGCGTGGCTCAGCCGGGCGGCAGCATGCGCGACGAGGAGGTGATCGCAGCGGCCGACGAGCGCGGCGTGGCGATGGTGTTCACCGGGGTGCGGCACTTCCGGCACTGAGGCCGGAACGCGGCGCGGCGCGGCGCTCAGAGCGTGGCGAACACCTCGCGCGCCGCCGCCACCGTCTCCTCGATGTCCTGCCCGCTGTGGGCCGCGCTCACGAAGCCGGCCTCGTACAGCGCCGGAGCGATGTACACGCCACGGTCCAGGAGGCCGTGGAACAGCTTGTTGAAGCGCGCGCCTTCGGTCTTCATCACCTGGCCGTAGTTGTTCGGCAGCTCGGACAGCAGGAAGAAGCCGAACATGCCGCCTTCGCTGTCGGCGCTGAACGGCACTCCGGCCGAGCGCGCGGCGCCGGCCAGGCCTTCCATCAATGAGCGCGTCTTCGCGGCCAGCGAATCGTAGAAGCCGGGGCGGCTCACCTCGCGCAGCGTGGCCAGTCCGCAGGCCGTGGCGACCGGGTTGCCCGAGAGCGTGCCCGCTTGATAGACGGGGCCGAGCGGCGCCAGTTGCTCCATGGTGGCGCGCGGCCCGCCGAAGGCCGCCAGCGGCATGCCGCCGCCGATCACCTTGCCCAGCACCGTGAGGTCGGGGCCGAAGCCGGGGATCTTGGATGCGTAGTACGCCTGGGCGCCGCCGAGCGCGACGCGGAAACCCGTCATCACCTCGTCGAACACCAGCATCGCGCCGTGCTGCGTGCACAGCTCGCGGCAGCGGCGCATGAAGTCAACGTCGGCGCGCACGAAGTTCATGTTGCCGGCGATAGGCTCGATCATCAGGCAGGCGATGTCGCGGCCATGCTGCTCGAACGCCTGCTCCAGCTGCTGCAGGTTGTTGTATTCCAGCACCAGCGTGTGCTGCACGACTTCCTCGGGGACGCCGGCGCTGGTCGGGTGGCCGAACGTGGCGAGCCCGGAGCCGGCCTTGACCAGCAGCGCGTCGGCATGGCCGTGGTAGCAGCCCTCGAACTTGACCAGCTTGTTGCGCCGCGTCGCGCCGCGCGCGAGGCGGATGGCGCTCATCGCCGCCTCGGTGCCGGAGCTGACCAGGCGGACCATCTCGAGGCCGGGCATGGCCTGCACGATGGCCTCGGCCAGTTCGATCTCGCGCTCGGTCGGCGCGCCGAAGGAGAAGCCGTCCTGCACCGCGCGCTGCACCGCCTCGACTACCGCCGGGTGGCCGTGGCCCAGGATCATCGGACCCCAGGATCCGATGTAGTCGATGTGGCGCTTGCCGTCGGCGTCCCAGAAGTAGGCGCCGTGGGCGCGCTGCACGAAGCGCGGCGTGCCACCGACCGCGCGGAAGGCGCGCACCGGCGAATTGACGCCGCCGGGGATGACGCGCCGGGCGCGCTCGAAAAGCTGTTCGTTGCGATCAGTGCTTGGTGTCATGGGCGGGCATGTCCAGGACCTGCAGGGCCTGGGCTTCCTCCTGCGTGAGCTCCTCGGTCTCGCTTTCGGGCTGGGCCCAGAACAGGCGGTCGGGCACCACGTTGCCCATGCCGGGACGGAAACCCGCGTCGAGGCAGCGGTCGAGATAGGAAAGAGCCTCGGTGGTGGCCGAGGCGAGGTCGCTGCCGCTGGCGACCAGCGCGGCGAGGGCGGCGGACAGCGTGTCGCCGGCGCCGGAGAACACGGCCTCGAAGCGCTCGAACTTCTCGCTGCCCAGCACCGACTGCGGCGAGGCCAGCACGTTGTCCATGAACTGGTCGGGCAGCGGGATGCCGGTGACGAGCGTGTAGGCCACGCCCATGTCGGCGGCGGCCTTGGCGATGTCGCGCGCGGTGGGGCTCTTGTCGCTGCTCCAGTCGGGCAGCAGCCAGCGCCAGAGCGTGCTGTGGTTGCCCACCAGCACGGTGGTCTGCGGCAGCATCAGTTCGCGGAAGGCGTCGAGGTACAGGTCGATCTGCGACTCGTCCCACCACGAAAGGTTGGGCATGTAGGCGATCACCGGGACGTCGGCATAGTCGGTGGCGATCTCGGCCACCGCGCTGATCGCCTCGGGGCTGCCGAGGAAGCCGACCTTGAACACCTGGGCCGGCGTGTCCTCCAGGATCGCGCGGGCCTGCTCGGTGATGGCTTCCTCGTCGAAGCTGAAGTGGTCCAGCACCTCCGCGGTGTCGCGCGCATAGGCGCCGGTGACGACGGGCAGCGCGTGCGCGCCGACCGACGCGATGGCGGTGACGTCCGCGGCCAGTCCGCCCGCTCCGCTGGGATCGCTGGCGTTGAAAACCATCACGCACGCGGGACCCGCGTCGTCGATGTCTTCGGCGCCGGGTTCGTTGCTGGTGGGATCGGGGTTTGTCATAAGCCTGAATCTTCCAGGCATCGGCACCGTGACGTTTCTCCGCAGGTGCGCTCGATACAATCGTTGCATTCTATTCGAAGGCCCTTTAAGCTGTGACTGAAGCGAAGACCTGGATGTGTCTGATCTGCGGGTGGATCTACGACGAAGCCGCCGGCGCCCCCGACCACGGAATTCCTCCCGGAACTCCGTGGGACCAGGTCCCCATGAACTGGACCTGCCCCGAGTGCGGCGCGCGCAAGGAAGACTTCGAGATGGTCCAGATCTGAGGGAGGTGCTTCGGTGACGCTTTCGTATGACGATGCGGTCCCGCGGCAGTTAAGAATGAGGAGCGGCGTCAAGTGAGCACGACGGGGTTCAAGGTGCTGGTGATCGATGACAGCAACACGATCCGGCGCAGCGCGGAGATCTTCCTGAAGCAGGGCGGCCACGAGGTCATGCTGGCCGAGGATGGATTCGACGCTCTGGCCAAGGTCAACGACTACCAGCCCGATCTGATCTTCTGCGACATCCTGATGCCGCGGCTGGACGGCTATCAAACCTGCGCCATCATCAAGCGCAACTCGCGCTTCGCCGCGACTCCGGTGGTGATGCTCTCGTCCAAGGACGGCGTGTTCGACAAGGCGCGGGGCCGCATGGTCGGTTCGCAGGACTACCTCACCAAGCCCTTCACCAAGGACCAGCTGCTGCAGACCGTGCAGCAGTTCGGTGCGGCCGCGCAACAGGTCGAGTAAGCAAAACAAGCAACCCGCGATAAGCAAATAGAGAAGAGAGAGCAGGAGTACCCCGATGGCGATCAAGAAAGTGCTCGTGGTGGACGATTCCAAGACCGAGCTGATGTTCATGACCGACCTGCTGCAGAAGAACGGTTTCGCGGTCAAGACGGCGGAGAACGCCGAGGATGCCTTCCGCCGCCTGGGCGAGGAAAAGCCCGATCTGATCCTGATGGACGTGGTGATGCCGGGCCAGAACGGCTTCCAGCTCACGCGCGCCATCACGCGTGATCCGCTGTACGCCGACGTGCCCATCATCATGTGCACGAGCAAGAACCAGGAAACCGACCGCGTCTGGGGCATGCGCCAGGGCGCGCGCGACTACATCACCAAGCCGGTCGATGCCGCCGAGCTGATGGCCAAGATCAAAGCCCTGGGCTGATCGCCCGAGCAGACGATGGCCAACCGCGAAGCGCTGCGCGAACTCCAGACCCGCCTGGCCCATCGGCTCCAGGCGGCGCGCGCCGAAGGCGTCCAGGCCTCGTGGCTCGCCGTCGAGGCGGGCGGCAACCGTTACCTGTTCCCGCTGGCGCAGTCCGGCGAGATCTTCCCCTTCGCCAGCGCCCAGCCGGTGCCCTACACGCAGAAATGGTTCCTCGGCGTGGCCAACCTGCGTGGCGGCCTCTTCGGCGTGGTCGACCTGGGCGGCTTCGTGTCCGGCCGTGCGCCCGTCGCTCGCACCGACGCCGGCCGGGCCGAATCGCGCCTCGTGGCGCTCAACGCCGCGCTCGAAGTCAACTGCGCATTGCTGATCGACCGGCTGGCCGGTCTGCGCAACCTCGAGGCCTTCAGGTCTTCCAGCGAGCCCCCCGAGGGCTCGCCGGCCTATTTCGGCAGCGGCTACACCGATGCCGGCGGCGCCTACTGGCAGGAGATCAACCTGCAGGCCCTCTCCCAGCAACCCCAGTTCCTGAGCATCAGCGCTTGAAGCACCCCCGGAAGGCCTAGCAACATGTCCGTCGTCGACCAACTCAAGAACCTGCTCGCCAAGAAGAAGTCCGAGGCCGCCGGCGAAACCACCGGCTCGCTGAGCCTGGGATCACCCGAGGCGACGGTGGACCCGTTCCACGAGCCCTCGCAGGCGATGATGCTTCCCGGCGCTGACGACCCGGACTCCATCGACACGCAGGACCACCTGCCGCAAGCCGAGCGGGTGTCGATCCCCCTCCTCGGCCGCCGAAGCATCGTGGCGCACCAGCGCGTGCTGTTCACCATGCTGGCCGGCTCGCTGCTGGTGCTGGGTTCGGTGGCCGTGTTCGCGGTGAACCAGGCCGACAAGGTCGCGCAGCAGGTGCGTAACACCGGCGACTCGCTGACGCAGTCGCAGCGCCTCGCCAAGTCGGTCACCCAGGCGCTGGTGGGCAGCAACCCGGCCTTCACCGAAGTGAGCGACAGCGCCAGCGTGCTGGCCCGCTCGGTGCGCGGCCTGAAGGCCGGCGACGACGTGCTGCGCCTGTCGCCCGTCGCGACGGAATTCCAGGCGGACGTCGACAAGATCGTCCCCTTGATGGAAAAGGCCGAACGCGCGGCAGCCGTCGTCATGGGCCAGCAGAAGATCCTCACGCAGGTGGGCGCCGCGCTGCGCACCATCAACCGCCAGTCGTCCGACCTGCTGGAAGTGGCCGAGACGGTGTCCTCGCTCAAGCTGCAGCAGAACGCCTCGCCCGCCGAGATCTCCGCCGCCGGCCAGCTGGTGATGCTGACCCAGCGTATCGGCAAGTCGGCCAACGAATTCATGACCGCCACCGAGGGCCTGTCCCCCGAGGCCGTGTTCCTGCTGGGCAAGGACCTGAACTCCTTCAAGGAGATCGCGCAGGGCCTGCTGGAAGGCAGCCCCGAGCTGCGCCTTTCCGGCTCCAAGGACCCGCAGACGCGTGAGCGCCTCGAGTCGCTGCTCAAGACCTACGAAGAGACGCGCACGCAGGCCAGCGCCATTCTGGGCAACCTGCAGGGCCTGGTGTCCGCGCGTGAAGCGCAGGCGGCCATCATCGCGGACTCCGAGCCGCTGCGCCGCTCGCTGGAAGAACTGCAGAACAAGCTGTCGCTGCAGACGGGCCTGGGCGTGGGCGCCCTGGTCGCTCTGGTCGTCGCCGCGCTGTTCGCCATCTTCTGCTCGATCGGCCTGGCCTACGTGCAGCTGCAGGACAGCCGCAAGCGCCAGGAAGTGGCCGAGTCGCAGCGCCACGAAGCCGAGCGCCAGGAGCAGGAAGCCAAGCGCGTCAACGACGCCAACCAGGCCGCCATTCTTCGCCTGATGAACGAACTGCAGACGGTGGCCGAAGGCGACCTCACGCAGGAAGCCACCGTGACCGAGGACATCACCGGCGCCATCGCCGACTCGGTGAACTACACGGTGGAAGAACTTCGCCAGCTGGTGGGCAACGTGCAGAACACGGCCACCAAGGTGGCGCAGACCACGGCGCAGGTGGAAAGCACGTCCACCGAGCTGCTGGCCGCCTCCACCGAGCAGCTGCGCGAGATCCGCGAAACCGGCCAGTCGGTGCTGGACATGGCGTCCCGAATCAACCAGGTGTCCGGGCAAGCGCAGGAATCGGCCCAGGTGGCGCGCCAGTCGCTGATGGCCGCCGAGTCGGGCCTGACGGCCGTGCAGAACGCCATCGGCGGCATGAACGCCATCCGCGACCAGATCCAGGAAACCTCCAAGCGGATCAAGCGGCTGGGCGAGTCGTCGCAGGAGATCGGTGAAATCACCGAACTGATCTCGGACATTACCGAGCAGACCAACGTCCTGGCCCTGAACGCCGCCATCCAGGCCGCGTCGGCCGGTGAAGCGGGTCGCGGCTTCTCGGTGGTGGCGGAAGAAGTGCAGCGCCTCGCCGAACGTTCCGCCGACGCCACGCGCCAGATCTCGGCGCTGGTGAAGGCGATTCAGACCGACACGCAGGACGCGGTGGCCGCCATGGAGCGCTCCACGCAGGGCGTGGTGGAAGGGGCCAAGCTGTCCGACAACGCGGGTACCGCGCTGACCGAGATCGACCAGGTGTCGCGCCGCCTCGCCGAGCTGATCGAACAGATCTCGGCCTCGGCCTCCAAGGAAGCCGAATCGGCCAACGTGGTGGCCGGCAACATCCAGCACATCTTCGCCGTGACCGAGCAGACCGGCGAGGGCACTCGCTCCACCGCCCAGCAGGTGCGTGAGTTGTCGCGGATGGCCGAGGAACTGCGCCAGTCGGTGTCCCGTTTCAAGATCGCCTGACGCGCCAGCGTCCGGCACCTGTTGCCAGAGCCTGAGTCCTTCCATGCAAGCCAACGAAAACGACCTCGACCTGGCGACCAATGACCTGGGCCCGCTGGCCTGGGTGCTGGACGAGCTGCGCAAGTCGCTCGAATCGGCCTCGGCCGCGCTGCGCCGCTTCGTCCGCGACGCCGGCCTGGCGCGGGGCCAGGACATGGCCTCGGTCGACACCGGCCAGTTGCGCATCGCCCGCCAGCAGCTGCACCAGGCGGTCGGCGCGCTCGAGATGGTGGGACTGGGCGCTCCGGCGCTGATCCTGCGCGCGATGGAAGCGTCGGTGCAGAAGTTCGTCGAGCGGCCCGAGCTTTGCAGCGAGCCCGCCGCCTCCAAGGTCGAGCGCGCCGGCTTCGCGCTGACCGAATACCTCGAAGGCGTGCTGCTGGGCAAGGCAACCTCGCCGGTGGCGCTGTTCCCCCAATACAAGGACGTGCAGGAACTCGCGGGCAGCGAGCGCATCCACCCCGCCGACCTGTGGCCCTACGACTGGCGCTGGATCGAGCCCGAGACCCCCGCCGTCGCGCAGAAACTGGTCTACGACCCGGCGGTGCGATCGCGCATGGACCAGGCCGTGCTGCGCATCGTCAAGAGCGCCGACCCGGCCGCGGCCAAGGACCTCGTCGATTGCTGCCTGGGCCTGGCCGCCGGGCAGGAAGCGCGCCAGCCGCGCACCTTCTGGAAGATCTGCGCCGGCTACTTCGAGGCGATGGCGCTCGGCCTGGTGCCGGCCGACGTCTACGTCAAGCGCGCCGGCTCGCGCGTGCTGCTGCAGTACGCCACGCTGGCCAAGGGCGACAGCAACATCTCCGATCGCCTGGCGCAGGACCTGCTGTTCTTCTGCTCGCAGGCCGTGCCGCCGCGCGCGGTTGACGCACCGGCGCTGGCCAGCGTGCGCGAGGCGTACGCGCTGCAGCGATTCACGCCCGTCGACTACGCCACGGCGCAGTTCGGCCGCTTCGATCCGGTGCTGCTGACGCAGGCGCGCAAGCGGATCGGCGCCGCCAAGGAAAGCTGGTCGGCCGCTTCGGGCGGCGATGTCACCAAGTTCAAGAACGTCGGCGAGCAGTTCCACGCCATCGGCGATTCGCTCACCAAGCTGCATGCGCCCAGCGCGCCGCTGGCGCAGAGCCTCATGGCGACGGTCGACGGCGTCGTGCGCTCGGGCCAGCCGCCGCGGGCCGAAGTCGCGATGGAAGTCGCCACCGCAGTGCTGTACCTCGAGGCCGCGTTCCAGGACCTCGATCCCGCCGATTCCCAGCTGGCCGTGCGCACCGCGCGACTGGCCGCGCGTCTGGACCGCGTGCGCCAGGGCGGCCAGGCCGAAGCGCTGGAGTCGTGGATGGAGGAGCTGTACCGACGTGTCAGCGATCGCCAGACCATGGGCAGCGTGGTCGGCGAACTGCGCGGCACGCTCAGCGAACTCGAGAAGCTGCTCGATGCCTTCTTCCGCAACCCGGACGACAAGGAGCCGCTGAAGAACGCGCCCACGCACCTGCTGCAGATGCGCGGCGTGCTGTCGGTGCTGGGCCTGGACAAGGCCACGCTGGCCGTGGCCCGCATGCGTGAAACGGTCGAACAGGTCCTGGTGGGCGATTTCGACCAGGATCCGGAGCGCCGCGCCAGCACGTTCGACAAGCTGGGCAACAACCTCGGCGCTCTCGGCTTCCTGATCGACATGCTGAATTACCAGCCCGCGCTGGCGAAGAAGCTGTTCGTCTTCGACGAGGTGCAGGGCGAGCTGCGGCCGCTGATGGGTCGCCTCGAGACGGACAAGGCCGCGGCTGTGGCGGTGCAGGCACCCGTGGCTAGCGAGCCTGTGATCGCTGCGCCCTTGGAACCGGTCGTGGTGCAAGCCGCTCCGGTCGCGGTCGCCCCGATGTCCGTCGCGCCGGCACCCGCGCCCGCCGTGGCAGCGCCGGCTGAGCACGACGAAGAAGACGACGAATTGCTCCAGATCTTCCTGGAGGAAGCACGCGAAGTCGTCGGCAACGGCCTGACGGCACTCGAATCGCTCGCGGCCCAGCCCAGCGACGTCGCCGAACTCACCACCCTGCGCCGCGCGTTCCACACGCTCAAGGGCAGCTCGCGCATGGTGGGACTGAATGAATTCGGCGAAGCCGGCTGGGCGCTGGAGCAGGTGCTCAACACCTGGCTGGCCGACCAGAAATCCGCCACCGACGACCTGCGTACGGTTTCAGCCGACGCGCTGCGCGGCTTCGGCCGCTGGATCGAGGACATCGCCTCGGGCACCGACGCGGGCTGGAAGTCGGGCATGTTCCGTGGCCCTGCCGATGCGCTGCGCACCGACGGTCGGGTGGTGGCGTTCCAATTCCCGGGCGCTTCCGCGGCACCGATCGCCGAAACCGGAGCGCCGGCGCTCGAGATCGACTTCAGCGCGCCTGCTGTCGAGCTGGCACTGCCCACTCCGGCGCCTGTGGCCGTCGAACCTGCAGCCGAACTGCCGGCGATCGATGTCCCGTCGTTCGAATTCGACCTGAGTCCGGCCGAGCCGGAGCCGGCGCCGGTGCTGGCGGCGGAGCCCGTCGCGGCGCCTGCCAGCGACCTGCTCGCCGATTTCGACCTCGGCCTCGCCGCCGAACCGACCCCGCTGCCCGACGATATCGAGTCGTTCGGCGCCACCCACGTCATCCGCGGCCAGGCCGTGGTGGCGGAAGAGATCACGCTCGACGAGCTGCCGGCCGATTTCGCGATCGAACTCGACGCCGTGGCCCCGGCGCCCGTCGAAGCGGCTCCCGCGCCGGTGCCGGAACCCGAAATCATCTCGATCGATTTCGACAGCCTCAACGCGCTGTCCGAGCAGCCGCAGCCCCCGGCCGCCGAGCCGGAGCTCCCGGTGGAAGAGCCGCTCGTCGCCCAACCGGCCATCGACGACCAGACCAAGGTGATCGGGGGCCTGCGCATCGGCATCCCGCTCTACAACGTCTACCTGAACGAAGCGGACGAATGGTCGCGCCGCCTCTCGCAGGAGCTGGCCGAGTGGGCGCTCGAGCTCAAGGAGCCGATCTCCGACACCGCCGTCGGCCTGGCGCACGCGCTGGCGGGCAGCTCGGCCACGGTCGGCTTCCATGCGCTGTCCGACATCGCGCGTGCCCTTGAAGGCTCGCTGCAGCACGCGCAACGGCTGGCCTGGGGCACGCCCCAGCACGGCAGGGCGTTCGTCGAAGCCGCGGAGGAGATCCGCCGGCTGTTGCACCAGTTCGCCGCCGGTTTCCTGAAGGAATCCGATCCGCGCGTGGCCGAATCGCTCGCCGCGCTCGAGCTTCTGAAGCTGCCCCTGCGCCCCGAGCTGCGTGACAGCGGCTACGAAGGCATGGACCTCAGCGATCTGGTGGAAGAAGCCGCGCCGGTCCGCCCGGCTATGCAGCCCGCCACGCAGTTCGTGCAGTTCAGCGCGCCCGCCGAAGCGGCGCCCGCATCGAACCAGGGCAACCGGCTCTCGGGCGACGACGACATCGACGCGGTCGACGCGATCGATCCCGACCTGTTCCCGATCTTCGAGGAAGAAGCGGTCGACCTGCTGCCCAAGCTGGGCGCCGGCCTGCGCCAGTGGGCGCAGCAGGGCCGGCCCGAGGGTCGCGACGAAGTGCTGCGCGTGCTGCACACGCTCAAGGGCAGCGCCCGCCTGGCCGGCGCGCTGCGCCTGGGCGAGATGGCGCACCGCATGGAGTCGGCCATCGAAGGGCTGCCGGCCGAGACGCCGGCCGCCGACCTTGAGACGCTGCTGCAACGCTTCGACGACGTGCAGACCGCTTTCGACGCGCTGCGTGCGCGGGCCGACCAGCCTGAAGCCGAGCCGCCTGTCGCCGCCGCGCAGCCGCAAGTCCAGGCGCCCATCGCAGCCGCCCCCACGATCACCCAGCCGCAACCGCAGCAGCCCGTGCCCACGCGCGCCGTGCTCGCCGCGCCGGTGACCACGCTGCCGCTGGTCCCGCAGCGCGCGGTCGCCAACCAGGCCGTGCGCGTGCGCTCGCAGCTGCTGGACCGCCTGATGAACCAGGCCGGCGAGGTGATGATCACCCGCTCGCGCCTGGAGAACGAACTGCGCAACCTGCGCGGCTCGCTCAACGACCTGACCGGCAACCTGGACCGCCTGCGCACCCAGCTGCGCGACATCGAGCTGCAGGCCGAGACGCAGATGCAGTCGCGCCTGGCGCAGTCCAAGGACTCCGGTGCCGGCTTCGATCCGCTGGAGTTCGACCGCTTCACCCGCGTGCAGGAACTCACCCGCATGATGGCCGAGTCGGTGAACGACGTGGCCACCGTGCAGCGCAACCTGCAGCGCACGGTGGAAGCCACCGAGGACGACCTGATCGCCCAGGCCCGCCAGACCCGCGAACTGCAGCGCGACCTGCTGCGCACGCGCATGGTGGAGTTCGAGGGCATCTCCGACCGCCTGTACCGCGTGGTCCGCCTGGCGTCCAAGGAAACCGGCAAGCAGGTGAAGCTGGACATCACAGGCGGCTCCATCGAAATGGACCGCGGCGTGCTGGACCGCATGACGCCCGCCTTCGAGCACCTGCTGCGCAACTGCGTGGCGCACGGCATCGAGGACGCCGGCATCCGGCAGGCCGCGGGCAAGGACCCGGCCGGCACCATCCTGATCGACGTTCGCCAGGAGGGCAACGACGTCTCGGTCGAATTCCGGGACGACGGCGCCGGCCTGGACCTGGTCCGCATCCGCGACAAGGCGCAGCAGCAAGGCCTGGTTGCCCCCGGCCAGGTGCTCACCGAGGCCGAAGCCGCCAACCTGATCTTCACGCCGGGCTTTTCCACCGCCTCGCAGGTGACGGAACTGGCCGGCCGCGGCATCGGCATGGACGTGGTCCGCTCCGAGGTCAACGCCCTCGGGGGCCGCATCGAGACCAGCACGCAGGCCGGCCGCGGCACCAGTTTCAAGCTGGTGCTGCCGCTGACCACGGCGGTCACGCAGGTCGTGATGATCCGCAGCGGCGCGCTGAGCATCGGCGTGCCCGCCAACCTGATCGAGATCGTGCGCCGTGCCACCGCCAAGGAAGTCCAGCAGGCCTACAACGGCGGCTCGTTCGACTTCGGCGGCGAGCACATCCCGTTCTTCTGGTCCGGCGCGCTGCTGCAGTCCTCGCAGCGCAGCGCCGAGCCGCAGGCCAAGACGCTGCCCATCGTCGTTTTCCGAAGCGCCGCGCAACGCGTGGCCGTGCACGTCGACGAAGTGCTGGGCAACCAGGAAGTGGTGGTGAAGAACCTCGGCCCGCAGCTGGCCCGCCTGCCCGGCCTGGCCGGCATGACGGTGCTCGCTTCCGGCGCGGTGGTGCTGATCTACAACCCGGTGGCGCTGTCCGCCGTGTACGGCGACCAGGCGCGCCTGCTCAGCGCCGACCGCGCCCAGCCCGAGATGCTCGAGCAGGCCGGCAAGCCGGCCGTACCCGAAGTGCTGCCCGCCGCTCCGCAGATCCCGCTGGTGCTGGTGGTCGACGACTCCATCACCGTGCGCCGCGTCACGCAGCGCCTGCTGCAGCGCGAGGGCTACCGCGTCGCGCTGGCGGCCGACGGCCTGCAGGCGCTGGAGCGCCTGGCCGAGGAGAAACCGGCCGTGGTGCTGTCGGACATCGAGATGCCGCGCATGGACGGCTTCGACCTGGCCCGCAACATCCGCGCCGACCAGCGCTGGGCGCAGCTGCCGATCGTGATGATCACCTCGCGCATCGCCGAGAAGCACCGCGAGCACGCCCGCGAGCTGGGCGTGAACCACTACCTGGGCAAGCCGTACTCGGAAGAGGAACTGCTCAGCCTGGTCAAGCACTACTGCACCAGCGCAGTAGCCGCCTGAGGAAAACCAGCGTCAGCTCCCGGCGCCCTTCGCGGCGCCGTTTTTCCTGACCACCGCATAGCGCCGCAGCGTCTCTTCGCGAGCGCGCTCGTGGTCGACCACCGGCAGCGGGTAGTCGCGCCCCAGCACCAGGCCCGCGGCTTCCAGGTCCGCCGGCCGCGCCAGCCACGGCGCGTGCAGGGCCGCGGGTGGCAAGCCCTCCAGCTGCGGCAGGAAACGCAGGATGAATTCGCCTTCGGGATCGAACTTCCGGCTCTGGCTCACCGGGTTGAAGATGCGGAAGTACGGCTGCGCGTCGCAGCCCGAGGAACTGGCCCACTGCCAGCCGCCGTTGTTGGCCGCCAGGTCGTAGTCGTTGAGCTGCCGCGCGAAGTAGCGCTCGCCCCGGCGCCAGTCGATGCCCAGGTCCTTGCACAGGAAGCTGGCGGTCACCATTCGCAGGCGGTTGTGCATGTAGCCGGTCTGGTTGAGCTGGTGCATGGCCGCGTCCACCAGCGGATAGCCGGTGCGGCCTTCGCACCACGCGGCGAACAGCGTCTCGGCCCGCTCGCCCGTCTCCCAGGCGATGGCGTCGTATTCGGGCCGGAAGCTGGCGCCGCGGTCCCCTTCATCGGCCACGTGCGGGAAGTTCGCCAGCACCTGGAAATAGAAGTCGCGCCAGATCAGTTCGCCGAGCCACGTCGCCGCGCCGGCCTGCGCCGACGAATGGGCCTGCCGCGCCAGTTCGCGGATCGACACCGTGCCGAAGCGCAGGTGGACGCTGAGATAGCTCGGACCCTTGACCGCGGGAAAGTCACGCGTCTGGTGGTAACGATCCATCCGCGGGAGGAAGTCGTCCAGCAGCCGCGCCGCGCCGCGTGCGCCCGGCCGAACGGGCAGGCTCGCGAGGTTGCTCGGCTCGAACGCCAGGTCGGCGAGCGAAGGCACCGGCCGCCGCCACGCCCGCGGACGCGCCGCCAGCGCACCGGCGTGCTTCTCGACCGGATACGCCTTCAGGTAGTACGGATCGACCTTCGCGAGCCAGGCCTTCTTGTACGGGGTGAACACGGAATACGGACGCCCCGACTGGGTCAGCAGCTCGTCGCCTTCGAAGATCGCCTGGTCCTTGGTGGTGTGCATCGCGATGCCGTCGTCGGCCAGCGCGGTGCGCACCAGCGAGTCGCGCGCGACCGCCGACGGCTCATAGTCGTGGTTGGCGAAGACGGCCCGCACGCCCAGCTGACGGGCCAGCTTCGGCAACTCGTCCGTGGCCAGGCCATGCAGGACGATCAATCCGCCGTTCGCGTGGCCGGCCAGGCGCCGCAGCTCTTCGTCCAGTTCCACCAGCGATTCACGGATGAACTCCACCCGGCGGTCGCGGCGCGGCAGCGGATCGAGGAGGGCGGTGTCGAAGACGAAGGCCGCGTGCACCTGCCGGCAGCTGCGCAGCGCGTGGTAGAGGGCGGCGTGGTCCTGCACACGCAGGTCCCGCCGAAACCACACCAGTCCGGCGGGATAGGGCTTTTCCATTCGTCTTCGTTAAAATTTCATCATGCCCGCCGAGCCGTCCACCATCAACCTGACGCATCACTTCCTGATCGCGATGCCGGGCCTGGAGGATGCCTCGTTCGCTCGCAGCGTGGTGTACCTGTGCGAGCACAGCGCCCGCGGCGCCCTGGGCCTCGTGATCAACAAGCCCAGCGACATCAAGCTGAAGAACCTGTTCGAGAAGGTCGACCTCCCGCTCGATCGCGACGACCTCGCGGGCGCGCCGGTGTTCCACGGCGGCCCGGTTCAGACCGAACGCGGCTTCGTGCTGCACGAGGCGGTGCTGGCCGGCGAGGCCAAGCCCGACGAGCCCGTGTACGCATCGACCATGACCATCCCCGGCGGGCTGGAGATGACCACGTCGAAGGACGTGCTCGAAGCGCTGTCCACCGGTGCCGGTCCGCGCAAGGTGCTGGTCTCGCTCGGTTACTCCGCGTGGGGCGAAGGCCAGCTCGAATCGGAACTGGCCGAGAACAGCTGGCTCACCGTGGCCGCGGATCCGCAGGTGATCTTCGATACGCCGGTGGAACAGCGCTACGACAAGGCGCTGTCGCTGCTGGGCCTGCAGGCGTGGATGCTGTCGCCGGAGGCCGGGCACGCATGAGCGTGGAAGCCCGGCCCGACGTCCCCCGCCACTTTTCCACTTTTCTCGCTTTCGATTACGGGGCCAAGCGCACCGGCGTCGCCGTGGGCAATCGCATGATGCGCACCGCGACTCCGCAGCCGACCATCCGTGCCGAAGGCAAGGCGCGCCTCGAAGCCGCCGCGCAGCGCGTGAGCGAATGGCAACCCGACGCGCTGGTGATCGGCGTGCCGTTCCACCCCGACGGCGCGCCCCACGACAATACCGAGCGGGCCCGCCGCTTCGGCCGCCAGCTCGCCGCGCGAACAAAGCTGGCCGTGTACGAGGTGGACGAGCGCTACAGCACCACCGAGGCGCTGGCCGGCGGCGCGAAGGACGCCGACGCGGGCGCGGCCTGCATCATCCTGGAACAGTTCCTGAGGAGCATTGAATGAGCGAATTGCGCCTGGACGCCGAGGCGTTGTACCGCGAGCTGCTGCGCGGCGTGCCCGCCCTGCGCGGGCCCGAGGGCCGCCTGGTCGGCATCACCTCCGGCGGCGCCTGGCTGGCGCAGCGGCTGCAGCAGGACCTGCAGCTGCCAGGCGAGGCCGGCACCATCTCCTCGTCGATGCACCGCGACGACTTCGCGCAGCGCGGCCTCTCGGCTTCCAGCGCGCAGACGAAATTGCCCTTCGACGTCAATGACGCCCATATCGTGCTGCTGGACGACGTGCTCTACACCGGCCGCACCATCCGCGCGGTGCTCAACGAGCTGTTCGACTACGGCCGCCCTGCCAGCGTGAAGCTGGCCGTGCTGGTCGATCGCGGCGGACGCGAGCTGCCGGTCGAGGCCAACTTCGCCGCCGCGCGCGTCGCCCTGCCCGAGGCCCAATCGCTGGAACTGGCGCGCGACGCGCAGGGCCGCTTCAACTTCAAGGTCGCCTGATGCTCTACAAGCGAAACCCGCAACTGAACAAGAACGGCGAACTGATCCACCTGCTCTCGATCGAGGGCCTGCCGCGCGACATCGTCACCCACATCCTGGACACGGCCGCCAAGTTCGTCGGCGTCAGCGACCGCGAGGTGAAGAAGGTGCCGCTGCTGCGCGGCAAGAGCGTGTTCAACCTGTTCTTCGAGAACAGCACGCGCACCCGCACCACCTTCGAGATCGCGGCCACGCGGCTGTCGGCCGACGTGATCAACCTGGACATCGCACGCTCCTCGGCCAGCAAGGGCGAGTCGCTCCTGGACACCATCGCCAACCTGTCGGCGATGGCGGCCGACATGTTCGTGGTGCGCCACAGCGAATCGGGCGCGCCCTACCTGATCGCGCAGCACGTCGCGCCGCACGTGCACGTGATCAACGCGGGCGACGGCCGGCATGCGCACCCAACGCAGGGGCTGCTCGACATGTACACGATCCGCCACTACAAGAAGGACTTCTCCAACCTCACGGTGGCGATCGTCGGCGACGTGCTGCATTCGCGCGTGGCGCGCTCGGACATCCACGCGCTCACCACGCTCGGCTGCGCCGAGGTGCGCGTGGTCGGTCCCAAGACGCTGGTGCCGGCCGACATGGCGCAGATGGGCGTGCGCGTGTGCCACACGCTGGAGGAAGGCATCCGCGGCTGCGACGTGGTGATCATGCTGCGGCTGCAGAACGAGCGCATGAGCGGCGCGCTGCTGCCTTCGTCGCAGGAGTTCTTCAAGAACTTCGGCCTCACGCCCGACAAGCTGCAGCTGGCCAAGCCCGACGCCATCGTCATGCACCCGGGGCCGATCAACCGCGGCGTGGAGATCGATTCGGCGGTGGTGGACGGCAAGCAGAGCGTGATCCTTCCGCAGGTCACCTTCGGCATCGCCGTGCGCATGGCCGTCATGAGCATCGTCGCCGGCAACGAAGCCTGAAGAAAACAAGAAAGCGCCCATGAAGATCCTGATCAAGAACGGCCGCGTGCTCGACCCCGGCTCCAACCGCGACGAGATCGCCGACGTGGCGATCGCCGCCGGCCGCGTGGTCGCCATCGGCGGCACGCCCGCGGGCTTCAGCGCCAGCCGCGTGATCGAGGCCAACGGCTGCATCGTCGCGCCCGGCCTGGTCGATCTCGCGGTGCGGCTGCGCGAACCCGGGCACGAGCACGAAGGCATGCTGGAGTCCGAGATGGCCGCGGCCGTCGCGGGCGGCGTCACCAGCCTGGTCTGCCCGCCGGACACCGACCCGGTGCTCGACGAGCCGGGCCTCGTCGAAATGCTCAAGATGCGCGCCGAGAAGCTGCACCAGGCGCGCGTGTTCCCGCTGGGCGCGCTCACGCGGGGCCTTTCCGGCGAAGTGCTCACCGAGATGGCCGAGCTCACCGAGGCCGGCTGCGTCGGCTTCAGCCAGGCCGAGGTGGGCCTGGCCAACACGCAGGTGCTGCTGCGCGCGCTGCAGTACGCCTCGACCTACGGCTACACGGTGTGGCTGCGGCCGCAGGAGCTGTACCTGGGCAAGGGCGTCGCCGCCAGCGGCCCGCTGGCCACGCGGCTGGGCCTGTCGGGCGTGCCGGTGGCGGCCGAGACGATCGCGGTGCACACGCTGCTGGAGCTGATGAAGTCCACCGGGGCGCGCGTGCACCTGTGCCGCCTGAGCAGCTCCGCCGGCCTGGAGCTGGTGCGCCGCGGCAAGGACCAGGGCCTGCCCGTCACCTGCGACGTCAGCATCAACTCGCTGCACCTGACCGACGCGGACATCGGCTACTTCGACAGCCGCATGCGTCTTTCGCCGCCGCTGCGCCAGCAGCGCGACCGCGACGCGCTGCGCGAAGGCCTGGCCGACGGCACGGTGGACGCGCTCGTGTCCGACCACACGCCGGTCGACGAGGACGCCAAGACGCTGCCCTTCGCGGAAGCCGAGCCCGGCGCCACCGGCCTCGAGCTGCTGCTGTCGCTCGCGCTCAAGTGGGGACAGGAGAGCGGCGTCGGCCTCACGCGCGCGCTGGCGGTGCTCACCAGCGAACCGGCCCGCGTGCTCGGCAACGCGCTGGGCACGCTGCAGGCCAGTTGCGGCCGCCTGGTCGAAGGCGGCGTGGCCGACCTCTGCGTCTTCGATCCCCAGGCGCACTGGACGGTGGAGCCCGGCGCCTTGCGCAGCCAGGGCAAGCACACGCCGTTCTCCGGCTACGAGCTGCCGGGCCGCGTGCGCTGCACGATCGCGGCCGGCCAGCTGGCCTGGGACTCGGGCGCGGCGCGCTGACGATGCGCGGCTTGCGGGCGGCGTGGCGGCTGTGGCGCGCGCTGCTGCATGCGCTGGGCGGGCTGTTCACCATCCTGCTGCGTTTCCCCCGGATGTCCGTCGAACGGCAGCACGCCGAGGTGCAGGCCTGGGCCGGCGGCATGCTGCACGTGCTGGGCATCGGCCTGCAGGTGCGCGGCCAGCCGCCGGCGCGTGGGCCCATGCTGCTGGTGTCCAACCACATCTCGTGGCTCGACATCCTGGTGGTGCACGCGGCGCGCTACTGCCGCTTCGTCTCCAAGTCCGACGTGAAGCACTGGCCGCTGCTGGGCGCGCTGGCCACGGGCGCCGGCACGCTCTACATCGAACGTGAATCGCGCCGCGACGCGATGCGCGTGGTGCACCACATGGCCGAGAGCCTGCAGGCGGGCGACGTGCTGGCGGTGTTCCCCGAGGGCACGACCAGCGACGGCGTCGACCTGCTGCCGTTCCACGCCAACCTGATCCAGGCCGCCATCGCCGCCCACGCGCCGGCGCAGCCGGTGGCGCTGCAGTTCATCGACGCGGCCACGGGCGAGATCACGCTCTCGCCTTGCTACATCGGCGACGACACGCTGGTGGCGTCACTGTGGCGCACGCTGACCGGGCCGGCCATCACGGCGGTCGTCACGTTCGGGCAGCCGCAGCAGTCGGAGGGACGCGAGCGGCGCACCTGGGCGGCGGACCTTCGATCGGCCGTGCAGGACCTGCGCCGCGCGAGTTGAGAGGTTCCGTCATTCCCGCGGAGGCGGGAATCCAGAGCGTCCGCTTTCAGCGACCGAAGGGAAGCTCTGGATCCCCGCCTCCGCGGGGATGACGGGAGGGGGCTCTGTTCGAAAGCGCAAGCCGTTCCCACGCGGCAGGCGATGCCTGGCCCGGGCGATTTGTGGGACGAGCGGCGCCGCAGGGGTGCGGGCCCTGCGAGCGCGAAGCAGCGAAGCTCGACATGAACCTCTGACTCGCGGCGACTGT
>JAEWIF010000025.1 GCA_023387335.1 Pseudomonadota bacterium | reverse complement strand
GGGCCGAAGCCTGCGCAGCGGCCGCCACGGCCGGGGCGAAGCCGCCCGTCGCCGACGCCAGCTGCTGCGGGGTGCCGGCCTTCAGGGGGTGCGCGTTGGCGTACAGCGTCCCGCTGGCGGGATCGTGGCGCAGGGTCTCGGCGGTGAGCACGCCCAGCAGGCCGGTGCCCTTCATCCGCAGTGCGCCGTCGGCCTCGACGTGGCCGGTGTACGCCATCGTGCCGTTGTCGAAGAACTGCAGCTGCCCGGCCTTGTCGTCGTACTGCACCAGGTAGTCGGTCGCCTGGCAGGCGGTGGCCGCGCAGAAGCCGCGCTGGAACCGCATCGAGGCCCCCGGCACCACCCAGCCGGCCAGCCGCCACACGGTGGCGATCTCGCCCGGCACGAGCGTCAGCCACGGCTTGCCGGCCATCAGCGCCAGCGTGCCCCAGCGCGAGGCCTGCACCTGCGGATCGTCGCTGGCCAGCCGGCGCACGGCTTCGGAGTCCGGCGGCAGGGGCGCCTGGGCCCGTGCCGCGCCGGCGAGCACCAGCGACAGTGCCAGCACGGACAGGCGAAGGGAATCGAGCGGGAGACGGGAGGGGGTCGGCATCCCGCCAGTGTAGGTCTGGCTCATGCGTGGGCGCGGCCCACGCACCCACGTCACTCGGGCTGGATGCCGAAGGCCTTGACCTGCGAGGCCCAGTGCTTGACGTCCGAAGCGAGGAAGGTGGCGAACTGCTCCGGCGTGCCGACTTCCGGCGTGCTGCCGTCGGCCTCCAGGCGGGCCTTCACCTTGGGTTGCTGCATGGCCTTGTTGATCGCGCCGTTGAGCGCGCGAGTGACGTCGGCCGGCAGCTTGGCCGGGCCGAGGACGCCGAACCAGCCGTAGTTGGTGGTGTAGCTGGGCACCGCTTCGGTGACGGGTGCGGCGTCCGGGAAAGCCGAGATGCGCTTGGGACCGGCGACGGCCAGCGCGCGCAGCTTGCCCGACTGGATCAGCGGGCGGGCGCCGTTCACCGGCGCGAACATCAGGTCCACGTGGCCCGCCAGCACGTCGGCCAGCGCCGGGCTGGTGCCCTTGAACGGGATCTGCGTCACCGGCACGCCGGCCGACTTCTCGAACTCGTAGGTGTCCATGTGCAGCGAGGAGCCGGTGCCGCCGATGGCGAACGTCAGGCCCTTCTTGTCGGCCTTGCCCTTGGCGATGACGTCGCGCACGTCGCGGAACGGCGCTTCCGTCCGCGTCACCAGCACGCTCGACACCTTGGCGAGCAGCGCCACCGGCGTGAAGTCGGCGATCGGGTCGTAGGGCAGCTTCTTGAACAGCGACGCGTTCATCGTGTGGCTGGTGAAGGACACCAGCAGCGTGTGGCCGTCGGCCGCGGCGCGCGCCACTTCCATCGCGGCGATGTTGCCGCCGGCACCCGGCTTGTTCTCCACGATCACGGGCTGGCCCAGCGTCTTGGACATGTCCTCGGCGACTTCGCGCGCCAGCGTGTCGGTGGTGCCGCCGGCCGACGCGCCGACGAACAGGCGGATCGGCTTGGACGGGAAAGCGGCATGCGACGCCGCCGCGGCGAGCGCCAGCACGGCGCCCAGGACGGCGCGGCGGGTGGGGAAGCGGTTCATGGGTGTCTCTCCTTTTGGTCAGTCTTGTTTCGCGGCGTCGTAGCGCGCCGCGTTCTGCAGCAACTCGGGCGTGCCGATCAGGGCGTTGAGCTGGTCGAAATCGAGCATGCGCTCGCGCTCCGGCGCGGTGGTCTCGTGCGTGCGCAGGCTCGCGTAGTAGCGCTGCAGCGTGTGGGCCACGGCGCGGGCGGTGCCGCCCGGGAAGATGACGATGCGAAAGCCGATATTTCCAAGTTCGCCGGCCGCGGTCACCGGCGTCTTGCCGCCCTCGACCATGTTGGCCAGCAGCGGGATGCGGCCGGCGAAGCGTTCGCACGCGGCGCGCATCTGCTCCGGCGTGCGCAGCGCCTCGATGAAGAGAGCGTCCACGCCGCATTCGAGATAAGCCTCGGCCCGCTCCATGGCGGCGTCGAAGCCCTCCACGGCCAGCGCGTCGGTGCGCGCCAGGACCAGCGTGTCCGCCGAGTGGCGCGCGTCCAGCGCGGCGCGCAGCTTGCCGCACATCTCGGCGCGCGGGATCACGCCCTTGCCGTCGAGGTGGCCGCAGCGCTTGGGAAAGGTCTGGTCCTCCAGCTGCACCATGGCCGCGCCGGCACGCTCGAAGGCGCGCACGGTGCGCTGCGTGTTCAGCGCGTTGCCGAAGCCGGTGTCGCCGTCCACGATGACGGGCAGCGCCACCCGTTCGGTGATGCGGGCGAGCGTGTCGGCCACCTCGGTCGCGGTGGTCAGGCCCACGTCGGAGCGGCCGAGGCGCGTGTAGGCGATGGAGGCGCCCGAGAGGTACAGGGCCTCGAAGCCGGCCTGCTCGGCCACCAGGGCGGTGAGCGCGTCGTAGATGCCGGGTGCCAGCACGGCGGGGGCGGATTGCAGTCGCTGCTTGAACGTCGTCGTCATGGGGATCTACTTCTGGTTCTGCAGCTTGCGCCGCAGCTGGTTCATGAGCCCGCCCGCCTGCACCATGTCCAGCAGGAACCCGGGGATGGGGTCGCAGGCGAGGCGGCGGCCGTCCGCGGTGACGACCGCCATGCCTTGCAGGTCGAGGGCGACCGGGTCGCCTTCGCGCAGCTCGCCGGCCTCGCGGCAGGTGAGCAGCAGCAGTCCCAGGTTGAAGGCGTTGCGGAAGAACAGGCCGCTGAACGAAGGCGCGATCACCGCGCGCACGCCCAGCTGCACCAGTGCCGCGGCCGCCTGCTCGCGCGAGGAGCCGATGCCGAAGTTCGGCCCCGCGGCCAGCACGTCGCCGGGACGCACCGCGCCCGCGAATTCGGGACGCACCGCCTCCAGGCAGTGCGGCGCGATGCCTTCGATGCCCAGCTTCATGTAGGCGCCGGGGGCGAGCTGGTCGGTGTCGATGTCGGCGCCGAAGCGCCAGACCTTGTGAGCGGCGCTCATGGGGCGACCTCCCACTGTTCGTCATCCCCGCGAAGGCGGGGATCCAGTGCTTCCGTCGGAGTCCGCTGAAGGCGGACGCCCTGGATTCCCGCCTTCGCGGGAATGACGGGAATGAGTTCGCTCATGCCACCACCTCGCGCGGGTCGGTGATTCGGCCACGAAGTGCGGAGGCCGCCACCGTGTACGGCGAGGCCAGGTAGACCTGGGCAGTGGCCGAGCCCATGCGGCCCTTGAAGTTGCGCGCGGTGGTCGCCAGCACGTTGGCGCCGTCGGGGATGCTGCCGCCGTAGCCGGAGCACGCACCGCAGGCGTTGGGCAGCAGCTCGGCGCCGGCATCGCGCAGGATGCCCATCACGCCCTCGGCCTCGGCGGCCTGCTGGTCCTGCAGGCTGGCGGGCGCGACCATCAGCCGCGTGCCCGTGGCGACGCGCCGGCCGCGCAGCACGCTCGCGGCCGCGCGCAGGTCGTCCAGCTTGGCGCCGGTGCAGGCGCCGACGTAGGCGACGTTCACCGGCACTTGCGCGTACTCGCCCACCGCCCTGGTGTTGGCCGGGCTGTGCGGCGCCGCCACCTGCGGCGCGAGCGCGGCCGCGTCGAAGCGGAAGGTCTTGGCGATGGACTCGTCCACGCCGTCGTCGGTGCACCAGTCGTCGAGCTCGACCCGCTCGTCCGGCACGCCGGCGGCCAGCAGCCACTCGCGGGTGGTCTGGTCGGGCGCGATCAGGCCGGCCTGCGCGCCCATCTCCGCGCTCAGGTTCGACAGGGTCATGCGCTCCTGCATCGACAGCGCCTGGACGGCGGGACCGCAGAACTCCACGGCCTGGTAGTCGCCGCCGTTCATGCCGAAGCGGCCGATCATGTGCAGCGCCATGTCCTTGGCCATCACGCCCGGGGCCAGCTTGCCGTCCCACTGCATGCGAAGCGTCATCGGCACGCGCACCCAGATCTCGCCGGTGACCACGACGCCCAGCATCTCGGTGGCGCCGATGCCGAACATGTAGGCGCCGAAAGCGCCGCCGGTGGGCGAATGCGAATCGCCGCCCACGCAGAACATGCCGGGACGGATGTGGCCCTTCTGCGGCAGCACCACGTGGCAGATGCCGACGCTGTCGTAGACGTGGGGCAGCTGCTGCTCGGCCGCCCAGTCGCGCGCGATGCGCACGATGCGCCGCGAGTCCTCGTCCTGCGCCGGCACGTAGTGGTCCATCACCAGCACGACGCGGTCCTTGTTCCAGATCTTCGCGCCCAGCTCGTCCAGCATGGGCTTGAGGCGCCGGGGGCCGGAGGAGTCGTGGAACATGGCCAGGTCCACCTGGCAGCTGACGATCTCGCCGGGCGCCACGTGGTCGCGGCCGCTCGCGCGGGCGATCAGCTTCTGCGGCAGCGTCTGCGGCTGCCGTCCTGGGGCTTTCATCCTGCTTTCCTTCAGAACATTTCCTTGGCGACGATGCGCGCGTCGATGGCGCCGACCTGCGACAGCTCCATCTGGTATTCGTAGCGGTCCGGGCGGTACAGGCCGTGCAGCAGCTGCATCGGGCGCTCCTTCACGTCGTACACGAGCCGGCGCACCCACAGCAGCGCGGCGCCCACCGGCACCTGCAGTTCGGCCGCCACCTTGGCATCGGCCTGTCGCGCCGACACGGTCTGCACCGCGCGGCCGGCCTCGAGGCCCGCTTCCTGCAGCAGCTGCAGCATCGGCTTGCCGGCCAGCTCGGCGCGGCCGAAGCCACGCACCAGCGCCTCGGGCACGTAGGTGGTGATGTGGGACACGGGGCCGGCGGGCGTGCTGCGGCGGCGCACCGCCTTGCGCACCTTGGCGCCGGCGTCCACCTGAAGGGCCTGCGCCATCTCGGGCGAAGCCTCGATCACGCGCCACTCGAGCACCTTCACCGTCGTGCCGCGGCTCGCGTTGACGATGTTGCCCAGCAGGCCTTTCAACGGCGCGACGGCTGCTCCCGCAGCTTGCCGCTCGTGTTTCGGCTGTCGGCCCAGAGCCGCCGCGGGACGCGTGCGGCGCCCGGCCTCGCGCAGGATGCGGCCTTCCTGCGCCAGCTGGTCCAGCGCGCGCCGCACCGTGATGCGACCGACGCCGAACTGGCGCGCCAGCTCCAGCTCGCCGGGCAGGCCGCCGGCGTGGCGGCCCTCCTGGAGCTGCTCCAGAAGCACCAGGTAGACCTGGTGGTACTTGGAGATCGGCAGTGAAGCGTCGAAGCCCTGCATCCTGTCCTTATTTTAGGACAGGTTCTGTCGACAGGACAAGTTCAGCCGTTCGCTTCCGCCTGCAGCCATTCGCGGAAGGCGGCCAGCGCCGGGCGCTCGCCTTCGGCCGGCTGCACCAGGTAGTAACCGCGCGGGCCCGGCAGCGGGCGCTGGCAGGCGATCGAAAGCGTGCCCTCGTCCAGCTCCTGCCGCACCAGCAGCGTCGGCACCAGCGCCACGCCCAGCCCGTGGGCCGCCGCCGCCGCCTGCATGGAGAACAGCTCATAACGCGGCCCGGCCATCGCATGCTCCGCGTCCACGCCCTGGGCGGCGAACCACTGGCGCCAGGCTTCCGGACGGGTGGACTGCTGCAGCAGAGGCATGGCCGCCAGCGCCTTGGGCGTGAACGGGCGCCCGCCCTTGAGCAGCGACGGCTTGCAGACGGGCACCACTTCCTCGGGCACCAGCAGCACGGACCGGGTGCCGGCCCACTGCCGCAGCTGCTCCGGCGTGCCCGCGAACAGCGCCGCGTCGGCCTGCGTGTCGCTGAACAGGAACGGCCGGGTGCGCGCCTCGATATGCACCTGCAGCTGCGGATGCAGGCGCTGCAGCGCGGGCAGGCGCGGGATCAGCCAGCGGGTGGCGAACGTGGGCACCGAGGCGATGGTGAGGCGATCCCCCTCGGCGCCGCGGCTTCGCAGGTCCAGCGTGTCGCGCTCCAGCGCATCGAGCCGCTGGCCCACCTGCCGGGCGTAATCGGCGCCGGCCGAGGTGAGCGTCATGCCGTGCTGGGTGCGGCGGAACAGCGCGACGCCCGCCAGTTCCTCCAGCGCGGCGACCTGGCGCGACACCGCGCCCTGGGTCAGCGCCAGTTCCTGCGCGGCGCGGGTGAAGCTCTGGTGCCGCGCGGCCGCCTCGAAGCACAGCAGGGCCTGGGTGGAGGGCAGTCGGCGTCGCATGGATCTCGCTCAGAAATGAGTTCGGATCATATGAGCCACAGAAATCATCGTTTGCCCGGGCGACGGGCCGCTCCTAGCATGCCGACCCATTCCTCCCCGCTTTGTGAATGAACAGCATGACTTCTTCCGCCCGCTTCTCCTGGTCCGACCCCTTCCTGCTGGACGCGCAACTGAGCGACGACGAGCGCCAGGTGCGCGACGCCGCGCACGACTACTGCCAGCAGGCCCTGCTGCCGCGCGTGCAGGAAGCCTTCCGGCATGAGAAGACCGACGCGTCCATCTTCCGCGAGATGGGCGAGCTGGGCCTGCTGGGCCCGACCATCCCCGAGCAGTACGGCGGCGCCGGCCTGAACTACGTGAGCTACGGCCTGGTGGCGCGCGAGGTGGAGCGCGTCGATTCGGGCTACCGCTCGATGATGAGCGTGCAGTCCTCGCTGGTGATGGTGCCGATCAACGAGTTCGGCACCGAGGCGCAGAAGCAGAAGTACCTGCCCAGGCTGGCGCGCGGCGAGTGGATCGGCTGCTTCGGCCTCACCGAACCGAACCACGGCTCCGATCCCGGCAGCATGATCACGCGCGCCCGCAAGGTCGACGGCGGCTACAAGCTTTCGGGCAGCAAGATGTGGATCACCAACTCGCCGATCGCCGACGTCTTCGTGGTCTGGGCCAAGGACGATGCGGGCGCCATCCGCGGCTTCATCCTGGAGAAGGGCTGGAAGGGCCTCTCCGCGCCGGCGGTCCACGGCAAGGTGGGCCTGCGCGCGTCGATCACCGGCGAGATCGTGATGGACGAGGTGTTCTGCCCGGAAGAGAACGCCTTCCCCGAGGTTCGCGGCCTGAAGGGCCCGTTCACCTGCCTGAACTCCGCCCGCTACGGCATCGCGTGGGGCGCGCTGGGCGCGGGCGAGGACTGCTTCCATCGCGCGCGCCAGTACGTGCTGGACCGCCAGCAGTTCGGCCGCCCTCTGGCCGCCAACCAGCTGGTCCAGAAGAAGCTGGCCGACATGCTCAGCGAGATCAGCCTGGGCCTGCAGGGCTGCCTGCGCCTCGGGCGCATGAAGGACGAAGGCAGCGCGGCGGTCGAACTCACCTCCGTCCTCAAGCGCAACTCCTGCGGCAAGGCGCTGGACATCGCGCGGATGGCGCGCGACATGATGGGCGGCAACGGCATCAGCGACGAGTTCGGCGTCGCGCGCCACCTGGTCAACCTCGAGGTGGTCAACACCTACGAGGGCACGCACGACATCCACGCGCTGATCCTCGGCCGCGCCATCACCGGCATCGCCGCCTTCTCCAACTGAAGGCGATGACCGACACGACGGATGCACCGCGCCCGCTGGCCGGCGTGCGCGTGCTGGACCTCTCGCGCGTGCTGGCCGGCCCCTGGTCGGGCCAGCTCCTGGCCGACTACGGCGCCGACGTGATCAAGGTGGAGCGCCCGGGCGCGGGCGACGACACGCGCGCGTGGGGCCCGCCCTGGTGGGGCGAAGGCGAGGACCGCGTGGCGGCCTACTTCGTCTGCGCCAACCGCGGCAAGCGCTCGGTGGCGATCGACATCGCCAGCGAAGTGGGCGCGGCCCAGGTGCGCGATCTCGCGCGCGAAGCGGACGTGCTGCTGGAGAACTACAAGGTCGGCCAGCTCGCGAAGTACGGGCTGGACTGCGCGAGCCTGCAGGCGATCAACCCCGGCCTCGTCTACTGCTCGGTCACGGGCTACGGCCAGGACGGCCCGCTGGCCCCCAAGGCGGGCTACGACTTCGCCATCCAGGCCGAGGGCGGGCTGATGAGCGTCACCGGCGAAAAGGGCGGCGAGCCGCAGAAGGTGGGCGTGGCCGTCACCGACCTGATGACGGGCCTGTACGCCACCACCGCGATCCTCGCCGCGCTGCACGAGCGCCGGTCCACCGGCCGTGGGCGCCACATCGACGCCGCGCTGCTGGACGTGCAGGTGGCGATGCTGGCCAACCAGGCCTCCAACCGGCTGATCGGCGGCCGCACGCCCACGCGCATGGGCAACGCGCATCCGAACATCGTGCCCTACCAGGTGCTTCCCACGCGCGACGGCCAGATGGTGCTGGCGGTCGGCAACGACGGTCAGTTCGCGCGCTTCTGCGAGCTGGCGGGGCACGCCGACGCGGCGCGCGACGAGCGCTTCGCGACCAACCACGCGCGCGTGGCGAACCGCGCCGAACTGATCCCGCTGATCACTTCGTGGACGCTGCAGCGCGACACGCAGGAGTGGGTGGACCGGCTGGACCGCGCCGCGGTGCCTTGCGCGCCCATCCTCGACATCGGGCAGGTGCTGGAGCATCCGCATGTGATCGCGCGCGGGATGCGGCTGGATGCGCCGTCGCCCGAGGTGCCGCCGATGGTCGCGAACCCGATGCGATTCGACGGTCGCAGGCCGCAGGCCGGGCTGCCGCCGCCGGAGCTGGACAGCGGCACCGCGGCCTGGCGTTGAAGCGCTAGGCCTCGAACAGGCGCGCGAGCGCCTGCGAACCCGCGTCGCCCTGCTGCAGCGCCAGCATCAGCACGATGCGCGCCTTCCAGGGCGAGAGGTCGCCACTGAGCACCGCGCCCTGCTCCACCAGCAAGGCGGAGGAGCCGGCGAAGCCGTAGCCCACGCGCGTGCCGCCCCGCGGGATGCGCGTGGACACCACGACCGGAACGCCCAGGCGGATCACTTCCACGATGGCCTCGTGCATCGCGCCGTTCACGTGGCCCGAAGCCACCGCCTCGATCACGATGCCGCGCGCGCCCGCGGCGGCCGCGGCGCGCACCAGGGCGCCGTCGGCGCCCGCGTACATGGGCACGATGTCCACGCGCGGCAGCTCGGGCGAGCGCAGCGGCAGGTGCAGCCGCCGCCGCGGCGAGCGATGGAAGGTGACGCGCTCGTTGACCACCGAGCCCAGGTAGCCCCACTCGCCCGACTGGAAGGTCTCGACGTCGACGGTGTGCGACTTGGTCGCCTCGCGCGCCGCGTTCACGTGTTCGTTCAGCGCCACCAGCACGCCGTGGCCGCGCGCGGCCGGCGCGCGGCAGATCTTCAGCGCCGTCAGCAGGTTGCGCGGGCCGTCGAAGTCGCGCGCGGACGCGTTGCGCTGCGCGCCGGTGACCACCAGCGGCTTGTCGCTGCGCACGGTGAGGTCGAGGAACCAGGCGGTCTCCTCCAGCGTGGCGGTGCCGTGCGAGACGACCACGCCCGCGATGTCCTCGCGCTCCAGCAGCGACTGCGCCAGCGGCGCCAGCCCCACCCATTGCTGCGGACCGAGGTGCGGCGAAGGCACGCGGCAGAAGTCGTGCACCTCGACGTCGCCGGCCTCTTCGCCCACCGCCTGCAGCAGGTCCTGCCCGGACAGCACCGGCATCGCCAGGCCGGTGGCCGGGTCGATGCGCGAGACGATGGTGCCCCCGGTCGTGATCAGCGCGCAGCGCTGCGCGGCGCCTGCAGCCATCGCCACCTCAGTCGAGCGAGAAGTTGGCGGACTTGACGACCGCGCCCCAGGTGCGGATCTCGGAGTCCACGTACTTCGAGAACTCCTCGGGCGAGCCGCCGACCGGGAAGCCGCCCAGCGACTCCAGCTGCTTCTTCACTTCCGGCGTCGAGAGGATGCGGTTCACCTCGGCGTTCAGCTTGTCGATGATGGGCTTGGGCGTCTTGGCCGGCGCCGCGAGGCCGTTCCAGGACAGCACGTGGAAATCGGGCAGGCCGGCTTCGGCCGTGGTGGGCACGTCCGGCAGTTCGGGCAGGCGCTTGGGACTCGCCACCGCGATGGCGCGCAGCTTGCCCGACTGGATGTGCTGGCCCAGGCCCAGCGAGGTCATGAAGCCCATCGCGACGTTGCCGCCCAGGAGGTCGTTGAGCGCGGGCGACGCGCCCTTGTAGGGGATGTGGACGATGTCGACGCCGGCGCGGTACTTGAGCATCTCGCCGGCCAGGTGCGGCGAGCCGCCGACGCCGGTGGAGGCGTAGTCCAGCTTGCCCGGCTGGGACTTGGCCAGGGCGATCAGCTCCTTGAGGTTCTTCGCCGGCACCTTGGGTCCCGTCACCAGCACGCTGGGCGAAGCCATGAACTGCACGATGGGCGCGAGGTCCTTGCGCGTGTCGTAGTTCAGCTTCTTGTAGACCGTCATGTTGGTGGCGTTGGCGATGGTCTCCACCAGCAGCGTGTAGCCGTCCGGCGCCGCGCGCACCACCTGCTCGGTCGCGATGTTCGAGCCGGCCCCGGGCTTGTTCTCCACGACCACCGGCTTGCCCCAGGTCTGCGACAGCTTGGTGGCCACCACGCGCGCGATGATGTCCGTGGGACCGCCCGGCGGGAAGCCGACGACGATGGTGATGGGCCGCGACGGGTAGGCCGCGGCGTCCTCGGCCGCGAGAGCGGCCTGCGTCAGGGCGAGGCCCGCCAGCATGGCGGCGAGGGCCCGGTTCACGGCCCTGCGGGTCGGCTGGTTCATGATGTCTCCTGTTGATGTGTTCGCCGCGCAAGGCATGCGACCGGGCGATCTTGATCAAAAATTCTAGGCCCCGCTCCCGCTGCGTAAAGCCATATTTCTGCAACTGGCAATGAAGAAAAACTGATGAAGCTGTCCTTCTTCGCGACCCTGGACGCGGTGCTGCGCACCGGCAGCCTGGCCGGCGCGGCGCGCGAGATGCACGTGACGCCCAGCGCCGTGAGCATGCAGATGAAGCAGCTGGAGGCCCACTTCGGCCAGCCCCTCTTCGACCGCGCCGGGCTGTCGGTGCGCCCGCGGCCGATCGCGCTGGAGATCGCCGGGACGATGCGCGAAGCGCTGGGCCGGCTCGAGTCGCTGCGCCGCCGCACCGGCGCGCGCGTGGAAGGCCAGCTGCGGCTCGGCGTGATCGAGACCATGCAGGCGACGCTGCTGCCGGCTTCCATGGCCTGGCTGCGCACGCACCACCCGGCGCTGCACGTGCGGCCCGTGCGCGGCCGCTCGGTGGAGCTGCTGGAAGCGGTGAAGAGCGGCGAGCTCGACGCGGCCGTGGTCGTGCAGCCCTCCACCGGCGGCTCGCAGCGGCTGCTCTGGTATCCGGTGCTCAGCCGGGAGATGGTGCTGGTGGCGCCGCCGGGCGCGGCGGAGTCGCGCGCAGCGGCGCTGCTCAAGGCGCACGACTGGATCCGCTTCGACCCCGAGACGGGCACCGGGCGGCTGGCCGCGCGCTGGGTGCGCAAGCACGCGCCGGGCGCCCGGCCCACCATCGAGCTGCAGTCGGTGCATGCGATCGTCGCGATGGTGAGCGCCGGGCTCGGCGTCTCCGTCATCCCCGAGCCGGATGCCGCGGCGGTCCAGGCGCACGGCGTGCGCATCGTGCGGCTGGGCCGCGACGCGCCGCAGCTGCAGGTGTCGCTGGTGGCGCGGCGCGGGGACGCCGACAGCCGCAAGCTGCAGGCGCTGCGCGACGCGATGGCCGACGCGCCCGCGGGCGAACTCAGGCGGCCGCGTCCGCCGGGGCCGGCGCCGGCTCGATGACCGTGCGCGGGACCAGCGGCATGGCGTGATACGCCGCCTGGCGCGTTTCGAAATCGATGAAGTCCTGCGTCAGGTGGTCGCCGCGCAGGCCGCCGCGCACGGCGCCGGCACGGGCGTCGCCGAAGTACACCGCCCACTGCTCCGGCAGCGGCTGCGACGACGGCACAGAAAGCCACAGCCGGTACAGGTGGCGCTTCAGGTCGGGGTCCTCGAAGTCCTCGAAGTCCGTGCGCGAATGCAGCGTCACGAAGTTGTTGAGCAGCTGCAGGTCGCCGCGGTCGAGCCACATCGAATAGCAGAGCTTCGGGTCGGCCATGAGCTCGTCCAGCAGGTCCAGCGCCTCGACCTGCAGCGGCGTGAGGCGCGGCACCTCGGGGAAGTCGCGCTGCGCCGCCATCACGTTCTTGCGGTTGGCGCGCATCGCCAGGTGCGCGGGGTCGTCGCCCAGCAGCGGCAGCATGTAGTACGGCGGCTTGCCCGGGCCCTGCGCGCCCTGGTAGCTGTGGAACCACGGGCCTTGCAGCACCGGGATCAGGTCGGGGCGGCGGCGGGCGATCTCGTCGCGCAGGGCGATCGAGCTCACCACCTTGCTCTCGCCGCCCTTGCGGGCCGTGCGCCGGCACAGGAGCGCCACCACGTCGCAGGAGTCGCAGTGGAAGTCCAGCGACGCATTGGTGTTGTAGCCGCGGCCGTTCTTCGTCTTGTAGCTGCCGCCCTCGTCGCGCACGTCGTTCATGAACGCGCTGGCCTTGTTCTGCGTGCGCGCCGTGCCCATGTGCAGGCCCATGCCCCAGCAGGCGAGGCGGGCTTCGTCCTCGGTCCAGCGGTCGGTCGGCATGCCCTTGACCAGGCACATGCCCCAGCGGCCCTGCGTCAGGTCGATCGCCTGGACCAGCACGGCGCGCGAGGCTTCCGGCAGCGGGAAGTCGGCCGGCGTCATCGCGGTGAACGACTTGCCCGTGGCCTTGGCATGCAGCAGCGCCTGGTGGAACCCTTCGGCGGCCTCGGGCGAGACCCGCACGATCCAGGACGTGTCGTTCTGCGCCTCGGCGGCGGTCCAGGCGCGGGGACGGAAGGCGGTGCTCATCGATGAATCTCCTTGTGCGGCGTCTCGGGCCGGTGCAAGGAAAGTCTAGAGGCGCCTCCGATCAGGAAAAAGCGCGAAGTTCTTCAGTGCTTATGAAGATTTCCTGATGAAGATGGGGACCCGTTCACCGGCCGGGTCGCGCCGGCGGCGCCTCTTGCGCGCGAACGCCCGGTCCAGTGCCCTCCCCAGTCGCACCGACGTCACGTCGATCAGCAGCACGCACCAATAAAAGACCAGGACGTGCGGCGCGGGCCCGTGTTTGTCCATACGAACCTCCGTGCACCCATTCTGGGCAGGGGCCGAACTCTTCCGCCCGCCGGTAGCCCGATCGAGCCAGTGCGCGCACCGACGTAGACTTCCGCGGTGAGCCAAGACAACAGCGGCGCGCAAGCTTCGACACCCACGCCGGCCGCGCCCGATGGGTTGCCGCTTCCCGATCGTTACTGGGCCATGGCCGCGAGCCTGCTGGGCATCGCGGTCTCGGTGATCGACGGCAGCATCGTCAACCTGGCGTTGCCGGACATCACGCGCGACCTCGGCGCGTCCGCCTCGGCGTCGGTCTGGGTCGTGACGGCCTACCAGCTCGCCACCCTGGGCCTGCTGCTGCCGTTCGCGAGCCTGGGCGAGCGGCTCGGCTACCGCCGCGTCTATCTCGGTGGCCTGGCGTTGTTCACGATCTCCTCGCTCGCCTGCATCGCCGCGACCAGCATCCCGCAGCTCGCGACGGCACGCGCCATCCAGGGCATCGGAGCGGCCGGGATGATGGCCGTCAACTCGGCGCTGGTGCGATTGATCTATCCGTCCAGCATGCTCGGGCGCGGCATCGCGCTCAATTCGGTGGTGGTGGCGACATCGTCGGTCGCCGGTCCCACCGTCGCCGCGGCGGTGCTGTCCGTCGCCTCCTGGCAGTGGCTGTTCGCGGTCAACCTTCCGCTCGGCCTCCTCGTGCTCTGGCTGGGCCGGCGATCGCTGCCGCACAGCCCGCGGCACTCGGCGGGGCCGCTGCGGCTGGCCGACGCGGCCCTCAACATCCTGATGTTCTCGCTGGTGTTCCTGGGCGCCGACGCGATCGGCGCGCGGGCCGGCACCGAGCGCGCGCCGGTGCCCGCCACCGCCGGCATCCTGCTGCTGGCGGCCGGGCTCGGCGTCGGCCTCTTCTACGTGCGCAGGCAGCTGGACCAGCCGCGTCCTTTGTTCCCCGTGGACCTGCTGCGCATCCCGGTGTTCGCGCTGTCGATGTGCACCTCGGTCACCGCGTTCGCGGCGCAGAGCCTCGCCTTCGTGGCCTTGCCCTTCCTGCTGCTCGAAAGCCAGGGCCGCAGCCACCTCCAGGCCGGCCTGGTGATGACCGTCTGGCCGCTGGCCACCGTGTGCCTGGCGCCGGTGGCGGGACGGCTCATCGCGCGCCATCCGGGCGGATTGCTGGGCGGCATCGGGCTCGGTTCGATGGCGCTCGGCCTGGCCGCACTGGCCGCGCTGCCGGCGCATCCTTCGGCGCTGGACATGGCGTGGCGCCTGGTGCTTTGCGGCGCGGGGTTCGGCCTGTTCCAGTCGCCCAACAACCACACCATCATCACCAGCGCCCCGCTCGCGCGAGCCGGCGCGGCCAGCGGCATGCTGGGCTCGGCGCGCCTGACGGGCCAGTCAGTCGGCGCGGTGATGGTGGGCGTGATCTTCGGGCTGGTGGGCGTCCACGACGGCCGCGGGCCGGTCATCGCGCTCGCGTCGGCGGCGGTGCTGGCGGGCGTCGCCGCCGCGTTCAGCACGCTGCGGCTGCGTCACGGCGCGGCGCGGCCCTCGTGACGGGAAGTCAGCTTCCGCCGCGCCGCACGGCCCAGCGCTCCAGCAGCTCGAAGACCAGCTGGGTCGCCAGCGCCAGCGCCGCCGCGGGGATGGCGCCGGCCAGGAGGGCCGTGCCGTCGTTGAGCGCCAGGCCCTGCGCGATGCGCTCGCCGTAGCCGCCGGCGCCGATGAAGGCGGCGATCGTCGCCGTGCCCACCGTCAGGATGGCCGCCGTCTTGACCCCGGCGAGGATCGCGGGAAAAGCCAGCGGGAAGTCCACGTAGCGCCAGCGCTGCGGCGTCGTCATCCCCAGCGCCAGGCCGGCCTGCTTGAGGCCCACGGGGACCTGGTCGAGCCCCAGCGCCGTGTTGCGCACGATGGGCAGCAACGCATAGAGCGACAGCGCCACGATGGCCGGGACCGTTCCTATGCGCCCGAGCAGCGGGATCAACGCGGCGAGCAACGCGAGCGACGGGATCGTCTGCATCACGCCCACCGCGGCCAGGATCGGCTGCCCCAGTTCCCTGCGCGCGGCGGCCGCGGCACCCAGCGGCACGCCCAGCAGCACGGCGATCGCGACCGACGCCGCCACCAGGCCGATGTGCTCGCGCGTGAGCCGGCCCAGGTCGTCGCTGAACAGGCGGCTCCAGAGTCCGCGGCGCGATTGCGCTGCCCTGGTGTCGGCGGGCGGCGCCGACCGGCCCTCCACGAAGTCCTCGGCGATGGCCGCGAAGGAACGCCCGCGCAGTTCCGCCTCGCCGTTCATTCGGATCATGCGGTTCGTGTCGATCCGGCCTTCGAGCTGGCGGATCGCGCGCCAGGCTCCGGGCGCGCGTTCGGGCAGGCCGATGCGGTAGAGCAGCACGGCGTCGTAGCTGGGGAAGTAGCGCGCGTCGTCCTCCAGCACGGTCAACCCGAGTTCGGCGATCTTGGCATCGGTCGTGTAGATGTCCGTCACCGCGATGCGGCCGGCGGCCAGCGCCTCGTACGCGATGCCGTGATCGATGCCGGTGGGCTTGTGCGGCAGCCGGTACTGCCTGGCCAGTCCGGGCCAGCCGTCCGCGCGGCCGATGAACTCCTGGGACAAGGCGACCCGCAGCTCGGGATGGGCCCGCAGGTCGCCGATGCTTCGCAGCGACCGCTCGCGCGCCACGCGCTCCGTCGTCGCGAGCGCGTAGCCGTTGGAAAAACCCAGCGGCACCGCGAACGCCAGCCCGGCCTTGCGCAGTTCCTGCCGGATCCTGTCCGGGCTGCTGCCCGGCGGCAGCTTGAGGATCTCGGTCTCGATGGTGCCGATGTACTCGGGATAGACGTCGATGGAACCGAGCTTGAGCGCTTCCAGCACGACGGCCGTGCTGCCCAGGCCCGGCCGGTGGTCGGCCTGCGCGCCCGCCTTCTGCGCGGTGCGGGCGATGATCTCGCCGAGGATGTAGCTCTCGGTGAAGCGCTTGGAGCCCACCACCAGGCGCTCGGCGGCATGTGTCGCGCCCCCGCAGGCGGCAAGGACCATCGCGAGCACCGGGAGCAGGAGTCGGAAGGTCGGCAAGGGGGCGTCTCCTCAGCTGCGGCCCATGCTACTCCGGTCGATCACGCCCAGCCGGCGCGCCAGCCGGTGGAAGTTGCTGCGGTCCATGCCCGCTTCGGCGGCCGCGCGGCTCAGGTGCCCGTCATGGCGAGCGATGCAGGCCTGCAGCCAGCGCCGCTGGAAATCGTCGGTCGCTTCGCGCAGGCCCTGGCCCGCGACGGCGGATGCGGCCACCGGCAGCGGTTGCGCCATGAGCGAGGGCAATGAAGGCTCCAGCGCCACATGCCGCGGCTCGATCGCCACCCAGCGCCCTCCCCGCCCTTGCTCGTGCAACGCGCGCAACGCCGCACGGCTGAGCACGTGCTCCAGCTCGCGCACGTTGCCGGGCCAGCGGTGTTCCAGCAGCGCGTTCTTGGCGGCCGGGCTCAGCCGCAGGTTGCGCGCGCCCAGCCGGTGCTGGTTCTCCTCGAGGAAGCCGCCGGCCAGCGTGAGCACGTCGCGCCCGCGCTCGCGCAGCGGCGGCACCTGCAGCGGATAGACCGCGAGCCGGTGGTAGAGGTCGGCACGGAATCGGCCCTGGGCGATCATGGCGCGCAGGTCGCGGTTGGTGGCGGCGACCACGCGCACGTTCACCTTCTGCACGCTGTCGCTGCCGGGCCGCTGCACTTCGCCGCTCTGCAATACGCGCAGCAGCTTGGCCTGGATCGCCAGCGGCAACTCGCCCACTTCGTCGAGGAACAGCGTGCCGCCGTCGGCCAGCTCGAACTTGCCCAGGCGGTTCTGCACGGCGCCGGTGAAGGCGCCCTTCACGTGGCCGAACAGTTCGCTGTCGGCCAGCGTCTCCGGCAGCGCCGCGCAGTTCACCTGCACCAGCGGCCGCGTGCTGCGCGCGGAGGAGGCGTGCAGGCGCTGCGCGACCAGGTCCTTGCCGACACCCGTTTCGCCGAGCACCAGCACCGTGAGGTCGGAAGCGGCCACCGCGTCGATCTCGCCGCGCAGCCGCTGCATCGCGGGGCTGGTGCCCAGCAGTTCGCGCGCCGGCGCGTGCACCGTGTGCCATTCGCGCGCCAGCGCCTGCTCGCGCACGGATCGCCGCGCCATCGCCTGCAGCGTCTCGATGGTTTCGACGCCCGACTCGACCAGCCGCACCAGGGCCTCCAGCTGGGCCGCACCGACGTCGTCGAAGGCGCCGGGCCGCAGCGCGTCCAGCGTCAGCAGGCCCCAGAGCCGGCCATCGACGCGCAGCGGCGCGCCCAGGCAGTCGTGCACCGGCAGGATGGCGGGCTGGCCGGCGACCAGGCCGTCGTAGGGATCGGGCAGGCCGCAGTCGGGCGCGAAGCGCAGCACGCCGTCGCTTTCCGCCAGGCGGGCCAGGCGCGGATGCGCGGCGACGACGAAGCGGCGGCCTAGCGTCTCGACGCTGAGGCCGTCGACGGCGACGGGCGTGAGCACGGCTTCGTCCAGGCGCAGCAGCGCGAGGGCATCGCAGGTGACGAGCTGCCGGGCTGCCGCGAGCAGCTGTTGGTAGCGGTCGGATTCGGCGAGGGGATTCGGAGAGGCGGGCGTGGTGCTTTCGACCACGCCGGTGGTCGCGGGGACAACAGGCATCGTTGTCGATTGGACCACGCCGGAAAATTTCCTTGCAGCGACAGGGACTTGCGCGGGCCTTCGCGCTGGCACGGATCTTGGAATGCCAAGGGCATGTTCACACCCCAGACCATTGCCCTCATCAAGGCCACCGTGCCGGTGCTGCAGCAGCACGGCGAAGCGATCACCACGCACTTCTACCAGCTGATGTTCCGCGAGCATCCGGAGGTGAAGGCGTTCTTCAACGAAGCCCACCAGGCCCAGGGCACGCAGGCGCGCGCGCTGGCCGGCGCCGTGCTGGCGTACGCGGCCCACATCGACCGCCTGGACGAGCTGGCCGGCGCGCTGCCGCGCATCATCCAGAAGCACGCCGCGCTGGGCGTGCTGCCCGAGCACTACCCCATCGTCGGCGCCTGCCTGCTGCGCGCGATCCAGGAAGTGCTGGGCGACGCCGCCACCGACGAGATCATCGCGGCCTGGGGCGAGGCGTACACGGCGCTCGCCAACCTGCTGATCGCCGCGGAAGAGCAGGTCTACGCCGCCAACGCCGCGCAGCCGGGCGGCTGGCGCGGCACGCGCGAGTTCCGCGTCGCGCGCCGCGAGAACGAAAGCGAGCTCATCACCTCGTTCTACCTGGAGCCGGTGGACGGCCAGGCGCTGCTGGCCTTCGTGCCGGGCCAGTACCTCACGCTCGTGCTGAACGTCGACGGCGAGGAAGTTCGCCGCAACTACTCGCTGTCGGATGCGCCGGGCAAGCCCTGGTACCGCATCAGCGTCAAGCGCGAGGAAGGCGGCCGCGTGTCCAACTGGCTGCACCAGGAGGCTCAGGCCGGCGCCGTGCTGCGGGCGCAGGCGCCCTGCGGCGACTTCACGCTCGCGGCCAACGACGCCGAGCGTCCGCTGGTGCTGGTGACCGGCGGTGTCGGCATCACGCCGGCCATGAGCATGCTGGAAGCCACCGCGGCCAGCGGCCGCCCGATCCGCTTCATCCACGCGGCGCGCCATGGCGGCGTGCACGCCTTCCGCGCGCGCGTCGATGCGCTGGCGGCGCAGCACGCCAACGTGGAAGTGCTGTACGTCTACGACCAGCCGCGACCCGAAGACCAGCCGCATGCCACCGGCCTGCTCACGCGGGAACTGCTGGCGCGCCAGCTGCCGGCCGATCGCGACGTCGACGTCTACTTCCTCGGCCCCAAGCCGTTCATGCAGTCGGTGTTCCAGAGCGGACTGGCGCTGGGCGTCGCTCGCGAGCGCCTGCGCTACGAGTTCTTCGGGCCGCTGGAAGAGCTCAAGGCCGCGTGAGAATCGCTCCTTCGTCGGCTGGTCCGAGAAGGAGCGAATGAATGGAAACGATGGAACTGCACCGGGGCCGCCTCATCGACCACGTGCAACTGGTCGTGCGCGACCTCGCCGCCTCGCAGGCCTTCTACTCGTCGGTCTTCGAGGTGCTGGGCGTCCCGATGGGCGGCACCGGTGACGGCTACTTCTGGGCGGACGAACTGTTCGTCTCGACCGCCCGGAGCCCGGCCGCGCAGGGCGTGCTGACCGGTCGCCACCACCTCGCTTTCCAGGCGAAGGACCGGGCCATGGTCGACGCCTTCCACAAGGCCGCCCTCGCCCACGGCGGCAAGGACAACGGCGCGCCCGGCGAGCGGCCCTACCACCCGGGCTACTACGCCGCCTTCGTGCTGGACCCGGACGGCAACAACATCGAGGCCGTGTTCCACGGCGACGCGAGCCGCAGCGCGCCGTCGGTGAAGATCACGTTCTAGCTCGCGCCCGACGACCAGCGCGGCAGCGTGTAGCCGGTGACGAGCGCCAGCACCCGCAGCCCGGTGGCGCAGGCCGCGCCCAGCACCAGCCCCACGCCCGGCGGCACGCCCAGGTGCTGCGCGATCACCAGCACCCAGCCGCCCACGAACGCGCACACCGCGTAGGGGCGGTGGTCGCGCAGCGCCGTCGGGATCTCGTTGACCACGATGTCGCGCAGCACGCCGCCGAAAGTGGCGGTGATGACGCCCATCAGCACCGCGACGATGCCCGGCAGGTCCTGCGCCAGCGCGAGCTGCGTGCCGGTGGCGCTGAAGAGGCCCAGGCCCAGCGCGTCGGGCCACTGCATCGCCCTTTCCGTCGGCGCGAAATGCCGCGCGCGCAGGAAGGCCATGGCCGCCACGCACAGCGCCAGCAGCACCCACAGCCATTCGGAATGCGACACCCAGAAGAAGGGCCGGCGGTCGAGCAGCACGTCCCGCAGCGTGCCGCCGCCGAAGGCCGCGAGGCCGGCCACGAGGCAGACGCCGACCGCGTCCAGGCCCTTGCGGGCGGCCGCCAGCAGGCCGGACAAGGCGAAGGCAAGGGTCGCGCAGGCCTCGACGGCGGTGAGCAGCAGCGAAAACAGGGGTCCGTTCGACATGCCGCGATTGTCCCCGGCTGAGCGCCCGGCGCCGGAAACTGAAAGCCGCCTGAAAGCAGCCGCTTGCTAGTGTGCCGCCGCGCCCGCGTCCAGCGGGAACAGGAGACACGCATGCAAACCACCAGACGACTTTTCATCGCCGGCGCCGGAGCCGGCTTCACGGGCCTGCTGCCCCTGCCGGGCCTCGCGCAGGCCTGGCCCTCCAAGCCGATCCGCTTCGTCGTGCCGTTCGCGCCGGGCGGAAGCTCCGAGATCGTGGCGCGCGCCGCCGCGGTCGAGCTGTCCAAGACGCTGGGCCAGAACGTTTTCGTGGACAACAAGCCCGGCGCCGCCGGCAACATCGCGATGTCCGAGGTGGCGCGCGCCGACGACCAGCACACCGTGATCCTGGGCCACATCGGCACCCTGGCCGTGAACCCGTACATGTTCGAGAAGCTGCCGTACGACGCGAACAAGGACTTCAAGCCGGTGAGCCTGCTGGCCAAGGTGCCCAGCCTCTACGTCGTGAATCCCGGCGTGCCGGCCAAGGACCTGAAGGAGTTCATCGCGCTGGTCAAGGCCAGGCCGGGCTCGATGAACTACGGCTCGGCCGGCAACGGCAGCGCCGGCCACCTCGCGATGGAGTACCTGAAGATGACGGCCGGCATCGACATCACGCACGTCCCGTACAAGGGCACGGGCCCGCAGCTCACCGACCTGCTGGCCGGCCGCCTCGAGGCGGCATCGGTCGGCGCTTCGGCGATCCTGCAGCACATCAAGGCCGGCAAGCTGCGCTGCATCGCCACCGGTTCCACCGCCCGCCTGCCGCAGTTGCCCGACGTGCCGACGGTGGCCGAGCAGGGCTTCCCCGGCTTCGAGATGACGCAGTGGTACGGCATGCTCGCGCCCGCCTCGATGGCGCAGGGCAACATCGAGCGGCTGTCCGCCGAGACGCAGAAGGCGATGAAATCCACTTCCGCGCTGGAGCGGCTGCACCACGACGCCGCCGAATCGGTGGGCGGCTCGCCCGCCCAGTTCGCGCAGTTCATCGCCGGCGAACAGAAGCGTTGGAAGCAGGTGGTGGAAAAGGCCAGAATCAAGGCCGAATAACGCAGCTCCGCGCCGCTTCGGCGAGGAGGTGCCGCCAACCCACCGAAGATGCGCATCCTCCTCGTCGAAGACGAACACAGCCTGGGCACGTGGCTCAGCAAGGTGCTGGAGCGCGCCGGCATCATCGTCGACTGGGTGGACAGCGGCCGCACGGCCATCGCCGCCGCGGCCCGGGGCGCGCACGACGTGATCGTGCTGGACCTCGGGCTGCCCGACCGCGACGGCCAGGAGGTGCTGCGGGAGATCCGCCGCCACGACAGCCGCGTGCCCACGCTGGTGCTCACCGCCCGCGACGGATTGGCCGAGAAGGTGCGTTCGTTCCACCTGGGCGCCGACGATTTCCTGGCCAAGCCCTTCGAGCTGGAGGAGCTGCAGGCGCGGCTGCATGCGCTGCTGCGGCGCGCGCGCGGCGCGGCGGCGGCGCGAATGGCCTGCGGCCCGCTGTCCCATGACATGGCCACGCAGCGGTTCGCGCTGGCGGGCCAGCCCCTGGCCCTCACGCCGCGCGAATCGGCCGTGCTGCTGGTGCTGCTGCAGCACGCGGGCGAGCCGATGTCCAAGCAGCAGATCCTGGAGCGCATCGTCTCCGACGAGAAGGACATCCATCCCGAAGCCGTGGAGGTGATCGTGCACCGGCTGCGCAAGCGCGTCGACGGCACCGGCCTGCGCATCGCCACCTACCGCGGCCTGGGCTATGCGCTGGAAGCGGCTTAGGCAGCTGCGCCTGGCGCACGCGCTCCTGCTGCTGCTGGTGCCTACGCTGCTGGTGCTCTCGGTGGCGGAGATGCAGGTGCGCGCGCACGACGTGCGGCGTGCCGCCGACACCGCCTATGACCGCTCCCTGCTCGGCGCGCTCAAGGCCATCGATGCGAGCGTGTCCACCGAAGCCGGCGGACTGGCGGTGGAACTGCCCTACCGCCTGTTCGAGTTCTTCGAGCTCAGCGCCAGCGGCCCGGTGCACTACCGCGTGGCCTCGGCCGACGGCCTGGTGGAACTGGGCAGCGCCGACCTGCCCGCGCCCCCGCGACCCTTGCGCCCGGGCGTGCCCCAGTTCTACGACGGCACCTACTTCGGCGCGCCGGTGCGGGTGGTGGCGTACACGCGCGAGCTCGAGCGGCCGGCGGCCGGCTCGGGGTCCAGCGGCGTGGTGATCCAGGTGGCCGAGAGCACGCAGTCGCGCGACGACTTCCGCCGCGTGTTCCTGCAGCGCGCCTTCGTGTCCAACTTCGCGTTCCTGCTGCTGGCGATCGGCCTGGCGGTCGGCGCGGTGGTCTTCGTGCTGCGTCCCATCGCTTCGGTGTCGCGGGAGCTCGCGGAACGCAAGCCGGGCGTGCTCGCTCCGTTGCCGGCCGAGGGCCTGCCGGCGGATGTGCGTCCGCTGGCCGAAGCGATGAACCAGCACATGCGGCGCGTCGGCGAACTGGCCTCGCGCCAGCGGAGCTTCCTGGACGATGCGTCCCACCAGCTGCGCACGCACCTGACCACGCTGCGCATGCAGGTGGACTTCGCCTTGCGCGAAGCCGAGCCGGCGCAGGTGCACGCCACGCTCGCCGCCCTGTCGCACGAGCTGCAGCGGGCGGTGCGCAGCACCAACCAGCTGCTGGCCCTGGCCCGCAGCGACACCGCGGACCTGCAGCCCGCCTGGTTCGACCTGGGCGAGCTGCTGGACGGCGTGGCGCGACAGTTCCTGCCGATGGCACGCGCCAAGGGCCTCGACCTCGGCGTCGAGGCGTCGTCGCAGCGCGCGTGGGGCGATGCCGAACTGCTGCGGGAGGCGGTCACGAACCTGCTGGCCAACGCGCTCGCCTATGTCCCCGAAGGCAGCGTGACGCTGATCGCGACGCAGGACGCGCAAGGCTGGAGCCTCGGCGTCGACGACCACGGACCCGGCCTGCCGGCCGGCCTGCGCACCGGCGCCGGCAGCCGGTTCGTGCGCGGCGGCGATGCGCGCGGGGCCGGGTCGGGCCTGGGCCTGGCGATCGCGGGTTCCGTGGCCGCCCGGCACGGTGGGGAGCTGCGGCTGCAGGCCGGGCGCGACGGCCGCGGCCTGCTGGCGACGATCCGGTGGCCGCGCCCCGCGGGCGACGGGGCAACCCATGATGCTTAGGCGCTCCGTCCTCTCCTTCGCCCTCGGCTGGCCGTGGCTCACGCGCGCCGGCGCCGCGGCCGCCGGCCCGAAAGTCGACTGCATCGCGCCCGCCAAGCCGGGCGGCGGCTTCGACCTCACCTGCCGGCTGCTGCGCGACATGCTGCGGTTGCCCTTGCCGAATCCCACCGCCGAGGTCGAGTTGAAGTACCTCCCCGGCGGCATCGGGGCGCTCGCTTTCGACCGTGCGGTGACCCAGCAGTGGGCGGACCCGCGGACCTTCGTGGCCTTCTCCTCCGGGTCGCTGCTGAACCTGGCGCAAGGCAAGTTCGGCCGGCACCCGCCCAGCGCGGTGCGCTGGCTGGCGACGCTGGGCCTGGAGTACGGCGCGATCGCCGTGCGCAGGGATTCGCGCTTTCAGACCCTGCAGGCGCTGCGCGAACAGCTGCGCAGGAATCCGGCGGCGGCCGTGTTCGGCGCGGGCGGAACGGTCGGCAGCCAGGACTGGGTCAAGGCCGCACTGCTGGTCAAGCTGGCGGGAAGCGATCACCGCTCCATGCGATTCGTCGCCTTCGAGGGCGGCGGCCAGGCGCTGGCCGCGCTCAAGGGCGGCCATGTCGACGTGTTCTGCGGCGACGTGCTGGAAGCGTCGGAAGCGCTGGCCGACGGCGAGCTGAAACTGATCGCGGTGCTGGCGCCGCGGCGGCTGCCCGGCCGGTTCTCGGACGTGCCCACCGCGCGCGAACAGGGCGTGGACCTGGTCTGGTCCACGGTGCGCGGCCTGTACATGGGGCCGGGCGTCAGCGCCCGCGACCGCGACGCCTGGGCGCTCACCCTTCGGCGCATCATGCAGAGCCCGGAATACGCGCGGCTGCTCGAGCGTTACGGCGTGCAGCCGCATGCACTGACGGGGCCGGAGCTCGACGACTACGTCGAAGGCCAGGTCGAGCAGTTCAAGGACCTGGCGCGATCGCTGCACCTTCGCATTCGCTGACCGCGCGGGTCTCGCGCAGGAAACGCTCCAGGTCCCAGCCGGACGCCCGCAGCACCATCCGCGTGTGCAGGTCACCGAGCCGGTCCGCGCCGACTTCCTCGCCCAGGTAGCGCAGGACCTTGTCCTGCATCTCGACGTACCCCAGCGGATGCTCCTTCCCCAGCGAATGCCAGAGCGCGTGCGCGCCCGGCGACTGGCGAGGGCCCGACAGCAGGCAGATGCCCTGCCCCAGCGCCCACCGGTACACCGCGCTCGCGATGCCGCGGCGTTGATGAATGCGCCCGTACTTCGAATGCGGACTGCGCAGCACGCGGTCCGCGCGCCGGTCGAGCTCGACGAGCCGGTTGAACACCGTGCAGCCCGCCAGCCGCCCGCTGGCGGCGTCCTGCGCGTAGACGAAATGCTCGCCGTCGGCCTCCCGATGCCGGAAGACGAGGCCGGGCATCCGCAGATCCAGCGCCTCCATGCTTCGCAGCGGTCGACCCGCGGCCTGCAATCGCGACTCGATGCGCTCCAGTTCGGCTTCGACATTCGCCGTGGGCACCTGGACGTCGATGCGCATCTCAGTCCCCCATCGCCAGCGCCGCGCCGCACCAGCGCCCGCTGAGCAGGTGGTCCGGCCGCGATGCGGCGGAGACGAGCGCGCTGGTCTCCCACGCGTCGAGCGGAACGCCCAGGCCGGCATAGATGCCGTAACCCGCGCCGGCGCGCAACACGCCCGGCGTGCGGATGCTCTCGCCCGCGCGGATCGCGCCGCCCGCGCCGATGTCGCCGCTCGCGCGGATGCCGAGCCCGGCCTCGAGGTGGCCGCCGGCCGAGAGGGCCTGTCCGCATTCGATGCCGTGGCCGGCCCGCAGGGCGCCGCTCACCGCGATGCGGCCCGCGACGCGCAGCGCCTTCGTGCACTCCGCATCGCCTTCCACCAAGAGGTCGTCGCGCACGGTGACGTCGCCCTGCACTTCCAGGTGGCTGCCGATCGAGACCATGGAGCCTGCCTTGAGCCGGCCCGCGCAATGGAAGCGCCCTTCCGCCTGCACGCCCGATCCGGCCCACACGTCGCCCGAGACGTGGAGGGGACCTCCTGACCGCACGATGCCGCGCGCGCGCACGTCGCCGCCGGCGACGATGGCGGTGCCCGCGCAGATACTCGCGCCGCTGCGGATGGCGAGTCCCGCGCGCACGACGGTGCCCACGTCGATGCCGCGCCGTGTTTCTATCGTTCCGGCGAACACGACGGCGTCGCCGACGAGCTCGTCCACGCGCAGCACGGTCGTGGTCGGGCCGAGCTGCTCCAGCAGCCAGCAGGCGTCGTCGACGCGGCCGGCCTCGACCAGCGAATCGAGGACCTGCTGATAGGAAGCGCCCTGGTCGTGGTGGCGCAGATACCAGCGGAAGCCGGACGCGCAAGGGCCTTTCGCGCGGATGAAAGCGGTGGTGAAGTCCATGCAGGCACTCCGTGCGTCCCGCCGTGGAGGTGGACGCGGCTATGCGCAAGGCGTAAGCCCGGCGGTCGGAGTGTCAGCGCTGAAGAAGGGAGAGGAAGACGACCGCCGGGCTCAGGGATGTGCGAGCGTGCGGTAGGAAAGGAGCCTGGAGTTCACGGCGCGAAGTATAGAAGCGGACCTTCCGCAAAGCGCCCAATCTGGCAAGGATTGGTGGGTCTTTGCGGGGACCCGTTTGTCGAAAGGGGGAAGTCTTCCTAGACTCGGCGCGTGAACAAGTCCACCCTTTCTTCGCTGCCGCTTCAGACAGCACTTCCCTGACCCGGCGATTCACCTCCTCTCACGCGCACCCTGAATCGCCGGGCCCCCGGACAGCGCCGGTCGCCCCTGCCCGGACAGGCGGCACCTCGTTCAGGGATCGTGTGTGGACATCACCTCTTCCGAGCTCGAGCTCGACACCATCCGCACGCCGTCGGTTGCCACGGCGCCCCCCGTCCCTTCCGACGGCGTCCTCGCTTTCATCGACCCCACCGCCGGCGGCATCAACGCCGCGTGGCGCGCGGCGCTGGTCGCGCGCGACCATGGCAGGCCGCTGCACCTGGTGAGCCTCCAGTCGCACGCGGCCGATGCCGCGGCGGCGAAGGCCCTGCTGCAGGAACTGGCGCTCCAGCTGGAAACCCGCATCCAGGTCCGCGCGAGCACGACCGCGATCACCAGCGAGATGCGCGAGTGCGTGACCGCGCTCGCCGCCGGCAAGGACCTGGTCGTGGTGCCGCGCCAGCCCAGCGAATCGTGGGCCGACAAGGTGCTGGGCACGCTGCCCGAACGCATGCTGCGCTGGCTGTCGATCCCGCTGCTGGTGGTGCGCCGGCCGGCGAACGCGAGCTACCGGCGCGTGCTCGCGTCCGTGAAGCTGGATGCCGATGCCGAGCGCCAGATCGGCGCCGCGCGCTTCATGGCGCGCGGGCAGGCCCTGCGCGTGTTCCACGTGCTCGAGCCCGGCGCGGAAGGTTCGCTGCGCCTCGCGGACGTTTCCGATCTCACCGTGAGCCTGCATCGCCAGCGGCGCCTGGAGCGCGCTCACCTGGAGATCGAGGCCCTGATCGATCGCGCGGGCGCGCGCGGTTCGGGCGCTTCCGGCCTGATCGCGTTCGGCCACGTTTCGCGGCGCGTGCTCGATGCGGCACGCGGGCACAACGCGCAGCTCATCGTCATCGGCTCCGGGCGGCGCTCGGCGTTCGGCGACGTGTTCTGCGGCGGCCTCGTGCAGGACCTGGTCCGGGAAGCGGAAGCCGACCTGCTCGTGCTGCCCCTGACGCGGCAAGGGGAGGCCTGAGATGCGCATCGGATCCATCCTGGTCCTCTCGGATCTCTCGGGGTCGCAGAACATCGCGGTGCGCCGGGCCCTCCACCTCGCGGCCGTGCACCGGGCCACGCTGAAGCTGATGCACGTGCCCGCGGGCGCCGGGAAGCTGGCCGACATCGCCGGCGAAGCCGAAGGCGCGGACCTCATCGTGGTGGCGCACCGGCACGAGCGCTCGATGCCGGCCTTCCTGCGCGGACGCGCCGTGCTCGGCCTGCTGCGCCGCCTCGACACGCCCGTGCTCGTCGTTCGCCGATCGCAGCGTGCCCATTACTCGAAGGTGCTGGTGGCCGTGGACTTCACGCCGCGGTCGCAGGCGATGGCCCGGATCGCGGCGAACCTGGATCCGCTCGCGCAGGTGGAGCTGTTCCATGCGGTCAGCACCGCGGACGAGGCCCGCCTGCGCTCCGCGGAAACGGACGAGCAGTCCGTCCGGTCTTTCCGCGCGAAGCGCCGCCGCCGCGCGCAGAAGGACATGTCCGCCTTCCAGGAATCGTTCGGCCCGCGCCGCGACAGGACGCGGACCGCGCTCGGACGCGGCGACGCCGGGTGGCAGACCGTGCTGCGCCAGCAGCGCACCGGCGCCGACCTCGTCGTGGTGGGCAAGCGGCGCAGGTCCGCTTGGGAAGACTTCCTCTGCGGCAGCGTGGCCCATCGCGTGCTCAGCTGGGGCAGCAGCGACGTGCTGATCGTTCCCGACGCCTGCGTCGGCGTGCAGCAGCCGCTGGCCCCGGAGCGGATCGGTTTGCCGGGAGCCTGGGCCGCGATGGCCATGGCTGCGGGAAGGGGCGCGCCATGACGGACACGGCGGCGATCCCGCTCAAGCGGATCCTGGCCGTGTGCGATCTCTCGGTCGCGAGCACCAACGCCGCCTGGCGGGCCGGGCTGCTGGCGCGCGACCACGGCGCGTGGTTGAGGCTGCTGCATGTCGGCCGCACGAGCTCGAGCGTCGCGCGCGGCAAGGCGGCGCTCGAGTCCCTGGCGTGGGAGCTGCAGGAGCGCCTGAAGATCGCGGTGCTGGCGCAGTCGGTGCGCGGCGGCTTCCGCCGCGAGGTCACCGCCGCCGCGAGCGAGGCCGACCTCATGGTGCTGCGCAGCCCGCAATCGAATCCCTTGCGCGACTGGTTGGGCGGTTCGCATCCGGAACGCCTGGTCCAGGCCTGCCAGCGCCCTGCCCTCGTCGTGCGAAGGCCGGCCACCGTCGGCTACCGCCGCGTGCTGGCCTGCGTGGACGAAGGCGACGACGCGCCGGGCACGCTGGCGGCCGCGACGGCGCTGACGCGTGCGCCGGCGCCTTCGGTGGTGTTCGGTCCTTCCGCCAACCTGCTGCTGGCGAAGGAGCGGTCGATCCTCGCCGACCTCGTCGTCATCGGCAGGCCACCCCGCGACGCGCCCGTGTGGTGGGCGCCGCGCACGCATTCGCGGCTCGTGCTCGCGCATGCGCTCGCGGACGTGCTGGTGCTGCCGGCGCTGGCTGTCGAGCCCCTGCCTTCAGCGCCCCGGGTCGACATCGCCATCTCCTGACGCGGAGAGGCGCTCAGCCAGATGGTCGACCAGCACCCTCACCTTCGGCGGCATGTGCTTGCGCGTCGGATACACGGCATAGATGCCGAGCTCCGTAGAGCGGTACCCCGGCATCAGCTCGACGAGGGCGCCGCTCTCCAGCGCGTCGCTCACCAGGAACAGCGGCTGCAGCACGATCCCGCCGCCGCCCACCGCCACGGCCGTGCACGTGTCGCCGCTGTTGGTCTGCATCCGCGGCTTCACGCGGACGGACTCGGTGCCGTCCGGTCCTTCGAACTCCCAGCTGTCGCCCGTCGCGAGCAGGCTGTAGCCGAGCACGGCATGCGCGGCCAGGTCCGCCGGCCGCTCCGGCGCGCCGTTCCTGCGCACGTAGCCGGGCGACGCGCAAAGCACCATGCGGGTGGATGCGAGCCGGCGGCTCACGAGCGAGGAACTCGGCAGCCGGGCCACGCGCACCGCCATGTCGAAGCCCTCGTCGACCAGGTCGATGAAACGGTCGGTCAGCGTCAGGTCCAGCGTCAGCTGCGGATGCCGCGCCATGAAGTCCGCCCACAGCGGCGCCAGGTGGCGGATGCCGAACGACACCGGCGCGCTCACCTTCAGCAACCCGACCGCGCCGCCGCCGCGCGCGCTCACTTCGGCCTCCGCCTCGTCCACGCCGGCCAGCAGGTCGCGGCAACGGGCGAGGAAGACCTCGCCTTCGACGGTGAGCGACAGGCGCCGCGTGGTGCGGTGCAGGAGGCGCACGCCCAGGCGCTGCTCCAGCTCGGCCACGTGGCGCGAGACCGCCGGCTTGGACATCTCCAGCGCGTCGGCGGCGGCGACGAAGCTGCCGGCGTCCACCACGGCCGTGAAGACGCGCATCTCCTGGAAGCGATCCATTGTTTCGATATCAGGAATGGTTTCCGTCGTTCTAGCAGATTTATCTTTCCGCTCGGAATATTTAGAGTGCCCTCATGAAGACCCAACCCGCCCTGTTCATCTCGCACGGAGCACCGACCTTCGCGCTGGAGCCCGGCGTCGCCGGCGCGCAGCTCGGCGCGGTCGGCCGCGCCATCGGCAAGCCGCGTGCGGTGGTCATCGTCTCGCCGCACTGGCAGACGCGCGGCGCGGTCGGCATCGGTGCCGCCTCGCGACCGGAGACGGTCCACGACTTCGGCGGCTTCCCCCGTGCGCTGTACCAGCTGCGCTATCCCGCACCCGGTGCGCCCGACGTCGCGCTGCGCGTGCAGCAGGCACTGGCCGATGCCGGCATCCGCTCGTCCCTCGTCGCGGAGCAAGGCCTGGACCACGGTGCCTGGGTGCCGCTGATGCACCTGTTCCCCGATGCCGATGTGCCGGTGGTGCAGGTCTCCATGCCCGTCGATCTCGACGCCCGCAAGGCCTTCGAGCTCGGCCGTGCGCTCGCCGCGCTGGCGGACGAGGACGTGCTCGTCATCGGCTCGGGCAGCCTCACGCACAACCTGTACGAGTTCCGCACCGGCTCCGACGTCGAGGCGGCGTACGCGCGCGAGTTCTCGCATTGGGTGCGGCAGGCCGTGCTCGCGGGCGACCGCGACCGCCTGATCGCCACGCTCGAGCAGGCGCCGCACGCGCAACGCGCGCATCCGACGGTGGAGCACTTCCTGCCCTTGCTGGTGGCGCTCGGCGCCGCGCGCGACGTCCTGCCCGCGACGGTGCTGGACGGCGGCATCCGCCATGGCGTGCTGGCGATGGAGTCGTATGTGTTCGGCGCGCGCGTCGACGTCGACGCCGCGGCGGAGGTCGCGTGATGGAAGGCTCCCTCGTCGTCGCGCGTCCGCAGGCGCCGCGCGAGCTCGTCCTGCTGTTCCACGGCGTCGGTTCTTCCGCGGCCAACCTGGTCCCGCTCGCGCAGCGCATAGCGCGGCATCGGCCGCAGGCCACGGTGGTCAGCATCGACGCGGCCCATCCTTCGACGCTGGGCTCGGGCCGCGAGTGGTTCTCGGTGGCCGGGGTCACCGAAACGAACCGGCCGGCGCGGATCGCGCAGGCGCTGCCGCAGTTCGAGAACGCCGTGCGCAAGTGGCAAGCGGAAGCGGGCGTCGGGGCCGACGGCACCACGCTGGTCGGCTTCTCGCAGGGCGCGATCATGTCGCTGGAGTCCACGCAGGCGGCGGACCTCGCGCACCGGGTCGTCTCGATCTCGGGACGGTTCGCGCAGCCGCCGCGGCGCGCACCGGCGGGCGTCGTCTTCCGTTTCGTGCACGGCGAGAACGACCCCGTCATCGAAGCGCGCTTCAGCGCCGAGGCCGTTCAGACCTTGCGGTCGCTCGGCGGCGATGCCTCGGCCCGCTTCGTGCCGCGGCTCGGGCACGGCATCGACGAGCGTGCCGAGCAGCTGGTGCTGGAGTCGCTGGGATGACCACTGGGCTTCACCTCGATGTCCGAGCGGACGCGTACGAGCTGCGGCTGGACGGCGAGGTGCTGGCCCGGCTCGAGGGCGGCGCGGCTGCGCTCTTGCGCGGTGCGGGTGTCCGATGGCGCGAGGTCGACATCGAGGCCGCGATCGAGCACTCGGAAGACTGGCTGATGCCGTCGAGCAAGCGCATCGAGGGGCTCGACTTGCGGGTGCGCGATGCGACGGGGCGCGTGCGCGCGGCTCTGGGCGATCAGGCGAGCTTCACCACCGAGCAAGTGGAGCAGGCGTTCAACCGCGCCTTCGATGCAGTGGCGCACGGGCGGCCGATCGATCCGGAGAGCGTCGCGGACGTCGTCCTGCTGCGCGAGCTCGCTCATCACGGGAAGCTCGCTCGCGTCCTGCTGGAATGAAAAAGGGCCTCCGATGGAAGCCCTTTTCTTACAGCGCAAGACTCACTTCTTGCGCGCCGCGATCGCCTTCTCCGCCTCGCCCACGAGGTCGGCGCCTACCGTGTTCTTCCACTTGTCGTACACCGGACGCGTGGCCTTCACGAAGGCTTCGCGCTCGGCCGGCGAGAGGTTGGTGACGGTGACGCCCATGCCGGCCACGTCCTTCATCAGCGGCTTGTCGGACTCGACCAGGCCCTTGCGGGCCAGGGCGATCTCCTGCTTGCCGGCGTCGACGGCGGCCTGGCGCACGATGGCCTGGTCGGCCGGCGTCCACGAAGCCCAGACATCCTTGTTGACCACGAAGATCAGCGGGTCGGCCACGTAGCCCCAGGTGGTGACGAACTTCTGGCCCACCGTGTGCATCTTCAGCACGGTGAACAGGAACATCGGGTTCTCCTGGCCGTCCACCGCGCCACTGGACAGCGCGGGCTGCGCATCGGCCCAGCTCATCTGGGTCGGGTTGGCGCCCAGGGCGTTGAAGGTGTCCGAGAAGAGCGGCGAGCCGACCACGCGGATCTTCATGCCCTTGAGGTCTTCCGGCGACTTGATCGGCTTCTTGCTGTTGGTCAGTTCGCGGAAGCCGTTCTCGCCCCAGGCCAGCGGCACGGCGCCGGAACGGTCGATGATCTGGAAGATCTTCTTGCCGACTTCGCCCTGCGTGAGCGCGTCCACGGCCGCGTAGTCGGGCATCAGGAACGGCATCGAGAACAGGTTCAGTTCCTTGATCTGCGGCGACCAGTTGATGGTGGAGCCGACCGCCATGTCGATCACGCCCTGGCGCAGCGAGCTGAACTCGCGCGTCTGGTCGCCCTGCACCAGCGAGACGCCGGGGTACAGCTTCATGTTGATGCGGCCCTGCGTGCGCTCCTTGACCAGGTCGGCCCAGATCTGGCCGGCCATGCCCCACGGCGTGGGCGGGCCCAGCACCAGCGAGACCTTGTACTCGGGCTTGTAGGCGGCCTGCGCCATCGCTTCGCTGCCGCCGAAGGTGGCGGCGGCCAGCGCGGTCGCGGTGAGGGCCAGGCCCAGCAGGGTGCGGCGGAACTTCATGGGGGGTGTCTCCTTGGGGGGTTGAGAGGGTCGGGGGTGGGGAAATCAGTAGCCGAGGACGCGCGGCAGCCACAGCGCCGTCTGCGGGAAGGCAATGACGAGAACCATCACCGCGGCCATCGAGAACAGCATCCAGCCGACCCAGCGGACGGTGGACTCCATCGGCACCTTGGCGATGCGGCACGAGACCATCAGGTTCACGGCCAGCGGCGGCGTGAACTGGCCGAGCGCCACCTTGAGCGTGAGGATGACGCCGAACCAGACCGGGTCCCACTGGTAGTGCCGCATGATGGGCAGCAGCAGCGGCACGAAGATGAGGAAGATGGACACGCCGTCCAGGAACATCCCGAACGTGACGAGCATCAGGATGAGCAGCGCCAGCACGCCGTACTCGCCGAGGCCCGAGTTGACGATGGCGCGCGTCACCGGGTCGATCACGCCCAGCGTGCTGAGCGAGTAGGCGAAGATGCCCGCGAGCGAGACGACCAGCAGGATCACCGCCGACAGCTCGCCCGATTCGCGCAGGATGACGAACAGGTCGCGCACCTTGATCGTCCGGTGGATCGCCATGCCGACGAACAGGCCGTAGAACACGGCGACCACGGCCGCCTCGGTGGGGGTGAACCAGCCGGCGCGCATGCCGCCCAGGATCAGCACCGGCGCGAACAGGCCCCAGGCCGCTTCGCGCAGGCTGCGCCAGAACGGAGGCCGCGGCATCGCCGCTTCCAGCGCGCCCATGTTGTGGCGGCGCGCCAGCCACACGGCGGGGATCATGAGCGCGAGGCCGGCCATGACGCCGGGGATCATGCCGGCCGAGAACAGCGCGGGCACCGAGGCACCGGGCACGAGCACCGAGTAGATGATGAAGGCGATCGAAGGCGGGATCAGGATGTCCGTGGCCGCCGCCGCGCCCACCACGCTGGCCGAATACGACGGCGGGTAGCCCGCGCGGTTCATCGCGCCGATCATCACCGCACCCACGGCGGCGGCGTTGGCGGGGCCGGACCCCGAGATGCCGCCGAGGAACATCGCGACCGCGATCGCCACCAGCGGCAGCATGCCGGGACCGCGGCCGACGATGGCGACGGCGAAGTTCACCAGCCGCGCGGCCACGCCCGAGCGGTCGAAGATGGAGCCGACCAGCACGAACATCGGCACCGCCAGCAGCGGGTACTTGGCCAGGCCCGCGTAGAAGTTCTGCGGCACGGCCAGCAGGCCCCACCACTGCACGTCCAGGTTCGCGAGCGCGATGCACACCGCGCCGGCCAGGCCGAGCGCCGCGCCGATCGGCACGCCGATGAAGAGCAGCCCGAGGAAGGCGAGGAACAGCAGGGTGGCGATCACGATCCACGCCTCCGGCGGATGAACAGGCCGAGCGCGCGGCCCGCGATGGCCACCGACATCACCGGCAGCCAGATCGTGTACCACCACTGCGGCACGCCGATGCCCGGCGAGGTCTCGCCGAAGCGGAAGTCGTCCCAGACCACGCGCGCGCTCAGCACGGCGATCAGGAAGAACAGGACGAAGACCATCAGCGCGCCGAAGCGGGCCAGCGCGCGCTGCCGCCACTCGGGGCCGCTGTCGGAGAAGTACTCGATGCGGATCTGCCGGTTGCGCGCCACCGAAGCGGATCCCGCGACCAGCGCCAGCACGATCATGAGGAAGACCGAGATCTCCTCGGTCCACGCGAACGACTGGCTGGTGAAGTAACGGACGAGCACGTTGAGGAAGGTGATCAGCGCCAGCAGCGCCATCACGATCACCGTGAGCCAGTCCTCGATCTTCAGCGGCACCCACGTGGCCTCGTCGGGCTCATCCCCGGTCTGCAGCTGGTCCGCCTGCGGGAGGCCCGTTTCCTGGTTCTTCTTCATGGACTGCCTAACTCAACATGCTTCGCGCGGCCGCCGCGATGTCCGCGGCCGTGATGCGCGACTGCGCCTCCAGCACCGGCGCGTAACCCACCGGGATGCGCGGCGCGCCCAGGCGCCGGACCCTGCAGCCCGTTTCCTGCGCCGCGGTGGCGGCCACCTCGGCGCCGAAACCCGCGGCCTGCACGGCTTCGTGCACGACCAGCAGCCGGCCGGTGCGCGCGCACGATTCGAGCACCCGCGCGCGGTCCCAGGGCCAGATGCTGCGCAGGTCGATCAGCTCCGCCTCGATGCCCGCGCCGGCGAGTTCATCGCAGGCCTGCACGCAGGCCTGCATCTGGCGGCTCCAGCTCACGACGGTGAGGTGGCGGCCGCTGCGCACGGTGCGCGCTTCGCCCAGCGTCGCGCGCTGCTCCACGTCCACTTCGCCCTGCGCCGTCCACAGCGTCTTGTGCTCCATGTGGATCACCGGATCGCCGCATTCCAGCGCCGCGCGCAGCAGCGAGTAGTTGTCCTGCGGCGTGGCGGGACACACGACCACCAGGCCCGGCATGTGCGCGAACCAGCTCTCCAGCGACTGCGAATGCTGCGCGGCCGACGCGTCCCAGATGCCGATCGGCAGACGCATCACCATCGGCACGCGGCCCTGGCCGCCGAACATGAAGCGGTTCTTGGCGGCCTGGTTGACGATCTCGTCCATCGCGCAGAGCGCGAAGTCCACCACGCGCATCTCCACCACCGGCCGCAGGCCCGCGAGCGCCATGCCGACGCCGGCGCCCAGGATGGTGGACTCGCTGATCGGCGTGTCGATGACGCGCTCGCCGCCGAAGCGCTGCTGCAGGCCCTTGTACTGGCCGAAGATGCCGCCGCGGCCCACGTCCTCGCCCATCACCACGACGCTCGCGTCGCGCTCCATCGCATGCGAGACCGCGAGCGCCGCGGCCTCCGCGTAACTCATCATCGCCACTGGCCGGCTCCCGTCGTCTGGATGTCGGTGAAGGCGGACTCCGCCGCGGGCCAGGGCGCGGCATCGGCCGCGGCCAGGGCCTGCGCGACTTCGCGCGCGGCCTCGGCGTCGATCGCGTCCAGCACGGCGAGGTCGCCGCCTTGCGCCTGCCAGCCGGCGCGGGCGCGGGCCATCGGATCGGTCTGCAAGGCCTGCTCCAGCTCGCGCGGATCGCGGTACGCCGCGGCGTCCACGGACACGTGGCCCTTCACGCGGTAGGTGATCGCATGCAGCAGACGCGGCTGCTTCGTCGTGCGGACTTCCTTCACCAGTCGCGCGGCCGTCTCATGCACCGCGAGCACGTCGTTGCCGTCCACCTGCACCGAAGGAAGCCCCAGGCTGCGGGCGCGCGCCGAGGCACCCTCGCCCGCCGTCACCGGACCGCTGGCGGTCGTGGCGCTCCAGCGGTTGTCCTCGCAGACGAACAGCACCGGAAGGCCGTACACCTGGGCCCAGTTGAGTGCTTCGAGGAAGGGGCCGCGATTGATGGCGCCGTCGCCGAAGAAGCACACCGTGATCGCGTCGCGCTTGCGCAGCTTCTGCGCATGGGCCGCGCCGACCGCGATCGGCAGGCCCGCCGCCACCACGCCGTTGGCGCCCAGCATGCCGACCGAGAAGTCGGCGATGTGCATCGATCCGCCCTTGCCGCCGTTGAAGCCGGTGGCCTTGCCGAACAGCTCGCACATCATGCGGCCCATGTCGGCACCCTTGGCCAGCGTGTGGCCGTGGCCGCGGTGGGTGGAGGTCAGGTAGTCGTCGGGGCGCAGGTGCGCGCAAACGCCCGCGGGCACGGCCTCCTGTCCGGTGGAGAGGTGAAGCGGCCCGCGGACCTTGGCGGTGGCCCCCGCCGAACTGCCGTAGGCGCTGACTCCGCCTTGGCTCGCGATCTCCGCTGCGTTCTCGAAAGCCCGGATGCGGGCCATCGTCCGATACAGCCCCGCGGCCAGCTGCGACCCTTCGAGCACGTGAATGTCCCCACTACTGTTGTGCTCACATTTTATTGGCGAGGTTCGCGCGCTCCCGCCTCGAGTCGCACAGGGTAAGCACGCAAAACGAAAGGTCGAAGCAGCTAGAACAAAGTGTTCGCGCGGGCAACACCGGATGGCCGTCGGCGATGGCCGACCGTAAGCTCGACAACGCTCGAAAGACAACACAGGAGGAGAGCAGATGGACGAGAAGATCGCATCGATGGTCGGGTGGTCGGGCGCGCGCATGCTGCGTGCCGGCATGTCGTGCGCGGCGGCGCTGGCGTTGCTGGCCTGCGGTGGTGGCGGCGGAGGCGGCGGCGGTGCGCCCAGCGTTCCGGCGGCCACCGGCCTGGTGATCACGTCGGCCAATGCGCCGGCCGTGGCGGCCGAGGCGGTCGAGACGTCCACCAGCACCGATGCGGCGAGCGCGGCGGGTCAGTTCGTCACCGGCGTGCAGGTCGACGCGGGCAGCGGCAGCGGCGGGCATCCGCAGCTGCTGGCGGGTGCCGCGCGGACGCTGCTGGCCAAGCCGCGAGCCACCGGCCCGGTCGCCGCGGGCGCCGTGGTGTCCGAAGCCTGCTCGGGCGGTGGCACGGTCACCGTCGACGCCAACACCTCGGGCGCGTCCTTCCTGGTGGCCGGCGACTCGCTGGGCATCCGCGCGAGCAACTGCGTCGAGTCGGTCGACGGCACCACCATGGTGTTGAACGGCGGCATGTCGATCGCGATCACGGCCGGCAGCTACGACCCGAACTCGTTCGTCTATCCCAAGAGCGTGACGATGCGCATCGTGTCCAGCAATTTCTCCGCCGGCATCTCCGGCGGTGCGACGGAAGTCTTCGACGGCGACCTGACGCTTGCGCTCACCGAAACCAGCGCCACCACGGGCAGCCTCACGGCGACGGCGGCATCGCTGACCAGCACCACCGGCTCGCACCGGATCACGCTGGGCGACTACCGGCTGCAGGCCACGCAGACGTCCACCGGCTCCACCCTGAGCGTGTCCACGAACGTGGAGACGAACAACGCCCGCCTCGGCCCCACGCCGGTCCGCTACAGCCTCGCCACGGAGTCGCCGGTCACGGTGTCGTCCTCCGGCGCGGTGACGGCCGGCTCGATCCGCGTCAGCGGCACGAACTCATCGATGCTGCTGCTCGTCACCGCCACGGACACGTTCTCGCTGCAGCTGGACACGAACGGCGACGGCACGGCGGACTCCACGCGCGCGATCACCCTGGCGGACCTGCAGGCGCTGAACTGAGTCCGCGCCGGGGCGTCGTCGTCAGGGCCAGCCCGGCCGGCTGTACGGGTTGCCCCAGCGATGCGCGAGAACCCGCGCGGCCTTGGCCGCGGCGCCCTGGGGAGCGGCACTCGCAGACCGCGCGCGGCGCGGCCTCTGCGCCGGACGTGCGGCGGCCGGGTCCGACGGCTCCCGATAGCGTCGCCATTCGAACGGCGTGATGGGGTCCGTCGCGGCTTGCCGTTCAGAGTTCTGCATCGTGCTCCCTTCCGTTGAAGAGGCCATGATGGGGGCAACGGATCAGCCAGCCTGTCGGACGGCATCGCGCTCAGCCGTCATCACGGTCGCGTGCCGGGTCAGCTCCACGGAGCAGCGTTGGGATGCGGTCCTACCCCATCACGAGGCGGTCGCCGATGACCTGCCCGTGCAGCCGCACAAAGATGGTGAAGAAGCTGAAGACAAGGAGCGCCCCATGCGTACTCCCGCGCAGATCGCCGGTCACCCGATCCACCCGATGCTGGTGGCCCTGCCGATAGGCATGTGGGTGTTCTCCCTCGCGGCCGACCTGATCGCCCCGCGCACGGCGAGCCCCGATACCTGGCACGCCGCGGCGCTGTACACGATGGTGGGCGGCATCATCGGCGCCCTGGCTGCCGCGGTGCCGGGCCTGATCGACCTGCTTTCGCTTCGCGAGCCCGGCATCAAGCGCACGGCGCTCACCCACATGGGGATCAACCTCACGGTCGTCGCGCTCTACGTGGTCAACGCATGGATGCGCTCGACCGAGTCCCTGTCGCCCAATGCCGCGCTCGCCCTGTCGGTCGTCTCGATCGCCCTGCTGCTCGTGTCGGGCTGGCTGGGCGGCAAGATGGTCTACGAGGCGGGTGTCGCCGTGAACACCGAGGACACGGCGGCGAGCACGGATCCCTGGGCAGCCGCGCGCGGACGCACGGCGGGCAGGGGGACGGCGGGCGCCGGCGGCATGCCGCGCGAGCGTGCCATGGCCTCCGATTCCGACCGGCCTTCCCGCGGCGGCGGCGAGCCCCGGGGCGAGTGAAGCGGGAGCAAAAGGCCGGATAGCCGCAGGAGGTGCGGCTCACTGCTCGCCACGGTGCCGGCGCCACCAGGCCAGCATGGCATTGAAATCCCCGCCGAAGCTGCGTTCCTTCAGCAGGTCGGCCGCGGTCGAACACCGGACCGCCTCGTCGAGCGAAAGCAGCCGCTCGCTCGAAGCGCGCGCGCAACTCAGGTACATCGTCTTCAGGGCCGTCTCGGGGAGCGTCTCCGGAGAGGACACCCGTTGGCAGCTCGGCGGTGCGGGTGCGGTGGTTTGCGCCGGTGCCGCTGCCGGGAACGACAGGCCGAGGACGATGCACGAGCAGGCGGGAAGGTTCGGGGCCATGGGCATTCCTCATTGAGTCGGGGCGGAGTAATCTAGGCCGCCGCATGCGGTTTCGCGAACGAAGCATTGCGGCAGCTTCGTCGACACTTCGTCGAAGCGTGGCCGCAAGAAGCTCGCGGCCGGGGGCTGCGCATGGACATGGCGACGGATGGCGATGGACCGGGCCCGGTCTTGCGCTTCGGGCCTTTCACCCTGCATGCAGGGCGCGCCGAACTGCAGCGCAACGGAACCGCCGTCGCGCTGCGGCCCAAGACCTTCGCCCTGCTCTCCTACTTCGCGGCGCATCCGGGGCGTGTCGTTTCGAAAAGCGAACTGCTCGCGGCCGTATGGCCGGGCGTCGTCGTCAACGACGAGTCGTTGTCCCAGTGCGTTCGGGAGCTGCGCGGTGCGCTCGGGGATGAAGAGCAGGCGCTGATCAGGACCGTGCCCCGGCGCGGCTACCTGTTCGATGCACCGGCGCCGACCTCGAGGCCGGCCGCGGAAGCCGGCCGCCTGGGTTCGCGGTTCCGGCGCGGTGCATGGCCGGTCGTGCTCCTGGCCCTGCTCCTGCTCGTGCTGGCGGCGTCAGCGCCGAGCAACGATGCTCCCTCCGGGGTGGACGACGGACTCAAGGCGCGGCGCTCGGTCGCGGTCCTGCCGTTCGCCGGCAACTCCGGCGCCGCGCAGGCCCGAGCGGCCGAGGCGATCACGGCCGGCGTGGTGAGGGCGCTGGCGAAGGTGCCCGACACGCGCGTCGTCGCCGGCACGGACCGGGAGCCGGGCGTTCGCCACCGGCTCACCGGCAGCGCCCAGCTGGACGGCGACAGGATCCGGGTCCACGCGCAACTCGAGTCGACCGAGGACGGCTCGGTCGCCTGGTCGGAGCTGTTCGAGTACCCCGCCACGCCCGCCGATGCGTGGCAGCACCATGTGTCCCTGCGCATCGCGCGCGCCGTCGACTGGCAGATGGACACGGCCGCGGCCGTGCGTCCACCGACGAGAGAGTCGGGGCCGTCCGACCCGGTGGACGAGTTCATGCGAGGGCGGGTGGTGCTGCGTCACGCGGGCAGCTACGAGGAGGTCGAACGTGCCCGGACGCACTTCGAATCCGCGGCGGCCGCCGCGCCGGGCTCGGCGGCCGCATGGACCGCGCTGGCGCAGTCGTACCTGAGCGAGCACGAGGGCGGGTGGAACCTTGGGACGCTTTCCCTCGGGCTGGCCGAGCGGGCGCTCGCCCGCGCGAGAGCCGCGGATGCGCAGTACCTGCCCGCCCAGCATGCCGCCGGAACGCTGCTGGCGATCCGTGGCGACTTCGAAGGCGCGTTGCGCGTCTACCAGGCCGTCCTGGCCCGCAACCCGAGCGATGCCTGGGCGCACGCGCACATCGCCGCCGTGAAGGTGCGCCTGGGACGGCTCGACGAGGTGGCGGCCCATGCCGACGCCGCGCTGGAACTCGGCGCGCTCGAAACGTCCCTGGTCGGCTACAGCCACCTGCAGGCGGCCCGCGCCGCCTACTACCTCGGCGATGACGCGAAAGCCCACGAGCACGTGCGCCAGTCGGTCGCGGCCGGCCCTTGCCTGACGCAACTGCACGCCATCCTGTGGCTCGCGTCGCTGGATGCGCTGAACGGTCGCGGGCAGGAGGCCCGCGACCATTCCCGCGAAGTGCTGCGCCTGCGCCCGCGCTTCACCATCAGTGCGTGGCTGGCCACGGCGACGCCGGTGGAGCCGGGCTTGCAGCCGCTTCGCGACCGCTATTTCGAAGGACTTGCGAAGGCCGGGCTGCCGGAGTGAGCTGCGCGACAGCCCGCCGTCAGGGCGACCGCGGTCGATTCACCGGAAAATGGACGGGCGCGTGCGGGCCGCGGAGGCCCGCTTTCATGGCCGGCGCGGGGATGCCCAGCTGCACGGTGGTGCCGCCGCCGGTCTCGCTGGTGATCGTCAGCCGCAGGCCGGCATCCTGCGCGCGGCGCTGCATGCCCGTCAGCCCGCGGCCCTCGCGCACGGGGGCCCCGGCGCGCGGCATGCCGCGGCCATCGTCGCGGATGACCAGGCGCACCTCGTTGGCGTTCTCGTCATGGCGGCAGCTCACCTCGAGCCGGCGCGCCTGGGCATGGCGCAGCACGTTGGCCGCGGCTTCCTGCGCGATGCGCAGGCTGTGCGTCACGCTCAGCGGCGCCAGCCGGTCGAGCGCGGGATGGTCCTCGACGTCCCAGTGCAGATGGATGTTCAGCCGCGTGAGGCTGGGCTGGATGCGGTAGCGGAGCATGGCCAGCCCCTCGGTGAGGCAGGGGCTGTCCTGCGACAGCGTGTCCACCGTGATCTTGAGGTCCAGCAGGCATTGCTCGAGCGACAGCGCCAGCACCTGGTGTTCCGGGTTCTTCGGGTCGAGCGAGGAGATGAGGGCCACCAGCCGCGAGCCGACCCCGTCGTGCACGTCCTGCGCGATGCGCTGGCGCTGCTGTTCCCCGAGTCCGCGCATCGCCATGCTGGCCCGCGCGCGCAGGTGCGCCGAGACCATGAACCACAAGGTGAGCAGCGTCGCCGGGTAGATGAACATGCCGGCCGTCGCCAGCCGCGACGTCGGGTGGTGCCAGAAGTCCGCGAACAGGCAGTACAGCAGCAGCGCCACGGACAGGATGGCGATCGCGACCGTCTTCTCGCGCCGGTACGCGCCCCACCGGGCCGCCAGCAGCGCCAGCAGCGAGCCCACGATCACCCAGTTGGTCGCCTCCCACAGCTTGAACCAGGCGTCGTCCCGGCTCCAGGTCCACGCCAGCAGGATGCTGCCGCCGCCCAGCACCTGCAGGGTCCAGGCGAGGTTGGTCAGCCGGCTGCCCACCTGCGCACCGGCGAGTGCCAGTTCGCAGGCGGCGGCGACGCACACCTGGTAGCCCATGTGCTCGATGAACTCGTCGATGGCGCCCGGCGGCTGCGGCGAGAAGCGCGCCTGCCAGACGAGGAACACCATCCACGCGAGCAGGCCCAGCGTCATGCCCAGGTCCACGCCCTTGTGCTCGCGCCTGCGGCCGACGACCGACAGCGCGCCCACCGTGAAGACCACCGCCACGAGCCCGACGAGAGGACCGGTTTGCGCAGCGAGGTTCATGCGGGTGCCGCTGCGGCGGGCGGGTGTCGCATCAGATCAGGCGATGCTGCGCGGCCAGGCTCACCGCCTGGGCCCGCGACTTCACATCCAGCTTCCGGTAGATGTTGCGCACGTGGGTGTTCACCGTCTGCACGCTCATCGAGAGCTTGCCGGCGATCTCGCGGCTGCTGTAGCCCAGCGACACCTGCCGCAGCACCTCGGCCTCACGCTCCGTCAGGCCGGGTCCGCGGTCGCCGGGCCGTTGCGGCGCGGCCGCGCCGCGGCCGGACCCCAGCCGGTGCAGCAGGCGGCGCGCCAGGTTGGGCGTGATCGAGGCGCCGCCGCTGCAGACCTGCAGCACCGCCTGCGCGAAGCTGCCGAACCACGAGCTCTTCACCAAGTAGCCGGTGGCGCCGAGCTCGAACGCCCGGATCGCCCCGTCCTCGTCGTCCATGACGGACACCACGATGGCCTCGGCATGGCCGCACACGCGCTTCATGTGCTCGATCAGCTGGAACCCGGAGCCGTCGCCGAGGTTGAGGTCCACGATCATCACGTCGAACTCGCTGGCGGAGATGAGGCGCTTGCCGGCCCGGGCACAGCTGGCCTGTCCCACCAGCTGGATGCGCTCGTCCGCGGACAGCTCGCCGGCGATGACCCGGCGGATGTGCGGGTCGTCGTCGATGAGGAGCACGCGCACCGGCCGGCCCGGCTCGAACGCGAGGAAGTCCGGCCAGACGGACGTGGGCCCGAGCAGCGGGTCGGCCAGGCCGCCGGTGCGCAGGGGGCCGGCAGGCCCGGAAAGCGGGGGGACGATCGGCGCGGAATGCTTCATGGACTCGCCGGTGCTGAGCTTGATTCACGATGCCAGACGGCGTTGCCCCTGTCAAACGTCCGCGCCGATTTCTCAGGCCAGCATGAAGTCGGATTGCGTGATGGCGTTGCCGCCGACGCCGTCCACGCCCAGCAGCGTGATGATCTGGTCTCCTATCGACACCACGGTGTCGCCCCCCGCCGTCGTGATGGACACCAGGGCGTCGAACGTCTCGGCCGTGATGCCCAGCGCGCTGATGTCGATGCGGTCCTGGCCGCCGCCGCCGTCGGCGTCGAAGTCGTGCACCCGGTCCCGGCCGAACGATTCATGGAAGACGAGGATGTCCTGGCCCGCGCCGCCGAAGAGGATGTCGTCGCCGAGGCCGCCGTCCAGCACGTCGTCGCCGTCGCCGCCGAAGACGAAGTCGTTCCCCTCGCCCGCGTCGATCACGTCGTTCCCGCCCTCCCCGTACAGGGCGTCGTCGCCGCCTTTGCCGTCCAGCAGGTTGTCCAGGTCGTTGCCGCCGATCCAGTTCGCGAGCTCGTTGCCGACGCCGCGCACTGCCGAGTTGACGAGGACGAGGTTCTCCACGTTGGCGGCCAGCTCGTGGCCGGCGAGGCTGCTGCGCACCCAGTCGACGCCTTCGCCGGCGCCTTCGGTGACCATGTCCGCCTCGTCGTCCACGAGGTAGGTGTCGTCGCCCGCGCCACCGGCCATCTGGTCGGCACCCGTCCCTCCATCCAGGAAGTCGTTGCCCTCGCCCCCGATGAGCTGGTCGTTTCCGGAACCCCCGCCCAGGTAGTCGTTGCCCTGGCCGCCATCCATCAGGTCGTTGCCGGCGTCTCCGAGCAGGAGGTCGTCGCCACCGTTTCCGCTCAGCACGTTGTCGAGCGCGTTGCCGGCGATCCGGTTCGCCAGCTCGTTGCCGGTGCCGCTCACCGCGGCGCCCATCAGCTCCAGGTTCTCCGCGTTCGCGGTCAGCGCGTAGCTGGCCAGCGTGCTGCGCACCCAGTCCAGGCCCTCGCCCGCGGCTTCGGTGACCACGTCCCCGGCGTCGTCCACGAGGTAGGTGTCGTCG
>JAEWIF010000064.1 GCA_023387335.1 Pseudomonadota bacterium | reverse complement strand
TGAACTTCACTTCTTTTCGCATTGAGCGTTTGATAGTTCCGAAGAACCTTGGCAATCCGCCATCAAACGCCCACGCTTATCGGCTGTATGTTTTTAACGAACCCGATTCGACTCAATCGCTCAGCGTTTCCGCCCTGCTTTTTCGTCTGACTCGCTGCGATCAGCGAAGCCCTCAATTATGACAGATTTTTTAGCGTTCTGTCTACGCTCTTCGCTTTTTTCTTTTCGCTTGCCGCTCTTGCGAGCTGCTTGCGAATCGCTTTCGGCGAAGCCCTCGATTATGGCATCTTTTTTAACGCCTCATCTCAGGTTTTCAACTTTTTTCTTTTGACGCCCGCCGAAGCAAACATCGCGCAAAAAGTTGGTGGGTGATACATGGATCGAACATGTGACCCCTGCCGTGTGAAGGCAGTGCTCTACCGCTGAGCTAATCACCCTTCCGCTTCGAACTTGCGTTCTCAGCTGCGAAGCCCACGATTATGCCATAGATCCGGAGCCGTGCTCAAGCGTCTTGATGCGCCACAGCGTTTTACCGCCGCTGGCCTTGTCCAGCTGGGCCAGCACCTCTTCGTGCGCTGCCGCTTCCTGCTCGCTGGCCAGCAGCACCGGCAGCGTGAACTGGCTCAGGTCGACACGGGTCTGGATGCCGACCACCGTGTCCTCCGGCAGCGCATCGATCAGCAGGGCCTCCTGGCCGCGCGTGAGGTTGATGTAGACGTCGGCCAGCAGTTCCGCGTCCAGCAGCGCGCCGTGCAGCGTGCGACCCGAGTTGTCCACGCCCAGCCGGTCGCACAGCGCGTCGAGGCTATTGCGCTTGCCCGGGAACATCTCCTTGGCCATCGCGAACGTGTCGATGACGTTGTCGACGAAGCTGCGGAAACCCGCGCGTCCCAGCAGCTCCAGCTCCTTGTTCAGGAAGCCGACGTCGAAGGCCGCGTTGTGGATGATGATCTCGGCGCCGCTCAGGTACTCCATCAGTTCATCGGCGACGGCCGCGAACTTCGGCTTGTCACGCAGGAACTCGCTGGTGATGCCGTGGACCTTCAGCGCATCCTCGTGGCTTTCGCGCTCCGGGTTCAGGTACCAGTGCCGGTTGTTCCCGGTCAGCTTGCGCGCCACCAGTTCGACGCAGCCGATCTCGATGATGCGGTCGCCGGTTTCGGCCGAGAGGCCCGTGGTTTCAGTGTCGAGAACGATCTGGCGCATGGCTGAGATTATGCTGGGCCATGGACAACCGAAAGGAAGCAGCGATGTTCGATCTCCACGGAAAAGTGGCGTTGATCACGGGCGGGAACGGCGGCATCGGCCTGGGCATGACCCGCGGACTGGCGCAGGCGGGCGCGCTGGTCGTCGTTGCCGGGCGCGACGCCACCAAATCGCGCGACGCCGTGAGCGCTTTGCGAGCCGAGGGGCTGAGCGCCGACGCCATCGAGGCCGACGTCACGGATGAAGCGCAGGTGCACCGCCTGGTCGAAACCTGCGGCAAGCGCCACGGCGCGCTCCACATCCTGGTGAACAACGCCGGCGGCACGGTGCGCAAGCCGCCCGAGGCGCTGTCGCTTGCCGAGTGGCGCCAGGTGATGGACGTCAACCTCACCAGCGCCTTCCTGTGCTCGCGCGCCGCGCACGGCTGGCTCAAGCGCCAGGGCGGCAAGGTGGTGAACGTGGGCTCGATGATGTCGATCTTCGGCGCGCCCTACGCCTCTGCCTACGCGGCGAGCAAGGGGGCCGTGGTGCAGTTCACCCGTTCGCTCGCCACCGCCTGGGCGGCCGACAACATCCAGTGCAACGCCGTGCTTCCGGGCTGGATCGACACCGACCTCACGCGCGGCGCGCGCCAGCAGGTGGCCGGCCTGAACGAGCGGGTCCTCGCGCGTACGCCCGCGGGCCGCTGGGGCGTGCCGGCCGACCTGGCGGGCCTGGCCGTGTTCCTGGCCAGCCCGGCGAGCGACTTCGTCACCGGAGCCGCCATCCCGGTGGACGGCGGCTACTCGATCGCCTGAGCACCGACCCGGCCGCGAGCCGGGTTCAGTGGTTTTCCTTGGCGTGGTTGATGGAGTACTTCGGGATCTCCACCACCAGATCCTGCTGGGCGACGATGGCCTGGCACGAGAGCCGCGAGTTGGGCTCCAGGCCCCAGGCCCGGTCCAGCAGGTCCTCTTCGTTCTCGTCCATCTCGTTGAGCGAATTGAAGCCTTCGCGAACGACCACGTGGCAGGTGGTGCACGCGCAGCTCATGTCGCAGGCGTGCTCGATCTTGATGCCGTTGTCCAGGAGCGCCTCGCAGATCGAGGTGCCCGCCGGCGCGTTCACTTCGGCGCCCTGCGGGGCGTATTCGGGATGCGGCAGGATCCGGATGACGGCCATGCTCAGAGGGTCTCCACGTTTCGGCCGGCCAGCGCCTGCCGGATGCTCTGGTTCATGCGGCGCGCGGCGAAGGCTTCGGTGCCCTTGGCCAGCGCATCCGTGGCGGCCTCGAGGGCGCCCGCGTCCTGGCTGCTCTCAACGGCGCGGCGCAGGTCCTGCATCAAGGCATCGATCGCAGCGCGCTCCGGCGCTTCCAGCAAGCCGCCGTCGACATCCAGCGCGCTCTGCGTCGCCATCAGCATGCGTTGACCGTCGATGCGGGCCTCCGCGACCGCGCGCGCCTGCATGTCCTGCTGCGCGGTGGAGAAGCTCTCCTGCAGCATGGACGCGATCTGCGCATCGGTCAGGCCGTACGAGGGCTTGACGTCGATGCGCGCCTCGACGCCGCTGCCCTGCTCCCGCGCGCTGACGCTGAGCAGACCATCGGCATCGACGGTGAAGGTGACACGGATGCGCGCAGCACCCGCAGCCATCGGCGGGATGCCGCGCAGCTCGAAGCGCGCCAGGCTGCGGCAGTCCTGCACCAGGTCGCGCTCGCCCTGCACCACGTGCAGCGCCATCGCGGTCTGGCCGTCCTTGTAGGTGGTGAAGTCCTGCGCCTTGGCGGTCGGGATGGTCTCGTTGCGCGGCACGATGCGCTCGACCAGGCCGCCCATGGTCTCGATGCCCAGCGACAGCGGGATCACGTCCAGCAGCAGCAGGTCGCCCGCGGCGTTGTTGCCGGCGAGCTGGTTGGCCTGTACGGCGGCGCCCAGCGCGACCACCTCGTCCGGGTTCAGGTTGGTGAGCGGCTCGCGGCCGAAGAAGTCGGCGACCGCGCGGCGCACCTGCGGCATGCGTGTCGCGCCGCCGACCAGCACCACGCCCTGCACTTCCTCGCGCGAAAGCTTCGCGTCCCGCAGCGCCTTGCGCACCGCGCCTAGCGTGCGCTGCGTCAGGTCGGCGGTAACGCGCTCGAAATCGGCGCGCGTGACCGGCACGCGCACTTCGCCGGTCGACAGCGGTAGCAAGGCCTCGACGCGATCCTCGTCGGTGAGCCGCTCCTTGACGGCGCGCGCCGTGATCTTCACGGCGGCCTTGTCGGCGGGCGTGGTTGCTTGCACGCCCGCCTGTTCCAGCAGGTGCTGGGCCAGGGCGCGGTCGTAGTCGTCGCCGCCCAGCGCCGAGTCGCCGCCGGTGGCGATGACCTCGAACACGCCGCGCGCGAGACGCAGGACGGAGATGTCGAAGGTGCCGCCGCCCAGGTCGTAGACCGCGTAGATGCCCTCGGACGCGTTGTCCAGCCCGTAGGCGATGGCCGCGGCGGTGGGCTCGTTGATCAAACGCAGCACCTTCAGGCCGGCCAGCTGGGCGGCGTCCTTGGTGGCCTGGCGTTGCGCCTCGTCGAAGTAGGCGGGCACCGTGATGACCGCGCCGTACAGGTCGTCGACGAACGTGTCCTCGGCCAGGTAGCGCAGCGTGGCCAGGATTTCGGCGCTGACCTCCACTGGCGACTTCTCGCCGGCGCACGTGTCGAGCGTCACCATGCCGGGCTGGTCGACGAAGCGGTAAGGCAGCCGCTCGCGGTTGGCGATGTCGGCGAGCCCGCGGCCCATGAAGCGCTTGACCGAAGCGATGGTGTTCTCGGCATCGCCGGCCTGATTGGCCTGCGCGTCGTAGCCGATCTGCCGGCCGCCGTTCTCGAGGTAGCGGACCACCGAAGGCAGCAGCACGCGGCCCTGCGCGTCGGGCAGGCATTCGGCGACGCCGTTGCGAACGGCCGCGACCAGCGAATGGGTGGTGCCGAGGTCGATGCCGACCGCGATCCGGCGCTGGTGGGGGTCCGGGGCCTGGCCCGGCTCTGAAATCTGGAGAAGCGCCATGGCTCTATTGTCCCAGCTGGTCGATGCGCGCTTCGACGTCATGGGCAAAGCGCTCGATGAACATCAGCGCCCTCACCTGCTGCGCCGCGCCGTGGGCGTCGCCCTCACGGTCGAGCAGCCGTTCGATGTCGTCGAACACCTTGCCGCGCGCCTGGCGCAGCCGCTCGTCCAGCGCTTCGAGATCGTCTTCGCCGGACGCTTCATCCAGCGCTTCGCGCCATTCCATCTGCTGCATCAGGAAGGCCGGCGGCATCGCGGTGTTGCGTTCGGCGTCGATGGGCGCGCCGCGCAGCTCGCACAGGTAGGCGGCGCGCTTGAGCGGATTCTTCAGCCGCTGGTAGCCCTCGTTGATGCGCACCGACCACTGCAGCGCCACGCGTTGCGCGGCGGCGCCCTGGGCGGCGAAGCGATCGGGATGGGCCTCGCGCTGGAGCTCCTTCCAGCGCGCGTCGATGGCCGCGCGGTCCTGCGCGAACCGCGGCGGCAGTCCGAACAGGGTGAAGTCGTCGTCCTGGAGGTTCACACCCGGAACGACTCGCCGCAACCGCAGCGATCGCGTTCGTTCGGGTTGTTGAACCGGAAGCCCTCGTTCAGGCCTTCACGCACGAAATCCAGCTGCGTGCCTTCGATATAGGCCAGGCTCTTGGGATCGACCAGCACCTTCACGCCCTGGCTCTCGAACACCAGGTCCTCGGGCGCAGCCTCGTCCACGTACTCGAGCTTGTACGCCAGGCCGGAGCAACCGGTGGTCTTCACGCCCAGGCGCACGCCGATGCCCTTGCCGCGCTTGGTCAGGTAGCGCTGCACGTGGCGGGCCGCGGCCTCGGTCAGCGTGACGGTCTTGCCGGGTTCGCTGCCCGCGCCTTTCACGGCCGCGGTTTCGACCGGATCAATGCGCATGCTTCTTCTTGTAGTCCTCGACGGCCGCCTTGATGGCGTCCTCGGCCAGGATCGAGCAGTGGATCTTCACCGGCGGCAGCGCCAGTTCCTCGGCGATCTGGCTGTTCTTCAGCGCCGCCGCCTCGTCCAGCGTCTTGCCCTTGACCCATTCGGTCACGAGCGAGCTCGACGCGATGGCGGAGCCGCAGCCGTAGGTCTTGAAGCGCGCGTCCTCGATCACCCCGGTCTGCGGGTTGACCTTGATCTGCAGCTTCATCACGTCGCCGCATGCGGGCGCGCCGACCATGCCGGTGCCGACCGACTCGTCGCCCTTGTCGAAGGAACCCACGTTGCGCGGGTTCTCGTAGTGGTCCACGACCTTTTCGGAGTAAGCCATGTTGTAGTCCTCTCGGTTGTCTGGGTCAGTGCGCCGTCCACTGGATGGTGCTGAGGTCCACGCCGTCCTGGTACATCTCCCAGAGCGGGCTCAGCTCGCGCAGCTTGGCGACGTTCTTCTTGATCACTTCGACTGCGTAGTCGATCTCTTCCTCGGTGGTGAAGCGCCCGATCGTCATGCGCAGGCTGCTGTGGGCCAGTTCGTCGCTGCGGCCGAGGGCGCGCAGCACGTAGCTGGGCTCCAGCGAGGCCGAGGTGCAGGCCGAGCCCGACGACACCGCCAGGCCCTTGATGCCCATGATCAGCGACTCGCCCTCGACGAAGTTGAAGCTCATGTTCAGGTTCTGCGCCACGCGGCGGCCCGGCTCGTTGCTGCCGTTGATGAAGACCTGCTCCACGCCCTTCAGGCCTTCCAGCAGGCGCTTGTGCAGAGCCGTGGCATGGGCGTTGTCCTTGGCCATTTCCAGCTTCGCCAGCCGGAACGCCTCGCCCATGCCCACGATCTGGTGCGTGGGCAGCGTCCCCGAGCGCATGCCGCGCTCGTGGCCGCCGCCGTGCATCTGCGCTTCCAGCCGCACGCGCGGCTTGCGCCGCACGTACAGCGCGCCGATGCCCTTGGGCCCGTAGGTCTTGTGCGAGGCCAGGCTCATGAGGTCCACCGGCAGCTTCTTGACGTCGATGTCGACCTTGCCGGTGGCCTGCGCGGCGTCCACGTGGAAGATGATCCCGCGCTCGCGGCACATCGCGCCGATGGCCGGGATGTCCTGGATCACGCCGATCTCGTTGTTCACGAACATGACGCTGACCAGGATGGTGTCGGGCCGCAGCGCGGCCTTGAAAGCTTCCAGGTCGAGCAGGCCGTCTTCCTGCACGTCCATGTAGGTGACCTCGAAACCCTGGCGCTCCAGCTCGCGCATGGTGTCCAGCACCGCCTTGTGCTCGGTCTTGACGGTGATGAGGTGCTTGCCCTTGCTCTTGTAGAACTGGGCCGCGCCCTTGAGCGCCAGGTTGTTCGACTCGGTGGCGCCCGAGGTCCAGACGATCTCGCGCGGGTCGGCGCCGATCAGCTCTGCCACCTGCTCGCGCGCCTTCTCCACCGCCGCTTCGGCTTCCCAGCCCCAGGCGTGGCTGCGCGACGCCGGGTTGCCGAAGTGCTCACGCAGCCAGGGGATCATGGCGTCGACCACGCGCGGGTCGACCGGCGTCGTCGCGCCGTAGTCCATGTAGATCGGGAAGTGCGGGGTCATGTCCATGTTCGAAGCTGGCGGTTGGCTCGCGATTACTACTCGGGTGAGGCTCAGGACTTGGCGGGCGACATGCTGCCCAGCGCGAACACCGAGTTCGGCGCGTTCACGCGGATCGGCTTGACGACCGGCGCGCTCGAGATGGCGCGCTTGACGGCGGGCTTGTCCTCGATCTGGATGCCCTTGGCCAGCTGGTCGTCCACCAGCTTCTGCAGCGTCACCGAGTCGAGGAACTCCACCATGCGCTGGTTGAGCTGGGCCCAGAGCTCGTGCGTCATGCAGCGGCCGCCGTCGCCGGTGCAGTTCTCCTTGCCGCCGCACTGGGTGGCGTCGATGGGCTCGTCGACCGACACGATGATGTCGGCGACGGTGATCTCCGCCGCCTTGCGGCCGAGCGTGTAGCCGCCGCCGGGGCCGCGGGTGGACTCCACCAGTTCGTGCCGGCGCAGCTTGCCGAACAGCTGCTCCAGGTACGACAGCGAGATCTGCTGGCGCTGGCTGATCGCCGCCAGCGTGACGGGACCGTTGTTCTGGCGAAGGGCCAGGTCGATCATCGCGGTGACCGCAAAGCGGCCTTTGGTTGTGAGACGCATCGCAACCTCCTTGTTGCTATCTGAACCCTTGCTAGTTGCACTGCACCAGAACCTTGCCGGTGCCGCCCGTCTCCACCCATTTCCCGGCTCCTCGGCCGGCCCTCGCCGGCACCTCTGCGGGCTCCGGTCTTGGTTCTTTCTTGAGCGTTTCCGTCAAGTATACCCTAAAACCCGTCGTTTCGCTCAGGTAAGTAGACTGGCCAGTCACGGGGATGGTTCCCCCACCGGCTCAACCGCGCGAGCGGGAACCGGATGCGTTCGGCGAGACGCTGTCGTGCACCACCGCGCCGAAGGCCTGCTGCTTGAGCAGCGCCAGCTGGTCGCGCACCCGGGCCGCCTTCTCGAACTCCAGGTTGCGGGCGTGCTCGAGCATCTGCTTCTCCAGCCGCTTGATCTCGCGGGCCACGTCCTTCTCGGACATGTCCTCGGTCATGGCGCGCTGAAGTTCCTGCTTCTCCTGCTCCTTGGCCGCCTTCTCGCTGTAGACGCCGTCGATCAGGTCGCGCACTTCCTTGCGGATGCTGCGCGGCGTGATGCCATGCGCCAGGTTGTGGGCGATCTGCTTCGCGCGCCGCCGTTCCGTCTCGCCGATGGCCTTCTTCATCGACTCGGTCATGTTGTCGGCGTAGAGGATGGCCTTGCCGTGCAGGTTTCGCGCCGCCCGGCCGATGGTCTGGATCAGCGATCGCTCGGCGCGCAGGAAGCCTTCCTTGTCGGCGTCCAGGATCGCGACCAGCGACACCTCGGGGATGTCCAGGCCCTCGCGCAGCAGGTTGATGCCCACCAGCACGTCGAAGGCGCCCAGCCGCAGGTCGCGCAGGATCTCCACCCGCTCCACCGTGTCGATGTCGCTGTGCATGTAGCGCACCTTCACGCCGTTGTCGGCCAGGTAGTCGGTCAGCTGCTCGGCCATGCGCTTGGTCAGCGTGGTGATCAGCACCCGCTCGCTCTTCTCGGAGCGGATGCGGATCTCCTGCAGCACGTCGTCGACCTGGTGCGTGGCGGGACGCACCTCGACCTCGGGGTCGATCAGGCCGGTAGGACGCACCAGCTGTTCCACCACATTGCCCGCGTGCTGCTTCTCGTAGTCGGCCGGCGTGGCCGAGACGAACACCACCTGGCGCATGCGCGCCTCGAACTCCTCGAACTTCAGCGGCCGATTGTCCAGCGCCGAGGGCAGCCGGAAGCCGTACTCCACCAGCGTCGTCTTGCGCTGGCGGTCGCCGGCGTACATCGCGTTCAGCTGGCCGATCATCTGGTGGCTCTCGTCCAGGAACATCAGCGCGTCCTTGGGCATGTAGTCGGTCAGCGTCGACGGCGGCGCGCCCGGAGGCGAGCCGGACAGGTGGCGCGTGTAGTTCTCGATGCCCTTGCAGTGGCCGACCTCGCTGAGCATCTCCAGGTCGAAGCGGGTGCGCTGCTCCAGGCGCTGCGCCTCGACCAGCTTGCCCATGTCCACCAGTTCCTTCAGGCGCTGCTCCAGCTCGATCTTGATCGACTCCACCGCGGAGACCACCTTCTCGCGCGGCGTCACGTAGTGGCTGGACGGATAGATCGTGAAGCGGGGCACCTTCTGCCGCACGCGCCCGGTGAGCGGGTCGAACAGCTGCAGCGACTCGATCTCGTCGTCGAACAGCTCAAGCCGCACCGCCAGCTCGCTGTGTTCGGCGGGGAAAACGTCGATGGTGTCGCCGCGCACGCGGAAGGTGCCGCGCGAGAAGTCCTGCTCGTTGCGGTTGTACTGCATGCGAATGAGCTGGCCGATGATGTCGCGCTGGCCGATCTTGTCGCCCACCCGGCAGATGAACCGCATCTGCGTGTAGTCCTCGGGGGCGCCGATGCCGTAGATGGCGCTCACGGTAGCGACGATCACCGTGTCGCGCCGCTCCAGCACGCTCTTGGTGGCCGACAGCCGCATCTGCTCGATGTGCTCGTTGATCGAGCTGTCCTTCTCGATGAACAGGTCGCGCTGCGGAACGTAGGCTTCCGGCTGGTAGTAGTCGTAGTAGCTGACGAAGTACTCGATCGCGTTCTTCGGGAAGAACTCGCGAAACTCCGAGTACAGCTGCGCGGCCAGCGTCTTGTTCGGCGCGAACACGATGGCCGGCCGACCCAGGCGGGCGATCACGTTGGCCATGGTGTAGGTCTTGCCCGAACCCGTCACGCCCAGCAGCGTCTGGAACACCTCGCCGTCCTCCACGCCCTCGACCAGCTTCTCGATGGCCTGCGGCTGGTCGCCGGAGGGCGGGTAAGGCTGGAACAGTTCGAAGGGTGAGCCGGGGAAGGTGACGAACTTTCCTTCCTTCTGGATTTCCGGTTCGGCGGAGGCGACGTCTGGCATGGGGTCCTGCTGAGTTGGCGCTGGGGCGCGCGCTTAAAATCGGGGCAGCCGGACAGCGTACAGCATGCTCCGGCGGCGCCGCAGCACACCCCCCGCACTCCTGACTTCTTCCAGAGGATCTCCCGCAATGTCTTTGTTCAAGTCCGTCGAAATGGCCCCGCGCGACCCCATCCTGGGTCTCAACGAGCAGTTCAACGCCGACGCCAACCCGCAGAAAGTGAACCTCGGCGTGGGCGTGTACTACGACGACAGCGGCAAGCTCCCCCTGCTGCAGTGCGTGCAGCAGGCGGAAAAGCAGATGATGGAAGCGCCCAAGGCGCGCGGCTACCTGCCCATCGACGGCATCGCCGCGTACGACCAGGCCGTCAAGAGCCTGGTATTTGGGGCCGAAAGCGAGCCGGTCAAGAGCGGCCGCGTGGCCACCGTCCAGGCCCTGGGCGGCACCGGCGGCCTGAAGATCGGCGCCGACTTCCTGCAGAAGGTGAACCCCAAGGCCAAGGTGCTGATCAGCGACCCGAGCTGGGAGAACCACCGCGCCCTGTTCAGCCAGGCCGGCTTCACGGTCGAGACCTACCCGTACTACAACGCCGCCCGCCGCGGCGTCGACTTCGACGGCATGCTCACCGCGCTCAACATGGCGCCCGAAGGCACCGTCGTGGTCCTGCACGCCTGCTGCCACAACCCGACCGGCTACGACATCACCGCCGAGCAGTGGGACAAGGTCATCGCCGCCTGCAAGGCGAAGAAGCTGGTGCCCTTCCTCGACATGGCCTACCAGGGCTTCGGCGCCGGCATCGCCGAGGACGGCGCGGTCATCGGCAAGTTCGTCGCGTCCGGCCAGGACTTCTTCGTCTCCACCTCGTTCTCCAAGAGCTTCAGCCTCTACGGCGAGCGCGTCGGCGCCTTGTCGGTGCTGTGCAGCGACAAGGAAGAAGCCTCGCGCGTGCTCAGCCAGCTGAAGATCATGATCCGCACCAACTACAGCAACCCGCCCACGCACGGCGCGGCCGTGGTGACCGCGGTGCTGAGCGACCCGTCGCTGCGCGCGCTGTGGGAAAAGGAGCTCGGCGAGATGCGCCTGCGCATCAAGCAGATGCGCCTGGCGCTGGTGGAAAAGCTCAAGACCGCGGGCGTGAAGGAAGACATGGGCTTCATCACCACCCAGATCGGCATGTTCAGCTACTCGGGGCTCACCAAGGACCAGATGGTCCGCCTGCGCAACGAGTTCGGCGTCTACGGCACCGACACCGGCCGCATGTGCGTGGCCGCGCTGAACAGCAAGAACATCGACTACGTCTGCCAGTCGATCGCCAAGGTCGTGTAAGCCGTGGGGCGCCTCAGCCCCACACGATCGATCGCATCGCGATCGATCCGCCCTGGAAGCCCTCGTTGAAGAACCGCACCGGCTCGCCCTCGTGGGCAGCGCCGGCGGCGTGCAGCAGCGGCAGGTAGTGCTCGTGGCTCGGGTGCGCCAACCGCGCCATCTCTCCCCATGACTGGAACCGCGCCAGCTCGTCGAGCCGGCCGGCCCGCACGTGCTCGGCCACCTGGGCGTCGAACGCCACCGTCCATTCGTAGGCCTGGTCGGGCGGCAGTTCGCGCCGCATCGTGCGCAGGTTGTGCACGGTGTTGCCGGTCCCGACGACGAGCACGCCCCAATCGCGCAGCGCGCGCAGTTGCCGGCCGAGGGCCAGGTGCTCTTCCGGCGGACGGTCCCAGTCCAGGCTGAGCTGAACGACCGGGATTTCCGCTGCCGGGAACATCGGCTTGAGCACGGACCAGCTGCCGTGGTCCAGGCCCCACTCGCGCTCGTCCACGCCGGCGCCGATCAGCCCGGCGATCTCGCGCGCCGCCGCAGGCGCGCCAGGCACCGGGTACTGCTGGGCGAACAGCTCGGCGGGGAAGCCGCCGAAATCGTGGATGGTCTTGGGCCGCTCCATGCCGGTGAGCCACCAGCCGTGCGTCAGCCAGTGCGCCGACACGCAAAGGATTAGTTGCGGCGCCGGCCAGGCGACGCCCGCGCCGAACTCGCGGCCCAGCGCCTGCCAGCCGCGCCGCCAGGCGTTGTCCTCGATGGCGTTCATCGGGCTGCCGTGGCCGATGAACAGCGCGGGCATCCGGGTGCTGCGCTGCAGGGTTCGAAGCGAGAGCGAGGCGTCGGGATCCTGGAAGGTCATGCGTTCTTGGTTGACATCAAGTAGGAAAGAATTCCCGCACATAGTGCACTGCAAAACGGCGAAACTGCCGTTGGTCGGATGCCGCTTTCCGCGGAGGGCCTAGGCCATTCACGGATGAGCGCGCGGCCGGCAGGACTGCTATATTGCATTGCACCAATTCCCCGGGGCCCACAGCATGCTCTACCAGATTTACGAAGCCCAACGTTCGCTGATGGAACCCTTCGCCGACTTCGCTCAGGCGGCGGCAAAACTCTACAGCAACCCCCTCACCCTCTTCGGCCAGAACCCGCTCGCGCAGCGCGCATCCGCCGCGTACGAGCTGATGTACCGGCTGTGGAAGGACTACGAGAAGCCCCAGTTCGACATCCAGACGGTGCAGGTCGACGGCGTCGACGTGGTGATCCACGAAGGCGTGGAGATCGACAAGCCGTTCTGCGAGCTGCGCCGCTTCAAGCGCTTCTCCGACGATCCGGACACGCTGACCAAGCTGAAGTCGCAGCCGACCGTGCTGGTGGTGGCGCCACTCTCGGGCCACTACGCCACGCTGCTGCGCGACACCGTGCGCAGCCTGCTGGCCGACCACAAGGTCTACATCACCGACTGGAAGAACGCCCGCACCGTGCCGCTGGAACAGGGCGAGTTCCACCTGGACGACTACGTCCACTACGTGCAGGACTTCATCCGCCACCTGCAAGGCACGTACGGCAACTGCCACGTCATCAGCGTCTGCCAGCCCACCGTGCCGGTGCTGGCCGCCGTGTCGCTCATGGCCTCGCGCGGCGAAACGACGCCGCTGACCATGACCATGATGGGCGGCCCGATCGACGCGCGCAAATCGCCGACCGCGGTGAACAACCTGGCGATGAACAAGAGCTACGAATGGTTCGAGAACAACGTGATCTACCGCGTTCCGACCAGCTTCCCGGGCTCGGGCCGCCGCGTGTACCCCGGCTTCCTGCAGCACACCGGATTCGTGGCGATGAACCCCGACCGCCACCTGTCCAGCCACTACGACTACTTCAAGCACCTGGTGGCCGGCGACGACGACAAGGCCGAGTCGCATCGCCAGTTCTACGACGAGTACAACGCGGTGCTCGACATGGACGCCGATTACTACCTGGAGACCATCCGCACCGTGTTCCAGGACTTCGCCCTCGTCAACGGCACCTGGGACGTGATCAGCGAGGACGGCGACCTCGAGCGCGTCCGGCCCGAGGACATCACCACCACCGCGCACCTGACCATCGAGGGCGAGCTGGACGACATCTCCGGCGCCGGCCAGACCGAGGCGGCGCACGAGCTCTGCTTCAACGTGCCCAAGTCGCGCCAGAAGCACATCGAGGTGAAGGGCGCCGGCCACTACGGCATCTTCTCCGGCCGCAAGTGGCGCGAACTCGTCTACCCCGAGGTGCGCGACTTCATCGCCCGCTTCAACGACGGCCCGCAGGTGCCCAACGCCCAGCGCACCGCGCCGGCCAAGGCGTCGGCGCGCAAGAAGGCGGTCGAGCCGGCGGCATGAACGAGCTTGCGGCGCGGCTGCACGCCGCGCTGCCGCAGACGCAGTGCACGCGCTGCGGCTATCCCGATTGCGAGTCGTACGCCCAGGCCATGGCCGCGGGCGAAGCGGAGATCAACCAGTGCCCGCCGGGCGGCCAGGAAGGCATCGCGCGGCTGGCCGCCCTCACCGGCCGTCCACCGCTGCCGCTGAACCCCGCGAACGGCGCCGAAGGCCCGAGGACGATCGCCGTGATCGACGAGGCCTGGTGCATCGGCTGCACGCTCTGCCTGAAGGCCTGCCCCACCGACGCCATCCTGGGCGTCCACAAACGCATGCACACCGTCATCGAGCCGTACTGCACCGGCTGCGAGCTGTGCGTGCCGGTCTGTCCGGTCGACTGCATCGCGCTGGAGAACGTCACCGGCGAGCGCACCGGCTGGCAGGCCTGGAGCGGCGAGCAGGCCGAGCTGGCGCTGGACCGCTACGAAGCTCGCAAGCAGCGCCTGAAGCGTGAAGAGATCGATCACCAGGAGCGCATGGAGCGCAAGGCCGAGGCCAAGCTGGCCGACCTGGAGGCGCACACGCAGGGCGCCGAGGGCGCCGAAGCCGACCGCAAGCGCGCCGTCATCGAAGCGGCGCTGGCCCGCGCCCGCGCGCGCCGCTCATCGCAGAACTGAGAAAAAAGCATCAATTCCGTGCCCGCGGCGTCCTAGCATCCTGGCTTCGAAAACGACCTGGAGGGACTGCCGTGAGCACGAGACCGCAAGCCATTGGGACGAAGCTCGAAGAGACCGAGCGCGTCATCATCACCGAGTGGCGCTTTCCGCCCGGTGCCGAAACGCGCCTGCATCGCCACACCCTGCCCTACGTTGTCGTCTACCTGACGGACGCGCAACACGTGGTGGAGGCAGGCGGAGACCGCAAGCAGGTATCCGTCAAGGCGGGCGCTTCGTACTCGCGTCCGGCCGGCATCGAGCACAACGTGATCAACTCGGGTGAGCACGAGGTCGTCCTGATCGAAACCGAGCTGAAGTAGGCGCGGTCACCCGCCGCCGACCTCGTTCACCTGCTCGTTGAACTCCGCCAGGCCCATGGCGGCGCCGACCTCGCGCGGCAGCGCGTCACGCGCCGAGAACACGCCCAGGATGCGGACGCCGCTCACCACCGGCAGGTGCCGGAAGCCGCGCTCCAGCATGATGAGCACGGCTTCCGACACCGCCAGCTCGGGCTTCACGCAGATCGGCTTGGGCGTCATCACGTCCCGCACGTGAGTCGTGGCGGGATCGAGCGCGCGGGCAAGCACGCGGGTCATCAGGTCGCGCTCGGTCAGGATGCCGAGCAGCGCGTCGGGCGGCTCCATCACCAGCACGCTGCCGCAACTGGCGCGCGTCATCACGCAGGCGGCCTGGTAGACGGTGGCGTCGGGCCCGACGCGCACCACGTGCTTGTTCGACATCGACTGGAACACGGTGCGTTCGCTCATGGGGCACCTCCTGGGAGCGGCCCGGCGGCCGGGCGCGCGCTTGCTAGCGCAGCGAAGCGTTCAGCTTGTCCAGCGCCGCCGGGCCGGGGCACAGGTCGGCCTCGTCCAGGGCGTTGAGCGGCCGGTCGCTGGTGTTCAGCGCGGTGTGCAGGTCGGTGGCCAGCGGGTCCACGAAAAGCAGACCGGTGAGCACCTCGCCCCGCGCCTGGTGGTCCTGCATGTAGGCCATGGCCTGGGCCCGGTCGGTCGGGTCGTAGCCGGCATGCAGGCTGCGCAGCCGCAGCAGGGTGCCGTCGTGCTGGCGCACGTCCACCACCTCGCCCGGCCCGTAGTCGGCGGTGATCTCCTCGCGGCCGGAAATGAAATCGATCCGGCTGACCGCCTCGTTGTGCTCGCGCACGTAGTCGTAGCTCTTGGTGCTGCCCGGGTGGTTGTTGAAGGCCACGCAGGGACTGATGACGTCGATGAAGGCCGCGCCGCCGTGCTGGATGGCGCCCTTGATCAGCGGCACCAGCTGCTCCTTGTGGCCGGAGAAGCCGCGCGCCACGAAGGTCGCGCCCAGCTGCAGCGCCAGGCCCACCAGGTCGACCGGGCTGTCGCTGTTGACCACGCCCTTCTTGCTCTTGGAGCCCTGGTCGGCCGTCGCCGAGAACTGGCCCTTGGTGAGGCCGTACACGCCGTTGTTCTCGACGATGTAGGCCATCTTCACGCCGCGGCGCATGGCGTGCGCGAACTGGCCCAGGCCGATGGAGGCCGAGTCGCCGTCGCCCGACACGCCCAGGTACAGCAGTTCGCGGTGCGCCAGGTTGGCGCCGGTCAGCACGCTGGGCATGCGGCCGTGCACGGTGTTGAAGCCGTGCGAGGCGCCCAGGAAGTAGTCGGGCGTCTTGGAACTGCAGCCGATGCCCGAGAGCTTGGCGACGCGGTGCGGCTCGATGTCCAGCTCCCAGCAGGCCTGGATGATGGCCGCCGAGATCGAGTCGTGGCCGCAGCCGGCGCACAGCGTGGAGATCTTCCCTTCGTAGTCGCGGCGGGTGTAGCCGACCTTGTTCTTCTCCAGCGTCGGGTGGCGAAGCGGCGGCTTGGCGATGTAGGTCATGGCTGCAACTCCGGTGCGAGGCGCGCCGGCGCCGGGGTGGGGGGCACCTGAACGTGCCGCAGGATCGCCGAGGTGATGAAGCGCGCGGTGATCGGCGTGCCATCGTAGTGCAGCACCTTCACCAGCCGCGCCGGGTCGATCTCGAGCTCGTTGACCAGCAGCGTGCGCATCTGCGCGTCGCGGTTCTGCTCGACCACGAACACCTGGTCGTGCGCGGCGATGAAGCGCGCCACGCTGTCCGGGAACGGGAACGCGCGCAGTCGCATCGCGTCGAGGTGAACGCCCTCCTCCGTGAGCACGTCCAGCGCCTCGGCCATCGCCGGGCTGGTGGAACCGAAATACAGCACGCCCACGCGGGTGGGCTCCGCGGCCATCCGAACGATCGGCTGCGGCACCAGCGTCGCCGCGGTCGCGAACTTGCGCAGCAACCGATCCACGTTGTAGAGATAGTCCGGCCCACGCTCCGAGTAGCGCGCGTACGGATCACGCGTGGTGCCGCGCGTGAAGTAGCTGCCGCGGGTCGGGTGCGTTCCCGGCAGCGTGCGCCAGGGGATGCCGTCGCCGTCCACGTCCTTGTAGCGGCCGAAGTCCTTGCCGGCCTCCAACTCCTCGGCGGTCATCACCTTGCCGCGATCGAACTGGCGGCCCGGCTCCCAGCTGAACGGGCGGCACAGGCGCTGGTTCATTCCGATGTCCAGGTCGGTCATCACGAACACCGGCGTCTGCAGGCGGTCGGCCAGGTCCAGCGCCGCGGCTGCGTGCTGGAAGCACTCGTGCGGGTCTTCCGGCAGCAGCAGCACGTGCTTGGTGTCGCCGTGCGAGGCGTAGGCGCAGGCCAGCAGGTCTGCCTGCTGCGTGCGTGTCGGCATGCCGGTGGACGGGCCGCCGCGCTGCACGTCGATGATGGTGACCGGGATCTCGGCGAAGTAGGCCAGGCCGATGAACTCCGTCATGAGCGACACGCCCGGCCCGGAGGTGGCGGTGAAAGCGCGGGCGCCGTTCCACCCCGCGCCCACCACCATGCCGATGGACGCGATCTCGTCCTCGGCCTGCACGATGGCGTAGCGGTTCTGGCCGGTATCGGGATCGACGCGGAACTTCGCGCAGTATTTCTGGAAGGCCTCGGCCACCGAAGACGAAGGCGTGATCGGGTACCAGGCCGCCACCGTGGCGCCGCCGTACACGCAGCCCAGCGCGGCCGCGCTGTTGCCGTCCACGAAGATGCCGTCGCCCACCTTGTCTGCGCGGCGCACCCGGATGCCCAGCGGCGCCTTCAGGTGCTCGCGCGCGAAGTCGCGGCCCAGGTGCAGCGCCTGCACGTTGGACGCCAGCAGCTTCTCCTTGCCGCGGTACTGCTCTCCGAACAGCTTCTCGATCACCTCCGGCTCGATCTCCAGCAGCACCGACAGCGCGCCCACGTACACGATGTTCTTGAACAGCTGCCGCTGGCGCGGGTCGCTGTAGACCGCGTTGCAGATCTCGGTGAGCGGCATGCCGATCACCTGGATGTCGGGCCGGAACTTCGAGGGCGGCAGCGGCCGTGTGCTGTCGTAGAACAGGTAGCCGCCCGGCTCCAGTTCGGCCACGTCGGCGTCCCAGGTCTGCGGGTTCATCGCGACCATCATGTCGATGCCGCCACGCCGGCCCAGCCAGCCGGCCTCGCTGACCCGCACCTCGTACCAGGTGGGCAGGCCCTGGATGTTGCTGGGGAAGATGTTGCGCGGGCTGACCGGCACGCCCATGCGCAGGATGGCCTTGGCGAACAGCTCGTTGGCCGAGGCCGACCCGGAGCCGTTGACGTTGGCGAACTTGATGACGAAGTCGTTGACGGCTTCGATCGGTCTCACGGTCATGCGATGGCTCCCTGGCGCGCCTTGGGCCCCGCCTGCGTGGTGTTGAGCAGGAACTTCTGCATGTCCCAGGCCCCGGTGGGACAGCGCTCGGCGCACAGGCCGCAATGCAGGCACACGTCTTCGTCCTTGACCATGATGCGGCCGGTCTTCAGCGGACCGCCGACGTAGAGGTCCTGCGCCAGGTTGAGCGCCGGCGCCTTCAGCCGGTGCCGCAATTCCTGCTCCTGGCCGTCCGCCGTGAACGTGATGCAGTCCATCGGGCAGATGTCCACGCAGGCGTCGCACTCGATGCAGGCGCTCTCGGTGAAGACGGTCTGCACGTCGCAGTTGAGGCAGCGCTGCGCCTCCTTGAAGGCGGTGGCGGCGTCGAAGCCCAGTTCCACTTCCACCTTGATGCTGGCCAGCGCACGCTCGGCCTTCTCCCATGGCACCTTGAAGCGCAGGTCCAGCGAGGGATCGTTGTCGTAGCTCCACTCGTGGATGCCCATCTTCTGGGACATCAGGTTGGTCATCGGCGCGGGACGCACCGCCGTGTCCAGCCCGTTGAGCAGGCGGTCGATCGACACCGCGGCATCGTGGCCATGGGCCACCGCGGTGATGATGTTCTTGGGCCCGTAGGCCGCGTCGCCGCCGAAGAACACGTGCGGCAGCGTGGACTGGAAGCTGTCCTTGTACAGCTTGGGCAGGCCCCATTCGTCGAAGGCGATGCCGCAGTCGCGCTCGATCCAGGGAAAGGCGTTCTCCTGCCCCACGGCGACCAGCACCTCGTCGCACTCGAAGAAGACGTCGGGGTCGCCGGTAGGAACGAGGCTGCGGCGACCGCGCTCGTCGTAGACGGCCTTGACCAATTCGAACGTCATGCCGGTCAGCCGCCCGTCCTGATGCACGAAGGCCTTGGGCACGTGGTAGTTGAGGATCGGGATGCCCTCGTGCATCGCATCCTCCTTCTCCCAGGGCGAGGCCTTCATCTCCTCGAAGCCGCTGCGCACGATGACCTTGACGTCGGTGCCGCCCAGGCGCCGGGCCGAGCGGCAGCAATCCATCGCCGTGTTGCCGCCGCCCAGGACGATGACGCGCTTGCCGATGCTCGTCACATGCCCGAACGAAACGGAGGCCAGCCATTCGATGCCGACGTGGATGTGCGCCGCGGCCTCGCGCCGGCCCGGCAGGTCGAGGTCGCGGCCGCGCGGCGCGCCGCAGCCGACGAACACGGCGTCGTAGCCTTGTGTCAGCAACTCCTTCATCGACGCGATTCGCTGGCCCGAACGGAACGCGACGCCCATGTCGAGGATGTAGCCCGTCTCCTCGTCGATCACCGACTCGGGCAGGCGGAATCGCGGGATCTGCGTCCACATGAAGCCGCCCGCCTTGGCCTCGCCGTCGAACACGGTGACGTCGTAGCCCAGCGGCGCTAGGTCGCGCGCGACGGTGAGGGAGGCCGGGCCCGCGCCCACGCAGGCGATGCGCTTGCCGTTCTTCGGCGCGATCTTCGGCATCCGCCCGCGGACATCGTCCTTGAGGTCCGCGGTGACCCGCTTGAGCCGGCAGATGGCGACGGGCTCGGGATGCTGCGCCTGGGCTTCCTCGACGCGACCGCGCCGGCAGGCGGGCTCGCACGGCCGGTCGCAGGTGCGGCCCAGGATGCCGGGGAAAACGTTCGACACCCAGTTGACCATGTAGGCGTCGCTGTAGCGACCCTGGGCGATCAGCCGGATGTACTCAGGAACGGGGGTGTGGGCGGGGCAGGCGTACTGGCAATCGACGACCTTGTGGAAATAGGCCGGATCGGCGGTATCGGTTCGCTGCAAGGTTGGATCTCCTTCGCAACCCACCGACGCGCTGAGGCGCCCGCGGGGCGGGGCTCCCTCGGGCCCCGCCACCCACTATCGCGCGCGCGTTCCCGGCCGTTGCTCGGGGCTTACCCCAAGCCGGGACGCGAGTGAACTCAACCGCGAGTCGCGGTCTCGTCCAGCACGACGCGCTCGTACGCGTGCAGCGACGGCAGGCCGCCTGTGTGCAGGAACAGCACGTTCTCGCCGGGGCGCAGTTCGCCGTTGCGCGCCAGGCCGATGAGGCCGGCCATGATCTTGCCGGTGTACACCGGATCGAGCGGGATGCCCTCGGTGCGGGCCAGCAGTTGCACCGCTTCCACCATGGCCGCGTTCGGCACCGAGTACTTGGGTTGCCAGTAGCCGCCCACGCTCCTGATCGCCTCGCGCGGCACGGTGATGCCCGTACCCAGCAGGTCCATCACGGCCTGCGCTTCCTTGTGCACCAGCGGCTCCTGGTCGGCGGGGTCGCGGCTGACGCCGATGCCGACGATGGGGATGCGGATGTTGTTGCCCAGGAAGCCGGCCACCATGCCGCCGTGCGTGCCGGAGCTGCCCGAGCCCACCACCACGCGGTCGATGGCCAGGCCCTGCTCGAACATCTGCTGCTGCAGTTCCTGAGCGCAGGCCACGTAGCCCAGGCCGCCCAGCGCGTTGGAGCCGCCGCCGGGAATGATGTAGCCTTTGCGACCCTCGGCCGCGACCGCGTCGGCCATCTTCTGCATCTCGGCGGCCATGTTGCTGCCGCCGGGCACCACGGTGATCTTCTCCACGCCCATCAGGCGGAACATGAAGTTGTTGCCGCTGGCGTTCGGGTCGTAGCTCTCCGGCACGCGCTCCTCGATCACGAAGCGGCACTTGAGCCCTTCCTTGACCGCGGCCGCCAGCGTGATGCGGCAGTGGTTGGACTGCGGCGCGCCGCAGGTGATCAGCGTGTCGGCGCCTTGCGCGAGCGCGTCGGCGACCAGGAACTCCAGCTTGCGCGTCTTGTTGCCGCCGGGGAACAGGCCCAGCATGTCATCGCGCTTGATCCACACGCGCGGACCTTGCCCGCCCGGGCAGGACTTCGCGAGCGCGGCGCTGAAATGGGGAAGGAACTCGATCGGGGTGGCGAACGGCGTGTAGCGCCGGCGGGGGAATCGTGAAAGGTCCATCACCCGATCTTAATCACCGCCGCTGCCTAGAATCGCAGCACTTTCCACAGGAGACCCCATGTCGTTCCGCCGGCTCGCCGCCGCCCTGCTCGCATGCACCGCCGCCATCGCGCAGGCGCAGTCGCTCCCCAGCAAACCGATCCGCTTCATCGTGCCGTACCTCGCGGGCGGCACCACCGACCTGGTGGCCCGCACCGTCGGCGAGGAGATGTCGCGCCGGCTCGGCCAGCCCGTGGTGATCGAGAACCGGCCCGGCGCCGGCGGCAACATCGGCATGGACGCCGTGGCCAAGGCGGCGCCGGACGGCACGACCATCGGCTTCGGCGCGATCTCGACCAACGCGCTCAACGCCCACATCTACCGCAAGATGCCGTTCGATCCGCGGCGCGATTTCACCGCCGTGGGAATGCTGGGCTACTCCACCATCGTGCTGGAGGTCTCGTCCTCGGTGCCGGTGAAGAACGTGCGGGAGTTCGTCGAGTACGCGCGCCGCAACCCGGGCGTGCACTTCGGCACCGCCGGCGCCGGCACCTCGATGCACCTGGCCGGCACCATGTTCGGCCAGATGGCCGGCGTGAACCTCGTGCACGTGCCGTACAAGGGCAGCGCGCCCGGCATCACCGACATGATCGGCGGACACCTGCCGGCGATGTTCGACAACCTGCCCGCCTCGCTGCCGCACATCCAGGCCGGCAAGCTCCGGGCGCTGGCGGTGGCGGGCAAGCGCCGTTCGCCGGCGCTGCCGGACGTGCCCACGATCGCCGAGGCCGGCCTCGCGGGCTACGAAGTCGATCCCTGGTTCGGCGTGTACGGGCCCGCCGGCATGGACCCCAAGATCGTGCGCACGCTCAACGCCGCGCTGGTCGACGCGCTGCGCCTGCCCGCCGTGAAGGAAAAGCTCGAGAAGGCCGGCTTCACGCCGCAGGGCTCCACGCCCGAAGAGCTGGAGAAGCTCACCCAGTCCGAGTACGTGCGACTCGGCAAGGTGGCCTCGCAAGCTCAGATGGTCGCGGACTGAGCCAGGGCCGAGAAGGCCTTCACCACTTCCGGCGGGGCCTGCACCAGTTCGATCAGGACGCCCTCGCCGCCGATGGGGAACTCATCGTTCCCTTTCGGATGCACGAAGCAGATGTCGAAACCCGCCGCGCCCTTGCGGATGCCGCCCGGCGCGAAACGCACGCCCTGCTCGCCCAGCCACTTCACGGCCGTGGGCAGGTCGTCGATCCACAGGCCGACGTGGTTGAGCGGCGTCGCGTGCACCGCCGGCTTCTTCTCGGGATCCAGCGGCTGCATCAGGTCGACCTCGACCTTGAGCGGGCCGGTGCCCAGCGCGCAGATGTCCTCGTCGACGTTCTCGCGCTCGCTGCGGAACGTGCCCGTCACCTCCAGGCCGAACACGTCGACCCAGAGCTTGCGCAGGCGCTGCTTGTCCGGACCGCCGATGGCGATCTGCTGCACGCCCAGCACCTTGAACGGCCGGTTGCTCATTTCTCGAACTCCACGATCGGCTGGTCCACCGCGAGCGATTCGCCCTTGGCGGCCAGCACCTTGCCGACCACGCCGTCCGCCGCGGCGAACAGCACGTTCTCCATCTTCATCGCCTCGATGACGGCCACGCGTTCGCCGGCCTGCACCTTCTGGCCCGGCTTCACGGCCACGTCCACCAGCAGGCCCGGCATCGGCGAGAGCACGTAGCGGCTCATGTCCGGCGGCGCCTTGTAGGGCATGAGCGCATGCAGTTCGGCGGTGCGCGGCGTCATCACCATCGCCACCAGGCGCGTGCCGTCGTGGCTGATGGCCGTGGCTAGCGGGTTCTTGCCGACGCCGCGCTCCACCAGCGCGGAGAACGGCTTGCCGCCTACCGTGCCGCGGATGCGCGAGGCGCCCAGGTGCCAGGTGCTGCAGATCTCGTAGCGCTTGCCGTTCGTCTCGACAACGCTCGAGCCCGAGACGGCCTGGTAGTCCGACACCCTGGCGGCCTGCTGCTCGTTGCGGCCGCCATCGCCGAGCTTGACGACGACGTAGTCCCCGCCGACGCGGAACTCATGGCCGCGCATCTGGCCGCTGATGCCGGCCGAGCGCTGCAGCGCACGTCGGTTGACGTAGGCCGCCAGCGCCACCAGGAAGTCGGGATCGGCGTGCGCCACGTCCTCGGCCCGGAAGCCCTTGCCGTAGTGCTCGGCGATGAAGCCGGTGTTGAAGTCGCCGGCCACGAACTTCGGATGCGCCAGCAGCGCCGCCTGGAAAGGCACGTTGCTCGAGATGCCGCGGATCACGAAGCCATTGAGCGCCTCGCGCATCCTGGCGATGGCGTCGTTGCGGTCGCTGCCGTGCACGATGAGCTTGGCGATCATCGAGTCGTAATGCATCGGGATCTCGCCGCCCTCGGCCACGCCCGTGTCCACGCGCACGCCCTGCAGGTGTTCGGTGTCCGACGCCCACATGCTTTCCCTGGGCGGCTGGAAGCGCACGAGGCGGCCCGTCGACGGCAGGAAGTTGCGGAACGGATCCTCCGCGTTGATGCGGCACTCGATCGCCCAGCCGTTGCGCTTCACGTCGGCCTGCGCGATCGGCAGCTTCTCGCCGGCCGCCACGCGGATCATCAGCTCCACCAGGTCCAGGCCGGTGATGCACTCGGTGACCGGGTGCTCCACCTGCAGCCGGGTGTTCATTTCCAGGAAGTAGAACGACTGGTCCTTGCCGACCACGAACTCCACGGTGCCCGCGCTCTGGTACTTCACCGCCTTGGCCAGCGCCACGGCCTGCTCGCCCATCGCCTTGCGCGTCTCGTCGCTGATGAAGGGCGACGGCGCTTCCTCGATCACCTTCTGGTGGCGGCGCTGGATCGAGCACTCGCGCTCGTTCAGGTAGACCACGTTGCCGTGCGCGTCGCCGAGCACCTGGATCTCGATGTGGCGCGGCTCCTCGACGAACTTCTCGATGAACACGCGGTCGTCGCCGAAGCTGTTGCGCGCCTCGTTGCGGCAGGAGTCGAAGCCCTCGCGCGCCTCCTTGTCGTTCCAGGCCACGCGCAGGCCCTTGCCGCCTCCGCCGGCGCTGGCCTTGATCATCACCGGGTAGCCGATGTCGCCGGCGATCTGCACCGCGCGGTCGGCCGACTCGATGGCGTCGTTCCAGCCGGGGATGGTGTTGACGCGGGCTTCCTTGGCCAGCTTCTTGGAGGCGATCTTGTCGCCCATCGCCGCGATGGAGTGGTGCTTGGGCCCGATGAAGGTGATGCCCTCCTCCTCGACCTTGCGCGCGAACTCCTCGTTCTCGGACAGGAAGCCGTAGCCGGGGTGCACCGCCTGCGCTCCGGTCTTCTTGCACGCCTCGATGATGCGGTCCATGCGCAGGTAGCTCTCGCGGCTGGGCGCGGGGCCGATGTGCACGGCCTCGTCGGCCAGCCGCACGTGGCGGGCATCGCGGTCGGCGTCGGAATAGACGGCCACCGTCTTGATGCCCATCTTCTTGGCGGTCTTGATAACGCGGCAGGCGATCTCGCCGCGGTTGGCGATCAGGATCTTGTCGAACATTTCTCTTGTCTCCTGGTCCTGGTCAGAGCGGGATGTTCCCGTGCTTGCGCCACGGGTTCTCGAGCTTCTTGTCGCGCAGCATCACCAGCGAGCGGCAGATCCGCTTGCGGGTCTCGTGCGGCAGGATCACGTCGTCGATGAAGCCGCGCGCGCCGGCGACGAACGGGTTGGCGAAGCGGGCCTTGTACTCGGCCTCGCGGGCGGCCAGCTTGGCGGGATCGTTCTTGTCCTCGCGGAAGATGATCTCCACCGCGCCCTTGGCGCCCATCACCGCGATCTCGGCGTTGGGCCAGGCGAAGTTGACGTCGCCGCGCAGGTGCTTGGAGCTCATCACGTCGTAGGCGCCACCGTAGGCCTTGCGGGTGATGACCGTCACCTTGGGCACCGTGCACTCGGCATACGCGTACAGCAGCTTGGCGCCGTGCTTGATGATGCCGCCGTACTCCTGGCTGGTGCCGGGCATGAAGCCGGGCACGTCGACGAAGGTGATCACCGGGATGTTGAAGGCGTCGCAGAAGCGCACGAAGCGCGCCGCCTTGGTCGAGCTCTTGATGTCCAGGCAGCCGGCCAGCACCAGCGGCTGGTTGGCCACGATGCCCACCGTCTGCCCCTCCATGCGGGCGAAGCCGATGATGATGTTCTTGGCGAACTCGGGCTGCAGCTCGAAGAAGTCGCCGTCGTCGACGGTCTTGACGATCAGCTCCTTCATGTCGTACGGCTTGTTCGGGTTGTCCGGCACCAGCGTGTCGAGCGACGGGTCCATGCGATCGACCGGGTCGTTGCTCGGGCGGATCGGCGGCTTCTCGCGGTTGTTCAGCGGCAGGTAGTTGTACAGGCGGCGCAGCATGATCAGCGCCTCGACGTCGTTCTCGAACGCCAGGTCGGCCACGCCGCTCTTGGTGGTGTGGGTGGTGGCGCCGCCCAGCTCCTCGGCCGTGACCTCCTCGTGCGTGACGGTCTTCACCACGTCGGGGCCGGTCACGAACATGTACGAGCTGTCCTTGACCATGAAGATGAAGTCGGTCATGGCCGGCGAGTACACCGCGCCGCCCGCGCACGGGCCCATGATCATGCTGATCTGCGGGATGACGCCGGAGGCCAGCACGTTGCGCTGGAACACGTCGGCGTAGCCGCCCAGCGAAGCCACGCCTTCCTGGATGCGCGCGCCGCCCGAGTCGTTCAGGCCGATGACGGGCGCACCGACCTTCATGGCCTGGTCCATCACCTTGCAGATCTTCTCGGCGTGCGCCTCCGACAGCGCGCCGCCGAACACGGTGAAGTCCTGGCTGAAGACGAACACCAGGCGGCCGTTGATCATCCCGTAGCCGGTGACCACGCCGTCGCCGGGCACCTTCTGGTCCTGCATGCCGAAGTCGTGGCAGCGGTGCTCGACGAACATGTCCCATTCCTCGAACGTGCCCTCGTCCAGCAGCAGCTCGATGCGCTCGCGCGCGGTGAGCTTGCCCTTCTTGTGCTGGGCCTCGATGCGCCTGGCGCCGCCGCCCTGCCGCGCCGCGGCGCGCTTCTTCTCCAGTTGTTCCAGGATGTCCTGCATTTGATTTTCTCCGTGTCCGAATCCGTGTCTCATTCCAGGGCTCAGGGCTGCTCGTGCCACAGGGCCAGGAGTTGGCGGGCGGCGGTGGAAGCGGGCACGTCGCCCTGCTCCACCTGCTCCATCAGTCCCGGCAGCCGCGCCTTCACCTGCGCGTGCTGGCGGAAGTCCTGCTTGAGGCCGCGCTCGATGCGCTCCCACATCCAGGCCAGCGCCTGGTGGCGGCGCCGCGCCGCGATGGCGCCGGCGCCGGCCTGCAACTCGCGGTAGCGCGAGACGGCCTGCCAGAAGCGGTCGACGCCCTCGCCCGTCAGCGCGCTCAGCTGCAGCACCTGGGCATGCCAGGGCCCGCGGTCGCGTCCCTGCTGCGTGAACAGGCGCAACGCGCTGGTGATCTGCGCCTGCGCGCGAGTGGCCGCGTCTGGGTCGAGGTCGGCCTTGTTGATCGCCACCAGGTCGGCCAGCTCCATCACGCCCTTCTTGATGGCCTGCAGGTCGTCGCCGGCGTTGGGCAGCTGCAGCAGCACGAACATGTCGGTCATGCCGGCGACCGCCGTCTCGCTCTGGCCCACGCCCACCGTCTCGACGATCACCACGTCGTAGCCCGCGGCTTCGCACACCAGCATCGCCTCGCGCGTCTTGTCCGCGACGCCGCCGAGCGTGCCGGCCGACGGGCTGGGCCGGATGTAGGCCCTCTCGTGGACCGAGAGCCTCTCCATGCGCGTCTTGTCGCCCAGGATGGAGCCGCCCGAGACGCTGCTGGACGGGTCGATGGTGAGCACCGCGACGCGGTGGCCCCGATCGATGAGGTACAGGCCCAGCGCCTCGATGAAGGTGCTCTTGCCCACGCCGGGGACGCCGGAGATGCCGAGGCGGAAGGCGTTGCCGGTGTGGGGCAGCAGCGCGGTGAGGAGTTCGTCGCCCTGGGCCCGATGGTCGGGCCGGGTCGATTCCAGCAGCGTGATGGCCTTGGCGATGGCGCGCCGCTGCGGCCCCGCTTCGCTGGCCACGATGTCATTGGGCGTGATCGCCGCCCTCACGCCAGCACCTCGAAACCCCGGCCGTCCTGCAGCCGGTAGCGCAGGAAATCGCGCCGGTCCTCGGTGAGGATCACGTGCGTGTCGAGCTGGCCGGCCAGCCACACCAGCGAGGCGTCGGCCAGGTCCATCAGGGATTTGTGCTTCTCGGAGTACTGCTGCATCCAGGGCAGCAGTTCGCCCAGGTCGGCCGCTTCGAAGTTCAGCACCACGGCACCGCCCTTGTGCAGCCAGTGCAGCAGCGCGAGGTGGTTGCGCGGCGAGAGCAGGTAGCTGGCTTCGGCCACGCAGGGCCAGGTGGTGGCGAGTTGGTAGCCGGGCGAGTGGCGGCCGATCTTGCCGGCGTAATGGCTGTGTCGCTGCTCGGCGTCGTCGAAAAGGGCGACCATGACGCTGGCGTCGAGCAGCACGAACCTCATTTGGCGCGGCCCTGCTTGTCGGCCACGGCCTTGCGCACCAGCACCTTGACGTCCGCGGCCTTGTTGGTGCGGACCTTGGCGGCGGCCGGATCCGGTAGGCCGTAGGCGGCGCGGGCCTCCTGCAGCAGGTGCACCGGATCCTGCGGCGACAACGCCTCCCGCAGCAGGTCCTGCACGAAGCGCGAGCGCGTGCTCTTGCGCCGGGCGACTTCCAGGTCGAGCCGGCGCTCGAGTTCGGGATCGAGGCGGATGGACAGGGTGGACATCTCGGACGTCTCCGTATGACGTGTGACAGTCACACAAGTATACGCAGGCCAGGCGGATCCGGCGGATCAGCCCTCCTGCGCCTTGCGGATCTGCTCCAGCACGTCCTTGGCGCTGGCCGGGATCGGGGTGCCGGGGCCGTAGATGCCCTTGACGCCGGCGTCGTACAGGTACGCGTAGTCCTGCTGCGGGATCACGCCGCCGACGAACACGATGATGTCGTCGGCGCCCTGCTTCTTCAGCTCCTGGATGATGGCCGGCACCAGCGTCTTGTGGCCGGCCGCCAGCGTGGAGATGCCCACCGCGTGCACGTCGTTCTCGATCGCCTGGCGCGCGCATTCCTCCGGCGTCTGGAACAGCGGCCCCATGTCGACGTCGAAGCCGAGGTCGGCGTAGGCCGTGGCCACCACCTTGGCGCCGCGGTCGTGCCCGTCCTGGCCCAGCTTGGCGACCATCACGCGCGGGCGGCGGCCCTGCTCCTCGGCGAAGCGGGCGATCTCGCCCTTGAGTTTTTCCCAGCCCTCGGCCGAGTCGTAGGCAGCTGCGTACACGCCGGTCACCTTCTGGGTATCGGCGCGGTGGCGCCCGAAGACTTTCTCCAATGCGTCGGACACCTCGCCCACCGTCGCACGCAGGCGGATCGCCCGGATGCTCAGGTCGAGCAGGTTGCCCTCGCCGGCGCGCGCCGCCGTGGTCAGCGCTTCCAGCGCGGCCTGCACCTGCGCGCCGTCGCGCGTGGCGCGGATCTTCTCCAGACGCGCGACCTGCTGCTCGCGCACCTTGTGGTTGTCCACCTCGAGGATCTCGACCGGATCCTCCTTGGCCAGGCGGTACTTGTTGACGCCGACGATGACGTCCTTGCCGGAGTCGATGCGGGCCTGCTTCTCGGCGGCGGCCGCCTCGATCTTCAGCTTGGCCCAGCCCGAATCCACCGCGCGGGTCATGCCGCCCATGGCATCGACCTCCTCGATGATCTTCCAGGCGGCGTCGGCCATCTCCTGCGTCAGCTTCTCCATCATGAAGCTGCCGGCCCAGGGATCGATCACGTTCGTGATGTGGGTCTCTTCCTGGATGATCAGCTGCGTGTTGCGCGCGATGCGCGACGAGAACTCCGAAGGCAGCGCGATCGCCTCGTCGAAGCTGTTGGTGTGCAGCGACTGGGTGCCGCCGAACACCGCGGCCATCGCCTCGATGGTGGTGCGCACCACGTTGTTGTAGGGGTCCTGCTCGGTGAGCGACCAGCCCGAGGTCTGGCAGTGCGTGCGCAGCATTAGGCTCTTGGGGTTCTTCGCGCCGAACCCCTTCATGATGCGGCACCACAGCAGGCGGGCCGCACGCATCTTGGCGATCTCCAGGTAGAAGTTCATCCCGATCGCCCAGAAGAACGAAAGGCGGCCGGCGAAGTCGTCGACATCCAGGCCCTTGGCCATCGCCGTCTTCACGTACTCCTTGCCGTCGGCCAGCGTGAACGCGAGTTCCAGCGCCTGGTTGGCCCCCGCCTCCTGCATGTGGTAGCCGGAGATCGAGATCGAGTTGAACTTCGGCATGTTGCGCGCCGTGTACTCGATGATGTCGCCGATGATCCGCATGCTCGGCTGGGGCGGGTAGATGTAGGTGTTGCGGACCATGAACTCCTTGAGGATGTCGTTCTGGATCGTCCCGGCCAGCTTGGCGGGCGGCACGCCCTGCTCCTCGCCGGCGACGATGTAGAGCGCCATGATCGGCAGCACGGCGCCGTTCATGGTCATGGACACGGTCATCTGGTCGAGCGGGATGCCGTCGAACAGCTGGCGCATGTCGAGGATGGAATCGATCGCCACGCCGGCCATGCCGACGTCGCCGGCGACGCGCGGATGGTCGGAATCGTAGCCGCGGTGCGTGGCCAGGTCGAAGGCGATTGACAGGCCCTTCTGGCCCGCCGCGAGGTTGCGCCGGTAGAAGGCGTTCGATTCCTCGGCCGTCGAGAACCCGGCATACTGGCGGATGGTCCAGGGCTGCTGGACATACATGGTCGGGTAGGGGCCGCGCAGGAACGGCGCGATGCCCGGCACGCTGTCGACGAAGCGCAGGCCGTTGCGGTCGGCGGCGCCATAGGCGCGCTTAAGAGCCAGCCCCTCCGGTGTCTGCAGCACGCCTTCAGGCGGCGTGGTGGATCCGGCCGCAGGAGACGACCAGTCGATCTGCGTGAAGTCGGGGATCATGGCTGGCCTCCCACCGTCTCGTCGAGCCGCTGGGCGGCGAGCGCCTCGCAGAAGGCGACGCCGTCCGCCGGCGCGGGCTGCGGACTGGCGTCGAGCGTGGCCACGGGC
>JAEWIF010000059.1 GCA_023387335.1 Pseudomonadota bacterium | reverse complement strand
GCGCCGCGGGCGCGGGGCCGCTCATCAGCCACAGCGCGGCCACCACGATCAGCAGCAGGCCGCCGACTTCCACGGCGGTGAGCCAGCTCTGCGTCGAGGCGCCCGCGCGGATGCCGCGCGAATTCACCGCCCACAGCACCGCGACCACCAGCGCGGCGTACACCGAAGGCCCGGCCGCCGCGCCGCCGACGTACAGCGGCACGGCCTGGTGCAGGTAGTCGCCGAACACGAAGGCGAGCAGCGCGATCGACCCGGTGGTGATCACCGAGAAGCGCGCCCAGCCGAAGAGGAAGGCGACGTTGCGCCCGTACGCGCGCCGCAGGAAGTGGTAGTCGCCGCCCGCGCTCGGGTAGGCCGTGGCCAGCTCCGCGTAGCACAGCGCGCCGATCAGCGAGATCAGCCCGCCCAGCAGCCAGGCGCCGAACATCCAGGTGGGACTGCCCGTCATCCCCGCCACCATCGAGGGCGCCTTGAAGATGCCGGCACCGATCACGATGCCCATGATGATGAGCACCGCTTCCCGCAGACCGAGCACCGCCGAGGGCTCGGCAGTCACGGGAGGCGCAGCAACGAAAGCGGCCTGCGCAGAGGCAGGCCGTGGCGTGGGATCGTCCATGAGCAGCGTCCTTTGCGTGCGCCGGATGACGGCGAAGGCCGCGATGGTCGGTTCGCCGGGTCGCATCCGGCTATAGGCCGGAGATGATCGCCGGCGTAGGACCGCGCTAGCGCCCAGCAGTCACTGGAGCAGCGTCTGCTGGCGCTCGTGCTCCTGCAGCTTCATGGTCGCGTAGGTCGGCCACGGCATCTCGCGCAGCTGCCGCGGGAACCGCTCGGTGGCCGCGAACCAGCGGCGGATGCGCTCCTCCACGCGCTGGTCCTGCGGCGCCGACAGCGCGCCGAGATAGGCATCGATCGCCAGGTAGTAGCGCATCGCGTTGCGCTCGATCGCGCCGCGCACGCCGTTGATGAACCGCGGCTTGCCATCCGAGTCGCGTCCCGTGATCGTGAAGCCGACCTTGTCCGCGCCGGCGGTGCTGAGGTAGGCCTGCATGGCCACGCGGCCGAGCGAGCCGAAGCCGTACGCGTAGCTGAGCTGCAGGAAGGTGCGCTTGCCGCCGTCCAGCGGCACCGCGGCGACGGCGATGCGGTAGTCGCGCGTGCCCACCGGTCCGGTGGGCGCGGCCAGTCGGGTCTCGAAGTAATCGGGCCGGGCCGCCACGTTGCGCAGCGCGAACTCCAGCCGGTACGCCTGCTCGACCGGCTGGTCGTACTTGCGGCCTATGCGCACCTGCAGCGCGGGGCCGCCGTTGGCCTCGACCGCGTGGCAGTACTTGGTGTTGAACGGAAGGATCAGGATGTCGCACCAGCGCGCCGGCTCCTTGAGCGCCTCGCTCACGGTCGCGAACGAGTGCTCCAGCACCGCGAACACCTCGCCCTGCAGTTGGTCGGGCTGCTCGGCCGAATCGATGTGCAGGCCGCGGCCGAACGCGCTGTCGCGAAGCTGCTCGCGCAGCTGCTCGTGGCGGGCGAGCAGCTGTCCGGCATCCGCCGCCGCGGCGATCGGCGATGCCAGGGCGCAGGCCGCGAACGCCGGCAGCATGGCCGCGCGAAGGACGCGAAGGAAGGTCATGGCAGGGTTCCTCGGATGGCGCAGGAGGTTGCGCTTTCGCGTTCGCGGCGGATGTAGGACCCCGGCGCGCAACGCGCTCCAGCGAGCCGCGTGCGGCCGTGATGCCGTTCTCCTACAGCCACTTTTTGGGTTGGCTGACGGCCCAGTTCCACCACCGCCGGAAGATGGCTTCCGCAGCGGTGCGTCCAGGCCACCGCGGACATTCCAACGAGCAAAGGAGCATCACATGGCTGCAGAAGACAGGGACCTGAACCGAGACCCGATCACCGACGAACCCGGTGCGCATCCCGTGGGCACCGGCGTGGGCGCGGCCGGCGGTGCGGTGGCCGGCGCGGCGGCCGGCACCATCGGCGGCCCGGTGGGCACGATGATCGGCGGCGTGATCGGCGCCGTGGTCGGCGGGCTGGCCGGCAAGGCCGCCGCCGAGGCCGAGGAAGCGCACTGGCGCGACAACTACACGAGCGAGCCCTACTACGAGCAGGGCCGCGACTTCGACGACTACGGCCCCGCGTACATGCACGGCGTGCGCGGCCGCATGAACTACGAGAACGACTGGGACACGGCCGAGCCGCGCCTGGGCGCCGAATGGGCCAACGTGCGCTCGGGTTCCGGCCTCACCTGGGAACAGGCCCGCCCGGCCAGCCGCGCGGCCTGGGACCGCGTGGACCTGCAGCGCGGCGGCGCCTCGGGCATGGGCCTGCGCGGCCCGATGGCCGGTGAAGCGGCGGCGCTGGAAGCCGACGACCTCGCCGCGTCGCGCGCGCCGCGCGCCGGCGGCACGGACATGGCGGGCACCAACCGCGGCTTCGACGACGACGTGATCGACGCCTTGCAGGACCTGGTGGAGTGCAGCAAGGACGGCGAGTACGGCTTTCGCGAATGCGCCGACCAGGCCAAGCGCGCGGACCTGAAGTCCGTCTTCCTTCAGCGCGCGGACGACTGCCGCCGCGGCGCCGAGGAACTCAATCAGCAGATCCGCTCGCTCGGCGGTAGCCCCAAGGACGGCGGCAGCGCCGCCGGCGCGATGCACCGCGGCTGGGTGGCGGTGCGCTCGGCGCTCACCACCTACGACGACCGAGCGGTGCTGCAGGAGGCCGAGCGCGGCGAGGACAACGCGGTGGCCCGCTATCGCAAGGCCCTCAAGCAGCCGCTGCCGGCCCAGGTGAAGCAGGTGGTCGAGCGCCAGTTCCAGCAGGTGCAGCGCAACCACGACGAAGTCAAGCGGCTGCGCGACAGCGCCTGATGGCAGACGAGCGGCCTTCCCCCGGCGATGCGCTGAAGACCTATCGGGCCAAGCGCCGGTTCGACGCCACGCCCGAGCCGGCGGAAGGCGGCGTGGCCAATGAAGAGGCGCGCGCCTTCGTCGTGCAGAAGCACTGGGCGACGCGGCTGCACTACGACTTCCGGCTGGAGCTGGACGGCACGATGAAGAGCTGGGCCGTGCCCAAGGGCCCCAGCTTCGATCCGGCCGACAAGCGCATGGCGATGCCTACCGAGGACCACCCGATCGCCTACAACCGCTTCGAGGGCACGATCCCCAAGGGCAACTACGGCGCGGGCAAGGTCATCATCTGGGACAAGGGCACCTGGGTCCCGCTGGAAGACCCGCACCAGGGCTTCCGTGAAGGCAAGCTCAAGTTCGAATTGCGCGGGCACAAGCTGCGCGGCAAGTGGACGCTGGTGCGCATGAAGGGCCGCGGCAACGGTCGCGAGGACCCGTGGCTCCTGATCAAGGAGCGCGACGAGTTCGTGCGGCCCGCCGGCGAGTACAGCGTGGTCGACGAGATGCCCGACAGCGTGCGCGATCGCGAGGACAGCCCCGAGCCCGTGACGGCGCCCGGCGCTGCGCCTGCCCCCGCTCCAGCGCCTGTCGACGGCCCGCCCGAAGGCTCCGTTGCCGCCGCCCTCCCCGACAAGCTGCAGCCCGAGCTCGCCGTGCTGGTGGATGCGCCGCCGAGCGATCCGAAGCAGTGGGTCTTCGAGATCAAGTTCGACGGCTATCGCATGCTGGCCCGCGCCGAAGGCGGCAAGGTGCGCCTGGTCACGCGCAACGGCCACGACTGGACCTCGCGCCTGCCCGCGCAGCAGGAAGCGCTGCAGGGCATGGAGCTGCCGGACGGCTGGTACGACGGCGAGATCATCATGCCCGGCCGCGACACGCCGGCCGACTTCCAGGCGCTGCAGGGCGCGTTCGATTCGCAGCGCACCGCGCAGATCGTCTACTACCTGTTCGACCTGCCCTACTGCGCCGGCTACGACCTTCGCAACGTGCCGCTGGAGCAGCGGCGCGAGGTGCTGCGCCGCATCGTCGAACGCCAGCCGCACGACAACGTGCGCTTCAGCGAGGTGTTCGACGCGCCGGCGCAGGACATCCTGGCGTCGGCGTGCCAGCTGGGGCTGGAAGGCGTGATCGCCAAGCGTCGCGACTCCGGCTACGTGTGCCGCCGCTCCAGCGACTGGATCAAGCTCAAGTGCGCGCATCGACAGGAGTTCGTGGTCGCGGGCTGGACCGATCCCAAAGGCTCGCGCAGCGGCATCGGCTCGCTGCTGCTGGGCGTGCACGGCGACGACGGCAAGCTGCGCTACGCCGGCAACGTGGGCACCGGCTTCAACGAGCGCACGCTGCGCGACGTGCGCGAGCGGCTCGATCGCCTGCCTGCGGGCAGGCATCCGTTCGAAGGCGGCGGCGTGGGCATCCCGCGGGACGCGCATTGGGTGAAGCCCGAGCTGGTCGCCGAGGTCTCGTTCGGCGAATGGACACGCGAAGGCAAGGTGCGGCATTCGGTGTTCCACGGCCTGCGCACCGACAAGCCGGCGACGCAGATCACGGTGGAGACGGCGCGGCACGCGCCGGGCGCCGGCAAGCCGGCGCAGGCGCAGCCGGGCAAGAAGGCCGACGCGCCCCCCGCGCTCCCTTCCAACCTGCGCATCAGCAACCCGCAACGCGTCGTCGATCCGCAGAGCGGCCTGACCAAGATAGAGCTCGTGCGCTACTACGCGCTGGTCGCGCCGCTGATGATGGAGCACCTGAAGCGGCGGCCGATCGCGATGGTGCGCGCGCCCGACGGCATCGAGGGCCAGCTGTTCTTCCAGAAGCACCTGGAGCGCTACAAGATGCCGGGCGTCGAGCAGCTCGACCCGAAGATCTTCACCGGCCATCCGCCGATGCTGGAGATCGCCGCGCCCGAAGGACTGCTGTCGGCCGCGCAGATGAACGTGATCGAGTTCCACACCTGGAACGCGGTGGCCAACCGCGCCGACCAGCCCGATCGCATGACATTCGATCTGGACCCGGGCGAAGGCGTGGGCTGGCCGCAGGTGCAGGAGGCCGCGCAGCTGGTGCATGCGTTCCTGCAGGAGCTGGGCCTGCCTTCCTGGCTCAAGACCAGCGGCGGCAAGGGCCTGCACGTGGTGGTGCCGCTCAAGCCGAAGTACGGCTGGGACACGGTGAAGGACTTCTCGCAGGCCATCGTCGAACACCTCGCCCGAACCATCCCGCAGCGGTTCGTGGCCAAGAGCGGGCCCAAGAACCGGGTCGGCAGGATCTTCATCGACTACCTGCGCAACGGCTTCGGCGCGACCACCGTCGCGGCCTGGTCGGCACGCGCGCGTCCGGGCCTGGGCATCTCGGTGCCGGTGGACTGGGACGAGCTGAAGGGCCTCAAGAGCGGCGCGCACTGGACCGTGGCCACCGTGCACCAGCGGCTGGACCGCGGCAACGACCCCTGGGCCGGCTACCGCGAGAGCAGCGCCAGCCTGACGGCCGCGATGAAGGCGCTGGGCTTCCGGCCCGGCGAGTGAAGGAGCACCCGGCACGATGTCGCAGCAATGGCCGCGCACCTTCTGGATCGTCCGCCACGGGCAGAGCGCCGGCAACGTGGCGCGCGACGCCGCCGAGGCCGCGGGCCTGTCGGCCATCGACATCGCGGAGCGCGACATCGACGTGCCGCTGTCGCCGCTGGGCCGCGAGCAGTCGGCCGCGCTGGGCCACTGGTTCGGCGAACTGCCGGCCACGCGCCGGCCCGAGGTGATCATCACCTCGCCCTACGTCCGCGCGCGCGAGACCACGCGGCTGCTGATGGAGTCGGCCGGGCTCGACCGGAAGAAGGTGCGCGTGCGGGTCGATGAGCGGCTGCGCGAGAAGGAGTTCGGCATCCTCGACCGCCTCACGGTGCTGGGCATCCACGAGCGCTACCCGGAGCTGGCGGCGCAGCGCGGCCACGTCGGCAAGTTCTACTTCCGGCCGCCCGGCGGCGAGAGCTGGTGCGACGTGATCCTGCGGCTGCGCAGCGTGCTGGAGATGGTCACGCGCGAGCACAACGGCCAGCGCGTGCTGGTGGTGGCGCACCAGGTCATCGTCAACTGCATGCGCTACCTGATCGAATGCATGGAGGAGCACGAGGTGCTGGCGCTGGACCGCCAGGGCGACGTGCCCAACTGCGGCGTCACCTCGTACGAGCACGATCCGCTGAGCGATTCGCTGGTGCTGGACCTCGCCAACTTCGTCGCGCCGCTGCGCGAGGCCGGAGCGCCGGTCACTTCCGAACCCGACGCGCTGGCCGCGCCCAAGCCCTGAGATGGCCGACGCTCGGCGCGTGGACCCGCAGGCGCTGCGCCGCTGGCCCTTGCCCTCGCTCGCGGGCGATGCCGACAAGGAGGTGCGCGGCCGCGTGGTCGTGATCGCGGGCAGCCGCGAGATGCCCGGCGCGGCGGTGCTCGCGGCGACGGCGGCGCTGCGCGTGGGCGCGGGCAAGCTGGTGATCGCGACCGCGCGCTCGGTGGCCGCGCAGATGGCGTTCTCGATGCCCGAAGCGCGCGTGATCGCGCTGCCCGAAACGCCGGGCGGCGGCTTCGAGGCCGCGGCGGGCGCCGAGCTGCTGGAGGACTGCCTCTGCCCGGCGCACGCGGTGGTGATCGGCCCGGGCCTGATGGATTCGGAGGCGACCTGCGCGTTCGTGCAGGCCCTGCTGCCGCTGCTGCGCGATCGGGCCGTGGTGCTGGACGCGCTGGCCATGGACAGCGCCGCGTGCATGGCGCGCTTCCCGCAACCGGTGCTGCTGACGCCGCATGCCGGCGAGATGGCGCACCTCTCGCGACTGGACAAGGACGAGGTGCTGGCCGATCCGATCTCGGCCGCGCTCGCGGCGGCGCGGCGCTGGAACGCCGTGGTGGCGGTCAAGGGCGCGAGCACGGCCATCGCCGCGCCCGACGGCCGCGCCTGGCTGCACGAGGGCGGCAACACCGGCCTGGCGACTTCGGGATCGGGCGACACGCTGGCCGGTGCGATCGGCGGGCTCGCCGCCCGCGGCGCGACGCTGGAACAGGCGTGCGCGTGGGGCGTGCTGCTGCATGCACAGGCGGGCGAACGGCTCGCGCGGCGGCTCGGGCCGGTCGGTTACCTGGCGCGCGAGATCGCGCAGGAGATGGTGACGGTGCTCGCCGCGCTGGAAGACGCCGCCGGCGTCACGCCGGAAGCGGACGCGCCCACGGGAACGTGATCACGACCTGGCCCGCCGAGGGGCGCTCGAGCGCCACCTGCTCCGACGCGGCCAGCGCCTGCACGTCGGTCCAGCGCAGCGGACGGTAGGCCGAGGTCGTGTCCGTGCCGGAGTCGCCTCCTTCGGTGCGCTGCACCTGCAGCTGCACTCGAAGGCCCTGCGGCGAGGAGGCCGTGGTGATGGCCACCTCCGCCGGCGGCGAGGCTTCGTCGGTGACCTGGATCAGGGCGGCGGTGAGCACGTTGCGGATCGCGGACAGCCGCACCTCGCCGGGCACGGCCTGCGCCTGGTTGCGCAGCATGTAGCCGCGGAAACTCAGGGTGGTGGCCAGCAGCGCGCAGCATTCGCGCGTGCCTTCGACGGCGTCGATGGCCGCGTCATCCTCCGGCGCCAGCCAGGTGACCACGTTCAGGCAGCAGTCCAGCGCGGCGCGGGCGAAGCTGTTGATCTTGGCGGCGCTGGCCTGCACGTGGGCCAGGTCCGGCTGCGGCCCGCGCAGGCGCCGATCGAGCACCTCGTAGATCATCCCGATCGGCTGCAGGTTGATCACCAGGTTGTGGCGGATCGAAGGCGCCAGCCGCCGCAGCAAGGCGTAGCGCGCGGCTTCGGCGCGGTCGCAGTCGGCGCTGTCGGTGACGGGAAGCTGGCCCATGGCCGGGCCAATATTTCACCCAGGCTCGGCGTTGTCAATTCGGGCCGGCCGTGCCGGAACGGCTGAGTTCCGGCGAGCCGAGTCGGCTCCGAGTCAGGCCTGCTGACTTACCCTGCGGCCACAACGACAGCAACGAGGCGGGACGGAGGTTTTTCGCAGTCGAGCATGACCTATCCCTCAGTACACGATTTCTACCGGGCAGCCGTGACGGCCGAGCGGACCGCGTGGGACGCGGTGCGCGACAAGCTGCCGGGCTCACCGGAGTTCGATGAAGAGAAGTGGAAAAGCTGGCGCGGCGCCATGTCGCTCGTCGTGCAGGCGCTGGACCAGCTCCGCGCCTCGAGGGCGCCAGCCGCCCTCGGTCGGTAGCAGTCACCCGCACCAGCGGCGCCTCCGCCGAGACCGGCTTGCTTCAGCAGCAGTGGTGATCCGCGGTGGCCGTCACTCGACGGTCACGCTCTTGGCCAGGTTCCGCGGCTTGTCCACGTCGGTCCCGCGGGCGCAGGCCGTGTGGTAGGCCAGCAGCTGCAGCGGCACCACGTGCAGCAGCGGGCTGAGCGGGCCGTAGTGCTCGGGCATGCGGATGACGTGGATGCCCTCCTCGCTCTCGATGCGCGTGTCGCCGTCGGCCAGCACGTAGAGCACGCCGCCGCGGGCGCGCACTTCCTGCATGTTGCTCTTGAGCTTTTCCAGCAGCGCGTCGTTGGGCGCCACCGTCACCACCGGCATCTGGCTGGTGACCAGCGCCAGCGGACCGTGCTTGAGCTCGCCGGCGGCGTAGGCCTCGGCGTGGATGTAGGTGATCTCCTTGAGCTTGAGCGCGCCTTCCAGGGCGATCGGGTAGTGCAGACCGCGGCCCAGGAACAGCGCGTTCTCCTTGCCCGCGAACTGCTCGGCCCAGCCGATGATCTGCGGCTCGAGCGCCAGCACCGCCGACAACGCGGCCGGCAGGTGGCGCATCGCCTTCAGGTGCGCGGCTTCCTGCGACTCGGTCATGCGGCCTTTCACGGAGGCCAGCGCGAGCGTCAGCAGGAACAGCCCGGCCAGCTGGGTGGTGAAGGCTTTCGTCGAGGCCACGCCGATCTCGGCGCCGGCGCGCGTGATGTAGGCCAGCTTGCATTCGCGCACCATGGCCGAGGTGGAGACGTTGCACACGGTCAGCGTGTGCTCCATGCCCAGCTCGCGCGCATGGCGCAGGGCGGCCAGCGTGTCGGCGGTCTCGCCCGACTGGCTGATGGTGACCACCAGCGTGCGCGGGTTGGGCACCGAGTCGCGGTAGCGGTATTCGCTGGCGATCTCCACCTGGGTCGGGATCTTCGCGATGCCTTCCAGCCAGTACTTGGCCGTGCAGCCGCTGTAGTAGCTGGTGCCGCAGGCCAGGATCAGCACCGAGTCGATGTCCTTGAAGACCGAGTACGCGCCGTCGCCGAACAGCTCGGGCACGACGGCCTGAACGCCTTCCAGCGTGTCGGCGATGGCGCGCGGCTGCTCGAAGATCTCCTTCTGCATGTAGTGGCGGTACGGACCCAGCTCGGCGGCGCCGCTGTGCGCGTGCACGGTCTTGACCGGACGGGTCACCGGCTTGTGCGAGCGGTCCTCCACCCAGTACTTGCCCAGCTGCACGTCGACCACGTCGCCCTCTTCCAGGTAGACGATCTGGTCGGTGACGCCGGCCAGCGCCATCGCGTCGCTGGCCAGGAAGTTCTCGCCGCCTTCCTTGCCCACGCCCAGGATCAGCGGCGAGCCGGCGCGCGCGCCGATCACCCGCAGCGGCTCGTCCTTGCAGAACACGGCGATGGCATAGGCGCCGTGCAGGCGCTTGATCGCCGCCTTCACCGCCTCGAACAGGTCGCCTTCGTAGAGGCTGTCCACCAGGTGGCAGATCACCTCGGTGTCGGTCTGGCTGGCGAAGTGGTAGCCCTTGGCCTTGAGCTGGGCGCGCAGCTCGTCGTGGTTCTCGATGATGCCGTTGTGCACCAGGGCCACGCGGCCGGCGCGCTCGGAAGCGGCTTCGCCCGGGCCGTGGCTGAAATGCGGGTGGGCGTTGTGCACGGCGGGCGCGCCGTGGGTGGCCCAGCGGGTGTGGGCGATGCCGGTCGAGCCCTCGATCGCCTCGCGGTCCACCTGGGTCAGCAGCTCGGCCACGCGTGACGTGCTGCGCGCGCGCCGCAGGCCCTGGTCATAGACCGCCACCCCGCACGAGTCGTAGCCGCGGTATTCCAGGCGTTGCAGGCCCTGGACGAGGACGGGGACGATGTTGCGGGTCGAGACCGCGCCGACGATTCCACACATGTTGGTTGGCTCCTTGCAGGCTGGGCACTTTATTCGGGCAGGTTGGAAATAAGTCTTCTCATTTCCATCGCTTCTGCAATATTATTCCTTCACGCCAATTTAGAGCAATTCAGTTTCACTAAAACATCATTCATGGAAGAAGAATTCCTCGACGCCCTCGACATAGCTCTCCTGGGCCAGTTGCAGGAAGACGCGTCCTTGACCAACCAGGACCTCGCCGCCCGGGTCCACGTCTCCCCGCCGACCTGCCTGCGGCGGGTCAAGCGGCTGGTGGAAGCGGGGTTCGTCGAGCGCCAGGTGGCGATCCTCAGCCGCGACCGGCTGGCCGCGGTGGCGGGCGCGGGACTGGAGGCGATCGTGGAGATCACCCTGGATCGCCAGGACAACGAGTCGATGGAAGCGTTCGAGGCCAAGGTGGTGGCCGACGCGGCCGTGCAGCAGTGCTACCGCGTCTCGCCGGGGCCCGACTTCATGCTGGTGGTGCTGGCGGCCGACATGCCCGGCTACCTGGCGCTGGCGCAGCGCCTGTTCACGGCCGACGCCAACGTGCGCAACGTCAAGGCCTTCTTCGCGGTGAAGCGGGCCAAGTTCGGCTCGCGCGTGGCGCTGCCGAAGCTCGCCCGCGCTACTTCGGCGCCTTCTTCGGGCGGGTCCAGCCGCTGAGGCTCACCTGCTTGCCGCGGGCGATCGAGAGCACGCCCGGCTCCGTGTCCTTGGTGATGGTGGAGCCGGCGCCCACGGTGCCGCCCTTGCCGATGCGCACCGGCGCCACCAGCACGCAGTTGCTGCCGACGTGCACCTCGTCCTCGATCACGGTGCGGTGCTTGTTGGCGCCGTCGTAGTTGGCCGTGATGGAACCCGCGCCGTAGTTGACGCGCTCGCCCACCTGGGCGTCGCCCAGGTAGGCCAGGTGGTTGGCCTTGGCGCCGCGCGCCAGCGTGGAGTTCTTGACCTCGACGAAGTTGCCGATGTGCACCTCCGGCCCGAGCCGCGCGCCCGGACGCAGCCGCGCGAACGGGCCGATCTCGGCGCGCTCGCCCACTTCGGCGCCGGCCTTCTCGCCCTGGATGTGGGTGAAGGCCTGCAGCAGCGCGCCGGCGCCGATGGTCGCGTTGGCGATCACGCAGTTCGGACCGATGCGCGCGCCGTCGCCGATGGCCACCCGGCCCTCGAACACGCAGTTGACGTCGATCTCCACGTCCTGGCCGCACTGCAGCGTGCCGCGCACGTCCAGCCGGGCCGGGTCGGCCAGGCGCACGCCGCGCTCCATCAGCGCCTGCGCGTTGCGCAGCTGCCAGGCGCGCTCCAGCTCGGCCAGCTGCAGCGGGCTGTTGACGCCCTCCACCTGCAGCCGGTCGCCGCATGCGATGGCGACGACGTCGACCTTGTCGGCCACCGCGTGCTTGACCACGTCGGTCAGGTAGTACTCGCCCTGGGCGTTGTCGTTGGTCAGGCGCGCCAGCCAGCGCTTGAGCAGCGCGTTGGGCACGGCCATGAAGCCGGTGTAGACCTCGCGGATGCCGCGCTGGCGCTCGCTGGCGTCCTTGTGCTCCACGATGGCCCGCACGTGCTCGCCGTCGCGCACGATGCGGCCGTAGCCGGTGGGATCGGGCATCTCCACGCTCAGCAGCGCCAGGCGCTCGCCGCCGCAGGCCTGCACCAGTGGCTGCAGCGTTTCCGGACGGATGAGCGGCACGTCGCCGTTGAGGATGAGCGCGATGCCGTCGTCCGGCAGTTCCGGCACGGCCTGCTGCACCGCGTGGCCGGTGCCCAGCTGCGGCTCCTGCCGCACGAACACGGCATCGGCGAAGTGCAATCCGACCGCGGCCTCGACCTCATCGGCGCCGTGGCCGGTGATCAGGATGGTCCTGCGCGCCTGCAACTGCCGCGCGCACTCGATCACATGGTCGACCAGCGCACGGCCGGCCAAACGATGCAACACTTTGGGGCGTCGGCTTTTCATGCGCGTGCCCTTGCCGGCGGCCATGATGACCACGTCCACTGCTGTCATGTCTTTCCCTTTTCGCATCGCGCGCCACGGGCCGCGCGTCCTCCGGATTATCGGGCTGCTCAGCCTCAGCCTGGCGCTGGCCGCCTGCAGCACGGTGAAGCTGGGCTACTCGGCGCTGCCGGAAGTCGCGTACTGGTGGCTCGACGGCTACCTGGGCCTGGAAGGCACGCAATCGCAGCGCCTGCGCGAGGACCTGCAGCGGCTGCACGCCTGGCACCGCGGCGCCGAGCTGCCGCGCGTCATCGCGGTGCTGCAGCGCATGGAGCGCCTGGCGCCGCAGGACTTCACGCCGGCCCAGGCCTGCGCCTTCGAGCCCGAGATCCGCGAGCGCTATGTCGTGCTGCGCGACCGCGCCGAGCCGGCGATCGTCAGCAACGCCCTCACGCTCACGCCCGACAACCTGAAGCACCTCGAACGCAAGTACGCCCGCAACAACCGCGAGTTCGAGAGGGACTGGATCCGCCCGACGCCCGCGGAGCAAATGGACCGCCGCATCAAGCTGGTGGCCGAGCGCATGGACACGCTGTACGGCAGCGTCTCGGACGCGCAGCGCGCCGCCATCCGCAGGCAGCTGGAAGCCACGCCCTTCCCCGCCGCCGAGGTGCTGGCCGAGCGCAAGCGCCGCCAGCAGGAGACGCTGGCACTGCTGCAGCGCCTGACCACGCAGGCGGTTCCGCTGGATGAAGCGCGCGCCGAACTGCGCGGGCTGATGGAGCGCTTCACCGCCTCGCCCGATCCCGCCCGGCGCGCCTACCAGCAGGCCGTGGTGCAGGACGCCTGCCGCCTCATCGCCGCCGTGCACAACGCCGCGACGCCGCCGCAGCGCGAGCATGCCGCGCAGCGCCTGCGCGGCTGGCAGCGCGACCTGCAAGAGCTCTCGTCCGCTTCATGACGGCGGTCGTGGAAGGCGGCCGCATGGCCGTCGTGTGGCGATTCGCCGCCGCCACCGCGCTGATCGTCATGGCGTTCGCGATGACCGGCCCGGTGCTCGCGGTCAGCCTGCAGCACGCCGGCGCAGGCACCACCGCGGTGGGCCTGTTCGCGATGATCCCGTTCGGGATGATCGGCCTGCTCATCCCCTTCGTCCCGACGGCGCTCGCGCGCTGGGGCGTGGTGCGGACCTACCGCGTCGGCTGCCTGCTCAACCTGGTCGGCTCGGCGATCTACGCGACCACCGACCACTGGGTGCCGTGGTGCTTCGCCTCGGTGCTGGGCGGCATCGGCGCCGCCGCGTTGTGGAACGCCACGGAAGCTTTGCTGGCACGCGAGGCGCCGCCCGAGCAGCGCGGCCGCGTGATGGGCCTCTACCAAGCCTCGCTCGGCGCCGCGCTCGCGCTCGGCCCGTTCGTGCCCGCCCTGCTGGGCTGGGGCGAGCGGCGCGTGCTGTGGGCGGGCCTGGTCCTGGTCGCGCTGTGCTGCGCGATGGCCCTGGCCATCCCGAGGCACGCGACGCGCGAGCCGTCCTCGCGCCAGGCCGGCACCTGGGAAGCGATCCGCACCGTGCCGCTGCTGGTGCTGATCGCGTTCAGCGGCGGCGTGTTCGAAGCGGGCCTGAGTTCGGTGAGCGCGGCCAATGCCTCCGCCTCCGGCCTGAGCCTCAGCAGCGCGGCCAGCGTGGCCGGCGCCATCGGCGTCGGCAGCTTCCTGTGCCAGTTGCCGGCGGGGCTCGCGGCCGACCATTTCGCGCTGCGCAAGGTGTTCTCCACCGCGGCGCTGCTGCTGCTGGGCTCGAGCTTCGCGTTCGCCTTCGCGGACCGGGCGACCTGGCTGCTGTGGGCGGTGGGCGTGGTGTGGGGCGGCGTGGGCGGCGCGCTCTACACGCTGACCATGGTGGAGGTGGCGCACACCTTCCAGGGCCGCGCCACGGCGGGCGGCGCGGCCGCGATGATCACCGGCTACACGGTCGGCGGGACCGTCGGCCCGGTGGCGAGCGGCGCCGCGCTGCAGGCGGGCGGCGTGCTGGGGCTGGCGGTGCTGCTGGGCGTGCTGGCCTGCGCGACGCTGTTCGCGGCGCGCAGCGTGCCTGATTAATCCTCGCCCTTCGAGTGCGACTTGCCCTCGTCCTCGGCCTGCTTCATCTCGCGCGCTTCCTGCTCGGAGCGCGGCTTGGCCTTCTCGGCGTCGGCCTCGACGTCGGCGTTCTTCACGTAGCGCTCGGTGCGCTCCTTGTAGTCGCGGGCGCCTTCGTAGCTGCCTTCGCCCATTTGCTGGGGCTTGCCGGAAGCGCCCTGCTGCTGGCCGGGCTGGCCCTGCTTCTGGAATTCGTTGGAGCCGGCCATCTGCTGCTGTTGCGCAAGGCGATCGCCGGCCGGTTGCTGCTGCTGGGAGGTACTGCGGGAATTCACGGAGGTCTCCTGGGTGGACTGGCTCGAAAGAGCCAACAGCTTAGGAAAACCCACGGCCGCGTTGCGTCAGCCGTGGGCGCGACCTCCGACGGAAGGCGCCTACACGCCCCCGCTCAACCCTGCAGCGACGCCCACATCTCCTTATCCCGCTCCGCCGTCCAGATGCGCGGGTTTTTGATGCCGCTCGCCTCGTCGAAGGCGCGGCTCACGTCGAACGGCAGGCAGTGCTCGTAGATGAACACGTGGCCGAACACGGGGTCCATGCTCTTGCGCGTGTGCGCCATCGCGGCTTTCAGGTCCATCTTGCCCGCGGCGGCTTCCTTGGCGGCGGCGAACAGCATCTCGACCCAGCGCTTGGTGTAGTCGAGCGCCTTGTTCACCTGCGCGTTGCCCTTCATCGCCTCGCCGCGGCCCGGCACCAGCGCCTCGGCCTTCAGCGCGCGCAGCGCCTCCAGCGTGGCCGGCCATTCCTGCAGGTGGGCGTCGCCGGTGTAGACGCCGGCCTCGTACTCGACCAGGTCGCCGGAGAACAGCACCTTCTCCTGCTCGACCCAGGCGATGGTGTCGCCGCGCGTGTGGCCCGGGCCCGGGTGCCAGACCTGCACCTTGACGCCGCCCAGGTCGAGCGTGAGCTTGCCGGGCACCTCGCCCCTGGTGGGATCGCCGCCGCCGATGACCATGGTGGGCCAGGTCAGGCCCGGCACGCTCTCGGCGTTGCGGAACAGGCGCGGGAAGCGGTCCATCTCGGACTGCATGTCCTCCTTGCCGCGCTCCACGATCAGCTCGTAGGTGCCCTGGCTCGCGATGATCTCGGTGGCGCCCTCGGCGGCGTACGCGCTGGCGCCCAGCACGCGGACCGCGTGGTAGTGCGTCAGCAGCACGTACTTGATCGGCTTGTCGCTCACGGTGCGGATGCGCGCGATCAGGTCCCTGGCCATCGCGGGCGTGGCCGTCGCGTCGCTGACCATGATGAACTTGTCGCCGATGATCACGCCCGAGTTCGGGTCGCCCTCGGCGGTGTACGCCCAGCAGTGCGGGGACAGCTGTTCGAAGGTGATCTTCTTGTCGGCCAGGTCGGCCTGGCTGGCGAAGGCTTTGCTCACGGGGGACTCTCCTGGCGCCGGCGCGGCGCGATCCCGACGATTCTACTTACCGTAATGCATTACGGAATGTGAAACGCTGGGTCAGGCCGCCAGGCCGGCTCGCGCCGCGGCCAGCACTTCCTCGAACGGCCGCGACGCATCGACCGCCACCACGCCGGGTTCGCCGGCCGGGTCTTCCAGCGCGGCGAACTGGCTGTCGACCAGGCTGGGCGGATAGAAGTGGTCCTTGCGCGAGGCGACGCGCTCGAGCGCCTGCGCGGGCGTGAGCGCGAGGTGCACGAAGCGCAGGCCGGGTGCGGCGGCGCGCAGCCGGTCGCGGTACGCGGCCTTGAGCGCCGAGCAGGTGAGCACCGCGCCATCCGGCCGGCGCGCGAGCTCCGCGCCCAGCGTGTCCAGCCAGCCGGCGCGGTCCTGGTCGTCCAGCGGCAGGCCGCGGCGCATCTTGTCGATGTTGGCCGGCGGATGGAAGCTGTCGCCTTCGACCAGCGGCAGGCCCAGCGCCCGCGCGAGGCGTTCGCCGATGGCGCTCTTGCCGCAGCCGGACACGCCCATCACCACCACGTGGCTCGCGCTCATGCCGCGAGGCCCCGGTCGACGAACGCGACCACCTGCTCGGCGAAATCGGCGTAGGTCATCGCGCCGCCGGGGCGCAGCCAGGTGAAGGTCCAGTTGATCATGCCGAACAGCATCATGACGAGGGCGGTCTGATTGTCCTCGCTCACCCGCTGCGGATAGGCGCGGCGCAGGAACCGCGTGGCCGCCGCGACCACGTCGCGCTGGCGGTCCACGATCAGCTGCCGCTGCGCGTCGCCCAGGAACTTGCTGTCGTGCAGCAGCGCGGCATGGCGCGTGGCGCTGGTCTCGTATTCCTCGAGGAAGGCGCGCACCAGTTCGTGCAGCGCCGCGCGGTCGTCCAGGCGCCTGCGCTGGGCCGTCGCCTCGACCTGTCCGATCAGCGCCAGCAGCCGCTGCGTGTAGCGGTCCAGCAGGTCGAACAGGATCGCTTCCTTGCTCTCGTAGTAGTGATAGAGGCGCGCCTTGGAGGTGCCGCCCGCCGCCGCGATGTCGTTCATGCTGGCGGCGGCGTAGCTGCGCTCGGCGAAGCACTGCGCCGCGATCTCGAGGATCTCGTCCCGCTTGATCTCGTGTTGCTGCGATCGTGGGCGCGCCATGGGTGGCCGCGATTATCGCGACCCCCCATGGCATGCCGTCACGCGGCGGGGCACTCGTTGCGCTGGGGCCGCGGCAGCAGCGCGCCGGCGACCAGGCCGATCACGGCGGAGACCAGGCGGCCGCCCGCTCGCGCGCCGAGCACGACGGCCAGCTGCAGGTCGCTCCAGGACTGCGCCACGGCGAGCTGGGGCGCGCGGATCGGCTCCGGCGCCATCGAGAAGTCCCAGCTGAAATACGCCGGCACCGTGCGGTCCACGGATTCGAGAACCACCCGCCGCCCCGCGCGGACCCGCAGCTGCTCGCCCGCCCCCAGCACCCGGTCGCCCAGGTCGTTGAGGGGGCCGCCGTGCGGACCGTCGAAGGTGACCCAGACACCGCCGTGGGCGATGCGCAGGACGCCGTCCTCGCGCGGACGCAGCGTCACGGCACGGGCCGGCTCCAGCCGCCAGGTGCCGGGCAGGCGAAGGCTGGATTGTTGCGATTGCGTCAGCGTCAGCGAGGTCATGGGGTTCTCCTTTGGGCGTTGCGTGGGGTGAATGATCGAGGGCGAACGCTTGGCAGTCCAATGAAATACGGCTAGCCTATTCATTCGCATCCCGCATCAATCCCCTTCCCTGCCCGACCGTACTTCCATGCTGCATTCCCAGACCCACCTGCGCACGCGGCCGATCTCGGCCGGCCATCTCAGGGCCTTCGAAGCGGTGGCGCGCCACCTGAATTTCCGGGCCGCGTCGGAGGAGATGGCGCTCACCCAGTCGGCCGTCAGCCGGCAGATCCAGTCGCTGGAAGAGGAGGTCGGCGCCACGCTGTTCCTGCGGCACACGCGCGCGGTGGAGCTGACCGGCGCCGGCGCGCAACTGCTGCTGGCGGTGTCGCAGGCGCTGCCGCGCATCGATTCGGCGGTGCGGCAGATCCGCCAGAGCGCCGGGCGCAAGAGCGTGTCGGTGACGACTTTCGCGTCGTTCGCGTCGATGTGGCTGATCCCGCGGCTGGAGCAGTTCCAGCGCGACAACCCGGAGATCGACATCCGCATCGATGCCAGCGACGCCTCGCTCGACCTGGAGCTGGCCGACGTCGATCTCGCGCTCCGCTACGGGCCGACGGCCAACATGCCGCCCAAGGCGATCCGGCTGTTCGGCGAGCAGCTCACGCCGGTGGCCAGCCCCTGGCTGCTCAAGAGCGCCGCGCCGGTGAAGAAGCCTTCCGACCTGGCGCAATTCGCGCTGATCGAGGCCGGCGACGCCCACCGGACGCACCTGGAGTGGCTGACGTGGCGGCGCTGGTTCGACGAGCAGCAGCTCACGCGGCTGCAGCCCAAGCGCTGGCTCTATTTCAACTACGCCTACCAGATGGTGCAGGCCGCGCTCACCGGCCAGGGCGTGGTGCTGGCCCGCCTGCCGATGGTGGCGGAGGCCCTGGCCAACGGCGACCTGATCGAGCCGCTGCCGAAGATGCGGATGGATTCGCCGATGGCCTACTGGCTGATCCTGGGTCCGCGCAGCGGCGGCCGGCCCGAGCTCAAGGCCTTCTGCGACTGGGTGATGGCCCAGGGCAAGGCGACGCGGCAGACGGTGGGCGAAGTGCCCGACCCGGACACGGTCGACAACATCGACTGAACCCGTTCAGCGAACGGGCCAGACCACTCCGTTGTCATTGAGGATCGCGTCGAGCGGCACGTCGTGCGGCTCGGGCTCCAGGTCGTCCACGTACCCGTTCGTGTAACCGAGTCCGACCGTGAACGGCTTCGGCTCCAGCTTGGCCAGCGTGCGGTCGTAGAAGCCGCCGCCATAGCCCAGGCGAAAGCCGCCCGGCCCGTAGCCGACGCAGGGCACGAAGAGCAGCGTGGGCACGATGACCTCCGTGTCCTTGGGCTTGGGGATGCCGTACGCATCCTCTTCCATCGGGCAACCGGGGAACCATGCGTGAAATTTCAGCGTCTTGTGCAGCTTGTCGACCACGGGCATGCCGATTCTTCGCAGCTGCGGTTCGTCCAGCAGTTCGCCGTCTTCCTTCCAGCGATGCAGCGCCGGAAGCGGATCGAACTCGCCCTTGATGGGCCAATACGCGCCGATCACCGTGTCGGGGCGGCCCACCAGCCAGATGCGCATCACGCGCTGCAGCGAATCGGCCCGCTGCAATCGATCCGGCAGGTTCAGCCGCTCCTCGATCAGGCGCCGGCGCAGGGCTTTTTTGTCGTCCGGCGTGCTCATAATCTCCCGATGAAGTTCCGGGTGATTCTGACATCGATCATGGTCGCGTTCGCCACCACGGCGTGCGCGCAGGCCAAGGTGGACGACTCCACCATCCTCGAGATGGCGCAGGCCTTCCAGAAGGGCAACAAGGCGCGCCTCACGCAGCTGCTGCCGCAGGCGCGCGGCCACATGCTGGAGCCCTGGGCCGCGTACTGGGAGTTGAACGCGCGGCTGGACACGGCCGCGCCGCAGGAAGTGCAGGACTTCCTCTCGCGCTACGCCGGCACCTACCAGGAAGACCGGCTGCGCAACGACTGGCTGCTGCTGCTCGGGCAGCGGCGCGACTGGACCACCTTCGCCGCCGAGCACGGGCGCTTCCGCATGAACGACGACCCGCAGGTGCGCTGCTACGCCCTGCTGGTGCAGCACGTCGCCGAAGGCACGGCCTCGCCGGCGATGGTCGAAGAGGTGCGCAGGCTGTGGTTCGCGCAGCGCGACAACGGCGACGCCTGCACCCAGGCCGCCAGCCGCCTGCTGTCCGACGCGCCGGGCCGCCACCGCCTGACCACGGCCGATGCGTGGCGCAAGGCGCGCGTGTCGATGGAGGCCAATCGCCCCCGCAACGTGCAGGGCGTGCTCGAACTCATCGCGCCCGACGCCCTGCCGGCGCTGGCCGAGATCAACGCCAGCCCGACGAAATTCCTCACCAGCCGCGTCACCGTCGCCTCGCGCGTGCGCAAGGAGATGATCGGCCTCGCGCTGATCAAGCTGGCCACCAGCGACATCGACAACGCCGCGCGGCTGCTGGACGGCAAGTGGGGGCCGCAGATCTCCCCCGAGGAGCGCAACTGGGTCTGGGGCGTGATCGCCCGCCAGTCGGCGCAGCGCCTCTCGCCCGACGCGCTCGGCTACTTCGCGCGCGTCACGCGCGACAGCGACCTCAGCGACGACATGCTGGCCTGGAAGGCGCGCGCCGCCTTGCGCGCCGGTCCGCAGCCGGACTGGTCGCGGCTGCAGGCGGCCATCGAGGCCATGAGCCCGGAGCTGCGCCGCGATCCCACCTGGCATTACTGGAAGGCCCGTGCCCTGCTCGCCTCCGGCCGCGAGTCGATGCGCGAGGAAGCCGTCAAGCTGCTGGAAGGCATCGCCTCGCCGCGCGGCTTCTACGAGCAGCTGGCGCAGGAAGAGCTCGGCCGGCCCATCGCCGTGCCCGAGCGTCCCACGCCGGTCACGGCGGAGGAGATGGAAGCCGCGCGCAACAACCCGACCCTGCTGCGCGGCCTGATGGCCATCGCGCTCGGCCTGCGGTCCGAAGGCGTGCGCGAATGGAACTACGGCACCAACCTCGCCCGCCCGGGCGGGCTGAACGACCGCGAGCTGCTGGCCGCCGCGGCCTTCGCCTGCGAACGCGAGATCTGGGACCGCTGCATCAACACCAGCGAGCGCACGCGAGGCGAGTTCGACATCGAGCAGCGCTTCCCCATGCCCTTTCGCGACGCGGTGGTCCGCCGGGCCCAGTCCATCGGCCTGGACCCGGCCTACGTCTACGGCCTGATCCGCCAGGAGAGCCGCTTCGTCATGGATGCGCGCTCGCACGTCGGGGCTTCGGGCCTGATGCAGGTGATGCCGGCCACGGCGCGCTGGACCGCGCGGCGCATCGGCATGAACGGCTTCACGCCCGACCAGCTGAACGACCGCGACACCAACATCGCCATCGGCACCGGCTACCTGAAGCTGGTGCTGGACGACTTCAACGGCTCCATGCCGCTGGCCGCCGCGGCCTACAACGCCGGCCCCAACCGTCCGCGCGCCTGGCGCAACGGGCCGGTGATCGAGGCGGCGGCCTGGGCCGAGAACGTGCCGTTCGGCGAGACGCGCGACTACGTCAAGAAGGTGCTGTCCAACGCGACCCTCTACGCGGCCGTGCTCAGCGGCCAGCCGCAGTCGCTGAAGTCGCGCCTGGGGATGGTGGGTCCGCGCGACGCCGCCCAGCCCGAGCCCAGCCGCGACCTGCCCTGACGGCCGCGACGACCGCATGAGCGCCTGGGACACCATCGCCGCCACCGTCGCCGCCGAGTTCTCGGACATCCCCGACCTGGAGCAGCTCACGCGCGTGGTGCTGCGGCTGCTGCTGGCGGCGCTGCTCGGCGGCCTGATCGGCATGCAGCGCGAGCTGGCCGGCAAGTCCGCGGGCCTGCGCACCCACATGCTGGTGGCGCTCGGCTCGGGGTTGTTCGTGCTGCTCCCGCTGCAGGCCGGCATCGAGCTCAGCGACCTCAGCCGCGTGATCCAGGGGCTGCTGGCGGGCGTGGGCTTCCTCTGCGCCGGCGTCATCCTCAAGGCGGTCGGCGAGGAGCACGTGCACGGCCTCACCACTTCGGCTAGCCTGTGGATGGCGGCCGCCATCGGCATGGGCGCCGGCCTGGGCCGCGAGGCCACCGCCGTGCTCAGCACGCTGATGGCGCTGGCCATCCTGGCGATGGAAGGTCCGATGGACCGCTACCTGGCCCGGCGCCGGCAGCGCATCGTCACGCCCCGCGACACCGGCGAGGGCGGCTGACGCATCAATGGCGGGGCGTTTCGGCATCAATCCCGCCCAACCCCGCCGCTAGCATCGCCCTCATCTTTCACGAAAGAAGAGGGACAACGATGCTCAAGCTCTACATCGGCAACAAGAACTACTCGTCCTGGTCCATGCGGCCGTGGGTGCTGCTGCGGCAGGCCGGCATCCCGTTCGAGGAGGTGCTGGTGCGCTTCGACTCGTTCGCCTCGGGCTCGCAGTTCAAGGAAGTGATGGGGCCGATCAACCCGCAGGGCAAGGTGCCGGCGCTGGTGGACGGCGACCTCGCGGTCTGGGATTCGCTGGCGATCTGCGAGTACGCGGCCGAGCGCTTCCCGGAGCACCACCTCTGGCCGAAGGACGCCAAGGCGCGGGCCCGCGCCCGCAGCGTCTGCGCCGAGATGCACGCCGGTTTCTCCGCGCTGCGCACCCACTGCCCGATGAACATCGAGGCCGCGCTGCCGCACATCGGCGCCCTGGTCTGGCGCGACCAGCCGGCCGTACGCACCGACGTGCAGCGCATCGTGGGCATGTGGACCGAGCTGCTGGAGCAGCACGGCGGGCCGATGCTGTTCGGCGACTTCAGCGTCGCCGACGCCTACTTCGCGCCGGTGTGCGCGCGCATCCGCAACTACGCGCTGCCGGTGCCGGGGCACATCACCGACTACATCCGCCGCGTGTTTGCGCTTCCCGGCGTGCAGGCCTGGGTCGAGGGCGCGCTGGCCGAGAAAGATTTCGTGGAGTTCGACGAGCCGTACCGGACTTCGCGATGAGGGCACGGCACTTCGGGCGCGTGATGAGCGCGATGGTCACGCCGTTCGATCCGGCGGGCCGTCTCGATCTCGACGCGGCCCGTCGCCTGGCTCGCTGGCTGGTCGATCACGGCCACGACGGCCTGGTCGTCGCCGGCACCACCGGCGAAGCCAGCACGCTGTCCGATTCCGAACTCTGCGACCTCGTCGCGGCCGTCGCGGAAGCCGTCACCGTGCCCGTCGTGGCCGGCGCCGGCAGCAACGACACCGCGCACAGCGTCGCGCTCACGAGCAAGGCGCAGGACCTGGGCGCGGCCGGTGTGCTGGCCGTCGCGCCCTACTACAACCGCCCGCCGCAGGCCGGCATCGAGGCGCACTTTCGCGCGATGGCCGCCGCGACCGATCTGCCGGTGATGCTCTACGACGTGCCGCTGCGCACCGGCAGGCGTGTCGCGCAAGACGTGCTGCTGAGACTGTTCCGCGAAGTGCCCAACATCGCCGCGTTCAAGGACGCCACCGGCGACGCGGCTTCGTCCGCGGCGCTGGTCGCCCAAGCCGGCGAGCACTTCGACCTCTACAGCGGCGACGATGCCGCCACCCTGCCGCTCCTGGCCTGCGGCGCGGTCGGTGTCGTGGGCACGACCACGCACTGGACCGCGCCCTGGTTCGTCCGGATGCTCGATGCGTTCGGCGCCGGCGACATCGCACTGGCGCGGCGCCTGCACGCGCAGCTGCTGCCCTCGTTCCGCTTCGTCAATGACGACGACTGCGTGTACGCGATGTCGGTCAAGGCGACGCTGGACGTGCTCGGCCAGCCGGTGGGCGACTGCCGCCTGCCCTTGCCACCGGCGCCGGCCGTCAAGCGCGAACAGGCGCGCGAGGTCTGGCGACAGCTGTCCGGTCAGGAGGCTGCGCGGCAGTGACTCGTCGGCCCCCGGTTTGAACGCTGTCCCGTGCCGGGCCAGGGGGAGGGAGCCCTCCTGTCCCTACGCCGCGTTCAATCAAAGTGCGCCTCGAGCCCCGAGCAAAAGCGACCACGGCGCGGCGGCCGCCTAGGGCGGCCGGTTTAGGCACTTTCGATCTCACAGCACCACGCCGCTTCAGGGCCGCCCCCAAGGCGGCCTGGGCGCGGCGGTCGCTCAGGATGGCCGTTCAGGCTGCGGTCGATCTCGCACCGCCGCAGGGAGAGGGTGGGGAGGGTCTTCTGCCGGAAGTAAAGGAGGAGCCGGCGCCGTTCAGGCGCGCGGGGGACATGGAGGCAGAAGACCCTCCCCGCCCTGGCCCGGAACGACTGCGTTGGCACTGGGCGGCGATACCTGAGCGCGGCTTACACTGGCCGCCATGCAGACGTACATGGTCGGTGGAGCGGTCCGCGATGCGCTGCTGGGGCTGCCGGTGAACGATCACGACTGGGTCGTCGTCGGCGCCACGCCGGAGGAGATGGTGGCGGCCGGCTACCTGCCGGTGGGCCGCGACTTCCCGGTGTTCCTGCATCCCGAGACGCGCGAGGAATACGCACTGGCGCGCACCGAGCGCAAGACCGGCCGCGGCTACCACGGCTTCGCCTTCCACGCCGAACCGGGCGTGACGCTGGAGGAAGACCTGGCGCGGCGCGACCTCACGATCAACGCCATGGCGCAGGACGGCGAAGGCCGGCTGATCGATCCCTTCGGCGGCCAGATGGACCTGCGCGCGCGAGTGCTGCGCCACGTCACCGAAGCCTTCCGCGAGGACCCGGTGCGCATCCTGCGGCTGGCGCGCTTCGCCGCCCGCTTCGCCGACTTCAGCGTGGCACCCGAGACGATGGAGCTGATGCGCGGCATGGTCGATGCCGGCGAAGCCGACGCGCTGGTGCCGGAGCGCGTGTGGCAGGAACTGGCGCGGGGGCTGATGGAGCACCGCCCTTCGCGCATGTTCGAGGTGCTTCGCGAATGCGGCGCGCTCGAGCGGCTGCTGCCCGAGGTCGATCGCCTGTGGGGCGTTCCGCAGCGCGCCGAGTACCACCCGGAGGTGGACACCGGGGTGCACCTGATGATGGTGCTGGACATGAGCGCCCGCCTGCAGGCCAGCCTGCCCGTGCGCTTCGCCTGCCTCACGCACGACCTGGGCAAGGGCACCACGCCGGCTTCGGTGCTGCCCAGGCACATCGGGCACGAGGAGCGCAGCGCGCGGTTGCTGAAGGCCGTGGCGCAGCGCCTGCGCGTGCCGACCGAATGCCACGAGCTGGCCGACGTGGTGGCGCGCGAGCACGGCAACATCCATCGCAGCGACGAGTTCGGCGCGGCCGCCCTGGTCCGGCTGCTGGAACGATGCGACGCGTTCCGCAAGCCGCAGCGCTTCGCCGACGTGCTGCTCGCCTGCGAATGCGATGCACGCGGGAGGCTGGGATTCGAAGAGCGCGAGTACACGCAGAAGGCGCGCCTGCTGGGCGCGCTGCGCGCGGCGCAGGCGGTGAGCACCAGCGAGATCGCCGCGGCGGCGCAGGCGCAGGGGCTGTCAGGACCGAAGGTCGGAGAACGGATCCACCACGCGCGGGTGGAGGCGGTCGATCAGGCGACCAGGGCCAGCGCCGCGTAGTCGCCGACGCGGTTCTCGAGTCCCGCCGCCACCAGGTCGCACCCCGCCGTCAAAGCCGGCAGGTGCATGGCGACTTCCCGCCGAAGCCGCGGCAGCAGGTAGTCGCGGTTGTTCCAGAACACGCTGCCGCCCAGGCTGATGCGCTGCAGGTCCAGCGTGGCCACCAGGTTGTACAAGCCCCTACCCAGCACGCGGCAAAGCTCGTCGACGATGGCAGCGGCGGCGCTGTCCCCGGCCTGCGCGCGCTGCAGCAGCGTGGCCGCGTCGGCGCCGAAGCGGCGCTCCACCGCGGACCCGGCCACCAGCGCCTCCACGTCGCCCACGTTGCCGCAGCCGCACAGCGCGTCGTCGTTGTCGCTGACGAACATGTGGCCCGCATGGCCCGCATTGCCGTTCTTGCCGCGCAGCACGCGGCCATCGACGCACAGCCCGGTGCCGATGCCGGTGCTCCACGTCACGTAGGCGCAGTGGTCGAAGCCCTGCAGCGCGCCCCATCGGCGCTCGGCTTCCAGCGCGGCCACGCCGTCGTTCTCGATGCGCAGTTGCTCGAAGCGTCCCGCGAGCGGCGCTTCCAGCAGCGCCGTCATCCAGTCGTTGGGCAACCCGCGGCCCGGGCCGGCGAGGCCGCCGCAGATGTTGGGCGCGGCCAGTTCGATGCGCCCTTGCACGATCACGAACGGGCCGCACGAGGACACGCCGGCGAACTGGACATCACGCGGCGCGACGCCGGCGTGTGCGCACGACTCGTCGACCATCCGCACGATCTGCGCCGCCAGCGCGCCGTTGTCGCCGGTCTTCTGCGTGGGCTCGCTGCGGCGCGCGACGAGGTCCATGCCGCCGTCGTTCAGGCTGACGGCCACCTTCGTGCCGCCGATGTCGATGCAGGCTTTCATTCCGTCCCGGTCAGATGAACCGCGCGATGGCGGCGGCAAGCATGCTGAGCAGCATCGTGGAGGCGAGCGGCACGAACCACTCGCGGCCGAAGAGCTTGAAGCGCAGGTCGCCCGGCAGCTTGCCGAAGCCCAGGCGCTGCAGCAGCGGCGACAGCCAGCTGATCAGCATCAGGGCGAGGAAGACGACGAGGAACCAGCGGATCATCGGGACAGTGTAGGGAATCAGAGGCGATCGGTGCGGTCGCCGCGCGCGAAACCGAGCGCGTCCCAGAACCCGCCCTTGGCGAGCCCGATGACCTTGAACAGCTCGCCCATCTCGTGCTCGTTCACCAGCTTCTGCATCGCCGCGTGCTCGCGCGGCGGCGCGCCGGTCGCCATCTCGAGGATGCCGCAGTTGAAGAGGAAGTGCGCCTGGCTGGTGTAGCCCAGCAGGTTCAGGCCCGACTCCTGCGCCGCCACCGCGATGCCGGTGAAATCGACGTGGGCCGTGATGTCCTTCTCGCCGACGGAGGCCAGCGGATCGCCGTCGGCCAGGTGGCCCTTGTGGCACATCAGCGTGCCCATGTGGCGCTGCGCGTGCCAGTACTCGCGCTCGGGGAAACCGTAGTCGAGGAAGAAGGCCGCGCCCGCCTCCAGCCGGTCGGCCAGCGTGCGGATGAAGGCCAGCGCCTGCGGATGGATCTCGGTCAGGTAGTCGTGCGGGCCTTCCACTTCGAGCGGCGGCCGCAGCTCGGTGGGCCGGTCGGAGAAGCGGAGCGCACCGCCATCGACGACCACGCCGCGTTCGTGCCACGTGCCGCCGACGCGATGCAGCAGCTTCACCGGCATCGCATCCAGCACCTCGTTGCCGACCACCACGCCGCGCAGCGCGTCGGGCAGTTCGTCGGCCCAGCGCACGCGATCGCCGAAATCGGCCAGCCGGTGCTGCTGCCGCGCCCGCAGCGTGGCCGACAGCTCGACGATGGTGTAGCGGCGCACCCGGTCGCCCAGCGTCTCCAGCAGCTGCGCCGCCAGCGCGCCGGAGCCGGCGCCGAACTCCCACAGCTCGTCCGTGCCGGACGCGTCCAGCGCCTGCCGCACCTGCCGCGCCAGCGCATGGCCGAACAGCGGCGTCAGTTCCGGCGCGGTGACGAAGTCGCTGCCCGACGACGGCATCGCGCCGAACTTGCGCAGGCCGCCGGCGTAGTAGCCCAGGCCGGGCGCGTAGAGCGCCAGCGCCATGAAGCGGTCGAACGGCAGCCAGCCGCCGCTGCGCGCGATGGATTGGGCGATCAATGCGCCCAGGGCGCTCGTTACACTGCCTGCTTCGGTTGTCACCCCGCGATTGTGCGGGCTGGCCCGCCCCACCACCCCAGCCTTCGTGAACGCGCCCGCCCTTCGCACCGCCCTCGTCACCGGCGCCGGCCAGCGGCTGGGCCGCGAGATCGCCCTCTCGCTGGCCGAAGCCGGCTGGCAGGTCGCGGTGCACTACCGGCGCTCGGCCGACGAAGCCCGGCAGACCGTGGCCGACTGCGAAGCGCGTGCGCGCAACGGTGCCCGCTACGCCGCCTTCGCGGCGGACCTGTCGATCGAGGAGGAAGCGCGCGCGTTGCTGCCCGCGGTCGTCGAGCAGCTCGGCCCGGTCGATGCGGTGGTGAACAACGCCTCGCTGTTCGAGAACGACTCGGCGCAGTCCTTCGGCTATGCCGCGCTGCAGTCGCACCTGCTCGCCAACACCGCGGCGCCCGTGGTCCTCGCGCAGGCGCTGCACGCCCACGTGAGCGAGCGCGGCAGCGAAGGCGCGGTGGTGAACCTGCTCGACCAGAAGCTGTGGAATCCGAATCCGGACTTCTTCAGCTACACGCTGTCCAAGGCCGCGCTCGAGGCCGCCACCACGCTGCTGGCCCAGGCGCTGGCGCCGCGGTTGCGCGTGGTCGGCGTGGCGCCGGGACTCACGCTCACCAGCCACCTGCTGTCGCAGGAGAAATTCGAGCGGCTGCACCGGCTGTCGCCGCTCGGACGTTCGTCGACGCCGCAGGACGTGGCCGCCGCGGTGCGTTTCGCGCTGGAGAACCGATCCATCACCGGCACCACGCTGCTGGTGGACGGCGGCCAGCACCTGATGAAGTTCGACCGCGACTTCTCGCTGATGTGAGAGGCAAGACGATGACCAAGGCCGGCACCCAGATCCTCACCCTCACCGGGCTGCGCTTCGACGCCAACCTGGGCATCCTGGACCACGAGAAGGGCGCGCCGCAGCCGATCCAGGTGGATGCCGAGCTCAGCCTGGGCACCCAGCCGCTGCTGCCGCGCGACGACGACATCCTGCACGTGCTGGACTACCGCAAGGTGCGCCGCATCATCATCGAGGAGTGCACGGCCGAGCACGTGAACCTGCTCGAGAGCCTGATCGGCAAGCTGGCCAACCGGCTGATGCAGCTGCCCGGCGTTCTGGGCGTGCGGGTGCGCATCGCCAAGCTGGAGATCTTCGACGACTGCGAGGTCGCCATCCGCGTGGAGACCGGGCAATGGTCGTGAGCACCGTCGTGCTGCGCGGAGGGTGCCATTGCGGGCAGGTGCGCTACGAAGTGGCGGGCCGGCCCTTCCACGCCACCGTCTGCCATTGCATCGATTGCCGCCGCATCAGCGGCGCGCCCATGGTCGCCTGGTTCACCGTGCGCTCGGGCGAGTTCCGGATCGTGCAGGGAACGCCGCAGCGGTACCGCTCCAGCGACGCCGCCTGGCGCAGCTTCTGCGGCACCTGCGGCACCACGCTCACCTACGAGCGCGACGGGACGGCCGAAATCGACGTCAGCACCTGCAGCCTGGACGAGCCCGAGGCGGTCCCTCCGGAAGACCAGACCTTCGCCCGCAGCCGGCTGCGCTGGGCCGAGGACCTGCACACCCTGCCCGCGCACCTGACGCTGCGGCCCTGAGCGCGATCACCCGCGCGGCGGGTGCTGCCAGAGCGGCGGCGCCACTTCCTCCAGCGGCTTGCGTTCCGCATCCACCGCCCACAGCCGCGCCAGGATCGCGGCGCCGACCATCAGCACCGAGCCGATGACGTAGCCCACGAACACCGCTTCGCGGCTGCCGCTGGCCACCAGCGTGCCGAACAGCGCCGGCGCCGCGAAGCCGCCCAGGCCCGTGCCCACGGCATAGAAGATCGAGATGGCCAGCGCGCGCATCTCCAGCGGGAACACTTCGCTCACCGTGAGATAGGCCGAACTCGCGGCGGCGGACGCGAGGAAGAACACGCCGGACCACGCTAGCGCCTGGCCCGCCGCGTCGAACGATCCGGCGAGAAAACCCGCGCCCGTCGCGAGCAAGCCGATGCCGGACAGCGCGTAGGTCGCGGCGATCATCCGCCGCCGGCCGATGCGGTCGAACAGCGGCCCGAGCAGCAACGGCCCCAGCACGTTGCCGGCCGCGAACGGGAAGATGTAGAGCGCCACCCGCGACTCATCCACCGCGTAGAAGCGCGTGAGCACCAGCGAGTAGGTGAAGAAGATGGCGTTGTAGAAGAAGGCCTGCGACGCCATCAGCGCCAGCACCACCACGCTGCGGCGCGGGTAGCGGCGCACGAGCACGTGCACGACCTCGGTCCAGCGCGGCACGCGGCCGCGGTGCGACGCAACGGCGGGCGCCGCGGTCGATGGCGCGACGCCCGCGGCGCGCTCGATGTCCGCGACGATGCGCACGGCCTCGTCCGCGCGGCCGTGCGTCATCAGCCAGCGCGGGCTCTCGGGCACGTGGCGGCGCACCAGCAGGATCGCCACCGCCAGCACCGCGCCCAGCAGGAAGGCGGCGCGCCAGCCGATCACCGGTCCGAGCACGCGCTCGTCCAGCAGCACCAAGCTGAGCGCCGCGCCCAGTGCCGCGCCGACCCAGAAGCTGCCGTTGATCGCCAGGTTCACGCGGCCGCGCACGCGCGCGGGGATCAGCTCGTCGATGGCCGAGTTGATGGCCGCGTACTCGCCGCCGATGCCGATGCCGGTGACGAAGCGGCACACGGCGAAGCCCGTGAAGCTGCCGGTGAAAGCGGTGGCGACCGTCGCCGCCATGTAGATCGCCAGCGTCCACAGGAAGAGGCGCTTGCGCCCCAGCCGGTCCGCCATGCGCCCGAAGACGATCGCGCCGACCACCGCGCCGCCCACGTAGAGCGATCCGGCCCAGCCGACCTGCGCGTCGGTCAGCCCCAGCGTGTCGGGACGCGCGAGCACGGCGCCGAGCGAGCCGACGATGGTGACCTCCAGGCCGTCCAGCACCCAGGCCACGCCCAGCGCCACCACCACCCGCCAGTGCCAGCCCGACCAGGGCAGGCGGTCGAGGCGGGCGGGGACGCTGTCGGTCATGGGGGCCGATCATGGCCGACAATCGAGGGATCATGTCCGCCGTCTGGATCGAGTCCGAACCCGCCCCCTCCGCCGCCCGCGCCCTCAAGATCGAGCGCGAGGCCCACAAGCTGGAAAAGCGCCTGTGCCGCCTGGTCGGCCAGGCCATCGGCGACTACTCCATGATCGGCGAGGGCGACAAGGTGATGGTGTGCCTGTCCGGCGGCAAGGACAGCTACGGCCTGCTGGACGTGCTGCTCAAGCTGCGGGCCCGCGCGCCGGTGTCGTTCGACATCGTCGCCGTCAACCTCGACCAGAAGCAGCCCGGCTTCCCCGAGCACGTGCTGCCCGACTACCTGAAGGCCCTGGGCATCCCGTTCCACATCGAGGAGCAGGACACCTATTCCATCGTCAAGGACAAGATCCCCGAGGGCAAGACGATGTGCAGCCTGTGCTCGCGGCTGCGGCGCGGCATCCTGTACCGCGTGGCCGATGAGCTGGGCGCGACGAAGATCGCGCTGGGCCACCACCGCGACGACATGCTGCAGACGTTCTTCCTGAACATGTTCTTCGGCGGCAAGCTCAAGGGCATGCCGCCCAAGCTGGTCAGCGACGACGGCAGGCACGTGGTGATCCGCCCGCTGGCCTACGTCCCCGAGAAGGACCTGATTCGCTGGGCCGAGCACCGTCAGTTCCCGATCATCCCGTGCACGCTGTGCGGCAGCCAGGAGAACCTGCAGCGCAAGCAGGTCGGCAACATGCTGCGCGAATGGGAGAAGAAGCATCCCGGCCGGCTGGAGAACATGGCCAACGCGTTACAGAACGTTGTGCCTTCCCACCTGGGCGATGGAACGCTCTACGATTTCAAGGGTCTGATCGCCACGGGCGTGGCCAGCGAAGACGGCGACAAGGCATTCGATGCCGAAGAGTTCGCAGCGCCGCCTGCGCTGCCGGGCCTGTCGATCGTCAAGCTCTGAACCACTTCGCCACCACCATGCGCTCCTGGCGCCTCGCCCTCCCCGCAGCGGCCGCGGTGCTGCTGTCGGGCTGCTCCACCTACCTGCTGGAGAACAACGTGCAGTCGTTCTCCGGCCTGCCGGCGCTCCCGGCCAATCCCACCTACTCCTTCGAGCGGCTGCCTTCGCAGGCCAACCAGCCCGGCCAGAACACCCTCGAGGCGCTGGCCGACCCGGCGCTGTTCAAGGCGGGCCTGCGCCGCGACGACGCCGCTCCCCGCTACACCGTGCAGGTGTCGGCCCGGGTGCAGCGCGTACTGTCGCCGTGGGCCGATCCGTGGGATTCATGGGGCTGGGGCGGCTGGGGGTCGCACTACGCCTTCCACCATCCCGGCTTCTGGGGCGGCCCGTTCCCGCGCATGGAGCAGCCCTGGTTCCAGCGCGAGGTCGGCGTGGTGGTGCGCGAGAAGGCCAGCAACCAGGTGGTCTACGAGACCCATGCCGCCAGCGACGGCCCCTGGCTCGACCAGGCGGTCGTGCTGCCGGCCATGTTCGACGCCGCACTGCAGGGCTTCCCCAACCCGCCGCAGGGCGTGCGACGGGTGAACATCCAGCTCGGCGGCCAGAAGACCGCCCAGGCCGCCGCGGCCCCGGCCGGCCCCGCTTCAGCGCCCGCGCCCGCCGCCGCCCGTTGACATTTCGCTACCGCCACGGCGGGCAAGCTGAGATCGCTTGCCTAGAATCCGCGGCATGGAACCCACCCGGATCATCGCCGTGCGCCACGGCGAAACGTCGTGGAACGTCGATGCACGGATCCAGGGCCAGACCGACATCGGCCTGAACGACACCGGCCGCTGGCAGGCCCGACGCGTCGGGCAGGCGCTCGCCGGCGAGCCCATCAGCGCCGTCTACACCAGCGACCTGGGGCGTGCCCGCGAAACCGCCGAATCGATCGGCGAGGTCAGCGGCGTCGCTCCCATCCCGCACGAGGGGCTGCGCGAGCGCAGCTTCGGCATGTTCGAGGGCAAGACCTTCGACGAGATCCACCAGACCTGGCCGGAACACGCCCAGAACTGGCGCAAGCGCCTCCCCGACTGGCAGCCGCCCGAGGGCGGCGAATCGCTGCTGGAACTGCGCGAGCGGGTGACGCGCACGCTGCACGAACTGGCCGCGCGGCACCCCGGCGAGCAAATCGTGGTGGTGGCACACGGCGGCGTGCTGGACGCGCTGTACCGCGTCGCCACCCGCCAGGAAGTCAACGCACCGCGCACCTGGGAGCTTCCCAACGGCGCCATCAACCGCCTGCTCTGGACCCCGGAAGGCTTCACCCTCGTCGGCTGGTCCGACACCCAGCACCTCGACGACGCGAATGCTCCGGCAGACGAAACAACCGCTTAGCGAACCCCTCAAGCAACTGGTCGGCCAGCCCGTGGCCGCGATCGACACGCCGGCCCTGGTGGTCGATCTCGATGCGATGCAGCGCAACCTGAGCCGCATGGCCGAGTTCGCGAAGAAGCACGAGATCCGCTGGCGTCCCCACGCCAAGATGCACAAGTGCTCGGCCATCGCGCGGCTGCAGGTCCAGGCCGGCGCGGTCGGCGTCTGCGTGCAGAAGACCGCCGAGGCCGAAGCCATGGCCGCCGGCGGGGTGACCGACATCTACATCACCAACGAGATCGTGGCGCCGCAGAAGCTGGCCCGCGTGGCGCAGCTGGCGCACCGGCTCCGATCCGAGGGCGGGCAGCTGGCCATCGCGGTGGACAGCCACGTGGGCGTGTCGCGCCTCGCCACGGCGATGAACGACGCGCGCCGCGAGGCCGGCACCGCCGCCGTGATCGACGTGTTCGTCGAGATCGACGTCGGCCAGGGCCGCTGCGGCGTGGTGCCGGGCCGCGCCGCGGTGTCGCTGGTGCACGAGATCCGCAAGCACCCCGCGCTGCGTTTCGCCGGGCTGCAGGCCTACCACGGCCGTGCCCAGCACCTGCGCGGCCAGCAGGAACGCCGCGACGTCATCGCCCAGGCCGCGCGCGACGTCACCCTGACGCGCAAGCTGATCGAGGACGAGGGCGTGAAGGTCGGACTGGTCACCGGCGCGGGCACCGGCAGCATGGTCTGCGAGGCCGCCAGCGGCGTCTGGGGCGAGCTGCAGGCCGGCTCGTTCCTCTTCATGGACGCCGACTACTCGCGCAACGAGCGCGACCCGGCCCAGCCGCATTTCGAGCACGCGCTCTTCGTCAAGACCCAGGTGATGAGCGCCGGCCAGGAGCACGCGGTGTGCGACGCCGGCCACAAGAGCCACGCCATCGACTCGGGCCTGCCGCTGGTGCACAGCCTGGACGACGGCCACGAGCTGGCCTACGCCAACGGCGGCGACGAGCACGGCATCCTGCGCCCCGCGCCCGGCCAGCGCGTGCCGGAGATCGGCCGGATGCTGTGGCTGATCCCGGGCCACTGCGATCCCACGGTGAACCTGCACGACCACCTGATCGCCGTTCGCGGCGGCCTGGCGAACGGCAAGGTGGATCGCATCCTGCGCGTGGATGCGCGCGGGGCGCTGACCTGACGCCGGTCCTCAGGGTTCCGCCCAGCGCCCGCTGAGCGCGGCGGCCGGACAATCCCGGCCATGCTGTCGCCGAGCCAGGTCATCGTCCTCGCCACCCCCGTGTTCCTCGGGCTGATCGCGATCGAATACGCGTGGGGCCGCGCGCGCGGGCGCGACACCTACCGCCTGAACGACGCGGTCAACAGCATCGGGCTGGGCATGCTCAGCCAGATCACGGCGATCTTCACGCGCCTGTTCCGGGTCGGCATCTACACCGCGGTCTACGGCTGGGTCGCGCTCTGGCACGAGGAGGCGTTCTGGACCTCGTGGTACGGGTGGCTGCTGGCGCTGCTGTTCTACGACCTCTGCTACTACTGGCTGCACCGCGCGGGCCACGAGTGCGCGCTCTTCTGGGCGGCGCACGTGGTGCACCACCAGAGCCAGGACTACAACCTGTCCACCGCGCTGCGCCAGACCTCCTCGGGCGCCCTCCTCGGCTGGATCTTCTACCTGCCGATGGCGCTGGCCGGCGTGCCGCCGCTGGTGTTCGGCGTCGTCGCGCTGATCGACCTGCTCTACCAGTTCTGGGTGCACACCGAGCACGTGCCCAGGCTCGGCTGGTTCGACCGCTGGTTCTGCTCGCCCTCCAACCATCGCGTGCACCACGCGGTGAACGACCGCTACCTCGACCGCAACTACGGCGGCGTGCTGATCGTGTGGGACCGCCTCTTCGGCAGCTTCAAGGAAGAGGACGAGAAGTGCGTCTACGGAACGCGCGCGCCGCTCGACAGCTGGGACCCGCTGTGGTCCAACGCCGAGGTGTACTGGGCGCTGGCGCGCGACAGCTGGCATGCGAAGCGCTGGTCCGACAAGCTGCGCGTGTGGTTCAAGCCGCCCGGCTGGCGCCCCGCCGACGTCGCGGCGCGCTTTCCCAAGGCGCCGTTCGACATCGCGCGCGTGCAGCGCTACCACCCGCCGATGACGCGCACCGTCGCCTGGTTCGGCGGCCTGCAGTTCCTGGCGCTCCTCGCAGGCGTGTCGGTGTTCCTCTGGCATGCCGACGGCGCGCCGCTGGCCGTGAGCTCGGTCTGGCTCGCCGTGCTGGCCGCGGCGCTGTGGGCGGTGGGCGCCGTGATGCAGGGACGCATCGGCCTCCTGGAGGCACTGCTGATCGAATCGGCCGCCCTCGCCACCGCGACCGCCGCCGTCGGCTTTCCCGAACTGCATCGCGTGTTCAAGCCGCTCACCATGGTGCTGGCCATCGCGCTGGTGGCGACGCGCCCGCGCGCGCCGGGCGCGCTTCGCTTCGACGCGCTGCTGGTCGCCGCCCTCGCCTTCTCGCTGCTGGGCGACGTGTTCCTGATGCTGCCCGGCCGCTTCATCCCGGGCCTGGTCGCCTTCCTGGTCGCGCACCTCTGCTACGTCGCGCTGCTGCGCCGGGGCGTGGGCTGGCTGCCGCGCCCCGTCGCGCTGGCGGCCACGCTCGGCGCGGGCGGGGCGGTGTACGCGTTGCTGTTCCCGGGGCTGGACCCGGTGCTCAAGGTCGCGGTCGCGGCCTACGTCGTCGTCATCGCGGTGATGGCGGCGCAGGCGATCGGCCGCGCGGCGGTGCTCAAGGACGCTGCCTCGCTGCTGGTCGCCATCGGCGCGGTGTTCTTCATGGCCAGCGACACGCTGCTGGCGCTCAACCGCTTCTGGCAGCCGCTGCCGATGGCGCAGTTCTGGGTGCTGGCGACCTACTACGTCGCGCAGATCCTGATCGCGGTGAACGCCCGGCCGTCGTCGGCTGGCGACGCGGCCTCACGCCTGTCGCCCGCCGCCGTCTAGTTGCCGAACAGCTCGCCGTCGTTCCGGGGAGGTGCGACGCCGAGGTGCCGGAACGCCGCCAGCGTCGCGATCCGCCCACGAGGCGTTCGCTGCAGGTAGCCCTGCTGGATCAGGTAGGGCTCGATCACGTCCTCGATCGTGTCGCGCTCCTCGCCGATGGAGGCCGCGATGTTGTCCAGGCCCACCGGGCCGCCGTCGAAGCGGTGGATCACGGCCTCCAGCAGCTTGCGGTCCATCACGTCGAAGCCCTGCGGGTCCACGTCCAGCATGGCCAGCGCCTTGTGCGCGATGTCCTGGGTGATGCGGCCGGTGCCCTTGACGTCGGCGTAGTCGCGCACGCGGCGCAGCAGCCGGTTGGCGATGCGGGGCGTGCCGCGCGAGCGGCGGGCGATCTCGGCCGCGCCTTCGTCGTCGATCGGCGCGTCCAGCAGCGCGGCGCTGCGCCGCACGATGCGCGTGAGCTCCTCGGCCGTGTAGAACTCCAGCCGCGCGACGATGCCGAAGCGGTCGCGCAGCGGGTTGGTGAGCATGCCGGCGCGGGTGGTGGCGCCCACCAGCGTGAAGGGCTGCAGGTCCAGCTTGATCGAGCGGGCGGCCGGGCCCTCGCCGATCATGATGTCGATCTGGTAGTCCTCCAGCGCCGGGTACAGGATCTCCTCGACCACCGGCGACAGGCGGTGGATCTCGTCGATGAAGAGGACGTCGTTCTTCTCGAGGTTGGTCAGCAGCGCCGCCAGGTCCTTGGGTTTCTCCAGCACCGGCCCCGAGGTCTGGCGCAGGTTCACGCCCAGCTCGTGGGCGATGATGTGCGACAGCGTGGTCTTGCCCAGGCCCGGCGGGCCGAACAGCAGCACGTGGTCCAGCGCCTCGCCGCGCTTCTTGGCGGCGCCGATGAAGATCTCCAGCTGCTCGCGCGTGCGCGCCTGGCCGACGTACTCGTTCAGCAGCTTGGGACGCAGGGCGCGCTCGATCGCCTCCTCGTTGGGCGAGGCCGGCGCGGCCGACACCACGCGCTGCGGCGGCGGCAGGCCGAAGTCGTCGGTCTTGATCGTCATCGTGCGTTCACCGCGCCAGCGCCTTCAGCGCCAGCTTGATGCCCTCGCTCACGCCCACGTCCTGCGGCAGCGCCTTGAGCGCGGCCTGCGCTTCCTTGTCGCTGTAGCCCAGGGCCACCAGCGCCTGCAGGATGTCGGCCTGCGCGTCGGTGGCCGCCGCGCCGCCCGCGGGCGCGCCGAGGTCGGCGCCGATCTTGCCCTTGAGTTCCAGCAGCAGCCGCTCGGCGGTCTTCTTGCCGATGCCGGGCACCTTGATGAGGCGGGTGGCGTCCTGCGCGGTGACGGCCTGGGCGATGTCGCCCACGCTCATGCCGCTCAGCACCGACAGCGCGGTGCGCGGTCCCACGCCCGAGATGCGGATCAACTGGCGGAAGGCCTCGCGTTCGCTGGAGGAGCCGAACCCGAACAGGATCTGCGCGTCCTCGCGCACCACGAAGTGCGTGAGCAGCGTCACCGGCTCGCCCACGCCGGGCAGGTTGAAGAAGGTGCTCATGGGGACGTCGACCTCGTAGCCGACGCCGTGGCAGTCCACCAGCACCTGCGGCGGGTTCTTGTCCGCCAGCGTTCCTTGCAGTCGTCCGATCATGGGCGTACCAGTCCGCGCCGCGCCGCTTCGAGCGCGGCTTCGGCGCGCGAGGAGACGTTCAGCTTGCGATAGACGTTCTTGATGTGGGCCGCCACCGTGTTGCGGGTCAGCCCGAACTGGGTGGCGATCTCGGCCAGCGTGAAGCCCTTGGCCACGCGTTGCAGCACCTCGGACTCGCGCTCGGTCAGGCGGGCCTGCTCCTCGATCTGCTGCGCCAGCGCGGCGCGGCGGCCGGCGGCGCCGGCGAAGTGGCCCAGCACCCGGCGCGCGATCGGCGGCGACAGCGGCGGCTCGCCCTGCGAGATGCGCAGCAGCTGCGAAACCAGCTGCTCGCGCGGCTGCTCCTTGAGCAGGTAGCCGAACGCGCCGGCCTGCAGCGCGGGAAAGAGGTGCTCGTCGTCGTCGTAGATGCTGACCACTACCGGCAGCGCCTCGGGCTGGCGGTCCTGCAGCAGCGAGACCAGGTCGATGCCGCTGCCGTCGGGAAGGCCGAGGTCGACGAGGGCCAGGTCGAACGGCTCGCCGGCGATCGCCGCGACGCCTTCGGAGAATCGGGCCGCCAGCGTCAGCCGCAGGCCAGGGAAGGCCTCCTGCGCCACTTCCGCCAGCCAGGCCCGGATGTCGGGCAGGTCCTCGACGATCAGCGCAGTCTTCATACCGTGTCGATGTTAGCGGATGGCGTCTGCAGCGGAACCCACGCGGCCAGCCTCGCGCCGCCGTTGTCGCCGGCCTCGAACCGGTGCCAGCCGGCCAGGCCGCGGATGCGTCCTTCGATGCTGGCGAGCCCATGGCCCACGCGGTCCCCATTCGACGGCGCCAGGCCGCGGCCGTTGTCGGCCACTTCCAGCATCAGGCCGCGGCCGTCCCAGTCGATGCGAATCCGGCATTCCGTCGCACCACTGTGGCGGATCACGTTGCTCACCGCCTCGCGCAGCACGCGGGTGCACTGCACCTGCACGCGCGAGGGCAGCGCCAGGTCGTCGGGCGGCTCGCCCGCTTCCCAGCGCGCGCGGAGGCCGGCGGCTTCCAGGCGCGAGACGCACTCGGCGCGCCAGTCGGCGAACACGTCGGCCGCGATCGCGGGCGACGCGGTCATGCCCCGGACCGCCAGCCGCATCTCGTCCAGCGCCTGCCGCGCCATCGCGGCGACCCGTTCGTTGTCGCCCGCGCTGGCCTGGGTGATGCCCAGCAGCCGCGCGCCCAGGTCGTCGTGCAGGTCCGCGGCGATGCGGCGGCGCTCGCCCTGGGCTGCTTCGGCCGCGCGCAGCTGGGCGATCTGGCGCCAGTTGTCCTCGATCTCGCGCGACTTCTCGGCCACCCGGCGCTCGAGTTCGACGTTGGCCCGCTCGGTGGCCCGCAACGCACGCGCCAGCTGGCGCATCAGGTGCAGGCCGATCATGGCGGCCGCCAGCGGCACGATGAAGTGGCCGACCTGCAGGCCGTGGAACGGCACCCAGCGGTTCTGCTGCGCGATCTCCAGGCCGGCCATGGCCCCGGTGGCGCCGATGGCGGCGGCCATCACCCAGAAGTCCTCGCGCCGCTCGCGCCACGCGACCGCGAAGAAGAAGCCCGCGAACGCGAGGAACTCCAGCGCGAGCAGGTTGTAGTACGCGGTGAAGGCCTGCCGCAGGTAGCCGGGATACGAGGCGGCGAGCAGCAGCGGCACCACCGCGCATTGCAGCCAGAGCGCCCGCTCCACGCGCGGCCAGCGCCGGTCGACCATTCGCAGCAGGAAGATGTAGGCGCTGGTGAAGGTCGGGCCCATCAGGCTGTAGATCAGCACGTCGCCCCAGGGATGCGGCAGCGGCAGCGGGACGAACAGGCGCAGCTCCACCACCGCCCAGCCGGTGGCGTAGAGCCCGAAGAACAGCAGCCGCCCGCCCTGGCGGCGCACCGCCGACAGCCCGAGCAGGCCCAGGCCCAGGGTCCCCATCAGCGCGCACACGAGTTGCGCCACGGTCTCGGTCCAGAACCACTGGCGCTCGAAGCGGGGCTGCAGCTGCGGGAGCGGACCGACCTCCACCGCCGACAGGCCGGCCGCGCGCTGGCGCGAGACCACGCCGGGCGGGGCATGGCCCGCGACGTCCAGAAGGAGCTCGTTGGCGCCGGGCCGCAGCAGCGACCGCGGCAAGGTGACGAGGTGCGGGCGGTAGCAGCGGGCACCCACCGGCTTCAGTTCCGCCGAACCGCCCACCAGCTGGCCGTTGAGGCGCACGCGCAGGTCGGCGCAGGCGCGCTCCACGTACACCGCGAGCAGCTCGTCCCCGGGCGGCGGGACGAGCGCCAGCCGATAGGTCGCCACGCCGCTGTAGCCGGGAACCGTGTCCCACCACGTGTGCGGCAACGCCACGGCCTGTTCGGGTCCGGGCCGTCCCGCGGCGCTGAACTGGGCCTGCGCCAGCACCTGGCCCTGCGCGGCGGCGGGCGGCGCCCACCCCACCAAGAGTGCCGATACGGCGACAATCACCCTCCACCAGAGACTCATCCGATGATTGTCCGCCACAGCTTCGTCCCGCCCAACAACACCCGGCTCGCCCACCTGTGCGGCCCCATGGACGAACACCTGCGGACGATAGAGACCGCGCTGCAGGTCAGGATCGCCCGGCGGCAGGAGAGCTTCAAGGTCGAAGGCGCCAAGGCCAAGGCGCAGCGCGCGATGGACGTGCTGCAGGCGCTGTACGAGATCGCCCAGCGTCCCATCTCGCCCGACAAGGTGCAGCTGATGGTGGCCGGCGACGAGACGATGGACGAGGACGAGGAAGGCGCGCTCGTGCTGCACACGCGCCGCTCGGACCTGAAGGCGCGCACGCCCAACCAGAGCGTGTACCTGGACAACATCGCGCACCACGACATCACGTTCGGCATCGGGCCGGCCGGCACCGGCAAGACCTACCTCGCGGTGGCCTGCGCCGTGGACGCGCTGGAGCGCAGCAGCGTGCAGCGCATCGTGCTGACGCGGCCGGCGGTCGAAGCGGGCGAGAAGCTCGGCTTCCTGCCCGGCGACCTGACGCAGAAGGTCGATCCCTACCTGCGCCCGCTGTACGACGCGCTGTACGATCTGATGGGGTTCGACCGCGTGACCAAGGCGTTCGAGCGCAACGCGCTGGAGATCGCGCCGCTGGCCTTCATGCGCGGCCGCACGCTGAACAATGCCTTCGTGATCCTGGACGAGGCGCAGAACACCACGCCGGAGCAGATGAAGATGTTCCTCACCCGCATCGGCTTCGGCAGCAAGTGCGTGGTGACGGGCGACATCAGCCAGATCGACCTGCCCAAGGGCGTGCTGTCCGGGCTGGTGGACGCGGAGCGGGTGCTCAAGCGGGTCAAGGGCATCGCGCACACGCGCTTTACCAGCGCCGACGTGGTGCGGCATCCGCTGGTGGCGCGCATCGTCGATGCGTACGACGCGGCGAGAAAGAGCTGATGCCCGACGCCGATCTCTCGCTGGACCTGCAGTTCGGCGACTTCTCCGGCAGCGCGACGCACAAGGCGCTGTTGTCGCCGGCCCGGGTGCGGCGCTGGATGTCGATCGCGCTGCGCTCGCCGGCGGAGATCGCGGTGCGCATCGTGGGCCAGGCCGAGGGCCGCGCGCTCAACCGGCAGTACCGCGGCAAGGACTACGCGACCAACGTGCTCACGTTCGACTACACGCGGGAGCCGGTGGTCAGCGCCGATCTGGTGCTGTGCGCGCCCGTGGTCGAGCGCGAAGCGCGCGAGCAGGGCAAGGCGCTGGTCGAGCACTACGCGCACCTGCTGGTGCATGGGACCCTGCACGCGCAGGGCTACGATCACGAGACCAACGAGCGGGATGCGCTGGAGATGGAGGCGCTGGAAGTGCTTCTGATGGGCGCGCTCGGGTTTCCCAACCCCTACTGAGCTTCAGCGCATGAAGATCGGGATCGTCACCGGCCCGTCGTTCACCAGCTGCACCTTCATGTCCGCCGCGAACTCGCCCGTCCGCACGACGGGATGCGCCTCGCGCGCCCGGGCCACGAAGTAGTCGTACAGGCGCCGCCCTTCGTCCGGCGCCGCCGCGTTGCCGAAGCTGGGCCGGTTGCCGCCCGAGGTGTCGGCCGCCAGCGTGAACTGGCTCACCACGAGAAGACCGCCGCCGACGTCCTGGACGCTGCGGTTCATCTTGCCCTGCTCGTCGGAGAAGATGCGCAGCTTCAGCACCTTGGCCAGCAGCCTGTCGGCCTGGGCCTCGCCGTCGCCGCGCTCGGCGCACACCAGCAGCAGCAGTCCCGCCCCGATCTCGCCGATCGTCCGGCCCTCGACCACCACGCGCGCTTCGCTCACGCGCTGCACCAGTCCGATCAAATCAGGTCCTCCTCGTCCTCGAAATGCGCTTCCACGTCGGTGGGCAGCAGCTGGATGGTGGCGCGCAGGCCAGGCACCGCGCTCATCAGCGCCTGCTCCACCGAGCCGCGCAACGCCGCGGCGCGGCGCAGCGTGGTGTTGCCCGGCATGTGCATGTGCAGGTCCACGAAGCGGCGGCTGCCCGAACGCCGCGTGGTGACGTGGTCGAAGCGGATGGTCGGGTGCTCGAAGCCCTTGAGCACCTTGTCGATCTCGGCCTGCACCGAGCGCTCCACGCGCGTGTCCATCAGGCCCTGCGAGGACTTCCAGACCAGGGCCGCGCCTTCGCGCAGGATGTTGAGCGCCACCGCCACGGCCACCGCCGGGTCCAGCCACAGCCAGCCGGTGAGCGCGACCCCGCCCACGCCCACCACCACGCCGACCGAAGTCCAGACGTCGGTGAGGAGGTGGCGCGCATCGCCTTCCAGCGCCATCGAGCGGTGCCGAGCGGACGACTTCAGCATGGCCCAGGCCAGCGCGGCCAGGATGGCGGTGCTCAGCATCGAGATCGGCAGGCCGATGCCCAGCTGCTCCAGCGGTTGCGGAGCGAAGAAGCGCGGGACCGACGCCCACAGGATGGCGACCGAGGCCACCATGATCGCGAGGCCCTCGAAGGCGGACGAGAAGTACTCGGCCTTGTGGTGGCCGTAGGGATGCTCGGCGTCGGCCGGCTGGCGCGCCACCCGCACCATCAGCAGCGCGAAGGCGGCGCTGGCGAGGTTGACCAGGGACTCCATCGCGTCCGACAGCAGGCCGACCGAATCGGTGAACCACCAGGCCAGGGTCTTGAGCGCGATGGTGAGCAGCGCGACCAGCACCGACACCCTGAGCCAGGTGTGCGGCTGGATGGCTGCGGCGCGGTCGGCGAGGCTCATGCATGCGATTGTCCGACAGCGCCGGTGCCAGAATCGTCGGCCATGAAGCTGAACACGCGTGGGTGGTGGTCCGGGATCGGTGCGTTGCTGCTGGCCGTGGCGGCCTCGGGATCGGCGTGGCCGCAGGTCGCGCCCACCGCGGCCGAGGCGGCGCGCTACACGGGGCTGCACGCGGCGGCGCAGCGCGGCGATGCCGGAGCGATCCGCTCACTGGCGGGTTCGGGCACGAACCTGGACGCCCGCGATGCGTACGGCCGCACTGCCCTGCACGTCGCCACCTTCGCCCGGCAGCGCGAAGCGATCCGGGCGCTGGCCCAGGCCGGAGCCGACCTGAACCTGCTGGAGAACGACCGCTACGACGCGGTCACCATCGCATCGGTGGCCGACGACGAGGAGACGCTGCGCCTGCTGCTCTCGCTGGGCGCGAGCGCCAGGCAGGTGACCAGCCGCTGGGACGGCACGGCGCTGATCGCGGCCGCCCACCTGGGCCATGACGGCGTGGTGCGGCAGCTGATCGCCGCGGGCGCGCCGCTGGACCATGTGAACAACCTGCACTGGACCGCCGCGATCGAGTCCGTCGTGCTGGGCAACGGCGGACCGCGCCACCAGACGACGCTGAAGGCGCTGATCGATGCGCGCGCCAACCTGCAGCTGGCCGACCGGCAGGGCCAGACGCCGCTGCAGCTGGCCCGCTCGCGCGGCTACGTGGAGATGGTGAAGCTGCTGGAAGCGGCCGGCGCGCGCTGACGCGTCAGGCCAGCGTCACGCGGGCGAACTTGCGCTTGCCGACCTGCACGACGTAGGTGCCGGCGGAAAGCTTCAGACCCTTGTCGCCGACCGTGGCGCCATCGATGCGCACGCCGTTGCCCTCGACCAGGCGCAGGGCCTCGCTGGTGGACGGCGCCAGGCCCGCCTGCTTGAGCAGCGCACCGATCGCCAGCGGCGCGCCCGACAGCGTCACCTCGGGGATCTCGTCCGGGATGCCGCCCTTGCTGCGGTTGACGAAGTCCTGCTCCGCCGCGTCGGCCGCGGCGGCGTCGTGGAAGCGCGCCGTGATTTCCTTGGCCAGCATCACCTTGGCGTCGCGCGGGTTGCGGCCCTGCTCCACCTCGGCGCGCAGCTTGGCGATGTCCGCCTCGGAGCGGAAGCTCAGCAGCGTGAACCAGCGCCACATCAGCGTGTCGGAGATCGACATCACCTTGGCGAACATGGTGTTGGCGTCTTCCGTGATGCCGATGTAGTTGTTCTTGCTCTTGCTCATCTTCTCGACGCCGTCGAGGCCTTCGAGCAAGGGCATGGTCAGGATGCACTGCGGCTCCTGGCCGTATTCCTGCTGGAGGTGGCGGCCCATCAGCAGGTTGAACTTCTGATCGGTGCCGCCCAGTTCCAGGTCGCTCTCCAAGGCCACCGAGTCGTAGCCTTGCATCAGCGGGTAGAGGAACTCGTGGATGGAGATCGAGGTGCCGGCCTTGAAGCGCTCGTGGAAGTCGTTGCGCTCCATCATCCGCGCCACCGTGTACTTGGCGGCCAGCTCGATCATCCCGCGCGCCCCCAGCGGGTCGCTCCATTCGCTGTTGTAGCGAAGCTCGGTGCGGGCCGGGTCCAGGATCTTGTAGGCCTGGGCGCGGTAGGTCTCGGCGTTGGCCTGGATCTGCTCGCGCGTGAGCGGCGGGCGGGTGGTGTTGCGCCCGGAGGGGTCGCCGATCATCGAGGTGAAGTCGCCGATCAGGAAGATGACCGTGTGGCCCAGATCCTGGAGCTGGCGCATCTTGTTGAGCACGACGGTATGGCCGACGTGGATGTCGGGTGCCGTGGGATCAAGGCCCAACTTGATACGGAGTGGAACGCCCGTCGCTTCCGAGCGGGCGAGTTTCTGCAGCCATTCCTCACGGGGGATGAGCTCCTCGGCGCCGCGCAGCGACACCCCCATGGCATCTTTCACGCGATCCGTCACCGGATGCTGTTGTGTTACAAGCTGTTGATTCGTCACGGCTTTTTACTGTTTGGACGGGTTGTCACCGTTCTATACTGGCGCCCGTTTTACATGGCCGGGTGATTCTAAAGAGACGCCCATCCGAGGCATCCCGGCCATAGCCCGAGGGGGCACACTGCCGGCGTCGCCGGCAGGCCAGCCAAGAGGATCCGAGGTTTGACAGGAAACGCTTTGACCATCGCGGCCGACCGCGCTCTGTCCGTCGCCACACGAGTGCTGGAGAAACATCCGCGCAAGCTGACCGCGCTGGTCGCCGCGATGCTTCTCGGCGGCGGTGGCGGCGCGTTCGCGGTCGCCTCCTTCGGTCCCGATCCCGCCAGCCTGCCGGTGCGCGAGGTGCTCGAGTCGGTCCAGCCGCTCGCGCTGAGCCCCCAGATCGAGGCGCTCGACGCCCACGTCTTCAACCTCTATCGCTCCGACGCCGTTCGGCCCACCGACACGGTGGAGTCGCTGCTCGCCCGCCTGGGCGTCAGTGACCCGGCCGCCGCCGCCTACCTGCGGCAGGACGCCGCCGTGCGCACCCAGCTGCTTGGCCGTCCCGGCCGCACCGTTCGTGCCGAAGCCACCGCCGACCACGGCCTGGCCGCGCTCACCGCGCGCTGGGTCGCCGACGATTCCGGCCAGTTCCGCCGCCTGGTCGTGCAGCGCGACACCGACGGCCGCTTTTTCACCCGCGTGGAAGCCGCGCCCCTGACCGCCGCCGTGCGCCTGGGCAGCGGGTCGATCCGCAGCTCGCTGTTCGCGGCGGTGGACGAGGCCCGCATCCCGGACGAGATCGCGGTGCAGGTCGCCGACATCTTCTCCGCCGACATCGACTTCCACCGCGGCCTGCGCAAGGGCGACCGCTTCAGCGTGGTGTACGAGGCGCTGGAAGCCGACGGCGAACCGCTGCGCACCGGCCGCGTGCTGTCGGTGGAGTTCGTCAACAACGGCAAGACGCTCAACGCCGTCTGGTTCCAGGAACCGGGCAGCAAGGGCGGCTACTACGGCTTCGACGGCAAGAGCCTGACCAGCTCGTACCTCGCCTCTCCGATGGAGTTCTCGCGCGTCACCAGCGGATTCGCGATGCGCTTCCATCCCATCCTGAACCGCTGGCGCGCCCACCTGGGCGTGGACTACGGCGCGCCCACCGGCACGCCGGTGCGCACGGTCGGCGACGGCATCGTGGAGTTCGCGGGCGTGCAGAACGGCTTCGGCAACGTGGTCATGATCAAGCACAACGCCAGCGACCTGACCGTCTACGCGCACCTGAGCCGCATCGACGTGCGCCACGGCCAGAACGTGTCGCAGGGCCAGCGCGTCGGCGCGGTCGGCGCCACGGGCTGGGCCACCGGGCCGCACCTGCATTTCGAATTCCGGGTCAACGGCGCCCACCAGGACCCGATCCAGGTCGCCCGGCGCGCGCAGGTGCAGATCCTCAGCGCCGCTGCCAAGCCGGCCTTCGACCGGATGGCCAATTCGATGCGCGCGCAGCTGGCCGCCGCGGCGCAAGCCACCCTCGCCAGCGCGGAATAACCGCTCCCTCATGTCCGATCGGTACATCGGCCTGATGTCCGGCACCTCGCTGGACGGGGTCGATGGCGTGCTGGCGGATTTCTCCGATGGTCTTCGCGTGCTGGGGCATGCGAGCGCGCCGTTCGATCCCGAGCTGAAAGAGGAGCTGCTGGCGCTCAACCGCTCCGGCGCCGACGAGATCCACCGCGGCGAACTGGCGGCCAACGCGCTGATGCGGGTCTATGCCGGCGTGGTGCAGCAGCTGCTGTCGTCGTGCGGCGTTCCCTCGTCAGGCGTGCGGGCCATCGGCGCGCATGGCCAGACCGTGCGGCATCGGCCCCAGGAATTCGACGGCACCGGCTACACGGTGCAGCTGGCCCAGCCGGCGCTGCTGGCCGAGCTGACCGGCATCGACGTCGTCGCCGACTTCCGCACCCGCGACGTCGCCGCGGGCGGCCAGGGCGCGCCGCTGGCTCCCTTCTTCCATCGCGCGCTGTTCGGCCGGACCGGCGAGACGGTCGGCGTGCTCAACATCGGCGGCATCTCCAATCTCTCGCTGCTGCGGGCCGACGGCTCGATGCTGGGCTTCGACTGCGGCCCGGGCAACGCGCTGATGGATGCGTGGTGCCTGAAGCACCTGGGACGGCCGTACGACGACCGCGGCGCCTGGGCGGCGGGCGCGGCCCCGGATTCCGCGCTGTTGCAGTCCCTGCGGAACGAGCCGTTCTTCGCCAAGGCGCCGCCCAAGAGCACGGGCCGGGACCTCTTCAACGAACCCTGGTTGCAGCAACGGCTGGCGGGGTTCGCGTCGCTCGCGCCGCAAGTGGTCCAGGCCACGCTCGCCGAGCTCACCGCGCGGGCCTGTGCCGATGAGGTGCTGCGGCGCGAGCCCCGGTTGCCGCGGCTCATCGTCTGCGGCGGCGGCGCGCTCAACACGCACCTGATGAGCCGGCTGCAGTTGCAGCTGCCGGCCGCGCAGGTCGTCTCCAGCGCCGAGGCCGGCCTGCCGCCGCTGGAAGTCGAGGCGACCGCCTTCGCCTGGCTGGCCCGCAAGGCGGTGCGGCGCGAAAAGCTGGAGCTGGAAAGCACGACGGGCGCCCGAGGCGCCCGCGTGTTGGGTGGGATCTGGCCCGCCTGAGGGGCCGGTGCTTCAGACGCTGAAGCTGGAACCGCAGCCGCAGGTGGTGCTGGCGTTCGGGTTCTTGATCACGAACTGCGCGCCCTGCAGGTCTTCCTTGTAGTCGATCTCGGCGCCCACCAGGTACTGGTAGCTCATCGCGTCGATCAGCAGCGAGACGCCGTTCTTGGACATCACCGTGTCGTCGTCGTTGGCGATCTCGTCGAAGGTGAAGCCGTACTGGAAGCCGGAGCAGCCGCCGCCCTGCACAAACACGCGCAGCTTGAGGTCGGGGTTGCCCTCCTCGGCGATCAGGTCGGCCACCTTGGCCGCGGCGCTGTCGGTGAAGATCAGCGGTGCGGGCATTTCGGACTGGACGTTATCGGCTACTGCGCTCATGGGTGTTCCTCGGAAGAGGACAAATGGTAGGGCAAAAAGGTCGGGATTTCAGGCTACTGGTTGTTTGCCGCCAGCTTCAGTAAGGGCTTTTCCTCGTCGATGGCGAGCGGACGCAACGAACCGGAGATGACGGCCCCCTGGTGCATCTCAAGGGCGCGGTAGGACACGTCGCCCTCGATGTGGGCCTTGGGCTGCAGCTCCAGCAGCTCGGTCGCGAAGATCGGGCCGCGCACCGTGCCGTTGACGATGACGTGGTCGGCGTGGATCTCGCCCTGCACCACGGCCGCCTCGGAGATCACCAGCATGCTCGGCTCTTCGGTCATGGCGCGGATGTCGCCCACCACCTCGCCGTCGACCCGCAGGCCTTCAGTGAACTTGAGGTTGCCCTCGACCCGCGTGCCGTGGGCGATGAGGCTCTTGATGGGCGGTTGGGCTTTCTTGCCGAACATTTCCGTGTACTCCTCGAGAAAGGTCGTCGTTGTGGTTCAAGCCCCGAGCTTGATGTTCTGGACCGCGCGGGTGCTGGAACCTTCCATGACCTTGGCGGAAACGTTTTGTACCACGGCCTGCTCAGGCAGATCGGCCATTCCCTCCAGACGGCGGTATTGGCGGAACCGAAGGTCTTGCGGACCGTCGGGGAGGTCCATGGACCAGGGTTTTCCGCCCAGCGTGCCGGACACCGTCAGGTGCAGCTTGCCGCGAAATTCCGGCGCCTGCTTGGTCGGCTGGATGACCAGCACCTGCCAGCGCAGTTGCCCGCCCACCACCTCGGCCTGCAGGCCGCGGATGGCCAGCGACTCGGCACCGCTGGCAGGCATGAGCTTCTCGAAGAAGCCGAGGTCGTCGCGCAGGGCGCGGTTCTCGGCCTCCAGCATGCGGATCTGCGCGGCCAGGCGCTCCTGCGCGGACCGCTCGGCGGTGGCCAGCACGCCCGAGGTGTTGAGGGTGGACTGGGCCTTGTCGCGCTCCTCGCGCAGGCGGGCGTTTTCCTCGCGCAGCGCGGCCAGCTGTTCCTTGTCGTTGGTATCGACACCGGCGAGGTCCTTGCCGAGCTCGAAGGCCCAAAGCGAGATGGCGGCGCAGAACCCCAGCATGATGGCCACGCCGGCCCAGCGCAGCGGCCAGGACATGGCGCTTCGGACGGCGACCTTGGGGGCACTGACGGTCAGCCTGCGATGTAACAGCTTCCAACGCATGAGCTAGGAGTAGATCACGCCGTGACCCATGAACGACAAAGCCGCAGCAAGCGAACTTGTGCGGCTTTGTAACCCTTTCGGGCGGAAGCGGTTTAGCGCTTGCTGAACTGCTTGCGACGACGCGCGGAGTGCAGACCGACCTTCTTGCGCTCGACCTCGCGGGCATCGCGAGTGACGAAGCCGGCAGCCGACAGTTGCGGCTTGAGCGACGCGTCGTAATCGATCAGCGCGCGCGTGATGCCGTGGCGCACAGCGCCGGCCTGGCCGGATTCACCGCCACCGTGAACGTTGACCTGGATGTCGAACGTCTCGGCGTGGTTGGTCAGCAACAGGGGCTGGCGGGCGATCATGATCGAGGTCTGGCGGCCGAAGAACTGTTCGATGTCCTTGCCGTTGACCGTGATCTTGCCGGAGCCCTTCTTCAGGAAGACACGGGCCACGCTGCTCTTGCGGCGGCCGGTGCCGTTGTTCCATTCACCAATCATCGTGGCGCTCCTCAGATTTCCAGCTGCTGCGGTTGCTGCGCGGTGTGCGGATGCTCCGCGCCGCCGTAGACCTTGAGCTTCTTGATCATGGCGTAACCGAGCGGGCCCTTGGGCAGCATGCCCTTGACGGCCTTCTCGAGCGCGCGGCCGGGGTGCTTGGCCTGCATGTCGCGGAAGTTGGTCTCGTAGATGCCGCCGGGGAAGCCCGAGTGGCGGTAGTACTTCTTGTCCAGTTCCTTCGCGCCGGTGACGCGAAGCTTGGAGGCGTTGATGACGACGATGTAGTCGCCCGTGTCGACGTGAGGCGTGTAGATGGCCTTGTGCTTGCCGCGCAAACGGAGGGCTGCTTCGCTGGCAACCCGACCGAGCACCTTGTCGGTGGCGTCAATCACAAACCACTCGTGCTTCACGTCAGCGGGTTTGGCGCTGAACGTTTTCATGAAGAGCTTTCGAGAAAGTGGCTTGGCGGGCCCTTTTCCACGGTCGGTGTTCCTCTGATGGGAACCTCTTAGGTGGGGTACTGGAGTGATCCAGTTTCCGTCGCGGGGCCACGTGGCGCTGCGGAAAGCCTGAGATTCTACGATAAATCAACGACTTACCGCAAGGCCGGGGTGGGCGGCGAGTACCATCGCGGCATGTTCAGTTACCGCCACGCGTTCCACGCCGGCAACCACGCCGACGTCTTCAAGCACGTGGCCCTGGTGGCCATCCTGCGGCACCTGACGCAGAAGGACACCCCGCTGTGGGTGATCGACACCCACGCCGGCGCCGGCCTCTACCGGCTCGACGGCGAATGGGCCGACACCTCCGGCGAGGCCACCCAGGGCGTCTTCAAGCTCGCGCAAGTCCTCGGCCCCCAGGAGACGATCGACGGCCAGCCCCTCGCGCCCGCCATCGCCGACTACCTGGAGCTGGTGCGCGGCTTCAACCGCGGCGGCCAGCTGCGCGTCTACCCCGGCTCGCCCTTCCTCACCCAGCGCGTGCTGCGCACGGAAGTGCGCGACAAGCTCAAGCTGTTCGAGCTCCATCCGAGCGACAGCAAGGCCCTGGCCGGCCACATCGCGCAGCTGGAGGCCGGCCGCCAGGTCACGATGGACCGGGCCGACGGCTTCGAGGCGCTCAAGGCGCTGCTGCCGCCGCCCTCGCGCCGCGCCCTGGTGCTGATGGACCCCAGCTACGAGATCAAGAGCGACTACGGCAAGGTGGTCGCCGCGCTCAAGGACAGCCTTCATCGCTTCGCCACCGGCACCTACGCGGTGTGGTACCCGGTGATCCCGCGGCCGGAGGCCCACGAGCTGCCGCGCAAGCTCAAGACGCTGGCCAACCAGTCGCGCAAGCCCTGGCTGCACGCCACTTTCGCCATCGGCCAGGACGACGCCCCGGCCGTTCCGGGCGAACCGCGCCGGCCCGGCCTGCTGGCCAGCGGCTTCTTCGTGATCAATCCGCCGCACACGCTCAAGCCGGCGCTGCAGGCCGCGCTGCCGCAGCTGCTGCAGGCGCTGGGCCGCGGGCGCGGCAAGGGGCAGGTGCTCGAAACCGGCGGCGCCTGACCCGGCGACCGCCGACCGGACTCAGCTCGGGTCCGTCTCCACCAGCGTCAGCGAGACTCGCTTCACCCCGAACCCGACCAGGCCGATCGCCCTCGCGGCCGCATGGCTCAGGTCGATGATGCGTCCGGGCGCGTACGGCCCGCGGTCGTTGATGCGCACGATCACTTCGCGCCCGTTCACCAGGCTGCGCACCTTGACCCGCGTGCCGAACGGCAGCGAGGGATGCGCGGCGGTCAGCGCGTTCATGTCGAAGCGCTCGCCGTTCGCGGTCTTGCGGCCGTGGAACGGCAGGCCGTACCAGGACGCGATGCCGCGCTGGAACGGCTCGCGCTCGGACTCAGCCTCCGGCGCCGGCGCCACCTCATCCTGCGCCGCTTCCTGCGACAGTGGTTCCGGCGCCTTGATCAGCGGGACCGCGCAGCCCTGCAGCGCGGCCAGCGCCGGCAGCAGCACGATCGCCAGCCGCAGACGGGGCGTCACCAGCCCAGCCTCCGGCAGATCTCCAGCGTCGCGACCGACTGGTTCATCGTGTAGAAGTGGATGCCCGGCACGCCCTCGGCGCGCAGGCGCTCGCACAGCGCGGTGACCACGTCCAGGCCGAACGCCTTGATCGACTCGCTGTCGTCGCCGAACGCCTGCAGCCGCAGCCGGATCCAGCGCGGGATCTCGGCGCCGCAGGCATCGGAGAAGCGCAGCAGCTGGGTCGAGCTGGTGATCGGCATGATCCCCGGCACCACCGGCACCTGCACGCCGCGCTTGCGCAGCTCGTCCACGTAGCGCAGGTAGGCATCCGCGTTGAAGAAGTACTGCGTGATGCCCGAGTCCGCGCCTGCTTCCACCTTCGCGAGGAAGGCCGCGACGTCGGCTTCGGGCGACTTCGATTGCGGATGCACCTCGGGATAGGCCGCCACTTCCAGTTGGAACTGCCGCCCGGTCTCGGCGCGGATGAAGGCGACCAGGTCGCTGGCATAACGGAACTCGCCGCCCAGGCCGTAGCCGCTCGGCAGGTCGCCGCGCAGCGCGACGATGCGCCTGACGCCAGCGGCCGCGTACGCCGCCAGCCGCTCGCGGATGCTCTCGTGCGACTGGCCGATGCACGACAGGTGCGGCGCCGCCGGGCAGCCCTCGGCCATGATCTCCTTGACCGCCGTGAGCGTGCCTTCCTGCGTCGAACCACCGGCGCCGAACGTGACCGAGCAGAACTCGGGCTTGAGCGCGTAGAGCTTCTGCCGGACCGCACGCAGCTTGACCGCGCCCTCCTCGGTCTTGGGCGGGAAGAACTCCAGGCTGATCGGAAGCTTCTTGCTGTTCATGCTCCCCTCCTTGCATGTATGAAGAATTCGCGGTTGCCGTCGCCGCCGGCGATGGGACTGTCGAACCAGCCCAGCACCTGAAGGCCGCAAGCCGCGCAGGCATCGCGCAGGCGCTGCTCCACCTGCGCGTACAGCGACGCGTCGCGCACGATGCCGCCCTTGCCCAGCTGGCCCGGCTGCAGTTCGAACTGCGGCTTGGCCAGCAGCAGCAACTGCCCGCCCGGCGTCAGCAGCGGCGCGATGGCCGGCAGCACCAGCGTGGACGAGATGAACGACAGGTCGCCCACCGCGAGGTCGAAGCCGGCTTCGACGCCGCCTTGCCGCAACGCCGATGCGTCCAGCTCGCGCGCGTTGATCTTTTCCAGGCACACGACCCGCGGATCGCTCCGCAGGCGCGCATGCAGCTGGCCGTGGCCGACGTCGATGCCGACCACCTGCGCGGCGCCGCGCTGCAACAGGCAGTCGGTGAAGCCGCCGGTCGACTGGCCGACATCGAGGCAGCGCAGTCCGCGCGGATCGACCGCGGCGGCCTGCAACGCGCCTTCCAGCTTGAGGCCTCCGCGCGAGACGTAGCGCGCCTCGGCGTCGTCGAGCAACTCGAGCTCGGCGGCCTCAGGCACCTCGTCGCCGTTCTTGGCCACGGCGTGCCAGCCGCGCGCATCGCGCCAGCGCAGCCCCGAAGCGATCAGGCGCTGCGCCTGCGAGCGCGTGGCGGCGAGGCCGCGTTCGACGAGGAGCTGGTCGGCGCGCATGGAACCGTCCGCCTCCGCGGGAACGACGAATCAGTAGCGGTACGTGTCGGCCTTGTACGGGCCGGCCTTGTTCACGCCGATGTACGCGGCCTGCGCGTCCGTCAGTTCGGTCAGCTGCGCGCCCAGCTTGGACAGCTGCAGCCGCGCCACCTTCTCGTCCAGGTGCTTGGGCAGCACGTAGACCTTGCCGTTCTCGTAGGCCTTGGGCTTGGTGAACAGCTCGATCTGCGCCAGCGTCTGGTTGGCGAAGGAGGAGGACATCACGTAGCTCGGGTGGCCGGTGCCGCAGCCCAGGTTCACCAAGCGGCCCTTGGCCAGCAGGATGATGCGCTTGCCGTCCGCGAAGATGACGTGGTCGACCTGCGGCTTGATCTCTTCCCACTTGCACTTCTTCTCTAGCGACGCGACGTCGATCTCGTTGTCGAAGTGGCCGATGTTGCAGACGATCGCCTGGTCCTTCATCGCGGCCATGTGCTCGTAACGGATCACGTCCTTGTTGCCGGTGGTCGTCACGAAGATGTCGGCCTTGTCGGCGGCGTACTCCATGGTCACCACGCGATAGCCTTCCATGGCGGCCTGCAGGGCGTTGATCGGGTCGATCTCGGTCACCCACACCTGCGCGGACAGCGCGCGCAGCGCCTGGGCCGAGCCCTTGCCCACGTCGCCGTAGCCGGCCACCAGCGCGACCTTGCCGGCGATCATCACGTCGGTGGCGCGCTTGATGCCGTCCACCAGCGACTCGCGGCAGCCGTACAGGTTGTCGAACTTGCTCTTGGTGACCGAGTCGTTGACGTTGATCGCGCGGAACTTCAGCAGGCCCTTGTTGGCCATGTCCTGCAGGCGGTGCACGCCGGTGGTGGTCTCTTCCGTCACGCCGATGATCTGGGCGGCCTTGCGGCTGTACCAGGTCGGGTCTTCCTTCAGCTTGGCGCGGATGGCGGCGTGCAGGATGCGCTCTTCTTCCGAGGAGTGCGTGTCGATCAGCGACAGGTCCTTCTCGCAGCGCTGGCCCAGGTGCATCAGCAGCGTGGCATCGCCGCCGTCGTCCAGGATCATGTTGGGGCCTTCGCCTTCGCTGCCCTTGGGGCCGAAATCGAAGATGCGGTGCGTGTAGTCCCAGTAGTCCTCCAGCGACTCGCCCTTGACGGCGAACACCGGCGTGCCGCCCTCGGCGATGGCCGCGGCGGCGTGGTCCTGGGTGGAGAAGATGTTGCACGAGGCCCAGCGGACCTGCGCGCCCAGCGCCTGCAGCGTCTCGATCAGCACGGCGGTCTGGATCGTCATGTGCAGCGAGCCGGTGATGCGCGCGCCCTTGAGCGGCTGGGCCTTGGCGAATTCCTGGCGGATCGCCATCAGGCCGGGCATCTCGGTCTCGGCGATCCTGATTTCCTTGCGGCCCCACGCGGCCAGCGAGATGTCGGCGATGGCGCGGTCTTGCGCGCTGTCGGGCTTGAGAACGGCGTTCATGGATGGCTCCAAAAGCTGAGTCTGGGTCAACCACTGCCTGGGGGTGCTCACCTCACAGGACCAGTGGGTGAGCGTCGTTGCTGTAGGTTCCGAGCCTCACACCGCTGGGGTGCTGCAACGCTCCTCGGATGCCCGCGATTATACGGACGCGCCCCACGGCGCCGGCGCAGTCGGGTACAACGTCCCGATGCCCTCCGTGACGTTTTCCGACCCCATCGAACCCATGCTGGCGAAGATCGCCGATGAGCTTCCCACCGGCGAGGGCTTCCTCTTCGAACCCAAGTGGGACGGCTTTCGCGCCCTGGTCTTCCGCGATGCCGACGGCGTGGTGATCCAGAGCCGCGACCTGAAATCGCTCAACCGTTATTTCCCCGAACTCGAGAAAGTGTTGGCGGAGCAGTTGCCCAGGGGCTGCATCCTGGACGGCGAGATCGTGGTGGCCGGTCCCGCCGGCCTGGACTTCGACGCGCTGCAGCAGCGCATCCATCCCGCGGCATCGCGCGTGTCCAGGCTCGCCAAGGAAACGCCGGCCGGCTTCGTCGCCTTCGACCTGCTGGCGGCCGGCGGCAAGCCGATCACCGAGCTGCCGCAGCAGGAGCGTCGCGTGCGGCTGGAGCGACTGCTCGGCCAGGCCAGACCGCCGCTCTATCTCACGCCCGTCACCACCGATCGTTCGACGGCGCAGGACTGGCTGCAGCGCTTCGAGGGCGCGGGCCTGGACGGCGTGATCGCCAAGGCGGCGAACGCGCCCTACCAGCCCGGCAAGCGCACCATGCTCAAGATCAAGCACGCCCGCACCGCCGACTGCGTGGTGGCGGGCTTCCGCTTCTATCGCGACACGCAGGACGCGGTGGGCTCGCTGCTGCTCGGGCTCTACGACGACGGCGGCACGCTGCAGCACGTGGGCGTGACGTCCTCGTTCACCATGGACATGCGGCGCAAGCTGCTCGAGGAACTCGCGCCGCTGCGCGAGAACGCGCTGGCCGACCATCCGTGGCGCGACTGGGCCCAGGCCGGCGTGGGCGATGCCGAGCGCATGCCCGGCGCCAAGTCGCGCTGGAGCGGCGGCAAGGACCTGAGCTGGGAGCCGCTGCGCCCCGAGCGCGTGTGCGAGGTCAAGTACGACCACCTGCAGGGCGACCGCTTCCGCCACGCCACCACCTTCCTGCGCTGGCGGCCCGACAAGCCGCCGAAGGACTGCCGCTACGACCAGCTCGAGGTGACGCCGCCGTTCGAGCTGGCCAAGGTGTTCCAGCCCGCCTGAGGCGAGCGGCGAGACGCCATGCGCGTGGAGCCCGGCATCTTCAAGGCCTACGACGTGCGCGGGGTCGTGCCGGCCACGCTCGACGAGCCGCTCGCCGAGGCACTGGGCCGCGCCTACGGCACGCTGGCACGCGACATGGGCGAGCGCACCGTGGTGGTCGGCCGCGACGGCCGCCTGAGCGGGCCGGCCCTCGCCCTCGCCCTGGCGCGGGGCCTGTCGGACGCCGGCCTCGACGTCATCGACCTCGGCGAGGTCACCACGCCGATGCTGTACTTCGGCGCGAGCACGCTGGCGCGCAACGGCATCCAGGTGACGGCCAGCCACAACCCGCGCGACCACAACGGCTTCAAGCTCGTGCTGGCCGGACGCACGCTGCACGGGGAAGCGATCCGACAGCTGCGCCTGCGCATCGAGCGCGACGACTGGAAACGCGCCGACCGGCCCGGCGAGGTCCGGCGCGCCGCCATCGCCACGCCTTACCGCGAGCGCATCGCCGGCGACATCCGCCTCGCGCGACCGATGAAGGTGGTGCTCGATTGCGGCAACGGCGTGGCCGGCGCGACCTCGCCCGGCGTCTTGCGCGCCATCGGCTGCGAAGTCGAGGAGCTGTTCACCGAGGTCGACGGCAACTTCCCGAACCACCATCCCGACCCGGCGCGTCCCGAGAACCTGCAAGACCTCATCGCGGCCGTGCAGCGCAGCGGCGCGGAGATCGGCCTGGCGCTTGACGGTGACGGCGACCGGCTGGGCGTGGTCACGCGCACCGGCCAGATCGTCTGGCCCGACCGCCAGATGATCCTGTTCGCGCGCGACGTGCTGTCGCGCCATCCCGGCGCGCCCATCGTGTTCGACGTCAAGTCCACGCAGCGCCTGCCCGAGGCCATCGCGGCGGCCGGCGGGCAGCCCGTGATGGACCGCAGCGGCTACGTGCTGCTCAAGGACCGGATGCGCGCGCTGGCCGCGCCGCTGGCGGGCGAGATGAGCGGCCACCTGTTCTTCGACGAGCGCTGGTACGGCTTCGACGACGGCACCTACGCCGCCTGCCGCCTGCTGGAGATCCTGTCGCGCGATCCCGACGCCGGCGCGGTGCTGGAAGCGTTGCCGGCCAGCTGCTCCACGCCCGAGCTGCACGTGCCCTGCGCCGAAGGCGAGGGGCATCGCGTGGCCGCCGAGCTGGGCGCGCGCGCCGGCCGGACGGGCTGGCCCGGCGCCCAGGTCTGCACGATCGACGGGCTGCGCGTGGACTGGCCCGACGGCTTCGGCCTGGTCCGCGCGTCCAACACCACGCCGGTGCTCACGCTGCGATTCGAGGGCCACACGCCCGAGGCGATGCAGCGCATCGAAGGCGAGATGATGGAGCTGCTGCGCGGCGTCAAGCCCGACGCGGTGATCGCCGGCGGCTCACACTGACGGCGAAGGCGCGGCGCGCGACGGATACACCGCGCGCGGCCCATCGGGCGCCTGCGCCGGTTCCGCGCGCTTGCAGAGGAACACCTCTTCCTCCGGATGCGCCACGATGTCGAAACCGGCGCTGCGCAGCATGGCCGCGCTGCAGGCCGCGTTGGGGATCCACCAGTTGGTCTCGTCGTGCGAGTAGCGGTGCTCGATGAAGTGCAGCCGCGGCCACGAAGGCCGCTCGAACACCTCGGTCTCCCAGAAGTCGTGGTCGGGCGCCGCGGGCTCCATGTCGGCGCTGCCGCGCTGCAGCGACTGGTACAGCAGCAGGTCGCGCGCGACGTTCTCGTGGATCAGGTCCAGCGCCAGCAGCGGATGGCGCAGGTGGTAGACCAGGCCCATGAACAGCACCAGGTCGAAACGCTCGCCCAGCCGGCCCACGTCGTACACCGAGAGCTTGCGGAACTCGATGTCGCGCCCCAGCACCTCGGCGGCGAAGCGCGCCTGGTCCAGGTAGTAGTCGTCGAAGTCGATGCCCAGCACCCGATCGGCCCCGCGCCGCTTCATCTCGAGGGAATGGAAGCCCGCGTTGCAGCCGATGTCCAGCACCGACATGCCGTGCATGTCGTCGGGCAGCACGTGGGCGAAGCGTTTCCACTTGAGCGTCGGGTAGTCGCCCAGGAAATGCGCGGGCGCCGTGGGCACGCCCAGCAGGTCGATGTTCTGGAACCAGTCGCCCAGCGCCTGCACGCGCTCCTCGATCTCGGCGCGGCTGAACAGCTTGCCGTCCACGCGCTGCGGCACGTCGCCGGTCCGCTTGACCACCGACGCGCCCGCGTTGCCGCACACGGTGGAGGGCCGCGGACCCGTAGGCGCCTGCGAGGCCGCCGCGCGCTTGCGCCGGCCCAGCAGGTCGAGCGCCTCGCGGTAGCCGTGCACCGTGCCGGTGTCGACATACGACTCGCCCGCGCGCACGCCCACCGCGTGGCCGCCCTTCTGCAGGTACGCATTGACCAGCGTGCCGATGTACTCGTCGCGCCGCCCGCGCTCGCGCCACAGCGCCTCCAGTTCGTGCAGCACGCGGCCCGGCATGCGGAACGCGCCCCAGATCCAGTTGGTCTTCGCGTCGGGGTGCTTGACCTGGATCTCCTGCACGTTGCCCTGCTCGTCGGTGACCACCGCGTCGAACACCTGCGGCCGGTCGACCGGGAACAGCAGGAACGACAGCCTGTCGTCGGGCAGCGCGGCGAAGCCGTCCTCGGGGAACCAGATGGTGTCCGGCAGGCCCACCAGCACCGGCTCGTCGGCCCGCACCAGCGAGCACGCGCGGAAGATCGCGTCGCACAGGCCGCCCGCCTTGGGCTGCACCACGTAGCAGAGGTCGGCGTCGCGCATGTTCGTGCCGTAGTACTGCACGATGTCCGACTTGCCGGGCGCGACCACGAAGCAGATGCGCGTGGCGCCCGCCTTGAGCATGCGCTCCACCAGGAACTCGCTGACGGCGCGCGGCCGTTCCACGTCGCCGACGAAGCTGCTGCCCACCGGCAGCAGTTCCTTGGAAAAGCCGAGCGGCTGGATGCGCGTGGCCATGCCGGCGGCCGGGATGATGCCCCACATGGTGTGCTCCTTGTTGGTGGTGGATGTCAGGCGGGCGCGTGCGCCGCCAGCAGCGACTCGAGCTCGCGCGCGCGATGCGCCGAGGTGTGTTCGGCCAGCACGCGCTCGCGCGCGGCGGCTGCGATGCGGGCCAGCTCGTCGTCGCCGAGCGCCAGCGCGGCCACGGCTTCTTCGGTGGTGCGAGCGATCAGGATCTCGCGGCCGGGCGTGAAGAAGCCGTCGAGCCCGGCCCAGTCGTCGCTCAGCACCGGCGTGCCGCACGCCGCGGCCTCGAACAAGCGGCCCGAGGGGCAGTGGCCGTTCTGCGCCATCGCGCGGCGCGTCACGCTGAGCGTCAGGCGCGAGGAGGAGAAGAACGCCGGGTGCTCCGCCGGCGGCAGGTGCCGCACGAAGCGGATGTTGTCCGTCCAGGGGAAATCGTCGGGATACTGGGCGCCGCCCAGCAGGAAGTCGCGGCGCGGCAGCCGGCGCGCGGGTTCGATGAACAGGGCCTCGAGCGCCGCCTGGCGGTCGGCCGCGTAGGTGCCGAGGTAGGAGAGCCCGGTGGCGTAGCGCGACTCGGCCGGCACGCGGCGATGAACCTGCGGATCGACATGGCCGTACAGCGGCGCCACGCGTCGCGCGCCCAGCAAGCTGCGCAGTTCATCCAGCGACGGGCCGCCGGTGTAGCTCAGGACCAGGTCGAAGTCGCGCAGGCCGCGCGGACCGATGTAAGGCACGCTCCGGCGCGCCCGCAGGTTCTCCAGCGTGACGGGCGTGTCCATGTCGTAGAAGACCTTCACCGCTTCGGTGTCGGAGTCGCCGATCAGCTGCGTCGCGGCCTGCCCGTCCGGGCAGTAGGAAGTGACGATCAAGGCGTCGGCCGCGCCGACTTCGCGTTCCGCCCGCTCGCGGATGTCATCCCACTCGCGATAGAGGACCAGTTCCCCGCCCGGAAGGTGCGTGACGTCGCGGTGCTCCGCGTAGTACGGCGCGTCGCGCTCGAAGAACACCAGGCCGTGGCCTTGCGCGACGAGCGCCCGCCAGAGGCCGCGCCACAGGGTCGCGTGGCCGTTCCCCCAGGACGAGCTGACCGTCAGGCCGAAGACCACGAGCCGCATGGGCGGGCATCTTAGGGAGGACCTCCGCGCGGCGGGGGTTGGTGCAACGGGGCTGCTACATGACGGCCGAGCTTTCCGTCATTCCCGCGGAGGCGGGAATCCAGTGCGACCGCCTTCGCGGACTGCCGGAAGCTCTGGATCCCCGCCTTCGCGGGGACGACGCTAGCTCGGCTTCTCCGACTTCGGCCTCAACCGTGCCGGCACGTGCTCGAGGTTGATCCGCACCCGGTACCACAGCGAGGACCGCCCCCGCATGCGGTCGACCAGAACGTCCGCCGGCTGCAGGTGCTCGGCGGCCTTCGGATGCTCGCGCTTCCAGGCCTCCGCGGCGGCGATCGCCTCGGTTTCGCGGTCGGCGCGCGCCACCTCGACCAGCGGCTTGGCCTTGCGCGTGGAAGGCGGAGCGCGGGTCGGCTCGCCGGCCTGCTTGCGGTAATGCGGCGGCCAGGGCGCGTCGCCCTGCCCTTCGCCTTCCTGCCGCGCCGAGAGATCCAGCAGCGCGTCCAGCGACCCCGGCCGGTCGTCGATGCCCACATGCGGATCGCCCTGGGCGCGCAGGCGATCGGGCACGGTGCGCAGGGTGAAGTCGGCCGGGTCGCAGGCCGGCAGCTCGTCCCAGGTGATGGGCGTGGAGACGCGCGCATCCGGCTTGGGCCGCACCGAGTAGGCCGAGGCCACGGTGCGGTCCTTGGCGTTCTGGTTGTAGTCCACGAACACGCCCTGCCGTTCCTCCTTCCACCAGGCCGCGGTGGCGAGCCCGGGCATGCGGCGCTCGACCTCGCGGGCCAGCGCCAGCGCGGCGCGGCGCACCTCATCGAAGGTCCAGCGGCGTTCGATGCGCACCAGCACGTGCAACCCGCGCGAGCCCGAGGTCTTGGGCCAGCCCGCGAGCCCATGCTCGTGCAGCACCTCGCGGGCGACCTGGGCGACATCGCGGATCTGCGGCCATTGCACGCCCGGCACCGGATCGAGGTCCACGCGCAGTTCGTCCGGATGCTCCAGGTCGTCGGCGCGCACCGGATGCGGATGCAGCTCCAGGCAGCCCAGGTTGGCCATCCAGGCCAGCGTGGCCGCGCCGCGCGGCACCACTTCCTCCGCGGTGCGGCCGGACGGAAAGCGGATGGTGCTGACCTCCACCCACTCAGGCCGGTTGGCGGGCGCGCGCTTCTGGAAGAAGAACTCGCCGCCCACGCCGTCGGGGTAGCGCACCAGCACGCAGGGCCTCCCGCCGGCGCCGCGCAGCGCCCCCTCGGCCACCGCGACGTAGTAGTTGACGAGGTCGAGCTTGGTCAGGCCCGCCTCGGGGAACAGCGGCTTGTCGGGGTTGCTGACCGCGACCTCGTGGCCGTCCACGAGGAGCACGGTGGCGCGCGATGGCTGGGCCATGCGGGCAGACTACACCGCCCTGCGACAATACGGGCCCGGCTGAAACGCTTTGCAGCTCATCGGCCGCGCTCCCCGCACAACGTCAAAAAGCCCCCCGTGTCCGATTCGCCCTTTGCCGCCGAAACCCGGCGCCGCCGAACCTTCGCCATCATTTCCCACCCCGACGCGGGCAAGACCACGCTGACGGAAAAGCTGCTGCTGTTCTCCGGCGCGATCCAGATCGCGGGCGCGGTGAAGGGCCGCAAGGCTTCGCGACACGCCACCAGCGACTGGATGGAGATCGAGAAGCAGCGCGGCATCTCGGTGGCTTCGTCCGTGATGCAGATGGTCTACCGCGACCACGTGATCAACCTGCTGGACACGCCCGGCCACAAGGACTTCTCCGAGGACACCTACCGCGTGCTGACCGCGGTCGACTCCGCGCTGATGGTGATCGACGCGGCCAACGGCGTGGAAGCGCAGACGCGCCGGCTGATCGAGGTCTGCCGCCAGCGCAACACGCCCATCATCACCTTCGTGAACAAGATGGACCGTGAAGTGCGCGAACCGCTGGACATCCTGGACGAGGTGGAGCGCGAGCTCGGCATGCCCTGCGTGCCCATGACCTGGCCGGTGGGCAAGGGCAAGAGCTTCGGCGGCATCGTGAACCTGCGCACCGACGCGATGACGGTGTTCGAGTCCGGCAGCGAGCGCCGCCCGCAGGACTTCGAGACTCTCCCGATCACCGACGCCGACACGCTGCGCGCGCGCTTCGGCGCCGAGTACGACGCCGCCGCCGAGAGCATGGAACTGGCCGTGGGTGCCTCGCCCGCCTGGAACCACGAGGCCTTCCTGGAAGCCAGGCAGACGCCGGTATTCTTCGGCTCGGGCGTCAACAACTTCGGCGTGATGGAAGTGCTGGACGCGCTGGTGGACATCGCGCCTTCGCCGCAGCCACGCAAGAGCTCGCTGATCGTCAACCGGCAGCCGGTCGAGAAGACCGTGCAGCCCGACGAGTCCGGCTTCGCCGGCGTGGTGTTCAAGGTGCAGGCCAACATGGACGCGAACCACCGCGACCGCATCGCCTTCGTTCGCATGGCATCCGGCAAGTACACGCCGGGCATGAAGCTCAAGGTGCAGCGCACCGCCAAGGAGCTGCGGCCGACCTCGGTGGTCACCTTCCTGTCGCAACGGCGCGAGGCGGTGGACGAGGCCTACGCCGGCGACATCATCGGCTTCACCACGCACGGCGGCGTGCAACTGGGCGACACCATCACCGACGGCGCCAACCTGCAGTTCACCGGCCTGCCGTTCTTCGCGCCCGAGCTGTTCATGACGGTGCTGCTGAGGAACCCGCTGCGCACCAAGCAGCTGCAGCAGGGCCTGGCCCAGCTGGGCGAGGAAGGCGCGATCCAGGTGTTCCGCCCGCAGGCCGGCGGCGCGATGCTGCTGGGCGCGGTGGGCCAGCTGCAGTTCGAGGTGGTGCAGCACCGCCTGAAGACCGAGTACGACGCCGACATCCGGCTGGAAGGCTGCCAGTACACCGGCGCCCGCTGGATCACGGCGGACACGCCGGCCGAGCTGCGCGCCTTCACCGACGCGTACCCGCAACGGATGGCCCTGGACGCCGCGGACGCGCTGGCATTTCTTTGCACTTCGCCCTACGACGTGCGGCTGGCCCAGGAACGATTCCCCAAAATCCACTTCCACCTGTTGCGCGAGCACGCCGGGCTCACACTTACCCACTGATCAGCTGGGCCAGCCCAGCAATAATCGGCCGCTCCATTGTGGAGCTGAGCCGTGTTACACCTTGCCGCGCTGCGCCGTGCAGCCGCCTTTGCCGCCGCGTCCCTGACGCTTCTCCTTGCCGCCTGCGGTGGTGGAGGAGGCGGCAGCGGCACTGACGTGGCGACGGCATCGGTCTCCAGCGGCCTCTTCCCGGAATCGTCCAGCCTCGCCGGCGTCTGCACGGTCGAGGGCCAGAAGCAGTGGCTGCGCAGCTACATGCACGAGAGCTACCTGTGGTCGAACGAGATGCAGGATGCCGACCCGCAGGCGCACGCCGCCATCCCCTCGTACTTCGACGCCCTGCTGGTGCGCACGCCCGACGCCACCGGCCGCGCCCGCGACCGCTTCAGCACCACGATGAGCAGCTCGGCCGCCGACGTGATGCAGAACGTGGCCACCGCGGCCAGCGCCGCGGCCATGGCCTCGTCCGCCAACCCGGTGCCGCTGACGCGCGTGGTGCGCAGCACGGCCGGCCGCAAGGTGGGCTACGTGCTGTTCAACGAACACAGCCGCGGCGCGCAGGACGCGCTGATCACCGCCTTCAAGGGCCTGCGCGACGCGGCCATCCAGGACCTGGTGCTGGACCTTCGCTACAACTCGGGCGGCTTCATCTACATCGCCCAGACGGCGGCTTCGATGGTGGCCGGCCCCGGCGTGGACGGGCAGCTGTTCGAGAGCGTGCGCTTCAACGACCGCCGCAGCAACGAGAGCGTGAGCGAGACCTTCCGGTTCAGCACCCGCGTGCAGCGCGGCGAGTCCGTGTACGGCGCCGGCGATCCGCTGCCGCAGTTGAACCTGCCGCGCCTGTACGTGCTGACTTCGCAGCTCACCTGCTCGGCCAGCGAGTCCATCGTCAACAGCCTGCGCGGCATCGGCGTGCAGGTGATCCTGGTGGGCGACCGCACCTGCGGCAAGCCGTACGGCTTCTACCGCAAGGACAACTGCGGCCAGGCCTACTTCCCGATCGAGTTCCAGGTCTACAACGCGGCCGGGTTCGGCGACTACCAGGACGGCTTCCCGGTGCAGTGCCGCGTGGCCGAGAACCCGCGCAGCGCGCTGGGCAGCACCACCGAGCCCCTGCTGTCCGCCGCCCTGAACCACATCGACAGCGGCAGCTGTCCCACCGGCACGGCCACGCAGTACGCGGCCTCGGTGCTGAGACAATCGGACGGCGCGTCCATGCTCGACCGGCCGGAGGCCCCTCCGGCGGATTCCCCGATGTACCAGCCCGGCTGGGACGGGCGCCGACTGCAACCTTGACCGTCCGCATCCCTCCCCTCTCCCTCTGGCCCGAAGACGCCCGCCGCGGCGTCTTCGGCGTTTTCACCGACATCGACGACACGCTCACCAGCGAAGGCGCCATCACGGCCGACGCGCTGGCGGCGCTGGGCGAGCTCAAGGCCGCGGGCCTGCACGTGATCCCGATCACCGGCCGCCCGGTGGGCTGGAGCGAGCCCTTCGCGCAAGCCTGGCCCGTCGATGCCATCGTGGCGGAGAACGGCGCGGTGGCGCTGGTGCGCGCGCCGGGCGGGCGGCTGCGCAAGCTCTACCAGCAGCCCGAGGCCGAGCGCGCCGCGAACTTCGCGCGAATGCAGCAGGTGCTGGCGCGCATCGAGCGCGAGGTGCCGGGCGCGCGCCGCGCCGAGGACAGCGCCGGCCGCGAGACCGACATCGCGATCGACCACAGCGAGTTCACCACGCTGCCGCAGGAGCGCATCGACCAGGTCGTGGCGCTGATGCGCGCCGAGGGCATGAATGCGACGGTGAGCTCGATCCACATCAACGGCTGGTACGGCGGGCACCACAAGCTGGCCGGGGCGCGCTGGATCGCGCGGACGCTGCTGGACGTGGACCTGGACGCGCAGATCGGGCGCTGGGTGTACGTGGGCGATTCGACCAACGACGTGCTGATGTTCGAGCGCTTCCCGCACAGCGTGGGCGTCGCGAACATCATGCGGTTCGCCGACCAGCTGGCGCACCAGCCGGCGTACGTCACGCAAGGCGAACGCGGGGCGGGGTTCTCGGAAGTCGCGCGGGCGATCCTCGCGACGCGCTGACGAGGGCTACTGCGTCCTTCGCCTGCAATGCTCGCGGGCGGCCTGCGCGAACGCCTCCAGCGTGCGGGCATAGAACGGATTGGAGTTGTGCCGCCACTCCGGGTGCCACTGCACGCCGAAAGCGAACGACGACGCATGCACCACGCGCACGCCTTCGACCAGCCCGTCCGGCGCATGCGCCTCGGCCACCAGGCCTTCGCCCAGCCGCTTGATGCCCTGGCCATGCAGCGAGTTCACCTGCGCGCGCGTGCCGCCGGCCCATTGCGCGAAGGCGCTGCCGGGCGCCAGCAGCACCTCGTGCCGGTCGGCGAACTGCTCCTCCATCGTGCCTTCCTCGGGCTCGCGGTGGTCCAGCAGGCCCTGCTCGGTGTGCACCCGCTGGTAGAGCGAGCCGCCGAGCGCGACGTTCATCTCCTGCAGGCCGCGGCACACGCCGAACAGCGGCGTACCGCCGGCCAGCGCGGCGCGCACCAGGGACATGGTGAGCGCGTCGCGACGCGGATCGAGCAGGTCGGTGTCGAGCGCCAGGGCGCCGAAGTGCGTGGCCTCGACGTTGGAGGGTGAACCGGTGAGCAGCACGCCGTCGACCAGCGGCAGCAGGTCCGGGACATCGGTCGCGCCGGCCATCGGGAACAGCACGGGCTGCAGGCCGAGCTCGCACACGGCCGCGGCGTAGCGGTCCGCCAGCACGGTGTAGCCACCGGGGTCGGAAAGGTCCAGGTGGCGGTGGCAGGCCGGCAGCCAGACGAGCGGCTTGTGCGCGGGCATGGGTGGATTCTCGCTCCACCCCGGCGCTGCCCGGCCGCAGCGTCGGCGCTATCGGGCGTCAGACGCCTCCGATGCCGCCGCTACGGCCGAGAACCCGTCAGTTGGGCTTGGCCAGGCCCAGCTTCTCCACCAGCGCCTTCTCGGTGGCGAAAGTGTCCTGCGCGAACTTCGTGTACTGCTGCGGGCTCATGTACATGGGCAGCATGTCGTAGCGCGCGAGCGCCTGCGTGTAGCTCGGGTCTTCCATCGCCTTCTTGAAGGCGTCGTGCAGTCGGGCGACCACTTCGGGCGGCGTGCCGCGCGGCGCGCCGATGCCGAACGGCGAGTTCTGCACGATGTCCAGGCCCAGCTCCTTCAGCGTCGGCGCATCGGCGAACTTCTCCAGGCGCTTCTCGCCCCAGGTGTTGAGCACGCGCAGCTTGCCGGCCTGCACCAGCGGCGCGAAGCCGGTGGAATCGGCCGCGGCCATGATGTGCCCGCCCGTGATCGCCTGCGACAGCTCGGCGCTGCCCTTGTAGGGGATGTGGTTGAGCTGCAGGCCCAGCTTCTGTGCGATCAGCTCGGTCGTCAGGTGCGGGCTGGTCAGCGTGCCGGTGGAGCCGTAGCTCAGCTTGCCCGGGTTGGCCTTGGCGTACGAGACGAAGTCGTTCCAGTTCTTGATCGGGCTGTCGGTCGGCACCACGATGCCGAACGCGTAGCCGGTGACGTTGATGACGTACGCGATGTCCTTGACCGGGTCCCAGGTGATCTTGGTGGTGTACGGCAGGCGGAACACGCCCAGCGGGATCTGCGCCACCGTGTAGCCGTCGGCCGGCGTGGTCTGCAGCAGCTGCGCGGGCAGCGTGCCGCCGGCGCCGGGCTTGTTCTCCACGACCACCGGCTGGCCCAGCACCTTGCCGGCGTTGTCGGCCAGCTGGCGCATGGTGATGTCGGTCGGGCCGCCCGCCGGGAAGGCGATCACCAGGCGGATGGGCTTGTTCGGGAAACCGCCGGCGCCCTGGGCGAAGGCGGGCAACACGGGCGTGGCCGCGGCCGCGGCGGCAGCGGCGTATTGGATGAGTTGTCGGCGGCGCATGGTGTCTCCTTGTGGGTGTCGCAAAGCCATCGATTGGACGGCCGGGAACGCCACCGCGCATCAGGATTGACCCGTTGCGTGTCGCCTAGGAGAAACGCTCGAACCCCTGCAGCACGTTGGCCGCGTTCACGCCCACTTCCGCGACGGCATAGCCGCCTTCGAACACGAACAGCGTGGGCAGGCCGGCCGCGGCCAGGTCCTCGCCGACGCGCAGGTAGTCGTCGCTGCGCAGCACGAAGCCGGAGATCGGGTCGGCCTCGAAGGTGTCGAGGCCGAGCGAGACCACGAGGGCCTGCGCGCCGAAGCGGCTGATCGCGTCCAGCGCCTCGGCCAGCGCCTCGCGCCAGCGCGCGAAGCCGGTGCCGCGCGGCAGCGGCAGGTTGAGGTTGAAGCCCTCGCCCGCGCCGGCGCCGCGCTCGTCGGCGTAGCCCAGGTAGTACGGGTACTCGGTGTGCGGATCGCCGTGCACGCTGGCGAAGAACACGTCGGGCCGCTCGTAGAAGATGGCCTGGGTGCCGTTGCCGTGGTGGTAGTCGAAGTCGAGCACCGCCACGCGGTCCAGGCCGCCGTCGCGCAGCGCCTGCGCGGCGACGGCCGCGTTGTTCAGGAAGCAGTAGCCGCCGAAGAAATCGGCGCCCGCGTGGTGCCCGGGCGGGCGCGTGAGCACGAAGGCGGCGCGATCGCCCGCCAGCAGCCGCCCCGCGCCGGCCACCGCGCACGATGCGCCCTGGCGCGCGGCCGCCCACGTGCCCGCGGTGATCGGCGAGCCGGCGTCGAAGGAGAACAGGCCCATGCGCGCGGGAAAGCTCGCGGGCAGCACGTCGCTGCGGAAGGTGCGGATCGGCCAGTAGGAAGGCAGCGCGTCGCGATCGGCGTTCTTCGGGTCCAGCGCCACCCATTCGTCCCAGGCCGTGGCCAGGAACTGCAGGTAGCGCGGCGCATGCACGCGTTCGAGCACCGCCATCGGGACTTCAGGCACCGAGGTCTGGACGGTGCCGAGGCCGCGCCGCCGCAGCTCCTCGATCACGTAGTCCGCGCGAGCCGGCACCTCGAAGCAGGGCACCAGCTCGCCGCGGAACATCTCGTGGCGGCCGTGGTGGAGGGCGTGGCGGTCGTTGAAGAAGACGTGCATGGCGCCGATTCCTAGGCCCGCTCCAGCACCGGCTGCAGCGCCCGTCCCGTGTGCGTCGCGAGCCGCACCACCTCTTCCGGCGGCGCCGCCGCCACCACGCGGCCGCCTTCGCCGCCGCCCTCCGGACCCAGGTCGATGATCCAGTCGGCTTCGGCGATGACGTCGAGGTCGTGCTCGATCACCACCACGCTGTGGCCGCCGTCCACCAGCCGGTGCAGCACGCGGATCAGCTTCTCGACATCGGCCATGTGCAGGCCGACGGTCGGCTCGTCCAGCACGTACAGCGTGTGCGGCGCCTTCTGGCCGCGGCGCGTGACGTCGTCGCGCACCTTGGACAGCTCGGTCACCAGCTTGATGCGCTGTGCCTCGCCGCCCGAGAGCGTGGGCGAAGGCTGGCCCAGCGTGAGGTAGCCCAGGCCCACGTCCTTGAGCAGCTGCAGCGGATGGCTGATGTTGGGCATGGAGGCGAAGAACTCCACCGCCTCGTCCACTTCCATCTGCAGCACGTCGCCGATGCTCTTGCCGCGCCAGGTGACGGCCAGCGTCTCCGGGTTGAACCGCGCGCCGTGGCAGGACTCGCAGGGCACCTTCACGTCGGGCAGGAAGCTCATCGCGATGGTGCGAACGCCCTGGCCTTCGCAGGTGGGGCAGCGGCCTTCGCCGGTGTTGAAGGAGAAGCGGCCGGGACCGTAGCCGCGCGCCTTGGCCTCCAGCGTGTCGGAGAACAGCCGGCGGATGGTGTCCCAGAAGCCGATGTAGGTGGCCGGGCAGGAACGCGGCGTCTTGCCGATCGGCGTCTGGTCCACTTCCAGCACGCGGTCGATGGCCTGGTAGCCGTCCAGCGATTCGCAGCCGCTCCACTTCGGGTGCTTGCCTCGATCGTCGGCGTCGCGGCCGGCCTTGGTGCTGCGCTGCTGCACCGCCGCCTGCACGTTGTGCAGCAGCACGTCTCGCGCGAGCGTCGACTTGCCCGAGCCGGAGACGCCGGTGACGGCGACCAGGCGCTTGAGCGGCAGGTCGATGTCGACCTGGCGCAGGTTGTGCAGGTCCGCGCCGCGCAGCTCGAGCGTGCCGTTCCCTTCCTGCGCCGCCGCGCCGTTCACCTCGCGGCGCGCCCGCAGCGGATGCTTCATCGCATGCAGCAGGTAGCGCCCGGTCAGCGACTCCTCGCTCGCCGTGACTTCCTCCGCCGTGCCCTGCGCGATGACGCGGCCGCCGCGTTTGCCCGCGCTCGGGCCGATGTCGATGATGTGGTCGGCGCGGCGGATGGTGTCCTCGTCGTGCTCCACCACCACCAGCGTGTTGCCCTTGCCGCCCAGCTTGTGCAGCGCGTCCAGCAGGATGCGGTTGTCGCGCGCATGCAGGCCGATGGTGGGCTCGTCCAGCACGTAGCAGACACCCTGCAGGTTGGAGCCCAGCTGCGCGGCCAGCCGGATGCGCTGCGCCTCGCCGCCCGAGAGCGTGGGCGCGCCGCGGTCCAGCGTCAGGTAGCCCAGGCCCACCTCCTCCAGGAACTCCAGGCGGCTGCGGATCTCGGGGATCAGGTCGCGGGCGATGCCCTGCTCGCGCTGGGTCATGCCGTTCTCGCGCTGCAGGCGCTCGATCCACTTGCGCACGTCGGTGACGGACATCGACGCGATCTCGTCGATGCCCAGCCCGGCGAACTTCACCGCCCTCGCCTGCTCGTTCAGGCGCGTGCCTTCGCAGCGCGGGCAGGCCTCGTCGGTCAGGTCCTCCACCTCTGGTTCGGCGAAGGTCTGCTCGCGGCCCTTGTTGTCGGCGTCCTGCACGGTGTCGTCGAAGACCTTGCGCTGCTCGCGCGAGAGCTTGACGCCGGTGCCCACGCATTCGGGGCACCAGCCGTGCTTGCTGTTGTAGGAGAACAGGCGCGGGTCCAGCTCCGGGTAGCTGGTGCTGCACACCGGGCAGGCGCGGCGGGTGGAGAACACCTCGACCTTGCCGATGTCGTGGTGCTTGCCCAGGCCGAGGGCCATCGCCTCGCGCAGGCCGTCCAGCGGCGCCAGCACGTGCAGCACGCCCTTGCCGTGCTCCAGCGCCTCGGCCAGCTTCTCGCGCAGCAGCGCCTCGTTGGCCGGCGTGACGTCCAGGTCGCACACCGGCAGTTCGAGGGTGTGCTCCTTGAAGCGGTCGATGCGCGGAAAGCCCGTGGTGGGCAGGAAGTTGCCGTCCACGCGCAGGTGGGTGTACTTGCGCGCCCGCGCCCATTCGGCGAGTTCGGTGTACACACCCTTGCGCGCGACCACCAGCGGCGCCAGCAGGCCGATGTGCCGGCCGCGGTAGCGCTTCATCAGCTGCGCCGCGATGCTGTCGGCGGTCTGCGGCCGCACCTCGGCGTCGTCGTTCACGCAGTGCTGCACGCCCAGCTTGACGTACAGCAGGCGCAGGAAGTGCCACACCTCGGTGGTGGTGCCCACGGTGGACTTGCGGCCGCCGCGCGAGAGCCGCTGCTCGATGGCCACCGTCGGCGGGATGCCGTACACCGCATCGACCTCCGGCCGGCCGGCCGGCTGCACGATGCTGCGCGCGTAGGCGTTGAGCGATTCGAGGTAACGCCGCTGGCCTTCGTTGAACAGGATGTCGAAGGCGAGCGTGGACTTGCCCGAGCCCGACACGCCGGTGATCACGCTGAAGCGGTTGTGCGGGATGTCGACCGAGAGGTTCTTGAGGTTGTGCTCGTGGGCATTGACGATGGAGATCGCGTTGGAACGCGCGGCCCCGTTCGGCCGCCGGACCTCGGCCACGGCCTCCGACACCATCCCCACCGTCCCGTCGTACTCGCGCAGCGCCTTCGCCGTGTGCGACGTCGGATGCTGGCGCACCTCCTCCGGCGGCCCTTCGGCCACGAGCAGGCCGCCGGCGTCGCCGCCTTCCGGCCCCAGGTCGACCAGCCAGTCGGCCGCGCGGATGACGTCGAGGTTGTGCTCGATCACCACCAGCGAATGCCCCGCTTCCAGCAGCTTGCGCAACGCGCGCATCAGCTTGGCGATGTCGTCGAAGTGCAGGCCGGTGGTGGGCTCGTCGAACAGGAACAGCGTGCCCTTGGTGGCCAGCCCCTGGCGCGAGGCGCTGGACGACTTGGCCGCTTCCGCCAGGAAGCCGGCGAGCTTGAGGCGCTGCGACTCGCCGCCGGACAGCGTGGGCACGGGCTGGCCCAGCTTCACGTATTCCAGGCCCACGTCCACGATGGGCTGCAGCGCGCGGATCACCTCGCGGTCGTTCGCGAACAGTGCGGCGGCCTCGCTCACGGTGAGCTCCAGCACGTCGGCCACGTTCAGCGTGCGCGGCTTGACCGCGCCGATGGCCTGTCGCTCGATGGCGACCTCCAGGATCTCCGGCCGGTAGCGCTTGCCGTCGCAATCGGGGCAGCGCAGGTAGACGTCGGAGAGGAACTGCATCTCCACGTGCTCGAAGCCGGAGCCGCCGCACGTGGGGCAGCGGCCGTCGCCGCTGTTGAAGCTGAACTTGGCGGCGGTGTAGCCGCGCTGGCGCGACAAGCCGCTGGCCGCGAAGATCTCGCGGACGGCGTCCCAGGCGCCCACGTAGCTCACAGGGTTGGAGCGCGCGGTCTTGCCGATCGGCGACTGGTCGACGAACACCACGTCGCCCAGGTGGTCGGCGCCGAGCAGGCGCTCGTGGTGGCCGGGCGCCTCGGTGGCGCGGCCGAAGTGGCGCAGCAGCGCGGGCGCCAGGATGTCCTGCACCAGCGTGGACTTGCCCGAGCCCGACACGCCCGTCACGCACACCAGGCGCTGCAGCGGGAACTCCACCGACAGGTTCTTCAGGTTGTGCTCGCAGGCGCCTTCCAGCACGAGGCGCGGCGTCGAGGCGGTCACCGCCCGCTTGAAGCCCATGCCGACCTGCTTGCGGCCGCCGAGATAGGCGCCGGTCAGCGTGTCGGCGCTGCGCAGGTCGTGGGTGCTGCCGTCGAACACGATGTTGCCGCCGCGCTCGCCGGGGCCGGGGCCCATGTCGATCATGCGGTCGGCCGCCACCATCACGGCGGGGTCGTGCTCCACCACCACCAGCGTGTTGCCCGCGTCGCGCAGGCGCTTCATCGCCTCGGTGATGCGGTTCATGTCGCGCGGGTGCAGGCCGATGCTGGGCTCGTCCAGCACGAACAGCGTGTTCACCAGCGAGGTGCCGAGCGCGGTGGTGAGGTTGATGCGCTGCACTTCGCCGCCGGAGAGCGTGCGGCTCTGGCGATCGAGGGTGAGGTAGCCGATGCCCACGTCGACCAGGTACTTGAGCCGCGTGGTGATCTCCTCGAACAGGAGCTTCAGCGCCTGGTATTCGCCTTCACTGGCGCCGCCGTCCTCGCGCGGCTCCAGCCGGCCGAAGAACTTCCGCAGCTTGTCGATCGGCAGCAGCATCAGGTCGTGCAGCGCCAGGCCCGGCAGCGCTTCCAGCTGCTCGCGCGACCACTCCACGCCCACCGGCATGAAGCGCTTCGAAGGCTCGATCACCGAATCCGCGTCTTCCTTCGAACCCAGCCGCCACAGCAGGCTCTCGAGCTTCAGGCGCGCGCCGCCGCAGGTCTCGCACGGCGTGTAGCTGCGGTACTTCGACAGCAGCACGCGGATGTGCATCTTGTACGCCTTGCTCTCCAGGTAGGAGAAGAAGCGTTTCGCGCCGTACCACTGCTTGTTCCAGTTGCCTTCCTTGTAGTTGGGCGTGCCGTCGATCACCCACTGCTTCTGTTCGGCGGTCAGCTTGTACCAGGGCGTGTCGCGCGGGATGCCCGCCGATTCGGCGTGGCGCATCAGGTCGTCCTGGCACTCCTGCCAGGCCGGCGTCTGCATCGGCTTGACGGCGCCGGCGCGCAGCGTGAGCTTGTCGTTGGGGATCACCAGGCCCCAGTCCACCCCGATCACGCGGCCGAAGCCGCGGCAGACCTCGCACGCGCCCACCGGCGAGTTGAACGAGAACATCGACGGGATCGGGTCGGCGTAGCGGATGTCGCTGTCGGGGCAGTGCAGGCCGGTGGAGAACCTCCAGGTCTCGGTGTCGGCCTCGGACACCGTCGCGTAGACGCTCAAGCGCCCCGCGCCGCGCTTGAGCGCCACTTCGATCGCCTCGATCGCGCGCGCCTTCTCCACGCCCTGGATGCGGAAGCGGTCCGCGACGACGTCCAGCACCTTGCGCGGACCGGTCGGCGTCGCCACTTCGCGCTCGGCCTGCACGCGGGTGAAGCCGCTGGCGGACAGCCACTGCTCGACCTCTTCAGCGGTGGTGCTGCCGGGAAGCTCGACCGGGAAGGTGACGACCAGGCGCGGGTCGCCCTCCTTCGTGCGAGCCATCAGCTCCGCGTAGATCGTCTCGGGCGTGTCGTGCCGCACGCGCCGCGCGCTCTTGCGGTCGAACAGCTCAGCGGCGCGGGCGAACAGCAGCTTGAGGTGGTCGTTCAGCTCCGTCATCGTGCCGACCGTGGAACGCGAGGAGCGCACCGGGTTGGTCTGGTCGATGGCGATCGCCGGCGGCACGCCTTCCACGCGGTCGACCGCCGGCTTGTCCATGCGGTCGAGGAACTGCCGCGCGTAGGCGGAGAAGGTCTCGACGTAGCGCCGCTGCCCTTCGGCATAGAGCGTGTCGAAGACGAGGCTGGACTTGCCCGAGCCGCTGGGCCCGGTGACGACCGTCAACTCGCCGGTGCGCAGGTCGAGGTCGAGGTTCTTGAGGTTGTGCTGCCTGGCGCCGCGGATGCGGATCAATCCCTGGGTCATACGGCCGTTGTTCTGGGGGGAAGGCCGAAGATTCTAGGGACCTCGGCCGTGGCCGGCCGGGGCGGGGGTATTCGGAAAAATGCCCCGGCTGAGCTAGCGCCTCAGGGCTTGGCGGCGGACGAGGCGGCGGCGGGCGCGGGTGCGTGCGACGCGTCCACGCCGTGCTTCTCGCCCGACATGTCCACCTTGTCGCCTGCCTGGAAGATCACGAAGAGGGCGATGGCGGCGAAAACGATGAAACCGAGCGCGAGCTTCCACATGGCTGGATCTCCTGGAGAAAAGTCGAGGGGGTTCAGCAAAAGGCCCGCGGCGTCGCCGCCGCAGGCCTTTCAATGACGGCCCTCGCGGGCGTCGTCCGCGTCAGTCGCGGGCGTAGATGTCCACGTCCTTGGTTTCACGGATGAACAGCAGGCCGATGATGAAGGTGCCGGCCGCCACGATGACGGGGTACCACAGGCCGTAGAAGATGTCGCCGGTGGCCGCCACCATCGCGAAGGCGGTGGTGGGCAGCAGGCCGCCGAACCAGCCGTTGCCGATGTGGTACGGCAGGCTCATCGAGGTGTAGCGGATGCGGGTAGGGAACAGCTCTACCAGCATGGCCGCGATCGGGCCGTACACCATCGTCACCAGGATCACCAGGTACACCAGGATCAGCAGCACCATGCCCTTGTTCATCTTGGCCGGGTCGGCGGCTTGCGTCAGGCCGGCGGCCTTGGCGGTGTCGGTCAGGCCCTTGCGGAATTCGCCCAGGGTCTTGGTGCTCTCGGCGGAGAAGGCGTCACGCTTGTCGTTCAGCGTCGCGGTCGGGGCCGGCATCACCTTGTCGCCGATGGTGACCGTGGCCGGGGAGCCCGCCGGACCGTTCACCTTCTCGTAGGGGATGTAGGCCTGGGTCAGCGCGCGCTTGGCGATGTCGCACGAGGTGCGGAAATCGATGTCGCGAGCGATCGGGCTGCCCTGGAACGAGCACTCCTTCGGATCGGCCGTCACCACCACCTTGGTCTTGCCCTGCGCTTCGACCAGCGCGGGGTTGGAGTACTTCAGCAGCATCGGGAAGACGGTGAAGTAGGTGAGCGCGGCCAGCAGGCAGCCCGCCAGGATGATCGGCTTGCGGCCGATGCGGTCGGACAGCGAGCCGAACAGGATGAAGAACGGGGTGCCGATGATCAGCGAGGCCGCGATCAGCAGGTTGGCCGTCGTCACGTCGACCTTGGCGATCGTGGTCATGAAGAACAGCGCGTAGAACTGGCCCGTGTACCAGACCACGGCCTGGCCGGCGGTCAGGCCCAGCAGCGCCAGGATCACGATCTTCAGGTTCTTCCACTGGCCGAAGGATTCGGCGAGCGGCGCCTTGGAGGTCTTGCCCTCGGCCTTCATCTTCTGGAAGGCCGGCGACTCGTTCAGCGACAGCCGGATCCACACCGAGATGCCCAGCAGGACGATGGAGAGCAGGAACGGGATGCGCCAGCCCCAGTCCATGAAGTCCTTCTCGCCCATGACGTTGCGGACGCCCAGGATCACCAGCAGCGACAGGAACAGGCCCAGCGTCGCGGTGGTCTGGATCCACGAGGTGTAGGCGCCGCGCTTGCCGTGCGGCGCGTGCTCGGCCACGTAGGTGGCCGCACCGCCGTACTCGCCGCCGAGGGCCAGGCCCTGCAGCATGCGCAGCGCGATCAGGATCACCGGCGCCGCGATGCCGATGGCGGCGTAGGTCGGCAGCAGGCCCACGATGAAGGTGGACGCGCCCATGATCAGGATGGTGACCAGGAACGTGTACTTGCGTCCGATCATGTCGCCGAGGCGGCCGAACACGATGGCACCGAACGGCCGCACCAGAAAGCCGGCGGCGAACGCCAGCAACGCGAAGATGTACGCCGAGGTGGCGTCCAGCCCCGAGAAGAACTGGCGCGCGATGATCCCCGCGAGGGATCCGTACAGGTAGAAGTCGTACCACTCGAACACGGTGCCGAGCGAGGAGGCGAAGATGACCTTCTTTTCCTCCCGCGTCATCGGCGCCGACGCGGAGCCGGCGACGGCTGCGGTTGCTGATGCCATGTGTCTGTCTCCAGGTTTGTGCCTGCCCGGGGATGGGCAAGTGGAGCGATTCTTGGGACCCGCACTGACCGGCCGCTTGCGCGAATCCAACCGGAGCTTGCGCGAAACTGAACGCGATCTGACGAATTAGGGTGAAACCCGCAGGGTCGGTTTCACGATGCGGTGAACGGCGCTCGACCGCGCCGGCGACCTCAACGGCGCGCGGCCTGGATCGGTGTCGCCGCGGCCGCGCGGGCCGCTTCGCGCCAGGGCTCGCCGAACCATTCGTCGCCCTGCAGGTAGGCCCGCAGCATGGCCAGCGAGTCGAAGCCCCAGAACAACTTGTCGTCCACCGCGAACGTCGGCACGCCGAACAGGCCCGCGGCGATCGCGTCCTGCGTGGCCTGCTTCAGCGCGTTCTTCACTTCGTCCGAAGCGGGATCGCGCGTCGGCGCGAGTTGCTGCTGCAACTGCGCCAGCCGCGCGGCATCGGCCGCATCCGCGCCGCCGCGCCACACGTGGCGGAAGATCGTCTCGCACACGTAGCGGTTCGGGCCGCAGGCCAGCGCGAGCCGCAGCAGTCCGAGCGGATTGAAGGGATGCACCGCCGGCATCTGCATAGTCACGCCGTTCGCCTGCGCGAGCCAGAGCACCTGGCGGTAGGTCCATTCGCGCTTGCCGGGGATCTCGGCGGGACCGAGCTGGCCATGGTGCTTGAGCAGCCCGGCGAACAGCACCGGCCGGTATTCGACCTCGTAGCTCAAACCCTCCAGCGCGAGCGGCAGCTGCTCGAAGGCGAGGTAGGCATAGGGCGAGATGAAATCCAGCCAGAAGGTGATGCGCTTCATGGTTTCTCCTGCACGGCGACGACCACGCCGGCGCGTGCGGCGAGGCGATCCCACACGACGCGCTTGCCCGCTTCGTCCAGGCGGCTCCACGCGGCGATCTCGTCGATGGTGCGCAGGCACCCTTCGCACAGGCCGGTGGCCTGCGCGATGCGGCAGACGGAGTTGCAGGGCGAAGGCACGGGTTCGCCGGGCGGCAGCTTCGCCAGTTCACGCCACTTCTGCCGCACCTTCGTGGTCGCGAAACTCACGCGGCGGGCTCCTGCACGACGTCGGCCACGGGTGCGCCGGTCAGGCGCTCCAGGTCCTGCGGCCGCAGCTGGAACACGCCGTGCGGATGGCCGGCCGCGGCCCACACCACGTCGAAGCGGAACAGCTCGCGGTCGATCAGCGTGACGGGCGGATGCGCATGGCCGACGGGCGAAACACCGCCGATGGAATAGCCGGTCTTCGTCTTCACGAACTCGGCGTCGGCACGGCCGGTCTTGCCCACGATCGCATCGACCTTCCTCTCGTCGACGCGCCGGTCGCCCGACGTCACCACCAGCACCGCCGCGTCGTCCGACTTGCGGCGGAAGATGATGCTCTTGGCGATCTGCCCCACCGCGATGCCCAGCGCGTCGGCCGCCTGCTGCGCGGTGCGCGCGGCGTCGTCCAGCATCACGGGCGTGTGGGGATGGCCCTGTTCCTGCAGCACGCGCGCGACGCGCTGCACGCCTTCGGGGAGCGAAGTGAGTTCAGCGCCGCACATCAGCCGGCACGCTTGTTGATGATGGCCGTCGACGCGCGCGAATTCGGCTTGCGCTGCAGGAACTCGCTGATGTACTGGCCCGCGTCCACCAGCTTGTCCAGGTCGATGCCGGTTTCGATGCCCATGCCGTGCAGCATGAAGACCACGTCCTCGGTGGCCACGTTGCCGGTCGCGCCCTTGGCGTAAGGGCAGCCGCCCAGGCCGGCGGTGGAGGTGTCGTAGTGCCACACGCCCATCTCCAGGCTGGCCAGCGTGTTGCCCAGCGCCTGGCCGTAGGTGTCGTGGAAGTGGCCGGACACGTGGTCGATGTCGTAGTGCTTGAGCGCGGCCTCCATCGCGGCCTGCACCTTGCGCGGCGTGCCCACGCCGATGGTGTCGGCCACGCCGACGTGCTGCACGCCGATCTCCTTCATCAGGCGCGCGACCAGTTCCACCCGCTCGGGGGGGATGTCGCCTTCGTACGGGCAACCCACGGCGGTGGAGATGGCGCCGCGTACCGCGATGCCCTTGGCCAGCGCGGCCTCGACCACCGGAGCGAAGCGCTCGATGCTCTCGGCGATGGAGCAGTTGATGTTCTTCTGGCTGAAGGCCTCGCTGGCCGCGCCGAACACCACGATCTCGTCGGGCCTGCTCTGCACCGCGGCCTCGAAGCCCTTCATGTTGGGCGTGAGCACCGAGTAGCGCACGTCGGGGCGGCGCTGGATGCCGGCCATCACCTCGGCGGCATCGGCCATCTGCGGCACCCACTTGGGCGAGACGAAGCTGGTGACCTCGATCTCCTTCAGGCCCGCGTCCTGCAGCCGGTGCACCAGGCCGATCTTCACCTCGGCCGGGACCTGGCCCTTCTCGTTCTGCAGGCCGTCGCGCGGGCCCACGTCGACGATCTTCACCCGGGTTGGCAGCTTCATGGTTCTCTCCTGCGTGATCGCGTTCAGTATCCCCGCGCCGGGTCAACCACGCCGGCGATGGGTTCACCCCGGCCCAGCGCGTGGATCTTGGCGACGATCTGCGCGATGCTTTCCTCGCGCAGCGTGCGCGCCGAGATGTGCGGCGTGAGCGTGATCCTGGGGTGGGTGAGGAAGGGATGGCCGGCCGGCGGCGGCTCCTCGCGCATCACGTCCAGCGTGGCGCCCGCCAGGTGGCCGCTGTCGATCAGCTCGACCAGGTCGGGCTCGACCAGGTGCCCGCCGCGCGCCACGTTGATCAGGTAGCCGCCGGCCATCAAACGGCCGAGCGAACGGCGATCGAGGATGCCTTCGGTCTCGGGCGTCAGCGGCAACAGGCACACCAGCACGCGAGTGGCGGCGAGGAAGTCGTCGAACCGATCCGCGCCCGCGAAGCAGCGCACGCCGGGCACTTCACGCGGCGTGCGGCTCCAGCCGTTGACCGGGAACTCGAACTGCTGCACCGCCTGCGCCACGCGCGTGCCCAGCACGCCCAGGCCCATGATGCCCACCGGGTAGTCGTTGCGCGCCTGGGGGCGGCGGTAGCCCCAGCGGCTCGCCTTGGCGTCCCGCTCGTAGCCCTCGAATTCGCGGAAATGCCGCAGCAACGCGTGGCAGACGTACTCGGCCATCTGCACCGACATGCCGGCGTCGTCCAGCCGCACCACCTGCAGGCCGGGCGGAAGGCGCAGCGTCATCAGCGCGTCGACGCCGGCGCCCATGTTGAAGAGGGCCTTCAGCCGGGGCTGCTCGTCGAGCAGCTGCTGGGGCGGCGACCAGACCACCGCGTAGTCGGCCGGCGGCGCGCCGGGCGTCCATTCGGAGACCTCGGCCTGCGGCAGCGCGGCGCGGATGCCCTCGACCCAGGGCGCGGCCTTGGTGGCGGGGCTGAAGAAGTGGATGCGCATGGGGGCGATTGTCACGCCGCCAGCTTGAGCAGCTCCGCCCCCTCCGCCACCTGGTCGCCCGGCGCGTAGAGCACCTCGGCCACCGTGCCGTCGGCGGGCGCGGCGATGGTGTGTTCCATCTTCATCGCTTCCATCACCGCGAGCGGCTGGCCCTTCTTCACCGTGTCGCCGGCCTTGACGGCGAACGAGACCACCTTGCCCGGCATGGGCGCGGTGAGGCGCCCACCTTCGACGGCGCCCTCGCCCGCGTGGGCGAGCAGGTCCACCGACACGATCTGGGTCGCGCCCTGCGGCGTGAACACGTGGTCGGTCTCGCCCGTCGCGTAGACATGGGCCATGACGCTGCGGCCGGCGAAATGCACCTCGAGGCCGCCGTCGTCCTGGCGCTCGTACAGCAGCGGACCGCCGGCCTCGCCCACCGCCAGGCGCAGCGCGCCGTCATGCAGGTAGGTCAGCTCGGCCTGCTGGTGCTGGCCGCCGAACTCGAAGGCGAAGCGGCGCGTGGCCAGGCCGTGCGAGCGCCAGCCGTCGCGGCGGCTGAACGGATCGGCGGCTTCCAGCTTCTTCTCGCGATCCAGCGTGTGCGACACGGCCGCGGCCGCGGCGACCGGCAGGCCCACCTTTTCCTGGTCGAACAGCACGGACTGTTCGCGCGGGATCAGCGCGGTGTCGAGGTCGGCCTGCGCGAACGAGCGGCTCTTCACCACGTAGCGAAGGAACTGCACGTTGGTGGCCAGGCCCACGATATGCGTGCCGGCCAGCGCCTCGTCCAGGCGCGCCAGCGCCTGCTCGCGCGTGTCGCCGTGCACGATCAGCTTGGCGATCATGGAGTCGTAGTACGGCGAGATCTCGTCGCCCTCGCGCACGCCGTCGTCCACGCGCACGGTCGACACCGTGAAGGCCGAGCACGCCGGCTTGCGGTACACGCGCAGGCGGCCGGTGGACGGCATGTAGTTCTTGTCCGGGTTCTCGGCGCAGATGCGCGCCTCGATCGCATGGCCGCGAATGCGCAGCTGGTCCTGCCTGAGCGGCAGCGGCTCGCCGGCGGCCACGCGCAGCTGCCACTCCACCAGGTCGAGCCCGGTGATCGCTTCGGTCACCGGATGCTCGACTTGCAGCCGCGTGTTCATCTCCATGAAGAAGAAGCTCATCTCCGAGCCGCGCTGCTCGACGATGAACTCCACGGTGCCGGCGCCGACGTAGTTCACCGCGCGCGCCGCGGCCACCGCGGCTTCGCCCATCTGGCGGCGCATCTGCTCCGTCATGCCGGGCGCGGGCGCCTCTTCCAGCACCTTCTGGTGACGCCGCTGCACCGAGCAGTCGCGCTCGAACAGGTAGACGTAGTTGCCGTGCGTGTCGCCGAACACCTGTATCTCGATGTGCCGCGGCCGCTGCACGTACTTCTCGATGAGCACCGCGTCGTCGCCGAAGCTGTTCTTCGCTTCGCGCTTGCAGGAAGCGAGCGCCGCGTCGAAGTCCTCGGCCTTGTCCACCGCGCGCATGCCCTTGCCGCCGCCGCCCGCGCTGGCCTTGATCAGCACCGGGTAGCCGATGCGGTCGGCCTGCTTGTGCAGGAACGCCGGATCCTGGTCCTCGCCGTGGTAGCCCGGCACCAGCGGCACCTGGGCCTGCTCCATCAGCCGCTTGGACTCGGCCTTCAGGCCCATGGCCTGGATGGCCGAGGCGGGCGGGCCGATGAACACCAGGCCGGCGTCGGCGCAGGCCTGGGCGAACTCCTCGTTCTCGCTGAGGAAGCCGTAGCCGGGGTGGATGGCCTTGGCGCCGGTGGCGCGCGCGGCTTCGATGATGCGTTCCCAGCGCAGGTAGCTGTCCTTCGGGGCCGCGCCTCCGATCGGCACGGCCTCGTCGCACACCGCGACGTGCTTGGCGTTGGCGTCGGCGTCGGAGTGCACGGCCACCGTGCGGATGCCCAGGCGGCGCGCGGTCGCGGCCACCCGGCAGGCGATCTCGCCGCGATTGGCGATCAGGATCTTGTCGAACATTTCTTCATTGCTCCCGGGGCATGCGTTGCCCCGCAAAAAAGCCTTGCACCTCGCGGACCACCGCCTTGAGGAACTTGACCAGCACGACCAGCAGCACGATGGCCACCACGACGCTGACCACCAGCACGATGGTGAAGATGGCCGGATGCGCGGCCGACAGCCACAGCAGGAACACCACCAGGCCGTCCTCGAACAGCGACACGGCCATGTTGGAAAACGGCTCCGGCGAGGTGTTGACCGCCGCGCGCGTGGTCATCTTGGTGGCGTGGCTGGTGGCCGCGAGGCTGCCGCCGACCAGCGCGGCGACCCAGGCCATGGCCGTGCCGTCCGCACCCAGCGCGCCGGCCGCCAGCGCCGCGCCGGCCGGGATGCGCACCAGCGTGTGCACCGCGTCCCAGACCGAATCGACGTAGGGGATCTTGTCGGCGAAGAACTCGACGAACAGCATGAAGCCGCTCGCCGCGAGCACGGCCGGGTGCTCCAGGATGCGCAGGCCCGACGGCAGCTCGATCCAGCCCATGTAGCCGGCGAGTCCGGTGAGGAACAGCGCCGCGTAGAGCCGGAAGCCGCTGGCCCAGCCCAGCGCGGCGGCCAGGGCCAGGAACTGCGGCGGGTCCATGAGGGCGGGGATGGCGTCCATCGCGCAGCTCCGTCATCTCACCCCTGCAGCAGCCAGTTCGGCTTGCGCTTCTCCAGGAACGACCGCACGCCCTCGCGCCCCTCGTCGCTGGCGCGGATGTCCGCGATGCCTTCCACCGTGCGACGGACCAAGCCCGCGGTGATCTCGCGCTCGGCCACGTCGTGCACCAGCTGCTTGCAGGCCTTCACCGCCTCCGGCCCGGCGTTCACCAGCGCCTGCACGATCTCGCCCACCTTGGCATCGAGCTCGCCCGCCGGCACCACCTCGTGCACGAAGCCGATGCGGTGCGCCTCGACCGCGGAGAAGCGTTCGGCGGTCAGGAACCACCGGTGCGCCGCGCGCGCGCCCATCGCGCGGATGACGTAGGGGCTGATGGTCGCGGGCAGCAGCCCCAGCTTCGCCTCGCTCAGGCAGAAATTCACCGTGTCGGCCGCCACCGCGATGTCGCACGCCGCCACCAGGCCCATGCCGCCCGCGTAGGTGTCGCCGTGCACGCGTGCCACCGTCGGCTTCGGGATCTTGTAGAGCACCTCCAGCATGCGGGCCAGCGCGCCGGCGTCCTCCAGGTTCTCCTCGCGCGTGTAGTCGGCCATGCGCTTCATCCAGTTGAGGTCGGCGCCCGCGCAGAACGCCGGGCCATTGCCGGCCAGCACCACGCAACGCACCTCGGGGCGCTTGCCCAGCTCCAGCAGCACGGCCGTCAGCTCGGTGATCACCTCCTCATTGAAGGCGTTGCGAACATCGGGGCGGTTCAGCGTGACGGTGGTGGTGCCGCCGGCGGTGTTCAGGAGCAGGTGTTTCATTCGGGTTCTCCGGTTCGGGGTGCATGCGCACGTTAGCGCGCGCCGTACGGCTCAGTAGCGCTTGGCCACCTCTTCCAGCATCACCTCGGTGGCGCCGCCGCCGATGGCCAGCACGCGGGCGTCGCGCCACAGCCTTTCGATGGCGGTCTCGCGGATGTAGCCCATGCCGCCGTGGAACTGCTGGCAGGTGCCGACGACTTCGTTCACCAGCTCGCCGGTCAGCGCCTTGAGCATGGACACGTCCTGCACGATGTCGTGCCCCTGCGTGACGCGCCAGGCGCAGTGGTACATGAACTGCCGCGCAGCGCGCGTCTTCGCGTCCAGCATCGACAGGCGCTGGCGGATGGTCTGCTGGTCCCACAGCGTGCGGCCGAAGGCCTGCCGCTGGCGCACGTAGTCCAGGGTGAGCTCGAGCGCCCGCGTGCAGTGGCCCACCGCCATCGCCGCCAATGCGATGCGCTCGGTCTGGAAGTTCTTCATCACCGAGTAGAAGCCCTTGCCCTCCTCGCCCAGCAGGTTCGCGGCGGGGATGCGCACGTTGTCGAGCACCAGCTCGGCCGTGTCGCTGGACAGCCAGCCGGTCTTCTTCAGCGCGCGGCCGACCGAGAAGCCCGGCGTTCCCTTCTCGACGATGAACATCGAGACCTCGCGCTTGCCGGGGCCGGTCTTGGCCGCGACGAAGTACAGGTCGGCGTGCACGCCGTTGGTGATGAACATCTTGGTGCCGTTGAGCACCCAGTGGTCGCCGTCGCGCTTCGCGCTCGTGCGGATGCCCGCGACGTCGGATCCGGCGCCGGGTTCGCTGATGCCGACTGCCGTGATCGTCTCGCCCGCGATCACCTTGCGCAGGTACTTGTCCTTCTGCGCCGCCGAGCCCGCGTGGTGCAGGTGCGGGCTGGCCATGTCGGTGTGCACCAGCACGGTGATGATGAAGCCGGCATACGTCGACTGCGACAGCGCCTCGGCGAACACCAGGTTGGTCAGCGCATCGGCCTCGGCGCCGCCGTACTCGCTTTCGTACATCAGCCCGAACAGGCCGGCCTGGCCCATGCGGCGCAGCACTTCGCGCGGCACGAAGCCCTGCTCTTCCCACTTGTCCGCGTGCGGCTCGACTTCGCGGGCGATGAAGCGCGCGACCTGGTCGCGCAGGGTCTCGAACTCGGGGGTGTCGTAGATCGTGGTGAAGGACATGCCGTGGAACCTCAGCAGTTGAAGGGCTCGACGCCGCCGTCGAAGCGGCGGCGCTCGAAGCGGATGGAGGTGGACTCCACCTTGCGGCCCGCGGTCGCGAAGGCCGGCAGCAGCAAGTCGAAGGTCGGCACGTCCTCCGGCAGCATCGCCTGCACCGTGAAGCGCGTCTCGACCGTCGCGGCCGGCACGACGTGCCCGGCAACGAGCCGGTCGTCGAACGAGAGGCGGACCTGGGACGAGCGCAGCGGCTGCGCGGCGCCGCCGTCTTCCGATCGCACTTGCCACGCCGAATCCACGACACGCAGGCGCCCGGCCCGCAGCGGCTGGAGGTTCAGCTCGCCCTCGAACCGCGGTGCCGCGCCGGACCGGCGCGCCAGGTACCAGCGACCGCGCCAGCGCAGCGCGGCGTCCTGGCCGCGATGGCTGTCGGAGCTGTATTCGACGATGTTGTCGCAGGCCTGCTGCGGCGTCTCGAGGCTGCAGGCGCCCGCGCGCGCGAGCACGGCGGCCTGCTCGGCATCGCTTCGATAGACGTCGGGCAGCGTGCGGCTGGCCGGGCGCGCGAGAGGCGTGGCCGGGAGCACCCAGCGCGCGCCCGCCTGTTCGAGGGCCAGGCCCTCGACCCACACGCGGGGCGGCTGTTCGCTCACCGGCGCGGGCCGCACCAGCAGCGAGCCGTACGGCGCTTGCGCGTCCATCGCGATCGTGCCAGGACGCAGGGTGACGACGTCGGCCCACTGTCCGGGCGCCAGCAGCAGCGACCGCCGGGCCGAAACCTGGGGCACGACCGCCAGCGGCCGGCCTTCCGCCAGCACCCGCGGCTCGCCCTGCCAGTGCAGCAGTTGCCCCGGCGGCACGGTCAGTTCGGCGAAAAGCAGGAGGCCGGGCGGACCACTGCGCGGCTGCGGCTCGGTGCGCACGGAGATGCGCACGCCCTGCAGGTCGGCCTGCAATCGCGTCTCCGGACCCGATTGGCCCTGGCACCACGCCTTGCCCAGCTGCGCGCCGGGCAGGGCGGAAGACGGCCGATGGTAGGTGCCGTACGGCGCCACGACGCAGCCCCCGAGCGAGACGAGCGGCAGCAGGCCCGCCGCGCGCAGCAAGGCGCGACGTGCGAGCGGGGCCTGCATGTCCGCCATCGCGGCCCTCACATCCGGAACACGCCGAACTTCGGCTCGCCGATCGGCGCGTTCAGCGTCGCCGACAAGCCGAGCGCCAGCACGCGGCGCGTGTCGGCCGGGTCGATGACGCCGTCGTCCCACAGGCGCGCGCTGGAAAAATACGGGTGCGACTGGTGGGCGAACTGGTCCAGCAGCGGCTGCTTGAACGCGGCCTCCTCGTCGGCCGACCACTGGCCGCCCCTGGCCTCGATGCCGTCGCGCTTGACGGTGGCCAGCACGCTGGCGGCCTGCTCGCCGCCCATCACGGAGATGCGCGCGTTCGGCCACATCCACAGGAAGCGCGGCGAATACGCGCGGCCGCACATGCCGTAGTTGCCCGCGCCGAAGCTGCCGCCGATGATGATGGTGAACTTGGGCACGCTGGCCGTGGCGACGGCCGTGACCATCTTGGCGCCGTGCCGCGCGATGCCTTCGGTCTCGTACTTGCGGCCCACCATGAAGCCGCTGATGTTCTGCAGGAAGACGAGCGGCACCTTGCGCTGGCAGCACAGCTCGATGAAGTGCGCGCCCTTCTGCGCCGACTCGCTGTACAGGATGCCGTTGTTGCCGATGATGCCCACCGGCATGCCCTCGATGTGGGCGAAGCCGCAGACCAGCGTGGTGGACGAGCCGCCCGGCGTGCCGCCCCAGCGCGACTTGAACTCGTGGAACTCGGAGCCGTCGACGATGCGCGCGATCACCTCGCGCACGTCGTAGGGCTTGCGCACCTCGGTCGGGATGACGCCGTAGATCTCCTTCGGGTCGTACTTCGGCGGACGCGGCTCGCGCAGTTCCACCGGCGGCACCTTGCCGCGGTTGAGCGTGGCGACGGCCTGGCGCGCCAGGGCCAGCGCGTGCATGTCGTTCTGCGCCAGGTGGTCGGCCACGCCGGAAAGGCGCGTGTGCACGTCGCCGCCGCCCAGGTCTTCCGCGCTCACCACCTCGCCGGTGGCCGCCTTCACCAGCGGCGGGCCGCCCAGGAAGATGGTGCCCTGGTTCTTCACGATGATGGTCTCGTCGCTCATCGCCGGCACGTAGGCGCCGCCGGCCGTGCAGGAGCCCATCACCACCGCGATCTGCGCGATGCCCTGCGCGCTCATGTTGGCCTGGTTGAAGAAGATGCGGCCGAAGTGCTCGCGGTCGGGGAACACGTCGTCCTGGTTCGGCAGGTTGGCGCCGCCGGAGTCCACCAGGTAGATGCACGGCAGGCGGTTCTGCATCGCCACCTCCTGCGCGCGCAGGTGCTTCTTCACCGTCATCGGGTAGTAGGTGCCGCCTTTCACCGTGGCGTCGTTGCACACGATCATCACGTCGCGGCCGCTCACCCGGCCGATGCCGGTGATGACGCCGGCGCAGGGCGCGTCGCCGTTGTACATGCCGTGCGCGGCCAGCGGCGCCAGTTCCAGGAACGGCGTGCCGGGGTCCAGCAGCATCTGCACGCGGTCGCGCGGCAGCAGCTTGCCGCGAGCCGTGTGCTTGGCGCGCGCGGCCTCGCCGCCGCCGGCGGCCGCGCGGTCGACCTGTTGCTGCAGGTCGGCGACCAGGCCACGCATCACTTCGGCGTTGGCCTGGAATTCGGCGGAGCGGGGATTGAGTTGGCTTTCCAGGATGGGCATGGGGGGGTCTCTCGCGGTGTTCCCGGTTCTTCGCGCGAAGGCTACTCCCACGCCGCCGCGCGGGCCTGCCCCGTGGGTTGCAAATCGTGCCAAGCCGGACCACACTCGGCGGATGCCTTCGCGCCCCTCGCCCCGGCCGCCCGCCGCCGTCACGCCCATGGCTTTCGCACGAGCCATCGCGGCGGCCTACCGGGCGCGCGGGCGGTCGCCCGAAGCGGCGCTCCGGCTGGCACAGATCACGCCATCGCAGTTGGAAAAACCGGCGGCACGGATGACCGCCCGGCAAATGGAAGTGCTGTCCGCCGCCGCGATGGAAGAGCTGGACGACGAGGGCCTGGGCGCCTTCGACCGCCGGTTGCCGTGGGGCAGCTACGGCATGCTGGCGCGCGCGTCGCTCGGCGCGCCCGACTTGGGCGTGGCGCTCAAGCGCTGGTGCCGCCACCACGGGCTGCTGACCGACCACGTCCGGCTGTCGCTCTCGGTGACGGGATCGCTGGCGTCCGTGACGCTGGAGGAACGGCGGCCGCTGCCGGCACCGGCCCGCGAGCTCAGCATCGCCTTCGTGCTGCGCAACATCCACGGCCTGGCCTGCTGGTACGTGGATTCGCGCATCCCGCTGCAGGCGGCGTTGTTCCCGTTCGAGGCGCCGCCGCATGCCGACGCCTACGCCCACATGTTCCCGGGCGGCGCGCTGTCGTTCGGTGCGGCGCCGCAGGCCGCGATCCGCTTCGACGCGCAGTACCTCAGGCTGCCGCTGCGGCGCGACGAGAAGGCGCTGACGCAGATGCTGCGCCAGCGCGCGCTCAGCCTCACGGTCCTGCAGTACCGGCGCGACCGGCTGCTGGTGCCGCAGGTGCGGCAGGCGCTCGCCGCGCACCCCGACCGCACGCACAGCGCCGAGGCGCTGGCCGAGCTGCTGAACGTGTCGGCTCGCACGCTGCACCGCCAGCTCAAGGAAGAAGGCGCGAGCCTGCAGCAGCTCAAGGACGAGGTGCGCCTGGAGCGCGCGCGCGAGCTGCTCTGGCGCACCGACCGGCCGGTCAAGCAGGTCGCGGCCGCGGTCGGTTTCCGCAATGAGAAGAGTTTCGCGCGCGCTTTCAAGGCGCGCGTGGGCCTCACGCCCGGCGAGTTCCGCCAGCAAGGCTGAGTTCGTTGCGCGCCACGGCGCGTGGAAGATCACCGGCCCGAAAGAGCCGTTCGGTTGCCGGAAGTGACGGCCGGGCCCGCCGGCGAAACCTTTGTTACGTGGCCGCACACCTGAGCCAGGGGCCCTTTTCGACGATGCGATCTCAAGCAGTCACACAGGGAGCAGTCGATGAAGGGAAGTCTTGGGGAGGCGTGCCGCCGCGGCTGGCGCCTGGCGGGAGCGGTGGTGGTGCTGGCGGCGCTTGCCGCCTGCGGCGGCGGTGGTGGTGGCGGCGCCGCTGATGCGAGCGGCGGGGGCGGCGGCCTGGCATCCAGCCTGGGCGCGACCGACTCGGCCGGCGCGCCGATGGCCTCGCAGCTGCGGACCGGGGACTTCATCCTCAACGGCACGACGGCCGGCGACCAGGGCCGCGCGGCCGCGGTGGCGCTGCCCGGCGGCGGCTTCGTCGCCGTCTGGTCGACCAACGTGGCCGGCAACAGCGACGTGCGCATGCAGCGCTTCGGCGCCAACGGCCGGCCGCTGGGCGACGAGGTCGTGGTCGCCGCGCTCGGCAATTCGGCCGGCGTCACCGTGCTGGCCGACGGCGGCTTCCTGGTCAGCTGGTCGGCGAGTCCGTTCCAGTACGAGGCCAACGGCTACGGCCGGCGCTTCGATGCCGACGGTGCGCCCGTCGGCGCCACGGTGCAGCTGGCCGCAACCTTCTTCAAGTTCGTCGCCCGGCCGCTCGGCCTGGCCGACGGCAGCTTCGCGCTGGCGGTGGACACCACCAGCGGGCGCTACGGTGCCGAGTTCGGCCAAGTGGCGCGCTACGCGATCGACGGCACGGCGATGGGCGCGCCGGTCCGCCTCGACAGCCAACTCACGCCGCAGACCGGCGCGCTCGATCCCAATGCGGCCGGCTCGACCGCGCCCGCGCGCTGGGCCGACGGCCGCTTCGCCGTCGCCTGGGTCGCTTCGGGCACCGGCGTGGCCGAGGTGCGGCTGTCGCGCTTCGATGCACAGGCCAACCTCGTCGGCACCGACGTGGTCGTGAGCGACACGCAGTTGCAGCAGCCGGCGATCGCGGTGCTCACCGGCGGGCAGCTCGCGCTGAGCTGGGTATCGGGCACGACCGACGGGCCGAAGACGCTGTGGCTGGAGGTGTCCGGTCCGGACGGCGCGTCACTCGGCCGGCAGGCCGTGGCGGGCGGGATCCCGGCGTCGAGCGTGACACCGCGCGTGGCCGCGCTGGGCGACGGCGGCCTGGCGCTGGGCTGGCGCACCGACCGCTACGACGCCACCACGCTGCACCGCACGGTGAACGTGCAGCGCTTCGGCGCGGGCGGCCAGGCCAACGGCGCGGCCGAACAGCTGGCGGCCAGCAGCGTGCCGGCGGAGGCCAACATGTACGCGATGGACAGCCTGGACCTGATCGGCGGCGCGGGCGGCTCGTTCCTGCTGCTGCACGGCGCGTGGAGCGCGGAGACCGGCTGGGACGTGCGCGCCAGCGCCCGCTGAAAGAAAAACGCGCGGCCAGGGCCGCGCGTTTTTCGTGAAGCTCGGACCGCCGCGGATCAGGCGCCTTCGGCCGAGGTGCGGATGGTGCGCGGCTGCTGGATCACGGCGCCCTGTCCGCCCACGCGCAGGTTGTTGCCGTCCACGGTGACGCGGGTGCCCGGGTTCAGCGGCTCGGTGCGGCGGAAGGTGCGGACGCTGCCGTCTTCCATGCGAACCTGCACGTCGTAGGCGGTGGTGGCACGCACGTGCTTCTCGGCTTCGTGGCCGGCCAGGCCGCCGCCGACGGCGCCGACCACGGTCATCACCTTCTTGCCGTTGCCGCCGCCCACCTGGTTGCCCAGCAGGCCGCCGACCACGGCACCGCCGATGGCGCCGAGGCCGGAGCCCTCGCCCTTCTCCTTGACCTCCTGCACGGCCTGCACGGTGCCGCAGGTGTTGCAGATGGCGGCACGGGTGGTCTCGATCGGCGTGACGGTGCGCGAAGGCGCAGGCGCCTGGGCGACGTGCTCCACCGGCGGCTGGGCGTGGGCCGAACCCGTGGCCTGCTGCACCGGACGCGCCGGCGCCGGCTTGGCGGCCTGCTTCACGGGTGCCGGCTTGGCCTCCTGTTGCGGAGCGGCCTGGAACTGCTGCACCGGAGCGGGTTGCGGCTGGGGCTGCAGGTTGGTCTGGGCGCCCGCGACCTGGGTGGGCGCGACCTGCGAGGCCACGGCCGGCGGGGTGGGCTGGCTGTCGACGGAACGCATCACCAGCGCGCCGGCCAGGCCGGCGGTGGCCACGGCCAGGGTGCCCAGGACGGCCCAGACGGCGCGCGGCACGGCGGCGAGGCCGGAGGCGGCCTGGGTGGATCCAGGGGCTTGAGTAGAAGTGGCAGCAGTCATGGATGACCTCCTCTTTGGTTGCTTGTCGCGTTTATAACGGCCGGGCTTTTGCGGGGACGACTACCGTGCCGTTGCACTTGTTTCGACTCGTGTCCCAACTGTAGTGGGTAAGCCTTAGCATGGCGCTGCGCCATCCGTGCGTTGCATGCGGATGGGCCTAATCTCCATCACCATGGCAGTACCTTCCGGGCACACCTCCTGTTGCATGACGTTGCGGCGCGTTCACGCAGTCTTGACGCACCGCACACGCGCGGCGGCGGGGCCGAGGGGTCGCCGGTGAAGCGCCCGCCCTTGCCGCCGGCCGCCCCGCGTGGCGACGCCGCCACACCCGCCCCCTTGTTCGCCGACCCCGGCCTGCTCGCCACGGCCATCGCCCAGGCGACGGACGACGTCGTCTTCGCCAAGGACGTCGGCAGCCGCTACCAGTTCGCCAACCCCGCGATGCTGGCGGTGGTGGGCCGCACCGCCGAAGAGGTGCTGGGGCGCACCGACCTCGAGTTCATGGCCGACCCGGTGCTCGCCCGCCGGCTCATCGACAACGACCGGATCGTGATGGCCACCGGCCAGCCGCTGGAGGCGGAAGAGCCGACGCTGATGCCCGACGGCGGCACCCGCTGGTGGTGGTCGCGCAAGCTCCCGCTGCGGGACGGCGCCGGCCGCGTGGTGGGCGTGCTGGGCATCGCGCGCGACATCACCGAGCGCCGTCAGGCCGAGGCGACGATGGAAGCCGACCATCTCAAGCTGGAGATGGGCATCAAGGCGGCCGGCCTGGTGATGGCCGACATCGACTACCGCACCGACCAGAACCACATCTCCGCGGGGCTGGCGCGCCTGCTGGAACTCGGCAACGACGAGATGACGGTGCCGCGCCAGGCCATCTTCGACCGCGTCCATCCCGAGGACCGCGAGCGCTACGTGAAGGCCATAGCCGAGGTGCTGCAGCCGACCGGCAGCGGCCACCTGGCGATCGACGTGCGCGCGCTGCTGCCCAGCGGTCTGGTGCGCTGGCTGCACATCCGGCTGCAGATCGTCTTCGCCCCGGTCGACGGCAAGTTGCAACCGGTGCGCGGCATCTGCGCGGCACGCGACGTGACGGCCGAAATGGTGGCCGAGCGCAAATTGCGTACGGCCCAGCGCCTGACCGAGTCGGTGATCGAAGGCGCCGGCGCCCTGGTCTGGGCCAAGGACCTGCGCGGGCGCTACATCCTGTCCAACGAGGCCTGGCGGGCCCAGCACGGCGTCGATCGCGATGCATCCATCGGCGTCACCGACGAACAGCTGTTCGGCCGCGACACCGCGGCGGTGCTGCGCGGCAGCGACGCCCAGGTGATGGAGCGCGGCGAACACGTCGTCGTGCAGGAGAAGCTGACCGTGCGCGGCCGCCAGATGAGCTTTCGCACCAGCAAGTTCCCGCTGTTCGACGAGGGCGGCAGGATCTACGCGGTGTGCGGCGTGTCCACCGACATCACCGACGTGGTGGAAGCCGACCGTCGCAAGGACGCCTTCATCGCGACGCTGGCGCACGAGCTGCGCAATCCGCTCGCGCCGATCCGCAACGGCCTGGAGATCTTGCGGCGGCTGGACGACCTGCCGCCGGCGGCGCGCCGCACGCGCGACATGATGGAACGCCAGCTGGTGCACCTGGTGCGGCTGGTCGACGACCTGCTGGACGTCTCGCGCATCAGCCGCGACCGGCTGGACCTGCAGCCGGAGCGCCTCACGCTCGAGCAGGTGGTGGCGCATGCGCTGGAGTCCAGCCAGTCACTCGTGGACGCCGCCGGCCACACGCTGGACGTGCGGCTGCCGCCCGAGCCGGTGCCGCTGGTGGGCGACCTCACGCGGCTGGCCCAGGTGGTCAGCAACCTGGTGAACAACGCCGCCAAGTACACGCCGCCGGGCGGGCACATCGTGCTGTCCGGGCGGGTCGAGGGCGGCCGGGTGCTGCTGCAGGTGAGCGACAACGGCGCCGGCATCAGCTCGGAAATGCTGCCGCAGGTGTTCGACCTGTTCGCCCAGGCCGAGGACACGCGCCACAGCGCGCAAGGCGGGCTGGGCATCGGCCTGTGGCTGGTGAAGAAGCTGGTCGAGCTGCACGACGGCGCGGTGCAGGCGCACAGCGACGGCCCGGGCCGCGGCAGCACCTTCAGCGTGCTGTTGCCGCTGCCGCGCGACTGAAACGTCGCGATCGGTCGATCAGTTCGCCTGCCGCGTCTTCGAAGGGTCCGCCACCTCGTGCGGCTCGCGCGGCGGATCGCGGCCGTCGCCCAGCACGCCCAGGCCCCAGTCGGCCGCCCAGGCCTTGAACACCTCGATGCCGCGCGCGCTGTGGCCGTGCGCGTCGAGGCGCGGCGAGAACACCGCCAGCCCCATGCGGCCCGGCACCACCGCCAGGAGGCCGCCGCCGACGCCGCTCTTGGCCGGCAGGCCCACGTGGTAGGCCCAGGTGCCCGAGGTGTCGTACATGCCGCAGGTGAACATCAGCGTGAGCACGTCCCGCACGTGGCGGTGCTGCAGCGCGCGCTTGCCGGTGACCGGCTGCACGCCGCAGTTCGCCAGCGTGGCGCCCATCATCGCGAGCTCGCGCGTGTCCAGCATCACGGCGCATTGCCAGGCGTAGAGCTTCATGGCGCCGTCGATGTCGTCGCCGATCACGTCGAAGTGGCGCAGCAGGTGGGCGATGGCGAGATTGCGGTGCGCGCCTTCCAGCTCGCGGCCTTTGACGTTCTCGTGCACCTGCGCGGTCCGCCCCAGGTAGTCGCTGAACATGGCCATCATGCGTTGCTGCGACTCGTCCGGCGCGTCGTGGTGCAGCAGGCCCGAGATGGCGATGGCGCCCGAATTGATCATCGGGTTGTACGGAAGGTGGTCTTCTTCCAGCTCGGTGAGCGAATTGAAGGCCTCGCCGGTCGGTTCCACCGCCACCTTGCGATGCACGACGTCGCGGCCGAGGCGGTCGAGCGCCAGGCCGTAGAGGAACGGCTTGGAGATCGACTGCAGCGACAGGAGCTGCCGGTCGTCGCCGGCCGACCACACGCGGCCGTCCACCGACGCCACCGCGATCGCGAAGCAATCCGGATCGGTGACGTCCATGCCGGGCAGCGAGGTCTGCACCTTGCCTTCGCGGACGTCGCGGAACCGCTCGAGCAGGTCCTCGAGGAAGGGCGTCGGGTCGTCGGGGATCGCCGTCATGCGAGGAGGCTAGGCCGCGCCACCCCGGCGCTCTGTAGGCGCCGCGCCGCACGCCGCGTGGGACGTGGCTCATCGTCGTGCAACGCATCCGCTGCATCTGGTTACGCCGGCGCCTTGCGGCCGCGCGCGCCGACTAGCATGGTCCCGTCATGGCACCCACCCGCTGCATCCCCGCCCTCCTGCTCGCCGCGCTGGCGTGCGCCGCGCACGCGCAGTCGCATTCACAGTACGCCCCGAGCCGACCCAGCACGGCGAGCCGGCCGTCGGCCCCGACCGTGGAGTTCGACGAAGCCGGCAATCCGAGGAACGGGGTTCCGGGCAGCGGCGGCTCCGCGGCGATCGGCGCGGAGGGTCCCGGGGCTGCAGTTCCGACCGGCACGCGCGCTCCGACGCGCTCGACCACGCAGATGCTGGGTGCCGGCGCCTTCGGCCAAGGCGACGGTCTGGAGAACGCGGTGAACAGCGGCACCCCGCCGGCGTGGGACCGCAAGGCCGGCGTGCGGAAGGTTTGCCCACCCGAGTTGGAGAACCGCAACAACGTCTGCGTGCCGCCGATCGGGTCCATCCTCTCGCGCTGACCGCGCGGCCGCGAGCTCATCCGTAAACCGCTACAGTTTCGGCTGCGGCTGAGTTGCGCTGTGTCACGCGCGAGGGAGTGGCCGCCAAGCCGCCATGTCCTCCGCCGCTGAAGTTTCCGGCCCTTCCCCGCGCGCAGCCGCCGCGCCCTCCTCTTTTTCCCAGACCAGCACCCGAGTGCTCGCCCGCCAGGCCTTGCCCTGGCTGCGAGGCTTCGGCCGGCCGATCGGCAAGGTGGTGACGCTCGCGTTGCTGCTCGCCGTGGTCGGCGCGGCGTCGCCGCTCGCGGTGATGAACCTGGTCGACTCGCTCACCCGGTACGCGGCTTCGGCGCCGCTGGGTTCGGTGCGGGCCATCGTGTGGGCGCTGCTGGCCGTCGCCGCGGCGGAGCTGGTGCAGGTCTACCTGTCGCGCATGGTGGAGACGCGCAGCGGCCGCGTGCGTCTGGACCTGGACTTCGCGCTGCGCCACCGCGTGACCGCGCGGCTGCATGACCTGCCGCTCGCCTGGCACCAGAAGCAGACGGTGGGCGCCACCATCAACCGCGTCAATGCCTCCATCAACGGCTTCGTCAACACGGTCGCCGAGCTGGCCTTCAAGGCGCTGCCCGCGGCCTGCTACCTGGCCCTGGCGCTCACCGCGCTGGTGCAGCTGGACTGGCGGCTGGCGCTCGCGGTGTGCGTGTTCGCGCCGCTGCCCGCGCTGATCGGCATGCGCGCCGTGCCCGAGCAGACCGAGCGCGACCGCTCGCTGGTGGCGCACTGGTCGGCCATCTTCGGCCGCTGGTCCGAAGTGCTGGGCGGCATCCGCACGGTCAAGGGTTTCGCGATGGAGCATGCCGAGGAGCGCCGCTTCCTCGACGCCGTCGCCAAGGGCAATGCGCTGCAGAAGCGCGGCGCCGGGCGCGACGCCCAGACCGCCGCGCTGCAGGGCCTCTCGGCCGCCGGCGCGCGGCTGTCCGTCGCGGCCATCGGCGTGTGGCTGGTGCTGCGCGGCAACGGCACGGTCGGCATCCTGGTGGCGGCGCTGCAATACGTCAGCAGCCTGTTCGGCCCGATCCAGAGCCTGACGAACGTCTATTCCACGGTGCGGCGCGGCCGCGTGTCGCTGGAAGGCGTGCGCGAGATCCTCGACGCGCCCGATCCGCTGGCCGACGCACCCGGCGCGCGAGAGCTGGTCGTGGCGCGCGGCGCGGTCCACTTCGATCGCGTGTCGTTCGACTACGGCGACGGCCGGCCGGTGCTGCGCGACATCTCGCTCGCGGTGGCGCCCGGCGAGACGGTGGCGCTGGTGGGCCCCAGCGGCTGCGGCAAGACCACGCTGGTGTCGCTGCTCGAGCGGCTGCATGCGCCCGCCGGCGGCCGCATCCTCGTGGACGGCGTGGACCTGCGCGACTGCACGCAGCGGTCGCTGCGCGCCCAGGTCGGCACCGTGATGCAGGACGTGCACCTGTTCCACGACACCGTGCTGGCCAACATCACCTACGGCCGGCCCGACGCGACGCGCGAGCAGGCCGAGGCGGCCGCGCGCGCGGCCAACGCGCACGAGTTCATCGAGCGCCTGCCCGACGGCTACGACACGGTCGTGGGCGAGCGCGGCGCCGGCCTGTCGGGCGGGCAGAAGCAGCGCATCGCCATCGCGCGGGCGCTGCTCAAGGACCCGCCGATCCTGGTGCTGGACGAAGCCACCAGCGCGCTGGACAACGAGAGCGAGTCGCTGGTGCAGGCCGCGCTGAAGCGCCTCACGCGCGGCCGCACCACGCTGGTGGTGGCGCATCGGCTGTCGACCGTGGTGGATGCCGACCGCATCGTCGTGCTGCGCGAAGGCCGCATCGATGCGATCGGCACGCATGCGCAGCTGATGGCGCAAGGCGGGTACTACGCGCGTCTGTTCTCGCGGCATGCCCGGGGGCATGAGGGGCAGGAGTCCGGCACGAATCCGGCGCGTCGCGGTGCGTGGCCGCGCGCGGCACGCCGGGGCCTGTCGCGGCGCTGAGGCTCAGACCTCGCTGGCGGCCTCCACCACCGCCGCCAGTCCCGCCAGTTCCTCCCGGTGCAGCTGCGCCAGCCGCTTGAGCAGGCGCCGGCCCTTGGCCGTCAGGTGCACCTCGACCAGGCGGCCGTCCTGCGCGCTGGCGCGCCGCTCGACCAGGCCGGCCTGCTCGCAGCGGGTGACCAGCGCGACCACGCCGTGGGGCTGCGCCTGCAGCCGTTCGGCGATCTCGCCGATGCTGGCCCATTCGCGGCCTTCGAAGCCCTGGGTGTGCAGCAGCAGCTGGTAGTGCAGCATGGTGATGCCGACGTCGCGGCAGATGTCCTCGCTGACGCGCAGGAAGCGCCGCAGCTTCCAGCGGAAGCTCGACAGCCGCTCGTACTGGCCCTTCTCGTCGGCCTCGCGTTCGCGCGCCACGCTCTTCATCGCCCTGGTCCCCATCCCTCAAATCTACACCGACCGGGAACTTCACGGCCGCGGCTGATTCATCACAACGTGATCTAATAATGTCACGTCGTGATGTAACCCCAAGGAGACAAGCCACATGCGCTGGCGCATCCGCAACCAGAAAGACTTCGCCGCCGGACTCATCTACATGGTGGCCGGCACAGGCTTCAGCATCGGGGCCCTGGGCTACCGGCTGGGCGATCCGGCCCGGATGGGCCCCGGCTTCTTCCCGTTCTGGATCGGCGTCCTGCTCGCCGCCGTCGGGCTGATCACCGCCGGCAGTTCGCTGCGGCTCCGCGCCGAACCCGAGAAGCTCAAGCGACCCGAGCTCGGCCCCATGGCCTGGATCCTCGGCGGCGTGGTGCTGTTCGGGCTGCTGCTGCAGCCGCTCGGGCTGGTGCTGTCGCTGGCCGTGCTGGTGATCGTGTCCAGCCGCGCCAGCCACGAGTTCACGTGGCGCGCGGCGATCGTGAACGCCGCGCTGCTCGTGGTGTTCAGCACCGCGGTGTTCATCTACGGCATCAGCCTGCAGATCCCGCTGTGGCCGTCCTGGCTGGCGAACTGAGGAGCACCCCGAGATGGAACTGATCTCCCACCTCGCCCTCGGCTTCGAGACGGCGCTGAACCTGCAGAACCTGCTCTACGCCTTCGTCGGCTGCCTGCTGGGCACGCTGATCGGCGTGCTGCCCGGCCTGGGCCCGTCGACCACGATCGCGATGCTGCTGCCGATCACCTACACGCTGCCCCCGGTGTCGGCGCTGATCATGCTCGCGGGCATCTACTACGGCGCGCAGTACGGCGGATCGACCACCGCCATCCTGGTCAACCTGCCGGGCGAATCCTCCTCGGTGGTCACCGCGATCGACGGCTACCAGATGGCCCGCAAGGGCCGCGCCGGCGCGGCGCTGGCCACGGCGGGCATCAGCTCGTTCATCGCCGGCTGCGTGGCGACGCTGGTGCTGGCCGCCTTCGCGGTGCCGATGTCCGAGCTGGCCTTCAAGTTCGGCCCGGCCGAGTACTTCTCGCTGATGGTGCTGGGCCTCGTGGGCGCGGTCGTGCTCGCGTCCGGTTCGCTGGTCAAGGCGATCGGCATGATCCTGCTCGGCCTCGTGCTCGGCCTGGTCGGCACCGACGTCAACTCGGGCGTGGCGCGCTACTCGTTCGACATCCCCGAGCTCACCGACGGCATCAACTTCGTCGCGCTGGCCATGGGCATCTTCGGCTTCGCCGAGATCATCGTGAACGTCGAGCAGCGCGAGCACCGCGAGACCTTCACCAACCACGTGACCAAGCTGTTCCCCACGGCCGAGGACTTCCGCCGCATGCTGCCGGCGGCGGCGCGCGGCACGGCGCTGGGCACGGTGCTGGGCATGCTGCCCGGCGGCGGAGCGACGCTGTCCTCCTTCGCCTCCTACACGCTGGAGAAGAAGCTGTCCAAGCGCAGCGCCGAGTTCGGCCAGGGCGCCATCGAAGGCGTGGCCGGCCCGGAAGCGGCCAACAACGCCGGCGCGCAGACCTCGTTCATCCCGCTGCTCACGCTGGGCATCCCGTCGAACGTGGTGATGGCGCTGATGGTCGGCGCGATGACGATCCACAACATCCAGCCCGGCCCGCAGGTGATGACTAGCAACCCCGAGCTGTTCTGGGGCCTGATCGCCAGCATGTGGCTGGGCAACCTGATGCTGATCGTGCTCAACCTGCCGCTGGTGGGCGTGTGGGTCAAGCTGCTCAAGGTGCCCTACCGCTTGCTGTACCCGGCCATCCTGGTGTTCTGCTGCATCGGCGTGTACTCGATCAACAACAACACCTTCGACGTGTTCATCACCGCGGCCTTCGGCGTGGCCGGCTACGTGTTCGCGCGCTGCGGCATGGAACCGGCGCCGCTGCTGCTGGGCTTCGTGCTCGGGCCGATGATGGAGGAGAACCTGCGCCGCGCCCTGCTGCTGTCGCGCGGCGAGTTCTCCACGCTGGTCACTCGCCCGCTGTCGGCCGGGCTGCTGGTCGCCACGCTGCTGCTGCTGGCCATCGTCGCCTTGCCGGCGATCAAGAAGACGCGCGAGGAAGCCTTCCAGGAAGCCTGAGCGCCGCCCGGGCACGGCCGGGCTAACAGCCGCTCACGATCCATTCACCGCCGTCACACGCGCGCCGCGCCGCGCGCGCGGCGGCGGACTACGCTGGCTCCATCTCAACCAAGGATGGGAGCCGACCATGTCGATGGTGACGCATGGATTGCTGGCGCGGCTGCTCGGCAAGCCGGGCCAGGCCGCGCAGGCCGAGGATTTCCTGCGCTCGGCGCTGCCGCAGGTGCAGGCCGAGCCGGGCACGCTGGCCTGGTTCGCGCTGCGCTTCGGGCGCGACGACTACGGCATCTTCGATGCCTTCGGCGGCGATTCCGCGCGCGAGGCGCACCTGGAAGGACCGGTGGCGCGCGCCCTGCAGGAGCGGGCGCCGCAGCTGCTGCAGCGCGACGCCGAGATCGCCAGGCTGGACGTGCTGGCGAGCAAGCTGCCCGCCTCGCCCCAGGTGGGACGCGTGAGTTGCGGCCTGGTGCTGGCCTTCAAGGCCAAGGCGGGGCACGAGGCCGAGGTCGCGCAGTTCCTGCGTGAAGCCCGCGCCATCGTCGAGGAAGAGCCGGGCACCACGGCGTGGTTCGCGATCCGCTGGGCCGACAAGCCGCACTACGGCATCTTCGACGTGTTCCCCGACCACTCCGCGCGCAACGCGCACCTGACCGGCCGCGTGCCGCGCGAGCTGGCCAAGCACGCGCTCAAGCTGGTCGGCGGCATGCCGACGATGAAGATGGTGGACGTGCTGGCGACGCACATCTCGCCGAGCACGGTGGAGGTCGGGCTGGGCGTCGACTAGGAGCCTGGGCCCCTAGCGCGCCGGCGGCACCAGCACCGGCACCCCGCCGCGGAACAGCGCCTCGATGCGGTGCAGCCGCATGCGCCAGGCGCCGTCCGATTCGCGCACGAAGGTGGCGTGGTTGTCCGCGACCAGGATCGGCGGCGCCGAAGGCAGCACCGGCACGCCGTCAGCGGCGTGGACGGTGAGCACGCCCTGCACCGACACCTGCGTGGGCGCCTGAACGCGCGCGCGCAGGTTGGTGAGCACGTGCCGCACCAGCCGCTCGCCGCGCGAGGCACGGTAGGCGTAGTAGCCGTGCACCGCCGCGCGGCCTTCCATGCGGTGCTCGCACATCAGGTAGACGCAGTCCTCGGTGTAGAAGTCCAGCGCCTCGCGCGCGCCGTTGGCGTCCACGTCCCACCAGTAGTCGATCAGGCGTTCCTGCGCCGCGTGGCGCAGGCGGAAGTGTTCGTCGTCCGTCATCGGATCATCGCGCCCCAGCGCGCGGCTTCCTTCTGCACGAACTGCAGCATCTCCTCGGGCGAACTGCTCGCCGGCTCGGCGGCGGCGGAGCGCAAGGCCTGCTGCACGTCGGGCGCGGCCAGCGCGGCGCGCAGCGCCTGGTTCACCTTGCGCACGATCGGATCGGGCAGGCCCTTGGGGCCGACCATGCCGTACCAGAGCGTGAGGTCGAAGCCCGGATAGCCGGACTCCGCGAAGGTCGGGATGTTCGGCGCCGCCTCCACTCGCTTGGGCGAGGTGATCGCCAGCGCGCGCGCCCGGCCGCTCTTCAACTGCTCTCCCACGCCCTGCAGGCTGACCAGCGTGGCCTCGACCTGGCCGCCCACCAGGTCCTGCAGCGCCGGCGCGGTGCCCTTGTACGGAATGTGGTTCAGCTGGATGCCGGCCTGCTTCGCGAAGATCTCCATGCCGTAGTGCGTGGCGCCGCCCTCGCCGTTCGAGGCGAAGGCGATGGAACCCGGCGAGCGCCTGGCCTCCGCCACGAACTCGGCCAGCGTGCTGCCCTTGAACTTGGGCCCGACCGACAGCGTGACCGGCTGCGAGGCCAGCATCGAGATCTGCGTGAGCTGCGACACCGGATCGGTGCCCTTGCCCTGCAGCATCTTGACGGTGCCGTCGGTGGAGGTCACCAGCAGCGTGTAGCCGTCAGGCGCGGCGCGCATCACGTACTCGGAGCCGATGCCGGCACTCGCGCCCGGGCGGTTCTCGACCACCACCGGCTTGCCGAAACTCGCCGCCATCTTCTCCGCCATCAGGCGCCCGAGCTTGTCGGTGAAGCCGCCCGCGGGCCAGGGCACCACCACCGTGATTGCGCGCTCGGGCCACGCGTCAGCCGCCTGCGCGTGGGCCTGCAACGGCACCGCCATCGAGCCGGCGCCCAGCGCCAGCACTGCCAACCATCCAGCGAACCTCATGTCGGACTCTCCTGTCGTCGTGGGTAGAACCTAGAGATAGCGAACCTCGCGATTGATCGCGGCGGCCGTCTTGAGCAACTGAGGCACGAGGCGTGCCAGCACGTCCTCCAGCCGCCAGCGCGGGGTGGGCACGGCGATGTTCACGGCGCCCAGCGGATGGCCCTGGCGATCCACCAGCGGCGCGGCCACCGAGAGATCGCCGACGAAGGCTTCCTGGTTGTTGAGCGCGTAGCCCAGCTCGCGCGCCTGGTCGAGCGCGGCGCGCAGGCCGGCCAGGTCGGTGACGGTGAACGGCGTCATGGCGGAACGGCGCACCGACTTCAGGCGCACCAGCGCGTCGGCGGGCTCCATCAGCGAGAAGATCGCGCGGCCCGCGGCCGTGCACCACGCCGGCAGCCGCGAGCCCACGTGCAGGTCCACGCTCACCGCGTGCAGGCTGGGCCAGCGGGCGACGTACACGATCTCGTCGCCTTCCAGCTCCATCAGGTTCACCGTCTCGGAAGTGCGGCGGTTCAGCGCCTCGAGGTGCGGCTGGGCGCGCTCGCGCAGCTGGTTGGTGGCCAGCACCGTGTGGCCGAACTCCAGCATCCGGCCCGACAGGCGGAAGGCCTTGGTCGCCGGGTCCTGCCGCAGGTAGCCGAGCACGCGCAGCGTGTGCGTGATGCGTTGCACGCCGCTGCGGTCCAGGCCGGAGAGCTGGGCCAGCTCGGTGAGGCCGACCGCGCGGCCCGCGGTGTTGAGCGCCTCCAGCACCTGGAAGCACTTGGCCAGCGAGCCCATGAAGAGCGGGCTGTCGCTCTCCGTCGCCGCGGCGGCGGTGCGGCGGGCGCGTGCGGCGCCGGCGGAACTCGCCATCACTCCGTCGCGACCAGCGGCCCGTACAGGTCGGGCCGGCGATCGCGCCACCAGGGGAATTTCTTGCGCGCGGCGGAGACGGCGTCGAGGTCGATCTCCGCCGTGAGCAGTTGCGGCCGCTCGGTGCCCGCTTCGGTGAGGATCATCCCGCGCGGATCGACCACCATGCTGCGGCCCAGGTGATGCCGCGAGCCCTCGGTGCCCACGCGGTTGCAGGCCAGCACGTACACGCCGTTCTCGTAGGCGCGCGCACGCAGCGGGATCTCCCAGATCGAGGTGCGCTGCTGCGGGTCGGAGTAGGTGGAGAACGCGATCGGCATCACGATCATCTCGGCGCCCGCCAGCGCCAGCGCGCGCGAGGCCTCGGGATAGAGCCGGTCGTTGCAGATCTGCACGCCGATGCGCGTGCCGGCCACGGCATAGGTCTCCAGCTTGGTCCCCGGCGCGAAATAGAACTTCTCGAAGCTGCCCGTGCCGCCCGGGCCCTCGGTCGGGAAATACGCGGGGATGTGGGTCTTGCGGTAACGGCCCGCCTCGCGCCCGTCCACGTCGTAGACGAAGGCGCTGTTGAACCAGCCGTCGGCCGCGCGCTCGGCGAACGGCAGCACCAGCGCGATGCCGTGGCGCCGCGCCTTCTCGCGCAACCCCGCCAGCACCTCGTGCGTGTCGGCCAGGAAATACCGGTCGAAGTCCTCCTCCAGCCGGTTGGCGAAGAACGGCGTGAGGAACAGCTCGCCGAACGTGAGCAGTTGCACCCGCAGGCGCGCCGCCTCGTCGAGCATGGCGTGCGCCGCCTCGGTGATGGTGCGCAGGTCGCCGTCTTGCACGCTGCCGGTCTGGGCCGCGGCCACGGTCAGGGTTCGAGCCATCGTTTCCCCGCAAGTTATTGCCATCCAATAATGGCATATTGCTTTCCGATACGCCAGGCCCCTAAAGTGCTTCGGTCCCGACGAAGCGGCCGACGGGCGGCCGCCTGCCTGGAGAACCGTCATGCAACGTCGCACCTTCCTCGTCACCTCCGCCGCCGCCGTGGTGCAAGGCACCGCCTTGGCGCAGTCATCGGCGACCTGGCCCGCGCGCCCGGTGCGCGTGCTGATCGGCTACCCGCCCGGCGGCAGCACCGACGTCGCCGGCCGCCTGCTGGCCGAGCAGCTCGGCCGCAAGCTGGGCCAGCAGGTGGTGGTGGAGAACCGCGCCGGCGCCGGCGGCACCGTGGCCGCCTCCACCGTGGTGCGGGCCGATCCCGACGGCTATACCCTGCTGCTGGCGGCCTCGCCCGAGGTGTCGATCGCGCCGATCACCATGAAGTCCATGCCGTACGACCCGGTGCGCGACCTGCAGCCGATCACGGGCGTGGGCCAGGTCCCGTTCTTCCTGGTGGTGAACCCCTCGGTGCCGGCGCAGACGCTGGCCGAGTTCATCGCCTACGCCAAGGCGAATCCGGGCAAGCTGAACTACTCCTCGTTCGGCAACAACACGTCCAACCACCTGGCCGGCGAGCTGTTCAAGTCGCTCACCGGCATCAGCGCGGTGCACGTGCCGTACAAGGGCAGCGGCCCGTCGATGACCGACCTGATCGGCGGCCAGGTGAACTACAGCTTCGACACGCCGCCGGCCGTGCTGGAGCACGTGCGCGCGGGCAAGCTGCGCGCGCTGGCCGTGGCCTCGCGCCAGCGGCTGCAGAGCGCGCCGCAGGTGCCCACCTTCGCCGAAGCGGGCCTGCCCGGTTTCTCCGGCGGCACCTGGTTCGGCCTGTTCGCGCCGGCCAGGACGCCGCGCGCGGTCGTGGACCGCATCAACGCCGACGCCGTCGCGCTGCTGAATTCACCGGAACTGGGCAAGGCCTTCAACGACCGCGGCATCGTGCCCGCGCCGCAATCGCCCGAGGAGTACGCGCGCTTCGTGCAATCCGAAGTGAGCAAGTGGAAGGAGCTGGCCACCAAGGTCGGCATCGTGGCCGAATAGGGAGTCATGAAGACACTGCTGACCCATGCGACGCTGATCGACTGCGTCGAGCCCCGGCCCCAGCCGGATTGCGCCGTGCTGCTGGAGGACGGCCGCATCAAGGAGATCTTCCGCGCCGGCAGCGCGCCCAAGGTGGACGACGCCGAGGTCGTCGACCTCAAGGGCGCATACCTGATGCCCGGCCTGTGGGACGTGCACATCCACCCCGACTACTTCCAGTCGCTGTCGGACATGCCGCTGCCCGACCAGGTGACGCTGTTCGGCCACCGGCTGCAGGCCGCGTTGTTCGATTCCGGCATCGTGGGCTTCCGCTGCGCGGGCGCGCACCACTACATGGACGTGGCCTGGAAGCGCGCCTTCGAGTCCGGCCAGTACGTCGGGCCGCGCCTCTTCGCGTCCGGGCACTTCCTCACCACCACGGGCGGGCACTTCCTCACCTCGGGCCACGCGCTCGAGGTCGATGGCCCCTACGGCTGGGTGAAGGCGATCCGCGAGCAGATCAAGAACGGCGTCGACCACATCAAGCTGAACCTCTCGGGCGGCATCATGGGTCCGGCCTGGGACCTGCACCGCCACTCCTTCCTGCTGGAGGAAGAGCTCAAGGCCGCGTTCGACATCTGCAAGCTGCGCGAATTCAAGGTGATGGCGCACGCCACCAACCCGCAGGCGGTGAAGGCGGCCATCCGCCTGGGCGCGCACAGCATCGAGCACGGCTACATCCTGGACGACGAGTGCATCGAGCTGTTCCTGCAGCACGGCACCTGGTACGTGCCCACGCTGTCGATCAGCCACCTCACGCCCAGCCAGGCCACCAACGACTGGGAGCAGCGCTGGGTGAAGAACCGCAACCTGGCGCACTCGCTGTGCTGCCGCGCCGACGCGGCCGCCGACGTGCACCAGGCCGGCTTCCTCAAGGCCCTGAAGGCGGGCGTGAAGATGGCGCTGGGCTCGGACATCCGGCCGCTGAAGGACGCCGCCCTGCTGGAGCTCGGCCTGTGGGTGCGCGACGGCGCCACGCCCTGGCAGGCGCTGGTGGCGGCCACCCGCAACGGCGCGGCCATCTGCGGCATGGGCGAGGATCTCGGCACGGTGGAGGTGGGCAAGATCGCCGACCTGATCGTGGTCGGCGGCAATCCGCTGGAAGACATCAACAACGTGCGGCGCCTGCAGCTGGTCCTGAAGGACGGCCGGGTGGTGTCGGACAAGCGCCCGAAGGCCCGCTGACATGACGGGCAACGCCACTGCGCGCGTCGTCGTCGTCGGCGCCGGCATCGTCGGCACCAGCATCGCGCTGGCGCTGCGCAAGCGCGGCGCCGACGTCACCCTGGTCGACCGCGACGAACCCGGCCGCGGCTGCAGCTTCGGCAACTCGGGCGCCATCAGCCCCGGTTCCGTCGCGCCGCTGGCGATGCCCGGCGTGCTGGCCTCGGTGCCCGGCATGCTGTTCGACGACGAGAGCCCGCTGTACCTGCCGCTGCGCTACCTGCCGCGCGCGCTGCCCTGGCTGCTGCAGTTCGTCGCTTCCGCGCGTCCCCAGGCGGTTCAGGCCGCGGCGGCCAAGCTCGCCGCCATCCACGCCGGCGCGATCGATGCCCACGAGGCGATGACGCGCGAGCTCGGCGTGCCCGAGCTGTTCCTGCGCCGCGGCCACCTGCACCTCTACCCCGACGAGCAGGCGCTCGGCAAGGACGCGACCGGCTGGCGCATGCGCAAGGACTACGGCTTCCAGGTCGAGCGGCTGGACCGCGGCGGCATCGAAGCCCTGGAGCCGCGCGTGGCCGAGCGCTACCGGATCGGCATGTACATGGGCGACCACGCCACCATCCTCAACCCGTTCCGCTACGTGCAGGCCATGGCGCGCGCCTTCGCGGCGGCCGGCGGGCGCATCGTGCGCACCAGCGTCGACCGCCTGGAGCCGGTGGGCGGCGGCTGGCGCGTGCGCGGCGCGGGCGAGGCGGACGGACATGCGTTCGACCACGCGGTGGTCGCCGCCGGTGCCTGGTCGCGCGAGCTGCTGTCGCCGCTGGGCGTGCATCTGTCGCTGGAAAGCCAGCGCGGCTACCACCTGCAGTTCGAAGGCGCCCGCGACGTGGTCTCGCGCACCGTGGTGCTGGCCGACAAGAAGGTGTTCGTCACGCCGATGGAAGAAGGCCTGCGCGTGGGCGGCACGGTGGAGATCGCCGGCCTTGCCGCGCCGCCCGACGAGCGCCGCGCCGCGGTGCTGGGCCGCATCGCGCGCGAGAACTTCCGCGGGCTGGAGAACGTGCCCACGCGCACCTGGATGGGCCATCGCCCGTGCATGCCCGACTCGGTGCCGGTGATCGGTGCGGCGCCGCGCCACGCCGGCCTGTGGCTGGCCACCGGGCACGGCCACCTCGGCCTGACCGATTCGCTCAACACGGCGCAGCGCATCGCCGACTCGCTGCTGGGCGCGCGCGCGCCGGTGGCGGCGGGCGCGGAGCTTGCTCGCGCCTGAGTCGCTTCAACACAGGAGTTTTCGCATGCGTCCACTGCTCTCACGCCGCGCGCTCGTCGCCGCGCTCGGTCTCGCTTTCGCCGCCGGCGGCGCGCTGGCGCAGGCCTGGCCGTCCAAGCCGATCCGCCTGGTGATCCCGTTCCCGGCCGGCGGCTCCACCGACGTGGTGGGCCGCCTGATCGGCGAGAAGATCTCGCACTCGCTCGGCCAGCCGGTCGTGGTGGACAACCGCGCCGGCGCCGGCGGCACCACGGGGTCCGACATCGTCGCCAAGTCGGCGCCCGATGGCTACACGCTGCTGATGGCGACCAGCAGCACGCACGCGATCGCGCCCAGCCTGTACAGCAAGCTCGCCTACGACCCGGTGCGCGATTTCGCGCCGGTGACGCTGCTGGGCACGGCGACCATCCTGATGGTGGTGCATCCCTCGGTGCCGGCGAAGAACGTGGCGGAGTTCATCGCGCTGGCCAAGTCGAAGCCGGGTCAGATGATGTTCGGCTCCACGGGCAACGGCAGCGTGTCGCACCTGACGGCCGAGTACTTCAAGTCGGTGGCGGGCGTGGACCTGCAGCACGTGCCGTACAAGGGCGATTCGCCGATGACGATCGACCTGGTCGCGGGCCGCGTGCAGCTGGCGTTCGGCACGGCGGTCGCCTTCCTGCCGCACGTGCAGTCCGGCAAGCTCAACGCGCTCGCCGTCACCGACGCCAAGCCCTCGCCGGTCGCGCCCAAGCTGCCCACGGTGGCGTCGTCGGGCCTGCCCCACTTCGAGGCGCTGCAGTGGTTCGGCCTTCTTGCGCCGGCGGGCACGCCGCGCGAGATCGTGGCGCGCGTCAATGCCGAAGTCGGCAAGGCGCTGCAGCTGCCCGAGGTGCAGGAAAAGCTGCAGGGCCTGGGCATGCAGATCTCGGGGGGCAGCCCGGAGGCATTCGGCAGCTTCATGAAGGCCGAGCAGGCCAAGTGGGGCAAGATCGTGAAGGACTCGGGGGCGAAGGTGGACTGATCCGTCATTCCCGCGAAGGCGGGAATCCAGTGCGTCCGCCTCCGGCGGCCTGCGGGAAGCCCTGGATCCCCGCCTCCGCGGGGATGACGAAACTAGTGTCCATGCAACGTTCGGAAATACGCAGCGCCCGCGACACGGCGCACCTCCAGTCCGGCCCCTATTCGGCCTTCATGTCGCACGCCGGCGTGCACGACGCGCTGGCCGATGCCGCCGCCCGCTACCCGCAACGCCGCGCGCTCACCTTCATCGTCGACGCCGACCCGGCCACGCCGCCGCGCATGTGGACCTACGCGCAGCTGCTCGCGGACGTGCGGCGAGCGGCGGCGTTGTTCAAGCAGCTCGCCGGCGACGAGCCGCCGCGCGTCGCGATGCTGCTGCCGGCGATCCCGGAGGCCTGTCTCACGCTCTGGGGCGGCGAGACCGCCGGCGTCGTCTGTCCGATCAACTACCTGCTGGACGCCGCCCACATCGCGGAGCTGGTGCGCGCGGCGGACTGCGACATCCTGGTGGCGCTGGGGCCGAACCCGGAGCTGGACATCTGGTCGCGGGTGGCCGAGCTGCAGAACGCCTGTCCCCGGCTGAAGCACGTGCTCGCGGTCGGCGGCGCGCCCGGCCATCCCGATTTCTCGCAGTCGGTCGCCGCGATGTCGCCCGATGCGCCCGCCCCGGACAAGTCGCCGGGCCCGAACCGCATCGCCGCCCTGTTCCACACCGGCGGCACCACCGGCGCGCCCAAGCTCGCGCAGCACACGCACGCCAACCAGCTGCACTCGGCCTGGGGCGCCGCGCAGATGTACGCGATGCGCGAGCAGGACGTCATCCTCAACGGCTTCCCGCTGTTCCACGTCGCGGGCGCCTTCGTCTACGGCCTGTCCGCGCTGCTCAGCGGCGCGGAGATCGTGCTGCCGACGCTGCTCGGGCTGCGCAACCCCGCGTTCGCGCGCCAGTACTGGACCTTCGTGGGCCTGCACAACGTGACGCTGCTCGCCGCGGTGCCGACGGTGATCGCGACCTTGCTCGGCCTCGAACCGCCTCCGGGCGCGCTGCGCAGCGTGCGCATGCTGCTGACCGGCGGCTCGCCCCTGCCCACCGAACTGGCGGCCGCTTTCGAGCGCAAGTTCCAGGTGCCGGTGCGCAACATCCTCGGCATGACGGAGTGCGCGGGCGTGATCAGCATCGAGCCGTTCTTCGCGCCGCGCGTGCCGGGCTCGTGCGGGCTGCCGCTGCCGTTCACCGAGGTGAAGGCGGTCGCGCCCGATGGCGCCGCCTGCGCCGCCGGCGAGAGCGGCATCCTGCGCGTGCGCGGTCCCAACGTCGGGCCGGGCTACACCGACGCACGCCGCAACGCGGGCACCTTCGCCGACGACGGCTGGCTGATCACCGGCGACATCGGCCACGTCGACGGCGAAGGCCGCGTGTTCGTCACCGGCCGCGCCAAGGACGTGATCATCCGCGGCGGCCACAACATCGACCCGCAGCTGATCGAGGAAGCCCTGCTCCAGCACCCCGACGTGCTGATGGCCGCGGCGGTCGGCGAGCCCGACGAATACGCGGGCGAGCTGCCGGTGGCCTTCGTCTCGCTGCGCCCGGGCGCCACGGTGACGATGGACGCGCTCTCCGCCTTCGCCAACGAGCGGGTCCCGGAGCGGCCGGCCTGGCCCAAGCGCATCGACGTGCTGCCCGCGATCCCGATGACGGCGATCGGCAAGGTGTTCAAGCCGAAGCTGCGGATGCTGGCCTGCCAGCGCGTGCTGGACGAACGGCTGGAACGCGCCGGCCTCGCGCACGCCGTTGGCGTCGAAGTCGAGGACGCGGCCGGCGGACTGGCGGCGCGCTTCTCGCCTTCGCCGGGCGCCGCGGCCCCGGACCGCGACCGCATCGCCGACCTGATGCGCGCCTTCGCCATCGGCTGGCGCTACGACGCGTAGGCGGTCCGCTCGACAGCGGGAAAACACCGGCTCGCGCCGATGCGGCCATAAGTCATCATTGCCGATTTGATTACTTGTCATAAGCAAGGAGACAATCCGATGAAGCTGCCGACCCGCGCGATCGCCGCCGCCGTCACCCTGTTCTGCACCTTCGGCGCAAGCGCTCAGGACAAGCCCGTGGAGCTGAAGTTCGCCCACTGGCTGCCCCCGACCCACTCGCTGTCCAAGACCGGCTTCGAGCCCTGGGCCAAGTCGGTGGAAGCCGCGTCCAAGGGCAGCATCAAGGTGGCGCTGTTCCCCGCCCAGCAGCTGGGCAAGGCCGCCGACCACTACGACATGGCGCGCGACGGCATCGCCGACATGACGTGGGCCAACCCCGGCTACCAGGCCGGCCGCTTCCCCGTGTTCGCCGCCGGCGAACTGCCGTTCCTGATCGGCAAGCCCGGCCCGGGCTCAGCCGCGCTGGACTCGTGGTACCGCAAGTACGCCGCGCAGGAGATGAAGGACGTGAAGTTCTGCTTCGCGCACCTGCACGTCGGCACCATGCACGCCAAGAAGCCGATCACCGAGCCGGCCCAGCTCAAGGGCATGAAGATCCGCTCGTCCAACGGCACCAACGCCACCTTCATGTCCGCCCTGGGCGCCACCAACGTGCAGGTGTCGGCGCCGGAAGCGCGCGACGCGCTGGACAAGGGCGTGGCCGACGCCATCGCCTTCCCCTGGGACTCCATCATCTCCTTCGGCATCGACAAGGCGGTGAAGTACCACAGCGACATGCGCCTCTACACGTCCAACTTCGCCTGGGTGATGAACAAGGGCTGGTACGACAAGCTCTCCGCTTCCCAGAAGAAGGTGCTGGACGACCACTGCAGCAACGAGTGGGCCGCCAAGGTCGGCGCCGCGTGGGGCGACTTCGAGGATTCGGGCCAGGCCAAGCTGGAGAAGACCGCGGGCCACACCATCGTCAAGCTCACGCCGGCCCAGGTCGACCAGTGGCGCAAGGCCGCCGAGCCGGTCTACACGCAGTGGATGCAGGCGGTCGACAAGAGCGGCGTGAAGGGCCAGCAGGCGCTGGACGAGCTGCGCAAGGAAGTCGCTTCCAAGAACGCCAACTGACGCGATGAAGCGGCTGCTCTCGGCCACCGAGCTGGTGGCCGCCTTCTTCCTGCTGGCCATCGCGGTGCTCACCGCCGGCAACGTGCTGCTGCGCGACCTGTTCGCGGTCCAGATCCCGGACTGGTTCGACGGCGCGCGCATGCTGCAGGGCATCGCGCTGTTCTGGGGCGTGGCGCTCGCCACCTACTACGGCAGCCACATCTGCGTCGACGCGCTGTGGGAACACCTGCAGCCGCCGGGGCGCCGTTGGCTGGACATCGTGGCCACGCTGCTCACCCTCGCCTTCCTCGTGCCGCTGGCCTGGATGGTGTGGGTGAAGGTGGGCGGCACCGGAACGCAGGGCACGATGGACCTGCGCATGCCGCTGTGGGTGTTCTATGCCATCGCCTCGGTCGGCATCACGGTGGCGGCGCTGCTGGCGACCGTGCGCATCGTGTTCCTCTGGCGCGGCCAGGACGACAAGCTCAAGTCCGAGCCGCTCGGGCTCGACTAGGAAGAAAGACTCTCGATGGACCGTGACCTGGTCGCCCTGCTGGGCTTCGTCGGCATGTTCGCCCTGATGGCGATCCGGGTGCCGATCGGCATCGCCATGGGCGCGGCGGGCGTCCTCGGCTTCGCGGCGCTTTCCGGCTGGAAGGCCGGCTTCAACCTGCTGGCCAACGTGCCGCTGTCGGTGGTGACGGACTACAACCTGAGCGTCATCCCGATGTTCATCCTGATGGGCGCGTTCGCCTCGCGCGGCGGCATGAGCCAGGAGCTGTTCGCCGCGGGGCGCGCGTGGCTCGGCCACCTGCGCGGCGGGCTGGCGATGGCCTCGGTCGCGGCCTGCGGCGGCTTCGCGGCGATCAACGGTTCCTCGGTCGCCACCGCCGCGACGATGGCGCAGGTGGCGCTGCCCGAGATGCGCCGCGCCGGCTACCACCCGGGACTGTCGGCCGGCCTCATCGCCGCCGGCGGCACGCTGGGCATCATGATCCCGCCCTCGGTGATCTTCGTGCTGTACGGGATCATGACCGAGACCGACATCAAGAAGCTGTTCGCCGCCGGCGTCATCCCGGGGCTGATGGCCGTCGGCTTCTACTTCCTCGTCGTGCAGGTGATCAGCCGCATGCGCCCCGACGCGCTGCCGCGCGGCGAGCTGCATTCCTGGTCGGAGCGCTGGGCGTCGCTGCGCGGCCTGTGGGCGGTGGTGCTGCTGTTCGTGTTCGTGCTGGGCGGCATCTACGGCGGCCTGTTCACGGTGGAGGAAGGCGCGGGCGTGGGCGCGGTCGGCACGCTGCTGATCGGCATCCTGCGCCGCCGCCTGCGCCTGCCCGAGATCCGCGCCGCGCTGATCGACACCCTGCGCGTGTCGTCCGCCATCATGATGATCGTGATCGGCGCTTTCCTTTTCGGCTACTTCCTGACGATCACCCAGTTCACGCAGAAGGCCGTGGCCTTCCTGGTCGGCCTGCCGGTCGGCGCGTACGGCGTGCTGGCGCTGGTGATGGTGGGCTACTTCATCCTCGGCGCGATCATGGACGAACTGGCCATGATCCTGCTCACCGTGCCCGTGGTGTTCCCGGCCATGATGCAGCTCGGCTTCGACCCGGTGTGGTTCGGCGTCATCGTGGTGATGGCGGTGACGTTCGGAATGATCTGCCCGCCGGTGGGCATCAACGTCTTCGTGATCAACTCGATAGCGAGGGACGTCACGCTCGGCCGCATCTACCGCGGAACGATGCCGTTCATCACCGTGGACGTCGTGCGGCTGGTGATCCTGTGCGCGTTCCCGGCCATTTCGCTCTGGTTGCCGTCGCAGCTGAACTAGCGCGCCGCTAGGATGGCGGCCCATGAGCCGCTTCACCCCCGTCGCCCTCCACCACGCCAGCCGCCTCATCAACCACGGTCCCACCGTGCTCGTCACCAGCGCGCACGGCGGCCGCCGCAACGTGATGGCCGCGACCTGGTCGATGCCCGTGGAGTTCACGCCACCGCGCATCGCGGTGGTGATCGACAAGAAGACCTTCACCCGCGAGCTGGTCGCCGCCAGCGGCGTGTTCGGCCTGTGCCTGCCCGGCATCGCGATGGCCGACCTGGCCTACGCGGTGGGCAGCGTCAGCGGACGCGAGCAGGACAAGTTCGACCAGCACGGCAACCGCAGCCACGCCGGCGCGGCGACGGGCGTGCCGCTGATCGAGGACGGCTGCGCCGCCTGGCTGGAGTGCCGCCTGATCCCGGAGCGCCACACCGAGGATGCGTACGACACCTGCTTCGCCGAAGTGGTGGCGGCCGCGGCCGACCCGCGCGTGTTCGCCAACGGGCACTGGGACTACCGCGAGGACAACGTGGAGCTGCAGACGCTGCACCACCTGGGCGGCGGGAACTTCGTCCGCCCGGTGGGCATGGTGCGCGCCGCGGCGCGCTAGCTCCGCGCTTTCAACCCTTGGGCTGCGGCGGCAGCGTCTTCAGGTACATGAAGAGCGCGCGCACGTCGGTCTCGCTCATGTTCTTCAGCGAGCCGAACGGCATCACCAGAACGTCGCTGCCGTCGGGACGCTTGCCGGTGCGGAACAGCTTGAGCATCGCGTCCGCGTCGGGATAGAGCTTCATCACCGAACCGGGGCCGCTCGTGAGGTTGGCCGCCGCGGGCCAGTCGGGCGGACCGCCGGGCACCTTGCCGCCGGCCAGCTTCTCGCCATGGCAGCCCAGGCACATGTTGGCGACGTACTTGCCGTGGTCCACGCTCACCGCTTCGGGGATGGGCTGCTGCGGCGGCAGCGAGTGGTCGATCTTGGCCGCCGCGTCGCGGATCGCCCCGAAGCCGTACGCCACGCGCGCCGGCAGCGGCAGCCGCACCTCGGCGCCGGAGCCCTGCACGGGCGGCAGGCTGCGCACGTAGGCGACCAGCGAGGCGAGGTCGTCGTCGGTGAAGCGGTTGTAGTCCTCGCTGGGCATCACCATCAGCGGGCGGCCGGAAGGCGCGACGCCGTGGCGGATGGCGCGCACCCAGTCCTGCGGCTGGTAGGCGGCGACCACGTTGCCGGGACCGGGGCTGATGTTGGGGCCCTTGATCTTCAGGCCGGCGCCGTCCTCGACGAAGGTGCGGCCGGCGCCGTTGGCGCCATGGCAGTCCACGCAGCCGCGCGAGTTGAACAGGTACCTGCCCCGCTCCAGCGACTGCGCGTCGCTCCGGTAGGCGACCGGCTTGACCTTCACGTCGACCGTGCGCTCCATGCGCGCGTCGGCCATGCGAAGGCCGAGGAAGACCGCGCCGCCGGCCAGCACCGCCAGCACGACCACGGCGACGCCGCCGCGCTTGATCCAGTGATTCATGTGCCGCTCCTCCGTTGTTGTCGAAGAAGCGCAACGGTAAGGACACGCGCGGGATGTCGTCAATCCCGCGTTTGCAGCAAGCCGGACGGCCGGGTTGGCGCGCTAGACCACCAGGTCCTCGATGACCAGGCGCCGGTAGTACACGGCGCACGAGACGCCGACGTCCCGCAGCGCGTCCATGACCCGCTGCACGCCCTGGGCGTTGCGGGCCGGCACCAGCAGGGCATGGTGGCCTCGCAGCGCCAGCTCGGCGAAATGGCGGGCGGTGTCCTCGTCGGTGCCGACGGAAGGGAGCATCAGGTCGTGGCCGTCGAACAGGTGCACCACGTCCTGCACGTCCTGGGGCGTGAGCAGGCTGATCTCGGCGCAGTCGCAGCCGCCCTGGGTGAGCTGCGCCTCGGCGCGCTCCGCATGCTGCCGAGTGGGGAGCATGACGAACAGGTGCCCTGTCGGGTAGAAGCCGCCGAGCATCGACATCATCCTGCGCTCGAGGTGGAAGGCATGCATGGGAAGGTTCTCCTTGCGGCCAGCGTGCGCCCGCCCACCCGGAGCGTCAAGCTCAGGCGTTGGACAGCACCAGCAAGGCGACGGCCTTGGCCCGGCCCACGCGCCGCAGGCGGTGCTGCAGGTAGCCGGGGAAGTGGATGCAGTCGCCCGCGCCGACCTGCACCGCGTGCGTGTGGAACATCACCTCCACCGTGCCGGACAGGATGTAGAGCATCTCCTGCCCGGCATGCCGCGCCTCGGTGGCGCCGGGGTCCGGGCCGGGATGCACGAGGAAGGCCTCGAACGAGCCCACGGCCTCGCTGTGCAGCAGCGGCACGAAATGGTGCTGCGCACCGTCGCGCTGCGGCACCGGCTGCGCCAGCTGGGCGGCGCGCGTCACCTTGATCTCGGACTTGTCGAGCGTCTCGCCGAGCAGGTGCCCGATGGAGACGCTCAGCGCCTTGGCCAGCTGAGCCAGCGTGGCGATCGACGGCGTCTTGAGGTCGTTCTCGATGCGCGAGATGTGGGCCTTGTCCACGTCGACCGCGCGCGCCAGCTCGTCCACCGTCATGCCCTTCAACCGGCGCAGCTGGCGCAGGCGCGCGCCCAGCAGCAGCGGGGCTTCGGAGGGTTCGGCGGCGATGGCTCGGGCACGGGGCATGCGGGCGATGCTGCCACAGCCGGGCTCCAGGTCAACTTGTTGACTAAAATACCGTCTCGCGCTTAGAGTCAACTTGTTGACCTGAATCGAAGGAGACGATCCGATGGAAGCCAAGTCGAGCACGCGCGACCGCGTCGACCGTGAACTGGCCGAGAAGCTGGCGCCGGACCGCCGCTCCGCCAAGCAGAAACTGGTGCTGGCCTGCCGCATGCTGGGCGCCCAGGGCCATTGGCACGGCGGGCTCGCCGGCCAGATCACCGCGCGCGGCGAAGAGCCCGGCACCTACTGGACGCTGCGCTTCGGCATCGGCGCCGACGAGGCCACGCCGGCCGACCTGATCCTGGTGGACGACGACCTGCGTCCGCTGGACGGCCACTCGCTGCCCAACCCCGCCGTGCGCTTCCACCTCTGGGTGTACCGCGTGCGTCCGGACGTGCAGAGCATCGTGCACACCCACCCGCCCGCGACCACCGCGCTGTCGATGACCGGCCAGCGCCTGGCGATCGCGCACATGGACTCCACGCCGTTCGCCGACAACTGCGGCTACCTGGACGACTGGCCCGGCCTGCCGATCGGCGACAACGAGGGCGAGATCATCGCGGGCGCGCTCGGCCAGAAGAAGACGCTGCTGCTGGCGCACCACGGCCTGCTGACGGCCGGCACCAGCATCGAGGAAGCCGCGGTGCTGGCTATCTGGCTGGAACAGGCCGCCGAGGCGCAGGTGCGCGCGGCCGCCGTCGGCCCGATCCGCGAGGTGCGACCCGAACTCGCGCGCGAGGCGGGCGGCTTCCTGGTCAAGCCGCAGATCACCGGCCTGACGTTCCAGTACTTCGCGCGGCGGGCGCTGCGCGAAGCGCCCCGCTGCCTGGACGAGGGCGCGCCGACCCCGCTCGCCTGAGCGCCATCACGAGACAGACCCGAAGGAGACAACGATGAAGAGACGCCACCTCATTTCCAGCGGCGCCGCCGCGGCCGCGGCCGCGGTGGTCGCCGCGCCCGCGCGCGCCCAGGGTTCGCAGCCCACCGTGCGCTGGCGCATGCCCTCGAGCTTTCCGAAGGCGCTGCCCACCGTGTTCGGCGGCGCGGAGATGATCTCCAAGACCGTGGCCGCTCTCACCGACGGCAAGTTCACCATCTCGGCCCATGGCGCCGGCGAACTGGTGCCGCCGCTGGCGGTGCTGGACGCGGTGCAGGCCGGCACGGTGGAATGCGGCCACACCGCGGGCTTCTACTACATCGGCAAGGAGCCGGCGCTGGTGTTCGACACCGGCGTGCCGTTCGGCATGAGCCCGCGCCAGCACAGCGCGTGGATGTACCACGGCGGCGGCCTGGAGCTGATGCGCGAGGTGTACGCCAAGTTCAACGCGGTGCAGATCCCCTGCGGCAACACCGGCGCGCAGATGGGCGGCTGGTTCCGCAAGGAGATCAAGACGCCGGCCGACTTCAAGGGCCTGCGCATCCGCGCCGCCGGCTTCCTCGGCCACGTCTACACCAAGCTCGGCGCGGTGCCGCAGCAGCTTCCGGCGTCGGACATCTATCCCGCGCTGGAGAAGGGCACGATCGACGCGGTGGAATGGGTGGGCCCGGCCGACGACGAGAAGCTCGGCCTCGCGAAGGTGGCCAAGTACTACTACAGCCCCGGCGTGCTGGAGCGCGGCGCTTCGCTGTGCCTGACCGTCGCCAAGCCGGCCTGGGAAGCGCTGCCGGCCTCCTACAAGGCCGCGCTGGAAGCCGCCTGCTTCCAGGCCAGCACCGACATGCTGGCCAAGTACGACGCCACCAACGTGCCGGCGCTGCGCCGCCTGGTCGGCTCGGGCGCCAAGCTCAATTCCTGGTCGCGGCCCATCATGGACGCGATGCGCCGCGCCAACGAGGAGGTGATGAAGGAACAGTCGGCCGCCAACGACACCTTCCGCAAGGTGTACGACCACTGGAGCAGGTTCCTCGCCGACCAGGTGCTCTGGTCGTCGGTGAACGACGGCGCCGCCGAGCAGTTCATGAACAGCGCCGCGCGCAAGGCCTGAGGACTCGCCGTCAGTTGCAGCTGCCGGACGCCCACAGGCTGGGCGTCCACTCCGGCGGGCTGTTCACGTTCCAGGTGTTGTTCGAGGCCGGCAGCGCCACCCAGATCGTGCCGTTGCGCGTCACGCGATCGCCGCCGAAGTAGCGCGTCGTGCCGTTCCACGCCGTCGGGTTGCACGACGGCGCGGGTGAAGGCGCCGGAGTCGGTGCGGGCGTCGGTGCGGGCGTCGGTGCGGGCGTCGGCGCGGGAGCCGGTGCGGGCGTCGGGGCCGGGGTCGGCGCCGGCGTGGGTGCCGGCGTCGGAGCGGGGGTCGGCGCGGGCGCCGGTCCCGGTGCCGGGCAGTTGCCCAGGCCCCAGAGGCTCGGTGTCTGCTCGGGCGGGCTGTTCTCGTTCCAGGTGCTGTTCGACGCCGGCAGCGCGACGTAGACCACGCCGTTGCGCGTCACCAGGTCGCCCCCGAAGTAGCGGGTCGTGCCGTTCCACGCGGGCGGGTTGCAGACCGGCGCCGGCGAAGGCGCGGGGGTCGGCGCGGGCGTGGGCGCCGGCGTCGGGGCCGGGGAAGGCGTGGGTGCGGGCGTAGGCGCCGGGGTCGGAGCCGGCGTCGGTGCCGGAGTTGGCGCGGGCGTCGGGGCCGGCGTGGGTGCCGGCGTAGGGGCCGGGCTCGGCGCCGGAGTAGGTGCCGGCGTCGGCGCGGGAGAAGGCGCGGGCGTGGGCGACGGGCAACCCCCGAGCGACCACAGGCTGGGCGTCCACTCCGGCGGGCTGTTCACGTTCCAGGTGTTGTTCGACTCGGGCCGCGCGACGTACACCGTGCCGTTGCGCGTGACCAGGTCGCCTCCGAAGTACCGCGTATTGCCGTTCCACAGCGGCGGATTGCAGATGGGTGCCGGCGAAGGCGCCGGCGTGGGGGCCGGCGAAGGCGCGGGCGCGGTGCCGCCCACCACGGCCGAGACCTCGGCCGAGCGCGCGCTGCGATCCTGCGAGTTGACCGCGACCACCTGGTAGAAGTAGCTGCCCGAGGCCAGACCGGTGTCGGCGAACGAGGTGCTCACCAGGCCCGTGCGATAAGGCTGCGCGCCCTGCCCGCCCGAGGTGGTGCCGCGGAAGATGTCGTACGAGGTCGCGCCCTGCACCGACGCCCAGCTCAGGTCGACGCGCTGCGCGCTCGCGGTGGCCTGCAGGTTGGCCGGCGGCGACAGCACGGCGCCGGCGAAGCGGTTGAGCACGTTGCGCGTGACCTGCTGCGCCGCGGGATCGACGAAGCCGCGGCCGCCGTAGTCGTCCAGCCCCCAGCTCCACTGGATGGTGCCGGTCGCGAACACCACCGCGCCCGATGGCGCCGTGTAGGTCGCCATGTGCGAGGTGCCGAACGGATCGGGCGAAGCGCCGACGATCTCCAGCCCCGCCGGCGAGTAGCCGTTGTTGTCCACCGCATCGGTCTCGTAGCCCAGCAGGCCGCGGAAACGCGTGCCGTTGACCACGCCCGTGCCGGCGTATACCCAGTGCGATGGGTTGGAGACGACCACGTCGCCCTGCACCGGATCACCGTGGTACTGCACGCCGATCAGCCCGTTCTCCGGCTGCGCGATCGGATCGTTGACGCCGAACTTCGTCGGCATCTCGCGGAACCGCGCGGTGATGTAGCGGTCGTTGCTCGGGTCTCCGTCGCGCGCGAACGGGTCCTCGGCCTGCGAGAAATCCTTGTAGCCGACGATGGTGCGGTTCGGCGCGCCCGTGCGGCTCGGCTCCATGCGGATCTGCCAGTAGGTCTGGTTGGCCGAGAAGAAGCCCAGGTGCACGCCGCTGGCGCGTGCGCCGTGCGCACCGGACTTCATTTCGTAGGTCCAGTACTCGTCGTGCCCCGCAGCGAGGAAGGCGCGGTGGCGCGTCAGCCGGCTCGGGTTGGCGTGCAGGTCGACGTTGGTGATGTAGCTGACGTCGTAGCCCTCGCGCTCCAGGAAGCGCAGGAAGTTGATCTCGTAGTTGAGGAACTGGCCCGCGCCGGTGTCGGAGAAGGCCTGTCGGCGGTACGGCCGGTTGAAGGAGACCTTGCGCGCCGCGCCGTTGGTGCTGTTGAAGCCGTAGAGCGACTTGCCGCCCCAGTTGTTGTACGCCTGCCAGGTGGTGACGGCGTTCTGGAACACGTAGGTGGAGGACAGCGCGTCGTCGCGCACGACGAAGACGATGTAGCTCTCGGTCCCCGCGCTCGGCGTCAGCTTGGCCAGGTACACGCCGGTGGCCCAGTCGGTGCGGTCGGCGCTGTTGGGGATGGTGAGCGCGTAGCTCTCGGCCCAGTTGGCCTCGATCAGGCCGGTCTGCGGATCGGGGGTCGGCATCGGCTGCGCCCGGCCCGGCAGGTTCACGGTGAGCATCCTGCGGGCGCCCGCGCCGCCGTACCAGCCCAGCCGGTAGATCGTCATCGTGTAGCTGGGCGCGGCGCTGTTGACGAAGAAGCGGATCGTCTCGCCGCGGTTGACGCTGGTGGCCGAGGCGTAGCCCTCGACCGTCGGCGTGTCCGATGTCGCGCTGAGCTCCCAGCCCGAGTCGCCCGGTTTGGCGTTCTCCAGCTGGATGATGTTCTGCGCCCAGGCGCTCCCCGTGCCGATGACCAGCCAGAGCGCACCGACCCTGAGCTGGAACCTTGTTGCTCCCATCCCACCGCTCCCTGCGCGGCTTCTGCCGCTGCTTCAGCCATTTGCTGAAGTCATTCTGGAAGCGCCGAGCCACGAGCGGTGGGCGTTGTCAGTGCTGCGCCACGCGGGCGCCGATGTATTTACAAGAGCTTGCCGCGATGAGTCGCGGCAAGTTAGCACGCTTACTACGAACTACCCCATTTGCATCTGCTTCTTGAGGCTGGAGATCTCGTCGTGCGCGCGCTGCACGGCCTGCTGCGTCTTCGGGTCGACGCCGTTGCCGGAACTGCGGCACACCTGCATGGCGCGGTCGCCGGTCTGCTCCATCTGCTTGACGGTGTTGCGAAGCCCGTCCTGGCCCATCTGCTGGGAGTCGCTCGCGGCCTGCTGGGCCTGGTGCGCCTGGTCGTGCAGCGAGCCGACGATCTGGCGCAACTCCGCCGGTGCGGAGCCGGCCTGCACCGCGCGCTTGGCCTCGTCGGTGCATTCCTCGATCTTGTCGATGCGTTGCTTCAGCTGGTCTGCCTGCATCATGTACTGCTCCTTCGGTTGCGGACTGCCGACGCGGAAGCCCGAACCCGGGGAGCGGCAAACCACGTGCCGTTCGGGCTCAGGGCAGCCACTCGGTCGGCTGCCCGCCGACGGACTCCGGCCGGCTGCTGGCGGCCTGCTCCACGCGCGCCGGCGGACCCTCGGGATGCATGAACTCGGGGCGCAGTTCGGGAATGCCGTTGGGATAGAAGCGCTCGGGTCCGAGCGGCGGCGGCACCCATGCCACGGGCGGCGGCACCTTGGCCGTCGCGACGGCCTTGCGAGCAGCGGGCTTGGTCGCGGCGACGGGCCTGGATTTCTTCTTGCCGTGCCTGGCGTGCCTGTCCTTCGCCTGCTTGTTCGCCTTCGCCTGGGTCGTCGCCTTGCGCACCTGCGATGAAGCGGGCTTGTCGCGCGCCTGCGCGATCGCCTCGACCGTCGTCATCACACCGCAGGCCACCGCCAGCATGCAGGCGGATCGCAGCACCTTCATGGATCTCATCGCCAGCCTCCCGCGCCCACGCGCGCCATCGGCGCATGTTCATTTTTCCCAGCGCAGCGCGAGGTAGGACGGCTACCGGCCTCGCTGTCGGCGACGGCCGGCGCCCGGCGAAATCAGCGCGCCAGCGGTGGCAGCGTGTGGACCTCGGGCGGGCCGCCCATGGTGGACGTCACGGGCGAGCTGATCGCTCCCTCGGCCGCCACGCGTGCACGCAGCACCTTGGGATCGACGCGTCGCGCCACGGAGCTGCCCACGCCGGTGGCCGAGGCGCTGGACCCGGTGCCCACCGCGCCGCTCGCGCCGCCCGTGCCGCCGTCGGGCGAAGCCGCGCCGGCACCGCCCATGTCGTTGGACGCGACGGACCCCGTCGGCGC
>JAEWIF010000066.1 GCA_023387335.1 Pseudomonadota bacterium | reverse complement strand
ATTATATGGTCAAAGCGCCCACGCCTTAAAATAGCTGGGTCGATAATATCTATGCGGTTTGTCATCCCCAGAATGAGCACCTGGTGCTTCTGTACTTGAGGTATGCGACGTAAAAACTCAGCCACTTCTTCCACGCGATGCTGATCACTTCCTCCTTGACGGTCAGCAAGAAAAGCATCCATTTCATCAATGACAATTATTGCAGGAGCTTGCTCCACGGCTTTATCAAAGATCTCAGAAATTTTTTTGCTGGTATCGTGGATATAAGGGCTGGCGACACTTGAGGCATCTATTTGAAAACACGGCCACCCCAAATATTCTACCAGCCGCTCAACCGCATATGTTTTACCACAACCGGGAGGCCCGTGAAGGACCACTGGTGCCGGAAAAACAATCCCCATCGTCGCGTACTGTTCGCTATTACGAAATATCTCAATGATATACTCGTTAAAAAAAGCGCTCAGCTCTGGTCGTCCTGCGAGTTCAAAAGGGGCTACGCTGCAAGCTCGTTGAGTGACTTTTATACTTGGCTTTTCACCTTGTTTTTCAAGCCTCAATTGTTCCTCATCGCTTTCATCATTCAGTGGTTTAAAAGCGCTCAGTGAAGCCATTGAACTAAAACCAGCGGAGCAAATAACATCAGCCAAATGACTTGAACCCAACCATGTTAGCGCCTGCTTTAATTGTTCAGTGGCACTAATGGAGATTCTCATCCCACCAGTCAGCCATTGCCCAAGAACCACATCATCCGCGATAAATGTTTCAGAGCTATAAACAGGAAGCAGTCTGCAAAGTTTTTCTACATACAACGCGTCATGCAGAGAAGATGACGCATCAATGCTTCGAGTCACTTTCATGGCTTTAGCAAAAGCTAATGCTTCGGTTTTACTGTCAGGAGATTTGCTTTGGTTGACGGGACACAAAGCAGAACTTTGAATATCAGGCAATATATGGAATTGTTGCGCACCATACTCGAAACACTCAAATTGTCCTGCTTCAATAAGACCTGTAGAAAGCCAACGATGTTCGAGTAAGTCGAGCACTATCAATGCTCTGACTCGCTCAGCCGTCTCAATAATCTGCCAGCCTTCACCACCGAAAAGGGTAAAACGAAGTGTTCTTCCATTCAGTAAACGGAAACCGACAGGCAGCCAGGGTTCAATCACTTTGATTATCCCCGCAGAATGTTCCCACTAGCCATCAGCTCGTCTTCGTCACCAGAAATAATCCTGATGGAGTCCAACTGATCCACAATTTCTCTGAGTCTCTCCGCGTCATTGTTCGCCAGGGCCTGTTCACCTGCGGCACACAGTTGCGCATGCTCATGGGTATCTGGGAAAAGATATTGGTTTTGTGCAAGCCATTTGAAACGATCAGAAATAAACCAATCCTGCTGCCAAAGAATGCTAAAGTTTTTGTTCCGCAGTTCATTTAGGAAAGCTTCAAAATCAGGATTTTTAACATCAATTGCACGTTGAGCTGTTTTTGCCAAGTTATCAAATGATAGTGCTTCAGAAGGTCGAGCATATTGACGCAGTACTTTGTCAAAAAGGGACATAACTTTGTCCAGCTCTAGTTGCCTGATAGTACTCAAATTATTTTTCCTTGCGATCGCAAGAAGGCGTTTCACTTCCTGAAGGTCATCCATCGCCTGTTTGGCGGTCTCAGGATCTGTTTCCCCGATCTGAATACCCTGAGCTTGCTGTAGTTTTTCTCGGGCCTGGATTAGCTTTGGATCATCCACATTCGCCTCGATTTCATCGAGACGCAGTGCAATGCTTGCAGCCTGTTCTGTAATTAACTTAGAAGCACTGGAGTAGTCTATTTGGGCTTCTTGTTGAGAATAGAAGTTGCGTCCACTATGGAACGAGCTACCGATTGAAGGGATTGAAACATCTAGAGCGATATTACCGGAATCACGAATTTCATATTCACAAATAAGCTCGGCACCAGCGGCAATCATATCTTCATCAACATCAGAACCCTTTATTTCAAACATACCAACAAAGCGATTATCACTAATAGGATCAGTAATTTCCCCTTCCCAAAGTTTGAATTTCAATGAATTTACGCTACCCGCTCGCAGAGTTTCTTGAGCTTTAAATGTAACTGTTCCTTTCTTCGGTAATTGATCACCTTCCCGTACCAAATATACAGGTACTAATGGGCCGCCAAGCTTATCACGGGCTTCAATACTGATGGAATGAGAGGCAGGGATAGCATCAATACTAGCAGCGGTTCGTGCAATAATGATTTTATCTTCTTTAAGACCTATAGGTCCACCTAGTGAATCAAAAACAAAAATCTTAAAAATATTATCACCCGGCTTAGAGAGATTAAGTTCCACCTGAGCGCCATTCTTCAGAGCCAAGCGTCCGGATGACCAGCCAGTGTCCAAACTATCAATCTGGAATTCTGCTCCATCGATTGCAGCACCATCGATTCTTGCAACCACTCTGGCACGAATGTCAGGAGTTCTTGCGATGTAATTGAAGGAAAGAGCCAATTCCCCCCCAGTGGTTAATGCCCCACGGGAAGTTTTGCGCCCACGGCCTTGTGATGCCCAATCAATTGATTCAGCAAAAACGGCCGCACCTTCAGCGACTGCGCTCATTGGGTTAATGTCTGTTGAAGCATTAATACCCAGCTCAAAAGCAACATTATCACGTAGTGGCTTGTATTGCGTCGGTCCACCCACAAATACAATACGTTCAATATCATGAGGGCTAAGCTGAGCTTTTTCGATTGTCTCGCGAGCTGACTGAACCGCTTCCGCCACTTTAGGTGCAATCAGGCTATCAAGCAGTGCACGGGTAAAAGGAATATCGACATAGATCTCGACGCCGGACTCATCCATAACCCCAATTTCAGACTCGTTCAGAATAATGACGGTCTCTTCTTTAGAAGAAAGCTCGATTTTAGCTTTCTCCGCAGCCCAAAGGCTCATTCTAATTAACGGTTTGTATTTTTTATTCGTCGTGAAATCAGCGGGTAAATCGAAAGTATTGACAAGCCAAGGTCTTACTACACTATCCAGAATCGAGCGGTCAAAGTCAGTACCACCACACATCGCTACCCCGCCATGAGCAAGCAAGCTGACACGAGCATTTATGCTTTCTGCTATAGCAATATCAAGCGTGCCACCACCGAGGTCAAACACTAAAAAGATCCCGTCAGCGGTGCGATGCTTCATTACACACATTACTGCCGCAACTGGTTCCTGCATTAACGCCACATTACCTAAGCCAGCCATCTCAGCCGCTTTTAAAGTGGCATCTTTCTGCATCTGATTAAACGCAGCGGGAACAGTAATTACCGTTCCTGCTACTCCACCATTACGCATCTCTTCAGGAAGATAACCAAAACAAAGCTTGAGAATTTCAGCTGAACATTCTTCAGGCGTCATAGTGAGATTCACTGCGCTAAGCTTCACGGGAGTGCTTGTCCCCATGATCCGCTTGAATTTTGTCGCAGCATTGTCGGGGTTTTTCGCTGCACTGTCATAGGCTCGTTTCCCGAGATATTTATTACCACGGCGGTCAATAAATATCGCAGAAGGCGTAACATCGTTTTGATCTGGACTTTTGTAAATTATTGTTTTTTCACCATTATAAGAACAAATTGCGCTATTCGTAGTACCGAGATCGATGCCGATATAATTCATTGCTGTACCTTCTTGAGCATAACTGTGCCTTGTTTACGCAGCCCGTTTGTTCCCATAATGATGGGTTCAATCATGTGATCGACAACCAGAACATCATCAGGACCAAAATCCCCAATATTGAGGGCAGATGCTGCCATTCCAGAGTCAAAAATCTGTCCTTCTATATTCACAAGCTTGAGACCCCCTGCCTCAAGGTTCTCTTCTAATTTCTTCTGGAAATAACGGACTTGATTGATGTAGCGAGCGCTCTCACCTGCATCAACTTTATTGATCAAGCGAGTGAACACGCGCGCGAAACGCCAGCCCTCGATAACAATATCGATAAGCGGTCCTTCGAGCTTCTCAGGATTATTTGCACTTTCAGAAGTCATGACAGCCTCATCATTCGGTATTAAATCTAAAATAGCTTACGCAACCAGGATGTCCCGTCTTGCCCAAAACGACCTCATTGCAGACAAAGCATAGATCATTCCCGTTGGATAAAAATTGAGATAAAAAGGTAGATGCCCCAAATTTTATACCCTTCAACAAGCTCACGCATTCAAAAAAATTTCAAGCATATATCATCATCCTGAACGCACCATCACAGCGGCGAATCCACAACGGATTCGCCGTTTTTGTTTTCTTTATTTCAGGATATGCCATGAGAAATCAAGAAGCTCTGCAATCACTTCACGACTCACTTACTAACTTGCCACAGTGGGCCTCAGAAAAAGTCATGCAACAAATTCATCAACTGACAAACTACGAGCCAATGATCGGCATTATGGGAAAAACCGGAGCAGGTAAGTCATCACTGTGCAACGCTTTGTTTACCGGAGAAGTATCACCCGTCAGCGAAGTGGCCGCCTGCACCCGTGAGCCACTGCACTTTCGTCTGCAAGTCGGTGAGCGTCTGATGACGATCGTTGACCTTCCCGGTGTGGGGGAAAGCAGTGCCCGCGATGCTGAGTATGCTGCGCTGTACCAGCAACAGCTTCCCCAGCTGGATCTGGTGCTGTGGTTGATTAAGGCTGATGACCGGGCGCTGGCGGTGGATGAGCACTTTTACCGTCAGGTGATTGGGGAGGCTTACCGACATAAGGTGCTGTTTGTTATCAGCCAGTCAGATAAAGCTGAACCCATCAGCGGTAGTGGTCAATTGTCCACGGAGCAGAAGCAGAACATCAGCCGAAAAATCTGCCTGCTGCATGATTTTTTTCAGCCCGTACATCCCGTGTGTGCAGTGTCGGTGCGGCTGCAGTGGGGGCTGCGGGTGATGGCCGAGCGGATGATAAAGTGCCTACCGCGTGAGGCCAGCAGCCCGGTGGTCGCGCAACTACAACATCCCTTTCGTACACCAACAGTCCAGGAAAAAGCGCGTGACGATTTTGGTGAAACCGTCGGCGCAGCGCTGGATACGGTGAGTGCTCTGCCGTTGATACCGGCTCCTGTGCGGGCCGTAATACAGGCTGTCCGTAACACCGTGGTGTCCGTTGCCCGGGCAGTCTGGAATTTCTTCTTCTGAACGTTTAACGCCTGCCTGTTCTTTCCCGAGCCCTGTCGCCTTCATGCGACGGGGCTTTCTTTTATTTGTTTCCCCGTTATGAGGAGTCTGCTTATGACCCGTCTGGCTTCGCGCTTTGGCGCTGCAAACCTTATCCGTCGTGACCGTCCGTTAACCCGTGAAGAACTGTTTCGCGTGGTACCCAGCGTATTCAGTGAGGACAAACACGAATCCCTTAGTGAACGTTACACATATATTCCCACCATCTCTCTGCTGGACAGTCTGCAGCGGGAGGGCTTTCAGCCGATCTTTGCCTGTCAGACCCGTGTACGTGACCCCGGTCGTCGTGAGCATACGAAGCATATGCTGCGCCTGCGTCGGGAGGGGCAAATTACCGGTAAACAGGTGCCGGAAATTATCCTGCTCAACTCCCATGATGGCACCAGTTCGTACCAGATGCTGCCGGGGTTATTTCGTGCGGTCTGTGCAAATGGGCTCGTCTGCGGTGAGTCGTTTGGTGAAGTGAGGGTGCCCCACAAAGGGGATGTGGTGAGTCAGGTGATTGAAGGCGCGTATGAGGTGCTGGGGATTTTTGACCGGGTG
>JAEWIF010000065.1 GCA_023387335.1 Pseudomonadota bacterium | reverse complement strand
GCCCGCCACCGCCCAGAACACCACGCCCAGGCCGACGGCGTTGCCGAGCGCGCCGAACACCAGCGGCAGGAGCGTCTGGCTGGCGGCGGTGATGGCCGAGCGGACGCCCACCGCCTCGCCGCCGCGGCCCGTGGGCGCGGCCATGTGCAGCAGCGACATCGACACCGGCTGGCCGGCGCCCAGCGCCATGCCGAGCAGGAACGCCGCCGCCAGCAGCGCCGCGAACGAGTTCAGCAGCGGGAAGGCCAGGTAGCCGAGCGAGGTCACGAAAAGTGCGCCGCGGATCGCGCCCCATTCACCGAAACGGCGCGCCACCCAGGGCAGCATCAGGCGGATCGCGAAAGTGCCCGCGCCGAAGATGCCGACCACCACGCCGGTGGCCGTGGCGCTCAGGCCCGCTCGTACGCCTTGCAGCGGCGCGAGGAAGGCGAACAGGTCCCAGCCCATGGAAATCAGCGCGCTCACCGCCAGCACCTTGCGCAGCGGCGGGTGCCGAAGCAGGTCGGCGACGCGCGCGCGGGCCTGCTCGGCGCGCGACGCCGGTTCCGGCGGATAGCGTCGCGCGGCGCAGCGCATGAGCAGCAGGCTGGCCACGGTGAAGAGGCACAGCAGCAGGAAGGAAAAGCGATGCCCCGCATGGTCGATCACCACGCCGGCGACCAGCGGCCCCGTGAGGCCCGAGATCGAGAAGCCCATCGCCATCACCGAGAACGCGTCCGTCATGTGGCCGGCCGGCGTGGCCTTGCCGATGGCGTTGTTCACCGCTACGTGGCTGAGCATGAAGCCGGTGCCGCTGCACACGGCGGCGACGTAGAGCGCCGGCAGCGCGGGCCAGGCGCCCACCAGCAGGCCGCCCGCCAGCAGCAGCGACAGCCCCGCGGCCGAGAGGCTCGCGTAGCCGAGGCGGTCGGACCAGCGGCCCATGTGCACCGCGAGGAACATGGGCACGACCATCACCAGGCCCAGGAGGGTGCCGATCTGCAGCGGCGACGCCCCGAGCGCCACGGCGTGCAGCGTCAGGGTGAAGCGGTTGCCGACGAAGGCGACATGGCCCAGGCCGAGCGCGGCGATGAGCGCGAAAGGAAGCGGCGGAAGGGTCAGGCGGGACGCCACTGCATCAAGGAATACGGCGGATCCGCCTGCGCATGATGCTCGAACACGCCCTCGACCTCGGCGCCGATCACCACCTCCTGGCGCGGATCGCCCAGCAGGTTGCCCAGCATGCGGACGTTGCCTGCGTGCGGCAGTTCGACCACCACGACCAGGTAGGGCCCGTGGTCCTTCAGGCAGGCGTGCACCGGATGCCACACGCGCTCCCAGCTGTGGATGCGGCCGCGCGGCGCGACCTCGACCCACTCGGGATCGAAGCGGTGGCAGCGGTGGCAGATCCACTCCGGGCCGAACTGCCAGCCGCCGCAGCCGCCGCAGCGCTGCACCAGCAGGCGGTTCTCTCGCAGCCCGCTCCAGTACGGCGCGGACAGGCCGTCCGGCTCGGGCACCGGGATCGGCAGGCCGGCGGGCAGGTAGGTCTGGGTTTCGTTCACAGCACGGCCTCCGATCCGAGCAGAAGGTTGCTGACGGGCGTGACCATCGGGCCGCCGATCACCAGGGCCAGGTCGTTTCGCGGCGCCTGCGCGGTGGAGGTGCCACGCACCTGCCGCACCGCTTCCAGCACCAGCTCGAAGCCGTGCATGTAGCACTCGGCCAGGTTGCCGCCGCTGGTGTTGAGCGGCAGGCGGCCTTTGGGCGCCAGCAGGTTGGGCAGCTGCAGAAAATCGTTGGCCTCGTCCGGATGGAAGAAGCCGTGCTCGGCCAGCGCCATCAGCACGCCGCCGGTGAAGTTCTCGTAGCTCTGGACCACGCCGATGTCTTTCGCGGCCACGCCGGCCATGCGGTACATGGCGGGCGCGACGGTGGTGAAGCTGGAGCTGGCGTAGCGCGGCGCGTTGTGCGGCACGGCGCCGGCACGCGAATCCGAGCCCATGGCCGCGCCGACGATGTACACCGGCCGGTTCGGGAAGTCCTTGGCCCGCTCGGCCGGCACCATGAGCACGGCCGCGGCGCCGTCGTTCTCCATGCAGCAGTCGAACAGGTGGAAGGGCTCGACGATCCAGCGCGAGTCGTCGTACTTCGATTCGGTGAGCGGCTTGCCGTGCATCACCGCGCGCGGGTTGCGTTGCGCGTGTTCGTACGAAGCCATCGCGATGGCGCGCAGCGCTTCCTGCTTCACGCCGTGGTCGTGCATGAAGCGGCGCGCCTTCATCGCGAATTTCTGGCCCGGCGACAGCACGCCGTAGGGCGCCTGCCAGGCCATGTCGCCGGAGATGGTGGCGGCGGTGGGCGACTGGCCGAAGCGGCCGAACTGCCCTTGCGCCAGCGCGCGGAAGGCGATCACGCAATCGGCCAGGCCCGAGGCCACGGCCGCCGCACCGTTGGCCACGGCCGCGCAGTTGCCGCCGCCGCCTCCGCCCCACTGCATGGTGGTGGAGCGCAGCTGCTTCGTGCCGAGCGCCGCGGCCAGGCGCGAGGGATCGGTGCGGTCGTTGCTGTACGAGGCGAAGCCGTCGATCTCGCGCGGGTCGATGCCGGCATCGCCGCAAGCCGCCAGGATGGCCTTCAGCGCCAGCTTGAATTCGGCGTCCGGCGACTGGCCGTGCCGGTAGTACGCGGTCTCGCCGATGCCGACGATGGCCACGCGGCCGCGCAGGGTTCTTTCGCTCAAGCTCGACTCCTCATCAGGACGGTGTGAGCACCTGCCCGCCGCAGACCGACAGGCATTGCCCGGTGACATAGGACGACAGCGGCGTGACCAGGAACTCCAGCACGTTGGCGCAGTCCTCGGCCACGCCGTAGCGGCGCAGCGGGATGCGCTGCATTTCCTTGTCGCTCTGCATGCCGCGCGCCGCGGCCTGGGCCTGGATGCGCGGCGTGAGCATGGTGCCCGGCGCGATGCAGTTGACGCGGATCCCCTCGGGTCCGGCCTCGTAGGCCAGGTAGCGCGTGTACTGGATCACGGCGCTCTTGGCGACCGCATAGGCCGTCATGCGGCCGCGGCTGCGCGAAGGGTCGAGCGCCGCCATGGTGCTGATGTTGACGATGGCGCCGCCGCGCTCGCGCAGCGCCGGCATGGCCGCCTGGCAGCAGTGCAGCATGCTGCGGTAGTTGACGTCCAGCATGGCGTCGGTGTCCTCGTCGGGCGTTTGCGACGCGCTGCTGCGTTCGACGGGGGCGAAGGCGCCGCCGGCGTTGTTGACCAGGATGTCGATGCGGCCGAACCCGGCCAGCGTGCGCGCGACCAGATCGTCGGCGGCGGCGCGGTGGCGCAGGTCGCCCTGCACGCCGAGGCTGCGGCGGCCGAGGGCGCGCACCTCGTCCATCACCGTCTCGGCTTCGAGTCGTTCACCGAACTCGCGTGCCGAGTTCAGGTCGATGTCCGAGATCACCACGTCGGCGCCCAGCTTCGCGAGCCGCAGCGCGTAGGCCCGGCCCAGGCCGCGCGCGGCGCCGGTGACGATGGCGACCTGGCCTTCGAGGGGGTGGGTCATCGGGCGGCCTCTCCGTCATCCCCGCGAAGGCGAAAGCGGACGCACTGTATTCCCGCCTTCGCGGAAATGACGGGCTGGGTGCTCAGCAGGAGGCTGATCCTCATGGCATGAAGCTCCCGCCGTTGACGTCCAGCACCGTGCCGGTGACGAACGCGGCGCGCGGCGATACCAGGTACTCGACCGCGTGCGCGATCTCCTCCACCTGCCCCGCGCGGCCGACCGGCACGTGCTTGCCGAGCTTGGCGCGCCGTTCCTCGTCGCCCTGCACCGTGAGCGGGGTCTCCACCACGCCGGGCGCGATGCAGTTGGCGGTGACGCCGTCGGCCGCGAGTTCCGAGGCCAGCATTCGCGTCATGCCGATCAGTCCGGCCTTCGCCGCCGCGTAGTGGGCGCCCGCGCCCGGCACCTGCATGCGGCCGGCGCGCGAGCTCATGTTGACGATGCGGCCCCGCATGCGCGCCCTCATCGACGGCACGACTTCGCGGCAGAACAGGAAGGCGCTGGTCAGGTTGACGCGCAGCACCTCGTCCCACTGCGCGGCGGGGATGCGCTCGAAGCCGCGCTGCTCGCGCGCCACCTGCGGATGCCAGCCGGCGTTGTTCACCAGCACGTCGATGCGGCCGTGCCGCTCCAGCGTGCGGGCGACCAGGGCCTGGACGCCGGTCTCGTCGGTGACATCGAGGACATGGCCCTCGCCTTCGAACGCGCGAGCGGCGTCCTGCACCGTCGCATCGCGATCGACCGCGATCACGTGGTAGCCGAGCTGCGACAGCCGGGTGGCGATCGCCAGCCCGATGCCGCGCGCGGCGCCGGTGACGATGGCGATGCCGGGGTCTTGCGTCCTCGCCATGTCAGCGCGCCACCACGATGCCGGCCGCCTCGCGGTCCCAGGCCCGCGACAGGTCGCCCTCGAGTTCCTGCCGCAGCCGGAACTTCGCGACCTTCTGGCTCATGGTGGTCGGCAGCGATTCGCGGAACTGGATGTAGCGCGGCACCATGAAGTACGCCATGTTCAGGCGGCAGTGGTCGACCAGCGCGACTTCATCGAGGCGCGTGCCGGGCCTGGCCACGATGACGGCGGCGACCTCCTCGTCGTTCTGCGCGGTGGCGATGGGGAACACCGCGGCGCCGGCCACCGAAGGGTGCGTCGCGATGATCTGCTCCACCTCGAACGCCGAGATGTTCTCGCCGCGGCGCCGGATGCAGTCCTTCTTGCGGTCGACGAAATGGAAGAAGCCCTCCTTGTCGCGCAGGCCCCGGTCGCCGGTGTGGAACCACAGGTTGCGGCGCGAGTCGAGCGTGGCCTCGGGCATCTTGTAGTAGCCCAGCGTGCCGCGCCAGGGCTCGTCGTAGCGCAGCACGATCTCGCCGACCTCGCCGTCGGGCACCTCGAAGTCGTGGTCGTCCACGATGCGAACCTGGATGCCGCGCCGTGGCCGGCCGATGGAACCGAGCTTGTCGCGCGGGTCCCATTGCGTGAACGAGGTGCCCATGCCGTAGTCGGACAGGCCGTAGTTGTTCATAGCCCTCAGGCCGAAGCGCTGCTCGAACTCGGCCGCGTACTTCGGCGTCGGCGCCATGCTCACCAGCCGCAGGCAGTGGTCGCTGTCGGCCGGCGAAGGCGGCTGGCTCCAGAGGAAGCTGGACATCGCGCCCAGGAAGTTGGTGATGGTCGCCCTGGACTCGCGGATCTCCTGCCAGAAGCGCGAGACCGAGAAGCGCCGCGACATCGCCACCGAGGCGCCGCACACCAGCGCGGCGATGGACGCGGCCAGCAGCGCGTTGTTGTGGAACAGCGGCAGGCACACGTAGAACACGTCCGACTCGCGATAGCCCTGGGCTTCGGCCGCGCCGGTGCCGTAGGTGAGCGCGGCGGCGTGCGGGAGCATGCTGCCCTTGGACGGTCCGGTGGTGCCGGACGTGTAGGCGATCAGCACCAGGTCCGAAGCCTTCACCGGCTGGGCAGGCTCGAAGCGGCCCGGCGGCGCGGCGTCCACCAGCTCCAGGAAGTCGGCGACCTGGACGTCGCCCGTGGCCGTGATGCCGCCCTCCTCGCCCGGCGCGCGGAACACGATGACGCGGCGCACCAGCGGCAGCTGGGGCAGCACTTCCTGCAGTCGCTCGGCCAGCGAAGCATCGACGATCACCGTCTCGCAATCGGACTGGCCCAGGTAGTAGCGCAGCAGCTCGCCGCGCGCGGCGGTGTTCACCGGAACCGACACGGCGCCCAGCTTGCCGATGGCATAGAACAGCGCCAGGTGCTCGGCGGAGTTGCCCATCAGCACACCGGTGTGGCCGCCGCGCGGCACGCCGAAGCCGTGCAGCGCCCGCGCGATGCGATCGGTCCAGGCGTCGATCTCGCCGTAGGTGAAGCGGCGGCCGGTCGCGATCTCGGTGAGATAGACCTTGTCCCGGTGGCTGGCCGCGAACCGCGCCAGCACGTTGGGAAGGGTCAGCGACCCGAGCGGGTAGGTGTCCGGGCCGACGGCATTCGGTTCGGAAGCGGCGACGGGCACGTTGTCAGTCCACCCGGATGTTGGTGGTCGAGAGGAATTTCTTCCAGCGCTCGGTATCGCTGTGGATCACCTTCTGCAGGTGCTCTGCGCCGGCCTCCTCGGCCGGGTCCACGCCGATGCTGCGCATGCGCTCGCGCACCGCCGGGTCGGCCAGCATCTTCGCGGCCTCGGCGCTCAGCCGCTTGATCACCTCGGGCGGCGTGCCGGCCGGGGCGACCAGGCTGTACCAGGTGTCCACGTAGAAGCCCTTGACGCCGGCCTCTTCCATCGTGGGCAGCTCGGGCGCCACGCCCAGGCGCTTGTTGCCGGTGACCGCCAGCGCACGCAGCTTGCCCGCCTTCACGTGGGTCAGCACCGAGGTGTCGACGAAGGCGAAGTCGAGCTGGCCGCCGAGCAGGTCGACGATCGCCGGGCCGCTGCCGCGGTACGGCACGTGCACCACCGGCGCGCCGGTGAGCAGGCGGAACATCTCGCCCGACAGGTGCGGCGTGGAGCCGTTGCCGGCCGAGCCGTAGTTCACCTTGCCCGCGTTCTTCCTGGCATAGGCGACCAGGTCCTGCACCGACTTCACCGGGCTGTTGGCGTTGACCACCAGCACGTTGGCGTTGGTGAACACCATGGACACCGGCGTGAAGTCCTTCAGCGGATCGAACGGCAGCTTGGCGTACAGGTTGGGATTGATGGTCATGGTGCTGTTGACCGCCATCAGCAGCGTGTAGCCGTCGGCCGGCGCCTTGGCCACGAAGCCCGCGCCCAGCGCGCCGTTCGCGCCCGGCTTGTAGTCGACGACCACGCGCTGGCCGAGCGCGGGCGTCAGCGCCTCGCTCACCAGGTTGCCGAAGCTGGTGCCCATGCCGCCCGGCGCGTAGGGCACGATCAGCGTGATCGGCTTGTCGGGCCAGGCGGCCATCGCCGGCAGGGCCGCGAAGGCCAGGACCGCGGCGGCCGCGGCGCGCAGAAAGCTGTTCCTGTTCATCATGAGATCCCCAGTGCCCGCCGTTCGCGGTAGATGAAATCGTCGTCGTTGCGCCGGCCCACCTCCTGCGAAGCGGGCGGCTTGGGCTGGCCGGATGGCACCTCGACGAACTGCTTCCAGTCCGCCACCAGGGTGCGCAGCGCGATCCTCCATTCGCCATTGCGCCGCTCGAAGCGATCGACGTAGCGGCTGCAGGTCAACAGGTCCATGGCGCCGTCGCCGCTGCCCGCGCGGCCGCCGGCCAGCTGGTCGAGCGCCTGGCGCGCCTCGGCCGGGTAGCGCTGCGTGGTGCGCACGTAGGTCTCGACCAGCGCGCGGTCGGGGCCGGCGAACTCGATCAGCATGTTGCTGACCGCATGCATGGAGAACGGGATCGCGGCGTGGCGCGCGCGGATCCATTCGACCAGGCCGACGATGTCGCCGTCGAAGGCACCGTGCTTGTCCACGGCATCCGGATGGAACGAGGCGCGCATGCCTTCGTAGTCCAGCCGGTCGACGGCGCGGCACCAGCGGTACATGCAGTCCTGGATCTGCATGCGGTCGGCGATGCGTTCGGGGGAGTAGTCGGCCGCCGCCATCACTCCGCCGCCTCGATCCTGCCCTTGGCGATCACGTTGCTCCACAGGGCGTGGTCCTTGCGGAACATGTCGCTGAAGCTCGCGGCGCTCATCGGGTTGGGGAACATGCCCAGCGCCTTGAGCTTGGCCTGCATGGCCGGCTCGGCCACCGACCTGTTCACCGCGTCGTTCAGCTTGACGACCACGTCCGGCGGCGTGCCCGCCGGCGCGGCCAGGCCGAAGAAGGCGTTGACGGCGAAGCCCGGCAGCGACTCGCTGATGGCGGGCACGTTGGGCAGCAGCGGGCTGCGCTTCTCGCTGGAGACGGCCATCATCTTCAGGCGGCCCGAGCTCACGAACGAGTTGATCGCGTCCGACGGCGTGGTGAGGGCGATCTTCACGTCGCCCGCCAGCGCGGCATTCACCGCCTGCGCGGCGCCCTGGTAGGGCACGAACACCATCTGCAGGCCGGCGGCCTGGTTGAACGACTCGGTGGCCAGGTGCGCCAGCGAGCCGCGGCCCGCGGAGGAGAACTCCAGCTTGCCGGGGTTGGCCTTCGCGTAGTCCATCAGGCCCTTCAGGTCGTTGGCCGGCACCGACGGATGCACGAGGAACACCATGGGCGTGGTGGCGATCAGGCCCACCGGCGCGAAGTCCTTCAGCGGGTCGTAGGCCGGCGTCTTCTGCATCAGCGGCGTGCTGAGCGTGGAGTTGCCCACCTGCAGCAGCGTGTAGCCGTCGGCCGGCGAGTTCTTCACGTGCGACGAACCCATGGTGCCGCTGGCGCCCAGCCGGTTCTCCACGATGATGGGCTGGCCCAGGTGGCGCTGCAGCGGCTCCTGCAGCGAGCGCACCAGCACGTCGCCCGTGCCGCCGGCGGCGAACGGCACCACGATCTTGATCGGTCGGGTCGGGAAGCCCTGGGCCTGGGCGGTGGTGCCCAGGGCGAGCGCGGATAGCGCGAGGGCGCTGGCGGCCAGAAGGCGGCGGCGGGTCTGCATGGCTTGTCTCCTGCGGGAAAAAAAGGGCGGTCTCAGGCCGCCGGCTTGAATACGGGGAAGGAACGGGTGTCGGGATGGTCCCAGTCGACCGTGACGGCCTGGCCGATGCGCAGGCTGTCGTACGGCGCGTTGATGCGGGCCAGCATGCGCGGGCCCTCTTCCAGCTGCACCAGCGCCATCGCGTAAGGCACGGCGTCCTGCAGGTGCGGCGGCGCGACGCCACTCAGCGTCAAGGCGAAGAGCGTTCCGCGCCCGCTGGCGGGACGCCACTCGACGCCGGACTCGCCGTACAGGCTTTGCGGCCGCGGATAGAACTGCGCGCGACCATTCGCGCGGTCGAACTGCAGCATCAGCCTGCGGTCGCGCAGGCCCTGGATGAAAGGCGCGCCGATGTCGGGCAGCGGAGTGGCCTGGCTCATTCGCTTCGCTCCAGCAGCATCACCGAGCTGGTGCCCCAGTTGCGCGCGTACTGCAGCACGCCGATGCCCGAGAGCATGGCGTTGCTCGCATCTCGCACCTGGCGTTGGCCGGCCTCGCCGAACATCTGGCGCAGGCACTCGACCAGGTTCACGCCGCCGCCGGCCAGGCCGGGCTGGCCGGCGGAGATCTGGCCACCGCCGGTGTTGAGCGGCAGTTCGCCGGAGTAAGTCAGGTCGTGCGCCATGACGAAGGCGCCGCCCTCGCCCGGGCCGCAGAAGCCGGTCTGCTCGAACTGCAGGATCAGCGCGATCAGGAAGTCGTCGTACCAGTGCAGCATCTTCACGTCGGAAGGCTTCCAGCCGGCGTTGGCGAAGGCGCGCGGGCCGACGTCGGTGAAGCCGCTCATGAGCATGTCGCCGCAGCTTTCCGCCGGGTCGAAGTTGATGCGCTCGGCGTAGGCGATCGGGTGCACGAGCGTCCTGAAACCCATCTCCTTGGCGCGCTGCGTGGACATCACCAGCACCGCGCTGGCACCGTCGCAGCGCATCACGCAGTCCAGCATGCGCAGCGGGCTGGAGACCACCCTGGATTCCAGGTAGTCGCGTTCGGTCAGCGGCTTGCGCAGCACCTCGCAGGCGTTCTCGTTGAGCAGCGCGCCCTTGCGCTGCGTCACCGCCAGCTTGGCCAGGGCGTCGTGCGGCAGGCCGTAGCGCTGGTCGTACACGTTGGAGAGAAGCGCGAAAGCCGACAGAGGCCCGGCATACCCGGCCGGGTCCGCGTACTCGGTGCGGTGGCCGGACTGCACCGAGCGATCGACGGTGGACACCGCGTCCGACGCCAGGCACAGCACGATGTCGCACATCCCGGCCTGGATGGCCGCGGCCGCGCGCGCGATGTTGCCGCCCGAGGAGGCGCCGCCGATCTCGGTGGCCTGGCACCAGCTGACCGACAGGCCCAGGCCCTCGGCCAGCAGGTTGCTGTAGAACGGGTTGCCGCCTTCGCTCATCGCCAGCGTGGTGGCGAAACCGTCGATGCGGCTGCGTTCGATGCCGGTGCGCGCGATCAGCTGGTCCACCGCCTCGCCCGCGAGCGACAGCGCGGTGCGGCCGCTGCGGCGCTCCAGCCTGGTTTCGGCGTAGCCGACGATGGCGATGCCGCGGTCCGAGAGGGTCTTCATCCGGTTCAGGCGCTCACGAAGCGCACGGCCTGCTCCAGCGGGGCGCGGCTCGTGCGGTAGCTGTTGGCGGGATGCGCGGTGTCCTCGTAGCCGAACGAGACCGCGCAGACCATGGGTCGGTCCGCGGGGATCTCCAGTTCACGCTTGACGAGAGCGCTGTGGTTGGCGAGAGCGGCCTGCGCGATGGCGGCCACGCCGTGCGCCTGCATCGCGAGCAGCAGCACCTGCACGTAGCCGCCCACGTCCACGGCGCCGTACACGCCCAGGCCCGGGTCGCTGGTGAGGATGGCCACGTGCGGCGCGCCGAACAGGCGGAAGTTCTCCAGCGTCTGGCGCGCGTAGCCGGCCTTGTCGCCGCGCTCCACGCCGACGGCCTGGTAGAGCTGGAAGCCGCATTCGCGCCGGCGCTCCAGGTAGACGCCGGTGTAGGCCGAGGGAAAGGGGAAGTCGCTGCCGCCGGGCTCGCCCGTCTTCTGGGCGTCCACCAGCTTGCGGCGCAGCCGCTCGGTGGCTTCGCCCGAGGTGATGGTCACCTGCCAGGCCTGCGAGTTGCACCAGGAGGCGGCGCGCTGCGCGGTGCGCAGGATGGAGTCGAGCGTGGCGCGGTCCACCGCGCGCGGAAGGAAGCTGCGGCAGCTGTGGCGTTCGGCGAGCAGGCGATCCAGCTGCGCCGCGTCGGGGGATGTCATGGGCGGGAAGTTGTAGCTTGCTTAATGGTTTGACCAATATAATGTTCGGGCCGATCAAAGTCAATCCGGAGACAAGCCGATGCCCCGTTCCCTCATCCAACGCCGTTCGCTGCTCGCGGCCGGCGCCGCCCTGGGCGCCTCGTTCGCCGCCCGCCCGCTGTTCGCGCAGGAGGCCTGGCCCTCCAAGCCGATCAAGATCCTGGTGGGCGCCGGCGCCGGCGGCACCACCGACCTCACCGCCCGCCTGGTCGGGGAGAGCATGGCCAAGCTGCTCGGCCAGCCCGTGGTGGTCGAGAACCGCCCCGGCGCCTCGGGCACGCTCTCGGTCGCGCAGACCGTCCGCGCCAACGACGGCCACACGCTCGTGTGGGTGGGCAACAGCGTGATGGCGATCTCGCCCTACCTCTACAAGAACCCGGGCTACGACGTGAAGACGCTGATCCCGGTGGCGCAGGCGACGACCTCGGGCTTCATCCTCGTGGCGTCGCCCTCGCTGGGCGTGAACAACGTCAAGGAGCTGGTCGCGTATGGCAAGGCCAATCCGGGCAAGCTGAGCTTCGGATCCAACGGCATGAACGGCAGCCTGCACCTGCTGGCCGAGCTGTTGAAGGCGGAAGCCGGCTTCGACGCCCTGCACGTGCCGTTCAAGGGCGGCGCCGAATCGGCCGCGGCCATCCTCTCGGGCAACATCCATTTCCTGTTCGACGCGCTCTCCTCCAACATCCAGCTGGTGCGCGCGGGCAAGCTCAAGGCGCTGGCGGTGACCGGAAGGCAGCGCGAGAAGGAACTGCCCGATGTCCCGACCATGGCGGAACAGGGCTATCCGGGCATGACGACCGAAGTCTTCTTCGGGCTGGTGGCGCCGCCCGGAACACCGGAGCCGGTGGTCGCCAAGCTCAATGGCGTGATGAAGACGGCACTGGCGGAGCCGGGGCTGCGCGAGTCGCTGTCGAAGTCGGGCAACGAGCCGGCGTACAGCTCGCCGCAGCAGTTCCGGGCGCTGGTGGACAAGGAAGGCGCGCGGTTCCAGGCGCTGTTGAAGGCGAAGGGCGTGCAGCCGGAATAATCGTCATCCCCGCGGAGGCGGGGATCCAGTGCGTCCGCTTTCGCGGACTGCCGGAAGCTCTGGATTCCCGCCTTCGCGGGAATGACGGGGTTGGTTATTTCGCCGCGTCGCCCCAGCGGATCACCGCCGGCTGTCCGCCCTGCCGCAGCCCGTGGCAGCTGCCCATCAGCCGCTTGAGCGCGTTCGGATCTTCCAGCGGCTCGCCGCGTGCGACACGCCGCCGTTCCATCGCCGGCCCCAGCGTCTGGAAAGCGGTCGTCGCCATCGGCCCGAGCAACTCGGTGAGGTGGGTGCACCCCTGCTCGCCCTCGAACAATTGCTTCACCGCCTTGGTGAAGCCACCGCGGATCTGCAGCCCGACCAGCTGCTTGTAGGCGGGATTGATCTCGAAGCAGTCGGCGTACGGCACCTGGTGCGAGCAGGCTTCGGCCGCGACGATGGTGAGGGTCGAATCGATCGTGATGCGCAGCGAGATCAGGTGCACCGGCTCGCCGGCCTTGCGCGGGAAGTTGCCGCGCGCGCCGTCCAGGTCGACGGTGCGCACGTCGGACAGGCGCCCCTCGATGTCGAAGAGGCCGTCCTCGCGCTCCCAGCCGGTGCACTGCACCTGGCGGGTGTGCAGCAACTTGCGCGGGGCCGCGGCGGACAGCTCCTTCATCGTCATCCCGCGGCGACCTCGGCGGGCGTGTGCGCGGCCTTCTTCGCGGCGGCGGGTTCCAGCGCGCCGCAGGCCCGCAGTTGCGCGATGCGCGCCTCGTCGTAGCCCAGCACCTCGGACAGCACTTCCTGCGTGTGCTGGCCGACGGCGGGAGCGGGCTGCGGGTCGGCCAGCGGCGTGCCCGAGTACAGGATGGGCAGGCGCACGTTGGGGATCCAGCCCAGCTGCGGATGCTCGACGCGCGTGACCAGGTTGCGCTCCTTGGCCTCGGGCGAGCGCAGCGCGTCGCCCACGTGGCGCACCTCGCCGCAAGGGATCTGCGCGGCGCGCATGCGCGGCTGCCAGTACGACCAGGGATGCTGGACGAACAGGTCCTCCAGCAGCTTGAAGATCTCCGCGCGCTTGGCCATGCGGCCGTTGCGGTCGGCGTACACCGGGTCGTTGGCAAGGTCGGGACGCTCGAGCACCTGCGCGGCGAGGCGCTGGAAGATCTTGTCGTTGCCGCAGTTGATGTAGAACGGCTTGTCCTGGCTCATGAACACGCCCGAGGGGCAGGTGTCCGGGCTGGTGTTGCCGTGGCGGCTCGGCACGGCACCGGTGTACATGTGCTGCATCGCGGCGTAGCCGGTCATCAGCACCGCGTTGTCGAACAGCGCGATCTCGATCTGCTGGCCCTGCCCCGTGCGGCCGCGCGCCACCAGCGCGCCCAGGATGGCGTTGCAGGCCATCATGGCCGTGCTGATGTCCACGACCGGCGACAGCGTGCGCACGCCCTGGCGATCCGGGTAGCCGTTCATCGAGATGAAGCCGCTCTCGGCCTGGGCGATCGGGTCGAAACCCAGCCGGTCCTTGAAGGCGCCTTCGCGGCCGTAGGCCGACACCGAGCAATAGATGATCTTCGGGTTGAGCTTCCTGACGCTCTCGTAGTCGAGGCCGAAGCGCTCCATCACGCCGGTGGAGAAGTTCTCGCACACCACGTCGGCCTGGGCGATCAGCTCCTTGACCACCGCGACGCCTTCCGGGCTCTTGAGGTTGAGCGCCAGGCTGCGCTTGTTGCGGTTGCCCCAGACGTAGGGCGCGCCCTGGGCCGGCGTCTCGGCCGGCACCGGCGGGTAGTGGCGGAACTCGTCGCCGCGGCCGGGCGACTCCACCTTGATCACGTCGGCGCCCATGTCGCCCAGGATCATGGTGGCGAAGGGACCGGCCAGGAAATGGCTGAAATCGACCACCCGGATGCCCTCGAGCGCCTGCGGCGCGTCGGCGGGCCTCGGCGTGTGGACCGGGAAGTCGGAGTCGAGTCGTTCGAACATGGTGGGCGGCCCATCTTGTATCATTGGTAAGACCATTATAGGTTAGATCGTTCCCACGTCAACGGCCTGAAGGAGACTTCCCATGCACGAGCCAGCCGCGCGCGCCATCGCCGAGACCAAGGCGCGCTACTGCCGCTTCATCGACACCAAGCAGTGGGAGCGCCTCGCCTCCCTGTTCACCGCCGATTGCCGCTTCGAAGGGCTGGGCTCGGCGCCCGCGGGCGCGGACGTCGCCACCTTCATCGAAGGCGTCTCGACGCGGCTGGCGAACACGATCTCGGTGCACCACTGCCACATGCCCGAGATCCGCTTCGCGTCGGACAACCATGCGCGGGTGATCTGGGCGATGGAGGACTACGTCGAGTGGACCGACGGCAGGGCCGTCAAGGAGACGCCGGGGAGCCGGGGCTTCCGCGGCTACGGGCACTACGAGGAGGAGTACCGGCTGGTCGACGGCGCCTGGAAGATCGCCTTCCTGCGGCTGACGCGGCTGCGCATCGACTCGATCGCGCCGGAGCAGCCACCCGCGCGCATGGGCCAGCGGCAGGCGACGCCGGACTGGCTCTGAGCTTCTAGGCCAGGACGCCGCGGGAGATCAAAGCCTCGATCTCCTCTCGCTCCACGCCCCACCCTTCCAGCGCGGCGTGCGCATCCACGCCGGCCGGCACGCCCGCCTGCGGCTTGTCGCTGGGCGTGCGCGAGAACCGCGGCGCCGGCGCGGGCTGCAGGTGGCCGTCGACCTCGACGAAGGTGCCGCGCGCGGCGTTGTGCGGATGGGCGGCGGCCTCGCGCAGGTCGAGCACCGGCGCGAAGCAGACCTCGGCCCGCTCCATCAGCGCGCTCCACTCTTCGCGCGTCTTCGTGCGGAACACGGCGGCGAGCTTCTCGCGCAGCGCCGGCCAGTTCGCCGGGTCGGCGCGGTCGGGCACCGTCTCGCGATCGAGCCCCGTCAGCCGCAGCAGCTCCGCATAGAACTTGGGTTCCGCCGAGCCGACCGAGATGTACTTGCCGTCCTTCGTCTCGTACACGCCGTAGTGCGGCGCCGCGCCGCCGAGGTTGCCGGTGCCCCGGCCGCGCCACTTGCCGCCGGCCATGTAGCTGTAGAAGTAGTTCATCAGCGAAGCCGCGCCGTCGACCATCGCTGCGTCGATCACCTGGCCGCGTCCTGAGCGGGAAGCTTCCAGCAGCGCGCACACGATGCCGAACGCCAGGTACATGCCGCCGCCGCCGAAGTCGCCGACGAGGTTGAGCGGGACGACCGGCGGACCGTCGGCCGGCCCGATGGCGTCGAGCACGCCGGCCAGCGCGATGTAGTTGATGTCGTGGCCCGGCGCTTGCGCCAGCGGGCCGTCCTGGCCCCAGCCCGTCATGCGGCCGTAGACCAGGCGCGGATTGAGCGCCAGGCAGTCGTCGGGACCCAGCCCCAGGCGCTCCATCACGCCGGGCCGGAAGCCTTCGATCAGCGCATCCGACTCGCCGACCAGCCTGCGCACGAAGGCGACGCCTTCGGCCGACTTGAGATCGACCGCGATCGAGCGGCGGTTGCGGTCGGTGAACCAGAAGCGCTGCGGCATCGGCCGCGCGGCGGGTTCCGGGCGATCGATGCGCAGCACCTGCGCGCCCATGTCGGCCAGCATCATGGCGGCGAACGGACCGGGCGCGAGCCCGGCCATCTCCACGACCCGCAGGCCGGCGAGCGGACCGGCACCCATCAGAGCGTCCCCGTGGCGCCGGCCGGCAGCACGGAATCCATGCGCTCCGATTCGCGGGTGCGCACGCTGCCCTCCACCATCTTCACGTGGGTGCCGGTGCCGTCCACGCAGTAGCTGCCGTCGGGCTGGGGATCGAGGTGGCCGCCCTGGGTCGTCAGCAGCAGGTCGAACAGGTCGACCCAGCGACCGTCCTGCTGCTCCTGCCAGACGTAGCGCGTGACGCGGTAGGTCCGGCCGCGGGCGTCCTCCACGTCGAACTGGCGCTCGGCCAGGGTGCGGAAGTCGGCTTCGGAAGTCATGGCGGCGATCTTACTCCGAGCGCCGGTCCTTTGGTAAGACCTATAGACATTTAGGGCGATCCAAGCGATGATCGCCGCCCCGAAGGAGACACCTCATGCAACGCCGCAACCTCATCGCCGGCGCCGTGCTCGCCCTCGCCGCGGCCGCCCCGGCCCTGGCCCAGGACGGCTGGCCGCAGCGCCCCATCAAGTTCGTCGTGCCGGCCGCCGCCGGCGGTACCAACGATGTGCTCGGCCGCCACCTGCAGGAGCCGCTGACGAAGCTGCTGGGCCAGCCCATCGTGTTCGAGTACAAGCCCGGCGCGGGCGGCGCCATCGCGTCGCAGTATGTGGCCCAGCAGCCGGCCGACGGCTACACCTTCCTGCTGCACGGCAGCGGTTTCGTGACGGTGCCGCTGGTGCAGAAGAAGCCGAGCTACGACGCGCTCAAGGACTTCGTGCCGGTCTCGATGATCGGCAGCTCGCCGATGGTGCTGATGACGCACCCCTCGATGCCCGCGACGCTGGGCGGCTTCGTGCAGAACGCCAAGTCCAACCCGGGCTCGCTCGAATGGGGCGCCTCCGCGCTGGGCGGCGTGGGCCAGCTGGCGATGGAAGCCTTCCACGAGGCCGCCGGCATCCGCAAGATGGTGATGGTGCCCTTCGGCGGCGCCGGTCCCTCGGCCCAGGCCCTGCTCGCCGGCCAGACCAAGTACATGCTGTCCACGCCGTCGTCGGCCACCGCCGGTTTCGTGAAGGACGGCCGCATGCGCATCCTGGGCGTGTCCACCGCGCAGCGCAGCCCGCTGCTGCCCGACGTGCCCAGCATTTCCGAGGTGGTGCCGGGCTACAACACGGAGACCTGGTTCGGCCTGGTCGCGCGCACCGGCACGCCGCCCGCGGCCGTCACGCGCATGGGCGAGGCCATCACCAAGGTGCTGGCGCAGCCCGACATCCAGGACAAGTTCCGCGCCGTGTTCGTGGTGCCGCGCTCCGGCGCCAAGGAACTGGGCGACATCATCCGCACGGACCACGAGCTCTGGGGCAAGGTGGTCCGCGCGAACAACATCACGATGGACTGAGGCTCGCCTCCTCGGCGGCGGCGGCGGCCGGTTCCGCCAGCCGCCCCGCCATCACTTCGGCGGCGACGAACCCGAACGTCATCGCCGGGCCGAGCGTGATGCCGCCGCCCGGGTAGCCGCCGCCCATCACGCTCGAGTTGTCGTTGCCGGCCGCAAACAGGCCGGGGATCGCGCGGCCTTGCACATCGAGCACGCGTGCGCGGCTGTCGGTGCGCACGCCCGCGAAGGTGCCCAGGTCGCCCATCACCACCTTCACCGCGTAGAACGGACCGCGCTGGATCGGCGCGACGCACGGGTTGGGCTGGTGCGTGCGGTCGCCCAGGAAGCGGTTGTAGGCGCGCCAGCCGCGGCGGAACTGCGGGTCCTGGCCTTCCACCGCACCGACGTTGAATCCGGCCACCGTCGCTTCGAGCCCCGCCGCATCGATGCCGGCGCGCTGCGCCAGTTCGGCCAGCGTGTCGCCGCGCAGCAGGTAGCCGCTGCGCAGGTGCTGCCCCAGCGGCAGCGGGAACGGCTTGGCGAAGCCCAGGCCGTAGCGGCGCAGCGTGCGGTGGTCGGCGATCAGCCAGGCGGCCGTCTCCTCGCCGTCGGCGCAGTGCCGCAGCATCTGCACGCCCACGTCGTGGTACGAGTCCGATTCGTTGGCGAAGCGCCGGCCTTGCCGGTTCACCGCGATCACGCCGGGCTTGTAGCGGTCGATCAGGTGCGGGAACACACCCGTGCTGCCGTCGCGGTGCGGCACCAGCGACACCGGGATCCAGGCGGCGGCGTTCGGCAGGTCGCGCGCCACCTGGCCGCCCACCGATTCGGCCAGGCGCAGCCCGTCGCCGGTGTTGCCGGGCGGGGCCGGCGAATGGTGGCCGCGGCCGTTCGGCGCGTGCCTGAACAGCTCGCCGCGTCGCGGCAGGTCCTGCGGAAAACCGCCCGCGGCCAGCACCACGCCTCGGCGGGCGCGCACGCGAACCGTGCCGCCGTCGCGGCGGCGCACCACCACGCCGACCACGCGGCCGTCCTCGACGACCAGCTCCTGCGCCGGCGATTCCAGCCACATCGGGATGCCCAGGCCGAAGGCCGATTTCGCCAGCCGCGCCGCCAGCGCGTTGCCGTTGGTAAGCCGCATCGCGCGGCCGTGCGCCAGCATCTCGACCGCGTGCGTCGCGAGGCGCCTCGCCACATAGATCGCGGAATGCAGCGAACGCGTGACGTTGAAGAAGTGCGAGATCTCCGCGCTGGAGTTGAACATCATCCCCACGAAGGTGATCTCGCGCAGCGGTGGCCGCAGCTGGCGGATGCGCTCGCCGAGCTCGCGGCCGTCGAGCGGCGCCGCCATGATCGAGCGGCCCGCCGTGCGGCCGCCGGGGCTTTCCGCGTGGTAGTCCGGGTACTCGGGCAGCGCGACCAGCTGCACGTCGGTCTGTTTCGTGAAGAACTCGACCATGCGAGGGCCGTGTTTCAGGAAGGCTTCGACCCGCTCGGGGTCGTAGGCCTCGCCGCATTCGTGGCGCAGGTAGGTGCGCGCGGCCTCCATCGAATCGGGTTCGGGCTTGAAGTGGGAGATCGGGTTGTTCGGCACCCACAGAACGCCGCCGGATCGGGCGGTGGTGCCGCCGTAGAACGGCTCCTTCTCCAGCAGCAGCACCTGCAGGCCCATCTTGCGTGCCGCCACCGCGGCGGCCATGCCGCCCGCGCCGGTGCCGACCACGACGACGTCGGTGATCTCGTCGAATGCATGCGCTTCGGTCATTGCTTCTTGTCTCCGTTGTCCGAGGCCTCGAGCGGGCCCTGCGCGTACAGCCGCATCGGCGTGGCCAGGCCGCCCTGTTCGAAGCCTTGCGCCAGCACCATGCGGAACATCGAGGCGACCAGGCCGGTCATCGGCACGGCGCTGCCGGTCAGGCGCGCCAGGTCGAGCGCGATGTCCAGGTCCTTCATGCCGGTGCGGCCGTTGCCGGCGAAGCGGCCTTCGATCATCAGCGGCGCGTAGTGCCGCAGCACGTTGGAATCGGCGAAGCCGCCGGCCACCGCCTCGGGCACCAGCGCGGGATCGATGCCGAACCGCGCCGCGAGGTTCAGCGTCTCGGCGATCACCGCCCCGCTGCCGAAGCTGAGCATCTGGTTGCAGGCCTTCATCGCCATGCCGCTGCCCGCCGGGCCCATGTGCGTCACGCGACCCGCGAAGGCCATCAGCAGCGGCCGTACACGCTCCACGTCCTCTGGAGTCCCGCCCGCCATCACGGCCAGCGTGCCCGCGCGTGCGCCGGCCGGGCCGCCGGACACGGGCGCATCGACCCAGCCGGCGCCGGTCTCTTCGCGCAACCGCGCGGCCAGCTCGCGCGTGCGCAGCGGATGGATGGTGGAGAGGTCGACGACCAGCAGGCCCGGCCTGGCGGCGCTGGCGACGGCGCCGGCGCCGAAGACGACCTCCTCGACCGCGGCCGTGTCGCTGAGGCAGAGGAACAGCACGTCGACCTCACGCGCGAGGGCCGCGATGCTCTCGGCCCGCGAAGCACCGGCCTCGACCAGTGCATCCGCCTTGGCCGCCGTGCGGTTGAACACGCGCAGCGCATGGCCCGCCGCCAGCAGCCGCTGCGCCATCGGCAGCCCGATGTTGCCGAGGCCGATGAATCCCAGACGTTCGGCCATCACGCGGCCTCGCCGTGCACCAGCAGCGTGGCGATGCCGCCCAGCAGCGTGCGGCCGTCGTCGCGCAGCGGCAGCCGCGCATCGGACGCATAGGAAGCCTGCATCGCGGCCTCGTCGGCGAAACACAGCTCGGCGATGCCGTCGACCTGCGCGGCCGCGTAGTCCAGCGGCCGGCCGCGCGGGCCGTAGCGGCCGGTGACCAGGTGCTGCACGTAGCCGTCCACGCGGGGCAGGTGCTTGACCAGGTCGGCATGGCGGCCGAACCAGTCGTCGCGGAAGTCCTCGCGCGTGGGCCCGGCGCGGCGCAAGAGCATCCAGCGCCGGAAGCCCCCTTCGACGGCTCCGCGCACCGGCGCTATCGGGATGTTGGCGAAGGTGTGGAACGCGAACAGCGGCTCGGCCGCCACGCGCACGGCCGCCATGAACTCGCTCCAGGCCGGCGAGGCCAGCGCCTGCGCACGCGATTCCTCGTCCTCGAACTCGCAGCTCAGCACGGCCTGGATCTCGCCCGCGCGCGGGACGATCTCCTGCTGCGCCTGGTCGGGCGTCACGGAATCGGTGGGGATGTGGCGCAGCACCCGCTGCACCTGCACCTGCCGCAGCGCGGGCAGCGCCGCGCGCGCGGCCAGGGCGGCGCGCAGCAGCGCGGACGGCTCGGCGCGCGCCAGGCAGACGATGTGGAAGTTCATCGGTCGAAGTCGTGAATTTTGGTCGATTGATTTTATGGTTTGACCATTCACGGCACAATGGCGAGATGAAAGCCATCCTCTGCCGCCGCTTCGGGCCGGTCGACCAGCTCGACTACGCCGACGTCACGCCCCGTCCCTTGCGCGACGACGAAGTGCGCGTGCGGGTGCATGCGGCGGGCGTGAACTTCCCCGATTCGCTCAAGGTCGAGGGCCAGCACCAGATCAAGCCCGACCTGCCCTGGGTGCCGGGCAGCGAGACCGGCGGCGTGGTGGTCGAGGCCGGCGCGGCCGTCTCCACGCTCCAGCCCGGCGACCGCGTGATGGGCGTGTCCGACGCGCGCGGCGGCGGCTTCGCGCAGGAGATCGTGCTGGCGCAGGAGCGCGCCTTCGCGCTGCCGCCGGCCATGAGCTTCGAGGAGGCGGCGGCCACGCCCGTGGTCTACGGCACCACGCTCTACGCGCTCAAGCAGCGCGGCCGGCTCGCGCCGGGCGAATGGGTGCTGGTGCTGGGCGCGGCCGGAGGCGTCGGTCTGGCGACGGTGCAGCTCGCCAAGGCGATGGGCGGCCAAGTGATCGCCGCGGCAAGCACGCAGGAGAAGCGCGCGCTGTGCCTGGAGCACGGCGCCGACCACGCCATCGACTACACGCAGCCCGGCTGGCGCGAGCAGGTCAAGGCGCTGACCGGCGGCCGCGGCGTCGACCTGGTGTACGACCCGGTGGGCGGCGACGCCTTCGACGAGGCGGTGCGCTGCACGGCGTTCGATGGCCGCTACCTCGTGATCGGCTTCACGTCGGGGCGCATCCCGGAGATCAAGGTGAACTACCCGCTGGTGAAAGGCTTCGACATCCTGGGCGTGCGCTACGACGTGTGGCGCGACGGCGACTGGCCGCAAGCCCGCGCCAACCTGGAGCAGGTGCTCGCTTACTATCGGCAGGGCCGCGTGAGGCCGCTCGTCTCGGCGACATACCCGCTGGAGCGGGCCGTCGAGGCGATGCGCAGCATCACCGCCCGCCAGATCACGGGCAAGGTGGTGCTGGTCAACCAGGATGGATGAACCAAGTGACGACGAACGAGCAGGCAGGACGCTGGTATTTCGGCTGGAACATCGTCGCGGCATCCGCCGCGTTGACCCTGCTCTCGGTGGGCATGCGGCTGGGCATAGGGCCGTTCTTCCTGCCGATCGCGCACGACCTGGGCTTCAGCCGCAGCCTGCTCGCCGGCATCGTCGCCGCCGGGATGATCTGCTATGGCCTGGCGATGCCGCTGGCCGGCCACCTGATCGCCCGTTGGGGCACCCGCACCGTGCTGCTGGCCAGCGTGGTGATCGTGGACGCCGCCACCTGGTGGGCCATCTCCGCGACCGACGCCACCTCGTTCCTGCTGTCGTTCGGCGTGCTGCTGTCCATCGGCCTGGCGTTCGCCAGTCCCGTGGCCTTCACGCCCATCATCAGCCACTGGTTCACGCGCCAGCGCGGCATGGCCCTCTTCTTCCTGTCCACGGGCTCGATGGCGGGCATGGCCATCATGACGCCGGTGCTGATGGCGGCGATCGAGGCGTTCGGCTGGCGCACGACGCTGGTCGGCTTCGCCGCCGCGCTCACCTTGATGGCGATCCCCGTCGCGCTGTTCATCATGCGCGACCAGGCGCCCGCGAACACCGACCTGTCGCCCGCCGAAGCCGCCGCGATGGCGACGCGAGCGACCTCCGCTCCCGCGCAAGCCGCGCCGCGCCTGCGTGAAGCGCTGCGCACGCGGCCGTTCTGGATGATCTTCGCGGGCCTGTTCGCCTGCGGCTTCAGCATGAACCTGCTGGGCACGCACGGCGTGCCGATGCTGATGGACCACGGGTTCGACGCGCATTCCAGCTCGCTGGGCATCGGCCTGATCGGCTTCGTGGCCATCTTCGGCACGCTGGTGCTGGGCCGCTGGTCCGACCGCCTGCCCCGCCGCAACATCCTCGCCGCCATCTACGCGGTGCGCGGCCTGGGCTTCTTCGCGCTGGTGATCGTGGGCACGCACTGGGAGCTGTACGCCGCCGCCAGCATCGGCGGGCTGGTCTGGGCCGGCAGCATCGCGCTGTCCTCGGCCATCCTCGCCGACGTGTACGGCGTGCGCCTGGTCGGCGTGCTCTACGGCCTGGCGTACCTCGGCCACCAGGTGGGCGGGATGATCAGCGCCTGGCTGGGCGGCTGGGGGTACGAGCGGTTCGGCACCCACTGGGTGGCGTTCGGCGCGTCGGGCGCGTTGCTGCTCGGGGCCGCGGTGGTGGCGCTGCAGTTGCCGACGCGCAAGCCGGTGCCGGTGCCGGCTTAAGCCCCGTCATTCCCGCGGAGGCGGGAATCCAGTGCTTTCGCCGTTTGCGAGCGCCGTCCCGTGCCGGGCCAGGGTGAGGGAGGCCTCCTGCCTACATGTCCCCCGCGCGCCTGAACGGCGCTGGCTCCTCCTTTACTTCCGGCAGGAGGCCTCCCTCACCCTGTCCCTACGCCGTGTTGGATCGAAGGCTGCCGCGAATGCCGCCCAAAAGCGACCATGGCGCAGCGGCCGCTTAGGGCGGCCGTTCAGGCTCGTTCGATTTCACAGCACCGCACGCTGCTCAAGGCCGCCCTAGGCGGCCATGGCGCGATGGCCGCTTTTGGGCGGCCGTTCACGCGCAGGTCGATCTCGCACCGGCCTAGGGACAGGGTGGGGAGGGTCTTCTGCCGGAAGTAAAGGAGGAGCACGCGCCGTTCAGGCGCGCGGGGGACATGGAGGCAGAAGACCCTCCCCGCCCTGGCCCGGAAGGACTGCGGTGACCAAGCGGAGAAGCACTGGATCCCCGCCTCCGCGGGGATGACGGCTAGGCGCGTTTGCCGGTCGTGCGCCCGCTCTTCGCCGCCGGGACCTCGGCTTGCCCGCTCTCGCTCACCAGGTACTCGCTCACCCGCCGCAGGTGCTCTGCCATCGCGTCCGACGCCGCCTGCACGTCGCGCTTGCGCATGAGGTCCACCACGCCCTGGCGCATCGTCATCAGCTGCTTGTTGGGACGCGGATCCACCCGCGCCAGCAGGTCGCGCACGACCTCCGACAGCGCATCGACCATCAGCACGATCAGCGGGTTGTGCGTCGCCTGCGCGATCAGCCGGTAGAACTCGATCACCGAGCGCGTGTTGCGCGAACCCTGGCCGACCTTGAAGAGGTCGGTGTGCAGGTCGATGTCGTGCTGGATCGCGTCGAACTCCTCCTTCGTCGCGCGCTCGCAGGCCAGCCGCACGGCCACGCAGGTGATCTCCACGCGCGCCTCGGTCACGCTGTCGATCGAGGCCTGCGCGAGCGTCACCATGTCCTGCATGGTCTGGGCGAGGCCGCTGCTGTCGGCCTTGCGGATGTAGAAGCCGCCGTTGATGCCCTTGCGCGCCTCGACCACGCCGCTCACCTCCAGGCTGCGCAGCGCGTCGCGCGCCGCCGAGCGGCCGATGCCGTAGCCCTCGGCCAGTTCGCGTTCGCCCGGCAGGCGGTCCCCGGGCTTGAGTTCGCCGCTCATCAGCTGCTCGCGGATGCGGTCGCACACGGCTTCGAAGCCGCGGCGGGTGCGCACGGGCTGGAAGAGAGGGTCGGTGGCCATGGATGTCCTTTTGTTGGATTCCAGTATTGCACATTCATTGGTTGAACCATAAGATAGTTAACCATGGACCTTGCCCTGAGCCCCGAGCAGCGCGCTTTCCGCGACGAAGTGCGCGCCTTCATCCGCCAGCGGCTGCCCGCGGAGATCCGCGACCGCCTGCGCGCCGGCCACCCGCCGCGCAAGCAGGACACCGTGACCTGGCAGCGCATCCTCAACGAACGCGGCTGGGCCGCGCCCCACTGGCCCAAACGCTTCGGCGGCGCCGACCTGGGCCAGATGGAACGCCTGATCCTGCTGGACGAGATCTACCGCGGACCGGCCCCGCTCCCGCAGGTGTTCAACGTGGGCATGCTGGGCCCGGTGCTGCTGAAGTTCGGCACGCCCGCGCAGCAGGAGTTCTTCCTTCCCAAGCTGGCCAACCTCGACCTGTGGTTCTGCCAGGGCTTTTCCGAGCCGGGCTCCGGCTCCGACCTCGCGTCGCTGCGCACCGCCGCGCGGCGCGACGGCGACCACTACGTCGTCAACGGCCAGAAGATCTGGACCACCACGGCCCACCTGGCCGACTGGGTGTTCGCGCTGGTGCGCACCAACCCCGAAGGCCGCAAGCAGGAGGGCATCTCCTTCCTGCTGATCGACCTGCGCACGCCGGGCATCCGCATCCGCCCGATCCACTCCATCGACGGCGAGCACCATCTCAACGAGGTGTTCTTCGACGAGGTGCGCGTGCCTGTCGCCAACCTGGTCGGCGAGGAGAACCGCGGCTGGGACTGCGCCAAGTTCCTGCTCGGCAACGAGCGCACCGGCATCGCCAACGTGGGCCTGTGCCGCGAGCGGCTGGACTACGCACGCGAGATCGCCTCGCGCCACACGCAGGCCGGCCGACCGCTGCTCGACGACCCCAAGCTGCGCGCCGAGATCGCCGCGCTGGAAGCGGAAACGCGCGCGCTGGAGATCACCAACTGGCGATTCCTGCTCACGGACGGTGAGCAGAAGCGCCTGCCGGCGTTCGCCTCGGTGCTCAAGCTCAAGGGCGTCGAACTGCAGCAGGAGATCAATGCCCTGCTGGCCCGCATCGCCGGCCCCGGCGGCCTGGAGCGCCGGCCCGAGGGCGACGTGGTGCATGGCCCGGTCACGCCGCGCTACTTCTACTCGCGCGCCGCCTCGATCTACGGCGGCACGAGCGAAGTGCAGAAGGACATCCTGGCCAAGGCCATCGTCGGCTGAGGAGGCATCAGATGAATTTCGAACTGAACGAAGAACAGTCGGCGCTGGCCGAAAGCCTTTCGCGCCTGCTGGCCGACCGCTACGGCTTCGAGAAGCGCCGCGCGCTGGTGGCCGCCGGCCGCAAGCACGACGACTACACCTGGAAGCAGCTCGCCAAGCTGGGCCTCACCGCCCTGCCCTTGCCCGAGGCGCACGGCGGCTTCGGCGGCGGTGCGCGCGACCTGCTGCCCGTGATGCAGGCCCTCGGCCGCTCGCTGGCACTGGAGCCGTTCCTCGCCAGCGCCGTGCTGGGATCGACGGCCGTGCGCCTGGCCGGCGACGACGAGATGCAATCGCGCGTGCTGCCCGAGGCGGCGAGCGGCGAAGCCATCCTGGCCTGGGCGCACGACGAGCCCGCAGGCCGCCACGCGCCGCTGTGGGTGGAGACGCGCGCGGAACGCAAGAACGGCCGCTGGGTGCTGGACGGCGCCAAGTCCACGGTGCTCGCCGCCGGCCTCGCGCGCCACATCGTGGTGAGCGCGCGCGTCAGCGGGAAGCCCGGCGACGCCGACGGCTGCGCGCTGTTCCTGCTGGACCCGCGCGCCGACGGCGTGACGCTGCGCGAGTTCACCCTGGTGGACGACAGCGCCGCCGGCGAGCTGCAGCTGAACGGCGCGGTGGCCGAGCCGCTGCACGACCCGTTCGACTCCGCCCGTGCGCGCAACGCGATCGCCGGCACCCAGGCCGCCGGCATCGCCGCCGCCTGCGCCGACATGGTGGGCGCCGCGCAGGCCGCGTTCGACCTGGCGATGGACTACCTGCGCACCCGCAAGCAGTTCGGCCGCTTCATCGGCGAGAACCAGGCGCTGCGCCATCGCGCGGCCGAGATGCTGGTGGCGCTGGAGATGGCCCGCAGCATGGCGATTGCGGCCGCCGTCGCCGCCGACGATCCGCAAGGCGAGGACTCGGCGCCCGACCTGCACCGCGCCAAGTTCTCGGTGGCGCGCAATGCGCGCATCGTCGCGCACGGCGCCATCCAGCTGCACGGCGGCATCGGCATGACCGAGGAATACGCCGTCGGCCATTCGCTGCGCCGCATCCACGTGCTGGACCAGCTGTTCGGTGACGCCGACGCGCATGCCGCGCGCCTGGCCGCGCTGGCCTGAGGAGACAAGACCGATGACCACCCCCATGATCTGGCTCGACGGCCGCGGCGTCGCGCGCGACGAGGTGCTGCGCGTGGCGCAGCAGGCCGCCGCCGGCTTCGAGCAGCTCGGCGTGCGCGAGGGCGACACCGTCGCCCTGCTGCTGCGCAACGACTTCGCCTTCTTCGAGGTGCAGCAGGCCGCCGCCGCGGTCGGCGCGTACGGCGTGCCGATCAACTGGCACGGCCGGACCGACGAAGTCGTCTACGTCCTTGAGGACTCCAAGCCCAAGGTGCTGGTGGCGCACGCCGACCTGCTGGCGCCGATCCGCTCGCTGGTGCCGGCCGGCATCCAGGTGTTCGTGGTGCCCACGCCGCCGGAAATCCAGTCGCGCTACGGCATCCCCGACGAACTCGCGAAGCCCGCCCAGGGCGAGACGGTGTGGGGCGACTGGGCCGCGCGCTTCGAGCCGCTGAAGGCGCCGCCCAAGCGCGCCCGCGCGACCATGATCTACACCAGCGGCACCACCGGCCGGCCCAAGGGCGTGAAGCGCCACCCGGCCACGCCGGAGGAGTCCAAGGCCTACACCGAGCTGTTCGCCAGCGTGTACGGCCTGAAGCCCGGCGTTCGGGCACTGGTCACCGGCCCGCTGTACCACGCCTCCCCGAACGCCTACGGCCGCCAGGCGCTGATGACGGCCGACGTGCTGGTGCTGCAGTCCAAGTTCGATCCCGAGGAAACGCTGCAGCTGATCGAGAAGCACCGCATCGAGAACGCGGTGATGGTGCCGACCATGTTCGTTCGCATCCTCAAGCTGCCGGCGGAAGTGCGCGCGCGCTACGACGTCAGCTCGATCAGGTGGGTGACGCACACCGGCGCGCCCTGCCCGCGCGAGGTCAAGCAGGAGCTGATGGCCTGGTGGGGGCCGGTGGTGTACGAAACCTACGGCGGCACCGAGGTCGGAACCGCCACGATCGCCACGCCGCACGACTGGCTGGAGCATCCCGGCTGCGTGGGCCAGCCCACGCCCGGCACGCGCATGGCCTTCTACGACGAGCAGGGCCGTCTGCTGCCCGAAGGCGAGATCGGCGAGATCTACGCCCGCGTGCCGGCCTACGCCGACTTCACCTACCTGAATCACGAGGAAAAGCGCAAGACGGTGGAGCGCGACGGGATGATCAGCCTGGGCGACGTGGGCTACATGAAGGACGGCCGCCTTTATCTGTGCGACCGCCGCTCCGACATGGTGATCTCCGGCGGCACCAACATCTACCCGGCCGAGATCGAGATGGTGCTGACGCAGTGCCCGGGCGTGAAGGACTGCGCCGTGTTCGGCATCCCCGACGACGACTTCGGCGAGTCGCTGGCCGCGGCGGTGGAGCCGATGCCCGGCACCGCACTCGACGCGAAGGAGATCCAGGCCTGGCTGGCCGCGCGCCTTGCGAAGTACAAGGTGCCCAAGCGGATCGACTTCCATGCCTCGCTGCCGCGCGAGGACAGCGGCAAGATCTTCAAGCGGCGCCTGCGCGACCCGTTCTGGCAGAACGCCGGACGCAAGATCTGAAGGGGCGGCCATGGCCAAGTGGCTGAACTCCCAGGACCACCTGCGCCTCGAGGTGCGGGACCGCGTGGCGCGCATCACGCTGAATCGCCCCGACCGGCGCAATGCGCTGTCGTGGGACCTGCTGACCGAGCTGCGCGGCGCGCTGCTCGAAGCCGACGACCTCACCTCGGTGAGCGTGATCGTGCTGGAAGGCGCGGGCCCGGACTTCTGCGCGGGCTACGACATGAAGTCCGCCTACGCGCGCTACGCCAGCGAGGACGGCGCGCCGCTGCCCTACCGCACCGGCAGCGGCTCCTTCGACGACGACGCCTGGAAGCTGGAGCGCTTCCAGGAACTGCTGCGCACCGCGTTCACGATCCACAAGCCCGTCATCGCGAAGGTGCACGGCCACTGCGTGGCCGGCGGCACCGACCTGGCGCTGTACTGCGACATGGTGGTCGCGGCCGACGACGCGCGCATCGGCTTTCCCGCCACGCGCGCCATGGGCTCGCCGCCCAACCACATGTGGATCTACAACGTGGGACCGCAGTGGGCCAAGCGCCTGCTGCTGACCGGCGACATCGTGAGCGGCGCCGACGCGGCCCGCATCGGCCTGGTGGTCGCCAGCGCGCCCGCCGACCGGCTGGAGGACGAGGTGATGACGCTCGCCGGCCGCCTCGCCACGCTGGACCCGGAGCTGCTCGCCACCCAGAAGCGGATCGTCAACCTCGCGCTGGAACTGGCCGGCGCGGGAACGCTCTCGCGCCTGGCGGCCGAGATGGATGCGCGCGCGCACCTGTCGCGCGCCAAGAAGGAGTTCGACGCCGACGTCGCCGCGCTCGGCTTCAAGGCCGCGGTGCGCAAGCGCGACGAGCCTTTCGGCGACGGCGTCGCCCGACCCAGCTGGTAGACCAACAAGGAGACAAGCATGCCCCACACCATCCTGCGCACCACCCGCCGCGCCCTGCTCGCCACGGCCGCGGTGCTCGCCATCGCGCCCGCCTTCGCGCAGCCGGCGGCGTTCCCGAACAAGCCGATCAAGATCGTGATCCCCACGCCCCCGGGCGGCAACCTGGACGCGCTGGCGCGCATCGTGGGCGGCAAGCTGGCCGACGCCTGGGGCCAGCAGGTGGTCGTCGAGCCCCGGCCGGGCGCCAACACCATCCTGGCCACCAAGGCAGTGGCGGGATCGCCGGCGGACGGCTACACGGTGCTGTTCACCATCAGCGGCTTCGTGCAGAACATCGCGCTGCGCCCCGAACCGCCGTACAAGATGACCGACCTCGCGCCGGTCTCGCTGGTCGCCTCGTTCCCGATCGCGCTCGCGGCCAACGCCTCGCTGCCGGCCAACGACCTGCCCAGCCTGGTCAAGCTCGCCAGGTCCGCCCCCGGCAAGTACACGTTCGGCAGCTACGGCACGGGCTCGGGCGGCCACCTGATCGGCGCCGGCCTGAACAAGGCGGCCGGCATCGACATCAAGCATGCGGCGTACAAGGGCGAAGCCGCCTCGTTCCCCGACCTGGTGAGCGGCGACATCGGCCTGGCGTACGGCTCGGTGGGCTTCTACGCCAACCAGCTGTCGGGCGGCAAGGTGAAGCTGCTCGCGGTGGCGAGCCCGCAGCGCCTGAAGAACTTCCCCAACGTGCCGACCTTCGCCGAGGCCGGCTTCCCCGACATCAACCTGCCCGGCTGGGGCGCGATGTTCCTGCCGGCCGGCACGCCGCCCGCCATCGTCGACAAGTTCGTGCAGGAGATCCGCAAGATCGTCCAGATGCCCGATGTGCAGACCAAGATCTACTCGATGGGCTTCGAGCCGGTGGGCAACACCAGCACCGAGTTCGCCCAGGTGCTGCAGAGCGACATGCAGCGCTGGTCGAAGATCGCGCGCGAAAGCGACATCAAGCTCGACTGAGGGCCCCATGGAAAACCGAGTCACGCGCCTGCTGGGCACGCGCTATCCCATCATCCAGGGCGGCATGCAGTGGGTCGGCCGCGCCGAGATGGCCGCGGCCGTGTCCAACGCCGGCGGGCTGGGCACGCTGGGCGCCTTGACCCAGCCGACGCCCGAGGACCTGGGCCGCGAGATCGATCGCTGCCGGGCCATGACCGACAAGCCCTTCGGCATCAACGTCACCATGCTGCCGACGGTGAACGCGCCGCCGTACGAACGCATCTTCGGCGTGATCATCGACAAGGGCATCCGCATCGTGGAGACGGCGGGCAACGTGCCGGCCGAGGTGTTCGAGCGGCTGCGCAGCGCCGGCATCACCATCATCCACAAGTGCACGACGGTGCGGCACGCGATCGCGGCCGAGAAGCGGGGCGTCCACATCGTCAGCATCGACGGCTTCGAATGCGCGGGCCATCCCGGCGAGGAAGACGTGCCGGGGCTGGTGCTGATCCCCGCGGCCGTCGCCGCGCTCGATGTTCCCGTGATCGCGTCCGGCGGCATCGCCGACGGCCGCGGCATGGCGGCCGCGCTGGCGCTGGGCGCCGAGGGCGTGAACATGGGCACGCGGTTCGTCGCCACGCAGGAGGCGCCGGTGCACGACAACGTCAAGCGGGCGCTGCTGGCCGCGCGCGAGAACGACACGCGGCTGATCATGCGGACGCTGCGCAACAGCTCGCGCGTGCTGCTCAATCCGATTTCCGCCGAGGTGCTGCAGCTGGAGCAACGGGCGGGGGGCGCGAAGTTCGAAGAGCTGCGTCCTCTGGTCAACGGCCAGCGCGGCCGCGCGGCGCTGGAAAGCGGCGACACGACCAACGGCGTGATCTGGGCCGGCATGGTCGCGGGCCTGATCGCCGACATCCCGAGCTGCGCCGAGCTGCTCGAGCGCATGGTGAAGGAATGCCGCGAGCGCTTGCAGCGCGCGGCCGCCCTGGTCCCGCAATGAACGCGGAAGCGGTCGGACCGGCGCTGGCGGGCGTGCTTCCGCGCATCGCCGGTGCCGGCGAACTGCAGGGCCTCGCGCGCCTGACCGGCGGCGCGACCAAGGCGACCTGGTCGTTCGACTGGGTGGGCCGCGGCGGCGAGCGGCAGTCGCTGATCCTGCAGCAGACCGCCGCGCGCGCCGCGCCTTGGGGCGCCGCCGGCAAGAGCGCGCCCAAGCTCACCGGCCGCGAAGACGCGCAGCTGATGATCGCCGCGCGCGAAGCCGGCGTGCCGGCGCCGCGCGTGCTGCACGTGCTCGCGCCCGAGGACGGCCTGGGCGAGGGCTACGTCACCGAGCGCGTGGACGGAGAGACGCTGGGCAAGCGCGTCGTGGGCGATCCGTCGTTCGCCGAGGTGCGTCCTCGGCTCGCGGCGCAATGCGGCGAGATCCTCGCTGCCATCCATGAGATGCCCACCGCCCGCGTGCCCTTCCTGGCCCGGCTCACCGCGGCCGAGGAGCTGTCGATCTACGCCGGCCTGCTCGCGCCCTACGGCTTCGTGCATCCCGCGCTCTCGTACGCGATCCGCTGGATCGGCGAGCGGTTGCCCCCCGACGACCGCGCGGGCGTGGTGCATGCCGACTTCCGCACCGGCAACCTGATCGTGCATCCGGAGGACGGCATCCGCTGCGTGCTCGACTGGGAGATCGCCCGCATCGGCGACCCGATGCACGACCTGGGCGTGCTGTGCATGCGCAGCTGGCGCTTCGGCGGCCCCGGCGAGTGCGGCGGCTTCGGTTCGCGCGAGGACCTGTACGCGGCGTACGAGAAGGCCTCGGGCCGATCGGTCGATCCCGGGCGCGTTCGCTTCTGGGAAGCGTTCTCCAACCTCAAGTGGGCGATCGCCTGCGTGCGCCGCGGCTCCTCGCGGGCCGGCGTCGAACTCGCCGCCATCGGCCGCAGGCTGGAAGAGCCGCTTTGGGATTTCATGGCGCTGGCCGGCGCCCGGAGCTGACCATGCCCGTCTTCGTCCCCTCCGCCGCCACGCTGCTGCAAGCCGCCGCCGATGACCTGGAGCGCGACGTGCTCCCGGCACTGTCCGGCCTGCCGAAGTACCGCGTCCGCATCGTGCTGAACGTGCTGCGCCTGGTCACGCGCGAACTCGAGCAGGCCCCGAAGGCCGACGCGGCCGAGCGGGAACGGCTGGTCGCGCTGCTGGGCGGCAGCGACGACGCATTGCCGGAACTGCGCGCCGACCTGGCCGGGCGCATCGAACGCGGCGAGCTCCCGCTCGACGATCCCGCGCTGGTCGCCCACCTCACCGCCGGCCTGCGCGAGGCGCTGGCCATCGACAGCCCGGGCTGGATCCATGAGCGCTGACTACGCCACCCTGGGCACGACCGGCGTGCAGGTCAGCCGCCTGTGCCTGGGCACCATGATGTTCGGCGCCAACGGCAACACCGACGCCGCCGACTGCACGCGCATCGTCCACGCCGCGGTGGACGCCGGCATCAACTTCATCGACACCGCCGACGTGTACGGCAACCGCGGCGGCACCGAAGAGATCCTGGGCGCGGCGCTCGCCGGCGGCCGGCGCGACCACGTCGTGCTGGCCACCAAGGGCCACTTCCCCATGGGCGAGGACCGCAACATGCGCGGCAACTCGCGCCGCTGGATCCGGCAGGCGGTGGAAGGGAGCCTGCGCCGCCTGCGCACCGACCGCATCGACCTGTACCAGTTGCACCGCCCCGACCCGCGCTGCGACATCGACGAATCGCTGGGCGTGCTGTCGGACCTGGTGCGCGAGGGCAAGCTGCTGATGATCGGCACCTCCACCTTTCCCGCCGCGGAACTGGTGGAAGCGCAGTGGACGTCCGAGCGGCGCGGCCGCGAGCGCTTCGTCAGCGAGCAGTCGCCCTATTCCATCCTGGTGCGGGCGATCGAAGCCGACGTGCTGCCGGCCGCGCGCCGCCACAGGCTCGGCGTGCTGGTGTGGAGCCCCTTGTGCGGCGGCTGGCTGGCCGGCAAGTACCGAGCCGATGAGAAGCCCGATGCGAGCTGGCGCACGCGCTTCAACCCGAGCCGCTTCGACACCTCGTCGCCCGCGGGGCACCGCAAGGCGCAGATCGTGGAGCGGCTGGCGCAGCTGGCCGAGCAAGCGGGCATCTCGCTCGTGCACCTGGCGCTGCGCTTCGTGCTGGAACACCCGGGGGTGACGGCCGCCATCATCGGCCCGCGCACGATGGAGCAGCTGCGAAGCCAGCTGGGCGCGGACGGCGCGCGCCTGCCGCACGACGTGCTCGACGAGATCGACCGCCTCGTCGCCCCCGGCGAAGTGGTGAACCCCGCGGACTTCGGCGCTGTGCCCGATGCCCTTTCGTTGCCCCACAGGAGACAAGCATGAAGCCATCCACCCGTCGCGCGACGCTGGGCCTGATCGTCGCCGCGGCTTCGATCGCCCTGCCCGGCGTCGCCGGCGCGCAGGACACCGGCCGCTGGCCCGACAGGCCGCTGCGCATCGTGATCCCCACGCCGCCCGGCGGCGCGCTCGACGGCACCGCGCGCCTGATCGCCGAACGACTGGCCACGGCGCTCAAGCAGCCGGTGGTGGTGGACAACCGCGCGGGCGGCAACGGCGCCATCGCCTACGGCGTGGTCGCGAAAGCGCCGCCGGACGGATCGACCCTGGTGCTGTCGCTCAGCAGCCTGGTGCTCACCAGCCTGATGTCGAAGGCGCCGGGCTACTCGCTGGAGGAGCTCACGCCGGTCTCGCTGGTGGCCATGCTGCCCAACGGCTTCGCCGTGGCGAAGCACGTGCCGGCGGACAACCTGAAGCAGTTCATCGAATGGTCGCGCACGCAGAAGGGCGGCGTGGACTACGGCACCAGCGGCCCCGGCAGCTCGGCCAACATCCTGGGCAGCATGTTCGCGCAGCAGGCCGGCATCCACATGGTCCACGTGCCGTTCAAGGGCGAGGCGCCCGCGGTGCAGTCCGCGCTGGGCGGCCAGCTGGCGGTGGTGATCGGCGCGACGGGCACGCTGGCCGCGCAGGCCAAGGCGAACAACATGAAGGTGCTGGCGGTGGCGCTGCCCAACCGCCTGAGGGACTTTCCCGAGGTGCCGACCTTCGGCGAGCTGGGCTTTCCGGCGGTGAGCCTCTCGGGCTGGTCGGTGATGGCCGTTCCCGCCGGCACGCCCAGGCCCATCGTCGACCGCCTGTCCGCCGAGATCACGCGCATCGTGCAGACGCCCGACGTGTCGGCGCGCATCTTCGCCTACGGCTTCCAGCCCGAGGGCGGCACGCCCGAAGCCGCGCGCAAGTTCGTTCAGGAAGAGACCGCGCGCTGGTCGGCGGCCATCAAGGCCACCGGCGTGACGATGGAGTGAGCAGCAGTCCGTCATCCCCGCGGAGGCGGGGATCCAGGGGGCGCGGCGCCCGGAAAGCCGGAAGCACTGGATTCCCGCCTTCGCGGGAATGACGGGATTTCTGTCTCAGGCCACCGCGCCGGCGGCGCGAAGCCGCGCGATGTCGCCGGCCGAGTAGCCCGCCGCGAGCAGCACCTCGTCGGTGTGCTCGCCGATCGCAGGCGCGGCGCGCGACCGCGGCTTGTCGGCGCCTTCCACCAGGAAGGGAGCGCTCACCGTGAGGCCGGTGCCGGGGATGCCGTCGGCGGGCACCAGCGCGCCGCAGGCCCGCATCTGCTCGTCGTGCACGGCGTCCTCGCTGCGCGCCACCACGCCCACGGTCAGGCCCTCGGCGTCGAAGCGCGCGGTCCAGTCGGCGCTGTCGCGCTGCCTGAAGATCTCGTCGAGCAGGCCGGCCAGCACCTTCGCGTTCTCACGCCGAGCCGGCACCTTGGCGAAGCGCGGGTCCTGCGCGAACCCGGGCCGCTCCACCACGCGCAGAAAAGACTCCCAGTCGCGCTCCTCCGTCACCAGGCTCAGGATGAACCAGCGGCCGTCGCGGCAGCGGTAGAAGTTGGTGAGCGCATTGCGTGGCCGGCTGCGCGGCTGGCGGTAGACCACCTGGCCGCCGACCAGCACGCCCTGGATCGCCATCGCGTTGGCCCAGGCGCCGTTGGCCAGTAGCGAGGTGCTGACCATTCCGCCCTGCCCGGTGCGCTCGCGCCGGTACAGGCCGGTGACGATGGCCGCGAACAGCGTCACCGCGGTCGGCTGGTCGCCCAGGCCGTTGGCGGGATTGGCGGGCGGTCCTTCGGGATCGGGCCGCGTCAGGTCGGCCAGGCCGCTGCGCGCCCAGTAGGTGGTGGCGTCGAAGCCCGGCTTGTTCGCTTCCGGCCCGGTTTCGCCGTAGCCCGTGAGCGAGGCGTAGATCAGGCGCGGATTGAGCTCGCGGATGCGCGACCACTCGAGCCCGAGCCGCGCGCGCACCGGCGGCGGGTAGTTGGTGACCAGCACGTCGGCGTCGCGCACCAGGCGATGCAGCACGGCCTGGCCTTCCGGCTTCTTCAGGTCCAGCGCGATGGCACGCCTGCCGCGCGCGCCCTGCATCCAGAGGTAGTTGTGCTCCGAGTAGTTCAGGTTCGGGTTCAGCATGGTCTTGCGGAAACCATCGCCCTCGGGCACCTCGACCTTGACCACGTCGGCGCCGAAGTCGGCCAGGATGGTGGCGGCGGCCGGGCCCGCGATGAAGCTGGCCACGTCGAGCACCTTCAATCCTTCGAACACGCTCATCGCGCACCCCTTCCCTTCGTCAGACCTTGAACACATCGAGCTCGACCCGCCCGAGTTCGCGCCAGCGGCATCCGCACAGCAGCAGCAGCGCCGCGAACAGCAGCGCAGACAGCAGGTACAGCGCCGCGGCCGCGGAACCGCGGTCGGCCACCGTGCCCGCGAGCAGTTGCCCCAGGGGCATCGCGCCGTTGAAAGCCAGCAGGAACAGGCCGATCAGGCCGCCGCGCGCTTCCGGCGGGATGCGCCGGTGCAGCAGCGTGTTGGTGGCGGTGCCGACGAACGAGGTGCAGAAGCCCAGCACCGCGAAGCTCGCCAACGCGATGGCCGGCTCGTCCGTCGCACCGAGCACCGCGAGCGCCAGCGCGCCGGTCCAGGGCACGACCAGGAGCAGGCGGCGCACGACCGGATCGATGTGCCGCGAGGACAGCAGCACCGCGGCCAGCAGTGCGCCCACGCCGGCCGCGGCGAAGAAGCGGCCGGTCCAGCGCGGCGCGTCGCCGAACACCCGCGCGGCCAGCACCGGGATCAACGTCTGGTAGGCGCTGACGCACAGCGCCACGCAGGCCGACATCGGCAACAGCAGCGTGCCCAGCCGGTCGGTGCGCACGAACGCCCAGGCCTGGCCCATGGCGCCGCCGCGGCCCGCGGGCGCGGCGGCGGTGACCACGACCTGCGCGCGCAGCCGGGCCACGCAGGCCAGCATGAAGGCCGTCGCGAGCGCGGCCATCGCGAAGCCCCACGCCGGCCCCAGCGGCTCGAACATCACCGCCGCCAACCCGGGCCCCAGCGTGCGCGCGAGCAGGAAGGCGACGGTGTTGAGCGCGATGGCGCTGGAGCGCTGTTCCGTGTCGTCGCTGATGTTCAACAGCAGCATCTGGCGCGAAGGCACCTCCATGCCGCCCAGGATGCCGCGCGCGTGCGCCGCGGAGAGCAGCAGCGCGAGCGGCAGGCCGTGAACGAGCGCGGCCCCGACCAGGAGCAGCGCGACGCCCAGCGCGGCGACCAGCACGGTCAGCGTGATGCGACGCGCGTTGCCGGCGGTCAGGCGCGAGCCCAGCAGCGGCGTGACCAGCACGCTGGGCCCGTACAGCAGCGCGTTGAGCGCGCCCAGCATGGCCGGCGAGTGCGTGGCTTGCCACACCAGCAGGTTGAGCGTGATGTCCAGCACCCAGCTGCCCAGCATGGAGACGAACTGCCCCACCAGGTACAGCCGCACCTGCCGCTCGGCCAGCGCCGGGAACAGGGTCATGCGGCCAGGGGCTGCTGCTCCGAGACCGGCACGCCGTCGTTCATCACGTCGCAGTACTCCGTCATGCCCAGCGCGGTGCGGCCTTCGCAGCTGTACTCGGTGAGGCTTTCGGTGATGCGGGTGTAGGTGCGCAGGTCGCTGGCGCCGACCTTCTTGTGGCGCAGCGGCACGGTGGTGAGCACGCGGCCCTGGAGCACGTAGGTCTGGCGCGCCGTGGTGACGTGCGCGGTGAGCCCGCGCGGGATCCAGTCGGCGTCGTACTCGGTCTGGATGCGGCCGTCGATCACCGGCTCGTACTGGCCGTCGCGCAGCACGTTGCCGCTGACGCGGTTGGGCCCGCCTTCGGGCCGGCCCTTGATCGACAGCAGGATGCCGAAATCGCGCGAGAATGTGACGGGCAGCCACTTGTACCAGAAGAAGCTGTGCCAATGGCGCGGGCCCCACGACTTGTCGCGGTAGCCGGTGCCGGACGAGACCTCATGCCGCACGCCATCGACCGTGATGCGGCCGTTCACCGCCATGTTCTGCTCGGTGTGGCCGCGGTAGACCGCGTGCTCCGGGTCGAGTTCGAGCCGCTCGCCGTCCATGCCGACGATCTCGCCGCCGTGCATGGGCGACACGCCTTCGAACTCGAGCGCGATGGACGCCGGCCGCTTGGGATAGCGCTTGAAGGCGGCGCTCGGGTCCGCCATCGCCAGCGGGTCGTCCATCAGCAGCACTTCGCCTTCGTAGGTGACGCGGTGGCGCTTGAACGGCTCCAGCACCTCGAACCGCATCCCGGCGGCGGCCATCTGCTCGTTGTTGGCAATGGCCGGCCGGCCGAACATGAAGCCCACGCGGCCGTCCGGCAGGTAGATGCAGCACGTCATCTCGGCATGGCCCTCGTTCGGGCGGTTGCCGATGCGCACCCAGGCGCCGATGCGGCGCACCGAGTCGAACACGTTGAAGTACATGCTCTCGTTGTAGTTGCCCACCGCCTCGGGCGCGTGGGTGTACTCGTCTCGCGGATCGAGCTTGAGCCTGGAGTTGGGCGGCATGTACATGGTGGAGTTCCTTTCAGTGGTCCGCCAGTTCGAGGCGGGCGATCTGGTTGCGGTGCACTTCGTCCGGGCCGTCGGCGATGCGCAGCCCGCGCGCCTGCGCGTACGAACGCGCGAGGATGAAGTCCTGGGAAAGGCCGGCGGCGCCATGGGCCTGGATGGCCCAGTCGATCACCTGGCAGGCCATCGCGGGCGCGGCCACCTTGATCATGGCGATCTCCTTGCGCGCGCCCTTGATGCCGACCGTGTCCATCTTCCAGGCGGCGTGCAGCGTGAGCAGGCGCGCCTGATCGATCAGCACGCGCGCCTGCGCGATGCGCTCCAGCGTCACGGTCTGGTGCGCGAGCGGCTTGCCGAACGCGACGCGCTCCCTGGAACGCGCGCACATCAGCTCCAGGCAGCGCTCGGCGCGTCCGACCAGGCGCATGCAGTGGTGGATGCGGCCCGGGCCCAGGCGCCCCTGGGCGATCTCGAAACCGCGGCCCTCGCCCAGCAGCATGTTCTCCACCGGAACGCGCACGTCCTCGTACACCACTTCCGAGTGGCCGTGCGGCGCGTCGTCCCAGCCGAACACCTGCAGGTTGCGCACCACGCGCACGCCCGGCGCATCGCGCGGAATCAGCAGCATGGACTGCTGCCGGTACTTGTCGGGGTTGTCCGCGTCGCTCTTGCCCATGAAAACGATCAGCTCGCAGCGCGGATCGGTGATGCCCGAGGTCCACCACTTGCGGCCGTTCACCACGTAGTGATCGCCCTCGCGGCGGATCCGCGCCTCGATGTTGGTGGCATCGGACGAGGCCACCGCCGGCTCGGTCATCGAGAAGCAGGAACGCATGCGGCCATCCAGCAACGGCCGCAGCCAACGGTCCTGCTGCGCCGGCGTGCCGTAGCGCGCCAGGATCTCCATGTTGCCGCTGTCGGGCGCGGAGCAGTTGAACACCTCGGGCGCGATGGGCGAGCGGCCCATCACCTCGGCCAACGGCGCGTAGGCGCGGTTGTCCAGGCCGGCGCCGTGCTCGCTGTCGGGCAGGAACAGGTTCCACAGTCCCTGCGCGCGGGCCTCGCGCTTCAGGTCCTCCATCACGCCTTCGCGGCCCTCGGCCGGGTAGACGTGCTCGTCCATGAAGGCGCGCAGCTGCGCCAGCAGTTCGCGCGTGCGCGGCGAATGTTCGAAGTCCATCACGGCCTTTCCCGGACGCGCAGCCAGGCCTTGCCGACCGTGGCCCGCCCCTCCAGCGCGGCGAGCGCCTCGCGCGCCGAATCGAACGGGAACGGCTGGCTGGGCATCAGGCGCAGCCGGCCTTCGGCGTGCCAGTCGTACACCTCGCGCGTCAGCTGCGCGGCCAGCGCCAGGTCGCGCTTGCGGACCTCGCCCCACAGCACTCCGACGGCGCTGGCGTTGTGCAGCAGCAGGCGGTTGGCCGGCAGTTGCGTGAGCGTGCCGCCCGCGAAGCCGATGACGAGGTAGCGCGCGCCATAGGCCAGGCAGCGCAGGCTCTGGGCGCCGACTTCGCCGCCCACGGGGTCGTAGACCACGTCGGCGCCATTCGGCGCGACCTTGCGGAAGGCCTCGACCCAGTTCGGGTCCGAATAGTCCACCGCCGCGTCGGCGCCGGCATCCAGGCAGGCGCGCACCTTCTGCGCGCTGCCGGCCGTGGCGATCACGCGCGCGCCCATCAGCTTGCCCAGCTGCAGCGCGGCGCTGCCCACGCCGCCGGCGGCCGCGTGCACCAGCAGCGTCTCGCCCGCCTGCAGCCGGCCCGCGTGGCGCAGCGCGTAGAGCGAGGTCGGGTAGTTGCTGCGCAGCGCGAGTGCATCGCCGGCGTCGAGGCCTCGCGGGATGGCGATGGCCTCGCTGCGCGGCACCAGCGCGTACTGGGCGAAGCCGCCCTGGCGCGAGGAAGTGGCGATGCGCGTGCCAAGGGGGATAGCGCCGCCCGCGCCCGCCACCACCGTGCCCACGACCTCGGAGCCCGGCGTGAACGGCAGCGGCGGCTTGACCTGGTACTTGCCGCGCACGATCAGCGTGTCGCCGAAGGCCAGGCCCGCGGCTTCCACGCGCACCAGGTACTGGTCCGGGCCGGGCTTGGGCACCTCGACGTCGCGCAGGTGCATCTCGCCGCGCTCGGTGATGGCTTCCACGCGCCAGGCGCGCATGGTCGGGGGGATGGTGTTCATGCCCGGCTCTCCATCGCGGCCTGCCAGCCGGCTTTGGCGGTGGCCTGCACGCGTTGCGCGACCGCTTGCGCGCGGCTGTTGGCCGCGTTGCCGTCGAGCGCGCGCCGCGCCACGCCCTGCTGGATGGCGGCCAGCCGGAACATGTTGAAGGCGTGGCGGTAGTTCCAGTGCGGGATGCCCGCCGGATCGCGGCCGCCCGCGCGACAGTAGTCCGCGACGTGCTCGGCCTCGGTGGGAATGCCCTCGGGCAGCGCAGCCATGCCCGCCAGCGTGCGGTGCGTGCCCAGCTGCAGCCGCCACGACAGGCAGTGGTAGGCGAAGTCGACCAGTGGATCCCCGAGCGTCGACAGCTCCCAGTCGAGCACCGCCACGATGCGCGGCTCGGTGGCATGGAACACCAGGTTGTCCAGGCGGAAGTCGCCGTGCACCAGCGAGGTCGATTCCTGCGGCGGCACGTGCGCGGGAAGCCAGTCGATCAGGCGCTCCATCGCCTCGATGCGGCCGGTCTCGCTGGCGCGGTACTGGCGGGTCCAGCGCTCGATCTGGCGCTCGACGTAGCCGCCCTCGCGGCCGAAGCCTTCGAGGCCGCGCGCGCGCCAGTCCACCGCGTGCATCGCCGCCATCACGCGCGCCATCTCGGCGTAGTGGGCACGCCGCTCGGCGGGCGCCATGCCGGGCAGGGTCTGGTCCGTGAGGATGCGGCCTTGCGCGAAGTCCATCACGTAGAAGGCCGAGCCGATGACCGAGTCGTCCTCGCACAGCGCGCGCGCCCGCGGCACCGGCACCTGCGAGCCCTCGAGGGCGCGCAGCACGCGGAACTCGCGGTCGATCGCATGCGCCGAGGGCAGCAAGGTGCCGGCGGGCTTGCGCCGCAGCACGTAGCGCGCGGCGCCGGCGTCGACGATGAAGGTGGGATTGGACTGGCCGCCCTCCACCTTGCGAAGCTGCAGGGCGCCGTCGAAGGGAGCCACCTCCCTGCGGAGGAAGGCGTCGAAGGCGGCGAGCTGGTCCGGAGAGAGGTCCACGAAATGATATTTCTTTGGTTGAACCAATGATAATATAACCACCGGCGCCAACCATCACAAGGAGACATCCATGGCCCTCACTCGCCGACAGACCCTCGCCGCCCTGGGCGCGCTGGGCGCCGCGGGCAGCTTCGCCCCGGCCCGCGCGCAGACCTTCCCCTCGCAGGTCATCAAGTTCGTGATCCCCACGCCGGCCGGAGGCGGGCACGACACCATGATGCGGACCATCGGCCAGAAGATGAGCGAGGCGTGGGGCCAGCCCACCATCGTGGAATCCAAGCCGGGCGCGAGCGGCGCGATCTCCGCTTCGTTCGTCGCGCAGGGCCCCGCCGACGGCCACACGGTGCTGGTGGGCTACAGCGCGCTGGTCAGCAACACGGTGCTGATGGACAAGACGCCGTACAAGCTGGAGGACCTGCAGCCGGTGTGCATGCTGGCCCTGACGCCCATCGCCATCGGCGTGCGCGAGAACCTGCCGGTCTCCAACCTCAAGGAATTCGTCGCGCTGGCCAAGTCGAAGCCCGGCAAGATCTCCTACGGCTCCTACGGCCAGGGCTCGGGCGGCCACTTCGTCGGCGAGCTGTTCAACATGGCCGCCGGCATCGACACCGTGCACGTGCCGTACAAGGGCGAAGCGCCGGCGCTGCAGGACCTGCTGGGCGGGCAGATCGACGCGGCGGTCTGTTCCGTCGGCGGCGTCAACCGCTATCCCGGCAAGATCAGGCCGCTGGCCGTGGCGAGCGCCTCGCGCTTCCCCGCCTATCCGGACACGCCGACCTTCGCGGAACTCGGCTATCCGGAGGTGGACATGCCCGGCTGGGGCGGCGCCTTCGTGCCCGCCAAGACGCCCAAGGCGGTGGTGGAAAAGCTCGCCGCCGAGTTCACCCGCATCCTGGCGATGCCGGACGTGCGCTCCAAGCTGCTGGAACTGGGCTTCGAGCCGATGGCGTGGGATCCCGCGAAGACCCAGGCGTTCATGAAGCAGCAGCTGGCGCTGACGAAGAAGCTGGTGGATGCGGGAAGGGTGAAGCTCTGAAAGCCGTCATTCCCGCGTAGGCGGGAATCCAGTGCGTCCGCCTTCAGCGGACTGCCGGAAGCTCTGGGTCCCCGCCTTCGCGGGGACGACAAGCTAGGCGATCACCGCGCGCCCATTCGCCAGCACCTGCACCCCGCGCTCCTTCACGCTCGCCCGGAAAGCGATCTCGTTCCCGCCCGCGCGCCAGCATTCCAGCACCAGCGTCTCCCCCGGATAGACCGGCGAAGTCAGCCGCGCGCGGATCGACCTCAGGCGCGAAGCATCGTGATCGCAATAGCGCGCGATGATCCCGCGGCAGGCGTTCCCGTACGTCGCCAGCCCGTGGAGGATGGGCTTCTCGAACCCGGCCTTCGCCGCCACCGCGGGGTCGATGTGCAGCGGATTGATGTCGCCCGACAGCCGATACAGCACCGCGGCATCCGCGCGCGTCGGCAGTTCGATCCGGGCATCGGGCTCGCCCTCGGGCACGGCCGGCGCGGGCGGCGCGGCCTCGTCGCCGCCGCCGTCCTTCGAGAAGCCGCCGTCGCCCCGCAGGAACAGCACCATCTCCACGGTGGCGATCAGGCGGCCGTCGGCCTCGGCGGTGAGCGTCTTCTCGACGTGCATCACCGCGCCCTTGCCCTCGCCCTTGTCGACGATGCGCGAGACGCGGCTCTCGCCGATCAGCGCGCCGGCCGCGGGCAGCGGCGAATGGATCGTGACGCCCTGCTCGCCGTGCACCAGCTTCAGGAAGTCGATGCCCAGCTCCTTGCGCTCGCGCATCCAGAAGCCCGGCGAGGCCAGCACCGCCGCCATCGTGGGCACGGCGCTCAGTTCCTTCTCGTAGACGTAGCGCAGCTCGTCGGCATCGAGCGGGTCGGCGCCGAAGCCGACGCCCAGGGCGTAGAGGATGGTGTCGCGCGTGGTGTAGGCGTGGCGCACCGGTCCGGAGCGCCAGGCCTTGGTCTTCTCGTAGTCGATCATGGGTTGGGTCTCAGTCCTTGCCGGGCCAGCGGAACTGCGCCGGCTCCTTGGCGGCGAAGCGGCGGATCGCCTCGCGGAAATACTCGCTGGAACCGGCGATGGCCTGCGCCGACGCTTCCATGTCCAGCATGGTTTCGAGATTGCTCTGCAGCGTGGCGGCCAGCGCCCGCTTGGAGAGGCTGAAGGCCGTGGGCGAAGCGCCCGCCAGGCTTTCGGCCAGGCGAAGAGCGCGCGGCAGCAACTGGTCGGGCGCGACGGCTTCGAGCGCCAGGCCCATGCGCACCGCCTCCTCGGCGCCGAATTCGCGCGCCGAGTAGATCAGCTCCTTCGCACGCTGCAATCCCACCGCCCGCGGCAGCGTGTACCAGGCGCCCACGTCGGGCACCAGGCCGATGCGGTGGAACACCATCGCCATGCGCGCCCGAGTGCTCACCAGCACCAGGTCGGCGTAGAGCGCCATGCTCAGGCCCGCACCGAAGGCGACGCCGTCGATCGCGGCGATCAGCGGCTTGTCGAGGCCGTGCAGCGCGAGCGCGAGTTCGCGGTAGCGCGCCATGCCGGCGCGGCGCTGCTCGGGCGTGCGCGAGCCGCCCTCGCCCATGCCCTTGACGTCGCCGCCCGCGCAGAAGTCGCCGCCCGCGCCGGTGAGCACGACCGCGCGCACTTCATCGTCGGCACGCAGCTCGCGCAACGTCGCGGTCAACGCGTCGGTGGTCGCCACGTCGATGGCGTTCTTGGCCTGGGGCCGGTTGAGCGTGACGACGGCAACGCCGCCTTCGCGCTTCAACACGACGCTGTCGCTGTCGGCCGCCATGTCAAAGGCTGATGTGGAAGCCGCCGTTCACGCCCAGGTGCTGGCCCGTGATGTAGCTGGCACCGTCCGACAGCAGGAAGCAGACGCTCTTGGTCACCTCGGCCGGCGTGGACCAGCGGCCCAGCGGGATCTGCGCCAGCATGCCGTCGCGGAATTTTTCGCCGCGCACCACCTCGGTCATCGGCGTCTCGACCACGCCGAAGCAGATGCTGTTGGTGCGGATGTTGTAGCGGCCCCATTCGCGCGCGGCCGTCATGGTCATGCCCAGCATGCCGGCCTTGGCGGCGGCGTAGTTGATCTGGCCGATCGAGCCCTTGCGGCCCGCGTCGGAGGAGATGTTGACGATCGAGCCGCCGCCGGTGTCGCCGCCCTTGGCGCGCTCGACCATGTGCCTGCCCACCGCGCGCATCCAGTAGAAGGAGCCGGACAGGTGCACGTCGATGACGTCCTGCCACTGCTGGTCGGTCATCTTCTCGATCATGGCGGGGCGGATGATGCCGGCGTTGTTCACCAGGCCGTGCACCGCGCCGAACTTCGCGCAGGCGTCGGCCACGGCCCGGTCGGCCACGGCCGGGTCGGCGACGCTGCCCTGCACGGCGAGCACGCGGTCTTTCGGCAGCGCCTCGGCCGTGGCCGCCAGCGTCTCGCCGTTCAGGTCCACGGCGACCACGTTCGCGCCCAGACCGACGGCCAGTTCCGCGATGCCCTTGCCGATGCCCTGGCCGGCGCCGGTGACGACGATGGTGCGCCCTTGCAGGCTGACGATGGGTTCCACGTTGATGCTCCTTTGCTTGCCCTATTGGTTGAACCAATGATATCCTACACGCAGATTTTGGCTGGAGCAATCGAATGACGATCAAACGCAAGGCCTGCATCGTGGGGGCCTACGAGCACCCGACGCGCAAGGCCCCCGACAAGACCGTGGCGCAGCTGCACTCCGAGTGCGCCAGGGGCGCGCTGCAGGACGCCGGCCTGTCGCTGCAGGACATCGACGGCTACTTCTGCGCCGGCGACGCGCCCGGCCTGGGCGCCAACAGCATGGCCGACTACCTGGGCCTCACCCGCCTGCGCCACGTCGACACCACCGACACCGGCGGCTCGGCCTACCTGATCCATGTGTCGCACGCCGCGCAGGCGATCGCCATGGGCAAGTGCAACGTCGCGCTGATCACGCTGGCCGGCCGGCCGCGCAGCGCGGGCTCCAGCGGCGTGGCGCCGCGCCTGGTCACGCCCGACACGCCGGACGTGCCCTGGGAGATGCCCTACAACCCGGTGACGGTGAACATGTACGCGCTGGCCGCCGCGCGCCACATGCACGAGTTCGGCACCACGTCCGAGCAGCTGGCCTGGATCAAGGTGGCCGCCGCCGCCCACGCCCAGCACAACCCGAACGCGATGCTGCGCGAGGCGGTGACGGTGCAGCAGGTGCTGGACTCGCCCATGATCTCCGACCCGCTGCACAAGCTGGACTGCTGCGTGGTCAGCGACGGCGGCGGCGCGCTGATCGTCGCGCGGCCCGAGATCGCCAGGAAGCTCAAGCGCCCGATCGTCAACGTGCTGGGCGCGGGCGAGACCATCAAGGGCCAGCTGGGCGGCCAGGTGGACCTGACCTGGTCGGGTGCCGCGATCTCCGGCCCGGTCGCCTTCGAGGAAGCGGGCGTGCGCCCCTCCGACATCAAGTACGCGTCGATCTACGACAGCTTCACCATCACCGTGCTGATGCAGCTGGAAGACCTGGGCTTCTGCAAGAAGGGCGAAGGCGGGAAGTTCGTGGCCGACGGCAACCTGATCTCCGGCGTGGGCAAGCTGCCGTTCAACACCGACGGCGGCGGCCTGTGCAACAACCACCCGGCCAACCGCGGCGGCATCACCAAGGTGATCGAGGCGGTCCGCCAGCTGCGCGGCGAAGCCCATCCCAAGGTCCAGGTCCCGGACTGCTCCCTCGCCCTGGCCCAGGGCACCGGCGGCCTGCTCGGCTCGCGCCACGGCAGCGCCACCCTGATCATGGAAAGGCAATAAGCGATGAGCACGTCCAACGGCGAGCGCCTGCTCCCCGCGCCGCAGGTCGATGCGGCCACCGAGTTCTTCTTCGGCAAGGCCCGCGAAGGCCAGCTGTTCATCAAGGCCTGCACCAGCTGCGGCAAGCCGCACTGGTATCCGCGCGCGCTCTGCCCCTTCTGCCTGGGCGACACCGAATGGCGCAGCGCCTCCGGCCGCGGAACCATCTACAGCGTGAGCGTCACCCGCCGCGCGGGTCCCGAGCCGTATGCGATCGCCTACGTCACGCTCGACGAGGGCGTGACGATGCTGACCAACATCGTCGACTGCGACTTCGACCAGCTGCGCATCGGCGACCGGGTCGAGGTGACCTTCAAGCCGGCCGAAGGCGGCGCGGTGATCCCGATGTTCCGGCCGGCTCAGGAATGAGCGCGATGGAAGCGCTGGACTACAGCGTCGAGAACGGCGTCGCCTGGCTGCGGATGTCGCGGTCGCAGATCCACAACCCCGTGGACGAGGCGCTGCGCGGCGACCTGCTGCAGTCGCTGCAACGCATCCGCGACGATGCGTCGGTGCGTGCCGTGGTGCTCACCGGCGGCACCGGCGTGTTCTGCGCCGGAGGCAACCTGCGCGTGCTGCAGGAGCAGGCGCAGGCCGGGCCGGCCTACTGGCAGCAGCGCATCCAATCGGGGCTGCGCCTCACCGACGACCTGCTGAACCTGGGGCGCCCTCTGATCGCCGCCATCGACGGGCCGGCCATCGGCGCCGGCTTCGCGCTGGCCCTGTGCGCCGACATGATCGTCGCCGGCCCGCGCGCCCGCTTCGCGATGGCGCATCTGCGATTGGGCCTGGTGCCGGACCTGGGCGCGCTCTACCTGCTGCCGCGCATCGTGGGCCTGCAGCGCGCCAAGGAGCTGGTGTTTTCGGCGCGCGACGTGAACGTGGAAGAAGCGCAGCGCCTGGGCATCGTGATGGAGGTCCACGCGAGCGAGGCGCTCGAGGCTCGGGCGCGGCAGATCGCGCAGAGCATGGCGCAGGCCGCGCCGACCGCGGTCGCGTTGGCCAAGGCCATGCTGAACACCTCGCTCGACGGCGACCGCCGCGGCGCCTTCGCGCTGGAAGCGGCCAGCCAGGCCGCGGCCTTCGCGGCGCCCGAACCCGCGGCGCAGATCGAGGCGCTTCTGGCCAAGCGCAAGCCGGACTTCAACGGCCTGCCGCCGCCCAGCCGTCATTCCCGCGAAGGCGGGAATCCAGAGCGTCCGCCTTCAGCGCAGCCCGACGAAAGCACTGGATCCCCGCCTTCGCGGGGATGACGCAGAGCGGGAAGTTGCGGGCGTCGAAAGACTAGCTAGGCCAGTGGCGGTCGAAGAAGGCTTGCGCCTTCGCGGCCGCGCGCTGAGCACGTTCCACGCCGGGCAATTCCGCGTCGGCGGTCACCGGCGTTTCCAGCTCCAGTTCGAGATTCGCGGGCAAGGCGTCCACCAGCCCGGCGAGGTCGAGCCCGCCGTCGCCCACGTACAGGCGGCCCGACATCGCCTCGTCGAACAGCGACACACCGCTCGCTCGCTCCGCCGGTGCGTCGCACAGCTGGGCGAGGTCAATGCTGCCGGGATCCAGCAGGGCCAGCTCCGACGGATGCGCGCCCGACCGCACCAGGTGCAGCGCATCGACCAGCAGCCCGACATTCCGCGCGCGGCTGTCGGCGATGACGCGCTGCGCGTCGGCGATCGTCTTGAGCGAGCTCATGGGCATGAACTCCAGCGCGATGCGCAGGCCCGCGTCAGCGGCCGCGCGGGCGTAGCCGTGCAGCAGCGAAGCGGCGCGGTCCAGGTCGGGCTCGAAGCAGCCCTGCGCGATGAGCGGGGCGCCTACGAGGCGGGCCGCTTCCACGTTGGCCAGCAGGTGCTCGGGTCCGGTGCGCTCCGACAGGTAGTAGCCGCTGATGCTGGAGATGCGCACGCCGAGTTCGCGCGCTCGTTGCTTCACCACGCCCAGTGCACCAGGCCGGCCGTCGACCGACGGCCAGGGGTCGCCGGGATTGCGGCCGCTCACGCGCAGGCCGGCGGCGCCGAAGCCGGCGCGCGCCGCCGCCTCCACCACGTCCAGCGGCGCGGCCTGCGGCCCGAGCGTGAGGAAGCCCAGCGTGAGGTCGCGCACCTGGCGATGGCGCGGGTGCGTCATGGCGGAAGCACCCTGTGCTCCTGCAGCTCGCGCAGGCGCTGCACGAACACCTCGTCCGTCTCGATGCAGTCGTGGAACCCCGCGCGGCGGATCTTGCCGGTGGCCAGCACGATGTCGTGGCCCTGGCGCAGCATGTAGTCCATCCAGGACCAGTTGACGATCTTGCCGATGTCGATGTCGCGCAGGCCGTGCCGGCGTGCGATGCGGTTCCACACGGCCTGCTGGTGCGGCATCAGGTCCGCCAGCGGCAGCGTCTTGGGCTCGGCCGCCTGCATGCCCATCGCCGCGGCGATCGCGGGCCAGGTGAGGGTCCAGCGGATCGGGTCGCCGTTGCTCACGTTGAACGCCTCGTCCTGCGCGGACGGGGCATCCGCCGCCCACAACGCGGCGGCGCCGATCTGGCGCGCGTCGGCGATCTGGTGCAGCGCCTCCCAGGCCTGCACGCTGCCGGGAAAGCGCAGCGGCATGCCGAGCTCGCGGCACACGGCCGCGTACAGGCCGAGGCCCAGCACCAGGTTCATCGGGTTGCCCACCGCGTAGCCGGTGACGAAGGGCGGGATCAGGTTGACCCAGCGCCAGCGCCGGCCGCGGCTCGCCTCGCGCAGCCAGTCTTCCTGGTCGTAGTAGAAGTTGGGCGGCAGCTGGCGCGCGTCGCTCTCGCGGCAGGGCGTGCGGCTGGCGCTCCACTGGATGCCGTAGAACTTGGCGCCCGTCACCAGCACCACCTTGCGCAGCGCGGGCGACGTGGCGGCCACGCCTTGCACCGCGTTGCGCAGCATCGAAAGGTTGGGCTCCACTTCCGCGGCGCGATCGCGCGCCTGCAGGTAGGCCGCGTGGAAGACGTGCGTGGCCTCCCCGAGCGAGGCGAAGGCGCGCTTGCAGTCGGCGGCGTCCAGCAGGTCCACCGCGATGCCGCGCGCGCCGGCGATGTCGCCGCCGCCCGAGCGGCTGGCGCAGAACACGTTCCAGCCGGCCGCGACAAGCGCCTGCGCGATGCCGCGGCCCACGACGCCGGTCGCGCCGGCGACCAACGCCGTTCCCGGGCTCGTCATCAGCTGTTGAGCGTGATGTTCAGGCGCTTGATCAGGTCGCCCCAGGTCTGGCTGTCCGCCATCACCAGCTTGCGGAATTCCTCGCCGTGCACCTGGCTGGGCACGCCGCCGCCCTTGCGCACCGCTTCCTGGAACGCCGGGTCCTTCTGCATGTCGGCCACGGCCTTGAGCAGCTTGGCGCTGACGGCCGGCGGCATGCCGGCCGGCGCGACCATGCCGAACAGCTGGTCGGGGATGCGCGCGGCGAGGCCCGCTTCCTGCAGGTTGGGCACGTCGGGCAGCGCCGGGTCGCGGCCTTCGCCGGTGACGGCCAGCGCCTTCAGGCGATCGGCCTGGATCCGCGGCAGCGAGGTCGCCAGCGAGGCGATGGTGTACTGCACGTCGCCGGCCATGATGGCCGTGTCGGTCTCGTTGCCGGTCTTGAACGGGATGTGCACGGCCTTGATGCCGGCCGCCGCGTTGAACTGCTCCACCGCCAGGTGGATGCTGTTGCCCACGCCGCTGGAGCCGAAGTTCAGCTGGCCCGGCTTGGACTTCGCCAGCGCGATGAATTCCTTCAGCGTGTTGACGCCCAGCTTGGGCGAGACGGTGAGGACCTGGCGCGAGGTCTGGATCAGGCCCAGGTAGGTGAACGACTTCTCGATGTCGTAGCCGGGGTTCTTGATCAGGTGCGGCGCCGACGTCAGCGACGTCGTGGTGCCCATGCCGATGGTGTAGCCGTCGGGCTGCGCGCGGGCCACGTGCGCCATGCCGATGGTGCCGGAGCCGCCGAGCTTCAGGTCGACCACGATGCTCTGGCCGAGCCGCTTGGCCAGGTCGGCGCCGATCAGGCGCGCCAGGATGTCCACGGCGCCGCCGAAGGGCGACACCAGGGTGATCGGCTTCTCGGGCCAAGCCGACTGGGCCAGCAGCCGCCCGGGCGCGGCGATGGCGGCCGCGCCGGCGGCGATGTGGACGAGTGCGGCTCTGCGGCCGATGGAGCGGGGTGCGCGCATGGCGGGGCTCTCCTAAGGTGGGCAAGCGAGTCTAATGGACAGACCAATGGATTTTTGCGCGGGTTTACCCGGAAACCCCGCCGCCGGCTTCGGAATTCCCTCTGATCCAGAAAGGTTGCACCTACAATTGGTAGAACCAATCTGGTCGCACCACTTTCCGCAAAACCCGTCGCAGAGGTTCCCCATGCTCACCACAGAAGACAACGAAACCCTGGTCCGCGTCGGCCCCGGCACCGCCATGGGCCAGCTGATGCGCCTGTACTGGCTGCCGTTCCTGCCGGCGTCGGACGTGCCCGCGGGCGGCATGCCGCAGCGCGTGCGCCTGCTCGGCGAGGACCTGATCGCCTTCCGCGACAGCGAAGGCCGCATCGGCCTGGTGGACCACGCCTGCCCGCACCGCGGCGCGCCGCTGGTGTTCGGCCGCAACGAGGACTGCGGCCTGCGCTGCGTGTACCACGGCTGGAAGTTCGGCACCGACGGCCACGTGCAGGACCTGCCGGCCGAGCCGCAGGACAGCCGCCTGAAGGACAAGGTGCGGCTCAAGGCGTACGCCTGCCGCGAGCGCAACGGCATCGTCTGGGCCTACATGGGCCCGCGGCAGGACGACCCGCCGCCGCTGCCCGACATGGAATGGAACCTGGTGCCCGCCGAGCGCGTGCACGTGAGCTTCCGCATCCAGGAGTGCAACTGGCTGCAGGCGGTGGAAGGCGAGATCGACTCGGCCCACGCGCCCATCCTGCACGGACGCATCGACGCGCAGGGCGCCATCAGCGACTGGATCGCCAAGCGCGACCTGCGTCCGATGTTCGAATGCCAGCGCCAGCCGTTCGGCATGAGCATCGCCTCGCGCCGCAAGCTGGACGAGGAGCGCAGCTACTGGCGCGTCAACCAGTTCCTCTTGCCCTTCTACACGCTGGTGCCGCCGCAGTCGCAGTACCCCGAACTCTCGGGCCACGCCTGGGTGCCGCTGGACGACGAGAACACGCTGTGCATCATGTTCTCCTACCACCCGTCGGAGAAGCTGTACGACAAGAGCCGCGCGCTGTTCGAGAACGGCCATGCCGGCCGCGAGACCGGGCACGCCAGCGCTTCCGCCTTCCAGCCGCGCCCGCCCACCGAGCCCTACGCCAAGTACTGGCCGCGCTTCAACCGCGAGAACGGCTACCTCTTCAACTACGACGCCCAGACCAAGACCTGGTTCTCCGGCCTGCCCGGCCTGTGGGTGCAGGACGCGGCCTGCCAGTCGGGCGTGGCGGCCGTCTACGACCGCAGCAAGGAGCACCTGGGCATCAGCGACACCGGCATCGCGATGACGCGCCGCCTGCTGCTGGAGACCGTGCGCAACGCGCGCGCGGGCACCGAGCCGCAAGGCGTGCGCGATCCTTCGACGTTCATGGTGCGCGCCGTGTCGGTCACCCTGCCCACCGGCGTCTCCTGGCAGGAAAGCCGCGAGCACACGGTGGCCCGCCTGGACGCCGGCTTCGGGTACACGCCGTGAGCCTGCAACTGGTGCTGCGGCAGATGCGCCTGGAGGCGCAGGACGTCGTCTCGTACGAATTCGCGTCGGCCGACGGGTCCGCCCTGCCCCCGTTCACGGCCGGCGCGCACATCGACCTGCACCTGCCCGGCGGGCTGGTGCGCAGCTATTCGCTGGTCAACGACCCGGCCGAGAGGCATCGGTACGTGATCGCGGTGGACCGCTCGGCCGAGAGCCGCGGCGGCTCTTCCTGGATGCACGCGACGCCGCGGCCGGGCGACCGGTTCACGGCCGGCGAGCCGGTGAACGACTTCCCGCTGTACGAGGACGCGCCGATGGCGATCTTCATCGCGGGCGGCATCGGCATCACGCCTTTCGTGTCCATGGCCGCGCGGCTCAGGCACCTGAACCGCGCCTGGCGTCTGCATTACGCGGCCCGCTCGCCGCAGCGCGCGGCCTACGCGCAGGAGATGCAGGCGCTCGAAAGAGCCGGCGTGCAGGTCGACCTGCGCTACAGCAGCGAAGGCCTGGGCCGGCTGGACCTGCGCCAGATCGTGCGCGAGGCGCCGGCGGGCTCGCACCTGTACTGCTGCGGGCCGGCCGGGATGATCGACGAGTTCCTGGCGGCCTGCGAGGGCCTGGCGCCGCAGCGCGTGCACCTGGAACGCTTCACCGCGAGCCAGGCCGCGGCCACTTCGGGCGGGTATGAGGTCGAGTTGAAGCGCAGCGGCCGCACGCTGGCCGTGGAACCGGGTCGCACGCTGCTCGACACGCTGCTGGATGCCGGCGTGGACGTGCAGTACTCCTGCTCGCAGGGCATCTGCGGCACCTGCTGCACCAACGTGCTGGAGGGAACGCCCGACCACCGCGACGACTACCTCACCGCCGAGGAGAAGGCGTCGAACAAGGCCATGATGGTCTGCTGCTCCGGCAGCCTCGGGCCCCGTCTCGTGCTCGACCTGTGAGCGCGATGAAGTCCATCATGGAGATGGTGCAGCAGCGCCATCTCCAGCCCGGCGACCGGCTGCCTTCGGAGCGCGACCTGGCCGAGCGGCTGGGGATAGGCCGCAACGCCGTGCGCGAGGGCATCGCCGCGCTCACCACGCTGCGCGTGCTGGAGTCGCGGCCCAATTCGGGCATCTACCTGCGGCGCGTGTCCACCGACAGCAGCTTCGAGACGCTGGTGGCGCTGGCCGAACAGGGCGGCACGCCCTCGGCCGGCGAGATCGGCGAATCCACCGAGGTCCGGCTCGCGCTGGAGGGGCTGGCGGCGCGGCTGGCCTGCGACCGCCGCACCGAGGACGACCTGGCCTCGATGGCGGACATCCTGCAGCGCACCGAGCGCCTGCTGCGCGAGGGCGGCAACATCGCCGAGCTGGACACCGAGTTCCACATCGCGCTGGTGACCGCCTCGCACAACAGCGTGCTGGTGCGCGTGCTCAATTCGTTCTACTGCCTCAGCGCGCCGCGGCGACGCGCCTGGTTCGAGAACCACGAACAGGGAAAATCGTCCGCACGCGACCACCGCCGCATGGCCCGCGCCATCGAGGACCGCAACGTCGAGGACGCCCAGCGCCTCATCCAGCAACACATGCGCCGCGCACAGGACTACTGGGCCGAAGTGCTCGGCTGACGCGACGCCGCGAAGGAACAAGGACCATGGATCTCGGACTGGCCGGACAACACGTGCTCATCACCGGCGGCAGCCGCGGCATCGGCTACGCCTGCGCCCGCCTCTTCCTGCAGGAAGGCGCGCGCGTCACCATCACGTCGCGCTCGCAGGCCAACCTGGACGCCGCGCGCGACAAGTTGCGCCAGGAAGCGCCCGGCGAACTCACCTGCCTCGCGGCGGACCTGGAAGACGCTTCCGCCGCCGCCGCTATGGTCGAAGCCGCCGTCGCCGCGGGCGGCCCGATCGACCTGCTGGTCAACTCCGCCGGCGCCGCGCGCCGCACGCCTTATCTCGAGCTCAAGCCCGCGGACTGGCATGCGGCCATGCAGGCCAAGTTCTTCACCTGCATCCACGTCATCGACCCCGTGGTCAAGCAGATGGGCGAGCGGCGCAGCGGCGTGATCGTCAACATCATCGGCATGGGCGGCAAGATCGCCGCGCCGACGCACATCGCCGGCGGCGCCGCCAACGCGGCCCTGATGCTGGCCACCGCCGGCCTGGCGGCCGCGTGGGCGCCGCACGGCGTGCGCGTCAACGCGGTGAACCCGGCGCTCACCTTGACCGATCGCATGGCCGAAGGCCTGGCCGCCGACGCGCGGCTGCGCGGCATCTCGGAAGAAGAAGCGCTGCAGCGTGCCAAGGCGCGCGCGCCGCTCGGCCGGCTGGCGACGCCGGAGGACATCGCGAACGCGGTGGCGTTCCTGGCCTCGCCACGCGCGGGCTACGTGTCGGGGGCGATCCTGTCGATGGACGGGGCGGCGACGGCTATCGTCGTCTAGCGCGCTCCCGCTATTCGAAGCGGGTGCGGCGGCTGCCGCCGCGGCGCCGGTCCGCCTTCTCGGCGACCGGCTGCTGCGAACTCCATTGCCCGGCCGACTCGCCGAGCTTGCGCATGATGCCGTCGAGCGCATCCACCTCGTCGGGCGACAGCGCGCCCAGCATCGCCCGCGACAGATCGGCCAGCAGCGGGAATGCCGACGCGTACAGGCGCTGCCCGCTTTCCGTGAGTTGCACCACGGCCCGGCGGCGGTCGCCGACGAGCGTCTCGCGAAGAACGAGGCCGCGCGACACGAGTTCGGTGATCGGCAGCGACACCTTGGAAGGCTCCAGGTGCGAAAGCCGGGAAAGCTCGGACGGGGACATCGGCCCGTGCGCGGCGAGCAGTCCCATCAGGCCCCACTGGCGACGCGTCACGCCGAACCGGCCTTCGAGCAGGCGGATGCCGGGCGTGCTGGTGGCGGAGAGCAGGCGCGCCAGGCGGTAGTTGAGCAAGTCCTCCACGGTCTCGGGAGCCGTCAGGGACATCGGATCGTCTCCAGGGTTAACCCTCAAGTTTGTTCTTTTCAACAATTATCGGGTCACTGCCTAGAGTGGCGGACGCCCGCGACCGCGCGGTTCCCCACGACGAAAGGCAGTTGTTCGATGAGCGAGAAGGAAGCCTGGAGGGACAAGGTCTCCCAGCCGAAGCACAAGGTCCGTGTCCAGCGGAATGTCCGAATCACCGCGCGCGACGGCACCTCGCTCGCCTGCGACGTGTACCTGCCGGACCAGCCCGGGCGCTACCCCGCCCTGCTGTCCTACTCGCACTACGGCAAGGACCTGCAGCGCATCACCGGCAAGCGCGCGCCGCTCAGCCCTTTGATCGGCAACGGCGGCCTGGAGGCCGGCGACTCCGAGTACTTCGTCAGCCGCGGCTACGTGCACGTGATCGCGGACGCCCGCGGCTCGGGCGACTCCGACGGCGAGTACTGCTACCAGGGACCCAGGGAGCAGGAGGACGGCTACGACATCATCGAGTGGATGGCCGACCAGCCCTGGTGCGACGGCAACTGCGGCATGCTGGGCATGTCGTACTTCGCGGTCATGCAGTACATGGTGGCGGCCCAGCAGCCGCCGCACCTGAAGGCCATCGTCCCGTACGAGGCGCTGACCGACCGCTACCGCCAGAGCGCCTGGCACGGCGGCGTGCTCAACGAAGGCTTCTGGCACCAGTGGTGGGGCCATGTCAGCGTGGACGGCATGCGCCCCCTCAGCTTCGACCGCATGAAGCCCGAGGAGATCGAGCGCCGCGTGCAGGCGCTGATGGAGACGCCGGAGATCCGGCGCTCGGCCTACCTGCACATCCAGCTGAAGTACCCGAAGAAGAACCCGCTGCTGTTCGACTGGCTGCTGGAGCCGTTCGACGGTCCTCTGTACTGGGAGCGGTCGCCCAACCGGATGTTCGACCGCATCAAGGTCCCGACCTTCCTCGCGACGCGCTGGACCAGCTGGGCCGTCCACCTGGCCGGCGCGTTCGAAGCCTACGCGGGCATCGATGCGCCCAGGAAGCTGCTGATCATGGAGACCGAGTCGGCACTCGGACCGCTGCGTCCCTGGGCCGACCACCAGGACCTGATCCTGCGCTGGTACGACCACTGGCTCAAGGGCAACGACACCGGGATGATGGACGAGCCGCCCATCCGCCTGCTGATCAAGGGCCGCAACGAATACCGCGACGAACACGAATGGCCGCTGGCGCGCACGCGGTGGACGCCGATGTACCTGGGCGCCAACGGCAGCCTGTCGCTCGAAGCGCCGCGCGACGCCGGATCGGCGGAGTTCCGCAACGACCCCGACCTGCCGCCGGCCCGGCATCCCGCGGGCATCACCTTCCAGACCGCCGCGTTCGACCAGCCCACCGAGATCACCGGCCCGATCGCGCTGCACTTCAGCGCCGAGCTCGACCAGCCGGACGCCACCTGGATCGTGACGCTGCGCGACGTGGGCCCGGACGGCAAGTCGCGCACGCTCACCAAGGGCTGGCTGCGGGCTTCGCACCGCGAGCTCGACGAGGCGCGGTCCGAGCCGTACCGTCCCTACCACCCGCACACGTCGCGCGAAGCGCTGGAGCCGGGACGCACCTACGACTACGCGATCGAGATCCGCGAGACGTCCAACGTGTTCCTTCCGGGCCACCGCCTGGTCCTGGACATCAAGGGCCAGGACTCGACCGCCGAGGACCCGATCTGGGTGCACACCTGCAACGCCGTCGCCACGCGGCACACGGTGCGTTTCGGTCCGAAGCATCGCTCCCACCTGCTGCTGCCCATCATTCCTTCCTGAGACGCCATGAACATCCTGCTCCACCGCCGCCATGCACTCGCCGCGATCGCGCTGCTCCTGGGAATGGGGACCGCGCTCGCCCAGGGCTATCCGAACAAGCCGATCAAGCTGGTGGTCCCGTTCCCGCCGGGCGGCTCGGCCGACGTGCTGGCCCGCAACGTGGGTGACAAGCTCTCCAAGTCCATGGGGCAGCCGGTCGTCGTCGAGAACAAGCCCGGCGCCGGCGGCATCCCGGGCGCGACCGCGGTGGCGACGGCGCCCGCCGATGGCTACACGCTGCTGTTCGCCAACACCAACATCGCGATCAACCCCAGCCTGTACAAGAAGCTGCCGTACGACACGGCCACCGCTTTCGCGCCGGTGGTGCTGATGGTGCAGGTGCCCAACCTGCTGCTCGTGCCGGCGCAGCTGGAAGCGAACAACGTGAAGGAGCTGGTCGCGCTGGCCAAGTCGAAGCCCGGCGCGCTGAACTACGCCTCGGCCGGCAACGGCACCTTCCCGCACCTGGCGGTGGAGATGTTCAAGCTGCACTCCGGCGCGCCGTTGACGCACATCCCGTACAAGGGTGCCGCGCCCGCGCTGAACGCGCTGCTGGCGGGCGAGGTCCAGGTGCTGTCGAACGACCTGGTGACCGCCACGCAGCACGTCAAGTCGGGCAAGCTCAAGGCGCTGGCGATCACCAGCGCCACGCGTGCGCCCACCATGCCCGACGTGCCGACCATGGCCGAAGCGGGCCTGCGCGACTACGTCGCCGTGGGCTGGCAGGGGATCATGGTTCCCGCCGGCACGCCGGCCGCCGCCATCGAGCGGCTCAACGCGGAGATCAACAAGGCGCTGGCCGATCCCGAAGTGAAGGCTTCCCTGGCCAGCCAGGGCCTCATCGTCGCCGGCGGCACCGTGCAGCAGTTCGCCGAGTTCCTGAAACAGGACACGGCGCGCTGGGCCGCGACGGTGAAGGCGTCGGGCGCCAGCGTCGACTGACGCGCGCGCTCAGCGCGCCCCGGCCAGCTTGTGCAGCAGCTCCGCCAGCATGCGCTGCTCGGCCAGGGTCAGCACGAATCCGCGGGCTGCAGCCGGTCTACGCCGGCCGGCGCAGCGCCGCCACGAAGGCCTGCGCGGCGGGAGACAGCGACCGTCCGCGCTTGGTCACGATGAAGATGTCGCGCGAGACGGCAGGCTGCGTGAGCTTGCGCAGCACGAGCCCGCGACCGGCCGGCGCGCGGACGTAGGCGGAGGGCATGACCGCCGCGCCGACGCCGGACTGCACCATCCACAACGCGGTCGACAGGAAGGTGACCTCGTTGACCACCTCCAGCATCACGCCCGCGTTGGCGGCCGCGCCGTCGATGAGGGGCCGGATGCCGTAGCCCGGACGCACGGTGATCACCGGATGCCGCCGCAGGTCCGACCAGCGCACCGACCTCCTGCGCGCCAGCGGATGGTCCTCGCGGCACACGAGCGCCAGCTGGTCGCTCAACAGCTTCACGGTGTCCACGTCCGCCGCGGCCCGCTCGGGCGTGCCGATCCCCAGGTCCACGTGCTCCCCGACCACGCGCGAGACGAACTGGTCCGGTGAACAGTCGTCGACCGTGAGGCGGATCCCGGGATGGCTCTCGCGGAACTGCCGGACCGCGTCGGGCAGCAGGATCTCGCCCAGCATGGGCGTGACGGCCAGCGAGAGGCTTCCGCGCCGCAGCGCCGACAGGTCGCGCAGACCGGCGCCCAGCGACTCGACGTCGCGCAGGATGCGCTCGGCCACGACGATGGCTTCCTGCGCCGCCGGCGTGGGCCGCAGCGACCGGGTGGTGCGGTCGAACAGGCGCGCGCCCAGCCCCTCTTCCAGCTGCCGGATCAGCACGCTCACCGCCGACTGGGTAAGGGAGAGCTGCTCGGCGGCGGCGCTGATCTTGCGCAGCTGGTAGACGGCGCGGAACGCACGCAGCTGACGCAGGTTGGGCGAGGCGGAGGCCGGCGCATTCATGATGCCGCATCATAGGTTCATCGGAATTCTTCAATTTACGATTGAATCCGCGCGCGGTTCAATGGCGGCACAAGCACAAGGAGACAAGCGCATGAGACCGCTGACCCGCGTCCTGGCCGCGACCGCCATCGCCGGCTTCCTGGCCAACGGCCTCGCCCAGGCCCAGGCCCCGGCCGCCGCCGACTTCCCCAGGCAACCCATCCGCATGGTCGTGACCTTCCCGCCGGGCGGCAGCGCCGACGCGGTCGTGCGCATGATCGTGCCGCGGCTCAACGAAAAGCTCGGCCAGCAGGTGGTGGTGGACAACCGCCCGGGCGCGGGGGGCAACATCGGGCTCGGGATCGTGGCCAAGGCGCCGGCGGACGGCTACACGCTCGGCGTGGGCGCGGCCGGTGCGCTGTCGGCCAACAGCAGCCTGTACGCCAGCATGCCGTTCGATCCGCTGAAGGATTTCAAGCCGGTGAGCATGCTGGCCGCGATCCCCTTCGTTCTCATCGGCCATCCGTCGGTCGCCGCGAAGACGCAGAAGGACCTGATCGCCCTCGCCAAGGCGCAGCCGGACAAGCTGTCGATCGCGCACGGCGGCAACGGGACCGCCATGCACCTGTCGGCGGCGCTGTTCAGCCAGATGGCCGACATCAAGCTGGTCGAGGTGGCGTACAAGGGCTCGGGCCCCGCGGCGCTCGACGTGCTGGCCGGCAACGTCCCGCTGGCCGTCGTGGACCTGCCCTCGGCCCTGCAGCACATCAAGGCCGGCAAGCTGGTCGCGTACGCGGTGACCTCGGCCCAGCGCCTGCCGCAGTTGCCCGACGTGCCCACCGTGTCGGAGGCTGGACTGGCGGGCTACGACTCCACGGGCTGGTTCGGCGTGGTCGCGCCCGCCGCCACACCCGGCCCGGTCGTCGAGCGTCTGAATGCGGAGATCACCGCGGCGCTCAACGACCCGCAGACCCAGGCCAGCATGCGCAACCTGGGCGTGGAGCCGGCCCCCAGCCGGCCGCAGGCGTTCGACGGCTACATCCGCAGCGAGACGCAGAAGTGGGCCAAGGTGATCCGCCAGGCCAACATCCGGATCGACCAGTAAGGCCATGCAGGAATCCGATACGGACGTGCTCGTCGTCGGGGCGGGCCCCGTCGGCCTCACCCTCGCGATGGACCTGGCCTCGCGCGGCGCTCGGGTCACGATCGCCGAGATCCGGCGGTATCGCGAGCCGCCCAGCGTCAAGTGCAACCACGTGTCGGCGCGGAGCATGGAACGCTTCCGGCGCCTGGGCGTCGCGGACAAGCTGCGCGCCGCCGGTTTGCCCGAGGACCATCCCCACGATGTCGCCTTCCGCACCAGCATGTGCGGGATCGAGCTCACGCGCATCCCCATCCCCGGGCGCGCTCAGCGCCTCACTTCGCGCGAAGGCCCGGACACCTCGTGGCCGACGCCGGAGCCGCCGCACCGCATCAACCAGATCTATCTCGAACCCATCCTGCTGGAACACACCGCCGCGCTGCCGGGCGTGACGCTGCTGAACCGGCACGAGGTGCTGGGGTTCACGCAGGACGCGCAGGGCGTGCGGGCCGTCGTCCGCGACCTGGACACGCGTCAGGATCGGGTGATCCGGGCGAAACACCTGGTCGGCTGCGACGGCGGAAGTTCCGGCGTGCGCAAGCAGATGGGCGCCCGGCTGGAGGGCACGCCGGTGATCCAGCGCGTGCAGTCGACCTTCATCGAAGCGCCGGCCTTGCTCGGCATGCTGCCGGGCCAGCCCGCGTGGGGCTACTACTCGATCAACCCGCGGCGCTGCGGCACGGTGTTCGCCATCGACGGCCGCTCGAAGTGGCTCGTGCACAACCACCTGAACCCGGACGAGCCCGAGTTCGATTCGGTCGACCGCGACGCCTCGATCCGGAACATCCTGGGGGTGGGCCCGGACTTCGCGTACGAGGTGATCAGCAAGGAGGACTGGGTCGGGCGGCGGCTGGTGGCCGACCGCTTCCGCGACCGCCGCGTGTTCATCGCCGGGGATGCCGCGCACCTGTGGGTGCCCTACGCCGGCTACGGCATGAACGCCGGCATCGCCGACGCGCTCAACCTTTCATGGCTGCTGGGCGCGCGGCTGCAGGGCTGGGGCGAAGAGGGGATGCTCGACGCCTACGAGGCGGAGCGGCAGCCGATCACCGAGCAGGTGTCGCGCTTCGCGATGGACCATGCGGCCAAGATGATCAAGGCGCGCAGCGCCGTGCCCCCCGACATCGAGAACGCCGACGCCCAGGGCCAGGCCGCGCGCGACCGCATCGCGCGCGAGGCCTACGAACTGAACGTGCAGCAGTTCTGCTGCGGCGGGCTGAACTTCGGCTACTTCTACGACCGCTCGCCGATCATCGTGGCCGACGGCGAGGACCCGCCCGCCTACAGCATGGGCGACTTCACCGAATCCACGGTCCCGGGTTGCCGGGCGCCGCACTTCTGGCTGGAAGACGGTCGCTCGCTCTACGACGCGCTGGGTCAGGGATACACGCTCCTGCAGTTCGACCGGCGCCTGGACGTCTCGGCGCTCCAGGAAGCTGCCGCGCGTCGCGGCATGCCGCTCACGCTGGTCGAAGTTCCGGAGGGAAGCGCGCCAGCGCCGTATCGGCACGGGCTCGTGCTCGTGCGCGACGACCAGCATGTCGCCTGGCGCGGCGATGCGGTTCCGGCCGATGCCGCGGCGCTGGCAGGGATGCTCTGCGGCACTTTTTCCACAACCACAGGAGACGCCCCATGAAGTTGCTTCGCCTCGCCATCGCAGGCATCGCGATGGCCGTGACCGTGCTGTCCGCCCAGGCGCAGGAGTATCCGAACAGGCCCGTGCGCATCGTCGTGCCCTATGCCGCCGGCGGGGGCGTGGATGCCGCGGCACGACTGGTGGCGCAGCACCTGACGACGGCGCTGGGCCAGAACTTCATCGTGGATGCGAAGCCGGGCGGCGGCACGATCATCGGCACCGACATGGTGGCGCACTCGAATGCGGATGGCTACACGCTGCTGCTCACGGGGGGGTCGACCATGACGCTCCTGCCCTTGACTCACCAGGGCAAGCTGCCCTACGAGCCGCTCAAGGACTTCGTGCCCGTCGCGATGGTGTCCAGGATCCCGTTCTTCCTGGTGACCTCGGCGGAGCAGCCGTACCGGAGCGTCAAGGACCTGATGGATGACGCGAAGGCCAAGCAGGGCAGCCTCGCGTATGCCAGCAACGGCATCGGCGCCACGGCGCACGTGGGAACCGAGTTGCTGCTGCGCGCCGCGGGCGCCAGGATGGTCCACGTGGCCTACAACGGCTTCGCGCCTGCGGTGAGCGACCTGGTCACGGGGCGCGTCACCATGGTCCTGGTGGACGTGGCGCCGGTCAAGGGGCAGCTCCAGGCGAACAAGCTGCGCGCCCTGGCCGTCGCGTCCGCCGAGCGGTCGCGCTTCATGCCCGACGTGCCCACGCTGGCCGAGGCAGGCTATCCGGGCAGCGAGGTCGAGGTGTGGCTGGCGCTCTATGCACCGGCGGCCACCCCGAAGGAAGTGGTCTCGCGCGTCAGTGCCGAAGTGGCACGCTTCATGGCGATGCCGGCCACCATCGAGGCCTTCGCCAAGCTCGGCCACGAGACCGACGCAGGCGGACCGGAAGTCGTGCGGCAACGCATCGTCTCGGAGCAGAAGGCATTCGCTCCGGCTGTGCGAGCGGCGGGTGTCGGCAATGGAAAGTAGCGGGCCGGCGGGTGAGGTGGCCCGCACCGCGTCGCACCACCTGCTGCAGGCCCTGCTCGATCGGGGCATCGAGAACATCTTCTGCAACCTGGGCACCGACCATGCCCCGCTGATCGAGGAGCTCGCACGGTGGCGCGAAGAGGGGCGGCGCGTCCCCAACATCGTCCTCTGCCCCCATGAGAACACGGCAATGCACATGGCCGGCGGCTATGCCGCGGCCACCGGGCGCGGCCAGGCTGTCCTGGTGCATGTGGACGCCGGCACCGCGAACTCGGCGATGGCCTTGCACAACCTGTTCCGCGCGCGGATCCCCGTGCTCCTGATGGCCGGCAAGGCCCCCGTGACCACGTCGAACGGCGTGGATGGCGGCCGCGACACCTACGTGCACTTCGTGCAGGAACCGTTCGACCAGGCCAGCGTCGTTCGTCCGTACGTGAAGTGGGAGTACACGCTCCCGTGGCCCTCCTTGGCTTCGGAGGTGATCGCGCGCGCCGACGCGGTGATGCAAAGCGACCCGCCCGGGCCGGTGTACCTGATGCTGCCGCGCGAGATGCTGGCCGCCACGTGTCCCCCTGGGGAGATCGCCGAGTTTCCCGCCGCTCGCCACGCCCCCGTCAGGGCGGGAGTGGGCCGGCCCGAGCTGGTGCGGCAGGTGGCCCGGAGGCTGATCGCCGCGGAGGACCCCCTGCTGGTCACGGCCTACGCGGGCCGCAACCTGGAGGCACCCGCGCTCATCGAGCAGCTCGCCACGATGGCCGGCATCCGCGTCTGCGAATTCAATTCGGTGCACCTGAACATCCGGCGCGACTCGCCCTGCTTCGGGGGCTACCTGCCCGGGCCGTTCGCCGAGAAGGCCGACTTCGGCCTGCTGCTCGACGTGGACGTTCCCTGGATTCCCAAGACGACCCGGGTGAATCCCGGGGCCTGGTGGGCGCAGATGGACCTGGACGCGCTCAAGCGCGACCTCCCGATGTGGGGCTTCGCCGCGGACGTCCGCCTCGAGGGCGACAGCGTCGAGATGCTCCGGCAGCTGATCGAAGCGGTGGAGGCGCTGGCGACGCCGGACTTCCGCGCGCGTGCCGCGGGCAGGATCGAACGGCTGGCGCGCGAGCACGCCGCGCGCGCCGATCGACTGGCGCGACTCGCCCTGGATCCGGGAGGCGAAGGCGCGATCAACCCGCAGCACCTGTGCGCCGCGCTGGGCCGGGCACTCGATCCGGCCGACATCGTGCTCAACGAAGGGATCCGCAACACCCTGGCGGTGTTCGACCAGATCCCGCGCACCAAGCCGGGGACGCTGATCGGCCTGCCCGGCGGCGGACTGGGTTTTTCGGCGGGGATGGCGCTGGGGATGAAGCTGGCCAGGCCCGGGCGCAACGTCGTGCACGTCGTCGGAGATGGCACCTTCTACTTCGGCAATCCGAGTTCCGTCTACGCGGTGGCCCGCGAGTACGCTTTGCCGATCTTCACGGTCGTGCTGGACAACAGCGGCTGGTCGGCGGTGAAGGAGTCGGTGCTGCGCATGTACCCGCAAGGCCGAGCGCATGCGACCGGCGAGTTCGCTTCGCTGCTGCCGCGGGGAATGGACTTCGCCGGAATCGCCGAAGCCGCCGGTGCCCACGGCGAGCGGCTGTCATCGCCGGCGGACGTCGAGCCCGCGATCGCGCGCTGCCTGGCCGCCCTGCGCGAAGGCCGCAGCGCCCTGCTCCACGCGCGGGTGTCCCCGCTCTGAACCATCGAGGACGATGACGATGAACAAGGCCCTGAGCTTCACGGGCGCCCAGGAGGCGTCCGCCATGGCGGACGGCGCGGCGACGGCGTTCGGCGCGTGGTCGGCCACCGGCCCCAACCGGCGGCGCGAACTGCTGGCCCGGGCGGCCGAACTGCTGCACGAGCGCTCGGACGCCTTCGTTTCCTGCATGGTCGCGGAAACCGGCACGTCCGAGGCCTGGGCGCAATTCAACGTGCGCGGCGGCATCGGCGTGCTGCGCGAGGCCGCGGCGCTGACCACGCAGGTGGGCGGCGAGACGATCCCCTCCGACGTCCCCGGGTCGCTCTCGATGACGGTGCGTGTGCCCGCCGGCGTGGTGCTGGGCATCGCGCCCTGGAATGCGCCACTGCTGCTCGGACTGCGTGCCATCGTGATGCCCCTGGCCTGCGGAAACACCGTGGTCCTGAAGGCCTCCGAGGCCTGCCCCGGCAGCCATCGGATGATCGGCGAGTTGATGAAGGATGCCGGCTTCCCTCCCGGGGTGGTGAACGTCCTCACGCACGACGCCCGCGATGCCGCGCAGGTCGTGGAGACCTTGATCGCGCACCGGGCCGTGCGCCGCGTCAACTTCACCGGATCGACCCAGGTGGGGCGAATCATCGGAGCGCTGAGCGGGCGGTACCTGAAACCGGCCCTGCTTGAGCTCGGCGGCAAATCGCCGCTGGTGGTGCTGGAAGACGCCGACCTCCGGCAGGCGGTCGACGCCGCGGCGTTCGGCGCCTTCATGAACCAGGGCCAGATCTGCATGTCCACCGAACGCATCGTGGTGGAGGACGCGATCGCGGACCGCTTCGCGAGCGCGCTCGCGGAGAAGGCCGCCGCACTCGGGACGGGGCCCGCCGCCGGCACCGGCGCGCTTTCCGGCAGCCTCATCAGTCGCGCCGCGGCCGACCAGGTCGAGGCCATGGTGCGCGATGCGCAGGCGCAGGGGGCACGGGTGCTGGTGCCACTGCGGCGCGAGGGCAACCGGATCGCTCCCGTCGTGATCGACCAGGTTCGCCCGGGAATGAAGGTCTACGCGGAAGAGTCGTTCGGGCCCATCGCGGCGATCGTGCGGGTCAGGGACCTGGACGAGGCCGTGCAGGTCGCCAACGACACCGAGTACGGCCTCGCCGGCTCCGTGTTCGGCCGCGACATCGGCCGCACGTTGCAGGTCGCACGACGCCTGGAGTGCGGGGTCTGCCACGTCAACGCCCCCACCGTGAAAAGCGAGCCCCAGTTGCCGTTCGGCGGCGTGAAGGCCAGCGGCTATGGCCGGTTCGGCGGCAAGGCCGCCATCCAGGAGTTCACCGAGCTGCGGTCCATCACCATCCAGGCACAGCCGCAGTCGTACCCTTTCTGAGCGCCGGTCCTTCGAGATCAGGATCCCGCCCTCCCCACGAACGCCTCGAACATCGTCCCGCGCAGCCACCGGTGCGCGGGATCGTTGTTCACGCTCTTGCTCCAGTGCAGGTGCGCGTCGAACACCGGCGAGCGGAAAGGCAGCGGCAGGCGCGCCAGGCGGCGGTTGTCGGCGAAGGCGTCGGCGATCGCGTCGGGCACGGTGGCGATCAGGTCGGTGCTGGAGATGATCTCGGGCAGGCTCATGAAGTGCGGCGTCGTCAGCGCCGCGTGGCGATGGATGCCGCGCTTGGCCACGTAGGTTTCGAGCAGGCCGTGGGTGCGGGTGGGCGCCTCCACCACCACGTGCCGCGCCTCGGCGTACTTCTTCAGGCTGAAGTCGCGGATCAGCTCGCGGTTGCTCGCGCTGCAGATGCACACGAAGCCGTGCTGGCCGATGCGGCGGCGCACGAACTCGGCCGACATCAGGTCGGGGAAGTAGCCCAGCGCCAGGTCCACCTGGCCTTCCGACAGCGCGCGCTGCAGCTGCGGCTGCGGCATCGCCACCACGCGCAGGCGCACGCGCGGCGCCAGGCGCGTCAGCACGTTGAGCGCGCGCGGCATGTACATGGCTTCCGCGGTGTCCGATGCCGAGACCCGGAACTCGCGCTCGTCGGTGGCGGGATCGAACGTGGCCTTGTTCAGGATGCGCTGCTCCATGCACTGCACGGCCTCGCGTATCGGCGCGGCCAGTTCCTTGGCGCGCGTCGTGGGCTGCATGCCGGAGGCGGTGCTCACGAAGAGCGCATCGCCCAGGTCCTTGCGCAGGCGCGCCAGCGCGGTGCTCAGGCCCGACTGGCTCATGCCGAGCGCGGTGGCCGCCGCGCTCACGCTGCGCTGCTCGAACACCGCCAGGAAGATCTTCATCGACTGCAAATTCAGGTTGCCGGCCATGGCGTCGCCCCCTTCGGATGTTGCCGTGCAGCAATCGCGAAACGCGATTCCCTTGATCTGGATCAACGATCAATCCCGATCCTAGACTAGGCGTCACCCCCGAAAGCCCGCCCATGCTCAGCCACGAAAAGAACGCCCTCCTCACCCAGTGCGGCCCCGGAACCCCGATGGGCAAGCTCATGCGCTCGTTCTGGATTCCCGCGATGACCGCCGCGGAGGTGCCCGCCGCCGACGAGCCGCCCGTGCGCCTGACGCTGCTGGGCGAGCGCCTGGTCGTCTTCCGCGACACCCAGGGCCGCGTGGGCGTGATGGAGGAGAACTGCCCGCACCGCGGCGCCAGCCTGTTCTTCGGCCGCAACGAGGAAGGCGGCATCCGCTGCGTCTACCACGGCTGGAAGTTCGACGTGGACGGCAACTGCCTGCACATGCCGACCGAGCCGTCGACCAGCCGCATGTGCCAGAACGTCAAGGCCCGCGCCTACCCGGCCCGCATCGCCGGCCCGGTGCTGTGGGTCTACATGGGCGACGTGCGGCCCGCGCCGGAGCTGCCCGCCTTCGGCTTCGTCGGCCTGCCCGACGACCAGCTGTACGCCTCGCGCTGGCACCAGGAGTGCAACTACGCGCAGGCGATGGAAGGCGAGCTGGACAGCGCCCACGTGGGCTTCCTGCACCAGATGGTGGACAAGACCGACGCCGACAACCAGGCGCTGACCGGCAAGTACTTCAAGGAGGACACCGCGCCCGCCTGGAAGATCCTGCCCAGCGAGGTCGGCTTCACCGCCTGCAACGCCCGCCGCGTCGACGGCGACAAGCGCTACTGGCGCCTGAACCAGTTCCTGCTGCCCTTCTTCACCATGATCCCGCCACGCCCCGGCGACGCGCAGCTGGTGCGCATGTGGGTGCCGATGACCGACGAGCGCTGCTGGGTGATCTGCGTGAGCTGGCGGCCCGACGCGCCGCTGGGCGAGCAGGAACTCGCGGCCTGGCGCAATGGCGAGAACTCGCACCGCAAGGTGGTCCCGGGCACCACCCTGCCGGTGGAGCGCCTGGACAACGACTACCTGATCGACCGGCAGGAGCAGAAGACCATCTCCTTCACCGGCATCAAGGGCATCCGCGCGCAGGACGCGATGGTGACCGAGACCGCCGGCCCGATCGCCGACCGCACGCGCGAGCACCTGGGCACCAGCGACATGGCGGTGGTGGCGATGCGCCGCACGCTGATGGAAGGCGCGACCCAGTGCGTCGCCAGCGGCCAGCCGCATCCCGCGGCCGCCAAGCCCTGGCTCTTCTCGGTGCGCGCGGTCCAGGCCGTGCTGCCGGGCCACGTGGAACCCGACGCCGACGAAGACTTCATCGGACCGGCGCGCGCCAGGCCGCCGACGGAGACCGCCACCGCCTGAGACCGACCGCCATGCAAGCCCAATCCTCCTTCGACTCGCACCCGGTGCTGGTGCACCCGCGCGATTACCGCCACATCGAGGTTCAGCCGCTCACCGGCGTGCTCGGCGCCGACATCCTGGGCGTGGACCTGCGCGAGCCGCTCGCGCCCGAGGCCTGGGCCGAGATCCGCCAGGCCTTCGCCGACCACCAGGTGATCTTGTTCCCGGGACAGAAGCTTTCGCACGACCAGCACCTGGCGTTCGGCCGGAACTTCGGCGAGGTGATCCGCCTGCCGCAGCTGCACAGCGTCGAGGGCCATCCCGAGGTGCAGATCATCCGCCGCCTGGCCACCGACACCGGCCGCGTGGTCGGCGAGAACTGGCACGCCGACAGCACCTACCTGGACGAGCCGCCCTCGGCCGTGATCATGCGCGCGGTGGACGTGCCGCCCTACGGCGGCGACACCGGCTTCATGAGCATGTACGCGGCGTACGAGGCGCTGTCGCCCGCGTTCAAGGCGCTGATCGAGCCGCTGAACATCGTGCACAGCGCGACGCGCATCTTCGGCTCGGCCTACATGGCGCAGGGCCGCCGGTTCAATTCGTCGGGCACCAGGAACGACCTGAACGTGGAGCTGGGCGACCGCGAGGTGTCGCATCCGCTGGTGTGCAGGCACGCCCTCAGCGGCCGCAAGTTCCTGTACGTGAACAAGACCTACTCGCAGCGCATCGAGGGCTTCACCAACGAGGAGAGCGCGCCGATCCTCGCGTTCCTGTACGAGCACACCTCGCGCTTCGACTTCACCTGCCGCGCGCGCTGGCGCAACGACCAGATCCTGGTGTGGGACAACCGCTGCACCATGCACCGCGCCATCCCCGACTACACGGGCCAGGACCGCTACATGACGCGCATCACCATCGCCGGCTCGCGCCCGGCCCGCTGACACCACAACGACCAGGAGACGTTCGACATGCAATCCCTTCGCACCACCCGCCGCCGGCTCGCCCAGGGCCTCGTGGCCGGCCTGTTCGCCGCGTCGTTCGCGCAGCAGGCCTTCAGCGCCGCGCCGGATTTCCCGACCAGGCCGGTGACGTTCGTGGTCCCGTTCGCGGCCGGCGGTGGCCTGGACGTGACGGCCCGCATCATCGCGGAGCGGCTCAAGGACGAACTGGGCCAGCCCGTCGTCATCCTGAACCGGCCGGGCGCCGGCAGCTCGGTGGGCGCACGCGCGGTGGCTTCGTCGCCGGCCGACGGCCACACGCTGTTCTTCACTTCGGGATCGGCCTACGCCTTCGCGAACCTGCTGATCCCCAACATGGAACTGAAGCTGCAGGACTTCGCGCCCGTCGCCGCCGTCGCTTCCAACCCGGCGGTGATCGTGGCCAGCACCAAGGTGCCGATCAAGTCGCTGGCCGAACTGGCCAACTACCCGAACCCGGCCGAGATCAGCTTCTGCAGCACCGGCGCGGGCGGCCTCAACCACCTGCAGCTGGAGATGTTCCGCCGCGCGGTGAAGGGCAAGACCGGCAAGGACTATGCCGTCACCCACGTGCCGTACAACGGCCTGGCCCCGGCGCTGACCGGCGTGCGCGACGGCAGCGTGCAGGCCTGCATGCTGCCCTACACCGCGCTGGTGAAGAACCTGAACGGCAAGGAATTGCGCGTGCTGGCGGTGCAGAGCAAGGCCCGCCTGCCCTGGCTGCCCGACGTGCCCACCACCGGCCAGCAGGGCTATCCGGAGCTGGACGGCAACGACTCGTTCGTCAACATCGCCGCGCCCAAGGGCACGCCCGAGCCGGTGATCGCCAGGCTCGAAGCCGCGCTTCAGAAGACCATGCAGGACGCCACCGTTCGCAAGAAGCTCGAGGAGCTGGAAGTGCAAACCCTCTTCATGGGCAGCCGCGAGACGCAGAAGTGGCTGGAGGACGAGGTGCGCAAGTTCGGCCCCATCGTGCGCGAGGCGGGGATCGGCTCGAAGTGAGCGCGGCGCAGACCCGGCAGGTCCGCGTCAAGGGCATGCGCTACGAGGCGGAGGGCATCTGCTCCGTCGAGCTCGTGCCGCTGGCGCCCGAGGCGCCGCTGGCCCCCTTCACGGCCGGCGCGCACATCGACCTGCACCTGCCCGGCGGGCCGGTGCGCAGCTACTCGCTGCTGAACCGGCAGGGCGACGCGCGCTACGTGATCGGCGTCCACCAGTCCCCGCAAAGCCGCGGCGGCTCGCGCTACGTGCATGCGGCAATGCGGCCGGGCGACGTGATCGCCATCGCCGGGCCGCGCAACCACTTCGCGCTGGCGGAGGACGCGCCGCACTCGGTCTTCATCGCCGGCGGCATCGGCATCACGCCGCTGCTGTCGATGATGCGCAGGCTCAACGAGCTGTGGCGGCCGTGGGAACTGCATTACGCGGTGCGCACGCGCCGCCAGGCGGGCTTCCTCGACGAAGTGCGCGAGTTGTCGTCCGTCGACGGCGTCGAGGCGAGCATGAACTTCGACGGCGAGCCGGGCGGCGCCATGCTGGACATCGCGCGCATCGTCTCGCAGGCGCCGCAAGGCGCGCATTTCTATTGCTGCGGACCGACGGGCATGCTGGCCGCGTTCGAGGCGGCCACCGCCGGCCTGCCGCCCGAGCACGTGCACACCGAGTACTTCGCGCCCAGGGAAGAGGCCGCAACGTCCGGCGGCTTCGAGGTGCGCTGCGCCCGATCCGCGAAGACCTTCGCGGTCCGTCCCGGCCAGACGCTGCTGGCCGCGCTGCTCGACCAGGGCGTGCAGGTGCCCTACGCCTGCGAGGAAGGCATCTGCGGCACCTGCGAGGTCAAGGTGCTGGAAGGCCGGCCCGACCACCGCGATTCGGTGCTGACCCAGCAGGAGAAGGACGAGGGCAGGACCATGATGGTCTGCTGCTCCGGCGCGAAGTCCGGCGTGCTCGTGCTCGACCTCTGACGCAGCGCGCGCCGCCCGGGCGCAAGCGGCACAGCCGCGTCCTACACGGCCGTTGTCCGCGGCCCCTACCATCGGACCATGGCCGAGAACCGTTCGAGCCGGGCGCCGGCCACGAGGCGCCGATGGGAGATCGATGCGCTGCGCGGGCTGATGCTCGTGCTGATGACCCTCACGCACCTGCCCACCCGCCTGACCAACCCGCTGGGCCAGCCCTTCGGCTACGTGTCGGCGGCCGAGGGTTTCGTGCTGCTGTCCGGCTACATGGCCGGGCTGGTGTACGGACGCCTCGCGTTCAACCAGGGCATCCCCGCCACGCGCCGCGCGTTCTGGCGCCGCGCGCTGATGGTGTATGCCGCCCACGCGGCGACGCTGCTGTTCCTCTTCACCGTGATCGCGCTGATCGGCCTCAAGGTGGACGAGCCCGCCGTGCGCAACCTGATGAGCTACTACCTGCGGGAGCCGGTCCAGGCGCTGATCGGCGGACTGCTGCTGATCTACCAGCCGCCGCTGCTGGACATCCTGCCGATGTACGTGCTCTTCATGCTGCTCAGCCCCTGGGCCTTCGTGCTCGGCATGCGCCACGGCTGGCGCTGGGTGCTGCTGGGCAGCGCGACGCTGTGGGTGCTGGCGCAGTTCGGCCTGGCCGAGTGGCTCTACGACATCGCGGCCTCGGTCGCGCGGCTGCCGGTGCCGTACGCGGAGACCGGGGCCTTCAACGGCTTCGCCTGGCAACTGCTGTGGGTGGTGGGCTTGTGGCTGGGCGCCTCGCGGCACGAGGACGCTCCGCCCTCGCTGAAATTTCCGCCCGCAGTCGTGACCGTGGCGATCCTGATCGCCCTCGTCGGCTTCACCTGGCGCCACGCCGTGGGGCAGGCGCCCTTCGGCGGCGACGTGCGCCTCAACCTGCTGTTCGACAAATGGCAGCTCGGGCCGCTGCGGCTGCTGAACCTGGCCGCGCTGCTGGTGGTGACGCTGCGCTTCGGCCCGGCCGTCGCGCATGCGCTGCCGCGGCTGCGGCCGCTGGAGACCATGGGCTCGGCCTCGCTCGCCGTGTTCTGCGCGCACCTGGTGATCGTGCTGCTGACGCTGAGCCTGTTCGGCAGCATGCTGTCGCGGCCCTGGTCGGTGGACCTGCCGCTGCTGGCGGTGGCGCTCACCGCGCTCTGGGGCGCGGGCTGGCTGACGCTGTGGTGGGAGCGGCGGCCCCAGCGCGTCACCGCGCCTGCGGGCTGACGGAAGCCGGCTGGGGTTCGGGCGGCGCCGAGAGGATGTGCGTCGCGACGAGCTGCTTCCACAGCGCGTAGCCGGCGGCGTTCATGTGCAGCCGGTCGGGACCGTAGAGGTCGACGCGCGGACGGCCGTCGCCGTCCAGCATGGGCGTGAAGACGTCGATGTAGCTGGCGTTGGGCAGCTCGGCCAGGTAGCGAGAGACCAAGCCGTTGACCTCGCGCGCCTGCTCCATCAGCGAAGCGCGCAGCGGGCTGGGCTTGACCGAGATGTAGCTGATCTTGGCGTCCGGCAGCTCGCCCCGCACCGTGCGCACGAAGTCCTGGAAGCTCGCCAGCACCTGCTGCGGCGTGCGCCCCTCGGCGAGGTCGTTGTCGCCGGCGTAGACGATGACGTGGCGCGGCCGGTACTGCAGCACCAGCTGCGGGGCCAGCAGGCTGCAGTCGGCCATGGTGGAGCCGCCGAAGCCGCGATTGATGACCTTCACCTGCCGGAAATCGTCGGGCAGGTGCGGCCACAGGCGGATGGAGGAGCTGCCGACGAACAGCACGCCGCCGGGCGCGGGCGGCGCCGCCTTGTCGGACTTCTCGAAGGCCGCCAGGCTGTCGCCCCAGCGCGCGACCACGGCCGGGGGCGGGTTGCCGCTCGCGAGCGACGCGCCGGACAACGTGAGGGCGAGAAGGGCTGCAAGGACGCGGACCATCGAGCCCGCATTCTGCCGCCGTCCTGGCTCAGCCTCAGTCCACCTGCGCCCCCGCCCTCTTCACCAGCTCGCCCCACTTGTCGAGCTCGGCCTTGTTGAAGGCGACGAGCTGCTCCGGGCGCAGCGGCCGCTGCTCGACGCCCTGCTCCTGCAGCTTGGGCGCCGCTTCGGCCAGCGCGGTGGCGGCGGCACGGCGCAGGCGCTCCAGCGTGGCGGGCGGCGTGGCGGCCGGCGCGTAGAGCATGAACCAGGCGACCAGGTCGAAGTCGCGCACGCCCTGTTCCTGCAGCGTGGCCGTGTCGGGCGCCGCCGCGCTGCGCTGCGCGCTGCTGGCGCCCAGCGCGCGCAGCTTGCCGGCGCGGATCTGCGGGTTCACCGCGGCCGGGTGGTAGAACATGAAGTCGACCTGCCGGCCGATCACGCTCGTCATCGCCATCGCCCCTTCCTTGAACGGGACGTGGACCATCTTGCCGCCCAGGCGCTGCGCCAGCATCTCGCCGGCCAGGTGGCCCGAGGTGCCGTTGCCGGCCGAAGCGAAGGTGACGCCTTCCGGCCGCGCCGCGAGCGCGCCCAGGTCGCGCAGCGACTTCGCGGGCGAGTCTCCGCCCACCACCAGCAGCGTGGGCGTGAAGCCCACGAGCGCCAGCGGCACGAAATCCTTCAGCGGGTCGTAGGGCAGCTTGCGGAACAGCGATGCATTGATGGCGTGCGTGCCGACCGTGCCCATGACGATGGTCCGGCCATCGGGCGCGGCCTTGGCCACCAGGTCGCTGCCGGTCGAGCCGCCCGCGCCCGCGCGGTTCTCGACCACCACGGTCTGCTGCAGCGCGCGACCCATGCCCTCGGCCACCACGCGGCTGACGATGTCGGTGGTGGTGCCGGCGCCGAACGGCACGACCAGGCGCAGCACGCCTTCCTGCGCGAGCGCGGGGAGCGCGAGCCCGGCGGGCAGCGCGGCCGCGGCGGCCAGCAGCTCGCGGCGCGAGAAGGTCCGGTTGTTCTTCATTGCGGTACTCCGTGTTCCTGGCGCAGGATGCGCGCGGCTTGCACCATCGACTGCAGCTTGCCCTGCGCCACCTCGCGCGGCAGGTACTTCATGCCGCAGTCGGGCGCGAGGATCACCTGCTCGGGGGCGATGTGCCTGAGCGCCCTGCGCACGCGCTCGGCCACGGTTTCGGCCGTCTCCACGTTCATGTCGGAGAGGTCGATGCAGCCCACCAGCACCTGCTTGCCGCCCAGCTGTTCGAGCACCTTGGTGTCGAGGTGCGACTGCGCCGTTTCGATCGACACCTGCTTGCAGCGGCAGCTCGCCAGCTCCGGCAGGAACGAGTAGCCGCTCGGGCGCTCGTGGATGATGGCCGCGTAGCCGAAGCAGATGTGCACGCAGGTCGTTCCCTGCACGCCGTCCAGCGCGCGGTTGAGCGCGGCCAGGCCGTACTGGCGCGCCTTCTCGGGCCGCGCCTGCATGTAGGGCTCGTCGATCTGCACCACGTCGGCGCCGGCCGCGAACAGGTCCTTGATCTCGGCGTTGACCGCGTCGGCGTAGTCGGCCGCGGCCTCTTCTTCCGATTTGTAGAAGTCGTTCTGCGCCTGCTGCAGCATGGTGAACGGGCCGGGCACCGTGATCTTGGTGAGGCGCGTGGTGTTGCGCTTGAGGAACTTCAGGTCCTCCACCTCCACCGCGTGCTTGCGCCGGATCTTGCCGACGATGCGGGGCACCGGGTTCGGGTGGCCCGAGCGGTCCAGCGCGCTGCCGGGGTTGTCCAGGTCCACGCCTTCCAGCGCGGTGGCGAAGCGGTTGGAGTAGCTCTCGCGGCGGATCTCGCCGTCCGACACGATGTCCAGGCCCGCGGCTTCCTGGGCCCGGATGGCCAGCAGGGTGGCGTCGTCCTGCGCCTGCGCCAGGTACGGCTCCTGCAGGCGCCAGAGCTCGCGCGCGCGAACGCGCGGCGGAAAGCGGCCGGCCAGCTTGGCCCGGTCGATCAGCCATTCGGGCTGCGGGTAGCTGCCGACGATGGTGGTGGGGAACAGCATTCGCTCGCCTCCTTGGTTTGCTTCAGACACCCAGGTAGGCCTGCCGGATCTCCGGCCGCTTCATCAGTTCGTCGGGTTCGCCCTCGGCGACGATGCGGCCCAGCTCCAGCACGCAGGCGCGGTGCGAAACCTTCATCGCCATCGAGACGTTCTGCTCGACCAGCACGATGGTGATGCCGCCCGCGCTCACCTTGCGGATGGCGTCGAACATGTCGCCCACCACCAGCGGCGAGAGGCCGAGCGAGGGCTCGTCCAGCAGCAGCAGCCGGGGCCGCGCCATCAGCGCGCGCCCGATCGCCACCATCTGCTGCTGGCCGCCGGACAGCTCGCCGGCCAAGGAAGGCAGCTTGGCCTTGAGCGCGGGGAACAGCTGCAGCACTTCGTCCAGCGTCTCGCGGCGCTTCGCCTTGGCCGCCGGCAGGAAGCTGCCGACGTCGAGGTTGTCCGCGACCGTCATGCCGGTGAAGAGCCGCCGGCCTTCGGGCACCAGTGCGATGCCCGCCTCGCAATAGCGGTGCGGCGCCAGCCGCGTGATGTCGCGGCCTTCCATCACGATGCGGCCCGACACCGGCCGCAGCACGCCAGCCAGCGTGTTGACCAGCGTGGTCTTGCCGGCGCCGTTGGGGCCGACGATGCAGAGCAGCTCGCCCTGCTTGACGTCCAGCGAGATGTCCCAGAGCGCGCGGGCCTCGCCGTAGGCCACGGTGACCTGCCGAAGTTCAAGCATGCGACACCCCCAGGTAGGCGCTCATCACGGCCGGGCTCTGCATCACCTCGCGCGGCGCGCCTTCGGCCAGCATGGCACCCTGGTCGAACACCACGATGCGGTCGGTCAGCGCCATCACGGCGTCCATCACGTGCTCGACGAACACGATCGTGGTGCCCTGGTCGCGGATGCGCCGGATCAGCGCCACCGCCGACTGGATCTCGGTGGGCGTGAGGCCGCACAGCACCTCGTCCAGCAGCACCAGCCGCGGCCGCGAGGCGAGCGCGCGCGCCAGCTCCAGGAACTTGCGCTGGTGCAGGTTGAGGTCGCCCGGGAGCACGTGCGCCTTGCCGTCCAGGTGGGTGAATTCCAGCCATTGCCGCGCCTCGCGCCGGCCCTCGTCCATGGTCTTCAGGCCCTGCCCCGCGTACATCGCGGCGATGGCCACGTTGTCCAGCACGCTCATCTGCGAGAACGGCCGCGGGATCTGGTAGGTGCGCGCGATGCCGGCGCGCGCGATCCTGTGCGCGGGCAGGCCGGCGATGTCGCGCCCGTCGAGCAGCACCTGGCCTCCGTCCGGGAGGAAGTGGCCGCTGACCACGTTGATGAAGGTGGACTTGCCGGAGCCGTTGGGGCCGAGCAGGCCGAGGATCTCCCCCTGGCGGACTTCGAGGTTGACGTTGGAAAGAGCTTTGAGGCCCCGGAAGGATTTGGAGAGGCCTTTGACGGTGAGGAGCGGAACGCTTTTGCCGTCATCCCCGCGAAGGCGGGGATCCAGTGCTTTCACGGGGACTGCTGAAGACGGAAGCTCTGGATTGCCGCCTTCGCGGGAATGACGGGCCTTGCGCTTCAACTTCCCCATCACGCCCTCGGGCATGAACAGGATGCCGACGACCAGGATCAACCCGATCACGCCCTTGCCCAGCACCGCGTACTCGCCGCCGGTGAACGCGAACAGCAGGCAGGTGATCGCCACCGCCCCAATGGCCGGCCCCGCCCAGTGCCGCGTCCCGCCGAGGATGCTCATGAGCACCACCGTCAGCGGCACGGTCAGGTTGAAGGTCTCCGCCGTCGTCACGTACGAGACGAACAGCGCGTGGATGCCGCCCACCCAGCCCGCCAATGCGCACGACACGGCGAGCGCGCCCAGCTTCCAGCGGTAGGTCGGCACGCCCATCACCTCGGCCGCCTCCTCGTCGTCGTGGATCGCGAACAGCCCCGCGCCGAAGCGCGAATGGCGGATCGCCCACGAGACCAGCAGCGTCACCACCGCCGCGAACAGCATCATCAGGAACAGGCTGGACGTGGGCGTCGGGCCGATCTTCGGAACCGGCACCGCGTTCAGGTACACGCCCGGCCCGCCGTCGATCGGCGTATTGCCGACGATGGTGGCCACCACGAAGGTGACCGCGAGCGTGAGCAGCGCGAACAGCTCGCCGCGCACCCCGCGCACGCGGAAGGCGACCGCGCCCACGCCGACACCGATGGCCGCCGCGACCAGCGCGGCCACCGGCAGCGTCCACAGGAACGGCCAGTCGAACTTCGCCGCCAGCGTGGCACTCGTATAGACGCCGGCGCCGAAGAACGCGCCGTGGCCGAAGGAGAAGTAGCCGCCGTAGCCCGACAGGATGTTCCAGGACGTGGCCAGCACGATCCAGAACAGCGCCAGGTACATGAACGACTCGTAGAACGCCGGCAGCCTGAAATACGGCAGCGCGGCCAGCAGCACGCCGGCGCCGAGCACGGCGGTGGGAGCGGCACGCAACTTCATCGCACCCGTCCCGGCCGCAGCAGCAGGATGAGGATCAGCAGCGTGAACGACACCAGCGGCGCCCACGAAGGTGAAGTGACGGCCATGGTCACCGCCTCGCTCACGCCGATCACGATGCCGGCCACCAGTGGCCCGAGCGCCGTGCCCAGGCCGCCCAGCATCACGGCGGCGAACACCACGCCCACCCACGCGTACATCTGCGAGGGGCTGATGCTGCTGGACAGCGCGATGCACACGCCCGCCACGCCGGCCAGCGCGGCGCAGGTGCCGGCCAGCAGGAACCCGTTGCGGCGCTGGTTGATGCCGAAGGCGGCGGCCACAGGCGCGTCTTCCGCGGAAGCGCGCAGCGCCTTGCCCAGGTCGGTGTAGCGCAGCAGCGCCCACACGCCCACCGAGATCGCCACCGCGAGGAACAGCGTCAGCAGCTCGGGGATGGGCAGGAACAGCGGGCCGACGCGCAGCTTGAGTTCGGCGTAGTGCGAATCCAGCTTGCGCGGGTCCGCGGTCCAGAGCGTCTGCATCAGCGACTCCACGATGCCCATCGCCCCGAAGGTGAGCAGCAGCGAGCTGAACGGCGTCAGCCGGAAACGGTCGGTGAGCCAGTGCAGCCCCGCCCCCAGCGCGAACATCAGCGGCACGATGGCGGCCAGCGTGAGCAGCGGGTCCACATGGGACCCCACCGCCAGCTGCCAGCAGATGTAGGCCGACAGGAAGGCGAAGGCGAAGTGCGTCAGGTTGATGGTGCGCAGCAACCCCCACGACAGGCCGAGGCCGAGCCCCAGCAAGCCGTAGAGGGCGCCCGCGAACACCCCGGACAGCACGGACTGCGCAAGGAGCGTCCAGCTCGGAATCGACATGGATCAGCGCGCGATCATCTTGGCGCCGGGAGCGGCGAACTCGGGCGGATACACCACCTGCCATTTGCCGTTCTGCACCTGCTTGATGCGCATCAGGTCGTCGCCGTAGTTGGACGGGCCGTCGAACCGCAGGCTGCCCTGGATGGTCTCCACGCGGTTCTTCTTCAGCCAGTCGGCGATCTGCTTGTCGTCCAGGCTCTTGGTCGCGTTGACCCCCGCCTCCAGGATCTGCCACGCGGTGAACGAGGCCGCGGCCTGCACCTCGACCGAGGTGTCCGGGAAGTTGGCCTTGGCGGCGCGCTCGCGGTAGCTCTTGATGAACTCGGCCGCCTTCGGGCGCGTGCTGAAGGGCGGGTGCTCCTCGAAGATGGTGACCGACAGCGCGCCCTGCGCTTCCGGCAGCGTGACCAGCGGGCCGGGCGCCGGGTACAGGTAGAAATGCTGCGGCGGCGCGTAGTCGATCTTCTTCATCGCGTCGAGCAGCAGGTTGCCGTCGAGGCCGATGGCGCCCACCCACACGAAGTCGGGCTTGGCGTCCTTGATGCGGCTGGCGATCGGGCCGAAGTCGCGGTTGCCGAACTCCCACTCGAGGAACAGCACTTCCTGCAGGCCGCGCTTCTTGATGGTGTCGCGCGCGCCCATGGACATGAAGTGGATGGACGGGAACTTGCTCGTCACCACCGCCACCGTCCTGGGCGGCTTCGGTCCCTTGGCCAGCGACTCGAACACCGTGTCGGTGGTGGTCTTGGCGGGCTCCGAGCCCAGCGACCAGGCCGGGAACTGCATGTCGTACTTGGCGAGCGACGGCACGCCCAGCGTGTGGTGCACCAGCACCTTGTTGTAGCGCTGCGCCACGCCCATCGCGGACAGGATGGCGCCGGTGGCGTACGGGCCCATCAGCAGGTCCACCTTGTCGGCGGTGATCAGCTGCTCGTACAGCGTGCGCGCCAGGTCGGGCTTGGACTGGTCGTCCTTGAGCACCCACTCCACCTTGCGGCCGAGCAGGCCGCCGCGCTTGTTCAGGTCCTCGACGTAGATGTCGCCCACCAGCTTGTGCACCTGCGCCGTGGCCGACAGCGGCCCGGTCAGCGCCAGGGTGCTGCCGATGCGGATCGGCTGCTGGGACTGCTGCGCCAGCGCGATCGGCGCGGCGATGGTGAGCGCGGCAGCCGCCAGGATGGCGCGGCGCGGCACGGAACGCGGATGGGTCATGGCTTGTCTCCTTCGTCGTTATCAAGCGCTCGCGCGCGGGGGGAAGCGTTGGATCCAGGTTCCGAAGGCGGCCAGCACCCCGCGCAGGAACTCCTGCGTGTCGGGCACCAGGCGGCCCTGCTCGTCGAACAGGGTGGCGATGCGTCCGAGGTAGACCTCGGGATGCGGCATCGTGACGGCACCCGCGCCGGCGAGCGTCTGCTTGAGCGCGAAGGCCCCGGCCAGCCCGCCCAGCGGGCCGCTGCTCTGGGCCATGACGAAGGCCGGCTTGCCGACCCAGCAGTTCTTCCCGTTGGGCTTGGAAGCGATGTCGATCGCGTTCTTCACCGCGCCGGGGACGGAGCGGTTGTATTCCGGCACGATGAACAGCACCGCATCGCTGCCGCGCACCGACTCGCGCAGGCGCTTCCAGGGTTCGGCCGAGGCGCCGTCTTCCAGGTCGCCGTTGTAGAGCGGCTGGGCACCGATATCGAGTTCGTGGAACGACATGCCCGCGGGCGCGAGATCCTTCAGCGCCTGCGCGAGGCGCCGGCTCATGGACTCGCGGCGCAGGCTGCCGATGACCAGGCCGACCTTCAATTCGCTCATGCCGCGCTCCTTTGCCGCAGCATCGCGTCGATCTCGCCGTTGTGCTCGCCCAGCGTGGGCGGCGGCAGCACCGACAGCGAGCGCTGGCCGTCGAAGCTGACCGGCGGGCGCACGGTGCGGAACTCGCCCATGGTCGGATGCGTGGCCCGCACCAGCAGCTGCAGGTGCTGCGCCTGCGGATCCTCCAGCGCCTCGTTGGTGTCGTACATCGGCGCGTGCGGCACGTCCTCGGCCAGCAGTCGGTTGCACCATTCGGCGCGCGTGCGCGTGGCGAAGATGCCCGACATCAGTTCGATGATGGCTTCCTGGTTGGCGATGCGCGCCTCGCGCGTGGCGAAGCGCGGGTCCTGGAACATGTCGGGCTTCTCGATCGCGTTGGCCAGGCCCTGCCAGAACTTCTCCGGCGAGGACATGTGCAGCGCCACCCACTTGCCGTCCTTGCACTCCATCACGTACGACTGCGAAACGCGCGGCCGGCTGTAAGGGCCCATCACCTCGCCCACCGAATAGAAGTGCGTGAACGCGTCCAGGTTCCAGTGCGTCATCGCCTCCAGCATCGACACCTCGACCATGCGGCCGCGGCCGGTGCGCGAGCGCTCGTGCAGCGCGCCGAGCACGCCGTACGCGGCATAGAAGCCGGTCACCGCATCGGCGATGGCCGGCCCCACCACGCGGGGGTTCTCCGGATTCACCAGCAGCTTGAGATAACCGCTGGCCGCCTGCGCCACCGTGTCGTAGCTGGGACGCGTGGCCGAAGGCCCGGTGGCGCCGAAGCCGCTGATGGAGCAGTAGATCAGCCGCGGGTTCAGGGCGCGCAGCTGCTTCTCGCCCACGCCCAGTTCCTCCGCCACGCCGGGCCGGAAGTTCTGGATGTACACGTCGGCGGTCTTCACCAGCTCGTACAGACGCTCGCGGTCGGCCTGCTGCTTCGTATTGAGCGTGACGCTGCGCTTGTTGCGGTTGTAGGTCTGGAAGTGGGGGCTGTAGAGGCCGCCCTTGAAGGCGCGGAACGGGTCGCCGGAACCGGGCTGCTCGATCTTGATCACGTCGGCGCCCAGGTCGGCCAGCAGCATGCCGCAGGCCGGGCCGGTGATGAAGGTGCCCTGCTCGAGCACGCGCACGTCCTTGAGCACTTCGATCACTTCTTCGCTCCCTCGGTGGGCTCGCCTTCGTACACGAGCTCCCGCGTGGCCTGGTAGGACAGCGCGAAGCCGCTCGGGTTGACGGCTTCTTCGGTCAGGTGCGCGATCAGGCTGGCGGTGCGCGCGAGGATGGGCACGCCGCGCAACGCGCGCAGCGGGAAGTTGGTGCCCAGCAGCACGGCCGGGATGGCGGCCGAGACGTTCAGGCGCAGGTCCTTGCCGACGATGCCGGGGATCACCTTCTCGACGGCTTCGGCGATCTCGACGAAGCGCAGGCTGGTGCCCGCTTCCTTGGCCACGGCGAACAGGCGCGCGACGCGCGGGTCGCGCTCCTTGTGCAGCGGATGGCCGTAACCGGGGACGGCCTTGCCGGCCTCGCGCCAGCGGCGCACGACGGCCTGCGCGGCCTGCTCCAGGTCGCCGCCTTTCGAGGCTTCGTCCACTTCGGCGAACAGCCGGCCCGCGGTCTCCGAGGCACCGAGGATCACGCTGCCGCAGCCCAGGATGCCGGCCGCCACCGCGCCCTGCAGGGCATCCGGCGCGGCCGCGTAAGTCATGCGCCCGGCCTGCACGCTGGGCACCATGCCGTGCTCGGCGATCGCGACCAGCGTGGCGTCGAGCACCATCGCATCGCCCTTCGACGGACGCTTGCCGGTGACCAGCAGGCTGAAGTAGTCGGTGAAGGAGATGCGCCCGATCAGGTCGCGGCACAGGTCCTCGCCGCGCACCGTGATGCTGTGTTCGTCCGAGGTGCTGATCGCCGTGCGCGGCACGGTGGACTTGCCGATCTTGTTGATGGAACTGCTCATGTTTTCAGGCGCCTTGGGGGATGAGGCGGAAGTCGAAATGCGCCACGTGGTAGGCCTGGGTCATCTTGCGGCCGTCCATCGCGGTGCCGGGTTCCTTCTGTTCGAAGTCGACGATCAGGCTGTCGCGCACGCCGAACACCGCGTCGGAGTCGAGGTAGGGACTGTTCTTGACGAACAGGTGCGTCACCACCCTGGTGTGCCCCGGCGCCGAGACCATCATGTGGATGTGGCCCGGCCGGTTGGGGTGGCGGCCCATCTTGCGCAGCATGTCGCCCACCGGCCCGTCGTCGGGCACCGGGTAGTAGGTCGGGCGGATCGACCAGAACCAGTAGCGGCCCTGGGCGTCGGTGCGGATGCGCGCCCGCGCCCGCATCGGCGAGCCGTCGCGCTGCATGTCGTACACGCCGTCGCCGTCGCCCGACCAGATGTCCAGCAGCGCGCCCTGCAGCGGCTTGCCTTCCAGGTCGGTGACGCGGCCGCTGTAGAGCGCGGGCTCGCCGGGCACGCCTTCGGCGATGTCGGCGCCCAGCGGAAGCTCCGGCGCGCCCTCCCAGTAGAAGGGCCCCTGCACCGTGGCGTCGGTGGGCGGCGTGGCGCCGCTGCGGCCCTTGAGCGCGCGCGCATGTTCCAGCGCCACCACCAGCATCGACAGGCCGAGCGTGTCCGACAGCAGGATGAACTCCTGGCGCTTGTCGTCGCAGGTCTTGCCGCAGGCGGTGAGGAATTCGATCGCCTTGATCCACTCGTCGCCCTTGAGGTCGACATCGCGGGCGAAGTCGTGCAGGTGCTTGATGAGCGAGGTCATCACCTGCTTGAAGCGCGGGTCCTGGCATTCGGCGAGCCGGCCGATGACCGCGTCCGTGATGCTGAGGGTGTCGTATTCCAGTTGGGCCATGAGTCACTCCGATGAGGCTTGGGCGGGACTCTATCGATTGACATCAGCCGTGCGTAGTGAAGAATTTCGATGGTTTGAATCGATGCCGTCGATCATTCGGCGGGGTAAACCCTATGGAGCTGAGGCACCTTCGTTATTTCGTCACTCTGGCGGAGTGCCTGTCGTTCACCCGTGCGGCCGAGCGCGTGCACGTCACGCAGTCGACCCTTTCGCACCAGATCAGGCAGCTGGAAGACGAGGTCGGGCAGCTGCTGTTCGACCGCATCGGCAAGCGCGTGGTGCTCACCGAGGCCGGCGAGAACTTCCTGGGCTACGCGTCGAAGGCGCTGCGCGAGGTCGACGACGGCCTGCAGCACCTGATGCGCGCGGGCGACGAGCTCACGGGCGAGGTGCGCATCGGCACCACCGGCACCTTCAACATCAGCTTCGTGCCCGAGTGCCTGGCCATGTTCCTGCAGCGCAATCCCACGGTGATGGTGACGGTGGAGGAGCTGGCCGCCGACGTCATCGGCCAGCGGTTGATCGACGCCTCGCTCGACGTCGGCATCGCCTACCCGCCCGCCGATCCCACGCACCTGTGGTTCGAGCCGCTCTACACCGAGGAGATGGTGCTGGTGGTCGCGCCCAGCCACCCGCTCGCGCAGCGCCGCCGGGTTCGGATGGTGGAACTGCACCGACAGCCCCTGGTGATGCTGCCCAAGGCCTTCGCCACGCGAACGCTGCTGGAGGAATGCTTCAAGTCGTGCGGCGCCGAGCCGGTGGTGGTCGCGGAGATGAACACCATCGCGCCCATGATCGGCATCGTGGCGCGCACGCAGCTGGCCGCCATCGTCTCCGCCCACGCGGTGTCGCCGCGCGAGGACGTGCGCATCCTGCCGCTGGAGAGTCCCACGCCGGTGCGCACGCCGGGCATGCTGTGGAAGCGCGATACCAAGCAGTCGGCCGCGGTGCGGTCGTTCGCCGCATCGATCCGCAAGCTGGCGCTGGGCCGCAGCCTGGCCGCGCGGCGCCAGCCGGAGCCGGTGACGTTCGCTCAGGAGGCGCGCGGGCGCCGGCCCTCGTAGGCGTCGCGCAGCAAGGCGCGGATGCCTTCGGCCTCGAGCGGCCGCGGGTTCGGGTACTGGTTCTGCAGCGCGAGTTCGCAGGCGCGATCCACGTCTTCTTCGCGCAGCCCGATGTCGCGCAGCGCGGTGGGCGCGCCGTTCGCGGCCGCGAGGTCGAACACGCCTTGCGCCGCGTCGCCCGCGCCCAGCGCCCGCGCGATGCGCGCCATCGCGTCGGGAGCGGCGGGCGCGTTGTACGCCAGCGCATGCGGCAGCACGATGGTGTGCGTCTCCGCATGCGGCAGGTTGAAGCTGCCGCCCAGCGTGTGGCACAGCTTGTGGTGCAGCGCCATGCCGACGTTCCCCAGCACCGTGCCGCACAGCCAGGCGCCGTAAAGCGCCTGCGAGCGCGCGTCGATGTCGCGCGGGTTCGCGTGGATCGCGGGCAGGCTGCGCGCGAACGCGGCGATGCCCTCCAGAGCCATCAGGTCCATCACCGGATTGCCGTCCGCCGAGTACAGGCCCTCGGCCGCGTGCGCGATGGCGTTGATGCCGCTGGTGATGCTCAGGTGCGCGGGCACGCCCAGCGTCAGCTCGGGGTCGTAGACCACCGTGCGCGGCAGCACGCTGGCTTCGCGCCCGGTCTTCTTCAGGCCGCCTTCGGTGATGCCGTAGATCGGCGTCATCTCGCTGCCGGCGTAGGTGGTCGGCACGGCGACGATGGGCAGGCCCGACGCGAGCGCGATCGCCTTGCCCAGGCCCGTGGTCGATCCGCCGCCGACGGCGACCGCGCCGTCCGCGCCCGCTGCCCGCGCCGCTTCGCGCGCCTGCAGCACCGCTTCGTGCGGCACGTGCATCACCGCGCCGGCGAACACGCCGGCCGCCCGATCGCCGAGCAGCGTCGCGACGCGGTCGGCCAGGGCGCGCTGGCCGGGCGTCGACAGCACGAGCGCGCGGCGCATGCCGAGGCGGTCGAGCTCTTCGGGAAGCCGGGCGAGCGAGCCCGCGCCGAAGACGACGCGGGGGGACTGGGCGATGTAGGTGAAGGGCTTCATGGGTCGAGGCATCATCGTACCCATGCAACTGCCCGTCCACGACGTCTACGCGATCAAGTACGCCGACCACCGGCGCACCGCTTCGGTCAACTTCCTCGGCGGCGATCCGCACGACGGCCCGATGCCGATGGACTATTTCGTCTGGCTGATCCGCGGGCCCTCGGGCACCTTCGTGGTCGACACCGGCTTCAACAAGGAGGCCGCCGATGCGCGCAAGCGCAACTTCCTGCGCTCGCCCGCCGAAGGCCTGGCGCTGCTGGGCGTGCAGGCTTCGGAAGTGTCCGACGTGATCGTCACGCACATGCACTACGACCACGCGGGCAACTGCGACCTGTTCCCGGCCGCCACCTTCCACCTGCAGGACCGCGAGATGCAGTACGCCACCGGCCGCTACATGGCGCACCGCTGCATGCACGATGCGTACAGCGTGTTCGACGTGCTGCGCATGGTGCGGAACGTCTATGACGGCCGCGTGCGCTTCCACGACGGCGACGCCGAACTCGCGCCGGGCCTGAGCCTGCACCTGATCGGCGGCCACACCATGGGCCTGCAGGCGGTGCGCGTGCACACGCGGCGCGGCTGGGTGGTGCTGGCGTCGGACGCCAGCCACTACTACCGCAACATGGAAGAAGAGCGGCCCTTCCCCATCATCTTCAACGTGGGCGACATGGTCGAAGGCTGGGGCAAGCTGCGGGCGCTGGCCGAGTCGCCGGACCACGTGATCCCGGGGCACGACCCGGAGGTGCTGCGGCGCTATCCCGCGCCCAGCCCGGAGCTGGAGGGCGTGGTCGCCGTGCTCGACCAGCCGCTCACAAGCCCCCCGCCACCTTCAGCACCGTCCCGGTGACGTAGCTGGCGCGATCGCCCGGCAGCCACCCGATCCCTTGCGCGATCTCCGAGGCCTGCGCCGGGCGGCGCATCGGGATGCGCGCGGCCACGCGCAAGGGCCGGCCGGGTTCGCCCGCGGGCGCGTGGATGTCGGTGAGCGTGGTCCCGGGACTCACGGCGTTGACGCGGATGCCGCTCTCCGCCAGCTCGCGCGCCAGGCCGACCGTGAAAGCCTCGATCGCCGCCTTGGTCGCGGCGTGGTGCACGTACTCGCCCGGCGCGCCCGGCGTGGCGGCGATGGACGAGAGTTAGGTCTTCATCGTTTCGTGGCGGGTCTTGAGGAAGATGCCCTTGCGGAAGAGGTCATGGTGTCGTGCTCCGATGGCGGACCTTGAGATGAAGCAGCACGGCCGCGGCCAGCGAAGTGGCGGCCAGGACCAGCGACGCGGCCGCGCCGACGGTCGAGCCGTATGCGCTGATGAGTGCCGCGAGCGCCACCGGTGCGCCGGCCGCGAGCGCGAAGGCGGGCCGCAGCAGTCCGCCGACGATGCGGCCGTATTGCGCGGGGTCGAACAGCACCAGCGGCATGGCGCCGCGCGTGATGGTGGCGATGCCGTTGCCGGCGCCGTAGAGGAACGCGAAGGCCGCCGCGCCCCACGCGGTGCCGCCCGCCAGCAGGTAGAACAGCAGGCAGACGCAGATCAGCGCGCCGGGCAGCAGGTTGAGGCGCACCGGGTTCACGCCATGGCCCCAGAACACCACGCCCAGGCGCCCGAAGACCTGCCCGAAGCCCAGCAGCATCGCGATGGTGACGGCGGTCGATGCGCTCCAGCCGCGCCCCCGCAGCAGCTCGATGAAGTGCGCGGCCATGCCCGTCTGCAGGACGATGATGCCGACGGCGATGAATCCGTAGAGCAGCCTGGCGCCGGCGATGGTCACGTGCGGCGCCACGCTGCCCGGCACCGCGTCCGCCGCGGCCGGCTCCGTCCGCCGGGCCTTGGGAAGCGCCAGGTGCAGCAGCGAGCACAGGACGAGGAAGCCGGCGTAGCAGGCCAGCGCCGCGCGCCAGCCCAGCGCCTGCTGCAACGCCTGGCCGACCGGCCAGAACACGGTGGAGGCGAAGCCGCCGAACAGCGTGACGATGGAAATCGCGCGTTTCGCGCCCGCGCCCGCGATGAATGCCAGCGAAGCGAAGGCCGCGTCGTACTGCGCCAGGCGCATCGCCAGGCCCAGCAGCGCCCACGCGACGACGTACTGCGCCGCGTGCTGAGTGGTGGCCAGCAGCAGGCAGCCCACGGCCCCGATCCAGCAGCCGGCCATCATCGCGGCGCGGCCGCCGTGGCGGTCGATCCAGGTGCCGATCCAGCCCGACGAGACGCCCATCACCAGCAGCGCCAGCGAGAAGCCCCCTTGCAGGAAGGCCGGACTCCAGCCCAGGGCCTGCTGCATCGGTCCCGCGAACACCGCGATCAGGTAGTGCATGGTTCCCCAAGCGATCACCTGCGACAGGCCCAGGCACACCACGATGCGGGCGGGAAGGCCGACCTTCCAGAAAGGTTCGGCGGCGGCGGTGGTGGTCGAGGAAGTCAGGAGCGAACTCACGCGAAACTCATGCAGTGCCACAATCGTGCCGCCTTCGCAGCCATAAGCCAAGCCTTGGGCTGTTATGCAATGCATAGCCATCGCTTATGAACGACATCGGCTCCGAGCAGCTCCTCACCTTCCGGCTGGTGCTGACCACCGGCAGCTTCAGCCGCGCGGCCGAATACCTGGGCATCTCGCAGCCGGCCGTCAGCCAGAAGATCCGTGAGCTCGAGAGGCGCCTGCAGCTGCGGCTGATCGAACGGGTGGGCCGTTCCATCCGCGCCACCAGCGCCGGCGAGGCGCTGCTGCGGCACGCCCAGCGCGTGGCGCTGGTGCTCGACGATGCCCGCGCGGAGATGGAGCACTTCACCGAGCATCCGGGCGGGCCGGTGCGCATCGGCGCCGGCGCCACCGCCTGCATCCACCTGCTGCCGCCGCTGCTCAAGCGCCTTTCGCGCGACAACCCGCTGCTGGAGATCCGCGTGAGCACCGGCAACACGCCCGAGATCGCGCGCCGCGTGGAGGACAACTCGCTCGATGCCGCGCTGGTGACGCTGCCGCTCTCCTCGCGCGCGCTCGACATCCGGCCCGTGCTGGAGGACGTCTTCGTCGCCATCGCGCCCGCCGGCGCGGCGCCCGACCATGCCAGCGTCAGCGCGGCCGGCCTGGCGGCACGGCCGCTGGTGCTGTTCGAGACCGGCGCCAACACGCGCACGCTGATCGACCTCTGGTTCCGGCAGGCCAAGCGCTCGCCGCGCGTGCTGATGGAACTGGGCAACGTGGAAGCGATCAAGCAGATGGTGGCGGCCGACCTGGGCTGGTCGGTGGTGCCGGCGCTGAGCGTTTCCAGCCCGACCACCGCGCGCGGCCTGCGCGTGCTCCGGCTCACGCCGCGCCTTTCCCGCTCGCTGGCCTGGATCGTGCGCAAGGACAAGCCGCTCAGCCGCGCGCTTCGGCAGGTGCAGGAAGGCGTGCTGGCGCTCGGCCGCTAGGTATTCGCTCGCCGCATGCCGGCGTGCGCGATTCCTCAAGCCAGGCGGTGCGCGCGGCACCGAACATGGCCGCCATGGAAACCCATGTCCTGACCGGCAATCTCTGTCTCGAGCTGCGGCTCCGGCGCGGCTCCGTCGTCCACTGCACGGAAGGCGTGCTGTGGCTCACTTTCGAACCCGCGCACCGCCACCGGCCCAGCCTCGACTGGATGCTGGTGAAGGGCCAGACCCGCGTGGTCGCGGATCCCGGCCGGCTGTTCGTCTCGCGCGGCGTCATGACGCCGCGGGCGGTCTTCGATGTCCGGCAGGTGCCGGCGCCCGACTGGCCAGCCCGGCTGCGCGCGTGGTGGACCGGCGACGCGCCGGTCGCGCCTCAGGCGGCCGCGCGCGCGCCGTAGGGCGCGAGCTGCTCGCAGCGCCACTCGCGCACGCGCTGCGCCTCTTCGCAGATCCACTGCGCGACCTTGCGAACGTCCTCGCGCGGCTGGTCCTCGGCGCGCAGCAGCCAGTACGAGTAGGCGCTGCGCACCGGCGTGCACGGGATGTCCACGATCGCCAGCTGCCTGCTGTCGATCAGCGGCTGCAGCAACTCGATGCGGCCAATGGCGAGGCCCTGCCCCGCCAGCGCCGCCTGGATCACCTGGTCGTACTGGTTCAGCTGGATCACCTGCCGGCGCGCCTTGCGCCAGGCGCCCTCGTCCAGCCACAGGCGCCATTGCAGCCAGGGCCGCGTGTCGTCGTAGTCCAGCAGCGGGCAGTGGCCGCCCGCCGCTATCGCGTCGCGAACGCTGGGATGCGCGACGGGCGCGAGCGTCTCGTCGAACAGCCGCACCGCGTTGGCGGGCACCGTGCCCACGCGGGCGTAGCGCACGGCCAGGCCGAGGCCGTCGGCGCGCAGGTCGTGCACCGCATTGCTGGCCGACAGCCGCACGTCGACCCGCGGATGCCGCTCCTGCAGGCGCGCCAGCCGCGGCAGCAGCCACAGGCCCATCACGCCGATGGTGGTGGTGAGCGTGACGCAGCGGGCGGAGCCGCCGCCGCGCAGGTCGGCCGCGACTTCCTGCAGCTGCTGCACCGCGTGGTCGGCCGTGCGGAACAGGCGCTCGCCGGCCTCGGTGAACGCGACGCCGCGCTGCTTGCGATCGAACAGTTTCGTGCCGACCTGGTCCTCGAGCGCGCGGATCTGCCGGCTGACGGCCGACTGCGTGAGGCAGAGGTCGTCGGCGGCCTGCGTGATGCTCATGCGGCGGCCCACGGCGACGAATGCCTTCACCAGGTCCAGGGAGAACAGTTGAGCGACGGGCACCGACATGGCATGGGATTCTGTCATCGCGTCGCACGAGGCGTGCGCGCGTGGGATTCCGGCGCCGCATGCGAGGCGCCGCGATTTCGCATCGCATGCAAGCGCTCGCGGACGTACGTTCAGCGGATGCAACAAGCGACGAACCCGAGGCTGCCCGCGATCCTGGTCGTGACCCTGGTGGCGGCCTGCGCCATCTCCCTGATCTCCTTCGGCGTGCGGTCCGCCTTCGGCCTGTTCACCGCGCCGCTCAGCGCCGACGTCGGCATCTCGCGCGAGGTGTACGCGCTGGCCATCGCGATCCAGAACCTGGCGTGGGGCCTCACCCAGCCCTTCGCCGGCTTCATCACCGACCGCTTCGGTCCGCGCCGCGTGATGGTGGGCGGCGCCGTGCTCTACAGCCTGGGCATCGTCGGCCTGGCGTTCGCCACCACGCCGGCGCAGATCCACGCGACGGCGGGCGTGCTGGCGGGCGTGGGCATGGGCGGCGCTTCCTTCACCACCGCGGTGGCGGCGCTGGGGCGGCTGATGCCCGAGTCGCACCGCTCCTGGGCACTGGGCCTGGGCACGGCGGCCGGATCGCTGGGGCAGTTCGTCATCGTGCCGGTCACTCAGTCGCTGGTCGATGCGGGCGGCTGGCGCGCGGGCGCCTGGCTGATGGCGGGCGCGGTCGCCGCGATCGTCGTCGCGGCGATGTTCGTGCGCGGCGAACCGAACCAACCAGTCGCGAGTCCCAAGGCACCGGGCGCACCGGCTGCGGGGCACCTGCAGATCCTCGCGACCGCCTTCGCGCACCCGAGCTACCTGCTGCTGGTGTTCGGCTTCTTCGTCTGCGGCTTCCAGCTGGCCTTCATCACCACGCACTTCCCCGCGTACCTGATGGACCGCGGCGTGCCCGGCGCGGTGGCGTCGTGGGCGATCGCGATGGTGGGGCTGGTCAACGTCGTCGGCGCGTACATGGCCGGCGTGCTGGGCGGGCGCGACGGCGGCAAGAAGTGGCTGCTGTCCGGCGTGTACTGGGCGCGCGGCGCGGTGCTGCTGCTGTTCGTGCTCACGCCGCTTTCCACGGCGAGCATCCTGCTGTTCGGCGCCGGCATGGGACTGCTGTGGCTGAGCACGGTGCCGCTCACCTCGGGCCTGGTCGCCACCTTCTTCGGCACGCGCTACATGGCCACGCTGTTCGGCTTCGTGTTCCTCAGCCACCAGGTCGGCTCGTTCTTCGGCGTGTATGCGGGCGGATACTTCCACGGGCGCACGGGAAGCTACGACGCGGTGTGGTGGCTGTGCATCGGGCTGTCGATCTTCGCGGCGCTGGTGAACCTGCCGATCCGCGAGCGGATGTCGCAGCGGTTCGGGCGCCTGGTCGCCGCGTAGGCGCCGTCGATGCGGCACCTGCTGTCCGCCGCCGCCTTCGCGATGAGCCTCGCGACGACGACGGCGGCGCTCGACTTCGTGGGTCGGCACACCGAGCAGGAGGGCGTGCTGCTCGTCGTCCCGCGCGGGGCGCCCGGCGCGGCGATGGCCTCGGTGTTGAAGGGGCAGGACTTGCGCGTGCTGGACGTCTGGCTGGGTGGACGCGTCGTGCAGGTGCACGCGAAGTCGCTGCGCCGGGCTCGCGTGGAAGGCGACGAGGTCCTGCTCGCGCTGCGCCTGCCCCTCAGGCAACTGGCCCTGCCGGGCTGCGGCTGACGCCTGCACTGCACGGGCTGCTCGGCGCAGCCGCCGCCGGAGGGAGCCGCTCCAGCCTCAAGCCCGTTCGAAGTCGATGAAGCCTTGTGCCGCGTCGACTGCCGCCAGCCGCACCTGGAGCGCGTCGCCGACATCCGCACCCTCGTGGCCGCGAACCAGCCGCCCTTCGACCAGAGGCTGCGCGATCCGGACATAGGTGCCCTTGGGCGATGCGCCGGTGACGATGGCATCGAAGGTCGTGCCGATGCGGTCCTGCAGCAGCCAGGCGGCGGCGGCCTTCAGGACCTGGCGCTCGACCTTGGCGGCACTGTCTTCCTGCAGGGTGCAGTGGCGGGCGATCTGCTCCAGCACATCCAGTTCGTAGGGCGTCGCATCGCCGGCCAGCGCGGCCTTCAGCAGGCGCTGCGTCACCAGGTCGGGGAAGCGCCGGTTGGGTGCGGTGGAATGCGCGTAGTCGCTGACGGCCAGGCCGAAGTGGCCGAGATCCCGGGCCCCCGCCGCGGCCGCGACGTAGGAGCCGGGGCCGAGCATCTTCACGATGCGCAGCGAGAGGTCGGCGAAGCCGGCGGGATCGGCCTGCCGCCGCCGGCACAGGAAGCGATCCAGCGCCACCGGATCCGGCTCCGTGGGCAGCGTCACGCCGTAACCCGCCGCCAGCGCCTCGATGCGATCCCAGCGCCGGGGCGACTGCAGGAACCGGCGCAGCGAAGGAAAGCCCCGCTGCGACAGGAAGCGTGCCGTCGCGGCATTGACCGCGATCATGAGATCGGCGATGAGATCCTTCGCCCGGTTCTTCTCGTCGGGCCGCAGGTCGACCAAGCGGCCGTCCTGGAACACCGGACGCGCGGAGATGGTGGTGACGTTCAGCGCGCCGCGCCGCTGGCGCCACTGCCGCAGCTGCGTGGCCACCGCATCGTTCAGCCGCACCTGCTGCTCGAGCCCGGGCACGGCGGCGATCCGCGGCAGCGCGTCCGCCTCGCCATCCAGCCACCGCGACACGCGGTCATAGGTGAGCTTCGCGCGATTGACCACGGCGGCGCGGTACAACTCGGACGCGGTCACGCTGCCGTCGGGTTGCACCAGCATGTCGACGACCACCGACAGCCGCTCCTGCCCTTCGTGCAAGGAGGTGCGGTCGGTGGACAGGACTTCCGGCAGCATCGGGAACACGCCTGCCGCCGTGTAGACCGACGTGGTGTTCGCGTCGGCATGGGCGTCCACCGCGCCACCCGGCGCCACCATCGCGTCGACGTCCGCCACGGCCACGCGCAAGCGCACCGCGCCGCCGGCGACCGGCTCGACCATGCTCAGCTGGTCGAGGTCGGCGGTGTCGTCGTTGTCGATGGAGAACCAGCACAGTTGGCGCAGGTCGCGGACATCGCCGCGCTGCTCCCGCGGAACCGCTCGTGCCGTGGCAGCCTCCTCCAGCGCCTGCGCGCTGAACTCGGGGCGCAGGCCATGCGCGCGCATGGCTTCGACGGCGAATGGATGGAGCGGAGAAGCTGTCATGGCGGCTGGGATCATGCCCGGGGCGCGGCCGAGCAGCTCAGCGGCTACCGTGTCGCGCGACTCTCCGTGCGCCGGTCGGCATCGGGAGTGGCCTTGTCCGCAAGTTCGGCGGCCTTGGCGCGGTTTCTCGCGCGCTGGGCGGGCCCCGGGGTGGCCTTGTCCACCAGTTCACCCGCTTTCGCGCGGTTTTCGGCGCGCTGGGCCGCATCGGGGGTGGCCTTGTTCGCGAGTTCGGCTGCCTTGGCGCGGTTTCTCGCACGCTGGGCGGGGCCCGGGGTGGCCTTGTCCACCAGTTCGCCGGCCTTCGCGCGGTTCTCGGCACGCTGGGCGGCGTCGGGGGCCTGGGCCATGGCGGAGGCGCCCACGAGGGCGATGCCGATGAGTACCAGCTTCATGGGGTTTCCTTCGGGGATGTCCATTGGGGATGGTGGTATCAGACCTGCACGGCCGTTGCCGGGGTGTCGGAGGGTGTAGCAAGCGGGTGTCGGGAGCTTGCCTCAGAGGCTCTTCCATGGGCGGTCGAAGGACCTGCGGGCGCGCGGGTGCAGCACCGACCCTGGGTGACCTGCCCCTTTCGCGGTGGGGCAATTCACCCGGTCGGTCGGGTATCGCTCAACTGCGCCGGATGCGGATCCATGTCGTCCGATGGACCTGCACCAGCAGTGGCCGGATGGGGTCGCGGACGACAAGCGGCATGGGATATGCGACGTGGCCCCAACGAGACGAGGTGAGCATGAGACATCCCCTCCTTTCCTTGCGGCGGATGGTTCCCGTGCTCGGCTTCGTGGCCGGCATTCTCCTGGCTCCGCCAGCCTTCGCGGCCACCACCGCGGCCACGTTCGCGCGCAGCGACCATCCGCTGCTGGGCAACACCCACATCGCGGCCGACTTCAACGGCGACGGCCGTCCGGACCTCGCGGGGCCGGGCGGCACCGGCGTGCGGGTGCAGCTCGCGACCGGCGAGGGGACGTTCGCTCCCGCCGTCTCCTGGCCGGTCGCCAGCTCGGCCCAGGACCTGGCGGCCGGCGACTTCAACGGCGACGGCCGCGTGGACCTCGCGGTCACCATCAACGACCCCGCCATCGGCCTGTCGCTGCTCCTCGGCAACGGCGACGGCACCTTCCAGGCGCCGATCAACTTCCCCAACGGCTCGGGCTTCGACTCACCCACCATCGCCGCGGCCGACCTGAACAACGACGGGCGGCTGGACGTGGTGATCGGGCACCAGGTCGCCTGCTTCACGGCGCCCTGCCGCGTGGCGCGCGGCATCACGGTCCTGCTCGGCGACGGCGCCGGCGGCTTCCAGCCGGCGCGCGAGATCGACATCGGCACCGAGACCGCCAGGATCGCGGCAGGCGACTTCAACCGCGACGGGATCCCGGACCTGGCCATCGCCAGTTCGCAGGCGCGGCTGGTGCTGCTGCGCGGCGCGGGCGACGGCAGCTTCGTCCAGCAGCCGACGCTCACCCTCGTCGAGGGCAACACCCTCGGCATGGACGCGACCGACGTCGACGTCGCCGACTTCAACGGTGATGGCGTCCAGGATCTGGTGGTCGCGGTGGCGCTGAACGGCAGCCGCACGGCCGTGCTTGCCGGCAATGGCGACGGCACCTTCCGCATGCCACCGCTGCTGATCACCGAGCCCGACCTGCTCGTGCCGCAGTACCAGGCCGTGGGCGACTTCAACGGCGACGGCTTCGCCGACCTCGCGCTCGCGCTCGCCAACGGCAACTCGGGCCTGATGGAGATCCGCAACGGCAACGGCGACGGGACCTTCCAGGCGCCCATCCGCTACTTCGTGCCGGCTGACCGCTCTAGCGTCGGCACCGTGTCCATCATCGCCGCCCAGCTCACCAGCGACGGCAAGCCGGACCTCGTACTGGGCATCGGGGGCGCCGCCCCTTCCACGGCGGTGCTGATCAACACGACCGGCACGACGCCGCCGGCCACTCCCGCGGCGCCTGCGCTGCTGTCGCCCGCCAACGATGCGACGCCGAACCAGCCGGTCGGCTTCGACTGGAACGACGTGCCCAACGCGGCGCGCTATGAGATCCAGGTCGACGATTCATCGAACTTCGGCCCGCCGTTCCGCGCCACCCAGACGGTCGACGTCTCGCAGGCCTCGATCGGATCGCTGCCGGCGATTCGGCTGTGGTGGCGAGTGCGGGCGATCAACGCGGCGGGCGTGTTCGGCCCGTTCTCCGCCGCGCGGCGATTCACCCCCCGCGCCGTAGCCACGGCTCCGGCACTGGCGGCGATCACCGTCGAGCCGGTTTCCGTCACCGGCGGCAACCCCGCTCAGGGCACGGCGACACTGAACGCGGCGGCGCCCTCGGGTGGCGCGCTGGTGACTTTGTCCGGCAGCAATCCCGGCACGGTCATGCTGCCGCCGAACGTGACGATCGCGTCCGGCGCATCGAGCGCCACGTTCCCGGTCACCACGACCCAGGTCACGGCCACCACGCAGGTCCAGGTGAGCGGCACGTATGGCGGGGCCACGCGCAACGCCACGCTGACCGTGGCGCCGGGCGCGGGGCCGCCCGCGCTCTCGACGCTGGCCGTCAGTCCCGCCAGCGTGACGGGCGGCGCGACGGCGCAGGGCAGCATCACGCTCTCGGCGGCGGCGCCGGCAGGCGGCTTCACCGTGGCCTTGTCGAGCAACAGCGGGGCAGCGACGCCGCCGGCCAGCGTCACGGTCGCGCAGGGCGCAAGCAGCACCAGCTTCGCCATCGCTACGGCGGCGGTGAGCTTGTCGACCTCCGTGACGCTCACGGCCAGCGCGGCCGGCGTCGCTCGCACCGCCGTCCTGGGCGTCACGCCGCCGGCGCAAGGCGCCACGCTGACGCTGACCGCGACCGGCCGCGGCGGCGAGCGGGTGACATCGAGCCCGAGCGGCATCAACGTCGCCGTGGGCACCACGGGCGCCGCGTCCTTTCCATCCGGAACCGCCGTCACGCTGAGCGCGACCAATGGGCGGGACGTGGTCTGGTCGGGGGCCTGTTCGAGCGGCGGCAACAAGACACGCACCTGCCGCTTCACCATCAACGGCAATGCGTCGGTGACCGCGAACGTGCAGTAGTGCCGACGCGCCGCGACGCTGCGCCTACTCCCGTGGCGACTCGTTCATCCTGGCTTGCCACTTCTCCATCAGGCAACCCCATCCGGCAAGTCGACGCCCGGCCTCGGTGTTCGCGCTGCCGGAGTTGCTGGCCACGAGGCCATCGATTGCGGCTTCCTGCTCGGCACTCAATTCCTCGGGAAAGATCGGGACCACCTTGACGAGGCATTCCGCGTGGCTTGCATCGTCCTGCCAAGGCAGACCCGCCCCCTTGATCCGGTAGTTCAGGGCACCGCGCCGCAGCCGCATTTGCTGCAGTCCGCGCGCGGTCGGCACTTCGACCCAGCGATTTGCCATCCAGGCGAAGCCGTCGACGGGGAGTTCGCAAGCCAAGGTGCCATCGTGCTCGACCGAGAAGAATTCGTGCGCGACGAGTTCCACGCGGACACGAACCGCCAGCTTGTGCCGTCGTTGCCGCCCCTCCACCCGCGCCGTTGCGTCGAGCATGCTGCCCGCGCGCAGGCCGGGCGGGAGGGCGACCCGGCAGCGGTAGTTCCTGGGGGGAGCCTTCCCGCTCGCGCCGCACGCCGCGCACCCAACGCGGATCGTCCCGTGCCCGTTGCAGCCAGCGCACTCGGTGTCGGCGGAAAGCCAGGCGAACCAGAGGGGCTGCGGGACGCGTCCCGTTCCGGCACATGCCGTGCAAGCCGTGGCCTGGACCTGCAGGCCGCTGCCTTCGCATTCGACGCAATCCTCGATGACTTCGCCGCGCAACTCCCGCACGCAGCCGCTCGCGATCTCCTCCAGCGTGAGTTGCACCGTGTGCTCCACCACTGCCTCGGGCGAGGGATCAGGGTCCTCGCCACCCTCGCCCTGCATCTCGCGCCTCGACCTGCGGATCTCCTCGATCGCCTGGTTGATCCGCTGGATCTTTCGGAGTGCGTGCGGGCTGCCGTTGCGGTCGGGGTGCCAGCGCGCCGCGAGCCTGCGCCAGGCCGCCTTCACCTCCGCATCGCTTGCGTCCCGGGCCACCCCCAGCTCGTGGTAGCAGTTGTCGACGTTCAATGCGCGCTCCGTGTTGCAGTGCAGCATCGTAATGGGTCGACGCAAGCTGGTGCCCCGGATTACGAAGGACATGCGCGGGAAACCGATCGAATCTCAGGCAGCCCTCCAGAAAATGCCGAGGGGTGTGACGACGTGGCGACAGCCTCCTCGGGATCAGCGCCACCCCTTCAGCCATAAGTTCGGACTTATAGCTATGACCCCCAAATCCTATTTGTGCGGCCCCTGCCGTCCTCGGATACTGCCTGCCAACCCATAAGACAGGAGAAATCCCATGCTGCTCGACCGGCGCCGCTTCAACGCGCTGATCCCGGCCGCCGCCCTCGCCGCCTCGGGCGCCGCGTTCGCCCAGGGTAAGACGCTGCGCATCCTGGTCGGCTACGCGGCCGGCGGCGCGGCCGACACGGTGGCGCGCGCGGTCGCTGAAGGTCTGCGCGATTCGGGCTTCAACGCCATCGTGGAAAACCGCCCCGGCGCGGCCGGCCGCCTGGCCACCGACGCGCTGCTGCTGGCCCCGGCCGACGGCAACACCCTCGTCATGACGCCGACCGGCAACATCACGCTGGCGCCGCACATCTTCAAGGCCGTGCGCCACGACCTGCTGGCACAGCTGTCGGGCGTGGGCACGGCCGCGCGCATGAGCTTCGCGCTCGCGGTGGGCGCGAACAGCCCGGCGAAGACGCTGCAGGACTACCTGGCGCAGGCGAAGGCCAATCCCCAGGTCGCCACCTACGGCACGCCCGGCGCGGGCACGGCGATGGACTTCATCGGCCAGATCCTGAGCAAGGATGCGAAGGTCGCACTGACCGGCGTGCCGTACAAGGGCGGCTCCGCGGCGGTGACCGACGCCATCGGCGGCACCGTGCCGGCGGTGATCACCACCCTGCCCAACCTGCTGCCGATGCACCGCAGCGGCAAGCTGCGCCTGCTGGCTACCTCGGACAGCGATCCGAACCCGGCCGTGCCCGGTGTGCCGACGTTCAGGTCGCAGGGTTTCCCGAGGCTGGTCGTGACCGAGACGTTCGCGTTCTTCGCCAAGGCCGGCACGGCGGGCGCGGTGGTCAGCGAGCTCAATCGCGCCGTCACCGCCGCCGTGAAATCGCCCAAGGTGGCGGCCCTCCTGCAGAAGGCCGAGTACGAGCCGCGCACCATGGCACCGGACGAACTGGACGCGATGATCAAGACCGAGTACGGACGCTGGGCCGAGATCGTGAAGGCCACCGGCTACACGGCCGAATGAGCAGCGCCATGAAGAAGCAGGAACCGCCGATGCGCCGCAACGTCCTGGTCATCATGTCCGACGAGCACGATCCGCGCATCATGGGCGCGGCCGGGCACCCCTTCGTCAAGACGCCCAACCTCGACGCGCTGGCTGCGGCAGGCACGCGCTTCCCGAATGCCTACACGCCGTCGCCCATCTGCGTGCCTGCGCGCGCCGCGTTCGCTACCGGCCTGCGCGTGCACCAGACGCGCCACTGGGACAACGCGATGCCCTACACCGGCGATCCGCGCGGCTGGGGCCACGTGCTGCAGCGCGAACGCATCCGGGTGGAAAGCATCGGCAAGCTTCACTACCGCAACGACGAGGACCCGGCCGGCTTCGACTGCGAGCACATCCCCATGCACGTGGTCGGCGGCTACGGCATGGTGTGGGCGTCCATCCGCGACCCGTACATCGCGCGGCCCAACAGCAAGCGCATGCTGGGCGAGCGCATCGGCGCGGGCGAGTCGACGTACACCGCGTACGACCGCGAGGTGACGCAGCGCGCCGTCGACTGGCTGGCCGACGCCGGTACGCGCGACGCCCCCTTCGTGCTGTACGTCGGCATGGTGGCGCCGCACTTCCCGCTGGTGGCGCCGGAGGAATTCTTCACGCTGTACCCGCTGGATTCGCTGCCCGAGCCGAAGCTGCTGCCCAAGGACGGCCATGCGCTGCACCCATGGGCGCAGGCTTATGCCCGCTTCATGGACAACGAGGCCGCGTTCAAAAGCCCGCGCGAACGGCTGGAGGCCTTCGCGGCGTACTACGGGCTTTGCAGTTTCCTGGACCACAACGTAGGCCGGATCCTGGCCGCGCTGGACGCCGCCGGCCTGGCGGATTCGACCACGGTGGTCTACACGTCGGACCACGGCGACAACCTGGGCAAGCGCGGTTTGTGGGGCAAGTCCACGCTGTACCAGGAGAGCGTGGGCGTGCCGATGCTGCTGCGCGGCGCGGGCGTGCCGGCCGGCGCCGTGTGCGAGACGCCGGTGGACCTGCTGGACCTGTTCCCGACCATCCTGGAAGGCGCGGGCGTGGACCCCGCGCCCGAGATGCAGGGCCGGCCGGGCCGCTCGCTGTTCGTCGTGGCCGATGCGCCACCCGACCTCGACCGCCCCATCTTCAGCGAGTACCACGCGGCGGGCAGCAACACCGCCGGCTTCATGCTGCGCAAGGGCCGCTGGAAGTACCACTACTACGTGCGCCACCGTCCCGAGCTGTTCGACCTGCACGCCGATCCCGAAGAACTGGTGGATCTGGCATCGCGGCCCGACCACGCGGACGTGCTGCGGGACATGGAAGCCGAACTGCGCAGGATCTGCGACCCCGAAGCCATCGACGCCCTGTGCAAGCAGGACCAGCGCGCGATGATCGAGCGGCTCGGCGGAGTGGAGGTCGCGTCGAAGATGGGGTCGGGCGGCGCGACCCCCTCGCCCATCGGCGAAAAGGCTGCCGCGCCCGCATGAACCGCGCGGCGCTTCCGGCAGCCGATACATTGCCGGGATGACGCCGCGCCAGCTCCGTTACTTCCTCGAGGTCGCCCAGGCCGGCAGCATCACCGCCGCCGCGCATGCGCTGCACATCGCCCAGCCCGCGCTCAGCCAGCACATCGCGGCCATGGAACAGGAGCTCGGCGTGGCGCTGCTGGAACGCGCCGCGCGCGGCGTGAAGCTCACCGCCGAAGGGCGGCGGCTGCTGGACCGCGCCGCGTCCATCCTGCGGCAGATGGATCGGCTCAAGGACGACGTGCACGCCGCATCCAGCGAACCGGCCGGGCCGGTCAGCCTGTGCCTGGTGGGCTCCGTGGCACCCATCCTGGCCGTGCCCCTGTTTCGCGCGCTCGATGCCCGCGCTCCCGGCATCCGGCTGCATCTGGCCACGGGCATGAGCAGCGAGGCTCGCGCGATGCTGGAAGCGCGCCGCGTGGAAATGGCGCTGCTGCCCACCGCATTCGAGCTGTCGCACTTCGAGGCGCTGCCGGTGTTCGAGGAACGCTTCTGCCTGTTCGGCAGGAAGCAACTGTTCGCGGGCGAGGCGCAGGGGCCGATGGCCTTCCGCGACATCGGCGAGCGGCCGCTGATCGCGCCGGACCGCGAGCACGACCTGCGCAAGCTGATCGAGCGCGCGGCACTGGACCAGAAATGCACATTGAACGTGCGCTACGAACTGAACAGTTCGGTGCTTCTGCGGCGCGCGGTGATCGAGGGCCTGGGATTTTCCGTCATGCCGCGCAACACGTTCTCCGCGGGCGACGCCCGAGGCCTCGTGGCGCGCGAGATCGTCCAGCCGGTCATCGAGCGAACACAGTCGCTTGCCTGGCTGAGTGAACAGCCACTGACAGCGGCCGCGGAAGTGGTGAAGGCGACGCTGGTCGACGTGGTGACCACGCTGGTGAAGCAGGGCGCGCTGAAGGCGCGGCTGCTGGTCTAGTCCTTCACGGGCCTCGACCGCGGCCCTATCGCCGCCGTGGTCTATTCCACGCCGGAGCGCAATCCCTTCTTCGCCCTGCCGGTGAGCATCATCCGGCGCCGTGCGTTTCGAACGCCAGTCGTTCGGCGCGTTGCACCAGATGATGTCGGGCATGAGCGACACGGAAGGCGCGGACACCGGGCGGGAGATCCTTCGGCTCGGGATCTGATACGGCGCTTTTTCGTGTTTCTGAGGCTACGACCGTCTCAGCAAGGCTGGCACAGTATGAAGTGCGTGCTGTTAGCGCGCCTCGACTGATGCAGCCCGCGACGACACTGCCACGATCGCGGCGCGCAACGCAGCCGGATGACTTATGAATTCGATCCCGATAGTCTTCGTTACGTTCAAGCTTCTCGCGTTCGGCACGTGCATGTTCTTCGCCATCAAGTGGCATCACGATCAAGAACGGAAGGAGAAGGAGATGGAGAAGCGCGCGGTGCTGCGCGCAGCCGGCAAGGTGGCCGCGGTCTTCGTGTCATCGCTCCTGGGCCTGGGACTCTTCACCTTCATCCTTTGCAGGATGCTCGGTCTGGACTTGACCTTTCCATGATGGCAAGGAACCCAGTTGGTTGACATGCGTACCGCGTCTGGCACGTGCCGGCCCGATGTCCGCGCCTTTCAGCTGAACTGAAGGATTCCCGCCTCGAGCAAGAACGCGCGCCGCGCCGTCTCCTCCCCGCCACTCCATCAGGTCGCTCCCAGGCGCACCTCCGCTTCGCAGGACAACTTCAGCATAGCCGCCTCGACCCGGGCACCTTTCAGCAGCAGTTCGTTCTACGCAAGCACGAAGGCGCCTTGAAGGATGCCTAGCAACGCCCTTTCTTCGCTTGTCCAGGAGGGCAGAAGTTGCCACGCCCGGAAGTGGCGTGAGCGCGTCCGTCGCCATCCGCGCGCACGACAATGGCTGCCGGCGCGGGCTGCGCGACGACCTTCGCCTGCGCGGGACCCTTCTCGGTGAGCGACTTGCCGGCGCTCGCCCCGAGGGCCCCGCCCGCGCCTGCCCCCACGACGGCGCCCGTGCTGCCGCCCAGCTTTTGCCCGACCGCGGCTCCGGCGCCGCCGCCGACGGCTCCGCCCACGATGGCCCCGGTCTTCCCCGAACCGGATGTCGTCGCGGCTGCGCCAACGCCGCCGCCCAACGCGCCCCCGATGACCGCTCCGTTCTTGCCGCCCACCTGGCTGCCGATCAGCGCACCCGCGGCTCCTCCCACTCCGCCGCCGACCGCGGTCCCCACATCCCCGGCCGCAGCACCACCGGATGCCAACAGAAGGCACACGAACGTGGATGCGACGGAGACGACCTTCATAGCGTGTTTCATGATTTCAGCCTCGCAGGCGTATGGAAGGTCCGCAGCTTTACAAAGCTCGCGCGAACAGTCCAGCTTCTTGCTGGAACGAGGCGACGGACGGGCACGTTTGTCGTCCGAGCGGCTCTTTCGAGCAGCGCTTCAGGACGCAAAGCGCTCCCCCCTTCGCAGGTATCAGTACGCTCACGCCCCCGTCTGGACCTAGGCCGCGGCCGCCGTGAGCGACGCCGCCAGCTCCCTTGCCCACCTGGCACCGGCCCCCTTGCCAGTGATCGCCAGCGCCGGGGACTTCTCCAGCATGTCGCTGAAGACTGCTCGCACTTCGTCCGCGGTGATGCTGTCGATCAGCGCAATCGCTTCCGGCAGGGTCGTCACGGTCCCGCTGGCGAAGAGTTCCTCGACGGCGTGCTCCATCGTCGCGTAGGGCCGCTCGGAGGCGCGCACCCGCGCGACGGTCAGCTGGTTTTTCGCCCGCTCGAGGTGCACCGTATCGATGGACTCTGCCTGAGCCCGCAGCAGTCCACCGGCAGCCGTGACCAATGCGCCGACCTTGTCGGGCGTCGTGATGGCATGCACGACGAAGTTGGCCCAGACATCCCCTGCGTCGATCGTCGAGTGCGCCGTATAGGCCAGGCCGAGCTGCTCTCGGACCCGGTCCACCAACGGAGAAGACATGCCCTCTCCAAAAAGGCTGGCGGCCAGCGATGCTGCGATGCGCCAGCGCTGCTGCAGCATGTATTCCTGCCTCCGGGGCACCACCGGGTAAGCCACGTTCAGGAACACCTGAGAGACCTGCGTGAAGCGCCGAGCCGTGGTCTGGCCGACATATTCCGCGGGAACGACGGAACCGCATGCGGCCTCCCCGGCCGATCCCCGCATCGCCCCGAAGAGCGCCTGCGCAAGCATCAGGAAGGCTTCGACATCGAAGTTGCCGACCGCGGCGACGACCGTCTTTTCCGCCACGTGATGCGTCTGGACGTGGCGTACGAGATCCTCGCGCGTAAAGCCGTCGATGTTGCCCACGGTGCCGATGACCGGCATCCCCATCGAATGGCCGCCCCAGATGGCACGGTCCAGCAGGTCGCCGCAGCAATCCTGCGGATCCTCCTCGTATTCGATCGCTTCCTGGCGGATCACTTCCAGCTCGCGCTGCAACTCGTTCACCGGGAAAGTGCTGTTGAGGACGATGTCGGCTGTCATGTTCAGCAGGGGCTCCACGTGGTGCCCCAGGCCCGTCATGAAATAGCCGGTCATGTCCTTGCCGGTGAACGCATTGACGTCCGCGCCCAGCCGCTCCGCGTCCAGGTTGATGGCCTGCACTGACCGCGTAGTGGTCCCCTTGAACGCCATGTGCTCCAGGACATGGCCGATGCCGTTGGTCGCCGGCATCTCATCGCGCGAGCCCACCTGCAGGAACACACCCACGCTGGCGCTCTGTACGTGAGGCATGAGGATGGCCAACAGTCTCACGCCGTTCGGTAGTTTGTGGAGGACGGGCGCATGCGCCGGGGCCGCCGTCAGCTTTCGAGCCATTCGGTGGCCTCATGGATGTCCACGAACGTGCGCAGGTTGAGACCATGCTTCTGCGCCGCTTTTTCGCTGGTACCCGTCTTGAACCTGGCGTCCACGACCGTCGCGACCTGGTCCAGCCCCGCGAGGGCGGATGCCACATGCGCTCCAAGCTGCAGGTGTTCGGTGAAGGACAGGACTGGCTCAACGGCCAGCAGATCGACCATGGCCCGCTTGTAGCCCTTCATCTGCGCAACTCGCGCCGCGAGGTCAAACAGGCCGAAGAAGTCGCACAAGTGCGCACGTCCGCTGGCCACGACCAACAAGTAAGGTCCGCCGTGTTGAACACCGACATTGAACAGCATCGCGCCACTTTAACGCTACGCGCTCCAGGGTTGCGGTCGGCCCGAGCGCACCGTTGCCGCTTGAGCGGTCCACGGGGAGCAGACGTCGCGCGGGATGGCTCGGGGTTGCGGCATCATCCCGGCATGAGCACCACGGTCCCCGGTCCTGATGGACTTCCTCGCTGCAGTTGGTGCGCCGGCGCGTCACTCGGCTACGTCGCCTATCACGACCACGAGTGGGGCTTTCCCGTGGCTGATGATCTTCGTCTGTTCGAGAAAGTCAGCCTCGAGGGATTCCAGTCGGGGTTGAGCTGGCGGACTATCCTCGACAAACGGGAACACTTTCGCGCGGCGTTCAGGAATTTCGACTTCCGCGAGGTCGCGCGCTTCAACGACGAGGACGTCGCGCACCTGCTTGCCAATGCAGGCATCGTGCGCCATCGCGGCAAGATCGAAGCCGCGATCAACAACGCGCGGCGTGCATGCGAGCTGGTCAGGGAGACGGGCACGCTGGCCGCGTACTTCTGGCGCTTCGAGCCCGCCGCGCATGAACTCGACGCGCATCGCTCCGTGTCGGTCTCGCGGGCTTCGCGTGACTTGTCCAGGGATTTGAAGAAACGGGGCTGGAAATTCGTCGGCCCGACCACCATGCATGCGTTGATCCAGGCGATGGGGCTGGTGAATGACCATGCTGATGGGTGCGTGACCAGGGCGCAGGTGGAAGAAGCGCGCAAAAGGTTCAACGCCCCTGGTTGATCCTGGCTCCAGCGCGAGCCAGGGCGCCGACTACACTGGCGAGATGGATATCCGCTCAGGTGACGTGGCGATGGCGCAGAACGGACGCATCGTGAACGTGCGCTCCGTGACGGAGAAGCACGCCCTTTGCACCTGGATGGACGATTCCGGAACTCGTCACTCGGACGTGTTCCCGATCGAGCACCTCAGATTGATTCACGCCCTCGAGGGACTTCCCGAGCAGCCCGCGAATGCGGCAGCGGCGAAGAGCCTGCGCGAATACATGGATCGCAAGAAGGGCGACTGACCCTTGCCGAGGCTCCGCGTTGGCGCGCAGGCCTCGATACGCTGAGAAGAAGAGCACGCCGCTTTGAGCGGCTGCTTCTGGCCGACACCGGCCACGGACGGTGTCGGCTGAAAGCAAACTTCAAGGATCGGCTTGAGGCAGACGGCCGCTCAAGCCGCTTTCCGACGCGCTCGAGGGTCCGCGGCGTGAGGCCAGTTGCGGCGATCGCGCCCTACTGCATCGAGATGCCGGCCCTTCGGATCACGGCCCGCCAGCGCTCCATCTCGGCGGCCGTCCAGTCCCGAAATTCAGCCGGGCCCGAGGTCACGACCGGCTCCATGCCGGCCCCGGTGAGGCGCTGACGGACGCTGTCTTGCGCCAGCACCCGTGCCAGCGCGGCCGCCACTTGCTCCACCCGCACGCCTGGCGTTCCGGCCGGCGCGACCAGGCCGTGCCAGTCGCGTACCGTGGCACCCGCTAGCCCGCTCTCGGCCAAGGTGGGCACGTCCGGATGACCGGGCAACCTCACAGGCGAGGTGGTCGCGAGCGCACGCACCTTGCCTGATTGCAGCAGTGGCGCTGCTGCCGGCGCGGTGGCGAACATCAGTTGCACATGGCCGCCCGCCAGCGCCGCCAGCCCTGCAACCGGACCGTTGAAGGGCACGTGCTGCAGCCGCACGCCGCCTTCCTGCGCAAACAGCTCGGCGGCCAAGTGGGCCGGCGTGCCGTTGCCACCCGACGCGTAGGCCAGCGTGCCCGCGTGTGCGGCCGCCAGGACGTCGGCGATCGACCGCATGGGGCTGTCGGCATGGACCACCAGCAGGTTGGCGACCGTGGTGAGCTGGCGCACCGGCGCAAGGTCGCGCAAAGGGTCATAGGGGAGCGTCCGTACCAGCGCGGGCGCCGCGGCCGATTGCAGGGCGAGCGTCCCCAGAATGTTGCCGTCGGGCCTGGCGCGCACCAGCGACGCCAGCGCAACCGTGCCCGCCGCGCCTGGGCGGTTCTCCACCACCACCGGCTGGCTCAGCTCTGCGGCCAGAGGACCACTGATCGTCCGCGCCAGCAAGTCCCCTGGCGTGCCCGGCGGCCCTCCGACGATCAGCAGAAGCGGGACCGAAGTCAGCGGCTCAGCCGAAGGCTGTGCGTGTCCGCCCGCCACCGCCAGGAAGCCGAGCAGCATCGCGAAGTATCTCTTTATCTCCATCATCAACTCCTTGTCAGCGGTACGCGAGGATGGCAAGCGTGACCAGCAGGCAAATCACCGCATTGCAGCAGTTCACAACCACGGCCTTGCTGAAACGCGGCCCGTTCTCCTCGAACAGCCGAGCAGCGACAGGTAATGCCGCCGAGACGGCTCGGTGAGCCGGGTGTGCGGTGCGAGGCGTTCATGGACTTCTCCAGCTCCGGGCGGGGTGAGGCAGTACACCACCGGGTCCAAAGCTCCGTAAGATGAAGCGCGCTTCTGCGTGATAACCGATGGGAATCACCATGCACTTGGCTCAGTTGCGTGCCTTCACCACCATCGTCGATGCGGGCAGCATCCGGGCCGGCGCTCGGCAGCTGGGCCTGTCGCAGCCGGCGGCCACCAAGGGGCTGCGGGCGCTGGAGCAGGAACTCGACGCGGTGCTGGTGCAACGCAGCAGCAAGGGCATCGTGCTTACGCCGGCAGGCAAGGCCTTCGTCGCTCGAGCGCGAGCGATTCAAGGCGAGCTAAGGCAGGCGCAGGAGGAGTTGGCCGACCTCGCGGGCCGCAACGTGCAGACCGTGCGGGTCGGCGTCGCTTCCGTGATGGGGTCATGGCTGATCCCGCCCGCACTGGCGCGCTTCCGTGTCGACCACCCGGACGCAGGGGTGCGCGTGGTCGAGGGGACGCAGGAAACCTTGCTGCCGCTGCTGCGTGAAGGCGCGCTGGACTTCGCGATCTGCCTGCGACTGGAGCCGGAGTCCACGCGCGGCTTCACTGCCCGCCCGCTGGCGCGTTTCAGGCTTACGGTGGTGGGCCGAAAGGGACATCCGCTTCGACATGCGCGCACCCTGGAGGACTTGAGCGGGTCGCGATGGCTGATGATCCGGCCGCGCGGCTCCGGTGGCGTGCTGGAGGAGGCTTTCAAAGCCGCAGGCCTGGCGCTGCCTGAGTCCGCCACCGAGTGCGACTCGCACGGCATCCGGGTGGCGATGCTCGCCAGCAGCGACGTACTGGGGCTTCTCGGCAAGCCGATGCTGTCGGAGCCTGCGGTCGCTGCACTGCTGCAGGAGATCCCGCTAGACAAGCCATTCCCGCTCCTCACCTGCAGCATCTACACGCGGGCGGAAACACGGCTCAACACTGTGGCGCGCGCCCTCGCATCGGCGATCAGCTCGCAGAGCCGCCTGATCTTGCGCGGGGCGGGATAACGCCGCGTCCGAGGGTCGGTGGGCGGCATACGACAGCGCCGCGGCCAGATCGCTTCGTTTCCGTTTCGAGCCACTCTGCGCCACGGCAGCCAACGACCCATGGCGGACATGCACCGCCTACTCGCGTGAGGTCGATGGCGCCGCGCGGCTGCCGCCGCGAAGCCGACCGGCTTTGGGTTGGTCCGACTGCGAGAACTGTTCCTTGGCGCGCGCATGAAGCGCGTCAAGCGTCTTGTCGAGGATCTCGGCGGTCCGTGCATCGAGCACCGCGATCAGGTCCGCGTTGATCGCTTGGGCGATCGGAAACAACTCCTCATACAGCTTTCTTCCCTTGGGGGTCAGCCTGACGCTCACTTGCCGGCTCTTCGCCGTGGTCTTCTCGGCGAGCCCTTTGGCGACAAGAGACGTGACCGCGCGCGAGACGCGGGATTCGTCGAGTTCGCATCGATCGCGAAGGTCGCCCCAGGCCATCGACTCCTCGCGCGCCGCGACGGCCAACACCGACCATTCGCGACGCGTCACGCCAAAGCGGCCTTCGCAGATCCGGGTGACCAAGCTGCCGCTCAGGCCGATCAACCTGTTCAGGCGGAAAAGCAGGAGGTCCTCAATACCGGCTGGGTCGGCAAGTCGATGGGATGTCATGAGGGTTTTCGAGGGGGATGGTTGATTTCATCAACCCCGTGCCGCTTTCCTAACATGGCTGTCCGGCCACGACAGGAGACGAGACCATGATAGCCAGTACCCAACGAGTCCTGGGCGCCGCGTTCGCCGCCGCCGCCGCCTCACTCGCGGCACCGGGCGCCACGCTGGCCCAGACCTGGCCTTCGCGACCCGTGACTTTCCTGGTCGGCGTTCCGGCCGGTGGAGCAGTCGACCCATTCGCTCGCGCGCTGGCCGACCAGATGAGCAAGGTGACCGGTGGCAGCTTCGTGATCGACAACAAGCCTGGCGCCAACGGCAACATCAGCGCCGAGGCAGCACTCAAGGCGCCGGCCGACGGGCACACTCTGTGGATCGGCACGCAGTCGATGGTGACAATCAGTCCTTCGGCGTTCCCGCGGTTGCGCTGGAAGCAGTCGGACTTCAAGCCGGTACTCAAGGGCGTCGAGGCGCCGCTTGTCCTCGTGACCCATCCCTCGGTTCCCGCGAAGACGTTCGCTGAACTCGCGCGGTGGATACAGAATCCGGCGAACAAGGCGAGCTACGCGTCTTTCAGTCCTGGCACGCCTTCGCACTTCCTGGGCCACCAGCTGAACGAACGATTGAAGGCCGACATGGTCCACGTCGCTTACAAGGGCTCGGTGCCGCAGGTGACCGATATCCTGGGTGGCCAGGCGCCGCTGGGCTTCACCCAGCTGGCGAGTGCCGTGCCGTACATCAAGGACGGCAGGCTCAACGCGATCGCTGTGACCAGCTCGCAGCGATCACGTTTCTTGCCGCAGGTGCCGACACTTTCGGAGGTGGGTCTTGGCGACTTGGGGACGACGGTGTGGTTCGGACTGTTCGCGCCTGCAGGGACACCGCCTGCCGTGTTGGAGCAGATCCGCGCCGCCGCGGCCAAGGCCCATGCCGATGTGGGTTACCGCGCCAAGCTGGAGGGCCTCAACTTCGACGTCTCGTCGGAATCATTGGCCGAGTTCGAGAAATCGATCGCCGCGGAGACAGCCCGCTGGGCAACCGTCGTGAAAGCAACGGGCTTTCGCGCCACTGATTGAGCGCGACAACGGCCGCTCCGCTCCGGCAGGTCCGTGCGCCTCGGAACCAGTCACGCGTTACGGACGGAAGTCTGCCGACGACGGCGGATTCAACCGGTCGACGCAACACATTCGTCGAACATCTCAGCTGGCGTCCTGAATCCCAGAGTCTTCCTCGGACGCTCGTTCAATTTTCGCGCGATCGCATCCAGGCTGGCCTGTGAGT
>JAEWIF010000030.1 GCA_023387335.1 Pseudomonadota bacterium | reverse complement strand
GCGCTGCGCTGCGCCGACGTCGCCGGGCTCGTGGCCTGGCTGCCGCAGGCGCGGCCGCAGGAGCTGCGCCGCCTGCACCTGGCCGCGCGCCGGCACCGCAAGCTGCTGTTCGTGCTGCGCGGCCTGCAGGTGCTGCGGCAGGCGAGTCCCGCGCCGCTGCGGCTGGTGGTGGAGGGCGTGGAAGAGATGCAGGTGCGCATCGTCAAGCGCAAGGGCCCGCCGCTGGAGCAGCCGCTGGTGCTGCCCGCGCTGCCGGCGCGCCTGCAGGCGCTGCTCGATTCGCGCCGCCGCGGCGTGGCCCCGCCCACGGCGCCCGCGCCGGTGCCCATCACCACCGAAGAACCACCTCGCAACAGGAGATCGCATGTACTGGATCGCCTTGTCACCGAAACCTGAAACCACCAGCGACCGCACGGCCTGGACCTGGTGGGCGCTGCGCTTCACGCCGCGCGTGGCGTGGGTCGAGGAGGAAGCGCTGCTGCTCGAGGTCTCCGGCAGCCTGCGCCTCTTCGGCGGCCGCAAGGACCTGCTCAAGGTGCTGCTGTCGGCGCAGGACGAACTCGGCGCGGTGCAGTGGGCCGCGGGCGCCACCTCGCCGGTGGCGCTGGCGCTGCTGCGCTGCAAGTGCCGCTCGATCCCCGTGCCCCGGCGCGTGGACGACTTCGCGCTGGAGCTGCTGTCCGCGGCGCTGCCGCACGTGCCGCTGCTCGAGCGCACCGGCATCCGCACCTGGGGCCAGCTGCGCGCGCTGCCGCGCGGCGGGCTGTCGCGCCGCTTCGGCGCCGGGCTGCTCGCGGCGCTGGACGCGGCCTACGGCGAGCGGCCCGAGAGCTTCGCCTGGGAAACGCTGCCCGAGGCGTTCGACCTGAACGTGGAGCTGGCCAGCCTGGCCACCTCCGCGCCCGAGCTGATGCTCGCCGCCGAGCACCTGCTGCGCCGCCTGCAGCTCTGGCTGCAGGCGCGCAACCTCGGCGTGCTGGCGCTGGAGCTGGAGTGGACGCTGGACCTGCGCCGCCTGAACGGCGTGCAGCTGCCGCCGAAGGAGCAGCTGCAGGTGCGCACCGCGCAGCCCACGCAGGAGATGTCGCACCTGCGCCGCCTCGTGCGCGAGCACCTGGACCGCGCCACGCTCTCCGCGCCCGCCAACCACCTGCGCCTGCGCTCGCTGGACACCGTGCCCTGGGGCGGCGCCACCGCGAGCCTGCTGCCGCAGGACCACGCCGAAGGCGAGCGGCTGCACCAGCTGGTCGAGCGCCTCTCGATCCGGTTGGGCGAAGACAGCGTGGTCGTGCCGCGGTCGCACGAGGACCATCGCCCCGAAGCCAAGCAGGACTGGGCGCCGGCGCGCAGCCATGAAGCGATGCCGGCGGCCGAGGCCGACGCGCTCTATCCCACCTGGCTGCTGCCGCGGCCGGTGAAGCTCTCGATGAAGGGCGAGACGCCCTGCTTCGGCGGACCCTTGCGCCGGCTGGCGCGCATGTACCGCGTCGAGACTTCGTGGTGGGACGAGCAGGGGCCCGCCCTGCGCGACTACTTCATCGCGCGCAGCCCGCAGGCCGGCCTGGTGTGGATCTACCGCGAGCGGCCGCCCAACCTGGCCGCGGACCTGGCGGCTTCGACGCAGTTCGACTGGTACCTGCAGGGCCTGTATGCCTGAGCAACCGATCAAGCCGAAGCCGGCGCTCGATCCCGACCGGCTGCCGCCCGTTCTCGCGAACGGAACCGGGGCCCCCGACGTGCTGCCGCGCTACGTGGAGCTGCACTGCCTGTCGAACTTCAGCTTCCAGCGCGGCGCCTCGCATCCGCAGGAGCTGGTGCGGCGCGCCTACGACCTGGGCTACGAGGCGCTGGCCATCACCGACGAATGCTCGGTGGCCGGCGTGGTGCGTGCCTGGTCGGGGCTGCGCGACTACATGGAGTTCATCGACCGCCTCGAGGAGATGTTCCCCGGCCAGCCGCGCAAGCGGCCGTTCCGCCTGCTGTACGGCGCCGAGTTCGACTTCGGCGAAGGCCGCCTGGTCGCCATCGCGCGCGACCTGCAGGGCTGGGGCGGCCTGTGCCAGTTCATCACCGCCGCTCGCACCACCGCGCCCAAAGGCGAGTACCGCGTGGGCTGGGACATCAGCGACTTCACGCTGCTGCAAGGCTGCGAGCTGCTGTTCGTGCCGCGCCGCGAGCTGGGGCAGGCCGTGGACATGGCCGCCTTGCTGCCTCGCTTGCAGCAGCTCAAGTCGCTGCACGAAGGCCGGCTGGCGCTGGCCGTCAACCTGCCGCACCTGCTGGACGACGACCTCTGGCTGGCCGGCCTGCGCGAGTTGGCCGAGGCCACCGGCCTGCCGCTGGTGGCCACCGGCGACGTGCACATGCATGCGCGCTCGCGCAAGCGCCTGCAGGACGTGATCACCGCCGTGCGCCTGGGCAAGACCGTCGCCGGCTGCGGCCTTGCCCTGCAGGCCAACGCCGAGCGCCACCTGCGCCAGCGCAAGCGCCTCGCGGAGCTGTTCCCCAAGGAGTTGCTGGACCGCACCTGGCAGCTGGCCGACCGCTGCCGCTTCCGGCTGGAAGAGGTCGGCTACGACTACCCGCTGGAGACGGTGCCGCCCGGCATGACGCCGATCGAGGCGCTGAAGCACCTCACCTACGAAGGTGCGCGCGAGCGCTACCCGCAGGGCATCCCGGAACGCGTGCAGGAGCTGCTGGACAAGGAGCTGCCGCTCATCGAGCGCTGCCGCTACGAGATGTTCTTCCTGACGGTGCACGACATCGTGAAGTTCGCGCGCTCCAGGGACATCCTGTGCCAGGGCCGCGGCTCGGCGGCCAACTCGGTGGTGTGCTTCTGCCTGGGCATCACCGCGATGGACCCGATGCTCTCCAAGCCGCTGCTGGAGCGCTTCATCAGCGACGACCGCAGGAACGAGCCGCCCGACATCGACGTGGACTTCGAGCACGAGCGGCGCGAGGAGGTCATCCAGTACATCTACGGCAAGTACGGCCGCGAGCGCGCGGCCATCGCCGCGGTGGTCATCAGCTACCGCATGCGCAGCGCCATCCGCGACGTCGGCAAGGCGCTGGGCGTGGACGAGCAGCTGGTCGACGCCTTCGCCAAGGACCACTTCTGGTTCGACCACGAACTGGCCACGCACAAGCTGCGCGAACTGGCGGCGAACTGCGGCGTGCCGCTGGCGGAGCACCGGGCCGCGCTGTGGCTGGACCTGACCGAACAGCTCATGGGCTTTCCGCGCCACCTGTCGCAGCACGTGGGCGGCTTCGTGCTCACGCAGACCAAGCTGACGCGGCTGGTGCCGGTGGAGAACGCCAGCATGAAGGACCGTTCGGTCATCCAGTGGGACAAGGACGACCTGGAGGACATGGGCCTGATGAAGGTGGACGTGCTGGCGCTGGGCATGCTCACCGCCATCCGCCGCTGCATCGACCTGGTGGCGCTGCGGCGCGGAGCGGCCTTCACGCGCTACGACATCCGCACCGAGGACCCGGCCACCTACGAGATGATCCGCCGCGCCGACACGGTGGGCGTGTTCCAGATCGAGAGCCGCGCGCAGATGTCCATGCTGCCGCGGCTGAAGCCCACCACCTTCTACGACCTGGTGGTGGAGGTGGCCATCGTGCGGCCGGGGCCGATCACCGGCGGCATGGTGCATCCGTACCTGAAGGCGCGCGAGCGCAAGGCCGACGGGCTGGAGATCGTCTACGAGCGATCGAGCCGCGAGACCACCGGCGAGCCGCGGCTGAAGAAGGCGCTGGAGCGCACGCTGGGCATCCCGATCTTCCAGGAGCAGGTGATGGAGATCTCGATGATCTGCGCCGGCTTCTCCGCCACCGAGGCCGACGCGCTGCGCCGCGCGATGGCGGCGTGGAAGCGCAAGGGCGGCGTCGACAGGTTCGAGATGCGCCTGAAGGGCGGCATGAAGGCCAACGGCTACAGCGATGAATTCGCGCACCGCATCTACGAGCAGGTGAAGGGCTTCGGCGACTACGGCTTCCCCGAGAGCCACGCCTACAGCTTCGCGCTGCTGGCCTACGAGAGCAGCTGGCTCAAGTGCCACGAGCCGGCCTGCTTCCTGGCGGCCATGCTCAATTCGCAGCCCATGGGCTTCTACGGCCCTTCGCAGCTGATCCAGGACGCGCAGCGGCACGGCGTGCAGGTGCTGCCGCCCGACGTCTCGTGGAGCGACTGGGACAGCAGGCTCGAGGGCGACCCGGCCGCGCCCGCGGTCCGCCTGGGCCTGCGGCTGGTCGGCAGCTTCCGGCAGGAGGCGGGGCTTCGCATCGAGTCGGCGCGCGGGCAGGGCGCCTTCGCCGACACCGAAGACCTGGCGCTGCGCGCACGCCTGGACGTGCAGGACATGGCGACCCTGGCAGCGGGCGACGCGCTGCGTTCGCTGGCCGGCCACCGGCGCCAGCAGGTGTGGGAAGCGGCGGCGCGGCGGCGCGCACCCGAGCTGCTGCGCGACGCGCCCATCCACGAAGCGCCGCTGGAGCTGCCCGCCGCGCACGAAGGCGAGGAGATCGTCTTCGACTACTTCTCCATGGGCCTGACCTTGCGGCGGCATCCGCTGGCGCTGCTGCGGCCGAAGCTCTCGCGCATGAACTACCTCAACGCCGAACAGCTGGGCCGGCTGCCCGACGGACGCCGCGCCTCGGCCTGCGGCATGGTCACCGTGCGGCAGCAGCCCGCCACCGCGGGCGGCACCATCTTCGTCACGCTGGAAGACGAGACCGGGCCGGTCAACGTCATCGTGTGGCGAAGCCTGCGAGAACAGCAGCGCGAGCCGCTGCTGCATGCGCGCCTGCTGGCGGTGCACGGCACCTGGCAGCGCGACGAGGCCAGCGGTGGCCGCGTGTGCCACCTGGTGGCTGAGCGGCTGGAAGACCTCACGCCTATGCTGGGCCGGCTGGGCCGCGACAGCCGCAGCCGCGACTTCCACTAGCCCGTTCGAGCGGCGATGAACGCCTCCAGCGCCTTCAGTTCATCGGCCGACATGCCGTGGTCGGTGAGCGCCGTCCTGTACTGCGTCACGCCGGCGGCCTGGAGCCCGGCGACGAATTCCCGGTAGCGGCGGTAGGCCAGCAGGCGCGCTTCGATCTCCTCGAGCTGCCGTTCCCGGCGCGTGAAACGCGTGCTCCAGTCGACCGTGGCCAGCTCCTTCAGGTCGGCCGCGAGGCGATCGGCCTCTTCGCCGAAGATCGAGTCCATCCGTTCCGGCGAGACGATCTTCCAGATCCACTTGCCGCTGCCGTCCGGCTTCTGGAACTTCCCGGCCGCGGCCACCAGCGGCGGCAATCGCTTCACGATCTGCCAGCCCGCCTCGTCGATCGTCCAGCGCTGGTAGTCGCTCGTCGTCTGCCACAGGCGCAGGAAGCCGCCGAGTTCGTCGTGGCTCTTCAGGTGGTCGGCGAGGCTCGCGAGTTCCGCGGAGTACTCCGCCCTGGTCAGTGGTGGGTTGGCCATGCCTTGAAGCTAGCGCCGGAGCCGGTGACTTCCCACTGTCTTTGGCCGCTTGCCATTCGCGGCATCGTCGCGCTGAAGGCTCAGGCGCACGTGCCGGCGCCGTTGAGCCCGGCGCGGTCTTCCGTCTCCGTCCGACAGCCGCCGGGGCACCCATCGCCCACCATGCCCTCCATGCTGGAAAAACTGCCCGAGGCCGTCGGCCACGCGCTGCGAGACGTTCGAGCGGGCCTCGACAAGCTCGTCTTCAACACGTGCGGCATGCGCTCGGGCCTGGGAACGATCAAGGTCACCAGCCTGGCCTTCGCCGACCATGCGCCCATCCCCGAGCGCTACACGGCCGACGGCGAGGGCCTCTCGCCGCCGATCGACTGGACCGGCGTGCCCGCGGGCGCGGCGAGCCTGGTGCTGATCGTCGAGGACGCCGACGCGCCCAAGTCCGATCCGCTGGTGCACGCCATCGTGGTGGACATCCCGCCGCACGACGGCTCGATGCACGAAGGCGCGCTCAAGAGCCCCGGCCACGCGGGCGAGGACGACGTGCACTCGGGCCGCAACTCGTACTTCATGGCCGGCTGGATCCCGCCCGACCCGCCGCGCGGGCACGGCCAGCATCGCTATGCGTTCCAGCTGTTCGCGCTGGGCGCGGGCGGCAAGCCGTTCGGCGGCAAGCCCACGCGCGGCGACGTGCTGAAGGCGATCCAGGAGCGCGGCCTGGCCGGCGGGATGCTGGTGGGCACGTATGTGCGGCGCGACGGCAGCATCCAGGCGGGCGAGGGCGCCGCCGCGGTCTCGCGCACGGTGGGTGGCTGATGCAGGTGTTACGGGTGGTTCCTGTCGCGCATGCGTGCGCGGCACGGGGTGTAAGGTGAATCAACGGCCCTCGAGGGCTTCTAGTGGAGGTGCCATGTACAGAGCAAGGCTCGCATTGCTGACGATGATCACGGCCGCGCTGTCCGCGCACGCGCAGACGTCGGGCCTGATCAGCGTCGAACTGACCGAGGTCCACACCACCATGGCCGAGCGCCTGAAGGTGGACGAGGCCAAGATCCCCATGAGCATCCAGGTGCCTCCGCAGGTGGCGGCCGAGGTCTGCGGCGTCTCGCCGGGCGCGGCTTCGCCGCAGGTGGCACGCGCGGGCGACGGCTGCATGGCGCGGCGCTCCTCGCCCGACCTGGACAAGCTGATCACCTCGCGCATGCAGGCGGACGATCCGGCGGTGCTGGGCGGCCCGGGCGAGCCGATCGGCGGACCGGGCGCGCCGGGCACGCCGAAGAAGTAGTCAGATCTCGCGGTCCCACAGCACCTGGAATTCGGACGCTTCCCTGATCTCTTCGGCGGCCTTGTCTACCACGGCGTCGATGGCCGGCCCTTCGTACGGATAGGGCCCGACCCCCACCTTCCAGATCGCCGGCGTGCCGTCCCAGGGCGAGGACGGCTTCACCGGATAGATCTTGGCGTAGGCGTAGTGGCCCTCCGGCCCCAGGACGGTATAGGCCGCGAGCCAATGCCGTTCGATGGGACCCACTACACGTTCCATCCTTCGAAGCTATCCGCTGAGGCGGGGCGCTGTCTCTACCCCAAATGGGGGAACTTGGAGGCGGAATAAAAACGGCCTGCCGCGCGTGGTGGTTCCCAGAGGGAAACACTGTATGCTTCCACAGTGCTCTTGTATGTGTATCGGTTGAGGCGGCGCGGCCAGCGACAGACACCCGCGGAGATGGCGGACGAGGGCATGCGCGGCGACCTGCGCGTGGAGTTCCACGAAAGCGGCTGGGGCGGCCGGCCGGTCTTCATCGCCCGCCTGCTCAAGCCCGGATCGAACGAAGAGCTGCTGCCGCAGATGGTCGGCGCGCGGGTCCTGCGCGTGCGCGAGGCCATGATGATCGCGGGCATGGAACAGATCTCGCGCGGCCGCAAGAGCGTGGAGCGGTACCGGCAGACGTGGGTGTGTTCGCCGCACGTGATCGCGCCGGGGCGGTGGCCGCGGGTGCCGGGGAAGGCGGGGGCGTGCGCGGGGTTTGATCCGGCGGAGGATGACGTGGTGTATTGAGGCGATGGGATGCGCCGCAAAAAGACGAAGGGCTCAAGCCGCCAGGTGCTTGAGCCCTTCCTTGTTCGTGGAGCGGGCGATGGGAATCGAACCCACGTCTTGAGCTTGGGAAGCTCAGGTCCTGCCATTGAACGACGCCCGCGGGACAGGCTGCGATTCTAGCGGCCGCACCCGCGGGTACGGTTCGGACCGACGCCGATCACTTCGGCAGCACGACGCTGTCGATCACGTGGATCACGCCGTTGTCCGCCACGATGTCGGTCTTGACCACGTTGGCGCCATCCACCTTCACGCCACCGGAGGTGCTCACGGTCAGTTCGCCGCCCTGGACGGTCTTGACCTGTCCGGCCTTGACGTCCTTGGCGAGGACCTTGCCCGGCACGACGTGGTAGGTCAGCACCTGAGTGAGCTTGTCCTTGTCGGCCAGCAGCGCGTCGAGCTGGTCCTTCGGCACCTTGGCGAACGCGGCATCGGTCGGGGCGAAGACGGTGAACGGGCCCTTGCCCTTGAGCGTGTCGACCAGGCCGGCTTTCTGCAACGCGGTGGCGAGCGTCTTGAAGTCGCCGGCGGACACGGCGGTGTCGACGATGTCCTTGGCCTGCGCGGTCGCGGCGGCCAGGGCGATGGCGGTGATGAACAAGGCTTTCTTCACTGTGAACTCCTGACGGTTGAGGGAGGCGGAGCGCTGGTTTGTCTAGGACAAACCGGGAATGTCAGCCAGAATAGATGGTGGGATAAGCGTGGTCAAGGTTTTGTCCTGGACAAAAATGAAAGAAACCGTTTCTGATTTCACGATCTCGGCCGTCGAGCGCGAAGTCGGCCTTTCCAAGGACGTGCTGCGTGTCTGGGAGCGCCGGTACGGCTTTCCGAAACCCATCCGCGACGCGAATGGCGAGCGCCTCTACCCCGCGGACCAGGTGCGCCGGCTGCGGCTCATCAAGCGCCTGTTGGACCAAGGCCTGCGTCCCGGCCGCCTGCTCGGCGGAAGCGTCGACGAACTGGAGCAGTGGGCGGGGAAGGCGCCGCCCGGACTGGCCCCGGCGCCGCAGGAGAGCGGCCGCTCCGATGATCCGGCCCGGTTCCTGGAATGCCTGCGCGCGCATGACGCGCCGCGTCTTTCCGGCGTGCTCCAGCAGCGGCTGGCGCAGCAGGGACTGGCTTCTTTTGTCCAGGACACGATCGCCCCCTTGGCCGTCCGCGTCGGTGACGAGTGGGCCCGGGGCGGCGTGGAGGTGTACGAGGAGCACCTGTTCACCGAGGTGGCCCAGCGCCTGCTCCGGCAGGCGATCGCCGCCTTGCCCGCCGAGCGCGGACCGGTCGTGCTGCTCACCACCGTGCCGGACGAGGCGCATGGCCTCGGCCTGCTGATGGGGGAGGCGATGCTGGCGCTGCGCGGCGCGCGTTGCATCAACCTGGGCACGCAGGTGCCGCTGCTGGACATCGCACGTGCCGCCGATGCCTACGGCGTCGACGTGGTGGCGCTGTCCTTCTCATCCGGATTCCCGGTGCGCCGGATCCCTGAACTGCTGCGTCAGCTGCGGGCATCGCTGGCGTCGCCCGTGTGCCTGTGGGCGGCCGGCGCGGCGGTGCACCGGGTGCCGCCGGCCGAAGGCGTGCGGCTGCTGCGCTCGATGGAGGAAGCCTTGTCCGCCCTCGAGGAATGCGCGCAAGCGCGAGCCGGCTGACTGCGACCCGCGGCTCAGTGCAATGCCGAGAGGCGGCTGTCCAGCGGAGCGACGAACGAATCCGCCTGCTGCCACGCGCCGCGCTCGAACTCGCTTTCGGGGAAGTCACTCGCGGAAGGATCCGGCTTCATGGACACGGGCCTCTTCCCGGCGCGCGCCGCGTTCGGGCTTTTCCGGCTGTGCCGCTGCCGCTCCACCGTCGCCCGCAGCTGCACCTTCGCGCTCGCGAGTGCATGTCCACCGATCCCCCGATCCCCCATGGCCGGCTGCGCATCGTCCGCCAGGAAATACGCCCTGATCTCCGCCGCTTCCGGCAGCGCGTCGGGCTCCACGATCCAGTAGCAGACGCCGCACTGCGACAGCAGCCCCAGCTTCAGCAACTGGTTGCTGCGCGAGATCGTCTTCGTGCCGACCCGCACGTCGACACACCCGACCACGTTGCCCGCGGGCGAGCACACGCTGAACGTGCAATACACCTTGTTCAGCAGGTCGTAGAGCAGGGCGCTGTCCTCGCTGGCGCGCGGGATGGTGAAGCGGGTGATCGGGATCTTCACCATCACCTGGTGGTCGGGGAAGGTCCGCACCAGCCAGTGCCAGACCTTCTTTTCCTGCGTATTCACGAGCGGCCTCGGGTCCACCGGCCAGTGCCTAGGGATCCGGCGGCGCGCCTTCTTCGCGTGGCGCGCCCACCCCAGCTGCGCGAGGAAGCCCGCGAGGGCTCCCACCAGGACCAGCACTGCCGCAACGAGATACGAGGCCATCTGCACCCACCTCTTTGAACTGGATGTAACTTGATGTTACGCAGTTCGGCGGGGCGCGGCAGCGTGGACCGGACCGGCGGCGGCCCGGTCGGGATCAACGGTTCAACTCGCCTTCGACACCATGAAGTCCACCGCGGCCTTCACCTCGTCGTCCGACAGTTGAGCGGCCCCGCCCTTCGGCGGCATCGCGCCCTTCTGCCCGGTGAACCCCTTGAGCGCGTGCTCGTACAGCACCGGCTTGCCTTGCGCCACGCGCGGTCCCCAGTCGGCCTTGTCGCCGATCTTGGGCGCGCCCGCGGCGCCGGTGCCGTGGCAGGCCATGCAGGTCTTGTTGTAGGTGTCCTCGCCGCCGGCGGAGGCGGTGGTGACGGCGGCGCCCGGGGCCGAGGCGGAAGCGCCTGGACCGGCGGCTGCCGCCGCCGCGTTGCCCGACGGCGAAGCCGAAGCCGCCGCGGTGGGCGAGGGCGATGCAGAAGTGCTCGATGAAGGCGAACTGCTCGCGGCGCCCGGCGCGGGCGAGGTGCTCGAGCTCGACGAAGGCGGCGGCGTGCTGGCGCTCGATCCCGAGCTGGTGCTGGGCGTCGGTGGCGACGTCGGCGACTCGCCCTTGCCGCAAGCGGCCAGTGCGATGGTGGCGGCGACGCCCGCGAGGGCGATGCCGTGCAGGGGCCTGATCATCTGGTGCTCCTTTCCTAGGCCACGACCTTGACGGTCACGCCCGGGTCCTTGCGCAGCACCTCCACGCCCACGCTGCGTTCATGTCGCGTGAGCAGCAGGTCGCAGCCGGCCCCGGGCAGGCCCAGCCGCTCGATGCGCAGCCAGTCGATGAAGTCCGGCAGGCGCGGTGCGCGAAGAGAGACGTCCTTGGTCGCGCCGTCCACCTCCAGCCCCAGGCAGGCCTGCAGCACCGCGAAGGGCGCGGCCGCGGCCCAGGCCTGCGGTGCGCAGGCCACGGGGTAGAGCGTGGGGCCGGCGTCGTGCCGGCGCGGGAAGCCGCAGAACAGCTCGGGCAGCCGGTGCAGATCGAAGTGCAGGCTGGACTCGAACATCGCGGCCATCAGGCGCATGGCTTCCTCGGTGCGGCCGTAGCGCGCCAGGCCCATGGCCGCGATGGCGTTGTCGTGCGGCCAGATCGAACCGTTGTGGTACGACATCGGGTTGTAGCGCGGCTCGCCCTCGGCGATGGTGCGCACGCCCCAGCCGCTGAAGAAGGCGGGGCCGAGCAGCACGTCGGCGATGCGCTGCGCATGGTGGTCGGCCGCGATGCCGCTCCACAGGCAATGGCCGACGTTGGAGGCCAGCACCTCGCAGCGGCGCTTGTCGCCGTCCAGTGCCAGCGCGTAGGTGCCCAGCTTCTCGGACCAGAAAGCCGACTGGAACCGCACCTGCAGATCCTGCGAGTCCTGGTGCAGGCGCTCCGCCAGTTCGGTCTCGCCGAAGGCCTGCGCCATTTCGGCCAGCGCCAGCTTGCCCTGGTAGACGTAGCCCTGCACCTCGCACAGCGCGATGGGCGCGTCGGCCAGGCGGCCGTCGCGGTGGAACACCGAATCCTGCGAGTCCTTCCAGCCCTGCTGCGTGAGGCCGTCGGCGCTCTTGCGCGCGTACTCGACGAAGCCGTCGTTGTCGGCGTCGCCGTGGGTGTCGATCCACTTGAGCGCGGCCATCAGGTTGGGCCACATGCGCTTGATCGTCGCGGTGTCGCCGGTGCGCCGCCAGTACGCACCCGCCAGCACCAGGAAGAGCGGCGTGGCGTCCACCGTGCCGTAGTAGCGGCCGAACGGGATCTCGCGCGTGCGCGCCATCTCGCTGGAGCGCGCCTCGTGCAGGATCTTGCCGGGCTCGGCGTCGCGCGGCGCGTCGAAGCCGGTGGCCTGCGTCTCGGCCAGGAACTCCAGCACGCCGCGCGCGGGCGTGGGGTCGATCCACAGGTATTCCAGCGCGGTCAGGATGCCGTCGCGCCCGAAGGTGGTGGAGTACCAGGGCACGCCCGCGAACGGGTACGGGCCGGTGGGCAGCCGCGTGGTGAGCATCGCGAGGTCGGACACCGAACGGTCCAGCCACAGGTTCACCAGCGGGTTGGACGACCGCACCTGGCAGGCGCTCAGGCTGACCTGCTTGCGCGCCGCGTTGTTGGCGTGGAAGGCGTCCAGGTAGCCGATCATCTGGGGCGCGGGCTCGCCTTCGCGCTCGCACGCGATGGTGAAGTAGAAGTGGCGCTCCTCGCCCGGCGCCAGCCGCACGTCGTAGCGAACGCGGTGCGGCTCCATCGCCTGCGGCGGCGGATCGAAGCGGATGCGCGTGCGGCGCTGCGTGGCGTCCAGGCCGTGGTAGGGCAGCACGATCTCGGCCGGGTCCACGTGCGGCGCCAGCCGCTCGCCGCGGCGCTTGCGCTCCATGCCGCGCACCTCGAACAGGTCGATGAAGTCGGCGTCGAAAGCCATCTCGATGCGCACCTGCAGCGGCCGCGTGCCGTGGTGGTTGACGCGCAGGTGCTCGTAGCACGCGCCCTGCCACAGCAGCTTGGCGCGGAACAGGTGCAGCTCGCCCTTGGGCAGCACGACCTCGCCGCGCTCGGTGAGGTCGGGGTTCATCAGGTCGATGGCCAGCAGGCTGTTGGCCTCCTGCACCGAGGAGCCGAGGTACAGCGGCCTCGCGCCGTTGATGGTGAGCTCCTGGTACGAGAGATAGCGCGTGTCCTCGTGGTACAGGCCTTCCTGGCCCGGCGCCAGCACCGAGATGTCGCCGGAGCGGTCGAACATCGCGAAGGCGTGGTCGCTCTTGAGGGTCTGCGGCTGTTCCTCCGGCCGCGCGAAGGTCGCCAGCACGTACCAGCGATCGTCGATCTGGATCTTGCGTTCCGCCATCAGCGGGCTCCTCTTGTTTGGGCGTCAGGCCGCGATGCGCTGCTCGTGGATCAGGCCGCGGTACAGCGCCGCGTAGGTGGAGGCCATGACCGGGGCGGCGAAGCGCCGCTCGAACTGCTCGCGGCAGGCGCGCCGGTCGATGTGGTGGATGCGGCGGGCGGCCGCGATCGCCTCTTCCTGGTTGTGGACGATGAAGCCGGTGACTCCGTGCTCGACCAGTTCGGGCACCGAGCCGTGGCCGTAGGCGATGACCGGCGTGCCGCAGGCCAGCGCCTCGATGATCACCAGCCCGAACGGCTCGGGCCAGTCGATCGGCGTGATCAGCGCGCGCGCGTCGCCGATGAAGGCGTTCTTCTGCCGGTCGTTGATCTCGCCGACGAAGGTGATGAGGGGATGGTCGAGCATGGGCTCGATGTGCTCGTCCCAGTAGCGGCGGTCGGCGTTGTCCACCTTGGCCGCGATGTGCAGCGGCGTGTTGCACGCCAGCGCGATCTCGATGGCCCGATCGGCGCGCTTCTCGGGCGAGATGCGGCCGACGAAGGCGAAGTAGTCCTTGGGATGGGGCTGGAAGCCGTACAGGTCCAGCGGCAGGCCGTGGTGCACGGTGGCCAGCCAGTTGGCCCAGGGCAGCGGCGCGCGCTGCGCCCGCGAGATGGACACCAGCGGATGCTGGCGGAAGTGCCTGAACAGCGGCTGCGTGTCGGGCCAGTCGAGCCGGCCGTGCAGCGTGGTCAGGCTCGGCGTCGGGCAGCGCACCGCGATCGGCAGGTGCATCGCGTCGATGTGGAAATGGATGACGTCGAAGTTCGCGCTGAGCTCGGCCACCCGGTCGACCATGAGCGTGTGCCAGATCACCGGGTCGGGCTTGCCGGGGTGCAGGCGCAGCGCGCGGTCGACCACCGGCACGAGCCGGGCCCGCGTGTGCGAGTCGCCGCTGGCGAACAGCGTGACGTCGTGGCCGAGGTCGATCAACGCCTCCGTGAGGTAGTGGACCACCCGCTCCGTGCCTCCATAGGCGCGTGGCGGGACGCTTTCATAGAGGGGGGCGACTTGGGCGATCTTCATGAGGTACTGCCGCGTTGGTTCGCGGCGGTGATCGCGGCGTCCTCCAGCGCTTTGAAGGACAAGCTAGCGCCGATTGCTGCGGTGCGGTGTAGGAAGACGCTCGCACAGCATGCGGGAGCAGTCGTTCCTTGCGTTGCGCGGCGCGCAGAAAGAAAAAGGCCCCGCCGAAGCGGGGCCTGTCTCAGCGTTGGCTGCCTTACGGACGAGCCACGGAGTAGGACATGAAGTGCGCTTGCACGCGGTTGTCCAGGGCGACGGAGATGCCGGTGCCCGGGAGCGCCCGGATGAACACGGCGCTGTAGTTGATCGGCGTGCCCGTGCTGTTGTCAACGCCTTGCGGGCGCGAGCGCATGCCCTGGATCGGGCTGTTGAACGTCAGCGTGTCCACACGGCCGTTGTCGCTGCCGCTGCTCGTCAGCTTGCGCGTGAGCGTGTTCTCCGTCGTGGCCGTGACAACCGTCTGGTTGCGAGCCGGTGCGCCCGCGGTGTAGACGATCTGGTTGCTGGAGTCGAGGGCGATCGCGCCGGTCGAGGTGACGGCGACGTTCTGCACCACGTCCCAGTACTTCGAGATGGTGCCGACGGCCGGGGGCGTGGGAGCCTGCGGACGCGTGAGCACGAAGCTCGTCTTCAGCACTTCGCCCGCCAGGCTGCCGCTCGGGTTGTTGGTGCCGAACAGCGTCAGGGCACCGCCAGGGGCGCGGAAGCCGTAGACGTTGGTCGCCGCGTCGCCGTACTGCAGCTTGAAGGTGCCGTCGGCCTGGGCCGCGACCGCAGCGGTTTCCTCCGTATCGGGCTCGCAGCCGGCGCTGAAGTCGTTCTGCGGCACGCGGTAGTCGCACACGGAGGTGCTGCCGTCGGCGGCGATGTTCATCTCGCCGATCCAGTGGCGCGGGAAGTTGTTGAACGAGGCCTCCTCGACGCCGCTTTCCAGGAACTCCCACTTGCCCGTCACCGAAGCGAGGGTGTGCGACTGCACCGGGAAGATGAAGCCCGCGCGCTCCGCGTCGCGGGTGACGCCGGCGCCGGACGTGCCGATCACCACGGTGGTGGGGACGGTCCCCATCACGTCGAACTCGCAGGCCTGGCTGGAGGGCGAGATGGAGAACTCACCGTCGGCGGCCTTGACCAGGCCGGCCTTGAAGTCGATGTCCACGACGTCCGAAGCGCCGACGTAGTCGACGATGCGGTACTTGCCGCTCAGCGCCTGCGGGCAGCCTTCGAGCGTGCCCTTGGAAACGTTGGCCACCACTTCGTTCAGCGTCACCGGCGCGGTGCTGGCCGTGGTGCTGGCGATCTGGCTCACCACCTGCGGCAGGGTCGCCGGGCTTACCACGGTGGCCAGCTGGTCCAGCATCTGGTCGTAGTTGTTGCCGCCCGTGGGGTTGTCGGAGGTCGCGGCGACCAGGGGGGTCTTGAACGGGTCGATGGCGCTCAGGTCCACGCCGGCGGCGGTGCCGAGCGCGGCCAGGATGTCGGTGCTGGCCTGCGTGACCGCCGCGGCGGTCACGGCGGTGCCCGTGCCGAAGTTGGCGAACAGGTCGGCCGGCAGCGTGCCCACGGCGCGCGCCAGGATCATCTCGGTCAGCGGCGTGACGTTGGCGGTCGCCGTGCTGCCGGTGCCCTGGGCCAGCGAGTGCAGCGTGACGGTCGAGCCGTCGGCGGCGGTGCCGGTCACCTTGACGATGCAGGGCAGGGCGCCGTTGGCCACCGTGACGGTGTAGCCGCCCGAAGCGTTGGTGGTCGCCGAGCCGGTGCCGGACGCGCACTTCACGTCCACCGGAGCGCTGGCCAGCGCCAGGCCGGTCGCGGCCACGCCGGACAAGGTCACGTCGGACTGCGCAGCGGCGCCATCGCCGCCACCACCACCGCAAGCGGCCACCAGGGCCGCAGCCGCGACGGCCGCAGCCGTCATGCCTAGAGCTTTGAACTTCATTTCGATCCTCGCGTTAAGTCGTTTCGCCTCACCGCCGTTGCGGAAGGTTGATTGGCGTAACTGGACGTGTCGCCGGGGCGCAAGGATCGTGAAAAGCGCGCTGCGCATCCATCCCCCATTCGGGTTAGGGGTGCGCGTGAACATCAGGACCGGGAAAAAGGAACGGCGCCCGAAGGCGCCGTTCCAAGGGGGGCCGAGCGCGTGCTCAGCTGCCTTCGCTGCGATGCCGCGGCGCCGAGGGCGTCGGGTACATCTGGTCGCGGCCTTCCTGCGTGCTGCCGCCCGCGCCCGTGGTGCGGGGACCGTCGTCGGTCGGGTACTGCGCACCGGCCGCACGGCTGCCGCCACCACCGCCCGGGTAGCCGCCGGTCGAACCGCCGCCGGGGCCAGGATAGCCGCCACCGCCTTGCGAGCCGCCGCCGTAACCGCCGCCGCCACCTTGCGAACCGCCACCGCCCTGGTAGCCGCCGCCACCGCCGACGTTGCTGCCCTGGTAGCTGCTCGACATGCCGGAGGCCTGGTTGCGCGCCATCTCGCTGCCGACCTGCGCCGCGTGCGCGAGCTGCGGACCCTTCTCCTGGGCCCGGTCGTACCACTTGCTCAGGATGCGGCCGGCGGTCTCGCGGCCGCCCAGGCCGAACGCCAGGCCCAGGCCGAGCGCAATGGCGCCCACGAAGGCCATGAACAGCGTGTTCACCAGCTCGGTCGCGATGCCGATCTGGTTGACCGCGACCACGATGGCGAAGGCCCACACCAGCGCCGAGGCGATCTTGGCCAGCAGGTTGGCGTTGGACAGGTCCGCCTCGCTCGCGGCGCCGCGCACCAGGTTGCTCAGCGCGCGCGCGGCCAGGCCGCCGATCACCAGCACCACCAGCGCCACGACCACGTTGGGCAGCCACAGCAGCAGGTCGCGCAGCACTTCGGACACGGCGGGCAGGCCCAGCGCATCGAAGGCCACCACGGCCGCGATCAGGCGGACGAACCACTTGGCGACCAGGCCGATCATCCCGGCGGGATCGAGCGCGCCCGCGCGCTGGTGCGAGCCGTGCGTGGTCGCCATCGTGGCGCCGCCGGCGTTCATCTTGTTGACGAAGCCCGCGAGCCCGGACTTGGCGGCGAGGTCGTTGAAGCGCACGGCGCGCAGCACGGCGGCGACGGCCTTCTCGACCAGCGAGGCGAGCAGCCAGCCGACGATGAGGATGACGGCGAAACCGATGATCTTGGGTATGGCCGAGAGGAACATGGCCATGGCAGCTGCCAGCGATGTCATCATCGCGGCGCTCCAGTCAGAGATGGCTGTGGGCATGGGGCGCTCCGGTTCTTGCAAAGTGAACGATGCGCACGACTGTCTGCCCGGCCCGAAAGAGCCATCGTCGGCGCAGGTCAGCGCGTGATGTAGGAGGGCGCTTTACAAGCGAAAACGGCTGAGGGTCGCGAGCCTCAGCCGTTTTTTTCCCGGCTTGTCCGACCTACTTCAGCACGTCGCCCAGGCAGAGGTACTTGATCTCCAGGTACTCGTCCATCCCGTGGTGCGAGCCCTCGCGGCCCAGGCCCGACTGCTTGACGCCGCCGAACGGCACGTGTTCGGTCGCGATGATGCCGACGTTGATGCCGACCATGCCGTACTCCAGAGCTTCGCCGACGCGGAAGATGCGGCCGACGTCGCGGCTGTAGAAGTAGCTGGCCAGGCCGAACTCGGTGTTGTTGGCCGCTTGCACGGCTTCCTGCTCGGTCTTGAACCTGAAGATCGGCGCCAGCGGCCCGAACGTCTCTTCCTTCGCGCAGAGCATGTCGCCCGTCGCGTCGGCGATCACGGTCGGCTGGAAGAACTGGCCCTGCAGCCGCGAACCGCCCACCACGACCCTGGCGCCCTTCTTCTGCGCGTCCTCGACGTGGCGCTGCACCTTGTCCAGCGCGGCCGGCTCGATCAGCGGGCCCTGCACCACGCCTTCCTCGAAGCCGTTGCCGACCTTGAACGCCTCGACCTTGGCCGCGAACTTCTCGACGAAGCGGTCGTACACGCCTTCCTGCACGTAGATGCGATTGGCGCACACGCAGGTCTGGCCGGCGTTGCGGTACTTGCTGGCGATGGCGCCCTCGACGGCCGAGTCGACGTCGGCGTCGTCGAACACGATGAAGGGCGCGTTGCCGCCCAGTTCCAGGCTCAGCTTCTTGACCGTCGGCGCGCTCTGCGCCATCAGGATGCGGCCGACCTCGGTCGAGCCGGTGAAGCTGATGTGGCGCACCGTGTCGCTGGCGCAGAACACCTTGCCCACGGCGATGCTGTTGGCGCCGTCGGCGGTGAGCACGTTGAGCACGCCGGCCGGGATGCCCGCGCGGATCGCCAGCTCGGCGGCGGCCAGCGCGGTCAGCGGCGTCAGCTCGGCCGGCTTGATCACCACCGGGCAGCCCGCGGCCAGCGCCGGCGCGACCTTGCGCGTGATCATGGCCAGCGGGAAGTTCCAGGGCGTGATGGCGGCGCACACGCCGATCGGCTGGCGGATCACCATCAGGCGGCGGTTGTTGTCGAAAGGCGGGAGCGTCTCGCCGTTGACCCGCTTGGCTTCCTCCGCGAACCACTCGACGAAGCTGGCGCCGTAGGCCACCTCGCCGCGCGATTCGGTGATCGGCTTGCCGTTCTCGGCGGTCATCAGGCGGGCCAGGTCTTCCTGGTGGGCCATCAGCAGGTCGAACCACTTGCGCAGCAGGGTGCTGCGTTCCTTGGCGGTCTTGCCGCGCCATGCGGGCCAGGCGGCGTCGGCCGCGGCGATGGCCTTCTCGGCATCGGCGGCGCCCAGGTTGGCCACGTCGGCCAGCTTGGCGCCGGTGGCCGGGTCGTTCACGTCGAAGCGGGCCGTGCCCTTGACCCACTGGCCGTCCACCAGGGCGTCGGTCTTGAGGAGGGAGGAGTCGTTCAGCTGCGCCAGCGGCGAGGTCTTCATGTCCATCGTGTTCTCCGGGAGGTGCGCCGATTGTGCTCGCCGGCGTGGTGGCTTGCAGGCGGCACGGCCGGGCTGGAAGGGGGGCAAACCTATAATCGACGGCTTCGCCGCGCGCAGTCTCGCGACAGCGGCGTCCAGCCCCCCGCCGCGCCTTTTTCGCCGGCCCAGCACCATGACCCAGAAGCCGCCCGCCACCGTCGCCGACATCCGCAAGACCTTCCTGGACTTCTTCGCCAGCAAGGGCCACACGGTGGTCGAGTCCAGCCCGCTCGTGCCGGGCAACGATCCCACCCTGATGTTCACCAACTCGGGCATGGTGCAGTTCAAGGACGTGTTCCTCGGCACCGACAAGCGCCCGTACGTGCGCGCGGCTTCGGTGCAGGCCTGCCTGCGCGCCGGCGGCAAGCACAACGACCTGGAGAACGTGGGCTACACGGCGCGGCACCACACCTTCTTCGAGATGCTGGGCAACTGGAGCTTCGGCGACTACTTCAAGCGCGAGTCGCTCAAGTGGGGCTGGGAGCTGCTGACCGAGGTCTACAAGCTGCCCAGGGAACGCCTGTGGGCCACGGTGTACGCCGAGGACGACGAGGCCTACGACATCTGGACCAAGGAGATCGGCCTGCCCGCCGAGCGCGTGGTTCGCATCGGCGACAACAAGGGCGCGCGCTACGCCTCCGACAACTTCTGGATGATGGCCGACACCGGCCCGTGCGGCCCCTGCTCGGAGATCTTCTACGACCACGGCCCGGAGATCGCGGGCGGCCCGCCCGGATCGCCCGACGAGGACGGCGACCGCTACATCGAGATCTGGAACCACGTGTTCATGCAGTTCGACATGCAGCCGGACGGCAGCGTCAAGCCGCTGCCCGCGCCCTGCGTGGACACCGGCATGGGGCTGGAGCGCCTGGCCGCCGTGCTGCAGCACGTGCACAGCAACTACGAGATCGACCTGTTCGACACGCTGATCAAGGCGGCGGCGCGCGAGACCGGCATCCAGGACCTGGAGAACCCGTCGCTGCGCGTGATCGCCGACCACATCCGCGCCACCGCGTTCCTGGTGAGCGACGGCGTGATCCCCAGCAACGAAGGCCGGGGCTACGTGCAGCGCCGCATCATCCGCCGCGGCATCCGCCACGGCTACAAGCTGGGCCGCACGCAACCGTTCTTCCACAAGCTGGTGCCCGACCTGGTCAAGCTGATGGGCAAGGCCTATCCGCGGCTGCAGGCTGAGGAGAAGCGCATCACCGAGGTGCTCAAGGCCGAAGAGGAGCGCTTCTTCGAGACGCTGGAGAACGGCATGGAGATCCTGGACGCCGCTCTCAAGGACGGCGCCAAGGTGCTGCCCGGCGAAGTGGCGTTCAAGCTGCACGACACCTACGGCTTCCCGCTCGACCTGACGCAGGACGTCTGCCGCGAGCGCGGCGTGACGGTGGACGCGGCCGGGTTCGACGCCGCCATGGACAAGCAGAAGGCCGCCGGCCGCGCCGCGGGCAAGTTCCGCATGGACCGCGCGCTGGAGTACACCGGTGCGGGCCATCCCTTCACCGGCTACGAGAAGCTGCAGGAGCCGGCCACCGTGGTCGCCCTGTACAAGGACGGCACGCCGGTGCAGCAGCTCGCGCGCGGCGAGCAGGGCGTGGTGGTGCTGGACACCACCCCGTTCTACGCCGAGAGCGGCGGCCAGGTCGGTGATAGCGGCGTGCTGGCGGCCGAGGGCCTGCAGTTCGGCGTGGAGGACACGCAGAAGATCAAGGCCGACGTGTACGGCCACCACGGCGCGATGGCCGAGGGCACGCTGAAGGTCGGCGACAAGGTGCTGGCCCAGGTGGACGTGGCGCGCCGCCAGGCCACCATGCGCAACCACAGCGTGACGCACCTGATGCACAAGGCGCTGCGCGAAGTGCTCGGCACGCACGTGCAGCAGAAGGGCTCGCTGGTCGACGCCGACAAGACGCGCTTCGACTTCACCCACAACCAGCCCGTCACCGAGGACCAGGTCCGCGAGATCGAGCGGCGCGTCAACGCCGAGATCCTGGAGAACCAGCCGACCCAGGCGCGCGTGATGGAGATCGAGGCGGCCAAGGCCACCGGCGCCGTGATGCTGTTCGGCGAGAAGTACGGCGATTCCGTGCGCGTGCTGGACATCGGCTCCAGCCGCGAGCTGTGCGGCGGCACCCACGTGCAGCGCACCGGCGACATCGGCCTGTTCAAGATCGTGGCCGAAGGCGGCGTGGCCGCCGGCGTGCGCCGCGTGGAGGCGGTGACGGGCGCCAACGCGCTGGCCTACCTGCAGCAGGTCGAGGCCACCGTGCAGAGCGCGGCTTCGGCGCTGAAGGCGCCGGTGCCCGAGCTGCAGTCGCGCATCGCCCAGGTGCTGGACCAGGTGCGCGGACTCGAGAAGGAAGTGGCGCAGCTCAAGGGCAAGCTGGCCTCGTCGCAGGGCGACGAGCTGGTGAACCAGGCGGTGGACGTCAAGGGCATGAAGGTGCTGGCCGCGACGCTGAACGGCGCCGACGCCAAGACGCTGCGCGACACCATGGACAAGCTCAAGGACAAGCTCAAGACCGCGGCCATCGTGCTGGCGGCGGTCGATGGCGGCAAGGTGCAGATCGCCGCGGGCGTCACCGCGGACCGCATGGGCCAGGTCAAGGCCGGCGAGCTGGTGAACTTCGTCGCGCAGCAGGTCGGCGGCAAGGGCGGCGGCAAGCCGGACATGGCGATGGCCGGCGGCACGGACGCCAGCAAGCTCCCCACGGCCCTGAAATCGGTGCAGCAATGGGTGGCGGACCGGGCCTGACGCGGCGGCTGCTGCTGGGCGCCGGCCTCGCGGCCGCGCTGCCCGCGGCGCGCGCGGCGCAGATCGACAAGGCGCCGGAGGGGCTCGCGTCCTTCAACGCGCTGGACCTGGACGGCGGCAAGGTGGTGGTTCCGGCCGCCGGCCGCGCCACCATCGTCAACTTCTGGGCCACCTGGTGCCCGCCGTGCCGGGCCGAGATGCCGCTGCTGCTGGACCTGCCGGTGTTCTACGGCGACCGGCTCGCGCTGCAACTGGTCAACTTCAAGGAACGCACCTCCACCGTGCAGCGCTACATGCGCGAATCCAACTGGTCGCATCCGGTGGTGATGGATGCGTCGGGCGAGGGTGCCGCGGCCTGGGGCGTGAAGATCTTCCCGACCACCGTGGGCTTCGACGCCGGCGGCCGTGCGCGCTGGCGCGTGCGCGGCGAATTCGACTGGAGCGGCGCCGAGGCCGCGCGCCTGGTCGAGAGCCTCTGGACCTCCACTTCCGTGAGATCGACATGAACACGAGACGCGACGTTCTCGCCGCTGCCGCCGCGGCGGCCCTGGCGCCACTTCCTTCGCTGGCGCAGTCGCAAGCTCGCCGGTTCGCGCCCAGTCCCGACGGCTGGCGCACGTTCGAGGTGACCACGCTGGTCGAACCGGCGCTGGCCCAGGGCGCGCCCCAGGTCTGGGTGCCGATCCCCTCGGTCGACACCGGCTGGCAGCAATCGCTGGAAAGCCGCATCCGCACCAACGGCAGCGCCGAGCGCGTGTCCGACGGCGTGGACGGCGCGCGCATGCTGCACGTGAAGTTCGACGCCGCCGAACAGCAGCCCTTCGTCGAACTCACCACGCGCGTGCGCACGCGGGACCGCTCGGTGGACTGGTCCTCGAAGACGCCCGTGCGCGAAGACCCGGCGGTGCTGGCGCACGCGCTGCGACCCACGGCCCTGATCCCCACGGACGGCATCGTGCGCGACACCGCGCGCAAGGCCATCGGCGATGCGCGGACCGACGTCGCCAAGGCCCGCCGCCTGTACGACTGGATCGTGGCCAACGCCTGGCGCGAGCCCGAGGTGCGCGGCTGCGGCGAAGGCGACATCCGCACCATGCTGGAAAGCGGCGACCTGGGCGGCAAGTGCGCCGACCTCAACGCGCTGTTCGTCGGCCTGTGCCGATCGGTGGGCGTGCCGGCGCGCGACGTGTACGGCCTGCGCCTGGGTCCTTCGGCCTTCGGCTACCGCGAACTCGGCAGCAACCCGGCCAACCTGAAAGCCGCGCAGCACTGCCGCGCCGAGGTGTTCCTGCAGGCGCACGGATGGGTCGCGATGGACCCGGCCGACGTCAGCAAGGTGATGCGCCAGGAAACCGGCGAGTGGATCAAGGATGTGCGCCATCCGGTCGTCGCGCCCGTCTATCGCGGACTCTTCGGCAGCTGGGAAGGCAACTGGGTCGCCTACAACACGGCGCACGATGTCGCGCTGCCGGGCTCCAGGCTCGGACGGTTGGGCTTCCTGATGTACCCGGTGGCGGAGGACCAGCAGGGCCGCTTCGATTCCTACGCGCCGGACGATTTCCGCTACCGCATCGCCTCGCGCGAACTGGCCCGGTTGAGCTAGGGCGGCCCCACGCGGGCCCGGGCCGGGGTAACCTCGGCCGCGTGATGCACATCCTCGGGCGCTTCTTCGCGGCGATCCATGCGCTGGTCGCGTTCCTGTTCGCCAGCGCGGCGATCGTGCTAGTCATCACCGCCATCCGCCTCGGCGCCGGTGCGCTCAACGATGGCTTCGAGCCGCACGTCGCGCTGATAGTGATCGAGGCCCTGGGCCTGCTGGCGGCGGCCGTGGTGGCGCTGCAGATCGCGCAGACCATCGCCGAGGAGGAGATCGTGCGCGACGCCCACATGAGCGCCCCGACGCGCGTGCGGCGCTTCTCCTCGCGCTTCCTGGTGGTCGTGGTGGTGGCGCTGGCCATCGAAGGCCTGGTCGCCACCTTCAAGGCGATCCGCGAGGACCTCTCGCAGCTGGTCTACGCCGCGGCGCTGGTGGGCGCCACCGGCCTGCTGCTGACCGCCTGGGGCATCTTCATCCACCTGAACCGCTCGGCCGAGGAGCTGGAGCCGGAAGCGATGGAGAAGGCCAAGCGGGAGGACCGCAAGCTGGAGTGACGCGGGTCGGTTCTAGCGAACGACCTTCCCGTCCGCCGTGATCGTCACCAGGTCGATCGATCGCACCGAATCGCGCACGCCCGCGCGCAGGTTGATGCGGAAGCCGCCGACGTCGTAGTCGCTCATGCCGGCCATGGCCTTCTGCAGGCCGGCCTTGTCGAGGTTGCGCCCCGCGCGGCGCACGGCTTCGTTCAGCGCCTTGGCCGCGATGAAGCCTTCCAGGCCTTCGTACGACGCCGTCTGGTCCGAGTTGTCGATGGCCGTCAGGTATTCCTTGACGATGGGCGTGGCCGAGCTGCGCGGCGAGGGCACGACCTGCGAGATGACCACGCCGCCGATCTCCTTGCCCAGCTCGGTGTAGAGCGGATCGATGCCCACCACCGAGAAGTTCATGAAGGCGCCCACGTAGCCCGTCTTGCGCATCTTGCGGATGAACGAGGCCGTGGAGTGGAACAGCGAGACCTGGATGATGGCGTGCGGCTGCAGCTTGGCCAGCTGCGCCACCGCGGCATCGACCTTGTCGCTGTTGACCGGCACGAACGCCGAGCCCACCAGCGGCGGCAGCTTCAACTCCTGGATCGCCTGCTGCACCGCCGCCAGGCCCGCGCGGCCCATGGCGTCGTCCTCGGCCAGCACCGCGATGCGGTTCTGCCCGAGCGTGGCGCAGTGCCGCACCATCTTGAAGGCCTCGTCGGCCAGGCTGGGGCGCACGTGGAAGACGTGCGAGACGGACGGATCGCGCAGCGAGTCGGAAGCGGCGAAGGGCGCGAACAGCACCGTGCCTTCCTGCCTGGCGACCGCGGCGGCGGCTTCGGCGCTGCCGGTGCCGACGAATCCGAACAGCAGGTCGGCGCCGTCGGCCAGCAGCTTCTTCGCGTTGGTCGCGGCCTTGGCCGGGTCGTAGCTGTCGTCCACCTGGCGCAGCTCGAAGGTCCAGCCGGGGTTGTTCTTCGCGCTGTTGAAGGCGTCGAAATACAGCTTGGAGCCGGCCGCGAAGGCCAGGCCGATCTGGTCGCCCGCGCCGGTGAGCGGCACCGACTGGCCCAGCACGATCCTGCGCGAACCGCGCGCCTGGGCATGCACCACGGACGGAAGCACCGCCGCCGCGGCGAGCGCCGCCAATACCCGCCGTCGAGCGTTCTTCATGGGGAAATCCTCCTCGTCCTCAGATCCAGAAATTGAGCAAGTCCGATGCCACCGCTCACGCGGTGGCCGTGGTCCGCGCGAACACCACGTCCCACACGCCGTGCCCCAGGCGCAGGCCGCGGTTCTCGAACTTGGTGAGCGGCCGGTAGTCGGGGCGGGGCGCGAAGCCTTCGGCAGTGTTGCGAAGCCGCGGCTCGGCGCCCAGTACTTCGAGCATCTGCTGGGCGTACGGTTCCCAGTCGGTGGCGCAGTGCAGGTAGCCGCCGGGACGCAGGCGGTCGGCGAGTTTCGCCACCAGCGGCGGCTGGAGCAGGCGGCGCTTGTGGTGGCGCAGCTTGTGCCACGGGTCGGGGAAGAACACGTGCACGCCATCGAGTGAGGCGGGGCGCAGCATGTGGTCCAGCACTTCGACCGCGTCGTGCGCCACGATGCGGATGTTCCGCAGGTTCCCTTCGCCGATGCGCTTGAGCAGGGCGCCCACGCCCGGCTCGTGCACCTCGCAGCACAGGAAATTCTTCTCCGGCATCAGCGCCGCGATGTGGGCCGTGGCGTCGCCCATGCCGAAGCCGATCTCCAGGATCGTGGGCGCCTCGCGGCCGAAGGCGGCCACGAGGTCCAGCGGTTCGGCGCGGTAGGGGACCAGGAACTGCGGGCCGAGCTGCTCGAAGGCGCGGGCCTGGCCGACGGTGGTGCGGCCGGCGCGCCGCACGAAACTGCGGATGGCGCGGGGAAACGGCACGCCCTCGGGCGCGCCGGCGGGCTTGTCATGGGGATCGCCGGGTTCAGACACCCGTGGATTGTAAAAAGGGCCAGTGCGTGATCCACGCCGCGAGCGCCTTCACGACCGGTCCTTTTTGCGCCGGCAGGCCGAGTGCCGCGGCGGCGTCGTTCAGCGCCGACAGCGGATCGGCCAGGTCGAGTTCCTGCGCGCCGTTCTGCTTGGACAGCTTCTCGCCGTTGGCGCCCAGCACCAGCGGCGTGTGCAGCCAGGCCGGCGACGGCATGCCCAGCGCGCGCTGCAGCAGCAGTTGCCGGGCGGTGTTGTCGGCCAGGTCCTCGCCGCGCACCACGTGGGTGATGCCCTGGTCGGCGTCGTCCACCACCACCGCGAGCTGGTAGGCCCACAACCCGTCGGCGCGCCGCAGCACGAAGTCGCCGACCTCGCGCGCCACGTCCTGCCGCTGGTCGCCCAGGCGCCGGTCGTGCCACTGCACCAGGCCGTCGGGAACGCGGAACCGCCACGCGCGCGCGGGCCGCCCGTGCAGGCCGTCGCGGCAGGTGCCGGGGTAGGGCGCCTCCTGGCCGCGGACGCGGGGCCGGCCTTGCGCGGCGAGCGCGGCCTCGATGTCCTTGCGCGAGCACGCGCAGGGATAGGCCAGGCCTTGGACGACCAGCCGGTCCAGCGCGGCCTGGTAGGCGTCGCCGCGCGTCGATTGCCACAGCGGCGGTTGATCGGCCACGAGGCCGCAGCGTTCCAGCTGCCCGAGGATCAGCCGGTCCGCGCCCGGCACGCAGCGCGGCGTGTCCACGTCCTCGATGCGCACCAGCCAGGTTCCGCCGTGCCGCCGCGCGTCGAGCCAGCTGGCCAGCGCCGCGACCAGCGAGCCGGCATGGAGGGGACCGGTGGGGGACGGCGCGAAGCGCCCGCGGTAGGCACCGCCGCTCATGGGTCGACTCAGGCCGCGGCCAGCGCCAGCTCGAGCCCCGAGACGAAGGCATCCTCGACGCGGTGCCCCAGGCACCAGTCGCCGCACAGGCCCAGGCCGATCTGCGCATCCCACAGGTGCGAGCGGCCCAGCGGCGCCAGCGTCTTGGCGTAGCGCCAGCGCCGCACCTCGGTGTGGGCGGGCTGCGCGCGGATGCCGGTGACCTCGGCGAAGGCCTTGAGCAGCTTGGCCTCGATGCGCTGTTCGTCGTCGCCCAGGTGCTCGGCCGACCAGGCCGGGCTGGCCTGCACCGTCCAGCGCTCCACCGGGCCGCGGCCCGGCTTGGACGACTCGCGCGCCAGCCAGGCGATGCGGTGGTGCGTGCTGAGCGCCGCGTTCCATTGCGGGCCGAGGTGCGACAGGCCCGGTTGCAGCGCCTGCGGGAAGGCGAGCATCAGCGTCCAGCACGGCGCGATGTCGACGGTGCGCAGGCGCTGAACGAAAGCCGGCGCCGTGCGCGAGCGCTCCAGCAGCGTGGAAGCCTGCGCCGCGGGGATGGCGAGCACCACGGAGTCGAAGCCCGAGTGCACGTGCACCGCGCCGTCCTGCGGGCCGAGGGTGCGCAGCTGCCACTTGCGCGCATCCAGCGCGTCGGGCTCCAGGCGATCGACCACGGTGTCCAGTTCCACCCGGCCGTCGGCGATGAGGGGCTGCGCCCACTGGCGCGCCAGCGTGTCCATGGACGGCGCGCCGACCCAGTGCGCCTCGGGGCGCGGCAGGGCGGCTTCGGCCACCCGGCCGAGCGGGTCCAGCACGCGCACGGCGTTGGCGGACCAGCGCTGGAAGGCTTCGGGCGCCGTGTCCAGCGCGCGCTGGAAGCGGGCGTCGCGCACGGTGAAGTACTGGGCGCCGGCGTCGAAGCTGCCGACCGCGCTCTGCCGGCTGGTCATGCGGCCACCGACGGTGCCGGCCTTTTCCAGCAGCAGGACCTCGTGGCCGGCCTGCTTCAGCGTCCGCGCGCAGGTGATGCCGGCAAGGCCGGCGCCGACGACCGCGTAGCGGCGGGGTGGGGAAGAAGGCGTCGCGCGGGCGGTGTTGGGCATCGCGGGCATTGTGGCATCAGCTGTGCAGGCTGCCGTGGCGGTCCAGCAGGGCCTTGCGCGTGGCCGGGCTCTCCAGCTGCTGCAGCCACCATTGCAGGCCGCGGCCGGGGCCGAGCGCGCCGGGTTCGCGCCAGGCGTAGCTGGCGCGCACGATGCGCGGCGGCCGCTGCACGCGGCGGGCGACCAGGCGCCCGGTCTCGATGAAGGGGCGCGCCATCGGCTCGGGCAGGAAACCGGCGCCCAGGCCCCGCAGCTGCGCATCGAGCTTGGCGGCCATGGTCGGCACGGTGAACACGTCCTGGCCCGCGAGCAGGCCCAGGGTGAGGCCGTTGCCGCGCTGCACCGAATCGGCGACCGCCACCGCGCGGTGCTTCTGCATCACCTCGTCGCGGACCGGTTCGGCCTCGGACGCCAGCGGATGGTGGGGCGCGACCGCGAACACGAAATCCACCTCGCCGAGCGGACGCGCGTTCAGGCCGGGCACGTTGCCGTGCTCGAAGGCCGACACGCCGATCGCCAGGTCGGCGCCGCCCGAGGTGATGGCCGCCAGCGTGCCGGACAGCGCCTCGTCGCGCAGGCGCAGCCGGGTGTGGGGCGCCACCTCGAAGAAGGCATTGGCCAGCTCCATCACGGTGGCGCAGGACACGATGACGTCGACCGCGATCGTCAGCTGCGATTCCCAGCCGGTGGCCACGCGGTGCACCCGGCTGGCTACCGCGTCGACCTCGCCCAGCAGCCGCTCGCCTTCGCGCAGAAGCTCGGCGCCCGCGTCGGTCAGGCGCGCCTGGCGCGAGGCGCGGTCGAACAGCAGGGCGTCGAGCGCGTCCTCGATCTGGCGCACGCGGTAGGTGACGGCGCTGGGCACCAGGCCGAGCTCGCGCGCGGCGCCCGCGAAGCTGCCGGCCTGGGCGACCGTCTGCAGCAGGGCCAGGGCGTCGGGCGTCAGGACTTCGCGGTGGGTGGGCATGGCTTCGTTCAATTTTTTTGAATGATGCCATCAAAGCCCGCTGCTGCCCGACCGCATGCCCGGCACCTACATTGGCTTCATCGCAGACGAAACCCAAGGAGCCCGACCATGCTGACGCTTCGCAAGTCCCAGGAACGCGGCCATGCCGACCACGGCTGGCTCGACTCGTACCACAGCTTCTCGTTCGCCAACTACTACGATCCGGAGCACATGGGCTGGGGTAACCTGCGCGTGATCAACGAGGACCGGATCGCCGCCGGCACCGGCTTCGGCACCCACGGGCACCGCGACATGGAGATCATCAGCTACGTGCTGCAGGGCAACCTGGCGCACAAGGACAGCATGGGCAACGTCAAGGGCATCCCGCCCGGCGACGTGCAGCGGATGAGCGCCGGCACCGGCGTGCAGCACAGCGAGTTCAACCATGCGCCCGAGCAGACCACGCACTTCCTGCAGATCTGGATCGAGCCCAACCAGCGCGGCATCCCGCCCAGCTACGAGCAGAAGACCTTCGAGGAAGCCGACAAGCGCGGCCGCCTGCGCCTGGTCGCTTCGCCCGATTCGGCCGAAGGCTCGGTGAAGATCCACGCGGATGCCCGGCTGTACGCGGGCCTGTTCGACGGCGAGGAAGCTGCCGACCTGCAACTGGCCAGCGGCCGCAAGGGCTACGTGCACCTGGTGCGCGGCGAGCTCGAGGTCAACGGCCGCGAGCTCAAGGGTGGCGACGCGGCCCTGCTCGACGACGAGACCACGGTCCGGCTGCGCAAGGGGCGCGGCGCCGAGGTGCTGGTGTTCGACCTGGAGCCCTGAGCCGTACGACGGGGAACCCGAAGGTCTCACCTTTTTCCAACCTTTTCTCTACACACATTCGAATGGAGATACCGATGAACACAGCCACTTCCAACACCTACGGGGCCTCGACGGTCGGCCGCACCACGGGCGCGCAGGACGCCGTGACCCTGCTGGGCCGCGTCCTGCTGGCCTGGCTGTTCATCCCGGCGGGCTGGGGCAAGATCGCCGGCTTCGCGGGCGTCACCGGCTACATCGCGTCCAAGGGCGTGCCGCTGCCCGAGGTGGCCGCCGCGCTGGCCATCGCCATCGAACTGGGCCTGGGCATCCTGCTGCTGATCGGCTGGCAGGCCCGCTGGGCCGCGCTGGGCCTGGCCATCTTCGTGGCCGTGATCACGCCCATCTTCCACAACTTCTGGGCCGTGCCCGACGCGCAGAAGATGATGCAGTCGCAGGCCTTCTGGAAGAACATCGCCGTCGTCGGCGGCCTGCTGTTCGTCCACGCGTTCGGCCCCGGCGGCTGGAGCATGGACGGCCGCAAGCGCGACTGATCCCGGCTTCCCACCCATTCCCTGAACACACCGGGCGCGCGGCGCCCGGGTAGTCCCTCTCGTCCCCAAGATTCCCGAAACCAAGGAAAGTAAAGAAGACATGGCCAACATCGCAGTCGTCTACCACTCCGGCTACGGCCACACCCAACGCCAGGCGCAAGCCGTGGCCGAGGGCGCCGACGCCGTGCTGATCGCCATCGACGCCGACGGCAACCTGCCCGAAGGCGCGTGGGAGCAGCTGGGGCAGGCGGACGCCATCGTGTTCGGCTCGCCGACCTACATGGGCGGCCCGAGCTGGCAGTTCAAGAAGTTCGCCGACGCCTCGTCCAAGCCGTGGTTCAGCTCGGCCTGGAAGGACAAGCTGTTCGCCGGCTTCACCAACAGCGCCAGCACCATCGGCGACAAGACCGCCACGCTGAACTACTTCATGACGCTGGCGATGCAGCACGGCGGCGTGTGGGTGGGAACGGGCATGATGCCGGCCAACGCCAAGGCGTCGACCCGCGACGACCTGAACTGGCTGGGCATCTGGAGCGGCGCCGCCTCGGTGTCGCCGTCGGACGCTTCGCCGGGCGAGATGTTCGAAGGCGACCTCAGGTTCGCCCGCGAGTTCGGCAAGCGCGTCGCCCAGGCGGCTTCGCGCTGGGCCCGCAAGTAAGCCAACCGGAAAGGATCGCACCATGGCCGTCGCACAGCAGCTCACTTCGCACGAGAAGGACCTCGGCGGCGGCTTCAAGGTGCGCCGCCTGCTGCCGGCCGCGCGCCGGCGCAGCGTCGGGCCGTTCGTGTTCTTCGACCACTTCGGTCCGGTGACCGAACAGCCCGGGGACAACCACGACGTGCGTCCGCATCCGCACATCGGCCTCGCGACCGTCACCTACCTGTTCGAGGGCGCGATGATGCATCGCGACAGCCTGGGCACCGAGCAGCGGGTCGAGCCCGGCGCGGTGAACTGGATGACCTCGGGGAGCGGCATCGTGCATTCGGAGCGCAAACCCGAATCGATGCGGCGGTCGCCCTACGTCAACCACGGCCTGCAGCTGTGGGTGGCATTGCCCGAGGCGATGGAGGAGGTCGAGCCCTCGTTCCAGCACGTGGCCGCCGCGGACATCCCGGAGGTGTCGCTCGGCGGCGCGCGTGCCCGTCTCATGGTGGGTGAAGCGCTGGGCGTCCGCTCACCGGTGCGGCCGGCTTCGCCGACGCTCTACCTCGACCTCGCGCTGCCCGGCGGCGTGCTGGACCTGCCGCCGCTCGCGCCGGAGCTGGCGCTCTATCCGATCGAGGGCGAACTTCGCCTGGACGGCCAGCCCATGCCGCCGCACCACATGCAGGTGCTGGAGCCCGGCCGCGTCGCGCGCATCGAAGCCGCGGGTCCCGCGCGGCTGGTGGTGGTGGGCGGCGAGAGCGTCGGCCCGCGCTACATGTACTGGAACTTCGTCTCCAGCCGCAAGGAGCGCATCATGCAGGCCAGCGACGACTGGGCCGCGCAGCGGTTCGCGATGGTGCCGGGCGAGAGCGATTTCATCCCGCTGCCGGCCACGCGCTTCACTCCGCCCGAGCCGATGTCCTGAGCGCCGGCGCTCCTATGATCGCGGCATGCAGATGCTCGCGATCCTCACGCTCGCCGACTGGCTGGCCCTGGCCTGGTCTATTGCCGTCTGGGTGGGCTACGCGTGGTACTCGCGGCGCGCCAGCGCGACCGGCGTCACCCTGCTGGCCACCACCAACCGCTGGCGCACGCGCTGGATGATCCAGGCGACCGGGCGCGACCCGCGCGTGCTCGACGGCATCATCGTGCAGAGCCTCTCGTCCAGCCCCTCGTTCTTCGCGTCGGCCACGCTGATCATCATCGGCGGCCTGCTGGCCCTCCTCGGCACCACAGACAAGGCCGCCGAGTTCGTGCGCGAGATCCCGTTCGCCGCGCGCACCACCATGCTGGTGTTCGAGCTCAAGGTGCTGGTGCTGATGGCGATCTTCGTGTTCGCCTTCTTCCGCTTCACCTGGTCGATGCGCCAGTACACCTTCGCGGCGCTGGTGCTGGGCTCGATGCCGTCGCCGGAGGCGTTCGAGCAGGGCCGGTTCGACCGCGAAGAGGTGGCCGGCCGAGCGGGCAAGCTGGTGGGCATGGCGGCGGAAACCTTCAACGACGGCATCCGCGCCTACTACTTCTCGTTCGCCGCGCTGGCCTGGTTCTTCTCGCCGCTGGCGCTGGCCATCGCGGCGGCCGTGGTGTCGGCGGTGCTCTACGCGCGCGAGTTCAACTCGTACGTGCTGCACGTGCTGCGCGACTGAGCCTTCGTTTCAGTGGCGGTGCTGCTCGTCCGACAGCCGCAGCAGCACCAGCGTGCCGCCCTCGGCGATGGCGAGCACCGTTCCGTTGTCGGCCACGCCCAGCACGGTCTGCAGCACGCCGGGCGCCTGGCCTGACAACCGGTCGTTCAGGTCGACCATCCCCATCTCCGCGCTCCACGCGAACGCGTGCGGCACGCCGTTCCCGGTGTCGGAATTGCCGACCACCAGCCCGGAGGCGTTGATCGCCGAGGCGGCGGACGAGCGGCCACCCAGCGTGCCCAGCGAGCGCATGGTGCCGTCGCGCCAGAGGAAGGCCTCGGTCGCGCCGTCCGGCGTGTCGGCGGTGCCCACCACCGAGCCCGAGGCATTGAGCGCGTTGGCCGTGGCGGTCGAACCGCCGAGCGTGCCGAGGTCGCGCAGGCCACCGGATTCGGTCCAGAGGAAGGCGCGCGGGTGGCCGTTCGCGTCGTCGGCCTGCCCGACCACCTGTCCGGCGTCGTTCAGGTCCGCCGGCGAAGAATTCGCGCCGCCGAAGGTGCCGATGTCCCGCACGTCGGCCCCGCCCGCGCGCCAGAACGCCGCGTGGACATGGCGGTCGGCCGTGTCCGAAACGCCGGCGATGGCCCCGGCCGTGTTGATGAACAGCCCGTTCGAGTTGGTCGCCGGCGACGTGTCGAGCTCGGCCAGCACCTCCCGGAACGTGCCGGGCGCCCAGCGCATGGCCGCTCCAGGGAAGTTGCGCCGGTCGCTGATGTTGCCGGCGATGACGCCGTTCGCGTTGATCGCCTGTCCCGTCGTGGTGGTGTCCGGCTGCGTGCCGACCAGGTCGTTGGTGGTCGTGTCGGTCAGGGCCCGCCAGCGGAAAAGCTCCCTGTTGCCCGCGTTCTCGAACTGGCCGGCCACCACGCCGGAATCGTTGACGGCGGTGGCGCTGGCCGCTTTCGGGTCCACCAGCTCGTGCACGGCCTGGCCGTCGAACAGGCGCGCGCGCAGGCCCTGGTCGGTGGTGGCGGTGAAGGCCAGCAGGCCGTTGCGGCTGAGGCCCTGGCGGACGGCCTGGGCGTCTTCCTGCTGGAAGGCGACGGTCCAGGTGGCCAGCTTGGCCTCGGGGGCGGTGTGTTGGGGCTGATTGGGGCCGGACGCGCTGGGCGGCGGCGTCTCGACGGGGACGCCGCCGGTCGCGGCCGTCGTGTCACCGCTTCCCGAGCCGCCCAGGGCGACGACGTCGCCCGAACCGCCACCACCACCGCCGCACGCGCTGAGCGCCAGCGCCGCGCACAAGCCGAGCTTGCGCCAATTGGAGCTGTCCATGGCTGCCTCCCGCTGTCTCGGGAATCCATTCTGGTGCGCGCACGGGCCGATGCGGGCCCGCGCTTGTAACCCCGAGGATGGGGCTGTGTCGGGGTGGCGCTGTGCCAGCGCCCGTCGATCAGTCGCCGCCGGCCACGGCCAGCGAGGCATCTAGCGCGATGCGCTCGTCGAACACGAAGCAGTCGCCGCGGAAGTGCGCGCCGCCGGCTTCCTCGAAGTACTTGAGGATGCCGCCCTCCAGCTGCCAGACGGCGTCCAGCCCGGCCTCGCGCATGTACAGCGCGGCCTTCTCGCAGCGGATGCCGCCGGTGCAGAAGCTCACCACGGCCTTGCCTTCGAGTTCGCCCTTGCGCGCCTGCAGCGTGGCGGGGAAGTCGCTGAACTTCGAAAGGCGCCAGTCGACCGCGCCTTCGAAGCTGCCGTGGTCGACCTCGAACGCGTTGCGCGTGTCGAGCGTGACGACGGGACGGTCGTGATCGTCATGGCCCTGGTCCAGCCAGCGGCGCAGCGTGCGCGCGTCCAGCGCCGGTGCCCTGCCGTCCTGCGGCGCGATCGCCGGCTGGTTCATGCGGATGATCTCGCGCTTGACCTTGACCCGCAGCCGGCGGAACGGCGGCTCGTGCGACCAGCTGCGCTTGGCCTCGAAGCCGGCCAGCCCCGGCTGGGCGCGCAGCACCGATAGGAAAGCGTCGATGCCGGCTTCGGAGCCGGCGAGGAACAGGTTCACGCCCTCGTGCGCCAGCAGCACGGTGCCGCGCAGCGCGCCGGCCTCGGCGGCCGCGTGAAGCACGTCACGCAGGGCGGGCGGATCGGCCACGGGCGTGAACTGGTAGCCGGAGATGTTCAGGACTTGGGGCACCGGGCGATTCTAGGGAGGCGCGTTTCCTACAATCGAACCCATGTTCGTCCACCTGCGCCTGCACTCCGAGTTCTCCGTCGTCGACGGCACCAACCGAATCGACGACGTCGTGAAGGCGGCGGCGGCCGACGGCCAGCCCGCGCTGGGCATCACCGACCTGAACAACCTGTTCGGCGCGATCAAGTTCTACAAGGCCGCGCGCGGCGCGGGCGTCAAGCCCGTCATCGGCGCCGAGCTGATGCTGCAGGGCCTGGGCAAGGACGAGGGCGCGCTCTCGCGCATCGTGGTGCTGGTGCAGAACCGCGCCGGCTACCTGAACCTGTGCGAGGTGCTGGCGCGCGCCTGGACCCGCAACGTGGTGCGCGCCCAGGCCGTGTGCAAGCTGGAATGGCTGCGCGAGCTGGGCGAGGGCCTGATCGTGCTGTCGGGCGCGCAGGCCGGCCCGGTGGGCCAGGCGCTGGTGCAGGGCGACGCCTCGCGCGCCAGCCAGGTGGCGCTGGAGCTGGCCTCGCTGTTCCCGCACCGCTTCTACGTGGAGATCCAGCGCTCCGGCCGCCCCGACGACGAGACCCATGTGGCCGCCGCGGTGCAGCTGGCCGCGAACCTCAAGCTGCCGGTGGTGGCCACGCACCCGGTGCAGTTCACCACGAAGGACGACTACGAGGCGCACGAGGCGCGCGTGTGCATCTCCGAAGGCGAGATCCTGGCCAACCAGCGCCGCGTGCGCAAGTTCACCCAGGAGCAGTACTTCAAGAGCGCGGCCCAGATGGAACAGCTGTTCGCCGACGTGCCCTCGGCCATCGCGAACACCGCCGAGATCGCGCGGCGCTGCAACCTGGTGCTGGAGCTGGGCAAGCCGCGCCTGCCGAACTTCCCCACGCCCAACGGCATGCCGATCGAGGACTACTTCCGCCTCGCTTCGCACGAGGGCCTGGACGAGCGCCTGGCGCACCTGTACCCCGACGCGGCCCAGCGCGAGAAGGAGAAGCCGCGCTACGTGCAGCGGCTGGAGTTCGAGATCAACACCATCCTGAAGATGGGGTTCCCGGGCTACTTCCTGATCGTGGGCGACTTCATCAACTGGGCCAAGAACAACGGCTGCCCGGTGGGGCCGGGCCGCGGCTCGGGCGCCGGTTCGCTGGTGGCCTACGCGCTCAAGATCACCGACCTCGACCCGCTTCAATACAACCTGCTGTTCGAGCGTTTCCTGAACCCGGAGCGGGTGTCGATGCCCGACTTCGACATCGACTTCTGCCAGAGCAACCGCGACCGGGTCATCGAGTACGTCAAGGACAAGTACGGCCGCGACGCCGTCAGCCAGATCGCCACCTTCGGCACCATGGCCGCGCGCGCGGCCATCCGCGACGTCGGCCGCGTGCTGGACATGAGCTACACGTTCTGCGACGGCATCAGCAAGCTGATCCCCAACAAGCCGGGCCAGCACATCACCATCGCCGAGGCGATCAAGGTCGAGCCGATCCTCGCCGAGCGCCTGGAGAAGGAGGACGAGGTCAAGACGCTGCTGCACTTCGCGCAGGCGCTCGAGGGCATGACCCGCAACATCGGCATGCACGCCGGCGGCGTGCTGATCGCCCCCGGCAAGCTGACCGACTTCACGCCGCTGTACCAGCAGCCGGGCAGCGATTCGGCGGTGAGCCAGTACGACAAGGACGACGTGGAGGCGGCCGGCCTGGTGAAGTTCGACTTCCTGGGCCTGGCCACGCTCACCATCCTGGAGATCGCGCGCGAATTCATCCGCAAGCGCCACAAGGGCCGGGAGGACTTCGCGTTCGAGAACATCCCGCTCAACGACGCGGCCACCTACCGGCTGTTCGCCGACGGCAAGACCGAGGCGGTGTTCCAGTTCGAATCGCGCGGCATGCAGGGCATGCTGCGCGACGCGCGGCCCACGCGCCTGGAAGACCTGATCGCGCTGAACGCGCTGTACCGCCCGGGCCCGATGGACCTGATCCCCAGCTTCGTGGCGCGCAAGCACGGGCGCGAGGAGGTGGAGTACCCCCATCCGCTGGTGGCCGACATGCTCTCCGAGACCTACGGGATCATGGTCTACCAGGAGCAGGTGATGCAGACCGCGCAGATCCTGGGCGGCTACTCGCTCGGCGGCGCCGACCTGCTGCGCCGCGCGATGGGCAAGAAGAAGCTCGAGGAGATGGTCCAGCACCGCGAGACCTTCCGGACCGGCGCGGCCAAGAACGGCATCTCGCAGGAGAAGGCCGACGAGATCTTCGACCTGATGGAGAAGTTCGCGGGCTACGGCTTCAACAAGTCGCACGCCGCCGCCTACTCCCTGCTGGCCTACCACACGGGCTGGCTGAAGGTGCACTACACGGCCGAGTTCTTCTGCGCGAACATGACCGTCGAAATGGACAACACCGACAAGCTGAAGGTGTTGTTCGAGGACGCGATGAAGAACTTCGGGCTGACGTTCGAGCCGCCCGACGTCAATCGAGGCGCCTACCGCTTCGAGCCGATCTCCGACAAGGTCATCCGCTACGGGCTGGGCGCCGTCAAGGGCACCGGCCAGCAGGCCATCGAGGCCATCGTGCGGGCGCGCGAGGAGGGCGGTCCCTTCAAGAGCCTGTACGACTTCTGCGTGCGGGTGGACCGTGCCCGCATCAACAAGCGCACGGTGGAGGCGCTGATCAAGGCCGGCGCGTTCGACGCCATCCATCGCAACCGCGCGGAGCTGGTGGCCTCCATCGACCGCGCCTTCGAGTTCGCCAGCACCACCGAGGCCAACGCCAACCAGGGCGGCCTGTTCGACATGGGCGATTCGCACGCGGCCAGCACGGCCGAGCCGCCGCTGGTGGACGCGCTGCCCTGGCGCGTGAAGGAGCAGCTCACGCACGAGAAGACGGCGGTCGGCTTCTACCTTTCCGGCCACCTGTTCGACGAGGTGTCGGCCGAGGTCCGGCGCTTCGCCCGCACGGCCATCGACGACCTGATCGACAGCCGCGAGCCGCAGCTGCTGGCCGGCATCATCTCGGACTTTCGCGTCATCAACGGCCAGCGCGGCAAGCTCGCTCTGTTCAAGCTGGACGACAAGTCCGCCACGATCGAGGCGACCGCCGACGAGAACGTCATCAACACGCACCGCAACCTGCTCAAGGACGACGAGCTGGTGATCGTGCAGGCGCGGCTGCAGCCGGACCGTTTCTCGGGCGGCTTCCGGCTGTCGATCCAGAACGCCTGGGACCTGGCGACGGCGCGCTGCCGCTTCGGCAAGTTCCTGCGCGTGGCCGTGAACGGCAAGGCGCCGGACGTGCAGCGCCTGGTGCGGGAGTTCCCCGCGCGACGCGAGCAGACGGAGCAGGGCGAACTGGTGCGCGGCCTGCCGGTGCGGCTGGCGGTGCGCCGCGAGCAGGCGGTGGCGGAACTGCAGCTGGGCGAAGCCGCGCGTTTCTATCCGAGCGACGCGGCGCTGGCCAGCTGGATGGCGCAGGCCGACCAGGGGCTGGCGCAGATCGTCTACGACTGATCTAGGCTCCGTCATTCCCCCGAAGGCGACTTCGCCTAATCAATTCAATACGAAGCGCTGTCGCGTGCCAGCCTAAAGGCCCGCGATAGTGAGTCGCGACGCTTCCAGAGCGTCGACGCATGACTGCATTCCTTGGTTGGGCATGACTGCCGCTTGAGCATGTCGCCCGCGGGCCCCTTCGGGATCGCATTCGTCCCAACCAAGGAGCATTCATGAGAATTCGATCGAACGTGCGAGCGCGGCTTTGCGGGGTCGCGGTGTTGATGGCGGTGATAGCCGCGTGTGGCGGTGGAGGTGGCGATGTCGCCATGGAGCCGCCTGCGCCGGCGCCTGCTTCCGATCGCGGTTGGTCGAAGCCTTTCGGGGCGGCTTCGATCGTCCTCGGGCAGTCGGGATTCGACGGAATCGACTCGCCGGGTGGCCCGGCAACTCCACTTCGTGCCCCGAACGGCTCCCCAGCTCTCACCGCCGATGGCCGGCTCTTCGTCGCCGCGGGGGGTGATGTCTACGTTTTCCGGCGCTATGACGCTCAGAATGGGCCAAGCGCGGACTTCATGCTCAGCATTCCATCCCCTTCGTTCGACGTCTCCGTCCAGAACGGAAAGTTGGTTGTGGTCGACCAAGTGAATGTACTCATCTATGACCCGGTGCCCACGGCTGACACGACGCCTTATGCCACCGCGGGTGAAGGCGCCGCCTGCGACGACTCGTCGCTGTTCGGTCCAAATTCGGCTTACTTGACTCCGAACGGTTGGCTTTTCGTGTCCGACTCGGGCAACAACCGGGTCCTGATCTGGGATCAACTTCCCGTCGACCGCGGCCCGGTCGGTCCTGCCAAGTTTGTTCTGGGTCAGCAGGACATGATCCATTGCGCCAAGAATGACGACGACGGCGACGGCAACCGCGACGACAAACCCAGTCAGCGAACGTTGTCCGACCCAAGTGCTGTGTGGTCGGACGGAACCCGGCTGGTCGTTGCCGACAGAGGCAATCACCGGGTGCTGATCTGGAGCAACATTACCGCTGTGGTCAGCGGTCAGGCCGCCGACTTCGTCGTCGGGCAGCAGTCGTTCGAGCTTTTTGATGCAAATGGCGGTGACTTCGACTCTCCGACGGCAGCCACGCTGTCCAAACCGATCTCCGTGGACGTCAGTGCTGCCGGCGAGCTCGCGGTGACGGACCAGGGCAACAACCGGGTTCTCATCTGGAGTGAGCTACCCGCCGCCAACGGCCTGCCCGCGCGATACGTGGTCGGGCAGAGCGATTTCACCCACAGAGCGCCGAACGACGTCGATCAGACAGGCCGTGCCGGCAGCTCGCCTGGCGCGAAGACGCTCAACTCCCCGAGGGGCGCCCGCTTTCATGGCCGCGATCTGATCGTGAACGATCAGGGCAACGACCGCGTGCTTGTCTGGCGCGAGGCCGACTGAGACACCGCCTTGTGGCACGCAAGGCAGCACTGTGACTGAACTGAATCGGCCGGCGTACCCGGCCGATTCTCATCGCGGCGTCTCAGGAACGGCTCGCGGCGAACGTGGATGGGCTCGATCAGCGCTTCGGCCGCATTTCCACCAGGAAGTCGTTCACGTAGCGCCCGTCCACGTCGGGCGGGATGCGTTCGCTGCGCTCGATGGCGCGGACCGCGGCTTCGTCCCAGGAGGGGTTGCCGCTGGACTTGGACAGCTTCGCGCTCATGATCTCGCCGGTCGGCGACACGCGCACCTGCACCACCGCCTGCGGATTGCCCACGATGGTGTCCACGCCGCCGGGGTACACGACGTGGCGCTGGAAGTGCGCCGCGAGCCGTCCCGCGTAGCTGGCGCTCGGGCCTGACGAGCGCATCGCGGTGCCGGTGGATTCGCGCGGGCCGGTGGCGCCGGCCAGGCCCTGCATGCGCTTCATGTTCTCCTCGCGCAGCTCGGCCATGCGCTTCTTGTCCTGTTCCTCCTGCTGCTGCTGCTTGCGCAGCTTCGCCTGTTCTTCCTTCTTCTTTTCCTCGGCGCGGCGGGCCTGCTCCTTGCGCGCCTCCTCCGCCTTGCGCGCGGCTTCCTGCTTTTCCTGCTCGCGGCGCTTCTCGGCCAACTGCTTCTGGCGCTCGGCCTCGTCGCGGCGGGCCTTCTCCTTTTCCTCGCGCTCCTCGCGTTCCTTCTGCAACGCGATGTCGGCGTCGCGCTGGGCCTGGGTGGGTTGCGGAGGCGGCGGAGCAGGCGCGGGCGGCGGCGGGGCGGGCGGAGGCGCTTCGATCGGCTTGGGCGCGGCCTGCTGCGGCGTGTTGGCCCACAGCTCGGCCTCGGCCGTGACGGTGGGCTCGTCGCGCTTCCATTTCACGCCCCAGCTGAGCGCGAGCACCAGCACCGCGTGCGCCAGCAACGCCATGCCGAAGGAGCGCGCCAGTCCGCCCTCGGAGGGCGGCATGAATTCGGGACGTTCAGCGGCTCGCATCGTTCCTCAACGGGACAGTTGCACCGAAAGGCCGACGCGCTGCACGCCGGCGCGCTGCAGCGTGTCCATCACCATCACCACCGACTCGTACTTGACGCTGCGGTCGGCGCTGATGACGACGGCCACCGAATCGGGCGGCTGGCCGGCCTGCGCGGCGACCACGGACGCGGCCAGTTCGGCGATGGAGAGATTGCGCGACTCGTCGCCGGACTTGAGCACCAGCTTCTCGTCCTTGCCGATCACGACTTCGAGCTTGCGGTCGGGCGAGCGCTTGGCCTTGCCGACCGTGGGCAGGTCGATCAGGCTCGGCGTGATCAGCGGCGCGGTGACCATGAAGATGATCAGCAGCACCAGCATCACGTCGATGAACGGCACCATGTTGATCTCGTTGATGGTGCGGCGGCCCCGGCCGCGGGATGCGACGGCCGGCATGTCAGAACTGCGAGTGCCCCGACGCGGCTGCGGTCGGATGCGCCCCGAGGTTGCGCTGCAGGATGTTGGAGAACTCCTCGATGAAGGTCTCCAGGCGGATGGCCACGCGGTCGATGTCGCGGGCGAAGCGGTTGTAGGCCACCACCGCGGGGATGGCGGCGAACAGGCCGATGGCGGTGGCCACCAGCGCTTCGGCGATGCCGGGCGCCACGGTGGCGAGCGTCACCTGCTGCAGGCTGGCCAGGCCGGTGAAGGCGTGCATGATGCCCCACACGGTGCCGAACAGGCCCACGTACGGCGACACCGAGCCCACCGAGGCCAGGAACGACAGGTGCGATTCGACCGCGTCGACCTCGCGCTGGTAGCTGGCGCGCATGGCGCGGCGGGCGCCATCGAGCACCGTGCCGGGGTCCTGGATGCGGCGCTCGCGCAGCTTCTGGAATTCGCGCATGCCGCTGGCGAAGATGCGTTCCATCGGCCCGGCATTCTTGGCGTTCTGCGCGGCACTGGCGAATAGCTCGTTCAGGCTGGTGCCCGACCAGAATTCGCGCTCGAAGTCCTCGTTGAGCGACTTCACCCGCTTCAGCGAGAACAGCTTGCCGAAGATGGCGGCCCAGCTGGCCACCGAGACGGCGACGAGGAGCGCCATCACGAGTTGCACCACCCAGCTGGCGCCCAGCACCAGTTGGAGGATGGAAAGGTCCTGGTTCATGTCTTGTTCAAAGCCTCAAGGATGACTTGGGGGATTCTGGCAGGCCGGAGCGTGGCCGCATCGACCCAGCCGATGCGGATGAGGCCCTCGGCCAGCACGGTGCCGGCGGGGTGTTGTCGAGCTTGCTGCGAGATCGTCAGCGAGGCGCGACCCGACTCCTGGAGCTCGGCCGTGACCCGGAGTTCATCGTCCAGCCGGGCCGGCTGCAGGTAGCGCACCGAGGTCGCGGACACGATGAACATGCCGCCGGTGCGCTCGCGCAGCCGGCTCTGTTCGACGCCCAGCGACCGCAGCCATTCGGTGCGCGCGCGCTCAAAGAATTTCAGGTAGTTGGCATAGAAGACGATGCCCCCGGCATCGGTATCTTCCCAGTAGACGCGGACGGGATGGACGAACGCCATCAGGGCGCCATCTCCTTGAGGCGTTGCACCGCCTCCTGCAGATGGTCCATGCTGCTCGCGGTGGAAAAGCGCACGAAGCGCTTCGTCTCCGCGCTGCCGAAGTCGCGCCCGGGCGTCACCGCCACATGGGCGCGCTTCATCGCCTCGAATGCGAATTCCCAGCTGCCGGGCAGGCCCAGCGCTTCGCACCAGGTGGAGCAGTCGGCCCACGCGTAGAACGCGCCGTCCGGCGTCACCGGCACGGTCAGGCCGAGGTCGTTGAGCGCGGGGATGAACCAGTCGCGGCGCGCCTTGAACTGCGCGCGGCGCCGCTCGTACTCGGCGATGCTCTCCGGCTCGAAGCAGGCGAGGGCGGCGTATTGCGCCACCGTGCTGGGGCAGATGAACAGGTTCTGCGCCAGGCGCTCGAGCACCGGCACCAGCTCCTGCGGCGCCACGATCCAGCCCAGGCGCCAGCCGGTCATGTTGAAGTACTTGGAGAAGCTGTTGATGCTGACGACCTGGTCGTCCAGCGCCAGCGCCGAGTGGCCGAAGCGGTCCTCGTAGCTCAGCCCCAGGTAGATCTCGTCCACGATCGTCACGCCGCCGCGCGCGCGCACGACGTCGTGGATGCGGCGCAGTTCCGCGGGATCGATGGAGGTGCCGGTGGGATTGGACGGCGAGGCCAGCAGCACGCCGCGCGTGCGCTCGTTCCAGTTCGCCTCCACGGTCGCCGCCGAGAGCTGGAAGCGCTCGGCCGCGCCGGCCGGCACCAGCACCGCGGTGCCGTCGGCGGCGCTGACGAAATGCCGGTTGCACGGGTAGCTGGGGTCCGGCATCAGGATCTCGTCGCCGGCGTCGATCAGCGCCAGGCAGGCCAGCTGCAGCGCGGCCGACGCGCCGGCCGTGACCACGATGCGCGAAGCCGTCACCTCGAGGCCGAAGCGATCTCGGTACCAGCCGCTGATCTTCTCGCGCAGCCGCTCCAGGCCGGTGGCGTGGGTGTACTGCGTATGGCCCGCGCGCAGGGCGCGTTCGGCCGCCTCGCGCACCAGCGGCGGCGCGGTGAAGTCCGGCTCGCCGATGTTCAGGAACAGCATCGGCCGGTCGCTGCGCGCCACGTCGCGCGCCAGTTGCTGGGCGGCCTTGGCCACTTCCATCACGTAGAAGGGCTCGATTCGTTCGGCGCGCCGGGCGATCTTCAGCGTCATGGGCGGGCCTTGCCGGCGGCGCGGTCGGCCTCGACTTCGGCGGCGCGAAGCTGGGGCGCCAGGCCGCTCAACACCGCGTTCACGTACTTGTGGCCGTCGGTGCCGCCGAACTCCTTGGCGAGTTCCACGCACTCGTTGATGACCACGCGCCAGGGCACGTCGGGGGCGTTCTGGAATTCGTAGACGCCGATCCACATGACGGCGTGCTCGATCGGCGAGATCTCCTGGAGCTTGCGGTCCAGCAGCGGCACGATCAGCGCGTCGAGTGCCTCGGCGTGCTCGATGCAGCCGTGCAGCAGCGCGTCGTAGTGCACCGAGTCGGCCTTGTGGAAGCCCGACAGGTCGCGCGTGAAGTGGTCGATGGCCTGCGCCTCGTTGCGGCCCACCAGGTGCTGGTAGAGCGCCTGCAGCGCGAACTCGCGCGCGCGGGTGCGGGACGACTTGGCCGAGGCCTTGCGCGCGCCGGTGGCGGTGCGGCCCGGTGCGTTGGCGGGGAGCTTGCGGTCTTCGTCCATCACACCTTCGCCAGCAGGTTGGCCATCTCGACCACGACGCGCGCGGCGTCCACGCCCTTCTCGGTCTGGCGCGCGACGGCCTGCTCGAGGTTCTCGGTGGTGAGGATGACGTTGGCTACGGGCAGCTTGTGGTCCAGCGACACGCGGGTGACGCCCGCGGCCGATTCGTTGGCCACCAGCTCGAAGTGGTAGGTCTCGCCGCGGATCACGCAGCCCAGCGCCACGAGGGCGTGGTAGCGGCGCTTGCCGGCCAGCGCCTGCAGCGCCAGCGGGATCTCCAGCGCACCCGGCACGAACACCTGGTCGATGTCCTCGGCGTCCACGCCCAGGCGGACCAGTTCGCCCCGGCAGGCCTGGGCCAGGGCGTTGGTGATGCTTTCATTGAAGCGGGCCTGCACGATGCCGATGCGCAGGCCCTTGCCCTGCAGACCCTCGGCCTGGCCCTTTTCTGCGCCAAACATGTAGTTCTCTTGTTCCTAGTGTTGCGGGGGGGCGAGGTGCCCCACGATCTCGAGTCCGTAGCCGGCCATGCTGGGCAGCCGCCGCGGCGCGCCCATCAGCGTCATGCGCTGCACCCCGCATTCGCGCAGGATCTGCGCGCCGATGCCGTAGGTGCGCAGGTCCATGCGGCCGCGCTCGGGCGCCTGCGCCGCGCGCGCGGTGCCCTGGAACTGGGCCAGCAGCTGCCCGGCCGATTCGCCGCAGTTGAGCAGCACGGCCACGCCCTTGCCCTCGCGGGCGATGTGTTCCAGGCTGGCGTCCAGGCTCCACGAGTGCATGGAGCGGCCGGTCTCCAGCGCGTCCAGCACCGACAGCGGCTCGTGCACGCGCACGCACACCGCCTCGTCGGGCGACCACTCGCCCATCACCAGCGCCAGGTGCAGGTCCTCGCTGGGCTTGTCCTGCCAGGCGTGGGCGGCGAAGCGGCCCCACGCGGTCTGCAGCGGGCGCGAACCCACCTTCTCGACCAGCGTCTCGTTGCGGCTGCGGTATTCGATGAGGTCGGCGATGGTGCCGATCTTCAGGCCGTGTTCGCGGGCGAACAGCTGCAGGTCCGGCAGGCGGGCCATGGTGCCGTCGTCCTTCATGATCTCGCAGATGACGGCCGCGGGCGTCAGGCCCGCCATGGCGGCGAGGTCGCAGCCGGCCTCGGTATGGCCGGCGCGCATCAGCACGCCGCCGTCCACCGCCTGCAGCGGGAAGATGTGGCCGGGCTGGACCAGGTCCTCGGCGCGGGCCTCGCGCGCGACGGCGGCCTGCACGGTGCGGGCGCGGTCGGCGGCGGAGATGCCGGTGGTGACGCCTTGCGCCGCCTCGATCGACACGGTGAAAGCCGTCCCCATCTTGGTGCCGTTGCGCGCCACCATCGGCGGCAGGCGCAGGCGCTCGCAGCGTTCGCGGGTGAGCGTCAGGCAGATCAGTCCGCGGCCGAACCGGGCCATGAAGTTGATCGCCTCGGGCGTGACGTGCTCGGCCGCCAGCACCAGGTCGCCCTCGTTCTCGCGGTCCTCCTCGTCGACCAGGATCACGATGCGGCCGGCCTTCATCTCGGCCACGATCTCCTCGACCGGGGCGATGCCGGTTCCCGATTCGTGCTTCATGCGGCCACCTTCGTCGCGGAGGCGCCCAGCATGCGCTCCACGTAGCGCGCGATCAGGTCGATCTCGAGGTTGACCCGGGTGCCGGGCTTCAGGGCGTGGAGGGCGGTGTTCTGCACGGTGTGCGGGATCAGGTTGATGCTCAGTTCGCAGTGGTCGGCGGCGTCGCGCACCGAATTGACGGTCAGGCTCACGCCGTTGACGGTGACCGAGCCCTTGTAGGCCAGGTACTTCGCCAGCGGCGCGGGCGCCTGGATGCGCAGCTCGTGGCTCTCGCCCACGGCCGCGAAATGGCTGACGGTGCCCACGCCGTCCACGTGGCCGGCCACGATGTGGCCCCCCAGGCGGTCGTGCGCGCGCAGCGCCTTCTCGAGGTTGACGGGGCCGACGTCGGCCAGCCCGCTGGTCTTGTCCAGCGATTCGGCGGAGACGTCGACGGTGAAACGGCGGTCGGCGGGGGCTAGCGTCGTGACGGTCATGCAGGCGCCGTTGAGGGCGATGCTGTCGCCCAGCCCCACGTCCTCCAGGTAGCCGGCGGGTGCCTCGACGGTGACTCGCTTGCCGTGCTGCCGGCTGCCGCCGAGGTCGTGGACGGCGGCGATGCGCCCCACGCCGGTGATGATTCCGGTGAACATCCCCGCATTTTCGCAGGGATCGAAGAGGCACCCGGCCGAGAGGCGCTTCAGAAGGTGTCGCGGCCGCTGACGCGGGCCACCAGGCGCAGGTCCGGGCCCACCGTTTCGCTGGAGACGAAGCGCAGGGACAGGGCCTGGTCCAGCCCCGTCAGCGGGCCGAAGCTGGCCATGGGCTGGCCCAGACCGATCAGCTTGGGCGCCAGGTAGACCAGGAATTCGTCCACCAGGCCCTCGCGCACCAGCGAGCCATTGAGCTTGTGGCCGGCTTCCACGTGCAGCTCGTTGACCTCGCGGGCCGCCAGGTCGCGCAGCAGGGCTGCCAGGTCCACCTTGCCGCCCGGGCTGGGGAGGGCGACGACTTCGGCGCCGCGGTCCTCCAGCTCCTTCCACCGGGGCGAGCGCGGCTGGGCGGTGTAGATCCAGTGCGGGCGGCCCGGGACGAAGAGGCGAGCCGCCGGCGGCACCTCGAGCCGGCTGTCCACCAGCACCAGCGGCGGCTGGCGGAGGGTGGGCGCCAGGCGGACGTCCAGGCGCGGGTCGTCCTCCAGCACCGTGCCGATGCCGGTGAGCAGGGCGCCCGCGCGGGCCCGCCAGGCGTGGCCGTCGGCGCGCGCGCCCTCGGCGGTGATCCATTGGCTGGTGCCGTTCTCCAGCGCGGTGCGGCCGTCCAGCGAGGCGGCGACCTTGAGCCGCACCCAGGGCGTGCCGCGCAGCATCCGGCTGAAGAAGCCCAGGTTCAGCTCGCGCGACTGGGCCGCGCCGGGGCCGACCTGCACCTCGACGCCGGCGGCGCGAAGGCGCGCGAAGCCCTGGCCGGCGACTCGCGGGTTCGGGTCCTCGCAGGAAGCCACCACGCGGGCGATGCCGGCCTCGACCAGCGCCTCGCAGCAGGGGCCGGTGCGGCCATGGTGGCAGCAGGGCTCCAGCGTCACGAAGGCGGTGGCGCCGCGCACGTCGCGGCCGGCCGCCTGGGCGCCGCGCAGCGCCGAGATCTCCGCGTGCGGCCCGCCGGCCTGCTGGGTGTGGCCCTGGCCGATGACGGTCCCGTCCGGCGCCACCAGCACGCAGCCCACGCGCGGGTTGGGTTCGGACAGGCCTATGGCGCGTTCCGCGAGGGCCAGCGCCTGCTGCATCGGGTCGAGTGGGGACATGCGTCGATTGTCCGCCACTCGGTAACCGGACGTGACCGGTCGTCGGAATGCGGGTGGCGCGATCGGATGGGCTCGCTATGGTTCAGCCCGTCGAATAGCGCGGGACGCAAGGAGCGGGGGCATGAAGGCCAAGGGCAGCAGGGGTTTCACCCTGATCGAACTGATGATCACGGTCGCGATCGTGGGGATCCTGGCCGCCGTGGCGTACCCGTCGTACCAGGATCACGTGCGCAAGTCGGCTCGCCGCGCCGCCCAGTCCGAGATGATGGACATCGCCAACCGGCAGCAGCAGTTCCTGATCGCCAAGCGGACCTTCGTGCCCTACGCCGACCTGACCGCCGCCGGCTACAGGCTGCCCACGGACCTGACAAGCCGGTACACCCCGTCGGTGGCCGTGGGCACGGCCACCGTGCCTTCGTTCACCATCACCTTCCAGGCGATCGGCCCCCAGGCCAAGGACGGCGACCTGGGCCTCACCAGCGACGGCGTGAAGACGCCGGCCGGCAAGTGGTGATCGCCCGCGTCGCGTCGGCGCGGCGGCGCGCCGTCCGCGGGACCTCGATGATCGAGGTCCTGGTCACGCTGGTGATCATCGCCTTCGGCCTGCTGGGCATGGTGGGGCTGCAGGCCAAGCTGCAGTCCACCGAGATGGAGTCGTACCAGCGCACGCAGGCCCTGCTGCTGCTGGACGACCTGCGCGGCCGCATCGAAGCCAACCGGCTGCAGGTGGCCAACTATCCGGAGAACGCCACGGTGGCCGCGCCGGTCGGCGCGGGCATGGATTGCCCGGCCGCCACCGCCGCCTCGCCGCGCGTGCTTCAGGACGTGCGCCAGTGGTGCCTGAACCTGCAGGGCGCCGGCGAGAAGGCGTCCGGCGCCAGCGTGGGCGCCATGATCGGCGGCCGCGGCTGCGTCGAGGACCTGGGCGTGGGCGCGTCGGGCGACCTGACGGTCCGCGTGTCCGTGGCATGGCAGGGCCTGACCCCGATCGCCGCGCCCACCGAGGCTTGCGGCGCCAACCTCTACAACGGCGCCGCCGGCACGCCCTGCCAGGGCGACCTGTGCCGCCGGGTCGTTTCCACCGTCATCCGGATCGCGAACCTGAAATGACACCCAGGCACCTTGCCCTGCGCCGCTCCCGCGGCCTCACGCTGGTCGAGCTGATGGTGGCGATCGCCCTCGGCCTGGTGGTCCTCACCGCGCTGGTGGCCCTGTACGGCAACGTCACTCGCAACAACAACGAGATGACCAAGACCAACCTGCTGATCGAGAACGGCCGCTTCGCCATGCAGCTGCTGCAGGACGACGTGGCCCTGGGCGGCTTCTGGGGCCCGCTGGACACCATCGAACCCACGGCGGTGCCCGACCCCTGCCTGGCCCTGGCGGCCTGGCCGACCGACGCCGCCCAACTCGAGGCCTACAAGACCAACCTGGTGGGCATCCCGGTCCACGCCTACGCCGACGGCAGCACGCTGGCCGGCTGCGGCGCCGGCCTGGCCAACGTGCTGGCGCAGAGCGACGTGCTGGTCGTGCGCCACGCCAGCACCTGCATCGCCGGTGCCAACTGCGACGGCGGCGCGGACACCGGCCCGCACATCCAGGTGTCGGCCTGCCGGACCGACGCGCCGCCGGAGCCCGCCTGGCTGCTGGAGTCCAAGGCCACGCTCGATGCCCGTCCGACCAAGATCCGCCTGAAGAACTGCGCCACCGAGGCCGGTCGGCGCAAGATGCTGGTCAACCTCTACTACGTGGCCAACAGCGCCACCGGCGTGCCGACCCTGATGCGGGTGCGCATGGTCAACGGCGCGTTCGGCGCGCCCGAGCCGATGGTCGACGGCATCCAGGCCTTCAAGGTCGAACTGGGCGTGGACAACAAGGGCTCCAACGGCCTGCCGATCAGCGCCACCAACCCGGGCGACGGCAACGCCGACGAGTACGTCACCTGCGCGCCTTCCTGCGACCTCGCGGCGCTGGCCAACGTGGTGTCGGTCAAGCTGCACGTGCTGGCCCGCAACCTGGAACCCACGGCCGGCCACACCGACGACAAGGACTACCAGCTGGGCCCGCTGGCCATCGCCAAGGCCAACGACGGCTACAAGCGCCACGTCTTCTCCACCACCGTGCGGGTGGTCAATCCCTCGTCGCGCCGGGAAACGCCATGAGAAAGCTCCGTTCCTCGCCGCAGCGCCGCCAGCGCGGCGCCACCCTGATCATGGGCATCGTGTTCCTGACGCTGCTGATGCTCTCGGTGACGATCGCGTTCCGCATGAGCAACAACAACCTCAAGGCGGTCGGCAACATGCAGTCGCAGGCCGAAGCCGAGGCCTCGGCCGAGCGCGCGATCGAACGCGTGATCAGCAACGACGCCATCTTCCTGGCGCCGGCCGCCACCGACCTGGCCAAGGACGAATACGACGTCGCGGTGTCGGTGGCCCCGCCCGAGTGCATCCGCAGCGTGGCGATCGAGGCCAACACCAGCCCGGACTCGAATCCCAACATCTACATCCAGAACCTGCCGCCCGGCTCGAACTCGGGCTACGTCGAGACCCACTGGAACATCGCGGCCACGGCCACCGGCGCCAGCACGGGCTCGCGCGTGGTGGTGAACCAGGGCGTGCGCATCGTCATGCAGTCGGATCCGAATCCGTGCCCGTGATGAACGGAGGAGAGAACAACATGAAGAAGCACGTTCGCCGCAATCTCGGTCCAGGCCTGGCCCTGGCCGGCCTCTCGCTGCTGCTGGCCACATCGACCGCGCGCGCCGAGGACGTCGACCTGTTCCTGAAGAACCCGCTGACCGACGCGGCCCGGCCGAACCTGCTGCTGATCGTCGACAACGCCGCCAACAACAACAGCAGCATCACGCCGCTGCCCAACGGCTCGGGCAGCAGCAAGCTGGACGTGATCAAGGATGTGCTGAACATCCTGACCCAGCCGCTGACCTCGCCGTACTTCCCGACCTGCACCGTGCCGACGGACGCGACCAAGCCCCGGGTGCCGGAGGACTGCCACACGCGCGCGGAAGTGGATGCGATGGTCAAGAACATCAACATCGGGTTGATGCTCATGAACCCGTCCGGCGCCGGCTCGGGGAGCTATGTGCGCTCCCACATCCGGCCCATGAACGTCGATGCGAACCGGACCAAGCTCTGGGACGCGATCAAGGGCGGGATCCCCAGCGCCAACAACGCCGAGTACGCGCTCGCGATGCACGAGGCGTATTTGTACTTCGGGGCCAAGACGGCTCGCGCGGGTTTCGACTCGAAAGCCCCCTATGACACGGAAGCGAAGGACGGCTCGACCTCGAAGTACCGCAGTCCGATCGGGGATGTCTGCCAGCCCAACTACATCATCTTCATCGGCAACGGCGCCCCCGCTTCGCAGGAGGACAAGGACGCCCTTCCGCTGCTGACCGGGCTCGGTGGCGTGCTGACCAGCGACCCCATCAAGTTCAACCCCAGCAACTACCAGTCGAACTGGATGGACGAGTACGCCCGCCTGCTGAACCGGGCGGACCTCTCGACGGCGCTCGCCGGCGACCAGGTGGCGACCACCTACACCATCGCCATCCAGAACCCGGCGGACAACAATTTCAAGACGGCGCCCAACGAGAGTTCGCGCGCCCTGCTGCAGAGCGCCGCGCTGGCAGGCGGCGGCCAGTACGCGCTGGGCGAGAACGGCCAGGCGGTGCTGAACGCGATCGTGGCCGCTCTGCGCAAGATGCAGCCCGTGAACTCGGTGTTCGCCGCGGTGACGCTGCCCGTCAGCGTGAACGTCCGGGGTACCTTCCTGAACCAGGTGTACATGGGCCAGTTCCGTCCTGACGCGAACGCCCGCCCGCGCTGGCCGGGCAACCTGAAGCAGTACCAGATCGGCCTGAACGCCAACAGCGACCCGGTCCTGGTGGACCGCAACAAGAAGCCCGTCGAGGACACGACCAAGGGCTTCCTGCTGCCGGACATCACCAGCTTCTGGACCCAGAACTCCGACTACTGGAAGTTCACCACCGCCGGGGCCAACGACGCACCGGACGGCGCCATCGTCGAGAAGGGCGGCGCCGCCCAGCGCATGCGGGCCGACCTCTCCGATGCCACCAAGCGCGGCAACCGCAAGCTGTACACGTGCAACGGCAACTGCGTGAAGGGGGCCGCGTTGTCCACGGTCAATTTCGCGACATCCAACAACAACGCGGCGGGACCCACCATCGCCAACCTGAACGTGGCCGACGACGCGGCCCGGACGGCGCTGATCGATTGGGTGCGCGGCGCCGACAACAAGGAAGACGAGAACAAGGACACCCTGGCCACCGACAGCCGGGCCTACATCCACGGCGACCTGCTGCACTCGCGGCCGGCGGTGGTGAACTACAACCGGACGGCGGGCGACCGCGACGTGGTGGTGTACTACGGCTCCAACGACGGAATCTTCCGCGCCGTCAAGGGCGGCCAGGACGACGCCGACGGCTGGGAGAAATGGGGCATGGTGTTCCCCGAGTTCTTCGGCCGCCTCAAGCGCCTGCGCGACAACGACGACGTGATCGAGCCCGCGGCCCCCAAGCCCTACTTCGCGGACGGCGCGGTATCGGTGTACCAGTACGACGCCAACGGCGACGGCAAGCTGGTGGCGGCGGACGGCGACAAGGTCTACCTGTACATCGGCATGCGCCGCGGCGGCCGCCTGATCTACGCGCTCGACGTGAGCGATCCCGAGAACCCCAAGTTCATGTGGAAGGTGGACGAGAACACGCTCCACACCGACGGCACCAAGCCGTTCGCCAACCTGGGCCAGACCTGGTCCACCATCCGGCCCGCGACCATCAAGGCCAGCTCCAATCCGGTGGTGATCTTCGGCGGCGGCTACGACCCGGTGGGCGAGGATCCGCAGCCGGCGGTGGCCAACACCATGGGCCAGGGCATCTACGTGCTGGATGCCGTGGACGGCAAGTTCCTCAAGCGCATCGCGCCGACCGGCATGGGCGCGATCCCGGCCGACCTGACCTTCCTGGACCGCAACACCGACGGCAAGGTGGACCGCATCTACGCGCCGGACACCAAGGGCAATGTCTGGCGCCTGGACATCGACGACGCCAGCATGGACAACTGGGCGTCCTACAAGATCGCCTCGCTCGGCGGCACCGGCGCCGACGCCCGCAAATTCCTGAACAAGGTGGACGTGGTGCTCGGCAAGACCTTCGACGCCGTGCTGGTCGGCTCCGGCGACCGCGAGCATCCGTTCGAAACCACGGTGGTGGATCGCTTCTACATGCTGCAGGACCCCTTCGTCGGCCTCGCCGGCGGCCTGTTCTGCGGCAGCACGACCACCAAGACCACCTGCACGCATTCGGACCTGACGGACGTAACGTCCAACGCGTACCAGAACTCCAGCCTGCCGACGGGCACGCATGGCTGGTACCTGAGTTTCGGCGCGGGCGAGAAGCTGGTGAGCAACCCCATCACCGTGTTCGGCACCCTGATCTTCGGCACCAACAAGCCGACGCCTTCGACCGACGGCCAGACCTGCGGCAACCTCGGCGAGGCGCGCCTGTACCAGCTGGACTTCAGGACGGCCGGCGCGGTGCAGGACACCAACGGCGACGGCGTGGTCGATGCGAAGGACCGCAGCGCCGTAGTGGCCGGCGGCGGCTACCTGCCCTCGGCGGTGTACTCGCCGGTGATGATCGACGGCAAGCGCCGCGACGTGGTCTGCGTGGGTACGCGCTGCTTCAAGCCGGGCGGCGCCAAATACGACACGCGCCGTCACCGCACCTACTGGTTCAAGCAGCAATGACCCGGGCACGCCTCCACCGCGGCTTCACCCTGATCGAGCTCATGGTGACGATCACCATCGTCGCCGTGCTCGCAGGGCTGGCGGCGCCTTCGTTTCGCGAGCTGCTCGCCAACAACCGGCTGAAGTCGCACATCAGCGCGCTGCAGACCAGCCTGATGATGGCGCGCAACGAAGCCATCAACCGCAAGTCGCGCGTGGTGGTCTGCAAGTCGGCCGACCAGGCCTCGTGCACCACTTCCGGCAATTGGCAGCAGGGCTGGATCGTCTTCATCGACTCCAACGACTCCGCCTCGGTCGACGCCGGCGAAACCGTCCTGCAGAAGGTTTCGGCGCTGAGCGGCTCGTTCATCCTCAAGGGGGACGGCAACGTGGGCAACTACGTTTCGTACACCAGCACGGGCGCGGCGCGCGAGAAGGCTTCGGACACGGCGCAGTTCGGCCTGTTCAACCTGTGCCAGACCGCGGGCGGCAACGCCCGCCAGATCGAGGTGTTCGCCACCGGCCGGCTGACGTACGGCAAGGAGCCGGTGGCCAGCTGCACGGCGTCCTGACACTCCTCTCATTGCCGGATGCCGGGGGGCTGACGCGCCACTAATTTCCGGCGGTGCCCGCACCGCCCGTCCTTCCGCATCCGTCCCGCTCCAGCGGCCTCACCCTGGTGGAGTTGACGGCCACCGTGGCCATCGCCGCGATCGTGCTGGCCATCGGCATCCCATCGTTCCGGCGGGCCATCGAATCGCGCCACCTCGATCGCGCCGTGATGACCATGTTCTCCACGCTGGGCCTGGCGCGCAGCGAAGCCATCAAGCGCAATGCGCCCGTGGTCCTGTGCAAGTCCGCGGACGGCGTGGCCTGCGCCGACGACGGCGGCTGGGAGCAGGGCTGGATCACCTTCCACGACGCCAACAACAACGCCGACCTCGATGCCGGCGAAACCGTGATCCAGAAGGCCGAAGCAGTGGGGGCCGGCATCCATTTCAGCGGCAACCTGAAGGTCGCGCGCTACATCTCGTTCTCCGCGCTGGGCGCGCCGCGCACGGTGGGCGGCGCGTTCCAGGCCGGCACGCTCACCGCGTGCCGGAACAAGCCAGGGAACGTGAACGGCCGGCAGGTGATCCTGAGCGCCACCGGGCGGGCCCGCCTGGGCAAGGCGCCGACGGCCGATTGCGAGTGAGGAGAGGGCGGCTCAGCGCCGCACTTCATCCACCAGCGTCTTGAACTCGTCGATGTCCTCGAAGCTGCGGTAGACGCTGGCGAAGCGGACGTAGGCCACCTTGTCCAGCTTCTTGAGCTCGCGCATCACCAGTTCGCCGATGCGGTTGCTGGGCACCTCGCGCACGCCCAGGTTCAGCAGCTTCTCCTCGATGCGCTCGACGGCGCCGTCGATCTGCTCGGTGCTCACGGGGCGCTTGCGCAGCGCCAGGTTCAGCGACGCGAGCAGCTTGGCGCGCTCGTACTCGATGCGGCGGCCGTCCTTCTTGACCACCGCCGGGAAGCTGACCTCGGGCCGCTCGTAGGTGGTGAAGCGCTTCTCGCAGTGGGCGCACTGGCGGCGCCGGCGGATGAAGTCCCCTTCCTCGGACACGCGCGTCTCCACCACCTGGGTGTCGGCGTTGCCGCAGAAGGGGCATTTCATCGTGCGGCCTTACTTGTAGACGGGGAAGCGCCGCGTCAGCGCGTTCACCTTCTCGCGCACCGCGGCGATGTTGTTCTCGTCGCGCGGGTTGTCCAGCACGTCGGCGATCAGGTGGGCGGTCTGGCGCGCCTCTTCCTCCTTGAAGCCCCGCGTGGTCATGGCCGGCGTGCCGATGCGCACGCCGCTGGTGACCATGGGCTTCTCGGGATCGTTCGGGATCGCGTTCTTGTTGATCGTCATGTGGGCCTGGCCCAGCACCGCCTCGGCTTCCTTGCCGGTGATGCCCTTGGCGCGCAGGTCGACCAGCATCACGTGGCTCTCGGTGCGGCCGCTGACGATGCGAAGGCCTCGCTCCACCAGCGTCTCGGCGACCACGCGGGCGTTCTTCGCCACCTGCTCCTGGTAGGCCTTGAACTCGGGCGACATGGCCTCCTTGAAGGCCACCGCCTTGGCGGCGATGACGTGCATCAGCGGACCGCCCTGCAGGCCCGGGAAGATGGCGCTGTTGATCGCCTTCTCGTGCTGCGACTTCATCAGGATGATGCCGCCGCGCGGGCCGCGCAGGCTCTTGTGGGTGGTGGAGGTCACCACGTCGGCATGCGGCACCGGGTTCGGGTAGACGCCCGCGGCGACCAGGCCGGCGTAGTGCGCCATGTCCACCATGAAGATCGCGCCGACTTCCTTCGCGATGCGGGCGAAGCGCTCGAAGTCGATGCGCAGGGCGTAGGCCGAGGCGCCCGCGATGATGAGCTTGGGACGGCTCTCGCGCGCCTTGCGCTCCATCGCCTCGTAGTCGATCTCTTCCTTCGCGTTCAGCCCGTAGCTGACCACGTTGAACCACTTGCCGCTCATGTTCAGCGCCATGCCGTGGGTGAGGTGGCCGCCTTCGGCCAGGCTCATGCCCATGATGGTGTCGCCGGGCTTGAGGAAGGCCAGGAACACGGCCTCGTTGGCCTGGGCGCCGGAGTGCGGCTGCACGTTGGCGGCGTCGGCGCCGAACAGCTGCTTGACGCGGTCGATGGCCAGCTGCTCGGCCACGTCCACGTTCTCGCAGCCGCCGTAGTAGCGCTTGCCGGGATAGCCCTCGGCGTACTTGTTGGTCAGCTGGGTGCCCTGGGCGGCCATCACGGCGGGCGAGGCGTAGTTCTCGCTCGCGATCAGCTCGATGTGCTCTTCCTGGCGGCGGTTCTCCGCGACGATGGCGGCCCAGAGTTCGGGGTCGGTTTGCTCGATGAGGATGTTGCGGTGGTACATGCGGCAGTCCTTCCAGACGTGTGGTCCCTGTGATGCACAAGGGCTGCCCAGGCGAACGGCTGATCACCGGTTCCGGTGGCACGCTTCCCAGTGGTGTCCCACGTCAGCGCGGGCTGCCCGTCGCGGGCGCCGCGCCTATCGCCAGTCGCGTACAGGGGAAAGTGTAGCCGAGGGGCGGTATCTGGACGCCGAGAAGGCGACCTTCTCGGGGTCGGAGGTCGCCGGAATGGGAGCGGCGGGCAGCGGCGCCACGGTGCGGATGGGCGCGGGCGTCAGCACCGGCACCGGGCGGCCGGACGCCACCTGCTGCAGGCGGGCGTGCTCGGCCAGGACCTTCTCGGCATAGCCGCCGTCGTCGGGCAGGTGGGCGGCGCCCACGTAGAACTTCAGCCCGGCGTGCAGCGAGCCGGCGCGCTGGATGCACTCCTGCAGCACCTTCACGCCCACGCGCAGGTTGGTGACCGGATCGAACGCCGCCAGCTTGCCGCCGAACACCTCGTACTTGTCGCTGTGCACGCCGGTCATCACCTGCATCAGGCCCTGGGCGCCCACCGGGCTCTGGGCGAAGGGGTTGAAGCCGGATTCGATGGCCATCACGGCCAGGATCAGCGTCGGGTCGAGCTTGGTGCGCGTGCCGATGTCGTAGGCCTCGGTCACCAGCGCGCTGAGCGGCTCGGGCGCCACGCGGTACTTCTTGCTCAGCCAATAGGCGACGGCGGCCTGCTGCTTGGGCAGGTCCTTGGGGTTGGCGGCCGTGGCGCGATCGATCGCGTCCAGTTCGGGCACTAGGCCGAGGGCGGCGATCTGGCGCGCCTGCAGCCAGGTCATGAGCTGGGCCTCGCCGGTCTGGCGCAGGTCCGGCCGGGCCACCAGGGCGGCCAGGGCGACGACGACGGCGACGCCGACGAGGGCGAAGCCGTTGTGGGTGATCTCGAAGAACCCTTCGGCGATGTCGGAGCCGAAGGTCTGCAGGCCGTGGGCCAGCTTGGCGGTGCCTCGCACCACTTCTCCTGACGCTGTCATAGCACTTCCTTTCTACGCGCGGGGCCGGGGCCGGCGTGCTCGCCTCGAGCACTTCGGGCCGTCAGGCTCCTCGTTTGGATTGGTACGCCATCGAAATCCGCGGGCTCCCTTTCCGGGCCTTCAGCGTGCTTTCGACTTAGCCGGGTTCGGCAGCGGGTCGGGTTGGATTCCCTGGGTCAGCGGGAACGGGGCGGATTCTAGGAGGCGGCTTAATAACGAGTCAAGAATAAAACTGTCAGGTTTTATGCAAATTATTGCCAATGGAAGCTCGAATTTACATCCTGGCTCTGCCGTACGTCCGTCGGACGGAAGCGCCCGCTCTCGTCGGAATCCTCGGACAGCGCCGGCTTGCCAGACAGCAAGCTGCCCGCTTGTCAATGCGGCCGGCTAAATCATGGCCGCGCAGGCCATTGAAAAGCGGCGCTTGAAAACCTGGGGGCGACTACCTAAGTTGGAGGCACCCGAGCGATCGGGCCCTTGTACCGGGATGTTTGCGCTTCGGCGCCCCGTTCCGGTCTCTCCTGGGAGCAATCTCTTGCTCCCGGTGCCGCCGGGACAGTCATCTCCCGCGGTACGCCCAGACGGTCGGACTTGCGCCGCCGTCAAGCCCGGCAGGCTGGCTTCAGGCCGCCTGCCGGGCTTTCTGTTTGTCCGCGCGTCCGATGATTTACGGCGGCCGGCCAGCGGTTGCGCCATTGCGGCGAGAATACGCGCCGGCCCCCGCGATGCGAGGGCGTTTTTTTCAGACCGACCAAGTGACCCAAGCCAGTCTCAAATCCTCCGACACCCAGGCGCTGGACGCCCTCACCGGCGGTGCGTTCTCGGCGCCCACCTCGGGCGAACGGGCCGCGCGCGTGCGCGAATGGCTCGCCGCCAACCCGAGCGCCGAGCAGATGCAGGAGGTGTACCGGGAGCTGAGCGCCCGCGACAAGGGCGCCGCCCGGGCCGTGCGCGAGAAGCTCGACGAGATCAAGCGTGCGCGCGGCCAGGAGGCCATCTCCGCCGAATGGGCCCAGAAGGCGCAGGCGCTGCTGGAGCCGTCGCGGCTGAACATCGCCGACGCCATGGCCTGGCAGCGCGACGCCGCCAAGGCCGGTGCGCCGCTCAGCCGCGAGCCGCTGGCCGGCCTGAAGGCGCAGCTGGGCGACCGGATCAAGGGCATCGAGGACCTGCAGCACCGCGTGCAGGTCCAGCGCGAGGCCGCCGTGCTGCTGGCGCAGCGCATCGAAGTGCTGTCCACCAAGTCCTGGCGCGACGCCCAGGCCGCGGCCGACGCGCTGCGCGCCGACGTGCCCGAGTGGCAGTCCCAGGCCGACGCCCTGGTGGCCGACGCCAACTGGGCCAGCGTGGACGCGCGCTTCCCGCCGCTGCTGGACGCGTCGCGCGCCCAGCTGCAGGTGGTGTGGGAAGCCTTCCAGCTCGCGCTGGCCCAGGCCATCGCGGCCGACGCCGACGCGGCCGCGCCGCTGCCCCCTGTGCCCGTGTGGGCCGACGAACTGCGCAACGCCCGTGGCCTGCCGGTCGAGGCGCCCGCCAAGCCGGCCAAGCCCAAGGTCGATCCCGAGATCAAGGCCAAGGCGGCCGAGGCGGTCACGGCCGCCCTCGGCAAGCTGGAAAAGGAGATCGCCGAGGGCCACGGCAAGGGCACGTCGGGCGCGGCGGCATCGCTGCGCAACGCGCTCAAGGAACACGGCAAGCTGATCGACGACAAGCTGGAGAACCAGGCCCACGCGGTGCTGGCTTCCGCCGGCGAGCTGGAAGGCTGGCAGCGCTGGCGCGCCGACCAGCTGCGCCAGGAACTCGTAGCCAAGGCCGAAGCGCTGTTCGAGCCGGCGCCCGTGGCCGCACCGGCGCCCGCCGAGCCGGCCGCCGAAGGCGAGGCCGCTGCGGCCCCGGTCGCGGCTCCGGCACCCGCTCCCGCCGAGCCCGCCGCGCGCAAGCCGAAATTCGGCGGCCGCAAGATGCAGGAACAGCTGCGCGCCCTGCGCGAACAGTGGAAGCAGGTTGACCAGGGCGGCCCGCCCAACCACGGCCTGTGGCGCCGCTTCGACGAGGCCTGCAACGAGGCCTACAAGGTGGTCGAGGCCTGGCTGGAGAAAATGAAGTCCGAGGCCGCGGACCACCGCGCGCAGCGGCTGGCGCTGATCGAGGAACTGCAGGCCTGGGCCGCGCAGAACACCACCGCCCTGAACGGCGACTGGAAGGGCTTCAACCGCGTCATCCACCAGTTCGAGACCCGCTGGCGCGAGGCCGGGCACCTGAGCGAGAAGGCGTTCGCCGAGCTGCAGCCTCAATGGAAGCAGGCGCTGCAGGCGGCCGAGGCGCCGCTGGCGGCCGTGCAGAAGCAGAGCCTGGAGCGGCGCCACGCGATGATCGACGAGGCCAAGGCGCTGGGCGCCGCGCCGCAGCTGCGCATCGACGCGGTCAAGGCGCTGCAGCAGCGCTGGCAGGCCGAGGCGCAGACGGTGCCGCTGGACCGCAAGCACGAGCAGAAGCTGTGGGACGCGTTCCGCAAGCCGATCGACGACGCCTTCCAGCGCAAGACCGAGGACCGCGAGCGCGCCGCCTCGGCGCTGAGCGAGCGCGACCGCGCCGTGCTGGAGGCGTCCAAGGCGCTGGAAGCCGCCAACGCCGGCGGCGACGTCCACAAGATCCGCGCCGCGATGTCGGCGCTGGACGCGGCGCTCAAGGGCCAGGCCCAGGCGCAGGCCGAGAAGGCGCGGGCCGACGCGCAGCAGGAAGCGGCCGGCGCTCCGGCCGAGGCCGCCGCACCGGCGGCGTCCGAATCGGCCACGGAGGAAGGCGCACCGGCTCCCGAAGCCGAAGCCGCTCCCGCCCCGGCGCCCGCCAAGGCCCCGCCCAAGCCGGTCATCGCCATGCGCGGCGACGACCGCCCCGGCATGAAGAAGACCGAGCCGGCGCCCGCCGGACGCGGCGGCAAGTTCGGCGACCGGCGCGGTGCGCCGGGTGCCGGCGGCGGCCGCTTCGGTGATCGCGGCGATCGAGGCGACCGCGGTGGCCGGTTCGGCGACCGTGCGCCCGATGACCGGGGCCCGCGCCTGGGCGACGTGGCTTTCCGCGCCCAGCGCGACGCGCTGGAGCATGCGCAGCAAACGTTGCGCAAGCTGGCCGCGCAGGCCCACGGCGAGGCGCTGACGCAGCTGCTGTCCGCCTGGGAGCAGCGTTCCGCCGATCAAGTGCCGAGCCAGAGCGAGCTCGGCCGCGCGGTGACGCCGGCGATCCGCGGCAGCTGGGTCAAGGCCCTGCAGGCCACGCCGGCAGGCGAGGCGAGCGATGCGCTGCTGCGCCTGGAGATCGCGGCCGAGGTGCCGACCCCGGCCGACCAGCTGGACGCGCGGCGCCGGATGCAGCTTCAGCTGCTCACGAAGCGCAACGATCCGTCCCCCGCCCAGACCTGGGGCGAGGACACGGCCCGTGTGCTGTCGGCCGGCCATCAGGCCGGTGCGGCGCGTCGCCTGCAGAACGTGCTGAAGGTGCTGCTGCGCGGATGACGCGCGCCGCGCGCTCGGCGACGAGCTCCGCGGCCAGGTCGTCGTGCCCCGACCGGATCGCGGCCTCGATCAGCGTGTGCTCGATCAGGTCGCGCCGGCTGCCATGGCCGCACTGCTCGCCGAAATGGCGCTCGCAGTGCCGCAAGGGCAGCAGCAGGTCCAGCGTCTCCGAGTAGCGGCCCGCGCCGAAGGCGAGGATGGCCTGGGCGGCCGCCATGCCGCATTCCTTGGCGAAGAAGGCTTCCTCGCCCCAGCCCAGGCTGGCCACCTTGAGCATGATCAGCGTCGAGCGCTGGGCCGGCTCCCTTCGCGCGCCCACGTAGGCCATCATGGCCAGCCACGCGTCGGCCGCATGTTCGCCCAGCGGGGCGACGGCATCCCAGCGGTCCGCGAGGATGGGCCAGCGCCCACCCACTTCCACGCCCATCAGGTCCAGCCGCCACAGCAGGGCGGTGGTTTCGGTGACGAGCTCGATCGAGTCCCGGTTTTCCATGCGCACTCCTCAAAAAGCGAGTGCGTCCATTGAAGTTCGCGGGCCCTCCGCGGGCCAAAGTCATACGTGCAAGAAGGAGGACGAACCTGCCAGTCGTCCTTGCGAGCCATGAGCTCGACGGTTATGCGGCAGGCCGGAAGAAGCCGTCGAACAGCGCCAGCAGCACGGGGAACTCAGCGCCGAAAGTGGCGCGGTTGACGAAGTAGGCCTCGCCGGCCACGGCGAAGAACTCGCCGACGTTCTCCGCGCCGTACGGGTCCAGCCACGGCTCCTCGCCGCCGAAGCGCTCGGCGATCACCACCTTCTCGCGGAAGCGCTCGTGCTCGGCCTGGATCGCGGAGCGCCAGGCCTTGCGTTGCCGCGCGGGCATGGGCGGGCAGCCGTCGGGCTCGCCGTCGCGCATGTCGATCTTGTGGATGAACTCGTGGACCACCACGTTGTAGCCCTTCGCGGCCGACTCGCCGGCCTGCCGCACGTCGTGCCAGCTGAGCATGACCGGCCCGCGCTCCATCGCCTCGCCGGCCAGCACCTCGTCCCATTCGTGCACCACGCCGGCCTCGTCCTGCGAGGTGCGGCGCGCGACGACCTGGTCCGGATGCACCACGATGCCGACGAAGTCGTCGTACCAGGCGAGGCCGAGGTGCAGCACCGGCAGCACCGCCTGCGCGGCGATCGCCACGGCCATCGAGTCGGTGATCGCCAGGCCCTGGGCGCCGTGGAATTCCTTGCCGCCCAGGAAGCGGGCGGCGAGTTCGCGAAGGCGCGCGAGGTCCTGCGTGGAACGCTCGCCAAGGAACGGGTAGGCGGCCAGCGCCTCGTTCCAGAGCGCATCGGGGATGGGGCGCGCGGTGCGCCGGCGCCACCAGCCGAACATCAGGCGAGCGGGATGCGCCGCGCGCTGCCGTCGATCGACAGGCGCAATGCTTCGGCGCGGGGCGGGCGGGCCTGCAGGTCCCAGTCGCTCAGGACGATGCGGCGCAGGCCCGGGCCGAGGTCGTGGTCGGCGGGACGATGCGTGTGGCCGTGCACCAGCGTCGTGGCGTTGGCCGCCGCGAGCCAGGCGCGCGCTTCGTCGGGATCGGCGTCCGCGTAGGCCGCGCCGGAGCGCTTGCGGTCTTCGCTCTGCGCGCGCATCGAGCGGGCCAGCGCCTGGCGCTCGGCGAGCGGTCGGCGCAGCAGCTCGCGCTGCCATTGCGCTTGCCGCACCTGCGCGCGGAACGCCAGGTACTCGGTGTCGCCCAGGCAGAGCGGATCGCCGTGGCTGAGCAGCCAGCGATGCTGGCCGAGAACCAGCACGGTGGGATCCGGCAGCAGCCGCACGCCGGCGGCGCGCGCGAAGGCCTCGCCGACGAGGAAATCGCGGTTGCCGTGCATGAAGAACACCGGGCGCCGCGCGGCGGCGTCGCGCAGCGCGCGCGCGCAATCCGCTTCGAAGCCGCCGAGGTCCAGCACGTCGTCGCCCGGCCAGGCCTCGAACAGGTCGCCCAATATGAAAAGCGCGTCCGCATCGGACGCGGCGAGGAAGCGCCGCCACGCATCGAAGGTGGCGGGGTCGCTCTCCTGCAGGTGCAGGTCGGAGATCAGGTCGGCCGAGCGCCAGGCGGGCTCGGCCGTGAGTTCGTGGACCGGGGGCGGCGCCACCGCGCCTCAGGCGGCGACGACGGCCTTCTCGATGACGACGTCCTGCTGCGGCACGTCGTCATGGAAGCCCTTGCGGCCCGTCTTCACGCCCTTGATGCGGTCGACGATGTCCTGGCCGGCGACGACCTTGCCGAACACGGCGTAGCCCCAGCCTTGCGGGCTGGGCGCGGTGTGGTTGAGGAAGTCGTTGTCGGCGACGTTGATGAAGAACTGCGACGACGCCGAGTGCGGCGCGTTGGTGCGCGCCATCGCCACGGTGTACTGGTTGTTCTTCAGGCCGTTGTTGGCCTCGTTCTCGATCGGCGCGTCGGTCGGCTTCTGGGTCATGCCGGGGGCGAAGCCGCCGCCCTGGATCATGAAGCCGTTGATCACGCGGTGGAAGACGGTGCCGTCGTAGTGGCCCTTCTTCACGTACGAGAGGAAGTTCTCGACGGACTTGGGCGCCTTGTCCTGCTCCAGCTCCAGCGTGATGACGCCGTAGCCGGCGATGTGCAGGTCGACTTTGGGGTTGGCCATGAATGTTCTCCTTGTTCCTGTGTTTACTTCACCAGGGTGGCCGACTGGATCACCACCGGGGTCTTGGGGACGTCGGTCGGGAACGGCCCGCCCGCGCCGGTGGGCATGGCCTTGATCTTCTCGATCACGTCCATGCCGCTGACCACCTTGCCGAACACGGTGTAGCCGTACAGCTGCGACGCGCCTTCGAGCTGCGAGCGCGGGACGTTCTCGTAAGTGCGGCCCTGGTATTCGAACTTCGGCACCGGGTCGCCGGGCGGGATCACCACCGGGTCGAGGAACGCGTTGTCCTTGACGTTGATGAAGAACTGCGAGCTGGCCGAGTTCGGGTCGTTGGTGCGTGCCATCGCGAGCGTGCCCACCACGTTCTTCGGACCGCCCTTGGCCAGCGCCTGCCGGCCTTCGTGCGCGACCGGCGCGCGCGTGGGCTTCTGCGAGTACTTGGCGTCGTAGCCGCCGCCCTGGACCATGAAGTTGTTGATCACGCGATGGAAGATGGTCCCGTCGTAGTGCTTGTCGCGCACGTACTGCAGGAAGTTCTCCACCGTCTTGGGCGCCTTGTCCGGATAGACCTCGACCACGAAATCACCGGCGGTGGTGCTGAACTTCACCTTGGGCGCGTCCGCCGCCCAGGCGGCGGTGCAGGCGGCCAGGCCGACGACGAGGGCGGCCGCAGCGCGGCGCGTCACTGATGGGATCAACCGATCACTCCTTCGAAAAAGATCTTCCACTGGCCCCCGGTGCGCATCCAGTACTGGCGCTTGACGGGGCCGGTGCGGGCGCCCGCGGGCACCTCGCCAAAGGTTACCACCATGGTTTCGGCCGAGTCGGTCCAGCGCAGCAGGGACAGGTCCTTGAGCTGGACCTCGCGACCGCGCGTGCGCTGCAGCTCGTTGCGCAATTGCGGAGTCCAGTCGGCGACGCTCTTGCCGTTGCTGGAGAAGTCGGACGCGTAGAAGGCCAGCAGGCGGTCGACGTCGCCGTGGGTGCGTGCCGCGCGCCAGGCCGCGAGCGCGTCGCTGAACGGCTTGGCGTCCGCCTGCAGCTGATGCTGCGGCACCCATTGCAGCGAGGGAGCGATCACCACCGGCGTGCTGCGGATCTCGACCGTGCGGATGATCCGCTCCAGGTCGGGGTTGGCGAGCACCACGCAACCGTCGGTCGCCTTGGGCGCGCGCGAGAACTGGGTGGGCGGCGTGCCGTGCAGCCAGATGCCGCCGCCGGTCTTGCCGCGCCGCGCGTCGTACGGGTTGGGATAGTTGATCGGCAGCGCGCCGGAGCCGTAGAAGTCCTTGAGCGTCTTCGGGTCGAGGTTGCTGGTGACGTAGTAGACGCCCAGCGGCGTGCGCAGGTCGCCTTCGACCGCCTTGTCGATGCCCGACTTGCCCACCGAGATGTAGTAGTCGGCCAGCAGCTTCAGGCCCGACGCGGTGTTCTCGAACAGGTACAGCCGCGCCCGCGAGGTGTCCACCGCGATCGCGTGGCGGCTGCTGGGCGCCAGCTGCAGGAACTGCGCGGGCACGGTGCCCGCCGGCGGGCGCTCGCGCAGCGCGCGGATGCGCAGCTGCGATTCCTCGCGCAGCTCGGCCAGCAGCTGGGCGCCGGGGCCCCTGGCCAGCTCGGGGATGTCGCCCGGGCCGCGCACCGGCCGCGAACGGGCGGCGAGCAGGTCGCCCAGGACGAGTTGCGCCAGCTGGAAATTGGGATGGTCGTGAGCCAGTTTCTCGGCGTCGGCGAGCGCCTCGCGCATCTGGCCGGCGCCGATGCGGCGGTAGATCGCGATCAGGCGTGCCTCGGCCTGGCCGTCCTGCAGCGCGGGGCGCGTGGCAGGCGGCTTCCTGCTCTTGTGCGGGGCGGATTGCGCCAGGCCGGGCCAGGCCAGGGCGACGCAGAGGGAGGCCGCGAACAGCCGGGCGGCGAGAAGCTGGCGCACGGGAAGCGCGTGGGTCAGGCGCCGGTGCTCTCGCGGACGATCAGCCAGCGGCCTTCGACCTTGTGCAGCTCGAGCGTCTTGCGGCCGTTCACGTTGAGGCTGTCGGCGCTGTAGGCCTGGCGGAAGCGCGCCGTGGCCTTGTCGCCCTCCACCTTCACCGACAGGTCGGACACGCGCACGGAAATGCGCGACTTGCCGACGATGCGGTCGCGGCGTTCTTCTTCCCAGGCCTTGCGGGTCTGGTTGCCGGGCGGATCGAAGTCCTTGCCGTAGGCGCCCAGGTAGCCGGGCATGTCCTTGGACGACCAGGCCTTGGCCCAGGCGTTGACCGCGGATTCGACGTCGGCGGTCGCGCCGCCGGCCGCCGCCGCAGCCGCTGCGGGAGCGGGTGCCGGGGCCGGTGCGGGAGCAGGCGCCGCGGCGGGCGCCTTGGCC